>NZ_JBTMZT010000002.1:0-855410 GCF_054570475.1 Bacillus sp. C1
GGGGTCGCAGGTTCAAATCCTGTCTTCCCGATATTTGTTTTGGGGCCTTAGCTCAGCTGGGAGAGCGCCTGCCTTGCACGCAGGAGGTCAGCGGTTCGATCCCGCTAGGCTCCACTTTAGTTATATGGAGGTATACCCAAGTCTGGCTGAAGGGATCGGTCTTGAAAACCGACAGGCGGCGAGAGTCGCGCGGGGGTTCGAATCCCTCTACCTCCTCCATTTTTTATAACTAAAATGGAATGATTTAATAGTTAATTAAAACTATTAGATATAAAAGATAATAAGAATATGATTGATATTTACTTCATGGAGGTATACCCAAGTCTGGCTGAAGGGATCGGTCTTGAAAACCGACAGGCGGTGAGAATCGCGCGGGGGTTCGAATCCCTCTACCTCCTCCATTTTTCTTGAAAAGTATTATATCATCGCGGGGTGGAGCAGTCTGGTAGCTCGTCGGGCTCATAACCCGAAGGTCGCAGGTTCAAATCCTGTCCCCGCAACCAAATGGTCCCGTGGTGTAGTGGTTAACATGCCTGCCTGTCACGCAGGAGATCGCCGGTTCGACCCCGGTCGGGACCGCCATTTATTTTTGGCTCGGTAGCTCAGTCGGTAGAGCAGAGGACTGAAAATCCTCGTGTCGGCGGTTCGATTCCGTCCCGAGCCATCTTTTTTTGTCTGAAAAGCCGGCTTAGCTCAATTGGTAGAGCAACTGACTTGTAATCAGTAGGTTGGGGGTTCAAGTCCTCTAGCCGGCACCACTTAGGGGCATAGTTTAAAGGTAGAACTGAGGTCTCCAAAACCTCCAGTGTGGGTTCGATTCCTACTGCCCCTGTAGAAAATATGGGCCTATAGCTCAGCTGGTTAGAGCGCACGCCTGATAAGCGTGAGGTCGATGGTTCGAGTCCATTTAGGCCCACCATATTCCGCAGTAGCTCAGTGGTAGAGCTATCGGCTGTTAACCGATCGGTCGTAGGTTCGAGTCCTACCTGCGGAGCCATGGCCCGTTGGTCAAGTGGTTAAGACACCGCCCTTTCACGGCGGTAACACGGGTTCGAATCCCGTACGGGTCATTATTTTAAGGTCATCAGAAATGTTATGAAATTAACATTTCTGATGACCTTTTTTGTTGTATCGATAGTTGGAACTGTGGTGACCTCTATCTGGATATTATGTGTGGTTACTTCTATAGCAACCGGCCCTTTGAGGCATGATTGTTAAAGCTTCAGTTGCACTGTTACTAGGGGGTTAGGTGTGCTCTTGGGTGGATGCTCTAATAAAGATTGCAAGGAAAGAATGGTTAATTCCTTCCTGATATACCACATGAAATAAAGGGGATTTGGAAAAGCTATAGTATGTATAAAAAGGAGGGAATAGAACCGCATGTCAACAGTTAGAGAATTTATGAGTACCAATGTTGTACAGTGTACACCACTAGATAATGTATATGAAGCTGCTGTAAAAATGAAAGAAGAGAAAATTGGAGTAATTCCAATTGTAGAGAACAATCAGGTGATTGGTCTTGTTACAGATCGTGATTTAGTTGTTCGTGGAATTGCTGATAAGCATCCGGGATCTAATAAAATTACAAATGTGATGACAACAGAAATTGTTTCGGTATCTCCTGATGATGCTATCGAAAAGGCTACAGAATTAATGGCTCGTTATCAAGTGAGAAGGTTACCAGTAGTTGAGAATGGTCAATTTGTGGGAATGTTATCGCTAGGAGATTTAGCTGTAACAGAAAAGGCTGATGACCAAGCAGGGTTTGCTTTAAGTGAGATTTCTGAGCATACAGAATGAAGATTATATAAATGATTTTGCCACTTGCAAATAGTATATTTGAATACCTTCTGTAAATTGCAATGGATACGTTTTATACAAAATATTATTAAAACGTATCCATAATGTTAATTTCCCTGAATTTTAATGAACAATGTGTATTATTAACTTTTGCTAGGATAAAAAATGATATAATAGATAATAAGTTTCATAAATTTTTAAAAATATATTAACAATATTCTGGTCACTTACTAAACTACCAAAAATTATATAAAATAAATAGAAAAGGAGGGGAAATGATGGAGGATGTACAACATAATCCGAACTGGAATTTAGTTACAGATGTCTACGTGGCCCCTGATAACTTTGCGGATTTATTGTCTTTACTTATACCGAGGCAGCCGAAGGGCGAGGGGAAAGAGCGGACAATTTTAGCTTGGAAGAAAAAAGAATTTTATAAACAAGAGAACTTGGCTCCATTTATTTTATATGGAATGAATCAAGTAAAGAGTTTACCACAGTTTCATAAGGATGAAATACCAACTTTAGTTCGTATTGTTCATTTATGCCATAAAATTGGCTGGTATAAGGAAGCTTATACATTTATGGTGGACCATAAATTAGAGGAATTTGTACATACATCTATGGAATACGAAACGTGGGACATGTTAACTGAAGTTGTGGCTTGGAATTACTTAATTGTAAAGTATCGAATTGGAAAATTAGAAAATGAAGATATATTGATATGGGAAAGAATTAAATTTAATGAAGAGTGTATTGAAAAATATAAACATTTATTGTCTCATAAGGAAGTAATGGAACTTACATTCTTTTATATTTGCAAACAAGCAAAACGATTGTCTAAAGAAGAATTAGATCGAGAGATGATGAATTTAGCAATATACTGTAACACGTACGTTTATGACTTATACATATATGATTTGTTAAAAAAATATCGTAAGTGTACGGATTTTTTAACGTATTATGGACCGAGTCGTCCTGTTGTTGCATGTCAAAAGGCTGTAATTGCTCAAATTTCCGATCGCCTGAATCCGTTAAAGACTAC
This sequence comes from Bacillus sp. C1, assembly GCF_054570475.1. Taxonomy (NCBI): domain Bacteria; kingdom Bacillati; phylum Bacillota; class Bacilli; order Caryophanales; family Bacillaceae; genus Bacillus; species Bacillus sp. C1. The sequence goes on from NZ_JBTMZT010000002.1 coordinate 2,846, forward strand.
ACATGTGGATGATTATCTTTATGTAATGAAGGAAATGATGGAGCATATGTCATTTGAGTTTATGAATCGATATGAGCACTTTATCGGAAAACTATTATCTTATGTGCCATTTTTTGAAATGATTCAAGTTCCACAACATGCATATTATTGTGAAGAGCTAATGTATGTGTGTAAAGGAATTGAATATAAGGAAGAAATTTTGCGGAATTATATTTTTATACAATTACATGATTGTTTGCCATCATTTATTAAACAATTTTTAAAAAATAAGCGTTATGCAACGATTCATGATATTTTATTTTACTGGTGTGATGATGAACAACGAATGAGCTTAGAGAAGAAGTATAATTTAAGCTTTATTTATGAACGGTATGCGTGTGGATAAAGAGAAGTTGTTATATATACAAAAGGGGATCTCACTTCGATTGAGGTCCCCTTTTGTAGTTTAAGCTTCAGCTCTTTCTTGTTGCTTCTTACGGTGATCAGGAATATAAATATATTGGGAAATAAAAAGGAGCACTCCAATAAAAAATACAGGGAGTATAGCAGCGATATGGAACCCACTATAAATAATATTTACAATTAAACCGCTTATAATGAAAAGTGCAGTATATATATGAGAAATTTGCTTTTTTAGTCGGATTTTGAATGCTTCCATTAAAGCTTCGAGGGCAACAAAAGCGATAATAATACTTAAAAACACAATGTTCGTATTGTAAATTATTAAGCAACAGATTAATCCGAGAAAAGCCAAATATTCAATGATTAAAGGGATATTACGCGGCATATAGTATTACCACCGAACTAAATAATGAAGTGGACTTACTGCGGTTATGTTTTGTTAAAGAGTTATTAGCTCTTGTATTTATTTCATTATTAGAATATAATGTTTTTGGATTGGTTTTTATAGATTGAGTGTTTTGTGCAGACAATTGTTGAGCTGTTACAGTACGTGTATCTACTTGATTTATAGGTGGAAGTAGAGATGCGACTGTAGTTAAAGCTGGAGCTTTCTGTTTCATCTAATATTAGCCCTCCCATAGATGTATTCATATGTTTTTTATTATAGTATAAAGATATAATGCTTTGTGCATAGTTCACATAACTGTAATAGGAAATAAGAACAAAAAACTATTTTTTAATGAAATTGAAATATATGACAAGAATAATAGATAAATAACTATTAGAATATGGACAATATGCCAATTATATATAAATACAAATTGAAAAACTGACATAAAAACCATTTCTTTTTAGATGGGAGAGAGGATCTCTGTCTGTTTTTCATAACCATAATGTATCTGTTAGAAAATCAAAATGGATTTATATATAAATAAGAATGTACGAAGGTAAAACAGTTGCTGATGACCTATGACAGTGTTATACTGACTATGGTAATTTCATATTATGCTAGGAGAGCTGGTGTTGCCAGTTGAGAGTAAGACCGGAAGTCTTTGATCCTTTAACTACCTGATCTAGATTATGCTAGCGTAGGGAAGCAATTCGGACTTGAGTAGTAGGTCCCCGTTTCTTTGCGTAAAGAAACGGGGCTTTTTTATTTCATAATTTAATAATGAAAACCACTAGGGGTGCTTTATAGGCTGAGAGAGGAATAATCCTTAACCCTTACGGACCTGATCTAGATAATACTAGCGAAGGGAAGTGGAACAACGAATAAATGTATTTTTATTTGCTGTAACCACTTCTTATATAGAAGTGGTTTTTTATTTGGATAAATACATATAAGGAAGGGGAAATAGAAATGAAGTTTTGTGAGAGATTGTTTGAAACGGTGCAGCCGGTTTGGGAGAAAAGTCATAATCATCCGTTTGTAACTGGAATGGGGGATGGTACGTTAGAAAAAGATAGATTTCAATATTACATCATACAAGATTATTTATATTTGCTAGACTATGCAAAATTATATGCAATTGGTGTTGTGAAAGCAAATAATCCACAAGTGATGGCGAAATTTGCAGAGCAAATAGATGGCATTCTAAATGGAGAAATGACAATTCATAAACAGTATGCAAAGCGTCTTGGTATTTCTGTACAAGAGATGGAAGAAGCAAAGCCATCTGCTAAAAATTTAGCGTATACAAACTATATGATGTCAGTATCTCAAAATGGTACACTTGCGGAATTAATTGCAGCACTTCTCCCGTGTATGTGGAGCTATTGGGAAATTGGAAAGCGTTTAAATGATATTCCATCCGCGAGGGATCACGAATTTTTTGGGGAGTGGATTCAAGGGTATAGCTCCGAAGAATACGGAAACCTCTGCATTTGGTTAATGGACTTGTTAAATGAACTAGCTGATGGGAAATCTGAACAAGAGTTAGCTCGATTAGAAGAGATTTTCTTATATTCCAGCCGATTTGAATATTTATTCTGGGATATGGCATATCGTAAGGAGATGTGGGGTTTTGAGGAGCAAGAGCATACTACAGTTTCATAATGTTTTATTTCATTATGATGAAAAGCCAATTCTTAATGGGCTAAATGTTTCTATACAAGAAAAAGAGTTTGTTAGCATCATTGGACCGAGTGGCTGTGGCAAAAGTACATTATTTCGTTTAATTACAGGGTTAGAAGATGCGGCGGCTGGAACGATTCAGCTGACAGAAACAAAGAGTCACCCTGTAGGATATATGCCGCAAAAAGATATGCTTTTGCCGTGGAGAACAATTATCGAAAATGCGGCCTTGCCATTAGAATGTCAAGGTGCAAAGAAAAAAGAAGCACATGTAAAAGCAAAGGAACTGTTACAACAATTTGGTTTACAAGGATACGAGAACAAATATCCGAAAGATTTATCAGGTGGTATGCGGCAACGAGTATCTTTTATTCGAACTTTATTAACGGGTGGGGATATTTTATTGTTAGATGAACCGTTTAGTGCACTAGACGCATTAACGAAAGCAACGCTGCAAGAATGGTTGTTTGAACAATGGGAACAGTGGCAAAAAACAATTTTATTTATTACACACGATGTAGAGGAAGCGCTTTTTCTTTCTAACCGAATTTTAGTTGTGACTGAGCAACCTATTACAACTTTGACCGAGCGAATCGTACCGCTTGGAATGGATCGTTCAAGAAAAGATTTGCATAGGCCCGAAATATTAGCCTTAAAGGATGAGCTACTTAGTATGCTAAAAAGGCAGGTGCTCGTATGAAACGAGTGACGGAGTTATTGCCTGCGCTGATTTTGAGTAGCATACTGCTCGTAGCCTGGGAAGTGGGGGCTAGAATTGTAGACGAGATGTACATTTTGCCATCTCCTACTGCAATTTTAGTTAAAATGTGGGCGCTGCGTGAAATATTATTTACTGTTCATTTGCCGGCAACTTTATATGTAGTCTTAATTGGAGTTGTTATTTCTGTCGTACTGGGTGTTGGCTTAGCGATATTAATGAATGCTAGCATATGGATGGAACGAGCATTTTACCCGTTACTAGTTGCTTCACAAACGATTCCAATAACGGCGCTAGCGCCATTATTCGTCTTATGGTTTGGATATTCCATTTGGAGCAAAGTAATCGTTACAGTTTTGATTACATTCTTCCCAATTGCAGTAAATACGTATGATGGACTGCGGAGCACGAAAAAAGAATGGGAGGAGCTTTTGGTAACATACGGCGCGACGAAAAAAGATATTTTTCTAAAGTTAAAGTTGCCATCTGCACTTCCGTACTTTTTCTCTGCTTTGAAAATTGCCGTTCCACTTAGTGTCATTGGTGCGGCAATTGGTGAGTGGCTTGGTGCACAAGCCGGCTTAGGATACTTTAGTAAACGAATGATGACGCAATTAGATGGGGCAGGCGTATTTGCACCGATTGTACTCTTATCATTATTAGCTATTTTCTTTGTATTACTTGTTTCTATATTAGAAAAGAAACTTATTAGTTGGAGGAAACATTCATGAAGGTACTGAAACGCATCTTTGTATTTACATTATTAGTTGCCCTAATTGCAGGATGTTCTAGTAATTCAGCATCAGATAAGAAAAAGAAAGAGAAAGAAATTACAGTGATGCTCGATTGGTATCCAAATGCAGTTCATAGTTTTATCTATGCAGCAATGGAAAAAGGATACTTTAAAGAAGAAGGGGTAAAGGTGAACATAAAATTCCCGTCTAATCCAACCGATCCATTAACGTTAGCTGCCGCTGGAAAAGTAACGGTTGGTTTATATTATCAACCAGATGTTGTTATGGCAAAAGCAAATGAGCAAATTCCAGTAAAATCAATTGGAGCTGTGGTTCGTTCACCATTAAACCATGTCGTATCGTTAAAATCAGCTGGTATTGCCTCGCCAAAAGATTTAGAAGGTAAGACAGTTGGTTATTCTGGAACCCCTTTAAGTGAAGCGTATTTAAAAACGATGGTAAAAGAAGCTGGTGGGAATCCAGATAACGTAAAAGTAGTAGATGTAGGATTTGATTTAGTACCAGCGCTAATTACAAAAAAAGTGGATGCTGTAACAGGCGCTTATATTAACCATGAAGTTCCTGTTATGCGTCATCAAGGACATGAACCAGCGTACTTTAACCCAGCTGATTATGGCGTACCAAATTATCATGAGCTCGTTTTTGTAACAGGTGATAAAACATTGAAAAAAGATAAATACGCGTTACAAGCATTTTTACGTGGTGCACAAAAAGGATATGACTTCATGAAGAAAAATCCAGATGAGGCGCTTCATATCTTATTAGACCATCAAGAAAAGGAAAATTTCCCACTTGTTCCGGAAGTTGAAAAAGAAAGTATGAAAATTTTATTAGAGAAAATGGAAACGAAAGATGAGCCATTTTTATCAGATACGAAAGAGTCATGGGAAAAGCAAAATAAATGGTTGAAAGAAAAAGGGATGACGAAAGAAATTGTTCCTGCCAATGAATTATTTGAAAATATTTTAAAGTAGGCGAATGAATATGAAAGCTGAGTTCCATGTGATCTCCAATGGTCAAATGAAGTTCGATGAGTTAGCAAATGTAGCGATGCAAATTGAGAGTGAGATTGACTATTTGCATATTCGTGAGCGGGAAAAAAGTACGAAAGAATTATATGAAGGTGTGGAAAGTCTCTTAAGGAGGGGCTTTCCGGCATCTAAGCTTGTGATGAATGACCGGATTGATATTGCAATTTTATTACATATCCCTCGCGTACAATTGGGGTACCGAAGTGCTGATGTTAAGTCTGTGAAAGAAAAGTTTTCTTATTTGCATGTTGGCTATTCTGTACATTCCTTAGAAGAAGCGATAACAGCTTTCAAAAATGGTGCAGATTCTCTTGTTTATGGTCATGTATTTCCGACAAATTGTAAGAAGGATGTTCCGGCAAGAGGATTAGAAGAAATTTCAGACATGGCAAGACGATTAACGATACCGATTACAGCTATTGGAGGGATAACACCTCAAAATACAGGAGAAGTACTTCGGTCAGGTGTGAGCGGCATTGCTGTTATGTCTGGAATTGTAAATGATTGTAACCCATATGAGAAAGCGAAGTTGTACAAGGAAACAATAAGAAAGTGGGCGGAAAATCATGAGTAAGAAATATGATGTAGCTATTATTGGTGGCGGTGTAATTGGGAGTGCCGTTGCACATTTTCTAGCAGAAAGAGGATACCAAGTTGCGATTGTTGAGAAACAAAGAATTGCGTCTGAAGCTTCTCAGGCAGCGGCAGGTTTACTTGGTGTACAGGCGGAGTGGGATGCGTACGACCCGCTATTTGAGCTTGCTAGAGAAAGCCGCACAATATTTCCGCAACTTGCAGAAGCGTTACGTGAAAAAACAGGTATTGATATTGGGTATGAAGAGAGAGGGATATATCGCATTGCCCAAAATGAAGAAGAGAAGATAAGAATACTAAATATCATGAATTGGCAACAGAAAACGGGTGAAGAATCGTATTTTATATCAGGGGATCAGCTTCGTGAAAAAGAGCCATATCTCTCTCCGTCCATTATAGGTGCTGTGTATTATCCGAAAGATGGTCATGTCATTGCACCGGAACTTACAAAGGCATTCGCACACTCTGCGGCTATTTCTGGTGCTGATATATACGAACAAACAGAAGTATTAGATATCAAAATAGAAAACAACCGAGTAGAAGGAATTGTTACGAATGAAGGTATGATCGCATGTGAAAAAGTAGTTATTGCTGGTGGGGCATGGAGTACGAAACTTCTTCATTATTTTCATAAAGATTGGGGTACATATCCTGTAAAAGGAGAAGTTGTTGCCATAAAGAGCCATAAACTATTACTGCGATCTCCTATTTTTCAAGAGCGATTTTATATCGCACCAAAGCGTGGGGGACGGTATGTCATTGGCGCAACAATGAAACCTCATACGTTTAACAAGTTTGTACAACCAGAAAGTATCACTTCGATATTAGAGCGTGCGTATACCATTTTGCCGGCTTTAAAAGAAGCGGAGTGGGAAAGTACGTGGGCAGGATTACGCCCACAATCTAATCATGGAGTTCCTTATATGGGAGAACATGAGGAAATAAAAGGGCTGTATGCTTGTACGGGTCATTACCGAAACGGAATTTTATTAAGTCCTGTTTCTGGTCAATATATGGCGGATGTAATAGAGGGGAAGCAAGGGAATCATTTACTAGATTCATTGCTTTCAAAAACGGTTTAGAAAGGAGATGGAAGCTTGAACTTAAAAATTAATGGTAGGCAAATAGAAGTACCAGAACATATTAAGACAGTAGCACAATTGCTTACACATTTAGGATTAGATACAAAAATTGTTGTAGTAGAACGGAACCAAGATATTTTGCAAAAAGAAGATCATCAAAGCGCATCTGTTTTTGATGGAGACCAAATTGAGATTGTAACTTTCGTAGGAGGCGGTTGATTATGTTAAAGATTGGACCATTTACATTCAATTCTAGACTTTTATTAGGCACAGGTAAATTTTCTGATTATGATGTACAACGGAAAGCAATTGAAGTATCAGAGGCAGAAATTTTAACATTTGCAGTACGCCGTATGGATATCTTTGATGCGGACCAACCCAATTTGTTAGAAAAAATTGATGTAAAAAAATATACATTACTACCAAATACAGCAGGAGCAAAAACGGCTGAAGAAGCAGTTCGAATTGCGAAATTAGCAAAAGCTTCAGGGCTGTGCGACATGGTAAAAGTAGAGGTCATTGGTGATGACAAAACGTTATTACCAGATCCAGTGGAGACTTTAAAAGCTTCTGAAATGTTGCTAGAAGAAGGATTTATCGTTCTTCCTTATACATCTGATGATGTTGTATTAGCTCGTAAATTACAAGAGCTAGGCGTACATGCGATTATGCCTGGTGCATCACCAATTGGTTCAGGACTTGGTATTGTAAATCCATTAAACTTAAGCTTTATTATTGAACAAGCAAATGTACCGGTTATTGTTGATGCTGGCGTTGGTAGCCCAGCTGATGCAGCATTTGCAATGGAGCTTGGGGCAGATGGTGTGTTATTAAATACAGCTGTCTCCGGAGCGAAGGACCCTATTAAAATGGCGGAAGCAATGAAGTTAGGTATTCATGCAGGACGTCTAGGATTTGAAGCAGGGCGTATTGTACGTAAGCGCTGCGCGACAGCAAGTAGCCCGTTAGAAGGAATGAGTCTAGTTGAATAGTCGTTATTCCCGCCAAGAGTTATTTTCACCAATTGGAGGAAAGGGACAGCAAAAGATAGGAGAAAAACATGTTCTAATCATCGGAGCTGGAGCACTTGGTAGTGCAAATGCAGAAATGCTTGTAAGAGCGGGAGTTGGACATGTAACAATTGTAGATCGCGATTATATTGATTGGAGCAATTTACAACGGCAGCAGTTGTATAGTGAGGAGGATGTGAAACATAATCTTCCGAAAGCGATAGCCGCACAAAGACGTTTACAAGCGATTAATAGCAATGTAGTTGTGGAAGCATATGTGCAAGATGTGACAGCAGAGGAATTAGAGCAGCTTGTTACAAATGTCGATGTGATGATTGATGCGACTGATAATTTTGAAACACGTTTTATTGTAAATGATATATCACAAAAATACTCGATTCCATGGATTTACGGAGCATGTGTAGGAAGCTACGGTCTTTCTTATACGATTTTACCAAGGCAGACTCCGTGCCTATCTTGTCTATTACAATCTATCCCGCTTGGCGGAGCAACATGTGATACAGCAGGAATCATTTCACCTGCTGTATCTCTCGTTGTTTCTCATCAAGTAACGGAAACTCTTAAACTTTTAGTAGAGGATTATGACTCACTTCGGGATGGACTTCTATCGTTTGATGTATGGAAAAATGAATATTCATGTATGAATGTGCAAAAGCTTCGAAAACATAATTGTCCATCTTGTAGTGCGGAGGCAATCTATCCGTACTTAAGTAAAGAGAACACATCGAAAACAGCAGTTTTATGCGGGAGAAATACGGTTCAAATTAGACCGCCTTATGGAGAGCTAGATTTTGAACGATATAAAGAGCTGCTGCGTGACCGTGTAGTTGATCTAACAGTGAATCCATATTTATTATCATTTTCGATCGAAGGAAAGAGGCTCGTTGCGTTTCAAGATGGGCGTGTACTTGTACATGGAACGAAAGATATAGTAGAGGCAAAAACGATTTATCATCGTTATTTTGGATAGAAAAGGATGAGTGAGATGAAAGTGAATAAAGCTTTAACAATTGCTGGATCAGATAGTGGCGGTGGTGCAGGTATTCAAGCTGATTTAAAAACATTTCAAGAGTTAGGTGTGTACGGAATGACAGCTATTACAGCTATTACAGCCCAAAATACACTTGGCGTGCAAGGGGTATACCCTGTTGCACTAGAAGGGATTAAGGAGCAGTTAAACTCTATTGGTGCTGATTTAACACCTGATGCGGTTAAGCTTGGTATGTTGTTTAGTAGTGAAATTATTCAGGTCGTTGTAGAGCATATTAAAAAATTTGGCTGGAATAATATTGTACTAGATCCTGTTATGATCGCAAAGGGCGGTGCATCGTTATTACAGCAAGAGGCAGTGCAAGCGTTGAAAGAACATTTGCTACCTCTTGCAACAGTTGTGACGCCGAATGTACCAGAAGCAGAAGTGTTAACTGGGATGGAGATTCATAATATAGCAGATAGTAAAAAAGCTGCAAAGATATTGCATGAACTAGGGGCGAAGTATGTGCTTATGAAAGGGGGACATGCTGCGTATCAAGGGGACGAAGTGATCGATTTATTATTTGACGGTGAGAAATTTACAGAGTATAGAAGTGAACGAATCGATTCAAAACAAACGCATGGTAGCGGTTGTACATTCGCGTCTGCTGTAACGGCAAGTCTTGCAAAGGGGTATGAAATTAAAGAGGCAGTGCAAGAAGCTAAACAGTTTATTACTATAGCAATTGAGCAGCAATTACATATTGGAAGTGGTCATGGGCCAACGAATCATTTTGCATATAAACAACGAAAAATGAACGTATAAATATTTATTTTTCAGTTTGTTGGGAAACAGGGGCTATGGGTTCCTGTTTTTCTTGTCGTTTTTTGTTGGCTAGTCGATATCCTTTGTCGAATCGCTAATATATTGTGAGAAACGGTTGATATATTTGAAAAATCGCTGATAAAATTTCATTCACCACTTTATACGAATAAATTTCGTCAGATTACCATGTTTCTTTTTTATTGTTTACTTTTACCAAATGTAGGAGTAATATATCATCCAGAATTAACTTTTTGACAGCGCTGAGTCCAAGTTTATGGAGCGGAGGAACCAAATTGTGCATTGTCACTAGGGGTGAATCTTTCATTATGAAAGTAGGGCTACTCTCAAAGTCCGAATCCGACAGCTAACTTCGTAAGCGTATTGAGAGAGGATGGTGCACGGATGGATACATCGCTTCACCGGTCTGATTAGTATAAAAGAATAGTAAATTACTATATTGAAATTCTTTTATACTAAGGAGGATGAGATGCATGGATGAGAAAAACGAAGTAACACTCATTTGTGTAGGCGAAGAGGAAAAGGTAAATAGTTTGCGAAATTTAGTACCTTTTCAAAGTCATATGGTCATTTTTACAGTAAGTGAACGCGTAGCTGCTGAAGTACGAGCATATGGATTTGAAGCAACATATTGCTGTAATGAGGAGCAAGATTTATCTAGCATTTGTAGCGGAATAAAAAAAGTAATTTTACTAGGAGATGAACTGCCAACGGTGAGCTTTTTCACCGAACGTATTCGTTTTTCTTTTCAAGCACCTATTACGGTTGTCACAAGAAATAAAAATTATCCAGTAAAGCTCTATCAAACAATTGGAGCTAAATTTGTAGTATTTACAAATTGTGATAATATTTCCTTTTTATTTTTTGAATAGGGTGGAGGAAGCGGAGATGAAGGTGTTATTAGATCAGGATATAGCGAATCGTTGGGCCGTATCGAAGGAGCGCATGCAAGAATTAGCAAGAGATCCTATGTTTCCAAAGCCGTATATGATATTGCCATCAGAAGAGAAGTTATATTTAGAAACAGATATTATTACGTATGAAATGCTGCATGTGGAACTAACACAGGTCTACATTCGTGGGAGAAATTTGCGGTTGTTTTTACGAAATGAATAGATTTATCATGAAGAAGAGAATGAACCCAGGGTACGATATAAAACGTATTCAGGTTCATTCTCTTCTTTTTTGTTTCATATTAAAAGTTCATTTCAAGGAAAATGAAAGAAAAGCTAAGAAAATAGATGATACAAGATTAATATTAGTGAATGTAAGCGTTAAAATGGTGGAATATTTTATTATTTGAGGTAATTAAACCCTTTACAAGTCAAATATAGAGGAGTATATTTACATTCATAAATTGTTTCATAAAAATTTCCAAAAACAACCTGATATCGCTGAGTCCAATTTATTTGGAGCGGGGGAACCAATTTTGTGCATTGTCACTTGGGGTGAATCTTTCACTGTGAAAGTAGGGCTACTCTTTAGGCCCGAATCCGACAGCTAACCTCGTAAGCGTTTGGAGAGGAGGTTTACTTTTGTGTTGTTCATTTTTGAACACTGAGTAGATCCTCGGTGTTCTTTTTTTGATGCTTAAATGGTAAAATTTTACACTAGAATAAGGGGGATTATAATGCTTGATGTTGTGATGATCGGAATCTGTGTTGTATTGGTAGCATCTATGATAGGGCTTGCGAGCTGGTCAGATAAAGTGGTGAAAGAAGGGAAATCGAAATGATGATTGCCTTATCAATTATTGTTGCAGCGATTACGGTGTATTTAGTTTATGCGTTATTAAATCCAGAAAAGTTTTAATTAGGGGGAATCGTTTATTATGATTTGGGTTGCAGTTGTTATCACAATGCTATTATTCATTCTCGTTGCAAAGCCAACTGGAATTTATTTAGAAAAAGCGTTCCAAGGTAGTAGAAAACTAGATAAAGTGTTTGGACCCTTTGAAAATCTTATTTTTAAAATCACGGGGATTAAGCCGTACAATCAAACTTGGAAGCAGTATGCATTATCATTAGTTGCACTGAATGGTTTTATGATTGTTGTTGTATATTTCATTTTCAGATTGCAAGGGGTATTACCGTTAAACCCAGCACATATTGAGGGAATGGAGCCAACGCTTGCTTTTAATACAGCAATCAGCTTTATGGCAGATACGAACTTACAGCATTATAGCGGTGAAAATGGATTATCTTATTTATCACAGTTAATTGGAATTACATTTTTAATGTTTGCTGCACCGGCAACAACACTAGCACTTGTAATGGCTTTTATAAGAGGGTTAGCAGGTAAGGAACTAGGGAACTTTTTCGTTGATTTTACTCGAGCTTTAACAAGAGTTTTTCTTCCGATTGCATTTGTTGCAGCTCTGATTTTTGTTGCACTTGGTGTACCGCAAACTTTAGGCGAGGCGGTTACAGCACATACAATTGAAGGGGTAAAACAAAGTATTTTACGCGGTCCCGTAGCTTCATTTGTTGCAATTAAGGAACTTGGTAATAATGGTGGTGGATTCTTTGGTGCAAACTCCACACATCCATTTGAAAATCCAGGGCAAATCAGTAACATTTTGCAAATGATGCTTATGATGCTATTACCAACAGCCCTGCCGTTTACGTATGGACGAATGGTAGGGAATAAAAAACAAGGACGTATCCTTTTCGTTTCATTATTCATGGTATTTTTAGTTGGTTTTACAACGATTGTTTCATCTGAATTAAATGGGAATCCAGCATTAAATCAAATGGGTATGGAAAACGTACAAGGTAGTACAGAAGGAAAAGAAGTACGATTTGGAACAGTCTTTTCTTCCCTGTATGCGACAGTGACAACAGCAGCTGAAACAGGCGCGGTTGATACAATGCATGACACGTTAACGCCGCTTGGCGGGGCAGTGCCACTTGTAAATATGATGTTAAATACAGTGTTTGGTGGGGTTGGAGCCGGCTTTGTCAATATTATTATGTATGCAATTATAGCAGTCTTTATATCTGGATTAATGGTTGGACGGACACCAGAGTTTCTGGGTAAAAAAATTGAAGGGAAAGAAATGAAGTTAATCGCGGTAACAATATTATTCCATCCATTGCTCATTTTAGGGTTTTCAGCATTGGCCCTTTCAACGCCTTTAGGAACAGATGCAATTTCTCATTCAGGTTTTCATGGTTTAACCCAAGTTGTATATGAGTATACCTCTTCTGCTGCTAATAACGGATCAGGATTTGAAGGACTAGGGGATAATACACCATTTTGGAATATTACAACGGGTTTAGTTATGTTTTTAGGACGTTATTTCAGCTTAATTACAATGTTAGCTGTTGCAAATTCATTGAAAGAGAAAACAGTAGTACCAGAAACAGTCGGAACATTCCGAACAGATAACGGTTTATTTGGTGGGATTTTCATTGGAACAATTGTAATTGTTGGGGCATTAACATTCTTCCCGATGTTAGTGTTAGGACCAATTGCAGAATTTCTTACATTGAAGTAATGGAGGGTAAATGATGAGACCTGTAGTGGTAAAAGAGAAACAACAGTCAATTCCATCGTCAATACATGCTATAGAAAATGAAGTTAGACGAGCAAAAACAATGGATCGTGATATTGTTACCCATGCGATGAAGCAATCACTTGTGAAGTTGAATCCGAAAGTAATGGTGAAAAATCCAATTATGTTCGTAGTGGAAATCGGTTTTATAATTACGTTCATTTTATCATTTCTTCCAAGTGTATCTAGTACGATACCAGGGTGGTTTAATATAACAGTGTCCCTCATTCTATTATTTACAGTTCTATTTGCTAATTTTGCAGAGGCACTGGCTGAAGGGCGCGGAAAAGCGCAAGCTGACTCTTTGAAACAATCGAAGAAAGACGTATTTGCAAATGTCGTAAAAGAAAATGGAAAAATCGTTCAAGTTTCAGCGACTGAGCTGAGAAAAGGTGACGTTGTCATTGTAAAGCAAGGGGAAATGATTCCAAGTGATGGTGAAGTCATTAAAGGTTTGGCATCAGTGGATGAATCAGCAATTACAGGTGAATCTGCGCCTGTTATTAAAGAAGCAGGTGGTGATTTTTGTTCCGTAACAGGTGGCACAATGGTTGTTAGTGATGAGATTACAATTTCGATTACAAGCAACCCAGGTGAATCATTTATAGATAAAATGATTTCTTTAGTAGAAGGAGCCGCTCGTCAAAAAACGCCGAATGAAATTGCTTTAAATACAGTATTAACAAGTTTAACACTTATTTTCTTAATTGTTGTTGTAACACTGCCGATCTTTACAAATTACTTAGGGTTTAAAATTGATACAGCTATACTTGTTGCGCTTCTCGTTTGTTTAATTCCAACAACAATTGGTGGTTTATTATCAGCTATCGGGATTGCTGGAATGGACCGTGTAACAAAGTTTAATGTATTAGCAATGTCAGGGAAGGCTGTAGAAGCTGCTGGTGATATTAACACAATTATTTTAGATAAAACAGGTACAATTACGTTCGGGAATCGGATGGCACATACATTGCTTCCTGTAGGAAATGAAACAATTGAACAATTAGGGAAATGGGCAGCACTAGGATCGGTTTTAGATGAAACACCAGAAGGGCGATCTGTTATAGAGTATGTAGATTCAAAAACTTTTTCTTACAATAGAGAACTCGCAGAACAAGGAGAATTTATTCCATTTAAAGCAGAAACAAGAATGAGTGGTGTGGACTTACCTGATGGAACAAAAGTAAGAAAAGGAGCAGTTAGTGCGGTTATTGAGTGGGTACAAGCGCAAGGTGGGACGGTGCCAAAAGATGTGAATCAAAAAGCAGATTTCATTTCCAAAGAGGGCGGAACACCGCTTGTAGTTGCAGTGGATAATCGTATTTATGGATTAATCTATTTAAAAGATACAGTAAAACCTGGTATGCGTGAACGTTTTGAACAACTTCGCCATATGGGAATTAAAACAGTGATGTGTACAGGAGATAATCCATTAACAGCAGCAACGATTGCGAAAGAAGCAGGCGTAGATGAGTTTGTTGCAGAATGTAAGCCAGAAGACAAAATTGCTGTAATTAAAGCAGAACAAGACAAAGGGAAACTTGTAGCAATGACGGGCGATGGTACGAACGATGCACCAGCGCTAGCGCAAGCTGATGTAGGTTTAGCGATGAATAGCGGAACAACAGCAGCGAAAGAAGCAGCGAATATGATTGATTTAGATTCCAATCCAACGAAAATTATTGAGGTTGTAGGGATTGGTAAACAATTATTAATGACACGTGGTGCGTTAACAACATTTAGTATCGCGAATGATATTGCGAAATATTTTGCGATTATTCCAGCGATGTTTACATTAGCGATTCCGCAAATGGAAGCACTAAATATAATGAAACTCAATTCGCCGATTTCAGCAATTTTATCAGCGTTAATCTTTAATGCAATTATTATCCCATTACTCATTCCTTTGGCAATGAAGGGGATTGCGTATAAACCGATGAGTTCCAATGCATTACTTGGTCGTAACTTATTGATTTACGGGCTTGGAGGAGTCATTGTTCCGTTTATTGGGATTAAAGTAATTGATATAATGGTAGGATTGTTTATATAAGGAAGAGGGGAAAAGAAAATGGAGAAAAAACAAAGTATACTTTCACCAGTCATTCGTGTTACTTTTACATTTCTTGTCCTATGCGGGCTTTTATACCCACTGCTTGTAACTGGAATTGCACAAGCGGTTATGAAGGATAATGCGGATGGTAGTCTTTTATATAATGAAAAAAATGAAGTAGTTGGTTCAAAATTAATCGGACAAAATTTTAAAGACCCTCGTTATTTTCATGGACGCGTCTCTAGTATAGAATATAAAGCTGAAGCATCGGGATCAAATAACTATGCACCATCTAATCCTGATTTAGCAAAACGTGTAGAAGAAAGTGTAGCAAATTGGAAAGCTAAAAATCCGGGTGTTCCGATTACAGAAGTACCGATGGATTTAGTGACGAATTCAGGTTCAGGACTCGATCCGGATATTAGTCCGAAAGCGGCTTACGTACAAGTCGATCGCATTTCGAAATTAACAAATATTCCAAAAGAGAAATTGAATCAAATTATAAAAGAACAAACAGAAGGTGCTGCATTGGGAATATTTGGGGAAGATCGTGTGAATGTTTTAAAATTAAATGTAGAATTACAGAAATTAATGAAATAATAACGTTCCTACCTCAATCTCATGGATTGAGGTAGAACTGTTTCCTAGGAAGGGTGTGTGCATCGTGTATGCAGATGATTATAAACCAGCATTTCAAAGGCGAACGCCAGAGGAATATTTAGAATATATCAGGCAGCAAAGTCGCGGGACATTAAAGCTATATGTAGGTGCCGCTCCAGGAGTAGGGAAAAGCTATAAAATGTTGTTTGATGCACGGGAAATGCAAAAAGAAGGTATTGATATTGTAATTGGTTTAATTGAAACACACGGGAGAAAAGAAACAGAAGAAGCAATCTCGGATTTAGAAAAGGTTCCTTTAAAAGAAATAGATTATAAAGGGAAGTTATTTTATGAGCTTGATGTAGAGGGAATTATAAAGCGAGCACCGCAAGTAGTAGTAGTTGATGAATTAGCACATAGTAATATACCAGGGTCTAAACATAAAAAACGTCATATGGATGTAGAAGAACTGTTGGAGGCCGGAATCTCGGTATTATCAGCGTTTAATATTCAGCATTTAGAAAGTGTTCATGATATTGTGGAACAAATTACAAATGTGAAAGTAAGGGAGCGCATACCGGATTTTGTTTTACAAAAAGCAAATGAAATTCAGCTTGTGGATGTTACCCCTGAAGTATTGCGAAAAAGATTAATAGATGGAAAGGTATATAAGGAAGAAAAAATTCAGCGTAGCTTACAAAACTTTTTTACGATTAATAATTTAGGGGCTTTACGAGAGTTATCACTTCGTGAAGTGGCCGATGATATGGATGAGAAGATTAGTCAAGCAGTAGCGGAACCAATTGGTGTAAAAGAAAAAATTCTCGTTTGTGTGCAATATAGTTCAACAGCAGAGAAATTAATAAGACGTGGATGGCGTATGGCCAATCGATTAAATGCTGCATTATATGTGTTAAATGTTGAAAGAGAGAATATAGAATCGTTATCGGCAGGGAAACGACAAACGATTGATGAATGGCAAGCTTTGACGAGTCAATTTCATGCTACTTTTTTATTAGAAGAAGCAAAAGGAAGAAAGCCAGCTGACGTCATTATTGAAGTAGCGGAACGATTACAGGCTACACAAATTTTACTTGGTCAATCAGCTAGAACAAGATGGGAAGAAATTCGAAAAGGCTCAATTGTAAATGAAATTATGAGACAGACGAAACATATTGATATTCATATTGTGGCAGATCAGAGAGGATAAAGTGTTTCTCTTTTGTTAAGTTAACGGGGCGGTTATCTTCAATAACTATAAAATGTTAAGGGGGAAATTGTTTATAATTTTGTATTGTTATTGTTTTACTACTGCCCATTTTTTCCTATTTTGCACCCCTATAAATAGGCAACTGCATAGGATAAAAGGAAAATAATGAAATCATGAGAGGAGTATGCATATGTACCTTAAATCATGCTATCAATGGCAAAATCCCATGTATAACAACTGGAATCACAACAATTGGATCTATAATTGGAATCCTTATTATTACAATAGGAACAATAACTATTGGAATAATAACTGGAATCCTTATTGCAGAAATATTATAGTGAAAGATTATGGATCAAAACCATTTGTAGTGAATATTGACCAAGTTACTAAACAAAATAATACTTACCGTACTGCTTTATGGACAGGGGAAAACTTACAGGTTACTCTGATGAGTATTAATGTTGGAGATGACATAGGTTTAGAGGTCCATCCAACAACTGATCAATTTATACGTATTGAAGAAGGGCATGGACTTGTTCAAATGGGTGATAGCAAAGATAAATTAGATTTTCAAGAAATGGCCTATGATGACTATGCGATTATGATACCTGCTGGAAAATGGCACAATGTAACCAATCTGGGGAATAAACCACTTAAAATTTATTCTATCTATGCACCGCCAGAGCATCCATATGGTACAGTTCATGAAACGAAAGCAATTGCCATGTCTACCGAAGAACATCGCTATTACTAATTAATAGTTAATCGAGTGAAAATTATTATTTGAAAGGTGTTTTGGATTACCATTCCAAAACGATCTAAAGAGAGAGTCCAAGTGCAGTAAAGGAACTGTTTTTGGACATTCTCTGTTTTACATGTTATTTAACCTTTTTAATCTCGTTTTTTCTTGTGTGATAACAAGTTAAATTTTTCATTGTATATAAGACCACGATTAGAAAAAGAACTGCCCCTGTAAAGAAAATCCAAAAGTAATTTTGATTAAATAATAGAAAACCACCTACAATGGGCCCTGTACCCATGCCAATATAACGAATAAAGTTATAAATTCCAATGGCAGTTGCTCTTGCTTCTATGAATTCTTCTGTCAATAAAGTGGTATGTGTCGGCATGGATAACCCCATGCTAAAACCGTATAAGGATGTGACAAGGAGAACCATGGGAATACTTAGATGGTATGTGAAAGAGAATAGAATGATACATATGATATTGAAAAAGCTAGTAATCAGTAAGGCTTGTTTTGTAGTAAGAAATCTTTGTGAAAACTTGTAGCAATAACTTCCTAGCATAATGAATAGGGACATTGGCACAAACATCATTCCAATTTCACCTGCGTTTAGATGAAATAGATTTGTTAATAAATCGGGTAAAAAAACGAGAAAACAAAAATAAATACAAAACTGCATAAAGCCAATAATTGCAATAGTAAAACCAATTCTGTTTTGTAAGATGCGCCAATAATTATGTGTTGTTTTGGCTTTTTTAGATGTAGATGGTTTTGTCTCGGGAAGCAATATAATATTGATAAGTAATAAGATCACACCAACCGTAGATAAAAAAAGAAAAATAGATACGTGACCGTTTATACTGCCAAGGTAGCCGCCCATGAGAGGAGCTACTGCAGGCGCAAGAGCAAGTATCATTTGATAAAGGCTCATTGCTTTTCCGCGCTCATTTCCTTCAAATAAGTCACCGATAATAGTAGCCGCTACAACAGGGATGGCTGCTATTCCTACTGCTTGAAAGGCCCTGAAAATAAGAAATATATAAATATTTGTTGTAAAAGCGCAGCCAATGGCACCGATTGTACTAATAAATAGACTAGGAATTAAAATATATTTACGTCCCTTTGCATCAATTAATGGCCCGTAAATGAGCTGCATAATTGCAAGAACAAACGTAAAAATAGAAACGGTTAAATTTGTAAGATAAAGAGAAGTGTGAAAAGAACGTTGAACGATTGGCAAGATTGGTGAGTAAATATTTTGAGCGAACGAACCTAACAATGCACTCGTGCAAACAATGTATAAAATAGATTGTAATTGAGATGAAGAGAGTGTCTTTTTCATTGTAAAACCTCCTTTTGTTTCCTAGGAAACTATTTTAATGATACCATTATTTTCTTTTTTGTAAATAGGTGTGATTTTTTTGTTTTCACTACAAAATGTTATAAAATATAATTGTTTCTTAAGAAACTAAGGGGGGCATTTAAGTGGAACGAACAAATGAGCAAAGGGAAATATTAGCGGAAATTCGTACGCTTTTTCATAAAAAAGAAGAGTATATGAAGGAAAAAGGTGATTGTTTTCTTCGTGAGACAGGTGTAAGTGGTATGTCTTTATCAGAACTACACGTAATCCAGTGTATAGGAAGAAAAGGTTTAATAAATGTAACAGCGATTACGGAAGAGATGGGAATGACAAAGGGAGCTATTTCTAAAATTTGTACAAAGTTGTTTCAGAAACAATTCGTTGAAAAGATGAAGATGGTAGATAATCAAAAGGAAATATTTTTTCGTTTAACCGAGAGTGGAAATGAAATTTATGTGGCGCATGAAACATTACATCAACAGGCCGAAGAAGAATGGTTGTTACTGTTAAGTAAGTATACAGAAGAGGAACTAGCTTTCATTCAAAGGTTTGTAAAGGACATAGCAAATCATTTAAAAAGGTAAAGAGAAGAGTTTTTTCTTCTCTACAAGCCTTCTGAATATGGTTTTTGTAAAGAGTTTTATATAATAGAGAGAGATACTTAATGATGTGAATAGTTAAAGAGTCTATGTATATAAGTCCAAATTAAAAAACTACCATCAAACCATTTTTTTCAGATGGATGAGAGGATCCGGCCATGGATAGAAGCGGTCAGTGCCTTTTTTAGCCCCATTTCATGTGAAAACAGACGGAGAAAATGAGTGCAGGTCTCTGTCTGTTCCTCATAACCATAATGTATCTGTTAGAAAATCAAATTGGATTTATATAAAATGATAAAACTAGTTTTTGGAATGGTAGAGAGGATCCGCTCGTGGATTTTTAATTGCTATAGCCACGACTTATATACTGGAAAATCGAAATGAATTTATATAAAGAGGAGAGAAAGCGATGCTTGAAAATACGGGTTTAGTATTAGAAGGCGGCGGTATGCGCGGCGTATATACAGGTGGAATACTGGAATACTTTATGGAACAGGATTTATATTTTCCGTATGTTATTGGTGTTTCAGCGGGGGCGTGCCATGCGGCGTCGTATCTTTCGAGACAAAGAAATCGAAATAAAACAGTGAATATTGATTATGCAACGCATCCGAAATATTTATCTTACAAAAATTTATGGAGAAAACGTCAGTTATTTGATATGGATTTTATTTTTCATGAGATTCCAGAAAAGCATGTACCATTCGATTTTGACACATATTTTAATGGGCCAGAGCGTTTTCTTGTAGGAACGACAAATTGTGTAACTGGAGAACCGATGTATTTTGAAAAAGAAGGTACAAATGAAGAGGCATTAACATTATTACAAGCTTCTAGTTCATTACCATTTATTGCACCTATTGTGAATTATCGTGGTAAACAACTATTAGATGGCGGAATTTCAGATCCGATTCCAGTTCGAAAAGCACAGCAAGATGGCTATAAGAAATCGGTTGTCATTTTAACGAGAAATCATGGATACATGAAGAAAAAATCAAAATTTGGATGGATTGCGGCAAAGGCTTATAAAAAATATCCGGAGCTTGTAAATACGATGCTTTCTCGTTATGAAGTATACAATGAGACGCTACATTATATTGAGAAAGAAGAGCAAGCTGGTAATCTATTTGTCATTCGTCCAGAAGTACCGCTTCAAGTAGACCGAATGGAAAAAGACCCGCAAAAACTGCAAAATTTATATGAACAAGGATATAAAGATGCTGCGAGACAATTTGCAGATTTACAGGCGTTTTTACAAAATGAATGAAAAAACTCTTTAGGAGTTTTTTTTCAGAGTGTTGGGAAACAGGAGCTAGGTGCTCCTGTTTTTTGTCGTTTTTTGTTGGTTAGTCGATATCCTTTGTCGAATCGCTGATATATTTTAATTTACGGCGATATATGATGAGAAACGATCGATATATTTGAAATATCGTCGATAAAATTTCATTCACCACTTTATCCCGCATTAATGGTCTGTAAAAAACTGAATATAAAGTTTTTTGGGGTTTTCATGGTATAATATGGATATAACATTTGAAGGAATGATACATATGGAAAATGTATACAAGGGACTTAGATTTACTGGACGTATGGCAATGTTCATTTTTGGAGGAGTCTTTTTACTGCGCTTTCTGATTCATGATGAACTGTTGTTAGATCAACTCATTGGTTTTAGTGTAGGGATGGTGATGTTTATTTCTTCGTTTTTGATTCAAAAATATAGTAAAGAACTACAAATAAATGAGAAATATTAAAAAAAGCCTCGGCTCACAAATTTTGTGAGCCGAGGCTTTTATATTAATGCGGTAAGAAAATTAATTGATAAGCGAACAAAATACCAAATACATATACAAGTGGATGGACAGCGCGAAATTGTCCTTTTGCCATTTTCATCAGTGGATATGAAATAAATCCAAGTGCAATACCTGTTGCGATACTTGATGTAAGCGGCATACTCAAGATTACTAAGAATGCAGGGAACGCTTCGTCAAATGTATCCCAATCAATGTGACGTACAGCACCCATCATAAGACTGCCGACAATAATTAATGATGGCGATGTAATTGCTGAAACGCCAGAAACAGCTCCTACTAGAGGACCGAAGAATGCAGCAACACCAAATAGTACAGCTACTGTAATTGTTGTTAAGCCAGTACGTCCACCAGCTGCTACACCTGCAGATGATTCAATGTATGCTGTTGACGGTGTTGTTCCGAACATAGATCCAATCGTTGCTGAGAACGAATCAGATAGAAGAGCTCGTCCCGCTTTTGGAAGTTTTCCGTCTTTCATAAATCCACCTTGCTGAGCAACGCCAAGTAGTGTACCTGTTGTATCGAATAGCGTAACAAGGAAGAAAGAGAATACAACGCCGTATAATCCATAATTAATAACATCGGAAACAGCTGTAATTGGGTTAGAAACGATGATTCCTTCCGGTAATCCCGGCATGGATGTAATCCCATTTGAGAATGTTAATTGTCCTGTGAAATAAGCGATGATTCCTGTTAATAACATGCCGAAGAATAGTGCGCCATTTACATTTAAAGACATAAGAACAAGTGTAATCCCAAGACCAGCTAATGCGAGTAATACTGGAGCAGAGTGAAGATCTCCAAGTCCAACTAAGTTCGTTTCATGTTTTGTTACAATGCCTGTCATACGTAAACCGATAAAGGCGATAAATAAGCCGATACCAGCAGTAATTGCATGTTTTAAGTTTTCAGGAATAGCTTCCATTAATTTTGTACGGAAAGAAGTGAATGATAACAAAATTAAAATCATACCTGCTACAAATACAGCAGAGAATGCAATTGCGAATGTCATACCTTCATGAGCTTTTACAACAGAGTAAGAGAAATAAGCATTTAGTCCCATACCTGGTGCGATTGCAATTGGTAAGTTTGTAAAGATTGCCATAAATAATGTTCCAGCAACAGCTGCAATAATCGTCGCTGTAAATGCTTGTTCAAATGGAACACCTGCATCACCAAGGATAACAGGGTTTACGACAATAATATATGCCATTGTTAAGAAAGTAATGATACCTGCCATAATTTCAGTTTTTATAGAAGTTTTATGTTTTGAAAGGTTAAACATATAAACATCCTTTCTGTTTACGAATAATTTTCACGACAGTTATATATAATATTCGTTTTTAGAATGTATTGCAAGAGTTTTACACAAAAAGTTTATAACAATTCATATTTTATGTTTTAATTTCGAATGTTAATCAAATAATCGTTTCTATATTTCGTTTTTTCTTATATAAGTACTTTTTATCATTGTGTACATGATAAGAAAGAGAACTGTAAAGGAGTTGAATGATGTATGCCAGAACAAAAAAAATTTATAACGTTGCCACCGCAGCATCAAAATAGGCAGCCAGGAATTGAATCGATGATGAATCCTCTCCCGAAGTACGAAGATACTAATTATCACGGGAGTGCAAAATTAAAAGGGAAAAATGTACTGATTACAGGGGGAGACAGCGGAATTGGAAGGGCGGTATCCATTGCGTTTGCAAAAGAAGGGGCAAATGTTGCGATTGCTTACTTAGATGAAACAGAAGATGCAAACGAGACAAAACGGCTTGTTGAGAAACAAGGGCAAACATGCATATTACTACCAGGGGATTTAAGTAGTGAACAACATTGTCAGCAAGTTGTGAAAGAAGCTGTGTCTCAGTTAGGTGGCTTAAATATCGTTGTCAATAATGTGGCTCAGCAATATCCGCAGCAAAGTTTAGAATATATTACAGCGCAGCAACTTGAAACAACATTCCGCATTAACATTTTTTCCTATTTTCACGTTACAAAAGCTGCACTCGCACATTTAAAACAAGGGGATGTCATTATCAATACAGCATCAGTTGTTGCGTATGAAGGAAATGAACAGCTGATTGATTATGCTGCAACAAAAGGAGCAATTGTTGCTTTTACACGTTCACTTGCAAAATCGTTAGTTCAAAAAGATATTCGCGTAAATGGCGTGGCACCAGGACCAATTTGGACGCCACTCATTCCATCAAGTTTTGATAAGAAGAAGGTATCTGAATTTGGAAGTAATGTGCCGATGAAAAGGCCGGGGCAGCCATATGAATTAGCACCTGCGTATGTATATTTAGCTTCAGAGGATTCTACGTATGTTACTGGGCAAATGCTTCATGTAAATGGTGGTGTAATGGTGAATGGATAAGTTAAATTTAAAGCAGCTCTCCGCTTTTGTTCATAAGACTAGAACACATAGTAAAAGCTGATGGGATTTTGGGGGAATAGGAATGAAAAAAGTATATTTCGTTGTAATACTCTTTTTCTGTCTACCAATTAACATCTTTGCTAGTACAGATCATTTAATACTTATTAATCTTAAGACGAACCAATTATCTTTTTTTGAAAATGGGAACTATGTAAGAACGTTTCCTGTTACAACTGGAAGAATTAATACACCAACTCCTGAGGGGACATTTTGTATTATTAACAAATATAAAAATAAAGAATATCACCGTAAGAAGATTCCAGGTGGTGCGCCGAATAATCCGCTTGGAACAAGATGGCTCGGTTTAAATGAGAAAGAGTATGCAATTCATGGTACGAGCCGGGAATGGACGATTGGAAGCAGAGAATCAAATGGCTGCGTTCGTATGCACGACCGGGATATACAATGGTTATATGACCGGGTACCGTTACAAACAAAAGTAATTATTTCTCAGTTTTACACATCTCCGGAATATGCAGCACATAAGCTCGGATATCGTGTGACAAGCTGGAATGGGCGTATAATAGAAGAAGAGCAAATTGGAATATTGACACTTGTAGATCGTATGAATATATATTGGCAAGAACCAAATGGTCAATTTACGAAAGTAAAAACAGTATTGCCAAATGAACGATATGCTGTATATTATCTTGGTAAGAACGGAGACTATTATATAGGAAATAATATGTATATTATGGATGAAACAGGTGAGAAAGTTCGATATGAAGAAATACCTCATTCTATTTTAAGTAATATATATAAGCGAAAGTATGATGTACCGTAAGAGCTATCGTAAGGAGACGATAGCTTATTTGTTGTTTATATATAAATTGACAAAAATACTTTTTAGGTAGGAAGAGGGGGGCCGCCTGTGGATAGAGGCAGTTAGTGCCGTTTTTAACTTCATTTCATGTTAAAACAATAAAGAGGAAATAAGAGGTGAATGGTTTTCATAATGCCGCTTCAAGAAGTATATTCAATCGCAACTATTATGTTTTTGTGAATATAATACAGTACAGATTGGGGGCGGTATGTTATGAGGAAAGGGAATAGCCAGTTTGCATTTAAAATCTTTTTATTGACGAATTGCTTATTTATTATTTATTTGTATGTATTATATATGTTTGATTTTTACATTACCTTTATCGATTTAGTGCTTCTAGTTGGCTATATTTGGTCCTTTGTGGAAGCGAGAGAAGGAGAAGATGGGATATATCGCAAGGTAACATTATTTGGAAGCGTTTTTATAGTGATCGTATATATGATACTGATGCATGATGCTTGGAAATATGGGATTGTGATGTAGAAGCATACCTTTAGCAGTATGCTTCTACATCTTTAAGCGTTGGAAGAGAAGCGATTGCCCCATAATTTGTACAAGTTAAGGCACCTACTTTATTTGCGAATGAAACAAAATGACGTAAAGTTGAAAAATTTGGTGGAGATGTATATTCTTTGTTTGAAAATTGATATAACATTGCTCCGACGAAAGCATCGCCTGCACCTGTCGTGTCTATTTGCTGAACGGTAATAGAAGCGATAATGATTTGTTTTTCTTTCGTTGCAAGAAGTGTCCCGTTTTTTCCAAGTGTGATGGCAACACATTTTGCTCCATAGGATAACAATAATTGTGCAGCTTTATATAGATCTGTTTCCATAGTTAATAATATCGCTTCTTCATCGCTTACTTTCACAAAGTGGGCATTTGAAATGAAGATTAGGCAATCTTTTCGAAATTGCGGGATGTCTTTAATTAATGCATCACGATAATTTGGATCGAAGGAAATGAACATGTTGTGCTGTTTGGCATGGTGTAAAAGTTTGATGTATGTTTCTTTTAAATTTCCTGGTAGTAATGCAGTTGCTGATCCAAAGTGGAGTATGTCATCATTCTTGATGGTAGCAAGGTCAATGTCTTCAAATGTATATTCACCATCAGCTCCTCTCATAAAGGTAAAATCACGTTCTCCTTCACGATCAATGGATACAAAAGCAAGTGTTGTTTGCTTTTCTTTGATAAGCATCGAGGTATTTACACGTGCATCTTGTAATGTTTTTTCAAGGAAATCACCAAATGGATCCTTTCCAACTTGTCCCATGAAGGAGGAAGAGCCACCAAGTTTTGTAATAGCAGCTGCGACATTTGCCGGAGCTCCGCCAGCTTTCTTTTCAAACAGGTTACCATCTGTTAATGATGAATGACGATCAAGGCATACAAAGTCGATTAGTAATTCTCCGATACAAAAAACATGTCTCATTTTTGTTCGCTCCTCAAATAATATGTATATAATCAGTGGGGGATGAAGACCTTCACTGATTATATACATATTATGAAAGACATAGGAGAGAAAAGAAAGAAAAATCCCCATCTCAAAAGGGATGGGGGTTCATGTATTAATATTTCGGTTTAAATGTTTGGCAACATGTTTCAACACTTGTCACTGCTGAACTTTCTAATGTTTCGCCAGTTAAAACGGCATTTGTATAAGAATCATTACCTGATTGTACTGCATTTTGAGCATCAGGTTGAACAATAATTTCGTTCGCCTGACAAAAGTTTCCTTGTCCCCAAAATGAACAATTGGAAACGGAGCAGCGTACTTCTGGCATAAAATCCCCTCCTTATACATTAGTGTGGGATTTTGCGCACGTTTCATGTATAGAAGGAGTTTCCTTTTCTTATTATTTTTTGCTGTCCTTAAACCATTTTTCAAAAGCATCTTTTGATTGTTCGCCGCTAATACGACTTACTTCTTTTCCATCTTTAAAATGAATAATGGTTGGTGTTCCTGTAATTTTATATTCATCCCAAGTTGGATTATCATTTAAAATATCAATGACTTTCATATCAATGTTCATGTCTTTTGCCATTGGAGAAACAATAGGGGTAACTTTTTCACAGTGTACACAACCTGTTTGATAGAAGTAAATGGTTTGTTCTTTCTTTTCTTCATTATTTTTACGAATCTCATCAGAAGAAATTTTGTTTGTATAGTAACTTTCTTCCTTCTTTGATTCCATTTGTGTTACTGCAAAAATAGCTGCAAATAAGACGATAATAATACCGCCAAAGATAAGCATTTTTTTCATTTTTTTATCTCCTTATTTGTTTTTTATTACAATAAAGCTGCAAATCGCAATCGTGATAAAGCCGATTAATGCTAAAAATGGGATTGTGATAAATCCAAACCAGTTTATATATTCTCCTGTACAAGGCACACGCCCGCAAGCTGCGCCTGCTGCTGAGAATGCAGAAACTTTTTGAATTGCATAATGGTATAGCGAAATACAAGCACCAATACTTGCAATTGGTAAAGAGTATGTAGCGATATGGTAGTCTTTTTTTACAACTGCAATGCCAAGCCATAAAACAAATGGGTACATAAAAATACGTTGATACCAACAAAGTACACAAGGTTCAAACTTCATGATCTCAGAAAAATATAAGCTTCCAAGTGTAGCAATAAACGAAGCTCCCCAAGCAGTAAACAAAGCATATTCTTGTTTTTTCTCACGTTTCATGTTTTTTTACCTCTCTTATAATAGTTACATACTAAATTATAGTATGAAGAGGATAAGAAAATAAAGAGAAAATATTTTTATCAAGGGAAGTTTTATAACAGGAAAACTTGGAAATGAAAAAAACAAGGTACATAAACCTTGTTTTTACGGCTGATTTACAGCTTTTATCACACTAAAAAAATTTTGAATGGCTTCTTTATTTGGTTCTAGATTTGTTTTTAAAGCGGGATCAGTGTGTTTAGTGAGAGCGGTTTCATATTTTTTCTCAATTGGAATTTGTATTGTTTCCATAGATGGAGAAATTTCGTGTGCTATTATCGGTAAAGTGAGTACACCACCTATAGATTAAACTTTACCGAGGGGAACGGTTTTTTCCTTAGCATAAACGAGAGAATCCCCCATCTACCTCGTGTAGAGGTAGGTGGAGGAGTTCAATTACATTTGTAGTTGGTCTATTTCTTCTATGTGTGACTTTTGTGAAGCATGGTCGATATATTGAAATAGAAGCTGAAGTTGTTTGTCTACGTCTGATAGTTCTTTTCCATATTTGTAAGCATGTAAAAAATGCTCGATTCGTTTAGAAAATAATTGATCATTAGTTTGGACCATTAAAACGAGCAACTTATCCCAATTACAACAATAGGTGTAATAGAGAGCTTTATCGTAGTCGTTATATGTGTGCATTGTGTACCCTCCTTACCGAGGAGTTACATATAGTGTATGACAAGAGGGCGGAAATACACTTGAAAGAATTTGCTAAGGAAAATGTTGAGTGAAAAATAAAAAACGAGGAAATTCCTCGCTTTTTATGCTTTTGGCATTGGAGTAGGCGTTGGTTTTGCATAGCCTTCTTTATATTTATCATCGATGTAGTTTCGAATTTCGAGAGTGGATTTTCCTTTTTTATGCATCGATGCAGATTCTACTGCAATTTCTAAACAGTTTACACAAGTTGTAGCATGCGAATCCCAAACAACTTCGCCATTTTTCTTAATTTCACGAATAAAACAGTTTTTATTGTTTTTATGCCCCACGCTTTCGCCGCATCCACAGTAACAAGGGATCCAATTTAATAATTCAGCATTTTTTCCTGCGACTGCATAGATATCTTTCATTTGTGGATCTAGTTTGTCCAAAAATGTAGGAAGTGTCTCGATTCCTTTTGTGGTTTCTTGCAGGTCACCTTGCTGAGAATGAGAAGCGTGTTCTTCTTTCGCTTTAGGTTCGGACGATTGTTTTTTGTCCTCTGCACCACATCCAGAAAGTATGAGACTGCTTATTATAAGTAAAGAGAATAGATATTTTTTCATCTGCTTTTCCCCTTTGCTTTTATGTTAGTAAAATTGTACCAAACTCGCTAATACTTTCCTATGGTGAAGTTTAATTTTGTTTATTTTTCAACCGCCAGCGAATGGAATGCCATAGAAAGAGAAGGGGGATATAGACATATACGATATACATACCCACTTGGGATAAAACAGTATTTAACATGTTGATACTTTCGCGATTTGTAAAAAATAAAGAAGCGACATATATGACAAAAATAAAAAAAGGTAGTGTGATTTTAAATGAAATATGGAATGAACGCTTCATAGACTGACAAGAGGACCATATTGTTAAACAGAGATTAGGTAAAATGATAAGAAGCCATACAAAAATAATAATATATTCAAACCGCTGAATAAAAGGAATTTTAATAATTTTTAACATTGTTAACGTAGGCCAAATTGTATGTTTTAATAAGCCTTCACTATAGTACATAAAAGAAATAAGCGCTAAAATTACATACATAATCGTCGTAAAAGCGATACCACCATGTGCCCATTTTTTTAAAGATTTTCCTTTCTCAATAAGTGGATAAAAGACAAGGAGAGCCTCAAATCCAAGAAATTCTAACGTAGAGTCTTTCGTAGATTTTACAATGTCTAAAGGTGAATGAGTGAAAACCGGTAAAATATTACGAAAGTGTGCATATTTCATTGGGAAAATAAAAAAGAACAATACGAAAAAAGGTAGTACGATGCCCCAAAAACACATTCCCGTTACAGAACGAAATCCACCTTTTATAATATAGTAAGTGACTAATAAAAATAGTAAAGTTAGCTTCCACAATTTAATGGTAGGGAATACCCAAACTTGAATGACTTCCATATATGTACGAAGGACAGTGAGACAAAATAATAACAAATAAATCGTGAAAAGCAAAGAACAGAAGGAGCCGATCCATTTTCCAAAGCATGTTATATGAATATTGATTAGGTCGTTATCTTTCGTTAGCATTTTTAACATGCAAAATAATACAATATGAGTCGCAATGCCAGCGAGAATAAGGGAAATCCAGGCGTCATAACCAGCATTTTTAATAATCAGGCGTTGATAACCTAAAATTCCCACTCCGATTTGAAGGGAGTGAACTAAAATAAATGCAAAGTAAGGGGAGACAGTTCGCTCTTTACTGTTCATACCCATCTTATCACCTCACTATTCTCCGATACCAGATTGCACAAGATTAACATCAACTTCAACATGAACGTCTACAGATGGATATAGTGCTTGAATTTGTTGTATGCTCCATTTTCTTGATCGACTTCTAATTTGGTCGCGTATTCCTAAAGGATCTATTTTTTGATGCTGAAATTGTTGAATTAATTTTTGAGATTGATTTTTAAGCTGTTGTTCTATTTGTTTTTTTACATATTTTGTATTTTCTCTTTTGGTTAAATCAATCCAACTAGGGGCGTTTTTTATTAATCCATTTAATTTCAAATGGATCGTTACTTTAGGGATATTACCGGTTTGATCAACGTGATAGACACTTTCTCCAGATAAATTTTGTGTGACGACAAGCCCTGCATGATGATCTTTTTTTATTTTTGCTTCGTAACGCCCATTTTTAGTCGGATTAAGAAGTAATTTTACTAAAAAAGAGTCTTTTTTATCGGTATACATCACCACTTTGTCCCCTTTTAAAAAGGCAAGCCCTTTTACGGAAACCGCGTGATCATCAGTGATTTGAATGTAAGGAAGAAATGGATCGCATACAAATGAATAATAATTATATAAAAAAATATTTAAAGCTGTCTGAGGGATATTTTCATTCTGTATATTTTGTTCAAGTAAGTCAGATAAATACAATGAACCGTTTGGTGTTACATATTTTAGAAGTTCTTCTGCTGATCCATCTACAATTGCTATTTGCACATCACGTCCAACATTAGGATCGCGTTGTAAATTGCTGATGATTTCATCAATTCCATATGAACTAAAAGATTTTCCAAATAATACGACACGCATTTGTCCTACGACAACATTGTGAGGTGATTTTGCATCCAAATGAGAAGCAATCGTTTCAAGGGATCTAGCAGCGGTTGACTGCGTTTTTGGGTTTGTTTTTACACCATGCGTGTAGTCAGGATATAAAATAGTACCTTGAAATTTTTTATCTTTGGTTAAATCGAATCCAGCTACATGAATAATTCGTTGTGTATCTACTATATATGTTTGTGTGCATCCAAATTGGAAGTATAAAAAAGCAATTGCAAAGAACAATAGAATGTTTCTCATGTTTCCCCACCATCACGCTTTTGTTTCGCTTTGTTTGGACTATAGCGCCAATTTGATTTTGGCCGTAAAAAAGAAGGACGCTGAGCTGTTTGACTAAATGGCCAGCGAATGAAGCCATCTGTGCTACTTAAGCCTCGAAATGGATATAGTGGTAATAAGTAAGGCGACCCAAGTGATTTTAATTGAACGAGATGAGCTAATATGAATATGAATCCTACAATAAGACCAAGACCTCCGAATGCACCTGCTAAAAGGATAAGTGGGAATCGGAGCAACCGAATAGTAGTGGACATTTTTACAGTTGGTGTTGTGAAAGAAGCAAGTGCAGATAAAGCTACCGCAATTAATAAAATGGTACTCGTTAAAGCGGCTTCAACAGAAGCCTGTCCAATTACAATCCCACCAACAATCCCGATCGTTTGTCCAACTTTTGTAGGTAAGCGAGCGCCAGCTTCACGTAATAATTCAATTGTAATTTCCAAAAACAGCGCTTCTAGAACCGGTGGAAATGGTACATTTGCCCTCGAAAAAATAATAGGCCCTAATAAATCAGCCGGGATCATTTGATAGTGAAAAGTTAATATGGCCGTATAGATAGCAGAAGAAAATAAAGAAAATATAGCTCCAAAAAAACGAATGATCCGAAAGAAAGAGCCGATAAGCCACGGTAAATAATAATCTTCAGGTGAAACGAAAAAGTCTAATAGAGTGGCCGGTCCAGCTAATGCGTAGGGGGAGCCATCTGTTAAAATTAAAACTTCTCCATTAATTAAAGCAAATACAGCCCGATCAACCCGTTCTGTTGGTAAGAGTAACGGAAAAGGTGAGTTGCTATTATCACTAATAAATTGTTCAATCATTGTTGCATCGAAGGGGACGTCGAAATCAATATCCTTTAGACGCTGTGTCGTAGTATTAATAAATTGTTCATTCGTGATTCCTTCTATATAGGCCACTACAACGGTTGTTTTTGATATAGATCCAACAACAATTTTTTTAAAAACTAATTGCTCTGTTACGATAGAGCGCCGTAATAAATGGAGATTCGTATCAATACTTTCCACAAAACCAACTTTTGGTCCAATTACGCTATATTCATTTTCTGTATCATTATATAAACGTTTACCAAGAACAGTGCTCTCTGCTCGAATTAAAGCATACTCAGTTGCATGTGCTGAATTTTGTAATTTAATGAGTACATATCCCCCCAGTAACTTTTCACGAACATCATCAATAGAGGGTGCGGGAATAATATCTTCAATAGAGACGATGTTAGCTAAATCCGCAATGTTTTGGATTTGTTCTAATTGCCTTTTAATAGGTGTTAAAATAAATCTTTTAACTATGAGTTCTTCTACGACAGATTTATAATAAAACATACAGAGGTTTCCATCTTCTGTTATGTTGTAAGATACAAAATCAGTAGATTCTTTCATCGTATGAACAAATTCTGGAATAGAGCAATTCTTTTTTTGTTTTCCAAGTAGCGAGCGGAACACTATTTTCACCTCTTTCCATCATGCAGGATGCTCTTGTTAGTTTCTGGGAAAGGCGAAAAATTATACAAAAAATATAAAAAAGGAAATGCTACAAAATTATAAAAAGAAACATAGTGAGGCGATCTGACGAGATGGGTTCGAATAAAGTGAAACTTTAATCAGTGGGGGTTTTCTTCATCCCCCACTGATTATTAGTTGAACCAATCGGGCTTTTACGAGCAGTTGATCTCCCACCTAACTTCTTTGCTGTCGCTGAATTTTGAGGTGGGAGTCTTACTGCTCGTTAATGCGGGATAAAATGGTAAATGAAATTTTATCGACGATTTTTCAAATATATCGATCGTTTCTCATCATATATCGGCGCAAATTAAAATATATCAGCGATTCGACAAAGGATATCGACTAACCAACAAAAAATGACAAAAAACAGGAGCCCCTTAGCTCCCGTTTTTCCTTCCTTATATTTAGCCTTTTACAGACTGCACTAATTTTCTCATTTCAGTTTTTATCTCTTCTTTTTTCACATTTAATTTTTCAGCGATTTGTTTCACATGCATGCCACCTTTTTTCATTTTTAATACATCGTCTAATGGTGTATTACTTTTTTGGGAAATGATAGTTAAAACGGCAAGATGATGCAAGTGAATATGGTTCTCTTCCATTGTTTTTTTCAGTTGTTCTGGAGTGGATTTTTGCATGTCAGCTACTTTTTGCAACAATGCTGCTTTCATTTCTTTACTCATATGATGTTTATGAAGTTTCTTTTGATCTACCCCGAAATGTTTCGCTGTTTCTTCCCAAGATTTATTTTGTTTATAGTAGGATAAAACGTCATTGATATCTTTTTTACTTATTTTTGCAATGCGTGCGGTTTTCCAAATTTCACGTTTTTGATAGCCTTGTTTTTCTAAAGATTGTAGTTGTTCATTTGAGATGGGTAAGTGATAATGTACGATGATTTTTTGCTGTGTAGCGGCAGAAGCAGGGAATACTGCCATTCCACATAAAAGTCCTGTTGCTAAAATACTTGCCATCATTTTTTTATACATACCATATATTCCTCCTAATTAAATAAACTGGAAACTTTATCTATAGAGTGTCCCGAAGTTGTGGAGAAGTTGTGAAAAACATGTGAACATTGTAAGTTTTTTGTTATATAAATCTAAATTAAAAACCAACATTAAATCATTTTTTTAGGTGGGCAAAAGTGTCAGGACATGTATAGAAGCGAGCAGTGCTTTTTTAATCTCATGCTGTATGAAAATAAAAAGGGGGAATAAGTGAAGAACTATTTTTGATTTCAGCGCCACAGCTAATATGTCGAGAAATCAAAATGAATGTATACAATTTTAAAAACATTGATTAATAGTAGAAAACTGCGTTATAATCGAAATTGAAAATCAATATCAATATTAACAATAGATGCAAACATATAGATGAAAATAAGGGAGAGACACATATGACGACATATACTTCCATTGCAAATATCATTAAAGAAAGACGTTCTATTCGTACATTTACAGATAAAGCAGTAGAAAAAGAGTTGTTAATCGAATTATTAAATGATGCAACGTGGGCACCGAACCATCAACATCGTGAACCATGGAAATGTAAATTATTTATTGGAGAAGGCCGAAAAACGTTAGTGGACGCTGTGTTAAATTCTTTTACAGAAGAAGAAAGAGCAAAAAGAGGTAAAATTTTATCCGATCGTTTTTTAAGTACACCAGCTCAAATTGTTGTGTATATGGATGAAGACCCACGCCAAATCCAACGTGATGAAGATTACGCAGCAGTATGTGCATTTATGCAAAACTTCCAATTGTTAGCTTGGGAGCGCGGTTTAGGCTGTGTTTGGAAATCAGGTGGACTGAATTATAATCCTTTATTTATAAATGGGCTAGGCTTAGTAAAAGGACAACGCATTGTCGGTATTCTTCATATTGGCTATTTTGATAAGAAGCCAGAAGGAAAAGAGCGTACGCCGATTGTGGAGAAACTTGAAGTTATTGAGGGCTAATAGATAGGCTTGAGAAGCTAGATACAAAATTTGTATCTAGCTTTTTTATTTTATTGAATTATCTTGCAATTTTGCATGCGATAGTAAGAAAGGAAGCATGGCCAGAGCCTATGCAGAAAACCAATTCGTTACATGATATGGAACTGTCGTATAAAAGCATGGGACTGCACGTTATTTTCTTATATCGCAGTAACCAACGAACATTGGCACAAATATGGGAACGTGAACGAACAAAAATGGCAGAGCAAATTGATGAATACTTAAGGAAACATTTAATTAAACATCGAAAAAAATGTAAATACTGTCAAACGCATATGCCATGGGATTATCCCCATAACATGTGTCGGTGTTGTTATGAAAAGCAGTACCGCTCATATAATTATGAAGAAGATTATTGGTAACAGACTATCTATTTTTCATGAAAGCTTGTTTCTCTTCATACACTGTTTTAAGGGAAAGTGTAAGGAGGGAAACGAGATGAGAAGTGATGATAAAGCACTAGAGTATGCAATTGCTGAAATTACGGAAATTGCAACAGGGTTTGGGCTAGATTTTTATCCGATGCGTTATGAAGTATGCCCCGCGGAAATTATTTATACGTTTGGTGCATATGGAATGCCAACGCGGTTTTCACATTGGAGTTTTGGGAAACAGTTTTTCAAAATGAAGCTGCATTATGATTTGGGGTTGAGTAAAATATATGAGCTTGTTATTAACTCTGACCCATGCTATGCGTTTTTACTTGATACAAATGCACTGATTCAAAATAAATTGATTGTCGCACATGTATTGGCACACTGTGATTTCTTTAAAAATAATATCCGCTTCTCAAATACGAAGCGCGATATGGTCGAAAGTATGGCAGCAACGGCAGAGCGAATTAAAGCGTATGAACATAAATATGGAAAAGCGGAAGTAGAAACGTTTTTAGACGCTGTATTGGCGATTCAAGAACATATTGATCCATCGCTCATGCGGCCGAAGCTTGCTTGGAGTATCGATGACTTAGAAGAGGAAGAAGTAGAAAGAAAACGGGCATCACAGTATGATGATTTATGGAATTTAGATGATCGAAATAAAAAACGAGAGCTTCCTAATATGCGAAAAAAGAAAAAAATCCCGCCACAACCAGAGAAAGATTTACTGCTCTTTATCGAAGAATATAGTAGAGAATTAGAGGAGTGGCAGCGAGATATTTTAACGATGATGCGTGAAGAGATGTTGTATTTCTGGCCGCAATTAGAAACGAAAATCATGAACGAAGGCTGGGCGTCGTATTGGCACCAACGTATCCTCCGCGAAATGGACTTAACATCTGATGAAGCAATCGAATTTGCGAAGCTAAATGCAGGGGTTGTGCAGCCGTCTAAAACAAGTATTAATCCATACTACCTTGGCATTAAGATCTTTGAAGATATTGAAGAACGTTATAATAATCCAACGGAAGAGATGAAGCGGCGCGGTGTGAAACCAGGATCTGGTCGTGATAAAATCTTTGAAGTGCGGGAGATTGAATGGGACGTATCGTTCCTTAGAAACTACTTAAATAAAGAGCTCGTAATGAGAGAGGATATGTACTTATTCCAGCGCCAAGGGAAAGACTATAAAATCGTTGATAAAGAATGGGAACATGTGCGTGATCAACTCGTAAATATGCGTACAAATGGTGGGTTCCCGTACTTAGTAGTGGAAGATGGAGACCATTTAAAGAACGGCGAACTCTATATTAAACATTGCTATGAAGGAATTGAGCTCGATTTAAAATACTTAGAGAAAGTGTTGCCGTATATTCATCAGTTATGGGGAAGAACGGTGCATATGGAGTCGTTTGTGGAGAATAAAGGCGTTGTGTTTTCTTATGACGGGAAGATGGTGCATAGGAAGTATGTGTGAGGAAGCCGCTGGGATCAGTGGCTTTTTTTAGTCCAGTTTGTTTCAATTTAGTGAACAAGTATAAAGTTTGAGCTTTATATATTGTCATTATATTTTTTTATGATTATCATATACCTATACAGGTATATGTAATTTATATTTTATATATCCGTAGCAGTAAGCAAAAATAGTTGTGGAGGTTAGGGAAATATGAGCAGAAAAATCGTCGTAGTCGGTGGAGTTGCCGGCGGAGCATCAGTAGCGGCACGTCTTCGTCGTTTGAGTGAAGAGGATGAGATTATTATGTTTGAGCGAGGAGAATATATTTCGTTTGCAAACTGTGGGTTGCCATATTACATTGGCGGTGTGATTCAAGAGAGACAGAAGTTGTTAGTGCAAACAGTTGAAAAGATGTCAAAGCGATTTCACTTAGATATTCGCGTCTTAAGTGAAGTGATAAAGATTAATAAAGAAGAAAAAACAATTGTAGTGAACAATGTAATGACAAATGAAACGTACGAAGAATCTTATGACGTTTTAATTCTTTCACCGGGATCGAAGCCAATTGTGCCACCTATCCCAGGAATTGAAACCGTACAGGCGTTGTTTACATTACGGAATGTACCAGATACAGATCGTATGAAAGGGTATATTGATGAGAAGAAACCACGCCATGCGACTGTCGTTGGTGGGGGATTTATTGGGATTGAAATGGCAGAAAACTTGAGAGAAAAAGGGATTGATGTGACGCTTGTTGAGATGAATAATCAAGTGATACCACCAATTGATTATGAAATGGCAGCATATGTACATGAACATATGGAAAAGCATGGCGTTCAGCTTATTTTAGAAGATGGGGTAGAAGCTTTTGAAGAAGATGGAGCAGTTGTACGTTTAAAAAGTGGTTCGAAAATCAGTACAGATATGATTATTCTTTCAATCGGCGTTCAGCCAGAGAGTCATTTAGCAAAAGAAGCAGGGTTAGAACTTGGAGTAAGAGGAACAATTAAAGTAAATGAAAAACTACAAACTTCAGATTCGTCTATTTATGCGATTGGTGATGCGATTGAGGTAAAAGATTTTGTAACAGAAACAGAGACAATGATTCCGTTAGCATGGCCAGCAAATCGACAAGGACGTCTGTTAGCAGATATGATTCATGGACATGCGGAATCTGTATATAAAGGAACGATGGGAACATCAATTGCGAAAGTATTTGAATTAACAGTTGCTTCAACAGGAGTAAATGAAAAGGTATTGCAGCGCTTAAACATACCCTATGAGGTAGTACATGTACAAGCAAATTCCCATGCGGGTTATTATCCGAATGCCTATCCGGTTTTATTAAAATTAATTTTTAATAAAGAGTCAGGCGAAATGTATGGTGCGCAAGCTGTTGGACGTGATGGTGTAGATAAACGGATTGATGTTATTGCA
The DNA here is from genome assembly GCF_054570475.1 of Bacillus sp. C1. Classification (NCBI taxonomy): domain Bacteria; kingdom Bacillati; phylum Bacillota; class Bacilli; order Caryophanales; family Bacillaceae; genus Bacillus; species Bacillus sp. C1. The sequence continues at coordinate 40,646 of NZ_JBTMZT010000002.1, forward strand.
ACGGCAATGAAGGCGAAGCTAAAGGTAATGGATTTACCAGATTTAGAATTAGCATACGCGCCGCCGTATTCTTCTGCAAAAGATCCAGTAAACATGGTAGGGTATGCTGCAAGTAATATAATTGAAGGGCTTGTATATACTGTGCAGTGGCATGAGATTGACCATATTGTCCAACACGGTGGATATTTGATTGATGTTCGTGAGCCAAATGAGTTGAAACAAGGGATGGTTAAGGGATCGATCAATATTCCATTAGATGAATTACGTGAAAGATTGGATGAAATCCCTGTAAATCAAGAAATATATATTACATGCCAGCTCGGTATGAGGGGCTATGTTGCGGCACGTATGTTAATGGAAAAAGGGTATAAGGTGAGAAATGTCGATGGTGGTTTTAAATTGTATGCAACGGCTTTACCAGACCGGATTGTATATAAATAGGGTTAAAGAAGCCCTATTCGTTATGATTATGCGAAATGAAAATAGGGCTTTACAAAATACCCTCGAGGGTATATGATGGAGTTGTAAAAACAAATAAGAGTAAGTATTTCTTTAGATAAAGCGTATGTTAGAAAATATGGAGGTGATCGGGCATTGGAATACAATCAAGATATTAAAAATAGACTGAAGCGAATTGAAGGCCAAATTCGTGGTGTTCTTCGAATGATTGAAGAAGAGAAGGATTGTAAAGAGGTAATTACACAATTAACGGCATCACGTTCTGCAATGGATCGTACAATTGGATTAATTGTAGGTACAAATTTGGAAAAATGTTTGCGGGAACAATTTGAAAAAGGCGATGCATCAAATGAAGATTTGATTAAAGAGGCTGTACAATTACTAGTGAAAAGTAGATGATCTGTCAAACGAATGTGTTGACAGATTTTAAAAACACCACCACATACCCATATGGGTATGTGGGGACTTTAGGGAACAATTAGCGTAGAATACAGTAAAATTTTTTTAAATAAAAATATACCATAGGGGGTAAGGTAGTGAGTGCCATAGGGTTACAAGTAAAAGATGTTGCTGAAAAAGTTTTATTTGAAGAATTATTTATTTTAGATGTCCGTAATGAAACGGATTATATGGATTGGAAGATTGAAGGGAGGCAAATTCATTCTATTAATAAACCATACTTCGATTTATTAGAAGGCGTAGATAGTATTTTTGATGAATTGCCAAAGGAAAAAAATATTCTTGTTGTATGTGCGAAAGAGGGGTCTTCCAAGTTTGTTGCTGAAGAGCTTATAGAGGCTGGTTTGAAAAATGTTTATTATTTAGCTGGTGGCATGAAAGCTTGGAGTGAATATGTGAAGCCAATTAAAGTTGGCGATTTAAAGAACAGCGGAAGCATGTATCAATTTAACCGCATTGGAAAAGGGTGTTTGTCCTATATGGTTATTTCAAACGGTGAAGCTGCTGTTATTGATCCGGCACGAACAATAGAAGTATATGAGCAATTTGCAAAAGAGCAAGGTGCTATGATTACAAACGTTATGGATACACATTTACATGCGGATCATATTTCTGGTGGTCGTAAGCTAGCAGAAAAGGCGAAAGGCACGTATTGGTTACCGCCAAAAGATGCTGAAGAAGTTGTGTTTTCTTATGAGCCACTTGTAGAAGGAACGGTAATTACAGTGGGGGAAACAAAAATTGAAATGAAAGCAATTTACTCACCAGGTCATACAATTGGGAGTACCTCATTTATTGTAGACGATGTTTACCTTCTATCAGGTGACATTTTATTTGTAGATTCCATCGGCCGTCCAGACCTCGCAGGTAAGGCGGAAGACTGGGTAAGTGATTTGCGTAACACTTTATATAAACGTTACAAGGATTTATCTCAAGAGTTGATTGTTTTACCAGCGCATTATTCGAAAGTTAGTGAAATGGATGAACAAGGTGTAGTGCGGGCACAACTGAAACATTTATTCGAACAGAATGCGGGGTTAAATATTGAAGATGAGTTGGAGTTTCGAAAAATAGTTACAGAAAATTTACCGCCTCAGCCGAATGCATATCAAGATATTCGTCAGACGAATATGGGGAAAATGAATCCAAGTGTAGAAGAAGAGCGCGAAATGGAAACTGGTCCAAACCGCTGTGCGGTGCACGATTAATAATAAAAAATATTGGAGGTATAGAATATGAATGCAAAACAAGTATTAGATGTGAAAGGATTAGCATGCCCAATGCCAATCGTAAGAACAAAAAAAGCGATGGACACTTTACAATCTGGAGAAGTGTTAGAAGTTCATTTAACAGATAAAGGTGCGATAAAGGATATCCCAGCATGGTCAAAAACAGGTGGACACGAAGTATTAGAGCAAATAGAAGAAAATGGTGTTCTGAAGTTCTGGATTAAAAAGGCGTAAAAAAATAAGAGGCCAATTGCATAGAAAAGGATTGGAGGGGCTGGTGGATGAATACAAATACAGTATTCAATATCATTTTAACTATACTTATTGTTTCGTTAATCATTTCTCGTTTTTTACCGGTTAAGGGTATTAAAAATATAAGTGGGAAAGAGCTAAAAGATTTACTTCATAAAAAGAATAAACAATTGGTTGATGTTCGCACGCAAGGTGAATTTAGAGGGAATCATATTCAAGGGTTCCGAAATATCCCTTTAAATGAGTTAGTGCAAAAAGCGGTTCATTTAGATAAAAACAAAGAAGTAATTGTTATTTGTCAAAGTGGGATGAGAAGTAAGCAGGCAACAAAAATGTTAAAGAAGTTAGGATTTCAACATATCACAAATGTTTCAGGTGGCATGAATGCTTGGAATTAAGGAGGAACTAAAAATGAAAGAAATAACAGCTAAAGGATTAGAAAATAAATTAATGAACGATGAAGAATTAAACATTATTGATGTTCGTGAAGTAGAAGAAGTGGCGGAAGGGAAAATTCCAGGAGCTCTTCATATTCCACTTGGTTTATTGGAATTTCGTATGCATGAATTAGATAAAAGCAAAGAATATATTATGGTGTGCCGCTCTGGTGGGAGAAGTTCACGAGCTGCACAGTTTTTAGATGGCTATGGTTTTCAGGTTATAAACATGACTGGCGGCATGTTAGATTGGGAAGGGAAAACGGAATAATACTGTACGATGAAGAGTTCTTTTATAAATAAAGGGTTTCGTATATTTTATAAAATACCCATATAGGTATAACGAGGTGGGAAGTTAACATGGAGAACAAGAAAAAAACAACAATCGTTTTGTTTAGTGGAGATTACGATAAGGTGATGGCAGCTTATATTATTGCGAATGGTGCAGCGGCCTATGATCAAGAAGTGACGATTTTTCATACGTTTTGGGGGTTAAATGCGCTTCGGAAAGATGAACATGTGACAGTAAAGAAAAACTTCTTGGAGAAAATATTTGGCAAGATGATGCCTCGTGGTGCAAATAAGATGGGATTGTCTAAAATGAACTTTGCGGGTATGGGTTCTAAAATGATTAAGCATGTTATGAAAAAGCATAACACTATGCCGCTTCCAGCTTTAATTGATATGGCAAAAGAGCAAGATGTTAAGCTTGTAGCATGCCAAATGACAGTTGATTTATTAGGGCTAAAAGAGGAAGAAATTATGCAAGATGTTGAGTTTGCTGGGGTAGCAGCTTATTTAGCAGATGCTTCTGAAGGAAATGTGAATTTATTTATTTAAAGGGAATCAAAGGAAGCTTTCTCTTCAGAAGGGAGAAAAATAAAGATGAGCTTCAGTTTTATGATTGTAATCTTTCTTATTGGCTTTGTTGGTTCATTTATTTCAGGGATGGTCGGTATTGGCGGTGCCATTATTAATTATCCGATGATTTTATATATTCCGGTGCTATTAGGAATGACTGGCTATACGACACATGAGGTAAGCGGCATTACAGCTATTCAAGTGTTTTTTGCGACATTTGCAGGGGGATGGGCTTATCGGAAAAGTGGGTATATAAACAAAACATTAGTACTATATATGGGAACGAGTATTTTAGTTGGGAGCTTTGTTGGGAGTGTAGGTTCCAAAATATTAGAGGAAGGGCAAATGAATATTGTGTATGCCCTTTTAGCTACAGTGGCAGCTGTTATGATGCTAATGCCGAAAAAGAATGATCGTGATGTGCAAGTAGAAGCGTTTACGTATAACAAAGGGATAGCGAGTATGTTAGCATTTATGGTCGGGATGTTCTCGGGAGTGGTTGGAGCAGGCGGTGCATTTCTACTTGTACCAATCATGCTCGTCATTCTTAAAGTTCCTACACGTATAACGATTGCAACTTCATTAGCAATTACTTTTATTTCATCTATTGGGATTACGATTGGAAAGGTAACTACAGGACAAGTGGTAGTACTACCATCTATAGCGATCGCAATAGCAAGTTTAATTGCTTCACCCCTTGGAGCAATTGTAGGAAAGAGATTAAATCAAAGAATATTACAGTGGATATTAGCGATATTGATTGTTTCAACATCTATTAAAATTTGGATGGATATCGCGTTGTAATATGACTTTTTGAAATGTATAACCAAATTTTACAGGGTAGATATCTTATGAAGAAGGCTAGTATAGAAAGAAAACATGAACGCCACTGGTTCTCCAGTGGCGTTCAATGATTAAGCCCAAATAACTTTCATCAATTTTTCATATTCATCATTTGCAGCTTTATATAGTAGTCTCGTATGTTCAAATACAAGGGCAGGGTTAAAGTATGGTTCTGTAAATACAAGGGAAGTCGAAATATCGATAGAATCGCTGTTACTCAGTGTAAATTTTGCGAATCGATACGCAGTATTTAGTTCATTAATTACATGCAACACTTCGTTCTTCTTAGCCGAATCATGAACTTGAGCGACATTGAAGCAATGTATATCGACAGTCGGATGCTCATTATGAAAGGCAGCGATAAGTCGAACTTTTGCACCACTCTCAGTCTCTAAATTCACTGAAAAAAATACAGAGCCATCATTTTCATCTATGTTTTCTTCCATATATATTTCATTGGATGTTATATAATCTTTAAAATCTGAAACATTATGTTTTACTGCGGCTTTCATCTATTTTGCCCCCTATGAATTGGAATATATATCTATCTTTTATTATAGTTTAAAGATATAGGAATTAATAGTTAAAAAGTCGGAATTTTTCATATTTTACAGGTGCATATAAAAATATAAAGCACCCTAGCTCTATAGAAGGAGAGCTGGGGTGCTTCTGTTTTATGTCGCTTTTTGTTGGTTAATCGATATCCTTTGTCGAATCGCTGATATATTCAAATTTGCGCTGATATATTGTGAGAAACGGTCGATATATTTGAAAAATCGCTGATAAAATTTCATTCACTATTTTATATGAACAAACTTCGTTAGATTACCATGCTTCTTTTTATAATTTTGTAGTGTTTCCTTTTCTGTACGGCATGGAAAACCCAGCTCTACCTCCATAGAGCTGGGTTTTGTTATTCATTTTCATTTGATGTTGTTGCTGTATCTTCTTCGTTATCTTTGTTATTAGACTTATTCTGAATATCGGAATCTTTTTTTGATTTCTCAGAGCTTGTTTTTTCTTTATCTTCGTCGTCTTCATTAGTCGACTTATTCTGATTATCCGAGTCTTTTCTTGATTTCTCAGAGCTTGTTGCTGTATCTTCTTCGTTATCTTTGTTATTAGATTTGTTCTGAATATCGGAATCTTTTTTTGATTTCTCAGAGCTTGTTTTTTTCTGATCTTCTTTATCATCAGAATCCACTTCTTTATACGCAGATAAGTCGAGATGCGCGCGAAGTTGGTTTGTTAAAGCGGCTAAATCTTTTTCATCTGGTTGATAGTAATATGTGCGGTTATTGCCACCAGAACGACTGCATGTATCATCACCTTTTGCCATGTAACAGTCTGAACCATTAATTTGTAACTTTTCAATTGAAGAATCTGAACCGTATTTATAAAATGATAACATATCGTCAAACGTTAAGTTTGTAACGAATTGTCCATTAATGTCATCAATAATATCTCCTACTTTTGTGACAGAACCAACGCTTGTTAATTTTTTCAGAATCGCTTCAATAACAAGTTGTTGACGTTGACCACGCATTGCATCACTGTCGATATGACGTGTTCTAGCAAGCGCAAGAGCTTCTTCACCATTTAATTTTTGGACACCTTTTTTTAAGTGAATGGCACCTGCATTATCGTTGCTATCTTGTTCAGTAAATTCAACAGGAACGTCTACTTCAATGCCACCTAAATCATTAACAATTTTCATAAATGATTTAAAGTTGAATTTTACAAAATAATCAACAGGAACGTGAAGTAATTTTTCTACCGCATCAATACTAGCTTGCGGTCCACCATTTTTTCCATTTTTAGCAGAACCAAATGCATGTGCATGTGTAATCTTATCCATTTTCTTTTCTATTGGGATATAAGTATATGTATCTCGCGGAATACTTAAAAGTTTCACAGTTTTACTATCTTTATTAAAAGTTGCAAGTAACAGTGCATCTGTTCTTATAGCAGCACCATACTCTTTGCCACGGATATCGCTTTCATCAACGCCCATAATTAATACAGATACATTATTAGAAATAGGTTTAACAGCTCTATCACGTAAATCTGATTTATCGCCGCGTGCTAAATCGTGAGCGGCATTTCGTACTGCAGAGGATGCTTTATTTACTAAAAACCAAGTATAACTGCCTCCTATTATGAAAAATAATAAAAGGACACTTATAATAATTTTTGTTTTCTTCTTTCCTTTTTTCTTATTATTTCGTATATTTTCTTGTAAAGATGGGTTTTGATCCATTTCATATACTCCTTCATTTGGATTGAAATACGACACTCATATCACCTAATTATAAAGAAATTTAGTTCAAAAGAATATTACAAAACATTTACATTTCGCAAAAACTCAATTTATTTCATGAAAAGTCAGATTTTTCCGCCTTTGTAAATCGGAATTTAGAAGAGTGAGCAATAGAACAAGTATAGTTTGTTGGATTAAAAATAGAAATACATATTATGAAAAAATCATAAAGAAGTAAGATTTGTTGAAATATGTTCAAGAGGGTGATTATATCATGTTCGATAGGTCTTATATAATATAGAGTAGAAAGACTGTTTGTTAGGAGTAAAGGAGATAGACATAATGAACCATACATCATTTCGAGCAATTGTTGTAAATGAAAAGGGAGAAAATCAATTTGAAAGAACCTTGATTAAGAGGGAAATAAAGGATTTACCTGAAGGAGAAGTGTTAATTCGTGTTCATTATTCTTCATTAAATTATAAAGATGCACTTTCAGCTACTGGAAATAAGGGAGTTACAAGGAAGTATCCACATACTCCAGGAATTGATGCGGCAGGAGAAGTGATGAGTAGTCAAGATTCTTCCTTTAAGAAAGGGGATCAAGTAATTGTAACAGGTTATGATTTAGGGATGAATACATCTGGTGGATTTGGTCAATGCATTCGTGTTCCTATATCGTGGGTTGTACCGTTACCAGAAGGGTTGTCATTGACAGAAAGTATGATGTATGGAACAGCGGGGTTTACGGCGGCTTTATCTGTGCACAAGTTAATTACAACAGGGATTACACCTGACATGGAGAAAATTCTTGTTACAGGAGCAACAGGCGGAGTTGGAAGTGTTGCAGTTAGTATTTTAGCAAGATTAGGATATGATGTCGTAGCTGCGACTGGAAAAACGGAAGAGAAAGAAATGCTATTTCATTTAGGTGCGAAAGAGATTATTCATCGTGATGAAATGAATGATCAATCGGGAAAACCGATGTTAAAAGGAATATATGCGGGTGTGATTGACACAGTTGGTGGAAATACATTAGCAACAGCTTTAAAAGTTGTTCAATACGGAGGAAGTGTAACGACGTGTGGTAACGTTGCAGGCCATGAATTTAAAACTTCTGTATATCCATTTATCCTGCGCGGTATTAACTTGCTTGGAATAGACTCTGTCCAATGTCCAATGCCATTAAGAAAGAAGATTTGGTCAATGTTAGGGAATGAGTGGAAGAATTTAGATTTAGTATCTTATACGTCAGAATGCACATTAGAAGAATTAAATGATACGTTTGAACTTATTTTGCAAGGGAAGTTAAAAGGAAGAACGATTGTGAAGATGTTGTAATACCGTATGCATTTAAGAATAGGGACTGAGAAAGGGAAATGCTACAAAATTATAAACAGAAGCATGGTGATCTGACGAGTGTTGTTCGTATAAAGTGGTGAATGAAATTTTATCGACGATTTTTCAAATATATCGATCGTTTCTCATCATATATCGGCGCAAATTAAAATATATCAGCGATTCGACACAGGATATCGACTAACCAGCAAAAAACGACAAAAAAACAGGAGGCCCCCTAACTCCTGTTTCCCAGCACTATATGTAGAAAAAAGACGATCCTATCCAGATCGTCTTTTTTCTACAGTGTTTGTTTTAATGAAAATTTTCCTTGCTCTCCTAAAACGCCATCTGCAATATTTACGGCGTGATCACCGATACGCTCTAAGTTACTTACCATATCGATAAAGATGATGCTTGCGTCACCTGAGCAACTACGTTCATTTAGACGTAGTACATGGCGTTTACGCAATACACGTTCCATTTGATCAATTTTACGCTCTTTCGTAATAACTGTTTGGGCAAGTTCAGTGTCAAAGTTTGTTAAAGCACCAATTGCATCTTGCAATGTTGACGTTGTTAGTTCCAGCATTTCATTTAGTTCTGCCAGCGCTTCATCTGATAGTGTGATGCGATTAGAAATTTGAGAATCCACAAGTTCTACGACGTTTTCTACATGGTCTCCAACGCGTTCAATATCTCCAACAACAGATGCTAAAATAGAATGTTTTTCTGAATCTATTGGTGAGAGTGGTTTTTCAGAGAGTAATACTAAATACTCCGTAATTTTTCTATCTAAGTTGTTAATAGCACCTTCTAATTGAGCTGCTGTATTGGCATGTTTTTTATCTTGTGTGTTTAAAAACTGGTTTGCTTCTTTTAAACCATGTAATGAAAATTCTGCCATACGAATTACTTCTTTCTGAGCTTCTGTTAAAGCGATGGCAGGTGATTGTTCAATAAAAATTGGATTCAAGTGCTGCGGTTTAAAGTCAATAGAAGAATCTTCACCGCGAATAATCTTTGTTACAATCCATGCTAGAACTGCAATGAACGGGAACTGAATAATTGCATTCGTTACATTGAATGTTCCGTGCGCAAAAGCGATTGTCATTTCTGGATTTAAGTTTAATGATGTTTGGAAATATTGTATTAAATTTGTAAATGGTACTAAGAAAATTGTAAAGATAATGGTACCAACAATATTAAAGATAACGTGAACGAGTGCTGCACGTCTTGCGGCAATAGAAGTACCGATTGCTGCTAATACAGCTGTAATTGTTGTTCCGATATTATCACCAAACAGTACTGGTAGGGCAGCTTGTAAATCGATTGCACCTTGACCGAATAATTCTTGTAAGATCCCAATTGTTGCACTTGAGCTTTGTACAATTAACGTAAATACTGTCCCGACGATAATTCCTAGTATTGGACTGTTACTCATGCTGACAGTTAATTCTTGGAATGATTGTAACGAACGCAGCGGCTCCATGCCTGTGCTCATTAATTCTAAACCGAAGAATAACATACCAAATCCGAAAATAACTTGTCCGAGAGATTGTACTTTTTTATTTTTAAAGAAGAATAGTAAGATTGCTCCAACTGCCATAATTGGAAGAGCATATTCCCCGATTTTAATTCCGATAATAAAAGCTGTAACGGTCGTACCAATGTTAGCGCCCATAATAACACCAATAGCTTGTCTTAGTGTCATAAATCCAGCACTTACAAGTCCAACTGTTAAAGCGGTTGTTCCTGAGCTAGATTGAATGAGCACAGTAACTAACATACCTGCTAGTACGCCCATAAGTGGGTTAGTTGTAAATCGGTCGAGAATGTCACGGAGGCGATCCCCTGCTGCTTGTTGCAGTCCGTCTCCCATGTATTTAATCCCGAATAAGAAAATACCTAATCCACCAATAAACTGGAAGATCATGTCTTGAACATTAAATTCCACGCATTTCACTCCTTAAATTTCATGTACGGTGTAATTATTAACGAAAATTTGAGGTGATGTAAATGATATCAATGCAAACTTTACATTAAGTTTACAAAGCTTTAAAAAATTTACGTAACCTTAAAAAAAGACCGTTTACATTATGGGGAATTATGGATGAAATGTAATGTTATTCTGTACAATTTGCCTGTAATAGTCATAGTATTTGTATGTATGAGAATATGCATTGAACAAAAAAAGTGGGAGTTTAACGGTAGATATGTAAAGAACCAGAAATTTCATTTTAGAAAAGCGATTTAACTGTAAGTACATAAATATATATGTATAACTGGAGGGGAAAATTGTGTTAGATAAAATAAATGGTTATTTATTAGCGATGGAACAGGTTAATCATATGACGAATCATGGATATACTTTTCAGTTTCATGAAATAGTAAAACAAGGTACGATTCTTGCTACTATTCAAACATATTTTGAGAGAGAGTATCACAGTCATGAAATATGTAATAATTATGAAGAACGGTTACAAGAAGTATTAGATCGATGGTTTTTTGAAAGAGAGTTTTATTTAAAATATGATAATCAAATGTTACATGAGGTAGAGAAAGACAATAGGGTTCAAACATTTCTTGAGTTATTAGTCTCATTTTTTAATGGTAGACACGTAATTACGTATGAGGTCCAAAGTGATTACGATTGGTACGTTAGTGCAGAGCATTTTATATTTGAATTGGAGAATAAAGTGTATGTATTGGAATTGGGAGTAAATGATTGAACAACTATTTTGGAATATGTACATTTGAAATCAGTGTATAGATAAAGTGAAGGCTAATAATCAATGGTAGACGAAGCCCCCACTGATTATTAGCCTTTACCAATCGGGATCTTACTGCCCGTTAATAAAGATAACATGAAAAGCTGCTGAATTATCCAACAGCTTTTTCATGTTTTTTATCGAGTTGTTTTTGCTTTCGTACATTTGTAATGTAAATAAAAAGAAACGCGATCAGTAACACAGAGGAGTAGCGATATACGGTTGCGTAGTCTGTAAAATGTGCCATAAAGCCAAAAATAATGGCTCCAGCTCCAATACCAAGGTCAAATGCGGAGAAAAATGTTGCCGTAGCAACACCGCGACGATGGGGGGCTACACGATCGATCATCCAAGCTTGTAATGCGGGTTGAATGGCACCAAATCCGCTACCGTAGCAACTAGCGGCAATAATTAAACTTGGTATTGTTGTTGTATACGATAGGAGGATAATCCCTGCAAATGTTAAGATAACACCTGGAATAATAACAAATGTGTGGCCTTTTTTATCGTATATCTTTCCTGAGAAAGGACGCGTTACAGCGATAGCAAGGGCATTAAATAAGAAGAAAAGGCTAATATCAGTAATACCAACTTGCGTAGCAAATAATGTGATAAAGCTACCAATCCCTCCGTACATTAATGTAATACACAATATTAATAATGAAGGAAGTAAAGCTTTCTTTTCGACAAATCCATCTAAAAATGTTTCGTGTGTTTGCACGATTGGTTTCTCAGTTGCTTGAATCTTCAGGAGTTTTGTTAATAGTAAGGATATGATTGTACAAGATAGAGCGCATACAAAAAGAATGGTAAAGTTGTAAGTTTGCATGAGCCATAGTCCGATAAGAGGACCAAGTGCCATAGCCATAGTTCCAGAGAGACCGAAATATCCCATCCCTTCACCACGGCGCGCGGCTGGGATTAAGTAAGAGACTACAGTCCCATATGTAGTTGTTGTAATACCAAAACCAGTCCCGTGTAAAATGCGAACGGCAAGTAGAAGGAAGATTGTAGAGGCAAACAAGTAGCTACCCATAGCAAGTAGACAAATGGCTGTTCCTGTCATTAAAATGAGTTTTTTGCTATATTTTTGTAGGGCATTCCCAGTTAACGGTCGAATGAGTAACGCTGCTACAGTAAACATTCCCACAACAAATCCAATATTTGAACTTGTACCGCCAATTTCTTTCACATAAACAGGAAGTGTTGGAATTAACATTTGAAATCCTAAAAACATACACAAGTTTGCAAAAATGAGTGCAATAAATTCTTTCGTCCATAATGCTTCATGTTTGATAAGTGCTGCTTCTTCCATATATTCATCCCCTAAATATTTTTCTCTTTTCTTTTGAGTATATGTAGTGGCCAATCGAACAGTCAAGAAAGGTGAATTGAAAGCGGATAACAATTTTTTGGATAAAAAATTTACAAATTTGTGTAAATACTACACAAATGTTCTTAAAAAAGGTAAAGTATAGATGTATAGTCTGCTAGTTGTTATGAATGATAAGATAATTTCTATTTATATAAATCCAAATAAAAACAACTCTTTTTAGGTGGGCGAGAGCATCCGCCATGTATAGAAACGGCTAGCCCTATGTGTGAAAACATAAGTGGAGAATCGTTTGCTCATATGTCGAAAAATTAAAATGGATTTATATAAAAGAAAGCGAATTCAAACGAATAGTAAGGTAGTAGGGGGTTTTTACTATTTTTTTATATTTGTTTGAAAGGGTTTACAAAATGATGATGAAGAAAGAGGCGCATACGCATGAGACGATTGGGTATTTCTATTTATCCAGAACATTCTACAGTAGAGAAAGATAAGGAATATTTAACATTAGCACATCAATATGGTTTTACACGTGTATTCACATGTTTATTATCAGTTGATGGCGAGAAAGAACAGATTGTGAAAGAGTTTAAAGAAACGATTTCGCATGCGAATGAGTTAGGATTTCAAGTGCTGGTTGATATTAGTCCAGCTGTTTTTGAGCAGCTTGGTATTTCGTATAATGATCTATCATTCTTCCATGAGTTAGGTGCATATGGCATTCGTCTAGATGTTGGTTTCTCAGGATTAGAAGAATCCATTATGACTTATAACCCATATGGATTGAAAATTGAGATTAATATGAGTAATGGTACGAAATATGTTGATAATATTATGAGCCATCGTCCGAACCGTGAAAACTTAATTGGCTGTCATAATTTTTACCCACATCGTTATTCTGGGCTTTCTTATGAACATTTTATAAAATGTTCAAAGCAATTTAAAGATTATGGGATGAGAACGGCTGCTTTTATTACATCATTTGATGCGACATACGGTCCATGGCCGGTAACAGAAGGTTTATGTACACTTGAACAACATCGTGAATTGCCAATGACAACGCAAGCAAAGCATTTATTTGCAACAGAATTAATTGATGATGTCATTATTGCGAATGCATACGCATCAGAAGAAGAATTGAAGGTACTTGGAGAAATAAATAAAGAAAAGCAAACATTTGACATAGAGATTTGTGAAACAACGACAGAGTTAGAAAGAAAAATTATATTAGAGGAACCACATTTTTACCGCGGGGATGTGTCTGAATATATGATTCGTTCTACACAAAGTCGTGTGAAATATAAAAAAGAAGACTTTAAGCCACATAACACAAGAGCAATTAAACGTGGTGATATACTGATTGATAATGAACAATATGGTCAGTATAAAGGTGAATTACAGATTGCATTAAAAGATATGGTTAACACAGGGAAAACAAACGTAGTTGGCCGTGTTGCGGAAAAGGAAATTTTCTTATTAGATTATTTACAAGCTTGGGATAAATTTGGATTTACATTAAAGAAGTAATTATTTTATAGATGTGGTGAGAAGGGAAAACTACTGCTTTTAGTAGTTTTCCTTTTTAATTGTTTTTATAATTCTTCTCCGTTCTTTTACAATAAAAACTGTAAGTACCTCGGTCCATTAAAAATTCTGTATACATGAAGTACAAGGGCCACCAGTAGTTTGGAATACAACATTATCAACAAAAGCTGTTGCACCTTCTCCGGTTGTAGCAGTATTTTGGAAAGCAATACACGCTGTAGTCACGCCAAGAGGTATACATACAACAAGGGTATAATGTTGGAAAAGAGATTGCGGTTGGTTCCTAACTGGTACGATATGTGGAATATCTAATGGACCAAGAGTTGTAGGGCTAGGAGGACATCCATGGTTAAGTTGTGGAAAAGATACAGAAGCTATAAGATTCGTAATAGCCCTTACATCCGCAGCAAAAGAAAATGTATAACAACAACCTGCCTCAACATCAACTGACTGGTTTATACCCTCGTTTGGTCCAATCGCCACAGCTAAACGACGAAGTTCTCCATTTGGAAGATAACGCCCACTATGAGCGTTCGGAGGACCAACTTGTGTAACGGCTCCTATTGGATTCCAACCTGGAACGGGCTCTCCAACTACTGCTGGTTCATCAAAACCAGGATTGTCAAGAAGATTAGTACATGGGCAACACGACTGTGCAACAGGCCCAGTTGGACCTATTGGCCCAGTTGACCCGGTTGAGCCAGTTGGCCCGATTGAACCAGTTACACCAGTTGGTCCGATTGGTCCAATTCCAGGTGAAGGGATGAAACATTGAAACGGAATATCAGGTTGATTTTTAAATTTACTCATTTTTGGTCCCCCCTTATTAATCGAACGCTTATACCTTATAACCTATGAATAAACACACCAAAGTATAAGAGGAAAACCAACAAAAATTACAATAGGTATGAAAAGGGAGCCCTTATTTCACCAGTTTAAACATATTTAATTAAGGAACATCACCTAGGGGATGATTTAAAATCATGTGGTTTTATAGTAAGGATCGGGTTCTATATTACAAACAAAAGAACAAGCAGTGCTAAAATAGCCGGAAGTCCTTGTTTCACAATAATTGACTTGTTGGATGTAAAACCGCCAAAAATAGCTGCCACCACTACACAAATTACGAAAAACAATTGAATCATATAGCCGATTGGATTGAATCCGAGTATAAGTCCCCAAATAAGGCCGGCAGCTAAAAATCCATTATATAAACCTTGATTTGCAAACATAACGGCTACGTTCGGATCTCCTTCTAAATGATTCGGTAGTTTGAAAGCTCGTTTTGCTATCTTTGAATTAATAAAAAACATCTCCAGAATCATAATAAATATATGTTCTAATGCTACGATTCCAACTAAAACCGCCGCTAATATTTCCATATAGCATTCGCTCCTTTTTTGTTTTGGGAAAACGTTTGATATATCAATTGTTGATATATCAATAATATATAGACAACTTGCTTTTTTGGCAAGGGATTTGTTTGTGATTATGGCGCAGTTCCGTTATATGATGTGAGACAACGTGAGGAGGTAAAAGTAGGAAGGGAAAACGAAAAGGCATGAGTCCCGGTACAATACCGAGCTCATGCCTGAAGAATTGCTTAATGAAATCACTTTTTGCATCATTTCATTTGGAGCGCCTTATTTATTCATAGCGTAAACATTCAATCGGATCAAGTTTCGCCGCTTTGTTAGCTGGTAGTAATCCGAAGAGAATACCAATTAACATAGATAATGCGACTGAAATTAAACCTAGTTTTACGGAAACCACGAGCGGCCATCCTGCAAATATGGCAACGATCCAAGCGAAGAAGATACCGAGCATAAATCCAATGAATCCGCCTAATGCTGTTAAAATACAAGATTCGATAAGGAATTGCATTAATACTTTCCCGCGCGTTGCACCAAGTGCTTTACGGATACCAATTTCTCGTGTACGTTCTGTTACAGATACAAGCATGATATTCATAACACCAATGCCACCAACAAGTAGTGAAATGGCTGCGATACCGCCGAATACACTTTTTAATATACCTGTGAAACTATCAACTTCTTTTAACATTTCTTGTGGGTCTGGTACTTTGAATTTTCCTGTGTGTTCTGGTTTTTTCGCATCATTTAATGAGTTAACAACAGCAGTTTGTACCGATTCCTTATCTTGACCTGAAGCAATTTTTACTGTTATCCCATCATAGTTGTTTTTTCCAAAGAGAACAGGCCAGTTCTCAGCAGAGATGATACCTTCTTTCATCTCCATACCACTCATCATTGCTTTGATAGAATAGACACCGACTACTTTGTAAGGTGTACCTTTTATATCAATATATAAGTTTGGTTCCCATGAGGAGAATAATTTATTAAATGCATCTTTATTTAAGACAATCGTATGTTCAGGCTTATCTAAATCATTCGCTGTTAAAAATCTGCCGTGCTCAAGCTGGAATCTAGAAGTATCTTCAAAATAGTCACCTTTCGCGCCGATTATATCAAGATCTAACTCTTTTTTTCCGGCATATACTTTTTCTTTTCCTCTAACGTCTGGATATACATCTTGAACGCCAGAAATTTTTAAGACATTGTCATACATGCTGGCGGAGATTTTTCCGTCCATATCAGAATAATCTTCCGTTGTGTAGTTTACGGAAAATTGATCTTTCTTTTCTTTCCCAATCTGTTCACGGAACTTGGCGTTTGTTCCGTCTCCAATCGAGATGATTGTAATAATGGCGCTAACTCCAATGATAATCCCAAGCATCGTTAAAATGGAACGCATTTTATGAGCAAAGATAGAGGAAAGGGCCATGCGTATATTTTCACTTGTATTCAAAATTAACCTCTCCAATCTTGGACGATATTTCCGTCACGAATTACAATTTGGCGTGCAGCCGCTTCCCCAATTTCACGATCGTGGGTAATCATAATGATTGTTGAGCCTTGTTTGTTTAATTCGTAAAAAAGGTCCATAATTTGTTTACTTGTTTTTGTATCAAGTGCCCCAGTCGGTTCATCTGCTAAAATGAACTTTGGATTATTTACAATGGCACGCGCAACGGCAACACGCTGCTTTTGTCCACCAGATAGTTCATTTGGCAAGTGCGTTGCCCGGTCTGCTAGGCCTACTTTTGTTAGTGCAGTTAACGCACGCTCACGTCGCTCTTTTTTATCTACGCCTGCGTAAATAAGAGGTAATTCTACATTTTGCAGTGCATTGAGACGAGGGAGCAGCATAAAGTTTTGGAATACAAATCCAATTTCTTTATTACGAATATGAGCGAGTTCCGTTTCAGACATACCCGAAATGTTTTGTCCTGCTAACGAATACGTTCCGCTTGTCGGTTTATCTAAGCAACCGATAATATTCATTAATGTTGATTTACCAGATCCAGATGGTCCCATGATAGAAGTGAATTCGCCTTGATTCAGTGTTACATTAATGCCGTGCAAAACTTGAACTGTTTCTTCACCGTTTTGAAAGGATTTCGTGATGCCTTTTAAATCGATCATTGGGCGTTAACCTCCATACCATCTTTTAAGTCTTTTTCTGGTTTAGAGATAATTTGGTCACCTTTTTTTACTCCTGAAACTTTTGCTTCGCTATCTGTTTCAAATTCAACATTGACTGTTTGTTCTTTTGCTTTGCCATCTTGAATAATGAAGACAACATTTTTATCGTCTTTTTTCACAATGCTACTTTTCGGAACGACTGTACCAGTTGCTTCACCAGATGTACTTGTTACATATACGTGGAATCCAGTTTGCAGTTCTTCATTATTATCTAATGTAACAATAAATTGGTAATTCGATACTGTCTTGTTGTCATCCATGCTCTTTACTGGAGTTGTACCGATTTCTGAAACTTTCCCAGTCCATTTTTTTCCTGGTACAGTTTTTGAAGTAACAGTTACTTCTTGCCCAACCTTTACATGAGCTAGTTCATATTCTGATAATTGGCCTTTTACTTTTAGAGGACCAGCAGTGCGAAGGGTAATCCCGCTCATACCTGTTTTTTCATCTGTATTTTTTGCAATCTCTTCAATTACGCCATCTGCTGGGCTTGTTACAGAAAGTGTATTTAATTTTTCTTTACTTGTTTGTATCATTTGATCCGCTTTTTCAACTTCGAATTTTTTCATTTCAAGCTGAGATTCGAGCTGAGCAATTTCAGTTTCTGTTGTTTTTAACAACTCCCCAGGTGAACCGGCATTTTTATCTTTTGGTAATTTTTGTTTTGCTGCATTTAGTTGTTTATTTAATAATTCAACTTCTTTATTAGCAAGTTTCTTCTGCATTTCTGCTTCTGTCACACCTAACTTCATAGTAGGGTCATTGTATTTAAATAGTAGTTGCCCTTTTTTTACTTCATCGCCTTTTTTTACAGCGAGTTCATACGTACCTTTTGATGGGTCAAATGCGATTGTTTCCGTTCCATTTGGAATGACTTCGCCACCAAATTTTTGAGCGTTTTCAATTTGTTTTTCGATAACTTTATAACTGCTGTAAGCTTGAGCGACGTCTGAACCACCACCAGCGAAAGCAAAATATGAACCTGCTGCAATTCCAATTGTTACTAAACTAGTAATGATCACTTTATTTTTCTTTTTCATGTATTAATCACCTTTTCGTTCGTTTTTGTCTCTCATTTTAGTATAGAAATAAAAGGAAGATGATGACATCGTTTTAGCTTACAATAACATTACACTTTTGTAAGATTTCTAGAGACTGGAGAGAATGAGATTGAGGACTGTATAGACAATGGCCTGTTCATTTTGGAAAGAAGCAAATTGTTTGACCGTTTTTTCTTTCTTACAATAATATTGTATAGAGGAAAGGAGAGAGGAATATGGAGGCGTATTTTGGAGCATTGCCGTCAGAAACATTCGTTCCGTACTCGAAGCAACATGTCATTATACTTCTTATTATCGGTATAGGAGCTTATTTTCTTTATCATTGTCAAGATATACTTAGGGAACAGCAGTGGAATATGATGGTTCGGTATATAATGGCTTTTTTATTTATAGGCAGTGAAATTGGCCTTGATGTGTGGCAAATGAAGGCTGGGATTTTTCAGCTAAGTACATCGTTACCATTTGAGTTATGTACCATCAGCTTATTGTTGGCTACCATTATGCTTGTAACAAAAAGTTATAAAATATATGAAATCGTCTTTTTTACAGGGATTATTGGCGCATCACAAGCAATCTTAACGCCAAACTTACAATATGCTTTTCCGCATTTTCGCTTCATCGAATATTTCATCGCGCATGTTTTACTTATTTTGGCACCACTCTTTATGACTTGGGTAGAAGGATATAGACCAACGCTTCGATCCATTAAGCGTACTATGATTTTCTTAAATATATTGATTCCAATGGTTTCATTTGTGAATTATAAAACAGGTGGAAACTATATGTTTCTAGCTCATAAACTAGACACACCTTCCTTACTGGATCTATTAGGTCCACACCCATACTATATTATTTCACTAGAAATTGCTGCGTTTATTGGATGTTTAATTTTGTACATGCCATTTGCTAGAAGTGAAAAAGATATGCAAAAAGAATCACTAGAATTGTAAGCTAGTGATTCTTTTTTTGTTGAAAATATTTACAATTCTGAAAATTATTTATAAAATGAAACGGAGTATTAAGTAGGATGGAATTTTATATAGAGAGAAGGGGGAAAATGGTAAGAAAGGTAGTTTCGAATGGGATAGATATTACTATACAATTGTTACTTTCCGTTATAGGAATTATTTGTTTAGGAGCACTACCAAAACTATTTGAAGGATTACATATGAACGTTTCGCAGTATGTACAAGCTGTAAAGATGTTGGCTTTGAAACTGATAGATGTTTCAAATTTAACATATGGTATGAATAGACCTTTATTTCCACAAATCTTTATCCACTATAAAGAAACGATACTTATTTTTTTAGCTTCATTTTTTATTTCACTATGTATAGCTTTTTGTATTATTTATTTGATTATGAGAAGTCGTCCACATATACAACGTCGTATTAAATCATTTCTTCTTTTTCTTGAATCTATCCCAGATATTCTTTTTATTATTGGATCACAAATTTTGGTTGTATGGTTTTTCAAACAGACAGGGTTTTTACCGGTTAAAATAGCGGCATTAAAAGGCGAATCAATTCGAGGTTTACCGATCATTTGTTTAAGTATCCCGACTACTATTATGTTTGTAAAGTTATTACTTCTTCGTTTTGAAACGGAACTAGAAAAAGATTATGTGTTATTTGCGAAGGCAAAAGGGTTAGAGCATTTCTATATTTTAAATCGTCATGTTTTACGAAATGTACTACTTAGTACACTATTTTTTGCAAAAACGAACATTTGGTTTATGTTATCGAATTTATATATTATCGAATGGCTTTTTAATACACATGGAATTTTTATATTCATGAAAGACTACCAAACGATTGAGATATTTACGGTGAGTGTTTTACTGATTTATATTCCAATCATTATTTTATTTAAGTTGTTTCATTATTTCGTTCCAGATGCGATGAAAGAGAGGGCGTAAAGGATGTGGAAATATATAAAGCGTGATAAGCGATTTTGGATCAGTAGTTTATTCCTCATCGTGTTGGTTCTTGTAAGCATTGGAAATACGATATGGAATGATGGACAGATTCGGCAAGTCTCTTTGCAGTATGATGCACAAGGAAAACCAGAAGTGCCACCATTTTCACCCTCATCGCAGTTTTTACTAGGAACAGATCGAAAAGGTTATGATCTTCTGAATTTAGTTATTGAAGGAGCAAAATGGACGATTGGCATATCTGTTTTTATTGCTGTCATGCGTATGATGATAGGTGTATTTTTGGGCGTAATAGTAGGAACGTATGTAAAAAGGGGCTTTTCAAAAATTGAAGCTCTTTTTGATAGTTTTACAGTAATTCCAACAGTCATGATTGCGTATTTTTTACTTCGGTTTGCGAATAATTTTGCGAATGGACAAGAAACATCTAGTTTTTTTGAGAGAGCATCATTTCAAGTCATATTGTTTATTGTACTCGCACTTCCTACCATTTCTCTTTATGTTGCGAATGAAGTGCGGAAGTTACAAAAGGAAGAGTTTGTAGATGCTGCTCGTATACTAGGAGGAAGTAAACGGCATATTGTCGTGAAACATGTGTTTCCGCACTTATATATGACGTTTGTACTTGTATTGATGCAGCAGTTTATTCAAACGCTTATTTTATTTCTTCATTTAGGATTGCTTGAAGTATTTTTTGGAGGAACAGTGCGATTTGGTGGAAGTATTAGCGACATAGATTCTTATACACATGAATGGTCAGGCTTAATAGGTATATATTTTCGTTCTCTAACAGTGCATCCGTGGATTCCGCTTGTACCAATTACGTTCTTTGGGCTTACTATCTTTTCTGGGAATATGATTGTAAGAAGTATAGAGGATGCGATAGCGAAAGTAAGAGTAGGAGAAAGAAAGCAGAAAGAGGATGTAGAAGGGGGGAAGCTGAGTTCACTTCCTAAAGAAGAGTTGTTTACATTTAAACATACGATGTAAACAAAGAAGCAAGCATCTCTTGATGAATGCTTGCTTCTTTGTTTATTTTGTAGAAACTTCACTTTCCGTTTCTGATTGCGGAATAAAGTATCCGACAATACCCCCAATAATTGCGGGGACAATCCAGCCAATTCCTAATTTATAAAAAGGAATTGTACTTGCAATTGATGTAATAGCATATGGCATCATTCCCATATTATCAAGCGCGTGAATGCAGCTGATGATAAATGCAGCAATCATAGCCCCGATGTATACAGATGGTTTCCGTTTCGTATATTTATCAAGAAAGGATACGAAAATTAAAATGATTGTAATAGGATATAGAATGATGAGTACAGGTAATGTAATTTTGATTAGTAAGCTTAGCCCTAAGTTTGAAATGATAAAGCTAAAAATACAAACATATAAGACAAGTTTTTTATAAGAAATATTTGTTAATACATTTGTGAAATAGTTGGCAAATGCACTTACGACTCCAATTGCTGTCGTTAAGCAAGCAAATATAATGGCAATACTTAATAGAATATTACCGCTTGTCCCAAATAATTGGTACATAATAGTTGCTAATAATTGACCACCATTTTCAAATTGTCCTAAACTTCCGTTTGATGCCCCGATATAGCCAAGTAAGAAATATACGATTGTTAAAAAGAAAGCGGCAATACTACCGCAAATAATTGTGTATTTTGCGATGGATTTCTTTTCTTGGACACCGTTTTGACGAATTGCATTTACGACAATCGTTGACAAAACGAGAGCACCGATCGCATCTAATGTTAGAAAGCCTTCTAAAAACCCTTTGAAAAATGGAATTTCTTTATAGTCACCAGTAGGTGGAACAAATGAACCCGCGGGTGAAAGGATTGCCTTTGTTGCCATAATTGCAATAATTCCAAGTAAGATGGGAGTTAATATTTTTCCAATATGATCGACTAATTTGGATGGGTTTAATGATAAGAAGTAAACAACCGTAAAGAAAATAAAGCTAAACAGTAACATGGAATACCATTGGTCCTGAAAAAGCGGTGCAATTCCAATTTCATAAGAAACAGATCCAGTTCGTGGAATAACAAATAGTGGGCCGATTGAAAGATAAATAATAATTGCTAGTACTGCTGCGAATTTTGGATGAACACGGCTCGCTAAGTTTTTAAAGCTACCACCTGCAAGAGCAACAGCGACGATTGCTAATAGAGATAACCCTACATCTGTAATGACAAATCCTGAAATAGAAATCCACATGTTTTCTCCAGAAGAAAGCCCAAGCAGGGGCGGGAAAATCATATTACCAGCGCCGAAAAAAACTGCAAATAGCAATAAGCTAATGGAGAGAATTTGCGCTGGCTTTAAAGTTGTACGCATGTATAGAAAGTCCTCCTAAATATTTTTTGTCGAAAATTCAAATAATTCGTCGAATAACTGTTTTAATTTTAATCGTCTGATGACCAGAAAGCAACAGGGAATTTTAAATAATTTTAAAAATTATTTGTTAAGTTTACTAACTATACGTTTATATTTTTCTAATCTGTGGTGGCATACTACGTGTAAGGATTCTTTTCTTACATTATGAAATGAAGTGCTTGCTACATATAAATAAAGGGATAAAAATGTGTGAATTGAAGAAAGGTGACATAGTATGGATTATGTAGAGATTTTTATTGAACTGTTATTTGGGTATGCTGTATTGTTTTTTGTTGTTAAAATTTTGGGGAAAACACAATTGAATCAGATTACACCATTTGATTTTATTTCCGCGCTCGTTTTAGGAAATTTTTTAGGAGATGCTATTTATAGTAAAGAGGCTCATGTAGGAAAGATTATTTTTGGAGTTCTTGTGTGGGGAGCATTTATATTAATTACGGAAATTATCACGCAAAAATGGAGAAAAGCACGTTTATTCCTTGAAGGGAAACCGTCTATTTTAATCGCCAATGGAAAGCTAGATTGGAATGAAATGAAGAAAAACCGTTTAGATGTTGATCAACTTCAGCATTTGCTTCGGGCAAAGGATGTATTTTCTATGCAAGATGTAGAGTTTGCGATTTTAGAAAATGATGGGGCGATTAGTGTGATGAAAAAATATGATGTAGATACGCCAACAAGAAAAGATTTAAAAATACAGGGGAAGAAAAATGTATTGCCCATTCTTCTTATTAGCGATGGGAAGTTGATTACTTATAATTTAAAAAAGTTTGGATTACATGAAGTATGGTTACAAAAAGAACTAAAGAAGCAGAAAACAGATTTGAAAGAAGTATGTTATGCAGAGTGGAGTAAAGGAGGAAGCCTTTTTATTCAAAAATATGAGTAGGGAAGGTGCACATACCGTTTTGGGATGTGCACGGTGTAATTAAAAATATATTTTTCGATCGCGTTCTTCTTTTAAAATTTCCACAGCTTCACGGAAACGCTGAGAGTGAACAATTTCACGCTCGCGTAAAAAGCGGAGGCTATCATTTATATCGGGATCATCTGATAAGTCGATGAGCCATTGATACGTTGCTCTTGCCTTTTCTTCCGCCGCAATGTCTTCATATAAGTCGGCAATCGGATCCCCTTTCGCTTGTATGTATGTCGCTGTGAACGGAACGCCGCCTGCATTGTGATAAAAGAGTGCGCTATCATGATTGGCATACTGCGCATCGAGTCCAGCTGCTTTCATCTGTTCAGGAGTTGCATCTTTTGTTAATTTATAGATCATTGTTGCAATCATTTCAAGATGAGCAAATTCTTCTGTACCGATATCTGTTAATAAACCTATTACTTGATCAGGAATCGTATAGCGCTGATTTAAATAACGAAGAGCAGCTGCGAGTTCGCCATCTGCCCCGCCATATTGCTCAACTAATAATTTCGCAAGTGCGGGATTACAAGTGCTTACTTTTACAGGATATTGCAGTTTTTTTTCATAAATCCACATATTTTCTCTCCTTTATATTTGCCATGGCCAAGGACCTTTACTCCATTCCCACGGAGCGTTAGAGTAGCTATTACCAAACTGCTGAAGTGGTCCATACTTTTCCTCAATTTTTTGCTTTTGCACCCTTCTTTTATAGGAAAAATCATTAAATTGATTGATAGCGGAAACATCATCTGGATGCGTATCTAAATAAAGAGTGAGTTCGACTAAGACAAAATCGAGTTCTTGCAGTTCTTCTAGCCATTTATAAAATTCAGCGGGCAATGTTTGAGCCACGGTTTTAGTCACCGTCCTTTTTTATACGGATTTTCATAATAATCATAAAAAGCAGGCCATAAAGTTCCCCTTTTTAATGCTTCGTTAGGCGGGAATTGCGGCAAGTTTGTTGGTTGGAATCCCATGTATAAATGGGGAGGAACTGAATAATATTTCTTTCCAATTGGCGAGCAAGGATCGTTCGGACCATGGTAAGGTGTGTAGGATTTCATAAATTTGTCCATTACAGAAACCTCCTTTACAGGTAAAACAATCATCACTACGTATTGTATTCAGACATATTTGTTATTTATGACTCATATAGAAAACTAGTAGAGGGTAAGGGGGAAAGGGAAGTGGAGACGATTACAAATTGTATTGAATTAAAAGTGCGAAATTTAAAGGAAACATTATATTTTTATGAAGGGATTTTAGGGCTTCAGCCAAGTATACATCGTCCGCAATTACATGTGCCGGGCGTTTGGTATGATGTTGGTGGAGCAAGAATTTGCTGCGTTTTAAATCGGGACAAAGATAAGGAGGCACCCTCTTATATAAATTTAAATTTGTTATTTTGTGATATAGAAAAAGTGCGAAAAAAATTAGAGTTCTATTGTGTTTCATTTGAAGAATTAGAGAGTTGTAATGCAGAGAGAAGTGGAATTGTTGTGTATGACCCTGATCAGCATCGAATTCAAATTGAGCCGATAGAGTAGATGAGGGGGAGTTAGAATTATCGAATCAAGTATTAAGCATGATTTCTGGAAGGATGGCAGATCATATGGCAAGGGAAGAATGTTATTATTTATTAAAATTAGCACAAGCTTCTGGATTAGAGATGCCAAAGTGTAATCCGCTTTAATTCGTACTATATAAAAATTCACAGTGATGTGGATTTTTATATAGTATTTTTGTTTTTTTAGGAGATGCTAGAAAGGAATGATAGAAAGGGGAAATAGAAATGCAATTGGCAACGCATGAATTACGTGATTTAAGTGAACTGATAGCTGGAGACTATAACACAATTAATATGATGTCTACATATATACAACAAGCGCAGGATCCTGAGTTGAAACAAATGTTACAGAAGCATCTGCCTCTTCATGTGCAAGATTATAATTTGAAGGTGGAATTTGTACAAAGTGATTCAACCCCAAATATATCAAAGTTCCAGCCGCCTAAATTAAAACCAGTATTAGCTTCTTATATAGAGGCTCCTTCACAAGCGTATGCCCCCGTTACACCAAGCATGGATGCGCAGCCTCCTAACGATCGATCAATTGCACTTGGATATTTACTGAATCAAAAGTCGTCTGCGTTTAATTGTGCAGGTTCTTTATTAGAGTGTGCGAATCCAGATTTAAGAACGCTTTTAGAAAATACTTTCTTAACTAGTAGCCACCATGCTTATGATATTTGGCAGTATATGGTGCAGAAAGGATATTATCAACTATCGCCAGCACCAAGCTCTGAAATACAAGCGATAGCAAGTATGTATCAACCGCTTCAGCAATAGAAAAAGATTGACAAGTTCTATCAAATATTTTAAGGTGATGTTATAAACTTGCGTATACAAAGGGGAGTAACTTGTCACAATAAAGTCGTCATTACAGGGAGAAACCCTCGGCTTTATTGGCAACATTTTTGTTGTTAGTGAGACCTTTACCGGCAGTGGTAAAGGCCCCTTATTGTCTTTTTTAGGACCTTTACTATATTTGGTAAAGGTCCTTTTTGTATGCAGAAAAAGGAGAGGTAAAAAATGAAAAAGTTTATAAACCGATTTCGATTTATGCTTCACTTCCGCCGGTTTGGTCCATTTCTATATGAATTTTTTCTGTCGAAAGAAGTCGCTGTGCAGAAGAAAGTCGTATCTATTGCGATATTAATCGGATATGTCATGTTTCCATTGGATCTTATTCCTGATTTTTTACCGTTTTTTGGTGTGTTAGATGATATTACGGTTGTGCTATTCATTTTGCAGCGAATTGTAAAAATGGCACCGCCGCACTTACAAGAAAAATATAACGTCAATAAAGGATAGGAGTGTATACATGGAACAATTTATTTTAGATGTGATTGATTATTTAAAACAGTTTTCGTATTTTGGTGTCATTCTTGCATTAACATTTGAATTTATCCCAGCAGAAATTGTTTTACCTCTTGTTGGATATTGGGTATACGAAGGGGATATGAACTTTTGGCTTGCGGTATTAGCTGGGACGCTCGGAGGAACGACGGGGCCGTTAACCTTATATGCACTTGGTTATTATGGAGGGCGTCCGTTATTGATAAAGTATGGAAAGTACTTTTTCATAAAGGAAGAGCAAATTGAAAAATCAGATCGTTTCTTTGAAAAATATGGACCAGCCGTGGCGTTTCTTGGGCGTTTTATTCCAGGAGTTCGTACGCTTATTTCCGTTCCGTGCGGAATTGCCAAAATGAATATTTGGAAATTTAGCATCTACACCTTTGTAGCGATGTTGCCGCTCACGGCGATATACGTATATATCGGATTGACGCTAGGACCACATTGGAAAAAGGCAGGGGCAATCGCCGAACAATATACGCTACCGATACTAGCGGTTGTTTGCGTTATTGTAATAGGAATGTTCATTTTCAAGTCTGTGAAAAAGAAAAATAAAGTGGAGTCGGTGTGAAAACGTGTATAGGAAGTATAGACCCATGCCCATCAAGCTAAGGGGGGGCATTCCATGAAATTCCGTTCTTGTTGTTTACATGTGTGATATTTTGTTTGTTTTATATGCATACCAAATTATGTACATCCACAATCATTAAGTAATGGGATTAATTAGAAAACATTCCGTCATTAAAAATATTGGGACGATGGTTATTATGTAGTGCACAATACTTATACTATTAAAGCTGCTGGGGAAAGTGTAAAGAAGAATGGATGTTCTATACAGATTCAACATACGGGTTATGTTAATAAAGCAGATGAGAATTTTTAAAAGCAGAGACAGTCCATTTTTAATGAACTGTCTCTGCTCCTTCGTTATTTAAGGTCGTTTAAAAAGTTGGTTACTATTTTAGAAGTTTTCTGGCTAAGTTTTAGTCCTTGTGTAGATTTCTCATTTGTATTTTTTGTTATTAAAATTTGATTGTTATTTTCATTCCAAACTAAAAATTCTTTTTGAGAATCATCTTTGAATATAACTGTCATATTAGAATATACTGAAGTATTTTCTTTTTGCTTTTTTACATCTATTTTACTAGATGTACTATTTTGGATTGCTTTATTAAATTCTTTTATTAACTCTTCGTTGTTTGTTACAGCTTTGGAAGTTTTATTACCTTCTGTTCTAGTTAAATTTATTGTTTGTATTTCTTTTAAGTCTAACGATAAATAATTTTCTGTTTGTTCTGATGTTGAGGGTGTCGAAGAATTCGTTTTTTCTGTTGTGTTTGAACATCCAATTAAACTTAAAGAAAGTATAGCAACAGAAGACAAATATAGGATTTTTTTCATATTTTCCCCTCCTTTTTTATATTATATCAGTTTAGCTGAGAAGAAACGGATTTTATGTATATATTTGTATATTTTTGATATGCTTCTGATGTAGCTTTT
The DNA here is from genome assembly GCF_054570475.1 of Bacillus sp. C1. Classification (NCBI taxonomy): domain Bacteria; kingdom Bacillati; phylum Bacillota; class Bacilli; order Caryophanales; family Bacillaceae; genus Bacillus; species Bacillus sp. C1. The sequence continues at coordinate 68,747 of NZ_JBTMZT010000002.1, forward strand.
ATTAGTTGGCTTCAATGAGGGCTTGTTGCACCATACGTCCCCTTTAAGATGGAAGATAAGTTGTGCCTGATAGCCGATATATAGGGTGATTCCGCCGATATATTATTTCATGTTACAATAAAGGGAGAAAGACAGGATAAGGGAGCGGTTGATTTGGAACAGAAAAAACTAAAAAGAATTCTTGAATATGTATGGATTGCCATTGTGCTCCTTGTTGGATATTATTTTTTGAAAGAGAAAAGCATATGGGTTCTCTTTTTAATGACGTTTTTATTAGCGGGCCTTGGAACGCTGTTTATTAACTTTTTCTTTGATAGCCTCAATGTGTGGAAAAAGAAAAAGAAAGAAACAAAATAAGGCTTGGTAAGCTTTTTTCAGAGTGTTGGGAAACAGGAGCTAGAGGACTCCTGTTTTTTGTCGTTTTTTGTTGGTTAGTCGATATCCTTTGTCGAATCGCTGATATATTGTGAGAAGTGATAGATATATTTGAAAAATCAATGATAAAATTTCATTTACTAATTTATACGAATCAACCTCGTCAGATTAACATGTTTCTTTTTAGTATTTCTCTTTCTCTACGCCATGAAAAAAACTTGCCGAATTGGCAAGTTTTTTATTATGCTTCTTTTTTCTCAGTATTTGTTTTTTCAGTTAGTAAGTGGCTATTACGTCTAGAATAAAAGAAATATACAAATAATCCAATGATAAGCCAAATGGCAAAACTTTTCCACGTTGTTGCAGAGAGGTTTAGCATTAAATAGAGACAACAACAGATCGCGATGATAGGTAATACAGGTACGAATGGTGCGCGGAATCCTCGCTTTAAATTCGGATGTGTTTTCCGCAAAATGAGTACAGCACAGCAAACGAATGTAAAGGCGGTTAGTGTACCGATGTTTACTAAGTTTGCAAGTAGATTTAAATCTAGTAATCCTGCTAATAAAGCAGCTGCGATGCCAGTAATCCATGTATTTAATAAAGGGATTTTCACTTTTGAATGGATGCGAGATAATGCTTTTGGAAGTAATCCATCACGGCTCATTGCATAGGAAACGCGAACTTGTCCATACATAACGACAAGAAGAACCGTTGTCATTCCTGTCATCGCACCGACAGCTAATAATCCAGCAATTGTATCTTCGCCAACAAAATGAAGAGCAAAAGCAACTGGGTCTGAAACATTTAATTGTGTATAAGGTACCATTCCAGTTAAAACAAAAGAGACAATCATATATAGTGCTGTACAAATGAGCAGAGAACCGATAATGCCAATCGGTAAAGATCGCTGTGGGTTTTTCGTTTCTTCAGCAGCAGTTGCGATGGCATCAAATCCTAAAAAAGCAAAGAATACAGTTGCTGCACCTGTAATAATTCCGTCATATCCAAATGGTAAAAATGGTGTCCAATTTTCCGGTTTGACGTACTTTGCACCTGCTACGATAAAAGCGATAATCACTGCTAGCTTTACTAATACCATAATGTTATTAATACGAGCGCTTTCTCGTACACCCAAGCTAAGAAGCAGAGTAATTAAAAGTAAAATACATACTGCTGGTAAATCGATGATCCCGCCTTTGCCCATTCCGGGGGCTGAGGCGATAATGGCGGGTAGATGAATATTAAATCCAGAAAGTAACGATTGTAAATAGCCTGACCATCCTACGGCTACGGCTGCAACAGCTAGTAAGTACTCAAGCATTAAACACCAACCAACAATGAAAGCAACAATTTCTCCCACTGTCATATATGCATATGTATAAACGCTTCCCGACATCGGGATAGAAGAAGCGAATTCTGCGTAACAGAAGGCTACGCACGCACATGTAAAGGCAGCAATAAGAAAAGATAACATAATACCAGGGCCAGAATGTTTAGCTGCAACAATTCCAGTTAACACGAAAATGCCTGTCCCAATTACAGCGCCAATGCCTAAGAATGTTAAGTCTAATGCGGTTAATGTTCTTTCTAATTGCTTTGGTGATTCGGTAGTAAGCGGTTTCTTTCGTAATAATGATTTCAATAGGACTCTCCTCTCATTTCTCAATCTGCACAATTATGAATACAATGCGGGCCTGTTGAAAAGTAGTTCATAAATAGAGATATAGTTGTGTAGTTTTAGCTAAAAGTTTAGCAGTGCTGTAGTCATTTTAATATAATTCAGAATATTTTGTCAAATAAAATTACGGTTGAAAGGAAACACTACTTTCGGTAGTATACGCATGTTTTAGCAGGGAAGATATTGTATTATTTTATTTTGAGCTTGTTACAAAAGTGGTTTGTGTAAAGGGAAAGAGTTTATCTTATGAAGTAAGCTCTTTTTTATGGATATAAAAAGAGTATCAGTACAGAGTGAAGAAATAGTGATTGTGTTAAAATTTATGTGTATGTTCGTACTAGAAGGAGAAAAATGAATGAGGATTACGTAGGAAAAAGTCATATGTGTAATTATATTTCTTTTCATATGTGCACCATTTACAGTAGGAAAAGAATCAAAAGTTAAAGGTTTTCCTGTTTCGGTCTTCTCTTCTTATATTGCAGGAGATGATTCGAAAGGATATAGATATACTTCTTTTTTGCCGTCTATAGCAATTTGGATAAATGGATGGGAGGAGAAGTGGTCGGAAGGAGAAATGACGGTCTATCAAAAAGGGGCTCGAACTATAAATGTTTTTCATCCTCCTGGTGAAGATATGTTTTATCTTTATGATTCGCAAGAGATGAAAAAAAGGCTGCCGAGTCTATAATGGATCGTTCCTAATGTAAAGAAGTTTGAACTTCACTCTAAAGATTAAAAAATATATTTTGAAAAAATAGGAAACATACTGCTGATTTTTATCAATATTTTCTTTTTGGAATCCTTGTAGGACATGAGGTTTCTAGCTGTTTTTAAGAAACATTATCCGTAAAATGGAGAATGTTTTTTTATTTTTTGCTAAAAAAGTATTTGACGAATAAAAAGAAATCTTGTATTGTTTTGTCTTGTGAAACAAAGTTTTATATAACAAAACAAAAAGGGAGAGTTCAGAATGAATCAATATATTGGTAATTTAATTATTCGCATCGTATTAGGGGTTACATTCTTTGCACATGGATTGGCAAAGTTTCAATCAGGAATTGATAATATAGCAGGATGGTTTACAAGCATTGGTTTGCCAGGCGCTCTTGCATATGGAGTTGCAACGTTTGAAGTAGTTGGTGGAATCTTATTAATCATCGGTTTAGGTGTTAGATATGTAGGATTATTATTCGCTCTTATTTTAGTTGGCGCAATTGTGAAAGTAAATGGTGCTGCTGGTTTATTAGGAGATGGAAAGAACCCTGGGTATGAGCTAGACCTTGCATTATTAGCAATGGGAGCATATTTATTTGTTGCAAAAGCAGAAGGATATGTAGATCGTTTTATTAAAGAAAAAGTAATGAAAAACAACTAAAATAGATTCTATTTTGTTATAAAAACATTGCCTGTTAGTAAGTTGATTTACTAAAAAGGCAGTGTTTTTTTATGGTTGTAAAATAAGATGTAAGTTTCTTATGAAAAAATGTTGACTTATCACCCTTGTTGTAACTATAATGATTACATCTCGAAGATACATGATAAAAATAATGATTTTATATATTTTTTATTTTTGTAATGAATATTTTTTTGTGTAAGTTGTAACTTATGTAGTTACAACTTGTGGCGACTAATAAAAGTGAATGAGTATTATTTAAAGAATAATGAGTAATTATATAGGTTATTGCTAAATTGGAGGGGTTAAAATGTCAAATTTAAATTTAGAAGTCTTTACAGGATCTGAGCAAGCATTTCAAGTTACATCAACCATTATTTATGGAGAAAACGATGCGATTCTTATAGATGCACAATTTTTATTAAGTGATGCACACCGTCTGACAGCTCAAATTATTGAAACAGGAAAGAATTTAACGCATATTTATGTGACACATTTTCACCCAGATCATTATTTCGGCTTGAATATATTGCATGGTGCATTTCCTAATGCAAAAATTGTAGCTCTTGCAAATACTGTAGAAGATATTCGTAATACATTTCAAAAGAAAGTGGAACAATGGAAACCGTCTATTGGACATAATGTGCCCCATGAGCCCATTATTCCAGAAGAGTTAAAAGAAGATAAGCTTGTCTTAGAAGGAAACGAATTGTTTATTAAAGGTGGCTTACAAGGTGATACACCAAATAATAGTTACGTATGGATTCCATCATTAAAGGCTGTGATTACAGGGGATATTGTTTATAACAATACATTTGTATGGACGTTAGAAACAGATAAAGTAGCTCGTGAGAAATGGTTAGCAACACTAGAAGAGATCGGAAATTTACATCCAGAAGTTGTTGTTGCAGGTCATCGTGATTATGATGTGCCAAATACAATAGATGCAATTGAACATACTCGTAACTATTTAGTAGCATTTGATGAAGTTCTTGCAGAGAATCTTTCAAGTGAGGAAATTCAATCTGTAATGAAGAAACGCTTTCCAAATGTAAAAGCACTTGAAATTGGGCTAGTTTTAGCAGCAAACGCGTTTGGGGTGAAAAAATAATGACACAAAAAACAAATTTAGAAATCATTCGTAGCACATATGAAGGATCCGCTTCTTCTAATGCAAAACATTTAGCAGAAGCTCTTTCTGAAAAAGTAGAGTGGACAGAGGCAGCTGGTTTCCCGTATGCTGGAACATATATTGGTATGGAAGCTGTGATGGAGAATGTATTTAGTCGCTTAGAATCGGAATGGGATGATTATAAGGCGAGTGTAAATACGTACCATGAAGTAAACGGAAAAGACGTTATTATTGCTGAAGGTGTGTATTCAGGCGTTTATAAAGAAACGGGTAAAGCGTTTGAAGCAGAATTTGTTCATGTATGGCAACTTGAGAAGGGTAAGATTGTAAAGTTCAAGCAATACGTCGATAGTCATATTGTTCGAGAAGCAATGAAATCTTAAAATGATAAATAAATGGAATCGGCGATTTGTAGACGATTCCATTTGTTTTTATAATAAGTAAGAGGAGATATGAAAATACATAATATGAAAAAATGGGTCATAGGGACGATTACGACTATTGCAATGATAATGGGTATTTTGTATGGCGCTTATCAATTTCTTGCATACGTAGAAGAAGAGGATAAACGTCTAAAGGAGCAGAAAGTAATCACGCAAAAGGAAGAGAAAGTAGCGGAAAATACGCCGCAAGTGAGTGAAGATGAAATTATATCTACGATGCACAAAATGGTACATCAAAAAGTGAAATCCTCTGAGAAATGGGGATTTGTTGAAATGACACAAACAGAAATTCAGACTACAAAAAAAGCTGTAGAGAGTAGCAAAAATTTTAATTATAAATCCAAATTGCTGGCTATTCTAGAACGCTGGGAAAGAAGCGATTTTTCGCAAACAGTTGAGGAGCATAACTTTTTGTGGAAAATTCAAGGTGGTGATACGGGTAAAGCAGTTAGGCGTCTCACACCAGTAGAAGAACAACAGTTTTTGAAAGAAATGAAAGGGAAAACATCGTTACCGTAATGGCGATGTTTTTTTGTATTGTGGAGAAAGAGAAATGCTACAAAATTATAAAAAGAAACATGGTGATTTGCAAAAATTTGTTTGTATAAAGTGGTGAATGAAGCCCCCCACTGATTAAAGTTTCACTTTATCAGCGATTTTTCAAATATATCACCCGTTTCTCACAATATATCAGCGATTCGACGAAGGATATCGACTAACCAACAAAAAACAGGAGCACCTAGCTCCTGTTTACAGCTTGTTGAAATATAAGAGGGGAGTAGCAGTAGGGAAGAGGATTGCACAATAGTATGGCATAAGTTCAAAGCGGCGCATAACGATGTGAAAGATAGTGCGTGGATACATCACTTTTCTATTCTTGGACATGATATAAAATGAAATTTTTTCTAGGAGATGATACATATGTTTTATGATCAAGTGGTCCGAGATTCATTCACGAAACTTCCCGATTTATTATTAGCGCTTCTCGTATTGCTTATCGGCTGGATTATTGCCAAAATCATTGCCAATGTAGTAGCTGCTGCTTTAAAAAGGACAAATCTCGATAATAAATTATTCGCTCAAGCAAGTCAGCAAACAAAATATTCGCCAGAGCGCATAATAAGTAAGATTGTGTATTATATTTTGATGGTAATTGTGTTCATTATTTTCTTCAATATTTTAAGCTTAAACTTTATTGCTACACCACTCGTTAGCATGGTAGCTGCTATTTCTTTATCGATTCCAAACATATTGAAAGCAGCGTTAATTTTATTACTTGCGTGGTTACTTGCATCAACGATCAGTCTTTTCATTAAAAAAGTTGGAAAGAGAGGTAATGTTGGTGCATTACTTCATAAATGGAATGTGATTCAACAGGAGAAAGATCCAGAAAAAGTAGTAGATCAGATAGCAAAAATTGTTTTTTATTTAGTGTTATTACTGTTTCTTCCAGCCGTTTTATCCGCTTTAAGATTAACGGGAATTTCTCAGCCGTTTGAAACAATGACGCAAAGTTTACTTGCGTTTGTTCCTAGAATCATTGCCGCAGCGCTAATTGTATTCGTCGGCTGGATGATTGCAAAAATTGTTAGAAATATTATTTCAAACTTCCTTCAAAGTATTGGTACGGATACATGTATACAAAAACTAGGACTAACTGATGTATTTAAAGGAACGAGTGTCTCCTCTATTATTGGAACAATCGCATTTATATTCATTTTGATTCCAACGGTTGTATCAGCGCTTGATCAACTGAATATTAGCGGAATCTCACAACCGGCTATTGTTATGCTGAATAACATATTAGCGATGCTTCCGAATATTGTAATCGCAATTTTGTTATTACTAGTGGGAATTTTTATTAGTAAACGACTGAATACGTTCATTACAAATCTTTGTCAGCGTCTAGGAGTTGATTCATTCATGAATCAACTTGGAATGAGACAACTAGGGAATGTGACGTATTCTCGAATTATCGGTTATATTTTTCAAATCTTTGTTGTACTGCTGTTTGCGGCTGAGGCACTGCAACTTGTGAAACTCAACTTCTTAGTGACGCTTGTAGCAGGGGTCATTTCGTTCTTACCGCAATTGGTTGTCGCCTTCGCTATTTTAAGTGTTGGTTTTTATTTAGGTAATTTTGTTCAAAAAATGTTAGCAAATACCTTACCAAAACAAGGATACAATCCTATCGCGTCCATTACAAAATATACAATTATCGCGTTAGCGTTTTTTATGGCTTTAGATCAGCTTGGCGTTGCTGCTTCAATTGTAAACGCTGCTTTCATTTTAATTTTAGGTGGACTGGCTTTAGCTTTTGGATTAGCCTTCGGTCTTGGCGGGAAAGAATTTGCAGCTACTTATCTTCATAAGATGGAGCAGTGCATCGAAGAAGTTCAAGAGGAGAAAAATACTTCTTTACCTGAAAATAAGGACTTAAACAATCCTAATATTTGATGTCAATTAGTGGGGGATAAGGTTCCCCCACTAATTTTGTTTCATTAAGAATGGCTACGTGCAAAGGTCGCATTTGGCTGATGGATAGCTGTTTTAAAGTGAGAGAATAAATAACAGCCAGTTACAACAATTACAGTACCAACAATTTGAATCCATGTTAATTCTTCACCGAGGAACAGGAATGCTAAAATGGCAGTGAAAATAGGATTGAAATTTAGAAAGATTCCCGACGTCGTTGCTCCTAATTTTTGAACGCCAATATTCCAAAATACCATACAGACTACAGTTGAAATTAAGCCTGTATATAGTAGTGAAGTGATAAATGAAGCATCTATATGTGAAACAGTAAAGGTTGGTATGTTAAATGGAAGCAATAGGAGAACGCCAAAAACTCCTGAATACAAAGTTGCTATCATTGGTGTTGTCGTTTTTGTCGCCCATTTACTACAAACCGAATAAATCCCCCAAATACAAACGGCTGCAATCATCCATAAATCTCCGCTATTAAAATGTAACGAAAATAAAAGTGCGATATTTCCTTTTGAAAGAACGAGAATAACACCGAAAAAAGAAAGAACCATCGAAAGAATTTGCAGTATGTTTATTTTTTCTTTTAAGAATACAGATGAAAATAATGCAATAGAGATCGCATTTAATGTAGAGATAAGTCCAACATTTGTTGCTGAAGTTTGTTCTAATGCTAAAAATTGAAAAATGTTAAAGAGAGCAACGCCGGTGATTCCCATGAGTAGTAAGGGTAGAATTGCGGCGCGCGGCGGGAGAAGTTTCTTTTCTTTGAACCAAACAATCGGTAAGAGACAAACAATCGCAATCAGCCATCTTAAACTTGTAAGGGTCATCGGGGAAGCATGATCCACAAGTGATTTTCCGACGACAAAGTTTCCGCCCCATAGTAAGCTTGTTAGTAGTAGTAAAAAGACATAGAAATAAGGCATAGTTTAAACTCCTTTGTAAAAGTAAGAATGAATTGTAAATAATTTTAGCATTTTTCTTTGTTATCTAATATATTCTTTTGTATAATGATGAAAATTCAATAGAATGTTTTGTTTAAGATTGTAATTGCGGAATTTTATTTAATTTCACTACGGTTATGATGCATTTTTTCGAAGAATCGTCGGTAAAGAAAAGGGGGATTTTTATGGAGTCATCTGTTATTAAAGTGTTAGATGATTTGGACGTACAAATTTTAGATATTTTACAAAAGAAGTCGCAAGTAAGCAATGCGGAACTTGCGCGCATGGTCAATTTATCACCACCTGCTACGCATGCTAGGGTAAAAAGATTAGAAAGTGAAGGGTTTATTGATAAACAAGTCGCAATTTTAAATCAAGAAAAACTTGGATTTGATTTATTGTGTTTTATTTTCATGAGTACGAATATTCATCAATCTGAAAAACTTGAAGTATTGGAACGAGAACTTGAATCTATGCCTGAAGTGTTAGAGTGTCATTGTTTAACAGGTGAGTACGATTATTTATTAAAAGTTGCGAACCGTGATCGAAAGGAACTGGAGCATTTTATTAGAAAGTTAAATAAGCTAGGGATTACGCGGATTCAAACGAGTTTAGCGCTCCGTGAAATTAAGTATTCTACCGTGTTACCGATACGGGATTCGGAAGAGTAATAAAAAATATTTTTTTAGGTGGGAGAGAGGGTCAATCCGTGCGTAGAAGCGTAGCTCCATGCCAAGTGAAAATAAAAGGAGGAGGAAAATCTCCTCTTTCATTAAATTAATATATGCCCACCTTCAATGTGAAGCGTTGTTCCAGTGACAAATTTATTTTGAATTAAATATAACACGCCGTCTGCAACATCTTTTGCTTGACCAACTCGTTTGACAGGGAGTTTATTTGCTATTTCTTTATAAAATTTGTCCCGTGCTTCGCAGGGCATTTTGCTGCGTGACGGTGTATCAATAATGCCCGGGGAGACAATATTTACTCGAATAGGAGCAAGTTCTAATGCTAATGTTTCTCCAAGGTTAGAGACAGCTGCGTTTACTGCGCCGAGTGTAGCTGAACCAGTCATTGTTTTATAGGCAACTACGCCTGAAAATAAGGTGATGGATCCGTCTTTCGTAATTTTAGGCGCGCCATATTTAGCAGCATAGAATTGTCCCCAAAATTTATTTTCAAATAATTGACGTGCTTTACTTACTTCTGTATGAAGGAAATCCCCTCCGGAAGTTTCAGCTGCTGTAATAACTAAATGGTCAATTATATTTATTTCTTCAAAGAATGATTGAACTTGTTGTTCGTTTGTTATATCAAGTGAGTAAGTTGTTACATTTCCCACTAGTACCTTTTTTGCTTCTTGTAATTTTTCTTCTGATCGACTAGCGATTATAACATGTGCCCCCTGCATTAATGCTAATCGTGCTGTTTCGAAACCAATACCAGAACTTCCGCCAATAATCGCTACTTTTTTTCCTTCTAGCATGTTATATGCCCCCTATTTGTATCATTTATTTTGATTGCCATCATTGTAATCCCAAAAATTTAGTATGGGAAGTAGTGATATTTATTTCATAAAGTTACATTTTTGAAAGTTTTTGTAGTGTAGGGCTGCTAAGTGTACATTTTTATATTTTTTAAAAATTCAGATGAATATCATTTTAAATCATGATAACTTTGGATATGTAGTAAATATTGATATAAAGGAGAATGAGTATATGAATATCAAGGTTGAACAGTTACCAAAGTATCGAGTTGCTTATGTTAGGCAGGTGGGGCCATATGGTCCAAATAATGTCTTGACGATGAAAAAATTAAAAAACTGGGCTAAGGAGAATGACCTGTTTGTAGAAACGTCAATCATACTTGGAATTTCACATGACAACCCAGAAACAACTAATCCTGAGAACTGTCGTTATGATGCTGGCATTGTAATTTCAACAGATTATCAAATTGATGAGGTAGTTAGTGAAGGTGAATTATCCGGGGGGAAATACGCTATTTACATGGTTAAACATGTAGCAGAAGACATTCAAAAAGCATGGACTGATATTTTTTCTGAACTACTAAACTGTGGCTATCAAATTGATAGTAGACCGATGTTTGAAAGGTATGTTAAGGAAAAGGTTGATCGTGATTATTGTGAAATTTGCGTACCGATAAAATAAAGAGGGTAAGGACCATTAGTATGTTATCTGGAAGGTATTTCTCTTTTGAATCTTAAAAATATAATATTATGTATTTAAAATGTTAGTCGTATTTTGAAAAGCCTCACCTATAGTTTTGTACTTAAGGTGGGGCTTTTTGTTAGATTTCCTGTTTGTTTTTTATCTCACTATTTGCGATTACGCTACATTGGTACTCTATAAAGTTAAGCCGAAACGCTTTAATTCAATGAAAATACCTTCTAATTGTTTGCCTTTATCCGTTAATGTGTATTCTACCCGGGGAGGAACTTCAGGGTATACTTTTCTTGTTACAATACCTTGACTTTCTAATTCTTTAAGGCGTAGGGAGAGTGTCTTTGGACTAATTCCATCCATTGATTTTAGTAAGTCGCTAAATCGTAATGTTCCTTCAATAAGAAGATCACGAATAATTAAAAATGTCCATTTTGTTCCAATTACGTCGAGTGTCTTAGCAATCGGACAAGGTATACCGGGTGAACCTTTCGTCAATATAATTGGATCAATCGTATCCATGAAAATAGCCTCCATAAAAATTTTTTTATTAATTTGCTTTATATTATCACAAAGATATCTAAAAGGTAACTATATGAAAAAAATATCACTACTTCCAAAAGGGAATTTACTGCATATACAATAGCATCAAGGATTACAAAACTTTTTTATGAAGGAGGTGACTATTTTGAAAAGAACAAGTCAATCTAGCAAGTCTTGGCGTTCGTTTTGTTTTCTTATCATTTGTCTCGTGGCAATCGGTATTGTAATTACTGCATGTAGTAATCAAAAAACGTCTGCTTCAAAAAGTGAGATTCAATTATTGAAAGGGTCTTTAGAACCGAAAACAATGACAATCGCTCCATCCTTAAGTCAAAAGGAAGCTACATCAATGGTGCATGCTGCTCAGCGTTTCTATACATTTTGGGATACTGGTAATGAGAAGCTTATTCCACAAACAGTTACGGAGAGATTCGTTGATAATACGTTACCGAAAGGGCGCCCACAAGGTCCTGAAGGTTTAGCGTTTGCGGCAAAAAACGTTCGTAAAGCTGTTCCAGATATTCGCTGTAAGATTGAAGATCTACTAGTAGTTGGTGATAAGGTTACAGCTCGTCTATCCTTTACAGGAACGCATAATGGGAAACCAATTAACTTTTTCGCAATTGATATTTTGCGTATTAAGGATGGGAAAATTACGGAAGACTGGCATTTAGAAGACAACCTTACTCTTATGCAGCAGCTTGGAGTAGTAGCTGAAAATTAAATGATTGTATTCAATAAAAATAAAGGGGCCGAATAAGATGAAAAACATACTAATCATAAATGGTCATCAAAAATATAGTGCAGAAGGAGGGAAATTAAATGCAACGTTAGTTGATCGCATGGTCAATTTACTTAGTGAAAAGAATCATGTGAAAACTACAATTATTCAAGACGGATACAATGTTAAGGAAGAACAACAAAAGTTTTTATGGGCAGATGTTATTATTTATCAAACACCAATCTATTGGTTTAGTATTCCGGGGTTATTTAAAACGTATATGGATGAAGTGTATGAATACGGTCTCTTTTTTAAAGGAGGAGAGCAATACGGGGCAGGAGGATTATTGACGGAGAAACAATATATGTTTTCTACAACGTGGAATGCACCAAAAGAAGCATTTCAGAATCACGCACAATTTTTTGAAGGTGAGAGCTTAGAAGATACAATCAGTCATTTGCACCGAGTACAGAAATTTATTGGCATGAGTCCTTTGAAAAGTTTTGCATGCTATGACGTCGTTAAAAATCCTAAGATTGATACGTTCTTAGCAGAACTTGATATGCATGTAAAAGAAGTAGTGAAGCTTTCTTAAATTTTGAAAATAAATAACTCTTAAAAGGCCAACCTTAGTATGTACAGAAAATAAGGTTGACCTTTTACGTCAGTTTTCATAGTTCTTTAGTTGAGTCCATAACTTCAAAAAGTCTGTCCAGCCAAAGGAATAAATGGTTACGTTTTTTAAAGAAGGTGGATAGGTCCTCTTTTTTTACAAAACGTCTTTTTGAAATAGGTTATTTCCAGCACTTGGATTTGTTAAAAGATCTTTCAGCTCACCTACTTCAGACAGAGCGACAAGGATATAACCGCTAATTAATACAATGAGTCCAATGACCCGTAACGTTTGTAAGCTAATTTCTCTTTTATTTTCCTCAGAGTGGTTTGGGGGCGTTGAAGTTTGAGTGTTGTTCATAGTCAGGCTCCCATCTTTTATATATGTGGTCAAACATTTTGTAACTGATGGATGATTCATACGATCAAGAAAATTTTAGTCATTTTCACTATATGAGAAATGCCTAAAAAAGTGATTAGAAATTAGCGGGAGTGTATTGGATAAAGTGGTGAATAAAATTTTATCAATGATCTTTCAAATATATCGACTAGCTAACAAAAAACAGGAGCCCTCTAGCTCCTGTTTTGTACATGTAATAGGGAATTTCATTTTAAAAAGAAGAAATTCGTTTTTTTGTTTTTGGTACAATGATAAATTTAATAAAAAGCATACTGATTAAGGCGATAAAAACAGCATGAAAAAGCGACTGTACACTCATAAGTAAGATGACTACAAATATGGTTAACTGAACGATTGTTAGTGAAAATATAAGAGTAAGAAATTGATTCATCCGTGTAGCGTGCGAGATAGGATATAATGCTACAATAGTATTTCCCGAAAAATATTTCCATAACGTACGAAGTTGCATAGAGGTCATATATAAGAGACAACAAGTGATAGCGCCTTTTGCATATATGTTTGGTACGAAATATAAAATGAAAGAACCGATGATGGTCAATCTCATATATATGCCAAAATAATCATTTGCACGTAAAAATGATAAAGTGTTCAAATATAAAAAAGTAGATTGTTTTTTATGTAATATCTGTTCTAACCAACTTGTTAACCATCTTCTTTGTTTTACTTGTTTTTTGAGCTGTGGGACATCGGTGAAAAAGTTTGCAAATTGGTAAAAGCGCATGTCCATTTTTTCTTCTTGTTCAATGATATATTCCCAGCCGATTCGTTTTGTTGGTTGTTTCATTGTATAAATAAGTAGAAAGACTGGAAGTAAGAAACCGGCACCTAGTAATATAACTGATACAGATTGAAAGAGCATGTACAAAATACATGCATTGCAAGTGATGCGAATGATAAACCAAATTTGTCCATTATATTGATCGCGCCATATCCAGTGTATGTATATATTCCAGGCTTTAATAAGCATTAAAATAAAAAATATAGTACATAAAAAAGGTATCGTTATTTGTAATGATTGCATTGCTAATGGAACAATGATTAGAAAAGTAAATAGCAATGGAAATAGCTGCATGACATAATTATATAGAAGAGATTGTTTGAAATAAGATGTTAATTTTTCTTCAAGCGCCAGTAAATAGACGGCGTCAGGCTTTTGGATAAACGTACGGATTGGGCATCTCGTTATTATGATTGTAAGCACAGTTATAATGAGTAATAACGAGATTTCTTTAGAAGGAGATGTTTTAAGCAACTCCGCATAATAATATGCGCCTACACATGAGATAAAGATGAAGCTGTATAGTAAACCGCTAATCATACGCGTAAAATACATGATGACGTTTTGAAAATGTTTTTGAAAACGAGTGCTCCATAATGTTTCAATTGACATATTTTTCACCTCTCGCTTCTATTATACAGGTTTAAAAATAAAAACGAGCAAATTGCTTATGCAACTTGCTCGTTTTTATTTCGTTTTTTATCAAGGTTCATTAATGGGTAGAACGCAAAACCGATTGCGAATAAACCAATTCCAAGCAGGAATGTTTTAATATCTGAAGCCCCAGTTTTAATCACCCATAGTGCATAACAAAGCGCTATGACTGCGATAATACCATCTATAATTCGTGAACCCATTTCGTTTTTATATGTTTCACCAGTTGCGACTAGTTTTAACTGGAAGATTGGTGAGACGAGATAAGGGATTAAGTAAGCTAAAGTTGAGACTGTAATAACGAATGTATAGGCTTCAGCAATTGTCCCTGATAGTGTTGAGAACAAGAAGACTTGCGACATAATATTCGTCAGTCTTAGTGAATAAATCGGACTTCCTTTTTTGTTTGTTTTTGCAAAGAAGGAAGGAAAGAATCCTTCTTTTGCTGCTTGATACGGTACTTCTGAGCTTAATAAAATCCAGCCTAAAATAGAACCAAAAAGGGAAGTAAGCGCAAGTAAGGCCATTAATTTCCCGCCGCCGTGACCCATTGCAGCATTTAGTGCATCCGCTAATGGACGTTCAGAAGCTTGCAATGTATCAATGTGAAGAACACCCATTGTTAAAATTGTAATTCCTAAATAAATAGAAATAGTTACCAATAATCCAGCTACAGTTGCGTGTTTTACCGTTTTTGGAGATTTAGCACGGTTTGATAAAAGGACAGCTGACTCAATCCCGATAAAGGCCCATAATGTTGTAAGGGCAGCTAGATTCACTTGTGACAGTAGTCCGTGTGAAGCGCCTTCTTTATCAATGATTGGCGTGTACCATTGGCCAAGTTTTGAAGCTTGAAATGCGAATAAAGTAACAATAATAAATAGAAGGAATCCAGTTACTTTCGTTGTTGTTGCTAAGAAGTTTAATTTCCCAGCTCCGTTTACACCGTTTGTTAAGATGATATGTGTTCCCCATAGTAAGAAAGAACAAATCGAGAATGTAATCAGTTTTCCAACTTCTACATCGAAAGAGCCGATTGCAAATAGGACACGTGTATCTTTCATAATTGGGAAAAAGAGTGATAAATAACCTGCAAACGATGTAATAATGGCAACGTTACTTGCCCAGTTTGCAACCCAGTAGCCCCATACCATGCTAAATCCGGCCATTTTTTTCGTTTTTGGTGATGAAAATAAAGCATATGCATGACTTTGTGGTCCTGTCGTTAAATCAGGACGACGAATTGCTAAATTACCGAAAACAAGAGCTAGCATTAAAACACCAAACCCTGTTGTTAACCAAGCTAATGTAACACCGAGCGGGCTTGCTGTTTGTGCTAACGTACTTGGCACCATAAAAATACCAGCGCCAACCATGTTACCGACAACAAAAGCTGTTAGTACCCAAAAGCCCCATTTTTTTTGTTGCATAAAAAATACCTCCAAAGTTAGTATAACCAAGTCAAGCGAGGAGATATGTATGTCTTCCGGAAAGGGAAGAAAGGTAAGTCTCATACAAAACAAAAAAAGCACGTGTCATTGTCGTAACGTGCTTTCTATCTTATAGGAAACCCACGACATACCTCTCGATAGCTCTCCACAAACAAGTTGTTTGTGACAGTTCTGCACTTATTAAATAGCAGACCCAGCAAGAATGCACAGTGGGACACTTCTCACTTCGGCAACCATTCCTTTCTCATTCATTCATCGATGCCACTACATCTCCTGAAATGATACTCTTAATGACTGCAACCTCTACCTCACCGAGATACGAATGAGGATTTATATATTCAATTCACATCATCAAGGGTAACAAATGAATTTTTATACGTCAATGGATATAGTAATAATCAGATTATAGGGAATACTTTGTGAAATTAATGAGGTAGAATAATGAAACAGTATGAAGGAACGGAGGTACAATATGACTTTCATTTGTTTGGAAGGCGCAAGTGGCATTGGTAAAACGACAACGTGCCTAAAGATTGCAGAATTATACAATGCTTATGTGATTCCAGAAGTAAATTTCTTATTTCAGCGCCCTAATCCTGAACCGGAAAATTGGTATCTCGAAAGGCAAGTTGAAAGGTGGCAAATCGCACAAGAAAAACGAAAATTGTATGATATCGTTCTATTTGATGGAGATATTTTTCAGCCCATTTGGTATAACTGGATTTATGAGGGGGAGTTTCCACAAACTTTACCGTTTTTGAAAGAGTTTTATGTAAATCAAATGAAACAAAAACATATAGGATTTCCGGATAGGTACATTCATCTTTCTACAAGCGCAACCGAATTAAGAAAAAGGAAAGAAAATGATACTACCCGAAGACGAAGTAACTTTGAAAAACATCTAAGTCTTATAGAACCGCAAAAACAGTATTTTCAACATATGAATGTTGTTGCGCCTGAGGTTGTTCATTTTATAGATGCGGTTAGTATTAAAGAAAATGTAGAAAGTATTTTTGAGATTTTGTCTAACTTGAATGATGAGAAACAACGTCGTTATGATGTACCTTTATTGGGGCATGTAACGGATTGGGTAATAAATAGTAGCCCTAAAACATATGAGGTAAGTGAAGGAAAGAATATATATTCAACTTGATTTTTTAACACATACATGTACCTATTTTATTTTCAAGCATTTACGTCGTGGCAATGAAAATAAAAGGAAATCTCCACTCGCTTTCTTCTTTTGTTTTTACTTGGCATGGGGTCAAAAAAGGCACTGACCGCTCCTATCCACGGCCGGACGCTCTCTTCCCACCTAAAAAGAATGGTTTATATAAAAAGAAGCTGATCTACAATCTGAGATCAGCTTCTAACATATTACATTAAGTTTAATACAGTTACTTTTTCACGTGTCATAGATTCAAGGCTCTTACGAATACCTTGTGCTCCCATACCAGAACCTTTCACACCGATGAATGGGAAGTGGTCAGGGCCACGCTCTGTGCGTCCATTAATTTGAACAGAACCAGTATCGATTTTGTTTGCAATTGCAAATGCTTTGTTAATGTCTTTTGTGAAGACACTTGCTTGTAAACCGAAATCTGATTTGTTTGCAATTTCAATTGCTTCTTCATCAGAAGAAACACGGATGATTGGGAGAATTGGACCGAATGGCTCTTCCCAAGCAACTTTCATTTCTTCCGTTACATTGTCAATTAATGTTGGATAGATTAAGTTGCGCTCGCGTTTGTTACCAATTACGATTGTTGCACCTTTTTCTACTGCATCATCAACTAACCCTTGAACGAAATCAGCAGATTTATCGTCGATTAATGGGACGATTGTGCTGTCTTCTTCTGGAGAACCAACAGATAATGCAGCTACTTGATCTTTTAGTAAGCTAACGAGCTTGTCTGCTACATTCTCATGTACAAGTACGCGCTTGATTGCAGTACAACGTTGACCAGAATATGAGAACGCACCGCTTACGATATGTTTTGCAGCTTCTTCTAGGTCAGCATCTTCGCGTACAATACCAGGATCTTTTCCGCCAAGTTCTAATACAAGCGGAATCATCGCTGCTTTTTTCGCTAAATGAGCACCTGTATTTGTACCACCTGTGAACGATACCATATTTACACCAGCATGTTCTACTAAGTAGTCACCGATAACAGAACCGCGTCCAGTTGCTACGTTTACAAGTCCTTTTGGAAGACCTGCTTTATGAAGTGCTTCTACCATTTTAATACCGCTAATTGCGCCTTGTGTTGCTGGTTTAAAGATAACAGCGTTCCCCATAATAAGAGCTGGTGCAAGTTTTGCAGCAGATAAATTTACAGGGTAATTAAATGGTGCGATTGCTAAAACTACGCCACGTGGTGCACGTTGAATAATTGCAAGTTTAGATTTAGATCCACCAGGGAAGCTATCACCCATCATGCTTTCTCCGTGCATATGAAGAGCTTCATCTACAGTGTAACGAATAAGATCTGCTGTACGAACAACTTCTTTTTTTGCATCTTTATAACCTTTACCGACTTCTTTCATGATGATATCGGCAATTTCATCTTGCATATTTACGAGCTCATCAGCCCATTTATATAAATATTTTGCACGATCTTGAAGCGAAGCCTCAGCCCATTCTTTTTGAGCTTGTTGTGCTGAAGCGATTGCTTCGTCAACTTCCGCGCGAGTAATCGCTTGTACTTTTCCAATTACTTCGTGTAAATATGGAGATGGAATATCGATTGTTTCTCCAGAAGAGCTTTCTCTCCATTCTCCATTTAAATAAAATTTGTACGTATTGCTAGTTGTCATGATTAATCCTCCTAAAAATAGCAACTTGTAAGAGTGAGTATATGGTGATTGTAGGGTGTTTGATAATATTTTTCAAATAAAATGTTTATGGAAACGATTTCTTATGTAATTTTTATTTTGTATGCCTTTTCTTACAGTATTTTTCCTTAATTGTTCATGAAATGAAAAAGGATTTATATTATGCTGAAAAATTGTATTGCACTTCTTTCATTTTTTGTGATTATTGATTATTTTATTCTAAGGTGAAAAAATAATTGACAGAAAACTCTTTTAAGTTATAAAATAAAAAATGGAAAATAAATGAAGGAGGTGTGCGTAATGATTGTAATGGTAAATATGACTGGTGTAGCTGCATTACAAGGTGGAAAATATTCATATCATTACGCAAACCGTACGGAAAGATAGTGCTTTTTGTTTTTTAAAAGCGTACGTTGCGTATATCGTGACGTACGCTTTTATGCGCTTTTACGCATATCGTCGAGCGGCGGTATGCTTTTTTTGTCCTTATTTTTGGTTGTTTCCATACGTCGTATGGTTCAGGTAGAACATTACGAAAGGTGAGAAGTTATGATGAGACAGTATAGTTGGCGCGGTGTAAAGTGGGGGGTTTGATAGTGGATAAAAAAACTTAAGTGAAACAAAATTGAGAAGGGAGAGATTTCATTGTTTTCGGTATTACAAAAGTTAGCATGGTTTTTTAAAGAACACTGGAAGAGGTATAGTATCGCGATTGGAGCACTTTTAATTGTAAATATAGTTGAGATTATTCCTCCAAAGGTAATTGGTTTAACGATTGATCATATCAAAATAGGATCCTTAACGAGTGAAGTCATTATGAAATATATTTGGGTGTTAATCGTGACGACAATAGCTGGATATATACTCACTTATGTATGGCAGCATCAATTATTTGGCGGGGCATTCGTACTGGAAAGAACGATGCGTTCCAAATTTATGGGGCACTTACTGAAAATGACACCGACCTTTTATCACAAAAATCGTACTGGTGATTTAATGGCAAGGGCGACAAATGATTTAAAGGCGCTTTCTATGACCGCTGGTTTCGGAATTTTGACACTCGTAGATTCTAGTTTGTATATGTTAACGATTGTTTTTATGATGGGGTTTTCGATTAGTTGGCCACTTACCATTGCAGCACTTCTTCCTTTGCCAATTATGGCATATGCGATGAATATATATGGGAAGAAGTTACATGAACGTTTTACGGTTGCGCAAGATGCGTTTGGTGATATGAATGATAAAGTACTCGAATCGATCGCGGGTGTGCGGGTTATTCGTGCGTATGTACAGGAAAAAGCGGATGAAGAACGATTCCATGGGCTCGGAACAGATGTATATGAAAAAAATATGAAAGTTGCAAGGATTGATGCGCTGTTTCAGCCAACGGTGAAGATGCTAGTTGGTCTTAGTTATTTAATTGGTCTTGTATACGGAGCGTTTTTAGTTTTTCAATCAAAGGTTACGCTTGGTGAGCTTGTTTCTTTTAACGTTTACCTTGGGATGATGATTTGGCCGATGTTTGCGATTGGTGAATTAATTAATGTTATGCAGCGCGGAAATGCTTCGCTAGATCGTGTGAATGAAACGTTAGCTTACGAGCCGGATGTGAAGAACGTAGAAAAGCCAGCGCGTGTACACGAACCAGCGTATATCGACTTTGATCAAGTTTCCTTTTCGTATCCACATTCATCTGATATGCATTTGAAAAATATTTCTTTTTCATTAAAACAAGGAGAAACGCTAGGCATTGTTGGTAAAACAGGAAGTGGTAAAACGACCCTCGTTCGCCAACTCCTTCGCCAGTATCCACTTGGAGAAGGGAATATTACAGTGTCGGATGTAAAACTTGACGAAATTTCGACTGAAAACGTAAGGGATTGGATTGGGTATGTCCCGCAAGAGCACATTCTCTTTTCAAAAACAGCACGCGAAAATATTGTATTTGGAAATAGGGAAGCAAGTCAGGAGGAACTTGAAAAGGCGATTGAAATTGCAGCATTTAAAAAAGATTTGGAGTTTCTTTCGGAAGGGTTAGAGACGCTTGTTGGAGAGAAAGGCGTTTCTTTATCTGGCGGGCAAAAGCAGCGAATTTCGATTGCAAGAGCAGTGATTCAAAATCCAGACATTTTAATTTTAGATGATTCCTTATCAGCTGTAGATGCTAGGACGGAGGCAGCGATTATTGAAAATATAAGAAGCGAAAGAAGCGGGAAAACAACGATTATAACAACGCATCGCCTATCAGCTGTGCAGCATGCAGATTGGATTCTCGTTATGGATAATGGTGAAATTATAGAAGAAGGAACGCATGATAGACTCGTTTCGAATGATGGTTGGTATAAAGAGCAGTTTGAAAGGCAGCAAGGTGAAGATATAGAGGGTGAGGTGAAAATATGAGTGTTTCAAGGCGGTTATTTGAATACGCGATGAAAGTAAAGGGAACTATTTTTGCGGCGCTGGCAATGTTATTTATTTTCGTGATTGCAGAACTTGCAGGCCCATTTGTGGCAAAGGTAATGATTGATGATCATATTGTTGGAATTGAGAAGCCTTGGTATGAAACGGAGCAAGGTGAGGATGCTGTACTGTATAACGGGGCTTGGTATAAGCGAAGCGACCGTTTTGAACAAGGAGAACAAAAAGGAAAAGAAGTTCATGTTATACAAGTTGGTTTCACGTATTATTTTGTACCTAACAAAATTGCAGCAGAGGGAACGCGCTCTGTAAAAGGCGATATGATTACAGTTCAAAACGGGAAAGCGACGCAAGTGTATAAAGCGAAAATGTTAACAGCGAAAGAAGTATATTCATTTTATGAACCAGAGATGAAACGATTGCTTTTACTTGGCGGAGGGTATTTTGCATTATTGTTAGTTGTATCTTTATTTGCATATGGTAAACAGTTTTATCTACAAAAGGCATCGAATAAAATCATTCAAATTATGCGTGAAGATGTTTTTTCACATATTCAAACTTTACCGATTCGTTATTTCGACCATTTACCAGCGGGGAAGATTGTATCGCGTGTAACGAATGATACAGAGGCAATCCGGGAGTTATATGTAACAGTTTTAGCGACGTTTGTTTCTAGTTTTATTTATATTATCGGCATTTTTATCGCCCTATTTTTACTGGATAGTAAGTTAGCGTTATTATGTTTACTCATTGTACCAATTTTAATCATTTGGGCTAGTTTATACCGAAAATATGCTTCAGTATACAATCATAAAATGCGTTCTCGATTATCAGATATTAATGGTACAGTAAATGAATCGATTCAAGGAATGCCTATTATCCAAGCATTTCGTCAAGAGAACGCAACAAAGAAAGAATTTGAAGAGTTAAATGAAGATTACTTTAAGTATCAAAATAAAATTTTACATTTAAATGCAGCGACATCACACAATTTAGTAGGTGTCTTGCGCAACATTGCTTTTACAGGGGTTATTTGGTATTTCGGAGGCGCTTCTTTGAGTGCTGCTGGAATTGTCTCTTTAGGTGTGCTTTATGCATTTGTTGATTATTTAACAAGGCTTTTTTCGCCCATTACAAATATGGTGAATCAGCTTGCGAATTTAGAGCAAGCACGCGTTGCATCGGAACGTGTATTTGAATTGCTTGATGAAAAAGGAGAAGTGCTTCAAGAAGAGCGAATACCGCGTCTGAATGGAAATGTTCGATTTGATGATGTTTCATTTTCGTATAATGGAAAAGATGAAGTGTTAAAACATATTTCTTTTGAGGCCAAAAAAGGAGAGACGGTTGCTTTAGTTGGTCATACGGGATCTGGAAAAAGTTCCATTATGAATGTACTGTTTCAATTTTATGAGTTTCAAAAAGGAAAACTGACAATCGACGGACATGACGTGAAAGACATCCCAAAGCAAGCCCTTCGTGAGCATATGGGGATTGTACTGCAAGATCCATTTTTATTTAGTGGTACAGTGGCGTCAAATGTAAGCTTACAACATCCGAATATCTCAAAGGATCGAATTGTAAAAGCATTGCACGATGTAGGAGCAGAGCGGTTTGCTAACAATATAGAAGAAGAAATTACAGAAAAAGGAAGTGCGCTTTCGTCCGGGGAGCGTCAGCTTATATCCTTTGCGCGTGCGCTCGCGTTTGATCCTGCTATTTTAGTACTAGATGAAGCAACTTCAAGTGTTGATACAGAAACAGAAGCGATGATTCAGTCCGCGCTAGAAGTTGTAAAGAAAGGGAGAACAACATTTATTATTGCGCATCGGCTTTCTACAATTAAGAGCGCAGATCAAATCATTGTACTCGACCGAGGGACGATTCTAGAAAAAGGATCTCACGATGAATTAATACAGAAAAAAGGTCGTTATTATGAAATGTATAAAACACAAATGGAAGGAAATCAGAGTGCGTGACTTTTATTATTGTGCGGAAGAGGGCTTGCTTATGTAGCAAGCTCTTTTTAATAGGGTGACTTCGTCGGTATTTGTCGGTTGGTCGATATAATTGAAAAATCGCTGATAAAATTTCATTTACTGATTTTCTAGCAACTCAATTCCGAATATGAAGGACAAAAGAAAACTCCTGACCGCATCTATACATGGTCAGACGCTCTCTCCCACCCAAAAAGGAAGGTTTTATATTTTACCTTTTTTTCTATGAGTGCTATATTTAATAATGTTACTTATCTTTTGTATGTGTTGGTTTTTTATCATTCTGTTTGATTATGAAGAAAAAGGATACACTAATCTTGAACATTTTCATTGAAAAATTGTTCAAGATTGAATACAATCAATATAGTTTTTAAATTCCTATCTGAATACTTGGAGGATTAACGTCATGAAAAAATTATTTTCAGTGCTCGCAGTAACTACACTAGCAGTTGGTATTGTAGCAGGCTGTGGCAAAGAAGAGAAAAAAGATACAGCTAAGCAAGATGCTTTACAAAAAATAAAACAAAGCGGTGAAATTGTCGTTGGTACAGAAGGTACATATGCACCGTTTACATTCCATGATGGAAGCGGGAAACTAACTGGATTTGACGTTGAACTAGCAGAAGAAGTTGCAAAACGTTTAGGAGTGAAACCAGTATTTAAAGAAACGCAATGGGATAGTTTACTTGCTGGATTAGATGCAAAACGTTTTGATATGGTTGCAAATGAAGTTGGTATTCGTGAAGACCGTCAAAAGAAATATGATTTCTCTAAACCGTATATTTCTTCTTCAGCAGCACTTGTAATTGCAAAAGATAAAGATAAACCAGCTACGTTTACGGATGTAAAAGGTTTAACAGCAGCGCAATCTTTAACAAGTAACTATGCGGATCTTGCGAAGAAAAATGGTGCGAAGATTCAAGGAGTAGAAGGATTTAGCCAAGCAGCAGAATTATTAAATTCTGGCCGCGTTGATTTCACAATTAATGATAAATTATCAGTGTTAAATTATTTAGAAACGAAAAAAGATGCAAACATTAAAATTGTAGATACAGAAAAAGAAGCATCTCAAAGTGGATTCTTATTCCGTAAAGGTAGCGATAAATTAGTACAAGAAGTAGATAAAGCGTTAGAAGATATGAAAAAAGATGGTGCGTATGACAAAATAGCGAAAAAATGGTTCGGTGAAAATGTTTCTAAGTAGTGTAGTGACTTCAGACAGATTGTCTACATGGATCGATATTATGCAAACTTCCTTCACGCCTATGCTGAAGGAAGCTATTTTTACGACGATTCCATTAACGCTTATTACATTTGTAATTGGTCTTATATTAGCAACTTTAACAGCGTTAGCTCGTATTTCAAATAGTCGTTTGCTGCAATGGATTGCTCGTATCTATGTATCTATTATTCGCGGAACACCACTTCTTGTACAATTGTTTATTATTTTCTATGGGCTTCCAACGCTGCAAATTGAGATTGAGCCATTTACAGCGGCCGTTATTGGATTTTCATTAAATGTGGGTGCGTATGCATCTGAAATTATTCGTGCTTCTATTTTGTCTATTCCGAAAGGACAATGGGAGGCAGCGTATACAATTGGGATGACATATCCACAAGCGCTAAAACGCATTATTTTACCACAAGCGACACGCGTATCGATTCCGCCGCTTTCTAATACGTTTATTAGTTTAGTGAAGGATACTTCATTAGCATCACTAATTTTAGTAACAGAAATGTTCCGAAAAGCACAGGAAATTGCAGCGGCGAACTATGAGTTTTTAATTGTTTATTTTGAAGCGGGTCTCATTTACTGGGTGATTTGTTTCTTATTATCTATCGTGCAACAAATGTTAGAAAAACGTTCAGAACGTTATACTTTAAAATAATCCTTTTATAAAAGGAGTTTTTGTTTTTATGATTTCAATTCAACATTTACAAAAAAGTTACGGTGAGAACACTGTACTAAAGCAGATTGATTTATCAGTGGAGAAAGGTGAAGTTGTTGTTATTATTGGGCCATCCGGATCTGGTAAGACGACATTTTTACGTTGCCTGAATGTATTAGAAACACCAAATGCAGGTATTGTTCGTATTGGTGACAAAGAACTGGATTTCGCAAAAAAAATCACGAAGAATGATATTGTAAATCTTCGTACACAAACAGGTATGGTGTTCCAGCACCATAATTTATTTCCTCACTTAACAGCAATCCAAAATGTCATGGAAGGGCTTGTTACAGTGAAAAAGATGAGGAAAGAAGACGCGAAGAAAAAAGCGACGTATTTCCTTGAAAAAGTTGGACTTGGTGACAAGATGAATCTATATCCATTCCAACTATCAGGTGGACAACAGCAGCGCGTAGGAATTGCTAGAGCGCTTGCAATAGAACCAGAGGTTTTATTATTTGATGAACCGACGTCAGCATTAGATCCAGAACTTGTACAAGAGGTCCTAAAAGTAATGAAGGAACTTGCCAATGAAGGAATGACGATGGTCATTG
Source organism: Bacillus sp. C1 (assembly GCF_054570475.1). NCBI lineage: Bacteria > Bacillati > Bacillota > Bacilli > Caryophanales > Bacillaceae > Bacillus > Bacillus sp. C1. The sequence continues at coordinate 94,315 of NZ_JBTMZT010000002.1, forward strand.
TAACGCATGAAATGCGTTTTGCTCATCAAATTGCAAACCGCGTTATTTTTATGGATGGCGGTCTTGTTGTGGAACAAGGTACACCGGAAGAAGTATTTACAAGTCCGAAAGAAGAACGGACGAAGAAATTCCTTCAAATGTTACAGTAGAAAGAAAGGTCTCAAGGCGAATGCCCTGAGACCTTTTTTGCCATATATATTTATTTGTGGAATCCGCCAAGGCTTTGCTCAGCCATTGCTACTAAACGCTTTGTAATTTCGCCACCAACAGAACCGTTTGCACGAGCTGTAGAATCTGCTCCTAATTGTACACCAAATTCTTGAGCGATTTCGTATTTCATTTGATCGATTGCAGCTGTTGCACCTGGTACTACTAATGGATTATTTTGGTTTGCCATAGGAATATATCCTCCTTAGAGTATAAAAATTTTTTTGGTTGGATTAGCTGGAATTGAACCAGATTATCGCCCCGTTTGGCGCCAATCCATCGTTTGTGGTGAGTGTATTCATAGTATGGATGTTACGTAGAAAGATATGCGAAATAATAATTTGTAAATTTTGTAAAAATATAAGTCGCGTTTATAGATCACGAAAGGTGAATATGACGTGATGCTCTCACTTGTTTAAAAAGCAGCGTTGATTTCACGTTTTTCATTTGTATTTTTTTAAAAGAAGGTCACACTAATCATAAAGTGAAACTTTAAGCAGTAAGGTCTTTATCTCCCACTGCTTATCAGTCCTCACGAATCGGGATAAATATGAAACCTCTATAGGAGGAGTTGTAAATGGGAATGTGTCCGCTTTGTAATGCGCTAGATGCTCATATATATTCTTGTCAAACTTGTATGAATGTACTCCAAGATTATGGGAAAGTTGTAGACTATATCGATGATTATAGTGCATATATGGATCAAGATTTATTAAGAGCAGTAGATGGTTTAACGGGGGAAAATGCAGAGCAATATTGTGTCCATGTTTTCTATTGCGGGGCGTGTGGCATTCAAACCGAGAAAAGGGTGAAACTTGTGTAAGAAAAAACTTCCACCTATTACAGGGTGGAAGTTTTTTCTTCTAGTAACACTTTTTTTGAATGAGAAGAAGGGTTTTCTGTTAAATGGATGGCATATTCGTAAAATAGTTGTCTCGTCAATTCGCTGTATTCTTGTAAGTTTTCGGATTGAAATATCGTTCTTCCAGGCTTGGAATTGGCTTCAAATAGCCAAACCTTTTCATTGTTATCTATACCTAAGTCGAAACCGATTTCTCCGATCGTTTTTTCCATGTGTCCATCTAAAATAGAGCTAAGTTGTAAGGCGGCATTTGTTAATTTAGTGGTAATTCGAACACGCTCTGTTGCATCAGAAAAAATATCTTGGAGTAATTTGATTTCTCCGCCGCTATTTACATGGGTTGTGATGCTGCCTTTCCCGGCCACTTTGGCAACGATGGCACTGATTCTCCAGTTACCAAAGCGATTTTTATTTGTATGAATGCGAAAGTCTACTGGTTGCCCATCTACACGTAATAATTCAATTCCTTGTTGAACAATAAATTTTTTAAAATCATGACCTTGCATAATGTGATTCATTAGTGTTTCTAAAGAGCGGTATTTTCGTAATTTATTTTGTTCTTCTTCGCGGAAGCGACAATAATAACCATTTTCTAAAGTAGAATAAAAAATTTGATAAATATTTCGTCCAAAACTACCGTGTGCGGGCTTCATATAAATATGTTTGTATGATGACAAGAAATGCTCTATTTGTTCGAAGTGCTGAAAGGTTTCTGTTCGCGGTAAAAGGGGAGCGACTGTTTTTTCATTGATTAGGAGCTGATGTATTTTCCATTTGTTAAAAAATCCTGGGTTAAACCATGGAATAGCGTATTTTGATTGTAATTGTTTTTTGGCGCGAACGATCGGTTTATAAACTTCTGCTTGCCGATTAGGCAAGCGATCATAAATGACGTTTGGGAAAGGAATGTTACATTGTACCCAGTTTCCTTCTGTGAAAAAGTATCCATCAATCGTTTCGTCATCCCAATGTATATGTTGTGCACCAAATAAGAAAACCACAGGGTGTAAAGAGTCTGGTGGGGTTAGTAATTCCTGGAAACTGGTAGAGCGGTTGCCTATAGGATGAGCAGTTGTTTCTATAAAACCTGTTGTGAAAATACCGATTAACGGTCCAAGTATAAGTGTTTCATTTTGAATAAAAGCGTGCATGGTAGTTGAAAAGGGAAGAGACAGCTGCTCTGCGATCTGTTTTCCAATTATAATTTCGTGAGCATACGTATAATGAATATCAATATTTTCACATGTTACATGCTTTAACCCAAAGGAAAGGAACTGTAAAGAAGAAGTATTAGAAAATATATAAGGTAATGTTAAAGCGGTGGGATGATCCATAGAAATTTGTAAGGTATAAATATGATCTTTCAATGCGATAGTCACTCCTTTTTGTTACAATGTAAATGAGCATTAGGAACGTTCGTTGCTCGGTGAAGCACCATACTGAATAAAAGCTAGTTTTTTCAAGAGATGACTGAATTACACAGGCGTTCGTTATCTATTATGTAGAAAGTTATCATTTGTAAAAAGGGATGCAGAGCGGTTTATTATATACATTGCAAACATACTTCCATACCATTATACTGTTGTCTGTATGATGATATTCTATTTTTGGGGTATCTAAAGTTTTGGACGGAATTTGATGAAGTTCTACTGACGATTACTTCCATATTATTTTTGTAATAGGTTATAGTAAAATATTTATATATTTGGAGAAATGGAAGGATGATATTGTAATGAATATATAAATCCATGTTGATTTTAGGGCACATAACCCACTGCTATGAAGAACAAAAAGTGAACTACACTCATTTTCTCTCTTTGTTTTCACTTGGCATGGGGCAGGACGAGGGACTGACCACTTCTATGCATGGACGGATGCTCTCTCCCACCTAAAAAGAATGGTTTTATTTCATTTTTTCAAATTGGATTTATATATAAATCCAATTTGATTTTCTAACAGATACATGATGGTTATGAAGAACAGACAGAGACCTTCACTCATTTTCTCCTTCTGTTTTCACATGGAATGGGGCTAAAAAAGGACTGACCGCTTCTATCCACGGCCGGATGCTCTCATCCATCTGAAAAGAATGGTTTGATGTTAGTTTTTTAATTTGGATTTATATATATGTGGTTAAATATGTTGAAAAACTACATATTGATAAATAAGGTGAAATTTCTTCACATCTCGTGCATAGTTTGATATTGTAAAAGAGTATATATCAAAAGGTACTTAATGATGGGTAAGGACAATAGATCGAGCCCACTAGAGGAGGAAGAATACAATGACAAAAAACATTCATGATGTTGCATACGAATTACAAAATGCAATCGCAGAAAATACAGATTTTCAAGCTTTAAAAGCAAGTTATGCAGAAGTACAAGGAGATGCAGCATCAAAAGAACTATTTGATCAATTCCGTACAATGCAACTGGGCTTACAACAAAAAATGATGCAAGGGCAAGAGATTACTGAAGAAGATAATCAAAAAGCACAAGAAGTTGTAGCACTTATTCAAAAAGATCCAAAAATCGTAAAGTTAATGGAAGCAGAGCAACGCTTAAATGTTGTGATTGGCGATATTAACAAAATTATTATGAAGCCACTTGAAGAATTATATAGTGCATATCAAGCTTAATGAGAAAGGCGTTTCCTGAAACAATAGGAAGCGTCTTTTTGTATTCATTAATCTATTGTAGAAAATTAAAACTTCACTTTATGAGGAAGAAGTGGAGCTAGAGAAAGAAATGCTTTTTCGAAGTATGTTAAAAATATGTGATAGGAATGAGAATATAGTTTATATTATTTTAAAACAATTAAATTCGTAAGGGTTTTCATTCTGTATTGTCAAAATAATGTCAAATTCATATTGTTGGAAAAGTAATCCATTTATAATATAATAATTAACAGTAAGTATTACACTACATTAATTAACTAGGTGTAATACCTTGTGTTTTACATCAAAAGCTTTATTGTACACGATTTTGATATAAAGGGATGATTAGTTTGAGTACAGAAGTAAAAGCAAACAACGTGAAAACAACAACAAAAGGAGCCGATCTTGTTGTCGATTGTTTAATCCAGCAAGGGGTTACGCATGTTTTCGGTATTCCTGGTGCAAAAATTGATTCTGTGTTTGATGTGCTAAAGGAGCGTGGACCAGAGTTAATTGTTTGTCGTCATGAACAAAACGCAGCGTTTATGGCAGCAGCTGTTGGAAGGTTGACAGGAAAACCAGGTGTATGTCTTGTTACATCAGGGCCAGGAACATCGAATTTAGCGACAGGTCTTGTTACTGCTACGGCAGAGAGTGATCCCGTTGTTGCTTTGGCAGGTGCAGTGCCACGTACAGATCGTTTGAAACGTACGCATCAATCTATGGATAATGCTGCACTATTCGAACCAATCACAAAATATAGCGTAGAAGTAGAGCATCCTGATAATGTGCCAGAAGCACTTACAAATGCATTTCGTAGTGCAACTTCTACTCATCCAGGAGCAACGCTTGTTAGTCTTCCGCAAGATGTTATGACTGCTGAAACGACAGTATCATCTATTGGCGCGCTTTCTAAGCCGCAGCTTGGTATCGCTCCCATATATAAAATTGAAGCAGTTGTAGAACAAATTAAATCTGCAAAACTACCAGTTATCTTACTGGGGATGAGAGCAAGCACAAATGAAGTAACAAAAGCAGTTCGTGAGTTAATCGCTAATACACAGTTACCAGTTGTTGAAACGTATCAAGCGGCTGGAGCAATTTCACGTGAATTAGAAGATCATTTCTTTGGACGTGTTGGATTATTCCGAAATCAACCAGGTGATATTCTACTTGAAGAAGCCGATCTTGTGTTATCTATTGGCTATGATCCGATTGAGTATGATCCAAAGTTTTGGAATAAGTTAGGTGACAGAACGATTATTCACCTTGATGATCATCAAGCAGACATCGATCATGACTATCAACCAAGTTGTGAATTAATTGGTGATATTGCATTAACTGTAAATAGTATCGCGAAGCAATTATCAAAACTTATTTTATCAACACAATCAGAAGCTATTTTAAATCAATTGCGTGCGAAATTATCAGAGCAAGCCGAAGTGCCAGTTCGCGATTCACAAGGGCTTACACATCCACTGCAAGTAATCCGTACACTTCGTTCCTTAATTGATGATGAAACAACGGTGGCATGTGACATCGGTTCACATTATATTTGGATGGCAAGATGTTTCCGTTCTTATGAACCACGCCGATTATTATTTAGTAACGGTATGCAAACATTAGGTGTTGCACTTCCTTGGGCAATTGCAGCAACATTAGTGGAACCAGGTAAAAAAGTGGTTTCTGTTTCTGGAGACGGCGGTTTCTTATTTTCTGCAATGGAACTAGAAACAGCAGTACGTCTCAATGCTCCAATTGTTCATCTTGTTTGGAGAGATGGTACATATGATATGGTGGCGTTCCAACAAATGATGAAATACGGCAGAACATCAGCGACAGAATTTGGTGATGTTGATATTGTAAAATATGCAGAAAGCTTCGGTGCTATTGGTCTTCGTGTGAATACACCAGAAGAGTTAGAAAGTGTATTACAAGAAGCAATGGAAGCGGAAGGTCCTGTAGTTGTAGATATTCCAATTGATTACCGCGATAACATTAAGTTAAGTGAAAAATTACTACCGAACCAATTGAACTAATGGTAAAGGAGTGGAATAGATATGAGTATCGCGCAATTACTAGACATTGATGCAAAAAAGATGAAAATGAATAATGAAGTCTATCAAACATCAACGATGTTAGCTTTATTAGATGGCATATATGATGGAATTATTAACTTTGAGAAATTAAAAGAGCACGGTGATTTTGGCATTGGTACGTTTGATCAATTAGATGGTGAAATGATTGCTTTTGATGGAGATTTTTATCATTTACGCTCAGATGGTTCAGCAGAGATGGTAGAGCCAGAAGAAACAACGCCATTTTCCACTGTAACATTTTTTGAAAAAGAGATGAGTTATACAATGAATCACCCGATGAATCGTGAAGAAGTAGAAGCTTTATTGCACGAATTAATGCCAAGTAAAAATTTATTTTACGCAATTCGCATGGATGGAACGTTCCGTGAAGTAAGAACAAGAACCGTTCCACGTCAAGAAAAACCGTATACACCGCTTGTAGAAGTGACAAAATCACAGCCGATTTTTTCTTTCTCTCATACGAAGGGCACATTGGCAGGATTCTGGACGCCAGATTATGCACAAGGTATTGGAGTAGCAGGTTTTCATTTACATTATATTGATGATGATCGAAGTGGAGGCGGACATGTTTTTGACTTCACTGTGGAAAATTGTACAATCCAAATCTGTCAAAAAGCACATTTGCATTTAGCTCTTCCAGAAACAGCTGATTTTATGGCGGCGGATTTATCGAGGGAAAACCTTGAAAATGATATTGCGACTGCGGAAGGCGCAGAGTAAAAAAGAAGCCAAATTGGCTTCTTTTTTATTTAGACACGAATGGATGGCGTTCAAAATAAAAACGCCACGGGTAATGAACAGCTTCTTCAGCATAATCGATGTTAATTCGTGGGCCTGCTGTAATTTCATATTGGGAAGATAGATGTTCTATTTCTGGCACCAATTCAATATATAATTCATCACTTTGTAAGGATAACCCGGTTTGTTCTAAAGTAATCTGAAGTGCACGGCATAGTTTTCCGGGTCCGTTCGTTAAGTTTTTATATTGTGCCTTCGTAAGGTCTGTCTTACCATAGCGTGTTATTTTCATTTCTTGTATTCCATCAATCGGTTCTACTGCACGAATGAGAATGCCTTGAGGCATGCCAACTGGAGCGGTGATGATATTAAAACAATGATACATACCATAAATAAGGTATACATAGGCATGTCCTGGTGCACCAAACATAACTTCAGTTCGCTTCGTCCGTTTTCCTCTATAACTATGCGCTGCTTTATCATCCGGTCCTTTATACGCCTCTGTTTCTACAATGATTCCGCTACGTTTTATTCCATCTACTATATGTACAAGTTTATGACCGAGTAAATTGTGAGCGACTTCTAATGTGTCGCCCTCATAAAAAGAAGGAGGTGTTTTCATTTTGGTAGCTCCTTTTCTGATGATATATGTATATATTAAACCAAATTTGTGTGCGGAATTCTAACTCGTTCTAATTAATAAATTTCTTTCATAAATTATGGATAGAGGAAAAGCAGCTAAGAGGAGGAATGCGTCATGATTTATCGCTTATTGGCTCTTAATATAGATGGAACACTTCTGCAAAAAAATGGGAAGATAGCAAAGGGAACACGAGAGGCCATTGAGTTTGTAAAGCGGAAAGGTGTATATGTTACGTTGTTTACAAGTCGGCATTTTCAATCAGCTCATAAAATAGCGAAGTCATTAAAACTAGATTCTATATTAGTTACGCATAGCGGTGCATTTATTTCTGCTTCATTAGATAAACCGCTCGTTCAAAAACGATTATCAGAAGAAAAGACGTTTAACATCGTGCAAGTGCTAGAACATTTTGAATGTAATATCCGGATTTCACATGAACGTTTTTCTATTGGTAATCGTGAGCGAAATACACCGAACTTAATTGCACGCACGGTCTTATCCAGTACTGATCCATTATTTTATCCCGTTCAATTTGTCGATTCATTAGGTGACGCACTGCGGGATCAACCTGTTGCAGCTCCGAAAATTGATATAGTTTTTACAAGTAGAGGAGAAAAAGAACGGGCGCTTAAAACGTTGAAAAAAGCATTTGGAGACGTTGAATATATAGAATCGGATGGAGGGAAAGTAGAAATTCTTCCGCTGCACGTATCGAAATTAAGAGGATTGCAATTACTAGGGGAACATCTTTGTATAGAATTGAATGAAATGGTGGCGATTGGAGATAGTTTGGAAGATGTAGATGTCATTGCGGGTGTTGGGTTAGGAGTTGCAATGGGAGATGCACCTATTCCACTCAAACAAGCAGCGGATTGGATTACGCGTTCTAATAGTGAAAACGGAGTGGAGTATATGATTAAGGAACATTTTCGAAAGCAATTTCCACTTCCATTTCTAAAAAATCATTCTCAGGTTCATAAACGATGACGAATTACTTAGGAAACGTAGCTTTTAAGCTACGTTTTTTACAGTTATGGAAAAGCGTAACCTTGAAATCGTAAGTAAAATTCATATTAGAAATTTTTGAAATTCATTGGTGAATCGATTCTGCAAATAACAACAAAAAGAGTGTTGTTTGCTGTTCGTAAAAGTACGCTTCGTGAAGATTAATATATTAAAATCTTAATAAATGGATTTTTTGATAATTAACAATGTTTTGTTAAATGCATACAATTCGCTTGAATGTTTAAGTTTGGTGGTGTAAAGTGGATGATGCTGCAATTATTTTAACATCAGTTCAAGAGCATTTATAGTGCCTTTGTCAGACTGCTATAAATAGGGGAATTGCCATTTCTATATCTTTTTTCTGAAAATGAATTGTAATAGTTTTATAGATGAACGTTAGGCTAAATGCTTCTAGTTGTTTAAATGGATTGTCTTACAATTATATCAAAAATGTGGAAATATAGTGCTTATGAAGAAGTTAAATCTGTTCATAAGGTTTTTTTATGTTTATTACAATTTTGCGAAGGAGGAATGAATTTTATTGGTAAAATCATTACAACAAACAATACGAAAAATAATGCTTAGTTTTATAGTCTTTTTACTTGTATGTACGAATTTTTTAATCCATTTACCAAATAAAGCAGAAGCAGCTACACAAGAGTTAAAAGGTCTAGGAGACGTTGCTCATTACAATGCAGTCATTTTTGGAGATCATAGCGCGACGAGTGCGGATATTGAAGGGGCCATGGCAGTTCAAGGAAATATGAATGCGTCAAGTTATACAGTTGCAGCAGCAGCAACTGGTGCATCGAACTTAGCTGGTGCAACATGGACTGATGAAGGGTACCCATCTTTAATGTTAGGTGGTCAATTTACAAAAGCCGGAAAAGGTGAAGTTATTATCCAAGATGGCACTGTCGTTATGACGAAAGATGGAGATCCAAATGGATCACTTACATCATCTTATGATCGCATCGCTTATAAAGAAAAGGCTGAAATTGATGCTAAATTTAAAGAGTTTCGAGCAGCTACAGATGGTGTAATTGGAGATGCAGGAAAGCTGCAGACAAATGCACCAAAACCGAATATGAGTTTTGGACTTGGTGAAGATGTGAATAACCCTAATATCTTTGTTTCTTCTGGGTTAACAGGGCAACCAAGGTTAGATGTGAAAGATGTTCTTCTTCCGAATGCTGATGATAAAGACTTTATCGTGATTTATTCAGATGCGACGGAAGTGACTTTCGGTAACGGTGCGATTCTTTACGATAAGAATAATGATGGGGCAGCTACCGAATTAATTAATACGTCTCAAGCATATGATCCAAATTCAACGTTTACGGAATTAACGAGTAAAATCATTTGGGTTTTCCCAAATGCTACAAAAATTTCAACAAAGGGCTACGGTATAATCGGAAGTGTATTTGCTCCGAATGCGGTAGTTGAGACGCAAGGTGGATCTATTAACGGACAAGCATTCGTTGGAGGTTTACACCAAAGAGGTGGATTTGAAGTCCATAACTTTAAATTCAACTGGGCAAAATGGCCAAATCCAGCCGCTCCAAAAGGGCAGTTGAAAATTAAAAAAGTTGATGCAAGCGATAAAAATATTGTTCTAAAAGGTGCAACATTTAATGTTGTCGATAAGAACAATAAAGTTGTAGCTACTGTTACGACAGATGAAAATGGTCTAGCAGAAGTGCCAGACTTACCGCTTGGTGATTACGTTGTAAAAGAGACGAAAGCACCAGAAGGGTATGTGACGAGTGATACACCTGTAAAAGTAACGATTGATAGCACAAAAGTGGTTGAAATGGTTATGGAAAATACGAAAAAAGTAGAAAATGGCCAATTTAAATTACTAAAAAAAGATAGTGAATCAGGTCAACTTCTAGCGGGTGCGAAGTTTAATGTGCACGACAAAGATGGAAATGTAGTTGATACAATCACTACAAATGAAAAAGGTGAAGCTGTATCAAAACAACTTCCAATCGGCACATATACATTAAAAGAAACGGAAGCACCGAAAGGTTATGAACTATCATCTAATTCTGTTCGTGTTGATGTCGTACTAAATCAGATTGTTACAGTAGAAGCATTCAATAAAAAAGTGACAGGTCAATTTGAAATCATCAAAGTAGATGCAAGTGATGAAACAAAATTACTAGCAGATGCAGAATTTGATGTGTACAAAGGTGATAAGAAAGTAGAGACGCTAAAAACTGACAACACAGGTAAAGTCATCTCTACAACTTTAGAACCAGGCACTTACACATTAAAAGAAACAAAAGCGCCAAAAGGCTACAAATTACTTGGCAATGAAATCGAAGTCAACGTTGAAGCGAACAAAGTTGTCCAAGTGAAAGTAGAAAATGCAAAAGAACTAGGAAGCTTACAAGTCATCAAGAAAGATGCGGAAAGCGGAAAAGTTTTAGAGGGTGCTGAATTCCAATTAAAAGATGAGCACGGTCAAGTAGTAGAAGCAGATCAAGTAACGGATAAAGACGGCGTGATCAAGTTCGACAACTTAGTACCAGGTAAATATACATTGGAAGAAACGAAAGCGCCAAAAGGCTACAAAGTAGTAAATGCGACAGTAGAAGTGAATGTCGTGGCAAACGAAGTAGCGAAACAAGAAGTGCTGAACGAAAAAGAAGTAGGTCAATTTGAAATCGTCAAAGTAGATGCAAACGATGAAACGAAGTTACTTGCAGATGCAGAATTTGACGTGTACAAAGGAACTAAGAAAGTAGAGACGCTAAAAACTGACAACACAGGTAAAGTCATCTCTACAAAATTAGAGCCAGGCACATACACATTAAAAGAAACAAAAGCACCAAAAGGCTACAAATTACTTGGTAATGAAATTGAAGTCAACGTTGAAGCGAACAAAGTAGTCCAAGTGAAAGTAGAAAATGCAAAAGAGCTTGGAGGCTTACAAATCATCAAAAAAGATGCGGAAAGCGGAAAAGTTCTAGAGGGTGCTGAATTCCAATTAAAAGATGAGCACGGTCAAGTAGTAGAAGCAGATCAAGTAACGGATAAAGACGGCGTGATCAAGTTCGACAACTTAGTACCAGGAAAATATACGTTAGAAGAAACGAAAGCGCCAAAAGGCTACAAAGTAGTGGATGCGACAGTAGAAGTAACTGTTGTAGCGAACGAAGTAGCGAAACAAGAAGTGCTGAACGAAAAAGAAGTAGGTCAATTTGAAATCATCAAAGTAGATGCAAACGATGAAACGAAATTACTTGCAGATGCAGAATTTGACGTGTACAAAGGAACTAAGAAAGTAGAGGCGCTAAAAACTGATAACACAGGTAAAGTCATCTCTACAAAATTAGAACCAGGCACATACACATTAAAAGAAACAAAAGCACCGCAAGGCTACAAATTACTTGGAAACGAAATTGAAGTAGTTGTTGAGACAGATAAAGTCGTTCAAGTAAAAGTAGAAAATGCAAAAGAACTAGGAAGCTTACAAGTCATCAAAAAAGATGCGGAAAGCGGAAAAGTTCTAGAGGGTGCTGAATTCCAATTAAAAGATGAGCACGGTCAAGTAGTAGAAGCAGATCAAGTAACGGATAAAGACGGCGTAATCAAGTTCGACAACTTAGTACCAGGCAAATATACGTTAGAAGAAACGAAAGCACCAAAAGGCTACAAAGTAGTAAATGCGACAGTAGAAGTGAATGTCGTGGCGAACGAAGTAGTAAAACAAGAAGTATTGAATGAAAAAGAAACGACAGACCCAGGTGAGTCAGGAGAAGAAACGACAGATCCAGGTGAGTCGGGAGAAGAAACGACAGATCCAGGTGAGTCGGGAGAAGAAACGACAGATCCAGGTGAGTCGGGAGAAGAAACGACAGATCCAGGTGAGTCGGGAGAAGAAACGACAGATCCAGGTGAGTCAGGAGAAGAAACGACAGATCCAGGTGAGTCAGGAGAAGAAACGACAGATCCAGGTGAGTCAGGAGAAGAAACGACAGATCCAGGTGAGTCAGGAGGAGAAACGACAGATCCAGGTAAGTCAGGAGAAGAAACGACAGATCCAGGTAAGTCAGGAGAAGAAACGACAGATCTAGGTGAGTCAGGAGAAGAAACGACAGATCCAGGTAAGCCGGGAGAAGGAACAGAAAATCCAGGTAAACCAGAAGGTGGAACTTCATCAGAGGGTCACGTGAATGGAGATCAATCATCAGGTGAACAAATTTCTAATGGTGAACAAAAATTACCAGCGACAGGTCATTCTACGAATTGGCTTCCGCTTCTTGGTAGCATCTTAATTCTGTTAGGAATTCGTCTTAGAGTTATCACAAAAAGAAGTTAATACTAATAAAAAGCACAAGGGATTATAATATCTCTTGTGCTTTTTCATTAGTGGAAGAAATAAGGAAAAAGCTTCTGTATTGACCTAAAAACGCCCTTCAAGTAAACTAAAGAGAGTTTACAAATGAAAAGGTGATAAGCGTTGTTAATTTCAATAAAAACATTACAAGATGATCGTTTTTTACGTCCGCTACAAAATATTAGCGGCTTATTTTTTGAAGAGAGCACGATAGGATTTGAGCAGGAAGATGCGAATCTTATTGTTGAAATAAAGATAGAAGGAAATGTGACAGCTTTCGCGCGTTTAACAGACGTTGCAACAGGAAATGTATATGAAGAAACGTTTGAAAAAGATTTATCTTCCTTCACAGTAGAAAAAGAGCGGATGAAACAAGTGAAACACGTTGTTTCCTATGTATATCTTTCTGTTTTGCAGCAGCTAACTGGAATTGAGCAGAGCTGGGGGATTTTAACGGGAGTACGTCCAACGAAGCTTCTTCATAAAATGCTTCAAAATGGGATGACAAAAGAAGAAGCACATAAAGAACTTCGTGAAAGTTATTTAATTCATGAAGAAAAAATTGAACTACTGCAGCGTATTGTTGACTGTCAATTAGCGGTTGTTCCAGATTTGTATCGTTTGAAAGAAGAAGTGAGCATTTATATCGGTATTCCATTTTGTCCAACAAAATGTGCATACTGTACCTTCCCGGCTTATGCGATTAATGGACGTCAAGGGTCGGTTGATTCTTTCTTAGGCGGTTTACATTATGAAGTTCGTGAAATCGGTCAATTTTTAAAGGAAAAAGGAATTAAAGTTACCACGATTTATTATGGTGGTGGTACACCAACAAGTATTACAGCAGAAGAGATGGATATGTTGTATGAAGAAATGTACCAAGCATTTCCGGATGTGAAAGAAGTACGTGAAGTAACTGTTGAGGCAGGTCGTCCTGATACGATTACGCCGGAAAAACTAGAAGTGTTAAATAAATGGAACATTGACCGTATTAGTATTAATCCGCAGTCATACCACCAAGAAACGCTAAAAGCAATCGGACGTCATCATACGGTAGAAGAAACGATTGAGAAGTATCATTTAGCACGTAAAATGGGAATGAACAATATTAATATGGATTTAATCATTGGTCTTCCTGGTGAAGGGTTAGATATCTTTAAACATACGTTAGATGAAACAGAAAAGTTAATGCCAGAATCGTTAACCGTTCACACATTATCTTTTAAACGTGCTTCAGAGATGACGCAAAATAAACGTAAATATAAAGTCGCAGGCCGAGAAGAAATTACAGCGATGATGCATGAAGCAGAAGAATGGACGAAAAACCATAACTACGTGCCTTATTATTTATATCGCCAAAAGAACATTTTAGGTAACTTAGAAAATGTTGGCTACGCGATCCCGTCGCAAGAAAGTATTTATAATATCGTAATTATGGAAGAAGTACAATCGATTATCGGACTTGGCTGCGGTGCATCAAGTAAATTTGTTCATCCAAAAACAGGGGCAATTACGCATTTCGCAAATCCGAAAGATCCGAAATCATATAATGATGGTTATATTAAATATACAGAAGATAAGCTTGAAATTTTAAAAGAGTTATTCTCTTAAAAGGCTGGCCTAAAGGTTCGCATGTTGCGAAGCTTTAGGTATCAGCCTTTTTTTAGTTCCTTTTTGTTTCATAGCCGCCACTTGTATGTTGTAAAACAGTGTCGAGAATGATCAGAAAAAGAAGGTAAAAATGTAGAGGAAATGTCTACTTATAGGCGAAATGATAGATTTATGAAAGTGAAAAGGGGGCATATTTTGACATGTACATGACGATTGGGAGGATTTTTGATTTAACAGTTGGGAAGTATTCGCACAAAGAAGCGTTAGTAGAACCAGAAAAGAACATTCGCTGGACATATGAGGAGTGGGATGAACAGATCAATAAAACGGCGCATGCTTTATTAGCAGAAGGTGTGAAAAAAGGAGATACTGTATCTGTTTATTTATATAACTGTCATGAATTTGTAAACGTTTACCTCGCTTGTGCGAAAATTGGTGCGATTTTCAATCCAATTAATTTCCGCTTAAAAGCAAAAGAAGTAGCGTATATCCTTAAAGACGCATCCTCCAAAGTCGTTGTATTTGAAAAAGCTGTTAAACAGACAGTTGCTGCGATTGAACGAGATTTCCCAAGCAGCTCTTTTTGGTATATAGAAGATGATACGCCTTTATACGCGAATTCATATCATGAAAAAGTAAATGCAGCTTCATCTGAAGCGTTAGACATTGTTATTGAAGAAACAGATTATTGTTCCATGCTCTATACAAGTGGTACAACAGGGCATCCAAAAGGGGTGCTGCATCGTCATCGTGAGATTGCTGAGCATAGTATGATTTGTACTTACTTTTTAAAATATAACCGTGATAGCGTTGGCCTTGCAGTAGCGCCGTTATATCATTGCGGTGAATTAAATGCTGGTATTTTACCACGCATTCAAGTTGGCGGGAAAAATATTATATTACATCACTTTGATACAAAGACGGTATTACATACAATTGAA
This sequence comes from Bacillus sp. C1, assembly GCF_054570475.1. Taxonomy (NCBI): domain Bacteria; kingdom Bacillati; phylum Bacillota; class Bacilli; order Caryophanales; family Bacillaceae; genus Bacillus; species Bacillus sp. C1. The sequence continues at coordinate 109,425 of NZ_JBTMZT010000002.1, forward strand.
ACTGAAAAAATCACGACTTTCTTCGCTGCACCAACGATGTGGAATATGATGTTACAAGAGAATTTATCACAATATGAACTCCGCTCGATGAAAATAGGAATATACGGCGGAGCTGCGATGGCACCAGCGCTCGTCAAAGAATGTAAAGAGCGTCTGCATATTGATCTTGTCCAAATTTATGGAATGACAGAAATGGGGCCAGTTGTTGCATTTTTAGTCGAAGAAGACCAAATTACGAAAGCTGGTTCAGCTGGAACGCTTTGTTTTAGCCATGAAATTCGTATTGTAAAACCGAATGAAGAAGGACCAGCAGAACCAGATGATGTACTGCCACCATATGAAGTGGGAGAAATTATTTTACGCGGACCATGTATGATGGCAGGATATCATAATCGAGAAGAAGCGACAGCAAAGTCTTTGTATAAAGGATGGTATCATTCAGGTGATTTAGGGTATTTAGATAAGGATGGGTATTTGTACGTTGCAGATCGTGTTGATGATATGGTTATAAGCGGTGGGGTAAATATTTATCCACGTGAAATTGAAGATTTCCTCCATAGTCATCCTAGTGTATTAGATGTAGCGGTACTTGGTGAACCGGATGAATTATGGGGTGAGCGTGTTGTTGCGGTAGTGGTGAAAAAGGACGAGCATATTACGGCCGCCGATTTAGAAAGTTATTGTAAAGAAAGTGATGAACTAGCTGACTATAAACGTCCGCGTCATTACGTATTTGCAGATGAACTGCCTCGTAATGCGAGCGGGAAATTGCAGAAGTTTGTGCTGAGAGAAACTCTAAAAGGTGCTAAGAAAGTGTAAAGAAAAAGCATAGTCATGGCTGACTATGCTTTCTCTAGTTTGTTTTTGTGTCGTTCTTTGTCGGTTGGTCGATATCCTTTGTCGAATCGCCGATATATTGAGAGAAACAGTCGATATATTTGAAAAATCGCTGATAAAGTAAAATTTCACTCACCATCGCATATCGATAACCATTGCTATTATTTGCGTGAGAAACCTTCTTCATCAAGGTATTCTGCAGCTTCTGGATAAGAATTAAATGTACCGTCTAAATTTACGCCAGCGTACACATTCCACATATCGTCTTCTTGGATAAGAGTAAGGATATGTCCATCTTCATTATGCCATTCTTCTTCTTTAGCAGGTTCAGCTTGTGCTACGATTTCTTCTGGCTCCTGAGATAATCGTTCAATTGATTTTTGAATTAGTGAGCGTAGTTCATCTGCTGAAAATTCACGGATGTTAACCATGCCTTTATCGTCTGTTTTATAACCTTTAATACCGCTCGCATATACAAAGCCATTCCCATTTGGGTGTAAATGATACACAACGTTCTTTTTGTCTAGGCGGCTTTCTTCAAAGTGAAAGTTCACACGTTTTAATGATACGTTCTTTCTTTCCAACTCTGGGAAAGATTCGATAATCGATAGTTTTTCTTCAAAAGTTAGCATAATGCCTCCAAATATATAGTAAAAGATTTTATCCGTTCATTATAACATGTGATTCATCAAAAATAATATTCTTTCCGGTGATTCTACAAAAAGAATATTATTTTACTTTAAGGGGATTTTATCAGCTTGATGCAGCGGTAATACTTGCAATCTTGTGTATAGGGTTATCGCCCTATACACATCAAGCGAAGATTTTGAAGTCTCCCCAAAACGAAAATTTTATCTCTTCATAGTTGTCTATGGGAATCTGGTTCATTTGTTGTCTTAGGAAATAATGAATTTCTTAACTTGATGGTGGTGGGGCGAGACTTTGTGTTGAAAAATTTAGACTATTCGTTAATATATCGTGTTGACATACAAATATTGTAATGTTAGTCTAAACATACCGATGTCCGGTATCTGTAATGAAAGAGGGTTTTTAAATGAGAAGTAAAGATTCAAAGCAAACAATTGAAAAAATATTAACGGTGTCAGCAACGCTGTTTAGTGAGAAGGGATTTGATAAAACGAGCATACAAGATATTGTTGATTCTCTTGGAATGTCAAGAGGAGCTATTTTTCATCATTTTAAATCGAAAGAAGATATATTAGAAGCAGTCATGGAACGGCAGTTTAATTATACTTACGAGATGTTGGAGCAATTAGTTCATAGTATTGATTCAGTAAATAGTAGGGATAAGTTAACAAAAATTTTAGAAAGAATTGCATCAGATAAAAACATTCACTCTATGGATGATATTTTGAATTACCAAATAAAAAATCCACAGTTTATTGTGCAAGGAATAAAAGCAAGTGTAAATAAAGAAGCGTTAATATTTACGGAAATCATGAAACAAGGGATAGCAGATGGTTCCATTACAACGGAATATCCCAATGAATGTGCAGAAGTCTTTATGCTTTTGATGGATGTTTGGACGAACCCAATCCTATTTAATCGTAAAAAATCAGAAACAATTAATCGGATAAAGTTTTTGCAACATATGATGAGACAGTTAGGGGTTGATATTGTAAGTGATCAATTAATAAAAGAACTTATGAGTCATTATCCAAATATAGAACTGGGTGGTATTAATGAATAATGTTGCCGTAAAAACACATAACTTGGTAAAAGTATTTGATGGTTCAGAGGTCATTAAAGGAAGTACGATGACAGTAACAGCTAATACTGTTTATGGATTTTTAGGTGCCAATGGTGCAGGTAAAACGACAGTATTTAAAATTTTATCAGGCTTATTGCTTCCTACATCTGGGAAGGTTGAAATTTTTGGAATGGACGTAACGAAAGATCGCGATTTGATACTAAAAAGTATAGGAACTTTAATTGAAGTTCCGGTATTTTATGAGCATTTATCAGCAACTGAGAATTTGAAATTTCATTTGGCTTATATGGATGCTGAAGGATTTGAGATTTCTAAAGTATTAAAAATGGTAGGCCTTGTTCAAACAGGTGATCAACCAGTTTCTAAATTTTCATTAGGAATGCGACAAAGATTAGCCATAGCACGTGCCTTCATTCATAAACCTAAACTTTTAATTTTGGATGAACCAGTAAATGGATTAGACCCACTGGGGATTCAAGGAATGAGGATGTTATTTAAAGATCTATCTGAAAATTATGGGATGACCATTCTTATTTCAAGTCATATCCTTAGTGAACTGGAACACATTGTAGATTCAATTGGAGTCATTGTAAATGGGATAGTGGTAGAGGAAGCACTTCTGGAAGAAGTAAAGAAAAAATCTCCGAAGGGGTTAGAAGCATATTTCTTCAAAATTATGTCAGGAGGAAAAGTACATGCTTAATTTAATCCAACTTGAAATTGGAAAAAATAAAATAAATACGTTTATCTTAGCAAGTGCTATTTCGAGTATTGGTTTGCTTGCGTTTATCTATTTTGTTGCATTTGTTGCACAACAAACAAATGAGATTCAATTTCAGAATTATGCCAATATCCATAAATTTACTATATTAATGGGGATGATTGTTTTTTCAACTATATCATCTGTAATGTATACTCGCTTTATTATTGAAGAATACAAAGGAAAACAAATTACATTGTTATTTTCTTATCCTGTCAATCGGAAGAAAGTTTTACTTGTAAAATTACTTATTGTAAGTGGTTTTACTACGGTGGCTATGATTATTTGCAGTGCCATACCTATCATTATTTTTAGTTTAACAGAAAAAATTTCTCCTATTGTTCCAGATACTCTTTCACAGGAAGATATTTTTTCTACATTGTTAATGATTGTAATTACTGCTTTTATAACTAGTATGGTAGCCCTTATTGCTATGAGAATAGGTTTTATTAAAAAATCAATTCCTATTACAATTATTTCTTCTTTCGGCTTAATTGCCCTTTTAGGGAATACTGTGGCATCTGGTTATGATAATCCTATGTTAGGTGTCATTATATTAGCAATAATTGCTGCTAGTGGAATCTTAGTTTCTCTTGAATTGATGCAGAGAGTAAATCGGATGGAAATAGATTAATTTAGGAGGGAGATCAATGAGTAACTATCAGGAAACAGTTGAGCTAAATGAAAGAATTAAAATAGAAATTCAGATTAAAGGAGGAATTGTTTTTTGTCATGCAATAAAAGGAACAAAATTAGTTATTAATGGATCATTAGGACGACATTGTAAGGGGATAGAAATAAAACAACTAGCGAATCGTTTAATTTTAAAACAAGAAGTTCGCATTACTCCAATTCTTATGATTGGATTTCCAAAATCAGTTTATTTCGATATAGGTATTCCAGAAGAGATGATGGAAGACCTAGCTATTAATCAGGATCTTGGTGAACTGACTCTTGAGGGCCTTCAAGGTAAAAAAATACAAGTTAACACGAAGACTGCAAAGTTGGTTGTAAATGATGTCTTATGTGATTCTTTAGATTTAAAGATTGGGAGTCGTCCTGCAGATATACGTTTATTAAGAAAAATTCAGCATACTAATGTTAAGTCTATTTCAGGGAAGATTAATTTGGAAATGAATGAGATAGGTGGAGATTTGAACTGTTCATGTGGTGCAGCAGGCGCTTATATTAAGATTCCACCAAAGGCTAATGTCCAAATAAACAAACGCGGGGTTAGAAAGTGTGCAATAGATGCTGTATTATCAGGAGAACAACTTTATAAATTTAATTTAACAGCTAATTTAGGAGAGATAAGAGTTATAAACTAGTAAAGAATAAAGGCCTTTTGAAAGATAGAGGAACAACTTTTAAAAGTAGCATGATGAAGTGAATGGGGTTCGGCCGAGATACTACAAAGATTACTAATGTCTTATTAAAAAAATGATTTAGACTGAAAAGGTGTTTTACTTAGTTAACAATAGTTCTTAGCTCGTTTTTTTCGTTTTGGGAAACAATCAATTTCTTAAGTTAATGGCGATGGGGTGGGACCTCTATAGCGCAACTGAAAATAGAGGATAAAGGCATATTCTATAAAGAGCGTGTTGGAGAACTTTATAATGAGATATGTAAATATTTATAAGGATAAATAAAAGATGGTTTCACAGGGGATAAAGTCACATTTTCGATATTATTAGACAGAAAATTAAGAAAAAAGAAGGGTTTTCCACCTCTTTTCTTTAATTATATAAATATAATCTTTAGATAAGAGAGGGATATACAATGGAAGTAAAAAGTAAAGCAGAGTCTGTAGTTGTGAAATATGAAGGACGAGTAGCAACAATTATGGTGAATCGCCCAGAAGTATTAAATGCGTTAGATGAGCCGACGCTTAAAGAATTATTAGCAAAGTTGAAAGAAGTAGCGGAAAGTTCCGTTCATATTGTTGTATTATGCGGGAATGGACGTGGTTTTTCTGCGGGTGGAGATATTAAATCGATGCTTTCTAGTAAGGATGAAAGCCGCTTTGAAAGTATTATGCAAACTATTTCAGAAATTGTTGTAACGTTATATACAATGCCAAAACTTGTGATTAGTGCAATTCATGGGCCTACTGCGGGACTTGGCTTAAGCATTGCTTTAACAGCCGATTATGTAGTAGCAGACAGTTCATCTATCATTGCGATGAACTTTATTGGAATCGCTTTAATACCAGATGGTGGGGGGCACTTCTTCTTACAAAAGCGCCTCGGTGAAAATATGGCAAAACAAATCATTTGGGAAGGGAAAAAGCTATCTGCAACAGAAGCGCTAGAGCTTGGATTAATTGACAAAGTAATCGGCGAAAACTTCCAATCAGCTGTAAAACAGAAAATTGATGAGTGGCTGCAAAAACCAATTCAAGCGATGATTCAAACGAAACAAATTTTGAGCGAAGTGAATCTCTCAAACTTAGAACAAACGCTGCAGCTTGAAAAACGTGGACAATACGCAATGAGAAAAACGGCTGATCACCGCGAAGGAATTGCGGCGTTTTTAGAAAAGCGTCCGCCGATGTTTAAAGGAGAGTAAACTACTCCCGCCCTTACTTCGTTTAGATAAAATGATACAAAAGAGGAAAGTGCTGACGCAAAACGTGTTAGCGCTTTTTTTATATAAATCCAATTTGATTTTCTAACAGATACATTATGGTTATGAAGAACAAACAGAGATCTTCACTCATTTTCTCCTTCTGTTTTCACATGGCATGGGGCTAAAAAAGGCACTGACCGCTTCTATCCATGGCCGGATGCTCTCATCCATCTGAAAAGAATGGGTTGATGTTAGTTTTTTACTTTGGATTTATATAGTAAAGAGAAATATCGTACACTAGTGTTTTCTTTTTGGCCGAGAACCTCCCCGTTGATTAAAATTTCATTTTATAAAATATTACATTTGAACAAAGAATCCCCTCAAATATAAACTTATGTCCATATTCAATGCATCAAGAAATCAATGAATGTTATAATAATACATAAAGAATTCATGATGGCTTTCGTATAGAACTCATCAAACAATAGAAACCTCGCAAAATAGTAGGGTATTTTGAGAATCGTTTAGGTTATATTGTAAGGAGGATTCTATGCAGCAAAGACAAAGATTAAATCTTATTCAAGCCTCAAGGGCCATTGTTCCTTTACTTATTTTGAGTTTTCACGTGGGCTTTGTAGCAGATGAGCATTTCAACTATAATTTTTTAAATTTAACAAAGTTAGAGCGCGTTGGCGGGGCAGATTACTTTTTTATAGTAACTGGGTTTATGATGTTTTATGTGTATTCTAAGTATATCGGAAATAGAGATAAATTTCGTCCGTTTCTCATGAAAAGATTTATTGGTATATATCCTTTTTATTGGGTTATAACTTGTATAGTGATTGTGTTTTTCTTTTTTATTCCTGTCGGTTATGGGTATTCAAAAAGTTTTAAAACCATTTTAGGATCACTTTCTTTATTCCCATGGCATGAAGAACCGATTATTTATAGTGCTTGGTCTTTAAGACATAACATTTTATTTTATATGATATTTTCGATGCTTATTTTCAAAAATGGGAAAATAATGAGATTCTTAATTGGTTTATGGATAACGCTTATTGTAATTATTTATATAAAGGATATAGAGATAAACAATTACTTAATAAGCTTTATATTTAATAGACTAAACTTAAATTTTATTTTAGGTTGCTGTTGTGCTTATATTGCAATGAATTTCCGAATTAAACATGGGAAATCATTACTTACATTAGGGATGTTAGGTTACACATTTACTTGGATAACTGTTATATATGACCTCATGCATATCGATACCGTTCTCATGTATGCAATTTCTGGGACATGTTTAATTCTAGGTTTAGTGTCTTTTGATATAAATAAAAAGGTAAGTATTCCTAAAATATTTAATTATTTAGGTAACGCTTCATTTTCTATTTATCTTACTCATCCTGCATTTATTGGACTAATAGCGATTATGATAAAGAAATTAGGGATTTATGATTTGATAGGAAATCTATTCTCTACATTGTTATGCATATTGATTGCTATTATTATGGGATGTTTAGCCCATTCGTTCATCGAAAAACCGTTATTAGCTAAATTGAGATCAGTTTTCTTGAATCCTACGAACAAGCAAACGCGGTTAGCAACTTTATCTCGAAGCAGTTGTTAAAGAGGCATTTGCTATAAAAATTGCAGTAATTTACAAGAGTTTAAAACAAACAATTCTTGAAGAGTCGCTGGAACATATATGAAATTCAAAGGACAGTGGCTGTATTTGTATTGTTGAAATAAAATAAGAAATCAAAAGGCTGTAAAGCGCTTTTTCAAGAGGGCTTTGCGGCCTTTTTATGTTTCAAGTCCCCGTGTTACCAATTGCAAAACGAAAGAAAGAGAAGATATGCTATAGTATAAGTATGATATTTTGGCGGGGGGATGAACATGGCAAACTATAATAAATTAGTTAGAGATTTCGTTCCAGAAAAGATTTTAATGTCTGGAAAAACATATACTTCAAAAAAATTAACAGGTCAAGCATACATAGAAGCATTGGCGAAAATCGGAACAGAAGAAATTCGGGAGTTTGCCTCAATGAAAGAACGGGAACACGCACTAGATTCACTTGCGGATGCACTAGAGGTCATCATTTCACTTGCGCGTGCTGAAGGGGCGACATTTGAAGATATTGAACGGATTCGTAAGCAGAAAAAAGAAGAGCGCGGCGGGTTTCAGAGAGGGATCTATTTGCTCGATGTGTTAGAGGAATAGTTTGATAGTAAAAAAACACAGCTCGTATTGATAAGCTGTGTTTTTTCACTATTTTACTTTTGCAACATTCTTTTTCAAAACAAACAAACTCATAACAAGAAATACGCCCGTTAACGCCCAGCCAATTGTAATCGCAGTAGAGGTATGGAGAACATAAGCAACCTGTAAACAGAATAAGGATGCTAAAAACCAAATGAGTGCAATTTCTACATGTTTTCTCGTTAGTTTCATTTCAGTAACTCCTTTTTATTATATGCATTTACAATATTTTACCATAATTATTGTCGCTTTACCCATGAGTTGACCAGAAAACACTTACTTTTATAGGCGATTATCTAATTATCTAACGGAATTGGAAACATAAATTGGCCTTGAGTTAATGCGGAATTTTATACATATGGAGTAGAGGGAATAAAGACAATGAGTGCTTTAACCACTGATATAATGGCCAGTTAACATAACCGTTGAACAAGGAACTTTAATTTAGATAATGCTCCTTATTCCTCCATAAAAAATGTTTTTCGCTCTGTAGTAATCCAATTCTCCAAATTGTCTTGGCTACGTCTAACAAGTCGATTCACTAGGACATCATGCCACACATAATCCTCTAATAAATAAATATGAACAGGGTCATCTGTATAAAAAGCAATACTACGCTCATCAATTGATGGTCCATAAATCATCTCTTTAGAATCTATGGACAGAATAAACCAATGTTCTGTAGATCTGGTTTCTGTATAAGGTGTTATACGATGGATTTCTAAATTTTTAATTGGATGTTCAACATGTAGCGTAATACCTTGTACTGTAACTTTATTAGCCGCCTCAACAAGCTCTTCCTTTAACAGCTCATACATATCATCCCACATCGATATGACAATACGCTTTTCTGCTTTTTTTAGTAATGTCTGACAATAACTAATTATTGTCTTATAGTCCTTTAAAGTAATCACTCGATTGTCTGTTTTTTCCTCGAAAGTTTCTAGACTTTTTAATGATTCACTTATTACTTCATAAGTGGATTTCCACTCTGATTGAGCCTTCTGCAAAAAGATTTCAACAGGTAAAGGTGAATATCGAGTGGTGTCATCTATCTCTTCCTTCATGACAATTCCTTTTTCAACAAGATTACTTAATACATCATAAATTCGTGCTCTTGGAATACCTGAGTCCTTACTCACTTGGTAGGCTGTAACAGGACCTTGTTTAACAAGAGATATATAAGATTTAGCTTCATATTCGTTAAAGCCTAATTTTTTGAGCTGTTGCACTATATAATTCAATTTTTCGTCCTCCAATTGTTCTTTCTCTATATTTTCAACGTTACAATAACCATTTACATTTAGCAAATCCTTAGTTACTATTTAAGTAGTGACTAAGGAGAGGTTGATTATATATGGATTTCCAATTAGACCCATCAATATTAATTATTTTAATTGTTTTTGGTTTTTTAGCTTCATTTATTGATTCAGTAGTAGGGGGCGGTGGACTGATTGCCTTGCCTGCTTTATTATTTACAGGATTGAATCCAGCAGGGGCAGTAGCTACGAATAAATTAGCATCGACAATGGGGTGTGTAACTAGTAATATTGTATTTTATCGTTCTGGTAATCTTGAGTTGAAATCAGCGCTTAAACTATTTCCACTGACTTTCATAGGTTCCATAGTAGGTGCTTGGATTGTTCATTTAATGAACCCAGAGATACTGAAACCTTTGATGTTACTAATGCTTGGTATTGTTGCTATTTATACGATATTTAAAAAGGATTGGGGTAGTATTTCCACTCATAAGAAATTATCCGCTCGGCACTTTATTATTTTTACTTTTTTTGTTTTTGTTATTGGTTTTTATGATGGATTTCTAGGTCCTGGCACAGGTTCATTTTTAATGTTTACCTTTTTGTTAATTGGGTATGATTTTTTAAAGGCAGCAGGTAATGCGAAATTTCTTAATTTGGGAAGCAATATTGGTGCATTGTTGATGTTTATGTATTTAGGACAAGTAAACTACGCCTATGGTTTCATAATGGGAATAGCACAAATTGTTGGTGGGATCATTGGCTCCAAATTTGCTATAAAAAAAGGAAGTGGTTATGTTCGTGCCCTTTTCATTACAGTAACTTGTTTATTATTAGCGAAAAATATTTATGATTATATTCAATAATTTCTAAAATTAACTTCCTATATCGAATTTTACGTCAACTATATAAATACAAATTGAAAAAGTGACATAAAACCATTCTTTTTAGGTAGGAGAGAGCATCCGGCCATGCATAGAAGCGGTCAGCCCATCTTCCTGCCCCATGCCAAGTTAAAACAAAGGTGTAGTTCAATTTTTGTTCTTCATAACAGCGGGTTATGTGTCGAAAAATCAAAATGGATTTATATAGTACCTTTTGAGGGGGACTAGTTGTTTTTTTGTTGTATACATATTAGAAGCATAAGTTGACCAAAACGGCCATCTTATCTCCAGTTTTACAAGTGGAGGTTTTACGATAATTTCAGTATACTGAATATTAGAAAAATGAAGTGGGGGAATCAACATTGGCACATGATACAAAAGAAACAATGGAGCTGATTAAACAGCTTGTTTCCATTCCAAGTCCATCTGGAAATACAGGGAAAATTATTAACTTTATTGAAAACTATGTGAAAGAATGGAATGTAGAAACGAAGCGGAACAACAAAGGGGCGCTTATTTTAACGTTAAAAGGAAAGAATGACGAGCAGCACCGCCTGTTAACGGCTCACGTTGATACATTAGGTGCAATGGTAAAAGAGATTAAATCTGACGGTCGTCTTCGCTTATCGATGATCGGCGGATTTCGCTGGAATTCTGTTGAAGGAGAATATTGCGAAATCGAAACAGCAAACGGAAAAACATATACTGGCACGATTTTAATGCATCAAACTTCTGTCCATGTATATAAAGATGCGGGGGAAGCAAAGCGCGATGAAAAAAATATTGAAGTCCGCATTGATGAACGCGTATCTACGGCGGATGAAGTTCGTAAATTAGGAATTGAAGTAGGAGATTTCGTCTCATTTGATCCACGCGTCCAAATTACAGAGAGCGGCTACATAAAGTCACGTCATTTAGACGATAAAGTAAGCGTGGCAATCTTATTACAATTTATAAAAAGATTACAAGGTGAAAAGATTACATTACCATATACAACGCATTTCTTAATTTCCAATAATGAAGAAATTGGTTATGGTGGTAACTCTAATATCCCAGAAGAAACAGTGGAATATTTAGCGGTCGATATGGGAGCGCTTGGTGATGGACAAGCATCAGATGAATACACCGTATCGATTTGTGCGAAAGACTCTAGTGGTCCATACCATTATGCTTTACGTAAACATTTAGTAGAACTTGCGAAAGTAAACAACATCGAATATAAAGTTGATATTTATCCGTACTACGGATCAGATGCATCCGCTGCAATCCGCGCAGGGTTTGATGTGAAACACGCCCTTATTGGAGCCGGAATTGATTCTTCACATGCATTTGAACGTACGCATGAGAGTTCGATTGCACATACAGAGGCACTTATATTTGCATATGTGATGTCAGAGATGATAGAAGAGTAGGCGGGAGAGGAACGAGCTGATCTATATGTATGTCAGCTTGGTTTACTATGGAAGAACGTTATATTTTTTGGGGGAAATCGTTCATATATTAAAAAGGCCGGGGAAGGAAATAACCTCACCCGGCTTTTTTTGCTTTTTTATTTTGGTAATGTGAATTTCACTTTTTTCCCTTTTGAAATATCTTTTACTTCTTTATTTTTCATAGGTCCTATTTCGATTTCAAAGTTCTTGTCTTTCCAAATTTTTTCATACTGTTCTAAATCTAAAGTGTAAACTTGTAATAATTCTCCAGATGATCCCGTTTTGATTACATCATTAGCGGAGTAATTTAGCAACATGCCTTCGCTAAGCGTATACTGCATATTGTCATTAAGGTGTAGTGTAGAAGTTAACGCAGATAACGAAATATCTTCAGATCCTTTGTTATCGATTTTAAATTTAGCCGTTAATAAAGCGACGCCATTTTTAAAGCTTCCGAACCGAGGTGCTTCAACAGAATTTGGCGTGAATTGGGTGAATTGATATCCATCTAATGTAACATTGACACCCGCTAAATCTTGACTTGCATTAATGTTTGACTTCTCTTTTAACATTTTCTTCTCGCCCATGTTATCAACAGTTGCTTTATCTTGATAGAAAGTTTTATCTCCTGTAACTTTTTCAGCACCTTGTTTATTTAAGCCTAACGCAAATTTTCCCGGACTTCCAATTGGAGCATCAAATTTTCCTTTATTCGCTTGCGCTGCAGGAACATCGACTGATACTGTTGATACTTCTAAAATTTTTGTTAAATCATCTTTACCGAATGGATAAGCGACATAACCAGAAACGGTTTCACCTGCTTTTACGATATAGCCATTGTCAGGAGACAATTTTCCGAGTAATTGCTCTTCTTTTGGAAGTAACTCTTTATAGTTCGTGTAAGCCGTCCGAGCACCTGTAAATGTCATGTCTAAAGATGGCATATAATATACATCTTTATTTGAAGTATTCTTTACACTATAGTTTGCAAGAATAACCCCACCATTTGTTTGGTCATGGAACGGAATACTAAAATCGGTATGGAAATCATTTAATTCAACTAATGTATAGTTATTAAGCGATACGGAAACATCGTCTAATTTATGTGCTTGCGGTTTTTTATTTTCATAAAGGACTTTCGCTTTACCTTGTGTTTCTTTCTCCATATATGAGATCAGCTTTGAATAATCGCCGGAACTCACTGCTGTATCTTTCGTACTTTTGTCGTCAGATTTTTTTTCTTTAACTGTATCTGTTTTCTCTGTCTTATTTTCCTTTGCTGTATCCGTTTTTTCAGATTTTTTTTCTGCTGATACATTCTCTTTTTGTTCTTTACTTGCTTGATCACTTTGACCGCAACCAGTCACCATTAAAGCAGCAACTGTCATGGTAGAAAGTAAAGTAATAATTTTTTTTGACATTTCTTTTCCCCCTGTTTTCTCTCTGTTAAACTCACAATCTGTATAACCAAATAACTGATTATCCCCCTTGCTTGTCTCCACGCTTTATTATAGAAAAAAATGTTATTGTTTACCAGCTTTTTCTAATGATTTATATGGTTTAAGTGGGTGAAATTGTATGCTCTATCTGAGTAACTTTATGAGAATTCAAAGCGAGGGAATAAAAAACAGAAAGAATCGTTACCACTCTTTTGAATGATAGAGACTCTTTCTGTTTTTTACTAATTTGTGTAGAGATTGGATTCCTATTAATTTGAATATTTATAGAAGCCTTCTCCAGTTGAAACGCCGAGTTTTCCTTTATCGATATACTCAGTTTTCAATAAATGTGCTAGTTTTTCAGAATTTTTGTTTCCTGCTTGTCCTTTTGCATTTGCAATATTATAAGCAGTATTAATTCCGACGATATCTAAAATGGCAAAAGGACCCATTGGTGCTTTTGTTGCGACCATCCATGTTTTATCAATTGTTTCTGGATCAGCAACCTCATTTACTAAAAGCGTTTGAGCTGCGTCTAAAAGTGGAACTAATAAAGAGTTTAAAATATAGCCTGGTTGCTCTTTATATAAAGGTAACGCAACCATTCCAATTGCTTTTGCAAATTCAATCATGTCATCAAACACTTTCATATCTGTTCCAGTATGTTTCATAATTTCAGCTGTGTTGTTTTTCCAAATTTCATTAGCGAAGTGTAAAGCTAAAAACTTCTCTGGTCGTCCTGTCGCCGCTGCAAATTGGCTTGGTAACAATGTAGAAGTGTTCGTTGCAAAAATTGCTTTCTCAGGAGCTAATTTTCCTAACGTATTGTAAAAATCAATTTTAATTTGAACAACTTCTGGTATCGCTTCAATTACAAGATCAGCATCCGCAACTGCTGTTGCTAAATCAGAGCTGAAAGAAATACGGTTATAAGCAGTATGAACCTCTTCTTCTGTAGCTCCTAGATCCTCTTGGTAATTCAGCATCAATCGATTGAAATGTTCTTTCGCACGTTCTAATACTTCATCGTTAATGTCATATATGAATACTTGAAAGCCTTTGAAAGCTGTTTGAAATGCAATTTGACTACCTAAAACGCCACTACCGGCAACAGTAATATTTTTATAGTTCATAATGATGTCTCCTTTAATAATTAATATTATTAATAATACACTTAATATAAAGGTTATATTATCATAACATTAAATGAGAAGAAAGTTATTTGTTTTGGATAGAGGATGGGATATGTAGAAGGTTTACGTGCGTATAATGCTATTTTTCATTCTTAAATGAAATAGGAGGTATAAGGAACCGTTCTAGGGTTAATTTCCAATCTAAAAAATAATGTTCAATAAGATTCAAATTTGATGGTCTTTGCACTATGATTTCTTAAAGTATATACTCTGATGAAATATGCTCCCTGATTTTTACTTTTCTTCATCATACATGCCTCCATCCTTTAAAGTGCTATATCTCTACTTGAATGTACATTCTTTAGCCCACGTAAAAGTACCGCGTATTTCAATAGGTATACAGAAACCATTTATATGATTCATGCTACTCTTATTAACAATGTAAAGGGAACTTGATACATTCTCATATGTAATATTGCATATAAGAATGTATTGATAAAAATGTAAGCGCTTACTATAATAGAGACATAAAGATAAATCACATCTTAGCAACAAAAGAGGAGGAAATAATATGGCAATCGCAATGGCAATTTTAAAATTTGTTGGTGGGGCACTTCCGTTAGTTCAAGAACTTTTAAAAGCATTTATGTAAGTTCACTATTTAGCAATTATTTATAAATAATTATCATACCTTAATACGAAAAAAAGAAGGTAGGGGTTGGTTTTTTTGAAAATTACAAAAAGTAACAAAGGAATAAAATTCCTAACATGTTTATTAGTTAGTTTATGCACTATTAATTATTCATCTATTTCCTTCGCGGAAACAAAAACAGGTAATTCAGCTGATGCAACAAAAAATGCAATTGGCATTGATACTGGCATAGCAAATCTAAAGTATAATAATCAAAAGGTTTTAGCAGTAAATGGTGATCAAGTAGAGAGTTTTGTTCCGAAAGAAAGTATAAACTCAAATGGTAAATTTGTAGTAGTTGAACGTGAGAAAAAATCACTTACAACTTCACCAGTCGATATTTCGATTATTGATTCTGTGGTTAATCGTACTTATCCAGGAGCAGTACAACTTGCAAATAAAGCTTTTGCAGATAATCAACCTAGTTTATTAGTGGCTAAGAGAAAACCTTTGAATATTAGTATAGACTTACCTGGCATGAGAAAAGAAAATACAATAACTGTCCAAAATCCAACATATAGTAATGTGTCTGGAGCAGTAGATGATTTAGTATCTACTTGGAATGAAAAGTATTCAAAAACACATACGTTACCTGCAAGAATGCAGTATACAGAATCTATGGTTTATAGTAAATCTCAAATAGCAAGTGCTCTTAATGTTAACGCTAAATATCTTGATAATGGGCTGAACATTGACTTTAATGCGATTGCAAATGGAGAGAAAAAAGTAATGGTTGCGGCATATAAGCAAATATTTTATACCGTAAGTGCAGAACTACCTAACAATCCATCAGACCTTTTTGATAATAGTGTTACTTTTGGTGAGTTAACTCGTAAAGGGGTAAGTAATGCGGCTCCGCCTGTTATGGTGTCAAATGTAGCTTATGGCAGAACAATTTATGTAAAATTAGAAACAACTTCTAAGAGCAAAGATGTACAAGCTGCCTTTAAAGCCTTAATCAAGAATAACAGCGTCGAAACGAGTGGACAGTACAAAGATATTTTTGAAGACAGTACTTTTACTGCTGTAGTATTAGGCGGAGATTCAAAAGAGCATAACAAGGTTGTGACAAAAGATTTTAACGAAATACGAAATATCATTAAAGATAATGCAGAATTAAGTCCTAAAAATCCAGCATACCCAATTTCATATACAAGCACTTTCTTAAAAGATAACGCAACTGCTGCTGTTCATAACAATACAGATTATATTGAGACTACAACTACAGAATATTCAAGTGCTAAAATGACGCTTGATCATTATGGGGCATATGTTGCTCAATTTGATGTATCTTGGGATGAATTCTCATATGATCAAAATGGAAAAGAAGTACTAACACATAAAACTTGGGAAGGAAGCGGCAGAGACAAAACTGCTCATTTCTCTACAGTCATACCACTTCCACCGAATTCAAAAAATGTAAAAGTCGTAGCGAGAGAATGTACAGGTCTTGCATGGGAATGGTGGAGAACAATTATTAATGAACAAAATGTTCCATTAACAAAGGAAATAAAGGTTTCAATTGGAGGAACAACATTATACCCAACTGCTAATATTAGTCATTAGGTAAAAAGCGCCCTACAAATAGGGCGCTTTTTACCGCTTGTTGGGAAACTGGAGCTAGGGGGCTCCTGTTTTTGTCGTTTTTATTACGTTACTGTTTTAGATGCATAATTGCATTGTTTTATCGAAAATAGTTGAGATATATTTGTATATGATCCCACAAAACACTTTTAGTTGCTATACCTAAAGTATTTATTTATTATGATATTTAAAAGCAACAAATGAAATGCGATATAATGATATACAAAGAGGAGCGAAAATAATTTATATGTACCCAAAATTTATTGATAAAATAGCATTTTCACAAGCGCATAAAAAGTTATTAATTCAACTATATAACAAAGAAATTTCAAGAAGCGAGTATAATCAATTGGTAGAAGTGTTTTATTGTTCAAACAAGGAAGAGAAACGATGATTCAACTTATCGTGAAGGGAAAACCTTCTCATGTTCGTCATTTGGCTTATGATCCAGAATATCCATTTACTATACCAAGTTAGCGAGTAACTCCACCGCCAAGTTGTTGTTCAGCTAATGATACTAAACGTTTTGTAATTTCTCCACCAACAGATTCATTTGCACGAGCTGTTGCGTCTGCACCAAGTTTATATAGAACATAAATATGATACGAATTTATTTCGTGAAGAGTGTATACCTTAGTTTAAAACTACATACCCATCAACTTAAGAATTCAGAATTACCCCAAACGAAAAAAATAAGTATCGTAACATATATGTTTTTTACCTGTATTTATGAATAACTTTAGATACTTACATGATAAGCATCCAAATAGGGTGCTTTTATCATGGGCTGAACATTGAGTTTATTTTAATGCGTAAAGACGGTATTACAGCTGGTTCATGGAAACTAGGAAGATTCCCTGTCTTCTCCCATTCTCTTTAGAGCTGTCACTTTGGTGATGGCTTTTTGTTCATTTGAATAAAAGGATATTTATGGTTTTTGTTGAATGAATAGATTGGGAAAGGTGGAGAAATTATGCAATATGGAGAAGTGTTAAAAGAATTAGCGGTAGGGGGAATATATATCGAAAAACAAATTTCTGATTTGTTATGCAATAATAGAAAAGAATTAACCATTTTATGCGATTCTGTAACAAAGTTCGGTAAATCTGAAACAGAAAGATTTCAAGTGATAGGTAAATATGAAATATATGTTCATAAAAATCACGGTTACTCTTATCACGCGCCATCAAAAAAGACAATGGTTTATGTTATAGAAAAGATTTAAAAGTATCCGAAATGGGTGTTTTTTCCTTTGTTGCATAGAAATTACACATTAAACTAGTAAAATATTGAATGAGACAAGCACGGCACAACTTCCTTTATAATCGTATTGGATGAGCACGTTGTAGTGCTCTTTTTTTTATTGAACCAAATGGACATTTGAAGAGATAGTACTTCCATTTCCTTTTCTTAAAATATCCTTAAATGTATCTAGATTTAAGGATATAAAAAATGAGAATGGTATAATTTTCTAAAGCGGAATAAATAAAGTTGATTTTAGAAAAGGGGGAGATGGGAAATGTTTCAGAAATTTAAATTTTATTTAATCAGCATTGTGGTCAGTTCGATATTAGGGGGAATTATCATAGGTGCTAATTTCTTGTTCCAAAACATATACGGATTAATTGCAGGTAAAGGATTTTATTTTAATATGTGGCCTTCTATTATTATATTTTGCATAGTGTTTATTTCTAGTATTACATATATGTTGAGGCAGGGACCAGATATACTTATTAATGATTAATTCTATAGTTACTTCGTTTGGCGCTACCGTAATCGGTTTAGCGTCTTATTTGTTGTTAAGGGATGATAAAGGGTAACAAAACAAATGAACATAACGAACGAAAATAGAGATAGTTAACAAATGTCTGTTTTTCTGATTGAACGTGAACAGAAGAGTGTTCTTAAATCTTTAATTATAAATTCACGAATGTTCGCCAATTTTCCATACATTTACGAATAATAATCATTTATCAAAAACAATCCATAGCGTACGCCAAAATCGTTTTTTTCCATGTTAGAATTTTCGTTTTGGGGGTATCATACATTGCCATCAACTTAATAACTTAGTTGTTTCCCAAAACGAAAAAACGAGCTTAATGCTCATAAATAACCAAATGTAGAGAAGTGAAATTTTTGTTTAGGGGATACTTCAAAACCTTAGCTTGATGTCCGTGGGTGCCCCTATTATATAAACCCCAGATCCTACTTTATTTTAAATCTAATTTTTTTTTGTAAATGTGGAACAAATTTATTACTTAGATTGTCTATTAAGTGTAATCTTAAAAAATATGAAAGGACTGATCATTTTGAAAAATACAAGGATATTAAAAATAGGGATGTGTGTTGGAATACGAAGTGTCAGTCTTGCAAGTGTAAAACTTTTTACAGGTGAATCATCGCAGGTGAACGCAAAAAAAGACTGAGAAAAATGAACCTGCAAATCATGCGATTCATCGAGAATTCGCGCAACTCAAGAAAAAGTTTGACGCTAGACGGGGTGTCTATGCTATCGATACCGGTATAAATCGGTAAGTGACTGTCCGATTTAATGAGCGTTTTCATCTATAAGGCTTTGGCTGCAGGAGCAGTACTACAGTGAAATTTAATTGACAAACTTGATGAATTTATCACCTTTGCAAAAGATGGCTTAGTCGAGTATTCCCCAATTATAAAGAAACACGTGATATCGGTATGACTCTTGGAGAATTTGCTGGGACCGCTATTAGTTACATTGATAACACTGTCTATTTTTTTTGATTATGTTTTAGAATAACGGTTATGTGAGTACAAAGATATTGGGGGTAACAGAAGTGAGAGGTATGTTTTGCAAGAGATTCATTGCAATGGTAACAGTGCTTACACTATTTTGCAGCATGTTTGTTACATCTGGCAGTGCATCAGCGGAAACAGTTCCTGCTTTAGACGTAGAAGCAGGATCAGCAATTTTAGTAGAAGCAAATTCCGGGAAAATTTTATATCAAAAAAATGCAGATGAATTATTAGCAATTGCTAGTATGACAAAAATGATGAGTGAATACTTAGTTCATGAAGCAGTGGATAAAGGGAAACTTAAGTGGGATCAAAAGATAAAAGTTTCCGAATATGCATATAAGATTTCACAAGATCGCTCATTATCTAACGTTCCGTTAGAAAATGGTGGCTCTTATACAGTGAAAGAGTTATATGAAGCAATGGCGATTTATTCTGCGAACGGTGCAACAATTGCTTTAGTTGAAGCAATTGCTGGAAAAGAAATCGACTTTGTAAAAATGATGAACGATAAGTCGAAAGAGTTTGGAATGAAAAATTATAAATTTGTAAACTCTACAGGCTTAACAAACCAAGATTTAAAAGGATATCATCCCGAAGGGACAGCTCCAGACGAAAAAAATAAAATGTCTGCAAGAGATTGTGCGATTTTAGCACAACGTCTCATTCAAGATTTCCCGAAAATATTAGATACAGCAAAAATATCAAAAAAAACATTCCAAAAGGGTGGCAAGTATCCAATTGATATGGCGAACTTTAACTGGATGTTAAAAGGTTTAATTAAGGAATACGAAGGTGTAGATGGCTTGAAAACAGGAACTACTCCAGAAGCCGGAGATTGTTTCACTGGTACAGTAGAAAGAAACGGAATGCGTCTAATCTCTGTAGTGATAAAAACAAAGTCTCATACAGCACGTTTTGATGAAACTAAGAAATTATATGATTATGGATTTGCGAATTTTGAAGTGAAGAAGGCCTATGCAAAAGATTCAGTAGTAAAAGGGCATGAAACAGTGCGAGTAGCAAATGCACAAGGCAAAGATGTAGTAGTTCAAACGAAGCAAGCTGTTTCACTTCCGATGCCAAAGGACAGCAAAGACATTTATAAAAAAGAATTTAAAGTATCGAATAAAGAACAAGAAGCGCCTATTAAAAAAGGTGTAACAATTAGTCAAATGATTATATCGCCTAAAGATAGTAACGATCCTGGGTTCTTATCAGGTAAATCATTACAAGTAGACCTTGTAACAAAATCTGAAGTAGAACAAGCGAATTGGTTAACACGTTTTATGCGCGAAATCGGATCTTTCTTTAGCGGCATGTGGAATAGGGTGGGCTGCGGGATTTACAATTAATGCGCTCAAGTAAATATATTTCAATTTTTGCAAGTGGTAAATACAATATAGGAAATGATGTAAGATATATAAAACGATGTGTTTTCCACGTATTCACGATAGTTTGTTTATTTTATGATAAGAGAAGTACGAGAGGAGTGTTATCCGATACACTCTTTAATTGCATCGGTATTTAAAATACTTAGACAAAATCTATATATTCTTGAAAGAGGTTGAAACTTTATGATAGTCTTAAATAAGTTTTTTAACATGTCACATTATAAAAAGATTGTACCTGTATTATTGCTTTTATGTGTAACGCTTATAGGCTGTTCCAATAATAATAATACTCAATCTGAGCCATCTAAACAAACCAAACAAGAAAATACAGTTAATCATTCTTTTTCCAAACTTGAAAAAGAATTTGATGCTAAGCTCGGTATTTATGCATTGGACACTGGTACGAATCAAACTGTTACTTATCGACCAGATGATCGTTTTGCATATGCATCTACATCTAAAGCATTAGCTGTGGGGGCTCTTTTACGTCAGAACTCAATAGAAGATCTTAATCAAAGGATCACATATACTCGTGAAGATCTTTCTAGTTATAATCCAATTACAGAAAAGCATGTTGATAGAGGAATGACGTTAAAAGAACTTGCTGATGCTTCTGTTCGATATAGTGATAATACGGCACATAATTTGATTCTTAAGCAATTAGGTGGTCCTTCTGAGTTTGAAAAAATATTGCGAGAAATTGGTGATACTGTTACTACGTCAGAACGATTTGAACCTGAATTAAATGAAGTGAACCCAGGAGAAACACATGATACCAGTACACCAAAAGCGATAGCTAAGACACTTCAATCTTTCGCATTAGAAACTGTACTCCCACCTGAGAAACGTGAACTATTAGTAGATTGGATGAAGAGAAATACAACTGGAGATAAATTGATTCGTGCGGGCGTACCAAAGGGATGGGAAGTAGCTGATAAAACAGGTGCAGGATCTTATGGAACAAGGAATGATATTGCAATTATTTGGCCACCAAATAAAAAGCCAATTGTTCTTGCGATACTTTCTAATCATGATAAAGAGGATGCTAAATACGATGATAAACTTATTGCAGAAGCCACTAAAATAGTGTTAGATGCTTTAAAAACTACCAATAAATAAGGTTCTGTTGAAATAGTATTCCCTTTTATTGAGAGTGTAGCACAAAAAGAAAAGTCCGGTTGATTCTTAACAGAATCAACCGGACTTTTCCTATTCAAGATCGTATATAAAGTATTGGAAAGTAGAAACATAAACGTTCTTTAATAATTTCACTTATTCTTATTTACTATATCGGAATTATAGGTTATACTAAATGTAGTGCAAAGATGCACGATTTGAAAAAGAGTGTAGGACAAAAAAGGAATCTATCAAAGCTTCCTTTTTTGTTCATTACATGTAAGTTCGTTTCTTAAAAACAATCGTTTCGATACAAGTATTACCAAAATGTATTTGGAGATGTTTGTATATTGTTGATAATAATTATTACTATAAATTCAAATTTTAAGATTAAAAATTTGAATTTAAAAGAAAAGAGAACCCAAATGGATTCTCTTTTCTTGGCATATTTACAACATGGAGAATACTGAGACAGATCTTTTAAAACTTTATTAGGGGAAAGTTTTAAACAGTACTCTTATAATAATACTTACATAAATGTAATATATAGTAAATTGATAGAATTAAAACTAATGATTCCGAATATTCAAACGGTGTAGTGAGGGCTATATTAAACTGGACCGATATCAAGTACATCATGAAAAAGAGCATACTTTTACAGTAACTTGAGAACCAAGTAAAGATGCTCCTACTTAATATCTTTAACAATCTCATTTCTTTCAGATTGTTGAAAAATAAACTTGTCAATCGCAAGAGAATTGAAACAGATCATCCTTTATTAGAAAATAAAAATAAAGGATGATTTTTTATATATATTTTTATCAACAAAATCTAGAAATTACAAATAATCGTAAATTTTATAATATGACATACAATAAAAAACACCATATTGTTCGAATTGAAAAAGAGAGGTTTGGATAAGAGAAATTGAAGTAGAAGAGGATACAAATATTTTAGAAAAGGTAAATCTAAGAAGAAGAGAGAAGGGAAAAAAGAAAGTGATTGAAAAACAAACCATTCAAAGCCTAACTGATCCAGATGCATATTTATCTGTGGAACTAAGTTTCGCACAAAGTAAAGAACACAAGTTTTATTGACAGTCATCATTCAAAACTTGACAAAATTACTCTCGCTAAAGGAATTTTGCTTACATTTCACTCATCAAATTATGGATTAGTAACGATTAAAGCAGCCGGCTCCTTGGCATGTAGATAGTAAAAAATTAGTTTTCAGTAGTTTAAAAGAAACAGAAGATTTACAAAGTTTCGTCTTAAGAGTGTATAATCCGGGTTTAACGGAAGTCGTTCATGACGAACAATTGATGCTAAATGAATGTGCCGCTGTTGGATTTTTAGCACTAAATGATGAAATCATAAGTCCTTTAGAAGAAAAACAAATAGAAGCTTTCTTGATCCGGCCGTAAAGGGAAGGTATCCAAAAGAGTTAGTTCACTTTATTCAAGAGCAAGGGCTGATGCCGCGATATGAAGAATCGGATCTACAAAAGATTAGAGCCAATACGATTGATTTTTTAGGAGTGAATTATTACCAGCCAAGAAGAATAAAAAAACGGGAAGCGCCAATGTTAACGAATGAACCGTTGATGCCAGAGTACTTTTTTGAAGTGTATGATTGGCCGGATAAAGTAATCAATCCGCATAGAGGGTGGGAAATTTATCCGCGCGGAATGTATGACATTGCAATGGATATAAAAGAAAATTATTTTAATATTCCTTGGTTCGTTTCAGAAAATGGAATGGGTGTGGAAGGAGAAGAGCGATTTTGTGATGAAAATGGTGAAATTCAAGATGATTATCGAATTGCATTTCTAATCGATCATTTAACGATGTTGCATCGTGGTATTGAAGAAGGAAGTAGTTGTTTTGGGTATCATATGTGATGTTTTGTTGATTGTTGGAGCTGGTTAAATAGCTATAAAAATAGGTACCTAGATCAAGGATACAAGCGTGTATTAAAGAAAAGTGGTCGTTTTTATTATGTTACTGTTTTAGATGCATAATTGCATTGTTTTATTGAAAATAGTTGAGATATATTTGTATATGCCCCACAAAACACTTTTAGTTGCTATACCCAAATGAATTTATTTATTATAATATTTAAAAGTAACGAATAAAATACGATGTAATGATATACGAAGAGGAGCGAAAACAATTTATATGTACCCAAAATTTATTGATAAAATAGCATTTTCACAAGCGCATAAAAAGTTATTAATTCAACTATATAACAAAGAAATTTCAAGAAGCGAGTATAATCAATTGGTAGAAGTGTTTTATCGTTCAAACAAGGAAGAGAAACACTAATTCAATTTCCTAATTGTTTAGCAATCGTATGTACAATAAAATCTGGAATTTTTTTATTTGCGGATAATGGTCTCCCAGGAAGACGTAAGATTGTAGCAGAAAGAAAGGCCTGATTTATTCTTAACAGAATCAATCGGACCTTTTCTATTCAAGATCGTATATAAATTATTTGAAAATAGTACTACTTCACTTCCTTAAAATCTTTGCTTTTTATTCTAGAAATATACCAGAACAAATCTTTCCCAGCTTCCAGCGATATAGCTATTTGCAAGTAATTCTTTACCTCCTCCGCCATTAGCTGAAATAAATTTCCCATTACTTAAAGCTTGTAACACATATATTCTGTTATCTCCACCATTAAATAATATAAATTTTTCCCACGTGCCAATGGAAGTACGATCTGCTACTACTCTACCATTTGGTTCAAAAGATACATATTTCCCATTACTTTTAGCTTTTAAAGCATACGTGTATAATTCGCCTGTTGAAACTAGTTCGAATTTTTCCCAATCGTTAACGGTACTCCGATTAGCTATTACAGCACCATTCGGCTCTGCTGATACGTATTGTAAATTAGCTGCTTGTAGAGCAACAGTCCAACTTGTATTTACTAAATTAACTGGTTTTAATGATTTACTAGTTGGTTCACTAGCCGCTGACGCTTCACTACTCACTGGTACAAATGCCAGTATTGCTACAACAAATGACAATATAATTAAAGATAACTTGTTACGAAACGTACTACTTTTTTCTTGTACTAGATGATGATTCATTTTAATTCCCCCTCCGCATAATTGTAATATCGTTCCAATTATACAATTTTCTACTATTATTGTAATTATTATCTATAATTTATCAATAAATTACTTATTATTCTGTTTATTTATTGTCTTTTGAGGAAAACCCTATTTACTTCTTTTAGCTCAAATTTTATTTCTATGTTAGGTTTGAAATCTTTTAGAACAGCTAAACGTATATTAGCTAGTTGTGTGGTGACATTCTTGATAGCATAAAATACGATTTCAATAGGGATGTACTAGTATCCGTTTTCTTCTTCGTATATTTATACCATAAATAATAAAATTTATATTATAACATAAAAAAACAATGTTTTTTTATGAAATATTGCATAAAAATTTGGATTGCAATATATATACTTTCTGAATATAATAAATATAAAATATAGATAAAATTCTGAAAATAAAGATAGTTGTTTTGTGAGGACAGATGGGATCAAAAAGGCGTTTGTTTAATAGATGGATTGCTCAGTGTATGTATTTTTTATAGGTAAATTTAAATTCTAAAAAGTGATTTTTTGAATGCGTTTTTAATAATATTTACGCCAGTACATGTAGTTAAGTAATTAGTCTCTTTAACAAATATCATGAATTCGATTAAATGATAAAGGCCATAAGAAAATATGAAATCATACATAACCTTTATTTTTGCGCTAATTTTTCTGAATAATTAAATTAATGTATTTTTACATCCAGTACAATGAATAGGTGAAATATATTCTAAAAATTTGATGAATGGTGGGAATGAGATGAACCGCAGAATTTTAACAAAATGGTTTGGAATTATAAGTTTAATCATTATGTTGCTAGGGGTTTCTATTCCACAAGCAGCAGCCGAGATAATACATCAAGAAAAGTTTCAAATGAATTGGAATTATATTAAATTTAAAGGTAATGAAGTAAAGATAAAGTCAGACTTACTAAGCACGTCATCAAAAGATGTTGCATATTGTTTATCACCTGATCTGGATTCACCTAATGGAGATGACCTTTCTGAAATTGGAAAAGAGAATGATTTTATATATCGTGTCTTACTTTATGGATATCCTCAAAAAACACCGGCTGAATTAGGAGTTTCTACAAAAGAGGAAGCCTACTATGCAACTCAATTAGCTATCTGGATTGCATCTAAAAAAATTGAAATTGCTGATTCAAAACCAGAAAACCAACAGGTAGATAACATTGTGAAAAATTTGGTAGAAGCAGCTTCTAAAGGTACTGAAGTTCAGGAAACATATTTGAACGTAATACCTGCTGGAAAACAAACTGTAGAGAAAAATGGGGAATATTTTGAAACGAATTTATATACAGTTCAATCAAATTCAGTATCTGGAGTATACTCAGTTCAAATGGAGGGTGCACCAGAAGGAGTTAAAATTATAAATGAACAAGGTGAACAAAAAAATGAATTCTCTATCGAAGAGAAATTTAAAGTTATGATTCCCAAAAACGTGACGAGTGGAGATTTCAAGCTAAGGGTAAATGCTAAATTGCAGAGTTTACAAGCAGTTATCTTTGATGGCAAACAAAAGGTTCAAAATACAACTGCCTTATTACCAAGAATGAGCGAAAAAAGTAGTACAGATATAGTAGTAAGATGGGAATTATTAGGTTCGTTGAAAATTATGAAAGTAGGGGAAAATAGAGAAGCTTTAAAAGGAGCGGTGTTTGAAGTTGTAAGTGAAAATGGGAATTTTAGAAAAGAAATTACTACAACTGAGAATGGGAATGCTACATTAAAACAACTTCCTACTGGTACGTATAGTGTAAAAGAAATTCAGGCTCCAGAGGGCTATATACTTGACCCTACAATAAAAAAAATCGAAGTGAAAACTGGGGAGATAGCAGAAATAGAAATAAAGAATCAAAAAATAACAAGTGGCCTGGAAATTAAAAAAGTGTATGATACATATGAAAATACTAAACAATCTTCTGATATACAAAGTATGGAGCACACAAAAGAAAACAATCTTGCAAGTAAAGAAAAGCATCACTTACCATCAACAGGAGCGAAGTTTCCAACTATCCCATTTATAGGATTAGGATGTGTTATTTTAGGGATATATATACTAAAAATAAGAAAGAAACATAGTTAGAAATGATAAACAACAAAGGGCGGTTACCGATGTTTTAAAAAAATATTAAGAAATGTTTGTGAAAAAGATAGATTATATCATATCCCCTATATTGAAAGCGTTTACAAAAAGTGAAATTATGAAAAAATTATATGTTATACGTAAACGTTTTGTCCCATACAAAAAATAGTCTGAATTCTTATTTGAATAATAAGACAAAGGGTTCTAGTATGATAAAAACAAGCTAGTTACCATACATTCACTTATCAGCATTCATCCTATCTAGAAAGCAGGACTCCCTTTTTAAAAAGGGGGTCCTGCCTTCTAAGTAAGTATTAGCGCAACCAGCATAAGTCTATAATTAAAAAACAATGTGATAGTCCCTTCGATTTCCTCAATAAATTTATATTCAATTTTTGGTTGTTGTTGCTCTTTGTTTAGATATTCTATATAGTTCTTACAAAAATGTAATTACAACATGTAATAAAGAGCGCGATAAAAATTTAGTATTTTAAGTTATAACGCTATCATATCAATAGAAATTCAGTTTCTTCATATAATGTTTGTTTTACACAATCAACAGGGAAACTTATTTCGTATCTATATAACCTGTAAACTGTTTTTAATCTATTATTTCGCCGCCGTTTTTTTCTGCGCCTCCCATAGTAAACTCCTCAAAATATGTGCGCGATAACTTTCTAATTTCCGTCCTTCATAATAACGAATACCTAATTTTTTAAGTTCTGCTACGTACCATCCTTTTGTTCCGTAGTACATGGAAATCACTCCTTTTGCTTTTAGACAGTATATGTTGTTGGGTTTAAGGATATGGCGGTTCTTGTATTTTTAGGTGAATAGTAGTTGCAGTCAACAGTGAAAAAAACCAACTTGACTAATCGGATTAATAAGCTTACAATTATTGTTAATTAAATTTGAGAGTTGACTAGACCACTAGAGACTTTATTTCGCTTTTTGGAATAAGTCTCTTTTTGCATTTAGAGGGGGATTTGCATGATATACAACAGTTGAAGGCATAGAAGTGGTCAGAGCCGTAGTCCGTTTAAGATGAAAATATGAGCGAGGTGGGAGAAATGAGAAAAAGGAAAAGTATTTTTTACACGTATGTCATAGCACTATTAAGTGTATTAACCATTTTAGCCGGATGTAGTTTAGGGAATAAGGAAACGGCCGGAAAAGAAAAAGGGGATAAAACAATTCGGATCGGCTATCAAAAAGGGAATACACTTAACATTTTAAAAGAAAGTGGGTATTTAGAAGATCGATTGAAGAAAGAAGGATATAAAGTAGAATGGAAGCTTTTCACGACAGGTGGCTTGCTGATGGAAGCTTTGGCTACTGGAAACATTGATTACGGGCACGGGGCGGATGGTCCTGGTATTGTTGCCCAAGCTACAAATAAACCAATTGTCTATGTTGGAGCTGATAAACCAAATCCTGAAGGTGTGGGATTAATGGTAGCGAAAGATTCTGGTATTACAAAAATAGGAGAACTGAAGGGGAAAAAGATTGCCGTAGTAAAAGGTGGGAATCATCACTATTTAACGGTGTTAGCATTAGAAAAAGAGGGGGTAAAACTAGAAGACATTCAATTTGTTTACACGAAAGATGCCTCTGAAGGAAGAGCGTTATTTGAAACGAAACAAGTTGATGCGATTGCTTCATGGGATCCGTTTTTTGCAGGACTTGAAAATGATTTAAAACCAATCACGCTTACAGATGGTGGCAATGATTATCCAAATCGGACTTTTTATTTTTCTAATCATGATTTTTCTAAGAAGCACCCGGAGTTAATTAAGATTATTTTAGAAGAAACGAACAAATCGGATTTATGGGCGAACGAACATAAACAAGAGGTCGTCAAGCTTCTTGCGAAGGCGCTTGGTTTAAAAGAGGACATTTTGAAACGAGCAATTGATAGAAGACAGTATGGTGTAGATAACATTTCAGAAGATATTATTGAGCCACAGCAAAAGCAGGCAGATGTTTTTAAACGCATTGGATTAATTTCTAACAAAATTCAAGTGAAAGATGCGATGCCAATTCAAAATGATTGGACACCAAATTTACTTAATAAATAGGGGGAGATTGTAATGAAAAATAAAGTTACTTATAACGTATTACCGTGGATTCTCCCAGTTATGTTGCTTATTCTTTGGCAGGTGATCTCTACATTTGAAGTTGTCTCAACAAATTTATTTCCATCACCGCTCACGGTACTCCAGTCTGCTTGGACATTAATAACGAGTGGACAATTATTGTACCATTTGGAAGCAAGCTTAGGCCGGGCATTAATTGGGACGCTAATTGGCGGGACGATCGGATTTTTGCTTGGTGTATCTAATGGAGTGTCTAAATTTTCGCACCGCGTTTCAGATACTACCATTCAAATGATTCGCAATGTGCCGCATCTAGCGTTAGTACCGTTAGTAATTATATGGATGGGAGTAGATGAAGGCGCGAAAATCTTTTTAGTTGCACTTGGTGTTATGTTTCCTGTTTACATTAATACGTATCACGGCATTCGGACAGTTGACCCAGGGTTCATTGAGATGGGAAAAATGTATGGCTTAAATAAATGGCAGCAGTTCACAAGAATATTATTGCCAGGAGCATTGCCATCTATTTTCTTAGGTGTACGCTACGCACTTGGCGTGATGTGGTTAACGCTTATCGTGGCAGAAACACTTGCGACGCAAAGAGGAATCGGCTATTTAGCGACAAATGCAAGGGAGTTCATGCAAGCAGATATTATCATTATTAGTATTGTACTATATGCGTTATTTGGAAAAGCAGCAGACTTATTCGCACACTTGGGAGAAAGAAAAGTGCTTAGATGGCATTCGAATTATAGGAAACAATAGGAGGGGGCTATATGTCAAAAGTAGCGACTGAACTTGAAATCTCAGAAGGAATAGAAAATGGTGTTCACATTCAGTTGAAACATGTAGAGAAAAGATTTGAAGAAAAAGAAGTGTTAAAAGGAATTAATCTAGACATTCGTCCGGGAGAATTCGTTGCAGTAGTTGGAAAAAGTGGAAGCGGAAAAAGTACATTATTACGATTAATTGCAGGCGTAGAAACAGAAACTTCAGGAGAGGTATTGTTTAATAATGTTTCCATAAAAGATTCAAAAGTAAAAGTAACAATGATGTACCAAGATTCTAGGTTGTTACCTTGGGAGAAGGTAATCAATAACGTTGCGTTAGGCATAAAAGATGAGTGGGAACGAAAGGCTGAGGAAGCGTTAGAAGCTGTAGGCTTACTTTCCTTAAAAAAAGAATGGCCCGACACATTATCTGGTGGTCAAAAACAACGTGTCGCATTAGCGAGAGCACTCGTTCACGAACCAACTTTACTATTATTAGATGAACCTCTTAGTGCTTTAGATGCACTGACGAGACTTGAGATGCAAAATTTAATCGAAAAAATATGGTTAGAAAACAAGTTTACTACAATTTTAGTAACACACGATGTAAGAGAAGCAGTACGATTAGCGGACCGGATCATACTAATTGAAGAGGGCTATATCTCTATGAATATTGTTAATCGTGCTCCTCGTCCTAGAAAACTATCCGATACTTCGCTCGGTGCATTAGAAAATAAAGTGCTTGAGAAAATTGTTGGGGATGTGCATGTTCTATGAGGTTAGTGTGATATGAAAGTGTGTTTATCTCTTCAATCATATGTTAAAAGGAAAAAGCAAACAAATAAACAGACTCCTGCGTTTAAATAGGAGTCTGTTTATTTTAAAAGTTTAAAAAAACCACGTTACTTTTCATAAGTTAAGATCTTTTCTCTGCTTCAATTTCTAAAGATTCTTCATGCCACCAAAGCGTTTCCTCAGGGTCTTGGTTAGCTATTTGGTGTGCCTCTTTTTTCGTTTCTACGGTAGGATAAGAACCTTTTAATGCCCGCCCTGACGTTGTAACAAATAGTAAACTAAATACAACTAATCCAATTAAGCTTATACCTGTTAAATAAAATGCTGGTGCTAGAGCATTACCAGTAGCGTGAACTAAGTATGAACATACAAGTGGTGTTGTACCACCGAATATGGATACAGAAATATTAAAAGATATAGAAAGTGCACGATAACGTACATCTGTGAAAAAGAGAGCTGGTAATAACGAAGGCAGTGTTCCTTCATAAATACTAAGGAAGAAACCTAAAACAAGAATACCCACAAAAACGGCTGCAATATGTCCATTACCTATTAGTAAAAATGCTGGAATTGCACATAATGTTAAACCAAGTAAACCAAATTGTACGACACGTTTATTGCCAACTTTATCACTTAATTTTCCAAAGTAAAGCGCCAGTGGAATCATAAGTGCCATTGTAATTGAAATGATAATTAAACCAGTTGTTTCTTTGATTTTTAATATTTGCGTTAGATAAGAAGGAATAAAAGAAAGGATCATATAGTTAGTAATATTAAAGAAGGCAACAATTACTGTGCTTAGCAGGAAGTCTTTTTTATGATATTTTAAAATATCGATAAATGGAATTTGTTCATTGTCTTCAGATTCCTCTTGTGCTTTTTCCATCTCTTGAAAGATTGGAGATTCATCTAAATGACGGCGTAAATATAAACCGACCAAACCAATTGGTGCAGCAATTAAGAAAGGAATACGCCATCCCCAACTAAGCATTTGTTCATCTGTTAACAATAACGTCAAAATGGTAACAATTACGGAAGCGGCAATATAACCTGAGAGTGTTCCAATTTCAAGACCACTACCGAGTATACCACGCTTTTTATCTGGAGAAGATTCTGCGATATAAACCATTGCACCTGAATATTCGCCGCCTGTAGAAAAGCCTTGAATCATTCGAGCAACTAATAATAGTATCGGTGCCCAAATACCAATTTGTTCATAAGTTGGCAGTAGGGCGATGAATAATGTAGAAAGTGCCATTAAAATAATAGTCGTACTTAAAACAATCTTCCGACCATGTTTATCACCAATTCTACCAAAGAAAATACCTCCAATTGGTCGAACTAGAAAGGCAGCAGCAAATGTACCAAATGTAAGTACAAGTTGGAGACCACTATTGTGAACACCTGAGAAGAATAATTGACTTAAAATAACCGCTAAATACGCATATAAGCCAAAGTCGAACCACTCCATTGCATTCCCAATGCCGGTAGCAACAACAGCTTTCCTTGCTTGTTTAGGGTTAACAATATTAACATCTTGAGGTCTAAAATCTAAATCATTTTTTTGTTGCATATAATAAAAACAGCTCCTTATTTAATTTAAAATCATTAAGCACACCTTCCCCTATAGACTAAATTCAATATGAGGTACTCAAAGAAATGAAATCCCTTCTTTCATTAGTTTACCATAATAACCATTCAAAGTCTCGTAATAAGGGTTTTGTTGGGAAAATAAGGAATTCGAGTGGCGAGAAAGACACTATATAAGTGGTTTTCTTGGGCTTAAACTAGAGCGTAGAAAAACATACTGTTAATGGGATTTTAGAAAGATATGATGCTCGGAAGTAAGATAAGATGAGCAGGTTTGAAATCGCGAATTTTGTCGATTGGTCGATATGTTGTGTCGAATCGACGATATATGGTGAGAAACGGTTGATATATTTGGAAAATCGCTGATATATTTGAAGGAACGTGTGATATTGTTTTATCATGTTTTCTGAATACGATGGATTTCATACAATTGGAATACTGTGGAACAGGCAACAACGGGGCTATCCAAAAGTCGGTGAAACTGATTTTAGGATAGCCCTGCTTTTGGTTTGGAATAAAGTTTAATTAAATCAAATACTTTAAATTATTTTCTCCAGTTTCTCAGTTTAAAAATCATATCCAAAAAGTTGGATAGCTTCTTTTATTACATATGTTATTCATTAATAAGGCAATAACTACAATAACAACGGATCCAATTAAAACCGGTGTTATTAAATAACTCCAACTGTTCGCCCCTAAGATCACGATAATTGGATCTGCCCCTGCCGGAGGATGCGTTGTTTTCGTTAGCATCATAATGGCAATCGCCATCCCCACTGCTAAGGCAATCGTCCAATATTCATTCCCAAATAAATGATATATGGATAGACCAATAAAAGTAGAAATAAAATGACCACCAATAATATTACGTGGCTGAGATAACGGGGCGTTCCAAACGCCAAATGCTAATACGCAACTCGCCCCAAATGGGGCCATTAACCACTCTGTAGAAGTTATGTTTGTTAAATACAGTAAGGTGATAATTGTTAGAAATCCTCCCAGTAATCCTGTTAAAGAATCTTTTATATTCACTTGTAATGTGCTTTTTCCTTTCCCTTTCATTTTCGAAAAATATTGTGAACTAATGAAATGAGTACCTTTCTGTTTAGATGTTGATATATTATTCATTGTTCTCCTCCTTTATTTACCAATCATTATAATTCAGATGAACTAACTGGTCAAATTAAATTTAAGAGGTTAGTTTAAAAGCGTAAAAAAAAGAACCAACTCTTAAAAGTCGATTCTTTACACCTCGTCAGATTTTCGATGTTGAAATTTTGCTACTTTTTTCCGATTTCCACATATTTTCATAGAACACCATTTTCGTTTTCCACTTTTATCTATAAATAATAAAACACAGTCGGGGTTTGAACATCTTTTAAGAGAAATCAGCTTGTTTTCTGCTATTAAAGTTAATGCATCAAAAGCAATTAATGAAATGAGCATATCTTCAATTTTTCCAACTGGAATGGGGAGTAAACGATGTTTGGTCAATCTATATATAAATGGCGACTTTTCAACTTGTTTTTCTAAATAGGTAATAAAATCCTCCGAAATTTCATGCTGATCAGCAATGAGTTCAAACTGTGTTCTCAACACCTTTCGCACATCTAATATTCTAGACACAACTAGAGTAATACGCTCTTGAATCTCTTTAAGCGTTGTTTCATTCCAAAAAGACAGATTCTCCTTTATTACATGTAGCCATTCTAATAGATCTTCATGTGTTATTAATAAATCCTGACGTTGTCCACGTCTAACGAGTGCTGTATTTACTAAATCTAATGAAAGATTTCCAGATATAAGCGGAAATTTTTTTGTTTCTTGCATGTATTCATCACCTACTCTTTAGACAATCATATTCTAAAGCGATATAACGGGCAACTTTTTTGTAACGGTATAACTTTTTATAAATGTCGCGTCTTTATTTCAATTTTGTAATAGAAAAAGGTGCACAAGAAGTACCGAAGATGGTAGAAATTGAAAAAGGGCATTAAGTTGCTTGTCATTTGTTTGGGTGAGAAAAGGGTAGTAAAAACGGGATGGACAAAGGAGAATTTGTATTCTTTATCCATCCCGTTTATTTATTATTTTTATCATTACTAACCGAGAAGGTTCCTCTCCTTGAATTCCTCGATAATTAAGGTAGTTGTAAAGGGTTCACCCCATTATAAGCATTCATTTTTTTCTAGAATAGTTGAATGTAACTAACAAATCATCGACCTGAAATTATGCAATTGTGCATAATACTATATAAATTCAGTATTTTCTCTTTTTTTTGACAAGGTTAGACATTATACTTTTTTACAAGTTAAATATTTCAGACAATTACACGAGGTGAATATCATGGGAAATAAAAAAACAATAGCGACAGTGGCATTAACAACAGGATTAGTTTTAACAGCTGTAACACCATATGGAATAGGTCATGCAGAGGAAACAGATCAACTACAAGTTCAAATTCAGGAAGATTCGTTCCGCACAGGTGAGCTGACACAACCATCACAAAAGGCACCAGAGAATGTAGTAAAAGATGCTCTTAAGGAGCAGGCAGAGCAAGCTTTGTCTCCAAAACAAGTGAATGGAGAAACGGGAGTAGATTATAAGGTACTTCAAAAGCGTGGGTCTTATGATGGAACTACACTTGTGCGTATGCAACAAACATATGAAGGAAAAGAAGTTTATGGACATCAATTGACTGCACACGTAGATAAAAAGGGAGTTATTAAAAGTGTTTCAGGAGATAGTGCACAAAATTTAAAACAAGAAGATTTAAAGAAACCTATTACTCTATCACAAGAAGAAGCAAAACAATATATTTATACGAAGTATGGGAATGATATCAAGTTTATTTCTGAGCCAGAAGTAAAAGAAGTTATTTTTGTGGATGAAAATAATGGACAAGCCAGCAATGCATACCAGGTTACATTTGCTGCTGCAACACCAAACTATGTATCTGGAACTTATTTAGTAAATGCTCATAGTGGTGATATGCTAAAAAATATGGTGCAAGAATCAGATTTAAAAGCAAGTGAAAAGCTTGTTAGAGCCCTAAAAGAAAATAGAAAAAGCAATCTTACATCATTAACTGGAACAGGAAAAGATGATTTAGGTGTAGCTCGTACATTCGGTATTTCTAAACAAAGCAATGGGAAGTATGCACTTGCTGATTACACAAGAGGGCAAGGAATTGAAACGTATGATGTAAATTACAGAGATATTACTAAAGAGGAAAGTTATTATCCTGGTACATTAGCAACTAGTACTTCAACAACATTTAATGATCCAAAAGCGGTAAGTGCTCATTTCTTAGCAACTAAGGTATATGATTTTTATAAAGATAAATACAAGCGTAATAGTTTTGATAATAAGGGACAAAAAGTAATTTCAGTTGTACATGCATGGGATTCTGAAGATACAAATGATCCGAAAAACTGGCAGAATGCGTTAAGTGCTAATAATGGTAGTATGCTTGTATATGGAGATCCTATTGTAAAGGCATTTGATGTAGCAGGACATGAATTTACACATGCGGTTACATCTAGCGAATCCAATCTTGAATATTCCGGGGAATCTGGTGCGATTAACGAGGCATTATCCGATATTATGGGAACAGCTATTGAGAAATATATAAACAATGGGACATTTAATTGGACAATGGGAGAACAAACTGGATCAGTTTTCCGTGATATGAAAAATCCATCTTCAGTTCCTTCATCAGCTGGAGTACCGTATCCAGATGATTATACTAAATATAATGATTTTAAAGGATGGGATAATGGAGGTGTTCATTTCAATTCAAGTATTATTAATAAAGTTGCGTATTTAATTGCAAAAGGTGGCACTCATAACGGTGTGACTGTAAAAGGTATTGGCGAGGATAAAATGTTTGATATTTTCCATTATGCAAACACTGATGAATTAAACATGACTTCTGATTTCTCTGAATTGAGAGCGGGTTGCCTTCGAGTTGCAACGAATAAATATGGAGCGAACTCAACTGAGGTTCAAGCAGTCCAAAAGGCCTTTGATGCAGCAAAAATTAAGTAAGTGAGAATATAGGTCTTTTCCATACTGAACACGTTCTTTTTAGAGTACTAGTATCAGTATGGAAAAAATACGGGAAATTGTTTATAAGAATCTTAAAGTTGTTTACAACAGCCCTCTTTTTTTAAACGAATAAGTTTTACAAAAAATACAAAATATGAAACAAGTAAAAGCCATTAATATCATGCACAAATGCTGATATCAATGGCTTTTTGTATAGATATGTAGCAACTAATTTTATAAAATCATAAACTTCGTTGTACCTTTTATTAATAATACGTTTGTAAAGGTATGTTAGTATTTTCAATTGTTTATGTGCTATATAGAATTGTTAAAATATATAAATCTAATTTGATTTTCTAACAGATACATTATGGTTATGAAAAACAGACAGAGACCTTCACTCATTTTCTCCTTCTGTTTTCACATGAAATGAGGCTAAAAAAGGTATTGACTGACCGCTTCTATCCATGACCGGATGCTCTCATCCATCTGAAAAGCATGGTTTGATATTAGTTTTTTAATTTGGATTTATATATTATCTTTCTTGTCCCTCTGTTTGATTGGCTTGGAACTCCATTTTCAAAGCAATACTATCTCCTTGGAATACATTTTGATCCATTCCGTTGTCTTCAAATATAAACTTCATCCAGAACCAGTCCATTTTTCCTGGTTTTAATCCATTTGTCTCAGCCCACTTAGAATGAAATACTTCCTTAGAGGCGATTTCTGGACTTTGTGATTTTAGTTCTGCAAGGGTTGTTTCGTATACAGGGGCCTTTGCTGGGTCCCAATCCAAAAGAAATTGTACTTTAATATGTTTACCAAAATCATCTGTACGATTATTTTGTTTTAAATCGTTTACAGTATAGTCTATTTTCATCATGACATCTTTAATATTTAATGTACCACTATTTGTTAAATTGAATTTCTTTAATATCTTGTCTCCAGGTTTCAAATTTTCTAAATCAAGTGAAGTAGTTGGTTGCATAGCTAAATCTAATGTACCCGCAGCAAAGGTATTCTTTGAGACAACTTGATCACTAAAATAAGCATACGTTCCCCCACCTATTAAAGATAAACCTAGAGCAGCTGACATAATTCCTACACCTAATTTTCTTTTCAATGACATTTCTTGTTCCTCCCTATTTAATTTTTTATATATTTTTCTTGATGAATCAAAAATCCCCTTAATAAGGGTATAGCACGAATTGTAAAATTTTTGTATTAAAATAAGAATTTTCCTTATTGAGAAAATCAAAAACGATTCTATTTTTATGAAAGATCCCAATTTCTTGCCTTGATAGCAAGAGGGAAGGGCCCCACATCTATCAAACTAAGATTTTGAAATGTACCTAAAGCGAAAAAGCGCTATTCTTTTTGGTGAAATATAGAAAGGGCAACGCCTTGGGGATATTAAAGTCTCTTAAATTGGGGAGCATGTATGGAAAGCCTAATAGAGATACAGTTATGACATATATTCAAGAATGACAGTAGCGAATCCGCTGAGTTTTTATTTTACAAAAAATAACTTTTTTCTTCTGGATGCAAGAAGGTTTTACAATAAAATACATAGAAGTATATGTCTGTAATGTTGAGGTGAGTCGAATTTGTATTATGGTTGAGAACCATAATACAGTCATTTCAATTAACTTTGTGTATAAAGGAGAGAAAAATCGGTACAGCAGTCGTTGGTTTATCTGTTTTAGGTTTTGGAATCTTTGGTGTTGCAGATGGAAATGGTGGAGGATCCCCTGTTTATAATCACGGGGATGTCCCAGCCCCGAAACTAGAAACCCATGCAGATTTATCTAAAGCAAGCTCTGTAATTGTTCAATATAGCCATGCTGAAACTTGGTAAATGATAAGTCCACAAAAGACAGCAACATACATTTTACTGCCCCCTATTGTTAGATACAATAGGAGGCAGTTTTTTTATGAGCTGAGTTTGCGATTTTCAAAGACCTTTATATAGAAGAGAAATTAATTGTCTCACAATGTGCCTGAGGTTATTGTGATTTTTGAATATAAATAAAAAATATAATTCTATTTAACAATATATTCTGTTTCCTCTAATTTACCTATACCTTTTATATACGGTTCAGCCCAGATTAATTTACGCTTAGACAGTCCGTCCCCTTGTGTATCTTTTCTCCATGATTAAACATTCTACCCATTAGTTTTTCAAGCATCTCTATTCCTTAATCTGTTAAAAAATCATAAATATGAATCAGAAAGGTCATAAGAGTAGCATGACGCCCTAATATAAAAATCTAAATTTTTTAAATGTATATATTGTATATATTGTGCGTATTGTATATAATGTGTATAGAAGTTAATAAGGAGTTAAAACATGAAAATCTTACTATCTAATAGTTCTAAGTCACCCATTTATCAGCAAATCATTGATCAAATTATATTACAAGTATCAAATGGGACATTGAAAGAAGATGATGCATTACCTTCTATGCGTTCATTAGCAAAAGACTTGAAGATAAGCGTTATTACTTCAAAAAGGGCGTACGAAGAACTTGAAAAAGCAGGTTACATCTACTCCATAGTAGGGAAGGGTTCGTTTGTTGCAAAACAAAACAAAAAACAACGAGTAGATGAATCAAGTGATCCAATACGTGAAAAGTTTAGTGTAGTTGTTCGGGAAAGTAAGGCGAATCATTTATTAAGGGATGAGTTAATACAAATTATTAATTGTATTTATGAGGAGGAGTAGAAATGGAAAATATCGCAGAACTGAAAAACATTTCAAAAACATACAAAGGATTTTCTTTGAAAAATGTATCGTTTAATATTAAAAAGGGGTTTGTAACGGGGTTTATTGGAACAAATGGTGCAGGGAAAAGTACGACAATTAAACTAATTATGGACCTTATTAACAAGGATAGTGGGGATATTAAAATTTTTGATAAAGATCATCAAAAGGATCAAGTTTCTATTAAAGAGCGTATTGGATTCGTATACGATGACAATGTCCTTTATCAGGATATGACAATTCATCAACTGAAAAAATTTATTGCCCCAGCTTATAAAAAATGGGATGAAAATCGCTTCCAATATTACATACAGAACTTTGAGCTACCAACTAACATAAAAATGAAAAAGATGTCTAAAGGGATGAAAATGAAGACTTCCCTAGCATTTGCACTTTCACACCATGCTGAATTTATTATTATGGATGAACCAACTTCTGGACTTGATCCTGTATTTCGAAGAGAAATTTTAGATATCCTTTATGATTTAATGGTCGATCAAGATAAAACAATCTTTTTCTCCACACATATTACAACTGATTTAGATCGTATTGCTGATTATATTGTGTTTATTCATAATGGGGAGGTTGTGTTCGAAAAAGATATACATAGTATTTCTGAAGAATATGCAATTGTAAAAGGGGATACAGCCTTACTTACACCAGAAATCAGGAAACAATTAATTGGAATTCGTGAAACAAATGTGGGATTTGAAGCACTTACAAGTAACGCAATCCATATAAGGATGCAATTAGGTAACGATGTATTAGTTGAAGAAGCGACTTTAGAGGATATCATGTACTATACAAAAAAGGGGAATGTTCAATATGTATAATTTAATATTAAAAGACTTTCGGTTGCAAAAATTAGTTATGCTACTCTATCTATTTACCATATGCCTTTTAATTGGAACGTTAGGAAAAGTTGGCGTAGCAATCGTTTTGGTGGCTTGTTCTTATATGATAAATCTACATTATTACGACGAAAAGAATAATAGCCACAAGTTTCTCCTTAGCCTGCCTTATAGTAGAAATAAAATTATTATGTCAAAATATATCGGTACAATGTTATTTACGCTTATGGTAGTTTTATTCTCATTATTGATTCAAATCGTAATTCAAGTTGCATCCCCGACTTATGGAGTTGAAATTGCAACTCCACATGCAATTTTGGTTAGTGTTCTTACTGTCATGTTGTTTACATCTATCTACTTACCATTTTGCTATCGTTTTAGCAATAAATATTTGTTAGCTGCAATTAGCTTTATTTTTCCTATCGTTGTTATGTTATCGAAAGTAATTGGAGAATATTTAAATATTACTAACCCTATTCATAGCATTACGACACAGTTTACTACGAATCAGCTAATTATACTTGCTTCAATCGTTACCATACTTATATTTATAGGCTCTTACTTTTTAACGGTGAGAATTTATAAACGTACTGATTTTTAAAAATGGTTTTCAATGTGAATATAAAATAACTAATAATAAAAAACGTTTCTGAAATTAGAAACGTTTTTTATTATATGTTTTTCTATGGTTCTCATATTGTTTAAAGAAGTGTATTGATGAATCCAAAATATGGTTGACAACTATGGATTACGAATGTAATATCGAGTTGTAGATTACATTTGTAATATAAGGGGTGGAACTTTAAATAATGAAAGAATTACCTAAAATATCGGAAGCTGAATTGGAAATCATGAAAATTCTTTGGTCAAAATCTCCTCAAACAGCGAATGAAGTGATTGAAGCACTAGAGGAAACGATGGACTGGAAACCGAAAACGATTCGAACGCTTATTAATCGATTAGTTCAAAAAGAAGCTGTTTCTTACCACCAAGAAAAAGGACGTATGTATGCCTATTATCCGTTGGTGTCACAGAATAGTTATCTACAAGTAGAGACGAAATCCCTCCTCAAACGGTTTTATGGTGCAGCATTTAAACCTTTACTTGTGAATTTCTTAAAAGAGGAAAAACTGTCTTCAGAAGACATTGACGAACTCAAACGTATTCTCGATGAGAAGGCTGAGGAAAACAAGGGGAGGGATAGATAAGAATGATAGATATGTTTGTAAACGTCTATCTACCTCGCTTTTTTGATTGGGTGATAGAAACCTCTATTATGGCAAGTATAGTAGTTGGCCTCATCTTATGTGTCAAAATCTTGCTTAGAAATAAGTTAACACCGCGATGGCAGTATCTATTATGGATGATATTAATTGTAAGACTTCTATTACCATGGTCGCCGGATAGTTCCTACAGTATTTATTCTATTCTTTCATACAATCATGGGGCTTCAGTTATCTTTCAACAAGATCCTGTTTCTCCTTCAAAAAAATATATTCAAAAATCTATAGATATAGATAATAAAAATACAGTCGCAAAAGAAGATACCTATGCATCTGGTTCAACAGAAACAACTGAGGAAAGCAAGAAACAAACATATAATAATGAGAAGCAAAACGATGAGACGTTTTCATTTTATACAGTCTTTATATATGTTTGGTTTGCTGGGGGGATCATTCTAGGTTTTGTCACCATCATTATGAATAGGCGTTTACTTCTGTACATAAAAAAACAACCTGTTATTACAGATGAAAGGATTGTCAAAATCTTTGAAGACTGTAAGAAATCTATGTCTGTTCAGCGGGATATCCCACTTCTCTTAGCCGGGAAAATCGCAAGTCCAACTGTTTTCGGATTCATTGGGTCAAGAGTGTTATTATCAAGTGCACATATGAAAGTATTAGATGATCAACAACTACGATATATTTTTTATCATGAATTGGCTCACATCAAACGAAAAGATGTCGGTGTGAATTGGCTTATGCATGGCTTACTTATCCTAAATTGGTTTAACCCAATTCTTTGGTATGCCTACTCATGCATGCGGGAAGATCAGGAACTTGCATGTGATGCATTTGCGCTTACATTTATAGATTCAGAGGAACAAATTGCATATGGTCATACAATTATTACTCTTTTAGAACACTACTCAAATTATTATCAAGTACCAAGCCTAGCGAATTTAAGTAGAAATAAAAGAACGTTGAAAAGGAGAATTGTTATGATTAAAAAGTTCCAAAAGAAATCGTATCGTTGGTCTGCACTCGGAATTGTGGCGGTTATTGTTGTATCATCGGTATCTTTATTGAATGCACGTGCGGATGTGCCAGCTAAACAGCAGAAAGAACAGCCTGTAGTAAAAGATGAAAGAAAAGAAACGAAAAAGCAACCTGATGTTTCCATTGAGCAAAGTGTGGAAAAAATGATCGGTACGAAAGAACAGGCATTTGCAGAATTGAAAATTCCAGAAAAACAATATAAAAAAATGATGGATGAAACAGCAGCAGCTAAAAAGTTTTTGACAAAAGATGAATTTGA
Source organism: Bacillus sp. C1 (assembly GCF_054570475.1). Taxonomy (NCBI): domain Bacteria; kingdom Bacillati; phylum Bacillota; class Bacilli; order Caryophanales; family Bacillaceae; genus Bacillus; species Bacillus sp. C1. Next base: position 151,962 of record NZ_JBTMZT010000002.1, read on the forward strand.
TACATATATCCAATTGCAAGGAGAGGGGTATACTCTTCAAAAAAAAGCAATTGCTTTAGGAGAGAATCCTGAACTGCTAAGTGCAGAGGAGCAAACGAAACTAGAAAAAACGGGAGAGGCAATAGGGCCACTTTGGGAAAAGGTAAGGAAACATTTCATATTTACAAAAGAAGAAGCTCAAAAAATTGTGGGTTTTCCAATTAAAAAGCCGACATATACAGCGGAAGGTTACCAGTTAAAAAAAGAAAGAGTTGATACCGAGGCTACAATCGGGAAACCGAACCCTATTATTAATTCAGAATATAGAGGTAGAGAGTTTGGTTATACGATTTATCAATCCACCGTTTTAGAAAAAGGAAAAGATCCATTTTATCAGTGGATTGATGACAATGACAAGATAGAAAATTATGAATTGGAAGGTGCACAATTCACCTTCGCTAAGATGACCGGAAGTAATGTAAAGGGCATGAAGATGATTGTTCCAGCAAAAGGAAAGGACAGTTCCTATCAAATTGTAATCATTGATGATGTTCTAAATAAGGCTGAATTAGAGAAAATTATGATTTCCTTTTTGAAATAAAAAATAGAGTCTCAAGATACAACTTATCAAGACCTAAATCCAAAAAACACTTAAAATATCAATCTCCTAACATATTATATATGACTAATATGTTAGGAGATTTTATTTTTGGTAATGAGGTTTGAAACTGAATTTGAATAGTATTTTTCTCTATTTGGTTAGAAATAAGTAAAGTCTCATAAACAGTCGTTTATGGGACTTGGTTGATTACACTAATTCACTAAATATATCACCTTCTATTCATTATAGTTTTCAAAATAACTATTTACATGTAATTTGCATTAGTGTACTATCTATCTAGTACACTAATACAGAGGAGGAAAAAAATGAAAACTGAGTTTTCTCCTAATATCCCCATTTATGTTCAGGTAATGGAATACATCAAAAAGGAAATTGTAACAGGACGTTTGGCGCCAGGTGACAAAATTCCTGCTGTACGTGAATTAGCGAGTGAATTACAAGTGAATCCAAATACAATTCAACGTACATTTCAAGAGCTAGAACGGGAAGGTATTGCTGAGACACGTAGAGGAACAGGAAGATTTGTAACAATTAATGAAGAAAAAATTACAGAGCTACGTAAAGAAATGGCAAGAGAGTTGCTTGATAATTTTATAAATGGAATGCATAACTTAGGATTTATGGAAGAAGAAATTCTCTCAATACTCCATTCTTCTTTGGAAAAGAAAAAGGAGGGAAACGAATGAAAGAAGTATTAAAAATTGAGAATCTATGGAAAAGATATGATTTAAAAACAGTGATTCAAGATGTAAGCTTAACAATATCAGAAGGAAAGATTATCGGTCTTGTTGGTGCAAATGGTAGTGGAAAAACGACATTATTAAAAATGATTTCTGGTTTACGGTTTCCTTCTAAAGGAAGTATTACAATTGAAGATAAAAAGGTAGGGTTAGAAACGAAAGAAATCGTTTCATTTATGCCCGATAGTCCTGTTTTTGAAAAATGGATGACTGTAAAAGATGCTGTGTTGTTCTATCGAGATGTATATGCTGATTTTGATCTACAACAAGCAATAGATTTAATAGCTAACTTTAAAATCCCGTTAGAGGAGAATATAAGCATCTTATCAAAAGGGGCAACAGGAATATTACAGCTTATATTAACTTTTTCAAGGAAAGCAAAGTTATATGTATTAGACGAACCATTAGGTGGAATTGATCTTATTTCTAGAAAGCATGTATTAGATTTGGTTCTTAACTTTTATCGTGAAGATAGTACCATTCTTATTTCGACTCATTTAATAGAGGAAATTGAAAATATATTTGATGAGGTAATCTTTTTGAAAGACGGGGGTATTGTATTGCATGAAAATGTAGAAGAAATTCGTTTTCACCATGGAAAAGCAGTACATGAGTTATTTAAGGAGGTTTTTGAGAAATGAATCCACTTTTTCGCTATTTATTTAATTGTAATAGAAAAAAGATAGCCGTCTTTTATTTTGGATTTATTACTATTTCGTTACTTCTTTTATTTAATATGATGGGACAATCGAAGCTAACAAATCAGCTTACAAAGGATATAACATTAGGTATATTTATATTAATAATAGGTAGCACTGCATTTTTACTGCTTTTAATGGCTTTGCCTTCTTTCAATAAAATGCTAAAAAATACTATGATACGTTATACATCCATCTCAGGAAAAAAATATATATATGCAAATTTATTCTTTTTCACATTAATGTTTATTCTTTTATTAGTAATAGGCTTAATTTTTCTATACTATTTTTCCAAAAGTACCTATGGAGGAAAAGTAGTCGGGGGCTACCAACAAGAATTTCATAAGTTATATGCATATGGAATTCTTCATCACATACTTTCTGTTTTTTTATGGGGAATCGATTTCATGAGTATATTAATCTCCTGTTATTTCATCATGGTAATTACAAAGCTGATTCCTATAAAGTCATCAATGAGTAAGATGATTTTATCGATTATTTTCTTTGCTTTATTTTTAACAATCCAAACATTAGTACTGGATGTTTTAAGTAAATTAGAGAAATATGTAATCACTATAAAGAGTACGGGATTCATAGATAAAAATGGTTTTATTGACACATCACTGTATCCTAGTGAAGGATTCACTATTTTAGATGTATGTTTTACTTGCTTATTCATAATTGTCCTAACAGCTATTACAGGTCGTATCATTGATGAAAAATTAGAAATATAAAGCTCCACTTTAAAGGTAGAATGTATTTAGGAGGAAAAAATGAGAACAACTAATCCAATATTAAAAAAAGACAAATTTCATAAAGAGAAGACAAATGCTTCTACGATGACTATTGGCGGAACGATAGGAAAAACATTCGTTTTGCTTATCTTACTTCTTGCAGCGTCTGTCTATTCATACGTACAGATGACACAAGGGACAATGAAAATACCCGTGTTAGTTGGGATTATAATAGTTACTCTAATTGTCGCATTTGTAGTTATATTCATTCCGCGTATATCCCCAATTTGCGCACCGATTTACGCAGTATTACAAGGGATTTTATTAGGAAGTATTTCAGCATATTATACAATGCGTTTTGGTGATTCTATCGCTTTAACTGCCGTATTACTAACAATTTCGATTTTATTTGCCATGTTAGTATTATACGCAACTCGAATAGTAAAAGTAACTAAAAAGTTTCGTGCGGTTGTAACGGTTGCAACACTTGGAATTTTTATTATGTATTTTATCGTTTTCTTACTGGGCATCTTAGGGGTGACTGTTCCATATATTCACCAAGGTGGAACAATTAGTATCATCGTAAGTGCAATTGTAATTGTTGTTGCTGCATTAGATTTATTACTAGATTTTGATTCAATTGAAAATGGTACTCATAGTGGAGCACCGAAGTATATGGAGTGGTATAGCGCAGTAGGGCTTATGATGACATTAGTATGGTTATACCTGGAGATTCTTCGTCTGGTTTCTTACATTATGAAAAACAAAGAATAGAAAACATCCTGCATGCTTCAAACATGCAGGATGTTTTTGGTATCTCGTATTATCAATTAGATCAATATAGGCAGTAACAAATGTATAATGTTGCTGTACGAAAATGCCAACCTATACTTATAAACTTTCAGCTCTCCCTCTTATGAAAGGTGGACACATAGAGAATCCACCGAAGGGAAAAGTGGATAATACCTTGATTGACGGTCAAGAATTGCCGTATTGTGGCGGGTTTCTTATTATCCATACTCCAGGACATATCAGTTTATATTTGAAGCAAAGTAAGACTGGGGATTTAATGTATAGTGTAAACGGAACACTGGAGGGGATTCATGTTCTAACCACTTTGGATATAAAGGCTGCTCGACAGTCTTTGAAGAAATATTTAGACCTAGATATTGAATCCGTGGTTTGTTACCGCGGAGGATTAAGTAAGGTAAAATATTAATGAGCAGATCCAAAAAATATAAAGGATATTAATAGTAAATTAACATTTATTGTTACGTTGTTATGAAACAGTGTGAAGTGTTGGTTTGAAATAAAGATAATATGTTTGTAAGAAAGACATGAAGTTTTGAAGAAAGTTGCGACGTTAAAAGAATATGAGATGCTTCATTCTTTTAATCCAAAAACTATAAGTGGTTTCGATTAAAATTTTTTATAAAATTGTTACACTAATTAATAAACAAATAAACCATTTTGATTAATCTTTTTTCAAAATAGCTTATTATGTCTTGGTGTAATATGAGAGTTTACCAATGCTTTTTGTTTAAATTTTATTCCAGATCAACAGCACGCACGAAAGTTCAATTGCGCATACAGAGGCGCTTGTATTTGCTTACGTGTTATCGGATTTAATAGAAAAATAGAAGAGGAATGCTTTTCTGAAGGAGTGATTGGTAGTTGTATACCAATCACTTTTTTTATTCCGCTTCGAAGATAGGTGAGTGTGGATAAAGTTTCACTTTGTTCGCATCATATGATATCATTTAACTTTATTAAAAGAGTATGTGAGTGATTGTACGGATTTAGGAATACGAGCTAATTCCTAGAAATAAAATGTTCTTTATATTAGTAAAGAATTCGATGGAAAGGACTAATAAAAAGAGACAAACTTGCCTCGGCTTATTCGTCCTTTTTTTCATACATTTCATGTTATATGGTACTACTGAGAATGATAGGGAAGAACAATTTAAAATGATAAAGGATGCGAACAGATTGAATAATCACAGCACAACACCGGCATTTATATATACATATGCATTCCGCGAGGATGAACGATCTTTATGTTATATGGAGATGCGCTCTCTTTTTGGAGTTGAGTCTCATGTTAACATTTTGAAGAGTAACGTCAAAATTGAGCCGAGCCGAAGTCCGTTTATAAAAGAACGAATCGAAGTGATGTATGAAGGAGACGACTTGGCAAATATTTTAGAACAAGTAGAACAAATTGATTTAGCAGGAGCTACATTTAAAGTTATTTTTGTTAAAATTAACGATCTTAATGAAGCGAACAAAATAGAATACGGACAAAGGCGTGTAATTGAGAGAGAACTTGGCATGCAGATTGAAGGGGAAGCAGACGTGCATCATCCAGAGCGTGTATTTGGAATTGTTCCTCTTGGTGGTCGTTGGTATTTTGGAGAATATATGGAAAGTGAAGCTGTTTGGTATCATCACGTGAAAAAACCACGCAGCTATTCTACGTCACTTAGCACACGTGTTGCGAGAGCTGTTGCGAATATCGCTGTGCCAAATCCTGATGGAGTCAAAGCGATTGACCCGTGCTGTGGTATAGGAACGGTACTGGTAGAGGCACTGTCCATGGGAATTGACATCGTGGGCCGGGATATAAATCCTCTTGTTGTAATTGGATCTAGAGAGAATATTGCGCATTTTGGATTTGAAGGAGACGTAACGGTAGGACCGATTGCGGATGTCACAACTCATTACGATGTAGCAATTATCGATATGCCGTACAACTTATTTACACATGCGACACCAGAAGATCAATTCTCCATTCTTACACATGCGCGTCGTTTTGCGAAAAAAGTAATTGTTGTAACCATTGAGACAATGGATCACATGATTAAAGAAGCTGGATTTGAAATTACAGACCGCTGTATAGCTAAAAAAGGGACATTTTCTAGGGAAATTCTTGTTTGTGAATAGGGGAAGTCTTTTATCAGGCTGTGGAGAAAGGGAAATGCTACAAAGGTGATCTGACGAAGTTGGTTCGTATAAAGTGGTGAATGAAATTTTACCCCGCATTAACGGGCAGTAAGATTCCCACCTCAAGATTCAGAGAAATGCAAGGAAGATAGGTGGGAGTCGGGCTGCCCGTTAATGCCCGATTGGTTCAACTAATAATCAGTGGGGGATGAAGCCCCCCACTGATTAAAGTTTCACTTTATCAGCGATTCGACAAAGGATATCGACCAACCAACAAAAAACGACAAAAAACAGGTACCCCTAGCACCTGTTTTCCAACAAACTAGGAAAGTGATTGGTATAGATGCCAATCACTTTTTTCTGTATCGTTCAAAAGGATTGTTTAAGCTTCTATTGTAAAATATTAGCTTGATGGAAATTGGTGGTAATCCTAAAAGGATTAGAAATAGTGTTTATATTGTTGCTGGGGATTTAGTTGATAGTTATTACATGTCTAAGAGTTTGAAATGTACCTAAAGCGAAATAAGCACTATTCTTTTTGTAGAAATATAGAAAGGATAGTGTTTTTTGTATTTGAGGAGCATGTAAGGTGCCCCCTAATAGGGATACGGTTATGAGATATATCCAAGAATGACAGTAGCGAATCCGCTGCTTTTTTATTTTACAAAAAACAACACCTTTCTTTTAAATATAAGAAGGTTTTACAATAAAATACACAGAAGTATATATGTGTAAAATTGAGGCGGGTCGAATTTGTATTATGGATGACAGCTATAATACATTCATTTCAATTTGTGTATAAAGGAGAGGAAAATTTGAAAAGAAAAATCGGTACAGCAGTCGTTGGTTTATCTGTTTTAGGTTTTGGAATCTTTGGTGTTGCAGATGGAGATGGTGGAGGTGTTGTTCAGGCGGCTTCGGTAGGAGATGGAGGAGGAGCGCCGGCATATAGTCATGCGGATCATTTTTCTCCAAGTTATGCAGATGGAGACCATGGAGGAGCACCTGCTAATAACAAAGGAGATACTTGGTCTTCGAGTTACTCAGATGGAAACACAGGAGAAGCCCACGGAGATCATGGAGGAGCCCCTGCATATAACAAAGGGGATACTCCAGCTCCAAAATACGCGGATGGAAACACAGGAGGAGCCCCTGTTTATGAACATGGGGACGTACCAGCCCCGAAATTTGAAGCCCATGGAAATCATGGGGGAGCGCCATCTTACAACAAAGGAGATGGAGGAGGAGCCCCTGCTTATAATCATGGGGATGTACCAGCCCCGAAACTAGAAACACATGCAGATTTATCTCAAGCAAGCTCTGTAATTGTTCAATATAGCCATGCTGAAACTTGGTAAATTGTAGATCCACAAAAGACAGCAACATATATTGTACGGCCCCCAAATTATTAGACACAGTCTACAATTTGGGGGAGATTTTTTGAGAAGACTCTGTTAAAGAGTTTAGTTGAAGAAGGAAAGCTATAGTAAACATAGGAAATAGTTAATGTATGAAAGTTCTTATGAGGTGAAAGTGATGGTAATAAAACAAAACGAAATTAAAGTAGTAGTTGGAGCCGGAGTATTTAACAATAATCCAGGTTGGATTCAAACGCAAGAAGATGAACTGAACTTATTAGCTAAAAAGACCTGGGAAGAACGATTTGAATATAATTCCATTTCAGCTATTTTAGCTGAGCATGTATGGGAACATCTTACTTTTGAAGAGGGTGTAAAAGCAGCTGAAATTTGTTATGAATTTTTAAAACCATCAGGTCATATTCGTTGTGGCGTCCCTGATGCATTTTTCCCAGATGAAACCTATCAAAATATAGTTAAAGTAGGCGGACCTGGACCTAAAGACCATCCAGCTGCAAGCCATAAAATAGTTCATAATTATAAAACATTAACTAAAATGTTTGAAACTGCTGGATTTGAAGTAGTTCTACTTGAATATTGTGATGAGAATGGGCAATTTTATTACAACGAATGGGATGCGAACGATGGTGTTATTTTCCGTTCCAAAAGGTATGATTCTAGAAATCAAGGAGATAAACTTGGTTTTCCATCGCTAATTGTTGATGCGATTAAACGGTAAGTAATTCAACTAACGTATGCGTTAGTTCTATAAGTTCATGAGTCACAAATGCGGCTTTTTTATAAACAGTGCATCTTTATTTAAGACCGACATGTAAATGGATTGTAAATTATGTTGCATTTGCGACCGATTTTAATAGTTTTTCTTCTTGTAATGCAACGCAAATGATATTGTGTCAAAATGTTCTTAACAGGACAAAGTCCAAAAGATTTTATATCGAAATTTGTGATAAATGATAAAATAGTCGTTTCATTCTGAGTCCATAAATACAAATAACACCGTCTGAAAAATACAAACGGTGTTAAAATAGTTGTTTATTATTCACTTACTTGCAACAGAACTTAGAAGAGAATACTAATATTACCCCGAAAAGTAGATTTTGACTTTAACTTTTAGGGGACATTGATCGTTAGGGCATATATTTATTTTTGGTTTTTGATAAATGTATTGTATTATTTTTTATTAAATGAACGAATAAGGCGATTAAAGGAAAAGCTGCTCCAATGAGTAAAGTTACTTCACTATTAAATTTATAGTAAGTATAACTTCCAATCCATGAACCAAAGGCTCCTCCCAAAAAGAAAATAGTCATATATAATCCATTAAGCCTGTTTCTTATCTCGGGATTCAAACCAAAGATAACTTTTTGACCCAATAATAAATTTCCTGCTACACCAATATCAATGCCAATGCCTGAGATAAGTATTAAAATTACACTCAATAGTGAATGATCTTGAACAAAAAATAATAGTACGATAGATAATAATACGAGCGCCATTGATACATTAGTCATTGTAAAAATATAACCTTTATCAGCTATTTTACCAATAGTAGGAGTTAATAAAGCTCCAGCTATTGCAACAAAGCCAAATAATGCAATTTCATTATTTGAAAAATGTAATGGCTCAGACCTTAATAAAATTGGAATAACTGTCCAATAAAGACTAAATGTTGCAAATATACATGCGTGATAAAAAGCTCTTTGTTGTAAAGGAGAAGTATTTATTAGTAGTTTTACCATAGAAGCTATTAAATTTGGATATAACATGTTACTAGTCGATACTACTTCATAGTTGGGCAAAAATTTTATAACTAACAGTAATACGGCAACTAGGGTTATTAATGAAAAAAGAAATACCATTCTCCAGCCGAACCAGTCAGCTATTCCGATAGATAATGGGCGAGCAATCATAATCCCAATCAATAAACCACTCATTACTTTACCCACATATTTACCGGTCTCTTCAATGGGCACAATCCTCATTGTTAGTGGAACTAACATTTGAGCCGCACAGGCTCCAATGCCAATTATAGTTGTTAATATTAAAAAAACAATTCCGTTTGTCGAAAGTAGCGTACCAATTAATGAAATAATAGTTAGCCCGATAAGAATTCCTATTATTTTCTTACTTTTACATAAGTCAGCCATTGGTACGATAAAAAATAATCCTAATCCATACCCAATTTGTGTCAAGGTAGTGAGCAATCCAGATAAATCAGAAGAGATGTTCAGATCTTTTGCAATGAATTGTACAATTGGTTGTGCATAATAAATATTTGCAGCAAGTGAACCACAACTAATTGCCAAAATAAATATGAGGAAATTTGTCTTTTTAGTCAACTTCATCATTCCTTTTGCTTATTTTTATTTTTTTGGTACGTTCGTTCCAGAATTCTTAAAAAAGGAAGACTATAGGTCTGCAATAGTCTTATCCACTAGATTATAGGCTAGATTTTTCTCTTTTTTATATTTGGACATTAAATTAATGCCGTGATTTAAACTTAATAAAGAATATGCAACTAATTCAGAGTTAGCCTCTTGTGAAATTTCGCCTTTCTTTTTTCCTTCTTCAATGACTTGCTTAAATACTTTTTCAAGTTCATTAAAATCATTTATAAGTATTTCTTCTATGGAAGGATCAATATGTCCAATAAGCAGTGAAGAATTAGTTATAATACAACTTTTAGGAATGTCATCTGAATAGCATTTTTCAATATGTTGATAAAAAAAAGATGTAAGTGATGCTTTCGTGTTTATACCATCAAAAAGTAAATTCCTCTTTCGACAGCCATAGTGTTTATAATGTTCTAAAACCAGTTTAAATAGTTCATCCTTATCTCCAAAACTATCGTAGAGAGTAGAGCGACTTATTCCCATCGTTTCAATAAGATCTGAGATATATGTAGCGTCATAACCTTTCTCCCAGAATAAATACATAGCTTTATTCAAAGCATGTTCTTTGTTAAAACTAATACTTCTACCCAATTTACAACACCTCCCAATTATATAATTTAGTATAAAGTTTTCGGAACGATAAGTCCAGAAAATTCATCTTGAGATCAAGTCTTCCATAAACATAGAACAATTAAAGACATTAGTAGACCAGTATTGTCATGAAGGAACAAGATAGAACCAATATTTCTGTAATAATCAAATTCTTTAAAGCGGCAGAAATTAGATAGTAAAACCGTTCGAAATTATTGAACGGTTTTTGATGGGTATTTTATTTTTTAACTTATATATTAAAAAGTTATACTAGATAGTTATCTCCATTTGATTTCCTTCTGAATCACCAATTACGCTCTCATGAAGGATTTACAAGTAGAAACATATAAATTATTAAAAGAGCAAATCACTGTATTTTTAAAGAGCGGAGTACCGATATTTGGACAGATTTTTGTTATAGATAAATTTACAATTTTTATAATGCTTCATGTTAAATAGCAACTTGTTTACAAGGCCAGTACTACATCATACAAAAGAGAATGATTCGACCGTTTCTTAACATTATATTAGATTACAAAAATATGTAGGTGGTTTAACTATCTCAAAGGAGTGTTGACCCATGAATGCAAAGGAAACAGCGATCTTACTGATTGAATTCCAAAATGAATGGCTTTCTCCAAAAGGTTCTTTACATTTCATTATTCAAGAGTAATTAGAGAAGAAAGGGGGGTAGCAAATACAGAATATTTACTTCAAGAAGCTAGAAGAAAGGGAGTTACGGTTGTACATATACCGCTTTCCTTCACTCCGGATTACCGAGAAATTTCAGAAGATGCTACAGCACTTGCTTCGATCATTAAGGAAAATAAAAGATTCCAGCAAAATACTTATGGAGCTGAAATCTATCCTGTGTTTGCTCCTACATCATCGGATTTAGTCGCGGAAGGACGAAAAGAGATCAGCGGTTTTGCGGGAAGCAATCTGGATCATTTGCTTCGTGCCAGAGGAATACGACATGTTGCTGTAGCCGGTTTTGTAACTGAAGTATGTGTAGAGTTAACCATCCGCGATGCCTATGATCGAGGGTATCATTGCACTTTATTCTCTAATTGTACGGCCGCTCATAGTAATGAAGATCAAACATATGTAGAAAAGACAATCATGCCTTATTTCGGTAATGTGTTAACAGCGAAAGAGTTGATTGATCAGTTAGGCTAATGAGAGTGGCTACCGCATATCCAACAAGTTAATATTTTGAAGTACTCCCAAAATGAAAACTTTGTATCTCTACAGTTATTTATGAGAATTCAGCTTATTTTTTCGTTTTTAAGGCACATTAACAAGAACAAAAAATCACTAATGTTAAGTGATAATCAAGTTATTTCAAAGTAAAATCGATACCAAAAGATGTACTATTGTTTTTTTATAGTATCCATAATAATTATATAGAAGATACATTTGTGAAAATTACATGAGAAGGTTTATCGATGAATACGTATAAGCAAACTAGGAGGGTGATTATGAATATAGAGAAGGTAGAAGTAGATAGTGGAAGTATTGCCGTAGTGAGAAGCAGTAAGGTATTAATATGCGATGTTCAGTCAGCATTGGATTTTATGGCAACCGTACAATATGAAGTAGGCTGCAATCGCATCATTATAAACAAATCTCTACTATGCGAAAGCTTTTTCGATTTGAAAACACGTCTTGCGGGCGAAATCCTTCAGAAGTTCATCAATTATCGAGTGAAGGTTGCAATTATTGGAGATTTTTCTGCGTATTCAAGTCAAAGCTTAAAAGATTTCATCTATGAATGTAACATTGGAACTAGTTTCTTTTTCTTACCAACCGAGCAACAAGCGATTGAAAAGTTAAGCACGTTGAAGTAGAGGATCCCCTGTAGGTGCAGAGTAAAGTAAGTATTATTCTAGGCTAACCAGTTAATAAAAATAATAATCTTCCACAACTAATCATAATTGTGGAAGATTATTATTTTTAAATGACTTTATCGTTGTTTATTTTGAAGGAAATGAATATTGAGTGAAGAAAAATATACGATTATTCATGAATATCGTTCGTAGGTTTAAAAATCTACACGAATAAATCTGAGTATTAGGTTTGTTCTCGGTTGTTATACTTTTTGGATTTAATGTGAAAATAAAGGGGAGCATACTAAGATTAGTATGCTCCCCAACACTTTGAGAGTCTCAAGAAAAGAATCTTGAGACTCTATTTTTATTTTAAAAGTGTCCATTCTATAGGGCACATATTAAGCTGTGAAGCCTGTTCAAACAAAAAACATTCAATCTCCTTATTTTTATTTCATCAAAATTACTCAATATACTTGTATTTTATATAAAAAATATTATCTTTTGTATAATTAAACTTTACTTTTATATAAAATAGGTTTAATATAAGTGTTAAGAAAGGAAGGTGTTAACTATGAAGGAAAAACATGGAGATTCTATAATGAATAAAGTGTATGAATATAGAGTGTTAAAAAGAATGTCGCAAAAAGATTTAGCTGATGCTGTTGGAGTTTCTAAGCAAACGATATTTGTTATGGAAAAGAATAATTATTCTCCTTCACTGGTGTTAGCATATCGAATAGCAAATTATTTTGAGGTTGATATAAACGAAATATTCTCTTATGTAGGAAAGGAAGATAATAATGATTGATCTATTAAACAACTGGATGTTAGAGAGCACAGATAATTTCAATATCGTTGTAGGACTTACAACAATTCTATTTTTGGGTTCAGTAATTGTACTTTTTATTATCGGAAAAAAATTTGGTCAACCAGATGAAAGAACAAATGGTATTTATTTTAAAATTACTTCTGTTATGTTTACTACTCAACTTATAATGAATGGCATATTTATTTCTTTAGTGGATAAAGATATTGAGCATTTCCGTCAATTCTTTATATTATTTGAAGCCGTTGTATTCTTCGTTGGAGCTGTTTATTCCTTTAGATTATATAGAAAGGAATTTAAATAATTTACTTGCAAGAAGTAGGAGGAAAACCACCCGTTATCGCGGGTGGTTTTTATTGTAGATTTAATTGATTTTAAATAGGTTTGAATATGTAAATTCGCCACGATATTTAATCGCAGCTACATAAGTACCACTTGTGTATGCATCTGTGATAGGTGTTTGCCAAATTTCTGTCCCAGGAATAAATTCTGGTTCTATTGTTTTAAATCGTTGTAGGGAACCGTCTGTGTGGATTTTAAAAATTTTCATCTGTGCACCGAAATGTTCTCTACCAAAATGCTGTGTTAAGTAAAAAACATCACCAGTTACTAAATTCCCAATCTTCCAATCAGGTTGATATGTACTATCCTTTGAACCTTCTAAATCCATAATAGTTTTAAATCCCCAATCATCATGAAATGAATCTGAATAAGCTGCTGCAACTTGTTTATTTGGCATAATCATGTCTACAACTGTGAAACTCCCCAACGTGAGTGCTCCGATAAGCGTATTTGGAAAGAACTAGGATTCGCCCTGTTAAGAGTAAAATGACTCTTTACTATTTAAAGGACGAAAAAAGAAACATAGAAGTGAAAAACCTCTGTGTTACTTTTTGATAAATATATTTATTGGAAAATACTTTGAACTTTCGGGTACAGATGCTCCTTCTCCCCCCTATTATAGAAGCTATTTTGAACGTAAGGGATTTGTAAGGAATGGGTAAGAAAAAAGAAATTTTCATTGTGTATGATCAAAATATAAAGAGGAATGAAAGGCGGAACAGATATGACTTATATATGAAAAATAAACCAGTTAATAAGAGTGTTTCAAGGAAGAGAAGAAATTTCTAGGGTTAACATACGTCTGAAAAACGAGGGGATTATCATTTATTAGGACAGAATGCTGTTTGTAAAAATAATACGTATAAAGATGATTACAAATTCAATGTTGTTCGTTTGTCATTGGTGAAGATAAAAGCTATGAGGTTAGTATGAAACAACATGCAGCCACCTATGCAATATGGATAAAGGAGAGGAATGCCTTATGAAAACACGTAGTCAAATTACATTTGTAAGTTTGGCCCTTTTAATAGCTGGAAGTTCCCTGTACACAACGCCAACTTCAATTGTAAAAGCAGAGTCCACTCAAAATGTATCTAGCTCGTCACACACAAGCACTCAACGCGATCGCGATTCCGTTAAGCAAGCAATGCGGGATACATTACATCTTGGATACCCAGGGATACTTGCTAAAGCTTCTGAGGGTGGAAAAACGTGGAGTTATGCTGCTGGGATAGCGGATCTGAGAACTAAGAAACCAATGAAAACAGATTTTCGTTTTCGCGTTGGCAGCGTGACGAAGACGTTCACCGCAACGGTTGTACTTCAATTAGCTGGAGAGAACCGCTTGAATCTAGACGACTCCATCGAAAAATGGTTGCCTGGTATCATTCAAGGAAACGGATATGATGGTAACCAGATTACGATCCGGCAGATATTGAACCATACAAGTGGTATCGCTGAATACTCAATTTCAAAAGATTTTGATGTTACGAATACAAAAAAATCGTATACGGATGAAGAATTAGTAAAGATGGGGATTTCTCTGCCCCCAGATTTTGTCCCAGGAAAGGGCTGGTCTTATTCAAACACAGGATACGTCTTACTGGGTATCCTTATTGAAAAAGTAACTGGAAACAGTTATGCGGAAGAGATTGAAAATCGGATTGTTGAACCACTTGAATTGTCGAATACATTCCTACCTGGCAATTCAAGCGTTATTCCAGGCACCAACCATGCCCGTGGATATTTCTACCCAAACGGAGCAAGTGAGCTAAAAGATGTTACTTATTATAACCCAAGTATGGGGAAATCGGCTGGAGAAATGATTTCTACTGCTGACGACTTAAACAAATTCTTCTCTTACTTACTCAGTGGTAAATTATTGAAGGAACAGCAACTAAAACAAATGCTTACTACAGTTCCTACAGGAATAGCTGAATTCGGCGGATATGGTCTTGGAATCTTTGAAACTAAGCTTCCAAACGGTGTCTCGATATGGGGACACGGAGGTAGCATTCCAGGGTTTTCTACTTTTGCTGGAGGTACACTTGGAGGCAAGCATACGTTGGCTGTCAATTTGAACAGCTTGGGTAAAGCGGACGGTCCGGATCCTTATAAAAATATTTTACTTGCTGAATTTAGCAAGTAGGCAAAGAGGAAAACCGGATAAATTTTGTCATATTTTTATAGCTAAACAAATAAGTGATGAAATCGATTACTTATCTAAGGAGGCAATTCTCTCATGAAAAATAAACTATCTGGGGTATTAGCCGCTACATTGGCACTAACGATGACCCTACCAACAGGAGCGATAGCGTCTTCTAGCAGTAAGACTCCGGTTGTAGCTAACCAAGAAGTTGCTAGCCAAGAACTGGAGAAGATTGCGGCAGAGAAGGCTGCACTACTCACAAAGTCCCATGGGACGACTAGCGTGCAGTATGCGCTAATTGATAATGGCAAACTTATTTTGTCGGGTCAGACAGGAAAGAACGATATGGAAGGGAAACAGCGGCTGACCAAAGATACTATATACGGGGTTGGTTCAGTTAGTAAAATGTATGCAGCAACGGCTGTAATGAAATTGGTCGACGAAGGAAAAGTCGATTTGGATGCTCCTGTCGTCCACTATGTTCCTGATTTCAAGATGAAAGATGAGCGGTACAAACGCATTACGCCGCGTATGCTGTTGAACCACTCCTCCGGCTTGCAAGGTTCCACGTTAAGTAGTGCATTTTTATTTAACGATAATGATACCTATGCCCATGATGTCTTGTTGCGGCAATTATCCAACCAGAGCTTGAAGGCGGACCCTGGCGCGTTCTCGGTATACTGCAATGACGGCTTTACGCTGGCCGAGATTTTGGTGGAAAGAGTCAGTGGTATGAGCTTTACCGAATTTCTACATCAACGGTTTACAGAACCCTTAAAGATGAATCATACGAAAACGCCACAGGACAAATGGGAAGACGAAAAGCGGGCTGGACTTTATTTTCCGGCGTACCAAGGGCAGCTTCCCGTTGAATCGGTGAATGTGATTGGTTCGGGAGGGATCTCTTCCACGGCAGAAGATATGGTACGATTCTCACAATTATTTATGGGACAGGGAAAAGGGGTCCTCTCTGATAAGGCAGTCAAGGCGATGGAGCAAGAGGAATATAAAAAAGGAATGTGGCCGGGGGATGGAGATAATAGTTTCAACTATGGTCTTGGCTGGGATAGTGTGAAACTATATCCATTCAGTGAATATGGAATAAAAGGCTTGGCTAAGGGCGGCGACACGGCACTGCAACATGCTATACTGGTCGTGCTTCCGGAACAGAAGATGGCAGCGGCTGTGTTGTCATCTGGCGGCCAAAGCTCTACAAATCAACTGATGGCAACTGAATTGTTGCTCGCCGCGCTTAAAGAGAAGGGCACAATTAAGGACATCAAGCCGAACAAATCCTTTGGAAAGCCGGTCAAGGCCAAGATGCCTCAAGACGTGGCGAAGAAAGCGGGCTTTTACGGCAATAGTGACAGTCATTTCAAAATAGAAATTACGAAGAATGGAGAACTGTTCTTACAATCTAATCGAGAAGAAAAATATGTATATACTGCGAATGGAAGCTTTATTAATGAGAAGGGTACTTCCAAGCTTAATTTCGTCACTGAGAAGAATGGAAGAACTTATTTGAGGGAGAGCACATATAAATCGACGCCAGGCTTAGGGCAAGATACGATGACTCATTATTTAGCCGAGAAACTAGAAGATAACGTGCTATCGAAGAAAACCGCTGCTGCATGGGCGAAGCGGGAAGGCGTCAAGTTCTATCTCGTGAATGAGAAATTTAATTCTGTTGAATATCTCGTACAACCGAAACTTCTTACCACACAAATTACTCGCAAGGAAGGTCTAGCGGGCTATTGGGACGGCAGAAAAATTACAGGCCCGAACACGGCGGCGCATCAGCTCCAGATCCCCGTGATGAAAGGCCGTGATACGACGGAAACTCATTTCTATACAGAAGGCGGCAATGAATATATGGAGATGACCGGATTGTTATACGTAAGTGGATCCAACGTAAAACCGCTTGATGCAGGCCAATCATCCAAAGTTACGCTGCCAGCAAATGGGCATGCGAAATGGTTTACGATCCCGCAAGCGGGAGCAGGGAAAACGATGACCGTGGCGTTGCCATCGAAGAGTTCGTTCGCGGTGTATGATGAGAAGGGAGTATGTGTCAATTTTACCGTTGTGAGCGGCAATAACAAAGTGAAATTGCCGAAGAACGGAACGGTTGTATTTGCTGGTGCGCCGAACTCGGAATTTGCAATCACGTTGAACTAGCTACAATTCAAGATGGACTTCAACAAAACCAGAAAAGGTGTTTTTCTGGTTTTGTTTGTATTTTTAGATAAATATAAGCCATAATTTTCTAACATTTTCTCTACTGTAAGCATCAAACCCTCTCTAACTACATGATAGCACTATGAAATTAACAGAGCATTCTAATTGTATAATGGCTCGATTAGGAAGTAGAAAATAATGATATTCCTTACCGTAATGGCACTATAAAAAAGGGGCGTATATATAAGTTTGCTGCCGAAAAGAATATTATTGTATTCGAAGTGAATATAAAAAATTATCTTCATGAAAATCCAACTAGCAGAGAAGGATATAATCGGGAAACTAATCAATATTTAAAAGGTAGCTTAGAAGTCTTTAATTGAAGAGATAAAGTATCGCCTTTTTTTATAAACATCGTGACTCTATTTCAAGGTCACATCTGTTCTTAGCTGGGCGGGCATGTAGTACTACTCCTAATGATTTATATCCTGCCTTGCAAGCTCTTCAAGCATCCCGCTTAATTTCTCTACCAATGGAGCTGGCGCTTTCTTGGGTGAACCCGTATCAAAAGGAGGCTGTGGATCATACTCCAAAACCAGCTGAATTGCTTTGCTGGCATCCTCTCCAAATTCCCATGCAACTAACTTGAGGGCCATATCAATACCGGCTGAGACACCAGCTGCGGTTATGATTTTTTCGTGGCGAACGACTCTTTCTTCAGTTGGGATAGCTCCGAGTGAACGGAGTAAGTTAAAAGATCCCCAGTGGCTAGTTGCTTCGACTCCATTAAGCAAGCTTGTGGCACTCAATATGAGAGAACCATTACATACCGTCGTGGTCCATTTAGTGGTTTTATGTATTTGCTGAATCCAATTCAAAGTTTCTTTGTCAGTCATAGGAGTTTTATAGTTAGGCGGCCGACACCCAGGGATAACAAGAATATCAGCTGAAGTAACTTCGGAGAAACTGTAATCAGCATGTAAATAGCCCATTGCTGAATCTAGTTTGATTAAACCTTTATTCTTAGCAACAAACTTCACTTTGCTACTTCTTTCCGCAGCAAATACTTCATATGGACCAATTGCATCTAACGCTGTGACTCCATCGTAAAGCATGATAACGATTTCCACGATCATCTCTCCTTAAAGTAGAATAGTTGATTTGTGAATCATTTTATTAATTGAGGTTTAAAAAGTAATACTATTCAGTCACTTGTTCTTTTGTAATATATCATATTCCTACCTTGTATATTCTTTTTCCTATGTCGGTTTTGTGAAAAGAAAGGTTGGTTAAATGATTGAAATTCATTAACTATAGGAAAGTGTCTTATATTTTAATAATAACGAATCAAATGCTAGTGAGTACACAAAAGCTGAATGGAAGTAAAGCAGGTTATTGACTAAAACTATCATAAAATGTTAATTTATATGATAACTGCTCTTGGAGGTGAATAAACCATTGACTGATAAGAAACGTGACGTATCAGAAATAATCGATATTCCAGATGAGTATCATTATATAACAGTGCCGAAGCAAGTGATTTCAGAAGCAGTACGAGAAGGGATGTATAGTAAACGTCTATCGCTGCGAAAAACCGCAGATAAGATTGAGGGAATGAGTTTTCCGCAAATTGCTCGTATTACTTCGGGAGAAAACTATAATATTGATACATTGCTGAAAGTATTACATGCATTAGAGTTAGAAATTGAGATTAAAGCAAAAAGTAAGTAATGTACATGAATTTCTAGCAATATTAAAACGTAAGACAAAATGAATTGTTTCTGTTGATCTTTGAAAAGTACATATAGGGGGAATCTGTAATGAATTATGTTGCTGTTACACAATATCCTAATTTAATGTTTGATGAGAGCGTTATGAGCGCATTGTCAAACGCGAATCTTTCGAAGCAAGCAAAGCTTGCACTATTAGATGCTTTCAATCGATTAAATCGATATGGATTAGATTCGATGATGGTAGGAAGTCGTTTAGAGAAGAGTTCTGATGGAGAGACCGGAACGCTGCACATACTGGATGACGACGTGAGTCTAGCGCTAACCATCGAAGCTAAGGAGTATATAATAGTAAGTTGTTGTGAGTGTAGAAAGTTAGGAATTGTTGGGCTCTAGAATACGATTCATATCGTATTCTAGTTCCTCTCATTTATCATTAACCCTTATATGAACGAAAGTGATACAGAACAATAGATAGAGACGGAATAGAATTCATAAGAGGGAGGGAAGTGTGTCCGGAGAATATACGTTAGCTTTATAAACACGCGTTAGTAAAAAATAAATATAATACCAATCTAACCTAATAAAATAGAGATATTTCTTAAATGAATAAAAAAACAGAATGAAATTTACAGTATTAAATATTTTCTAGTCGTATATTAAATGTGTCTCTCCAGAAAGAGCCTATAAACAAATGTTTATAGGCTCTTTCTCAGGTTGTGGAGAAAGTCTTCTCCACGGTCTTTTTTTTGTCTTTTCCTCTTCTAATCTAAGAGGAAAAGGAGAGATTTTATTATGATGAGTGCGTATCGGTTTCTGTTGAAGAGTTAGTTCCTCAAGGTTATTTTCTTCCCGCGATTGAGGCAACAATTCATTTTGATTGTATTGAGGAAAAGTTACGTCTGAATTTAAAAGTGGACTAGGGGAATTTTGAGTAACAATAGAGTTGTTCCGTAATCGGGCCGTTTAATTGAATTGGATATTTATTTTAATAAATAAGATTGTGAAGAAATATCCTTTTGAGTGGTAAAGCAAAATTTAATTATATAGATGAGAATTATTATAGTAGGTAGGAGGTGAAAATGATAGCATCAGTAATTCTAGAAGTATCTTAAAAACAAATTGATACATGTTTGAAAGAGAAAAACACTTACAAATGTGTACGATTTGTAAGTGTTTCTTTTGTAAAGAGATTAAGCCTCTACCTTAGCGACTCTTTTGAAAGCAGTCTTTACTGCTTGTATCATTTCATTCACAGCGTAAATAGATATGTCGGCATCTGGATTTAATCCTTCGAACCAGTGATAGGCTTCAGGATATAAATGAAATTCGACATCAACACCAGCTTGCGCAAGTTTGCTTACATAGGTTAATGTTTCACTGCGGAATGGATCTAATTGACCAACAAATGTGTAGGTGTATGGCAAATTACTATAATCCTCTGCTCGAGCAGGGGCTGCATAGGCAGGAATATTATCTGTTCCATATAGTTCTCCTAAATACATTTTCCAGCCAGCTTCATTTGTTTTTTGATTCCAAACAAATCCTTCTTTAATTTCATTCGTAGAAGGTGTATTATTTCGGTCATCAATCATTGGATAGAGTGGCATTTGGAAACAAATAGAAGGGTATTGTCGATCACGGGCTAATAATGTCAATGCTGCTGTTAGTCCACCACCAGCGCTCGCTCCTGCAACACCAATTCGATTCGAATCAATATTTAATGACTCTGCATGATCGGCAATCCATTTTAATGCTGCATAACAATCCTCAATTGGTGCTGGATAAGGATGTTCAGGAGCTAAGCGGTAGTCTACAGAAATGACCACACAGCCAGCTTCTTTTGTAATTCTCATACAAGTATCATCATTATCATCTATAGACCCTAAGACATAACCGCCACCATGTATCCATAACAGGACAGGTAAGGATTCATTATTTGATTTTGGACGATACATTCTTAATGGTAATGGATTGCCATCAGGTCCTACAATGACTTCATCTGTTAATGAAAGGGATTCATCAACAACGGTAGGTGGTCTCATTTGCGATATTCCTTCTCTGGTTGCTTGCAAGTTCTCTGGGCGTAGATCGAGGTCTTGAAACATTTCTAATCCTGGTAATAATTCTGGATTTACTCGGTTCTTCATTTTAACACCCCTATTTATAATCGTTTTCAAATATGAAGTGTATTCTAAGTAGTTTAATTGTGATAAAATCATCACCATTAAATTGTAAAGTGGATATGTTATAATAGTCAACAGAATATTCAGGAAACAACTCTTCTTTTAGGAGGAAGATTCATGCAACTAATGATACAAGCAGGTGATTTAGGACCAAAGTGATTTCATGTCGTATTAAGAACTCTCGTCTTACTTACTTCCTTCCTCAGAGAGTATATAGCTGAACGATTGGGAGAAAACCTAAAAAGATACTATTAAGCTAGCTATATTCGTTATTCTACAAAAGGGCGCTTTAATTGAATAAGGATAACAGAAATGATCAATCTTTTTTATAAAAGAGTGATTTACCGGGATATATTAAGAACGTGTTTTGAGCAATCTTTTTTCAAAACACGTTCTTTTCTTTTGTTCATTTGATACTAAGATCTATTAAATGAAACGACTCTCAAAAACCTTTAGATACTAAAATAGATCATGCTCAGTAACAATGATGAAAAAATTTTATTTGGTGACAAGTATCATGCCGTGTTGTAGAAAAATGTTTTTTTCTACAATATTCTGTCTATTGTTGAGAAAAAAAGAGTAAAAAGGGAACTCGTGAAAGTAAAAAGAATACATACTCCCTAAACATTTTTAGTATATTTGGAGGAGCTCTTATGAAGAAAAGGAATTTGTTATCGATCACTGCATCAACTTTACTGCTTACCCTTTGTATAGGGGAGGTTAATACTACCGAGGCAGCGGAAACACCAAAGTTTCAAATGCCTTTTCCTTGTGGACAGAAGTGGGAAGGACAAACGCGTTCTAATCATAGCCCAGCAAATTCTGTTGATTTTAACCGAGCAAACGATGAAGGGGATACTGTTGTAGCATCTGCTGCTGGCACAGTATCAAGAGTAGAAAATGAGGGGAATAGAAGTTATGGAAAATGGATTGAGATCAACCATGGAAACGGTTGGACGACTCGCTATGCACACTTAAGCACACAAAACGTGAAAAAAGGACAAAAAGTTAAGATAGGACAGAAAATTGGAAGTGTGGGAAATACAGGGGGATCAACAGGTGCTCACCTTCATTTGGAACAACGTTATCAGGGGCAAGGTAAAAAAATTTCATTTAATGGTTCTCAAATTCATTATTGGGGTACAAAATCCTATACAAGTAAGAATAGTTGCGGAAAATAAAAGATTGTATTTTAAAATAAATTAACCTTTCATGGAGGGGAATATGAGCGAGAAAATTTATTATTGGTCTCCTATTAAGCATTGGGAAAAGTTGCATAATGAAGTTTTGATTGGGGAAACGAGATATAGAGGAGTTATGATTGAGTGGTTTCCTGATTTTTATTTTCTTGCCCAAAAAGGGGTGACGATCAGTCAGCTATTAGAGCGCTTTTCGTTAGGGAATGAAGAAGAGGCAAAAGAAATAGTAGAACGTATGATAAAGAATCGGGTGTTAGTAAGTAACATATTACATCCAAGAGAAGTATTCTCCACACAAGAAAAAATTTTTCCGAATCCATATAGTGATCAGATTCGCTTCTCTAAAGATGATCTAGATAAGTATATCAATGAACAATTAAATCGAACGCATGCTGCTGCGCGGCCAACCGGAATTCAACTTGAAACAAACAATGAGCTTCCCACTATGATTAGTCAGCGTAGATCTTGCCGTCAATTTGATATGAAAAATCCTGTTAATTTTTCGGAATTTTCACAATTGTTTTCCACTCTTAAACAGAGTAAAGAAGAAAAAATATACTACAATTACGCTAGCGCAGGTGGCGTTTATCCAATTGATATTTTTGTCTATATAAAACCGAAACGTGTAGAAGGTATGAAGGCTGGTTTTTATTATTATAGTCCATCAGAGAATAGACTCTTGATTGTAAACAACATTGACCAAGTAATCAAGAGTGATCATGAAGTGATGAACCAGGAGCTATTTACCCAGTCTGCCTTTTCGATTTATCTAGTCTATAATGCGAACGCTTCCATTCCTAAGTATGGTTCAGATGGCTATTTATTTGCTTGTATTGAGTCAGGCATTATCACTGCTACGCTAAATATGGTGGCTGAGACATTAAATTTGGGATGTTGTTCCGTTGGATATATGAAGTTTGATGATATTCATCGTTTTTTAAGTTTGGATAACCATCAAGTATTTCTCCATGGGCTTGAAGTTGGCTTGAAAATTAGCGAATAGATGAAATGAATATGAGGGGGCTAGTGATAAACATGAAAACTAAATATTTGAGTTCAATTCATGAGGATAAAGTGGCAGAATCGTTTTGGAAGGAGCAATTATCTTCCGCTGTACCCGATTCTGCGTTATTTAATAGTGGTTATCAAATAAATAAAGACAATCCACGCGATCATATTCAAGTCATAATGGATGTAGAGCTTAGTCAAAGTTTACAAAAAGTAAGTCATTCACAGGATTTATTTTTATTTAGCTGGTTACAGTCTGCTTTAAGGGTTTGCTTGGTACATTATACAGATCAAGAAAGAATCACAATCGGGGTTCCTGTAATTGAAAAAAATCACGAACAAAGGGAGAATCTGAATGATTTGCTTCCTATAGGAAGTGAAATTCATCCGCATCAATCCTTTAAGCAAGTAGTGGAGCAGGTCCAACAAACGACTTTACTTGGCTATGAAAATCAACATTATCCACTCTCTGAATTATTAGCGAAACTCTATTCAACTCCATTTCAAATTGTTTGTGGGATGGAAGGATTACATAATAAGAGTTTAATAGAAGAATGCTCAGAGAATGAATTAGCTATCTGGATACAAAGAGAATGGAATGAAAAACATAATGAATTTGAATTTCAAATTTCCTGCAAGTCTCAGTCTCTTTTTCCTTTGCAACAGTTTGCTAAATCTTATCTTTTTGTTTTAAAGCAAGTGTTGAGAAATCCTAATCTGGCTGTGAAAGATATCTGTATCGTTTCGGAAGAGGAAAAAGAGTTGCTAGAAGGATTGAATCAAGTTCAGATGGGGATAGACTTGTCTCCAACATTTCAGGATTTGTTTGAGGAGCAAGTGTTGAAAACCCCAGATCAAATTGCTGTTATTTGTAATGATCAATCTTTGACATATAGAGAATTGAATCAGAAAGCAAATCAATTGGCTTCTATTCTTCAAAGTAAGGGCGTATCTAAAGAAAGTATTATTGGGGTTATGGTAGATCGATCATTGGAGATGATCATTGGTATGATGGGGATTTTAAAAGCAGGAGGAGCGTATCTACCAATCGATCCTCACTATCCAAGTGAACGAATTGAATATATGTTACAAGATAGTCAAGCAAAATGTTTACTGAGTAAGCGAGTAGAGAAAGAATTGCCGCAATTTGTCGGTGAAGTGTTGTATCTTGATGACGAACATCTCTTCCAAGGCGAAGAAAGCAATGTAGTTCGAGAAAGTGGACTGAATGATTTGGCTTATGTGATTTACACATCAGGGTCAACAGGAAATCCAAAAGGCGTAATGGTAGAACAGAGATCTCTTGTCCATTTTTTAAGTGTTATGAGAGAAAAAGTAAGAGAAAATCAGTCGTTCTTGTTTCTTGCTAGTGTTTCTTTTGATATTTCTCTGTTAGAAATATGTATTCCTTTAACGCAAGGTTCGAAAGTAGTCATTGCTACAGAGGAGCAGTTTGCAACAAAAGAATTGGCTCATTTGATCAAAGAACATAAGGTGGATTTATGGGAATCTACCCCATCACGAATGGAATTGATTTTGAGTGATCCAGAAGGGGCAGGGTTTCTAAAAGATTTAAAGACCATTTTGTTAGCAGGAGAAGCCTTTTCCATTGATTTGATTGAAAAAATTCGAAGCATCAGCGAAGCGCAAATTTTAAATATCTATGGTCCCACAGAAACAACCATTTGTGCAGCGGTAAAAGATTTGAGTAGTGCCAAAGAAGTTACGATTGGAAAACCTAATCCCAATTATCGTTCTTATATATTGAATAAGTATGGTCAATTGAAACCTTTTGGGATGCCGGGTGAGCTCTGTATTGCTGGAGTGGCGGTGGCTCGGGGGTATCTTGGGAAACCTACATTGACAGATGAAAAATTTGTCCCGAATCCTTTTGTAACAGGAGAAATGATGTATCATACCGGTGACCTCGTCCGATGGTTATCTAATGGAGAACTTGAATATCTTGGTCGAATGGATCACCAAGTGAAAATACGGGGATATCGGATTGAATTAAGGGAAATAGAGGCGCAGCTAAGGAAACATTCAAAGATAAGCCGAGTTATTGTTGTTGATCAAGTATATGGAAACAGAAAAATATTAGCCGCTTACTATATCGCGGATAAGAAGATCTCTTTTGAAGAGCTCAGAAAATATTTAAGCGATACATTGCCTGAGTTTATGATTCCCGAAAAAATGATTCAGGTAAAAGAGATTCCACTGAATCCAAATGGGAAAGTAGATCGAAAAAGGTTGTTGGAATTCACTCAAACAGAGCAAGTATCTATCCCATATGTCGCCCCGCGAAACCAAATTGAAGAGAAATTGGTGCAAGCGTGGGAAGAAGTGATGGAGATTGAGCGGGTCGGTATTCATGATAACTTTTTTGCCTTAGGAGGAGAATCGATTAAGACACTGCAGATTATCAATCTATTAAGAAAAGATCATCTGAAAATAAGGACAAGGGATATTTTTAAACATCCGACGATCGCTCAACTTAGTTCTTGTGTAGAAGTGGAACAGAAAGAAGAAATCCTAAATCATATACCAACTCGTGTTAAAGATCTGTCCAAGCCATTTCCCTTAACAGAAGTTCAGACAGCTTACATGTTAGGGCGTAATCCGCAGTTTGAATTAAGCGGTATTTCACCCCAAACGTATTTTGAATATGAAACAAAATTGGATATCAATCGGCTTTCGCAAAGTTTCCAACAGGTAATTCAGCGCCATCCTATGTTACGAGCTGTAATTTTGCCAGAAGGAAAACAGCAAATCTTACAAGACGTTCCTGAATATCAGATTCAAATAGAAAGTCTCATTGGTTTAGATGATGGAAAACAAAATGTTCGCTTGCAAGAGGAGCGTTCACGAATGACTAACCATGTATTTCCTTTGGGGCAATGGCCTTTGTTTGAATTGAAAGCGTTTCTTTTAAAAGAAGACACGTATTTACTATGCTTTCGATATGATGCTTTATTGATGGACGGGGCAAGCATGAACATCGTTGGCCATGATTTGATGCACTATTATCACAAATCAGATCAAAGATTGAAATCGCTTTCTTTTGATTTTCAAGATTACATGTTTATCTATGATGAAATGGAACAAAGCAAAGAATATAAAAAAGCAAAAGATTATTGGACAAGCAAACTACCTGACTTTCCATTTGCTCCTTCTTTGTTATTAAAAAAGGATCCAGCAGAGATTGCTATCCCTAAATTTCAATCACTTACTAAGATTTTGGACAAAGAAAAATGGACGAAGTTACGGAAGTTAGCACAAGAGAAAGAAGTTACTCCTTCCGCCCTTCTTTGTTCGATATATGGAGAAGTGTTGTCATATTGGAGTAATCAACGTCGGTTGGCAATTAATCTGACTGTATTTAACCGTTATCCTGTTCATGAAGAAGTAGAGCAGATTGTAGGAGATTTCACGTCACTCATCTTGTTGGATGTGGATGTGAATCCAGAGGAATCTTTCTTTACTAGAGTGAAGCAAGTTCAATCGACTTTGTTAGATGGACTGGAACATCGTCATTATGATGGCGTTAGCTTTATTCGAGATTTCACTCGATATCACCAAATGACGCCAAAAGCAGTTATGCCAATTGTTTTCACCTCGATGTTAGCAGGTGCGGGTGCTTTTGCTTGGGAGCAGCTTGGCTCTCTCCGCCATATTCATGCTCGGACTCCACAAGTGTATTTGGATAATGTAGTAATTGAAAAAAATGGAGAGTTATTGATTAGTTGGAACTATGTAGAAGAACTGTTTGATGTTGATGTGATGGAAGCGATGTTTTCTCAATTTGTCGATCTGTTAGAACAATTGGTGAAACAAAGAGACGTAACTTCTTTGCAAGTGAAAAAATCGGATCAAATTGTAATTGAGCACTACAATCAGACAACAGAAAAGATACCTTCAACTACTCTGTACCAATTGTTTGCAGACCAAGTACAACGTACACCAGATCAAGTCGCAGTGGTCTTTGAACAAGAATGGTTAACTTACTTGGATCTTCATCAACAATCCAATCAAGTTGCTCATTATTTACAAGAACAAGGGATTGGTCGAGGTGACAAGGTTGGTCTTTTGGCACAGAGACGAGTTGAGACGATTGTTAATATGATAGGGATATTAAAAGCGGGTGCTGCTTATGTACCGATCGATCCTGATCATCCGCTGGATCGACAAACATATATTTTAGAAAATAGTTCATGCAAACTTTTGTTGGAGCCTGGTCTATATGGAGAGAAACATTTGTCATCATATGCAACCGAAGATTTGCCTACCATTGCTGGTCCGGAAGATCTTGCTTATATTATCTATACTTCAGGAAGTACCGGAAAACCAAAAGGAGTAATCATTACTCACCAAGCAGTTGCAAATACCATTCAAGATATCAATCAAAAATATGAGGTGAATGAAGACGATCGCATTATTGGTATCTCTTCCATGTGTTTTGATCTGTCTGTGTACGATATTTTTGGAACGTTAAGTACAGGTGCAATGCTTGTAATGATTCGTGACCCGAGAGACATGCAAGAACTAATTCGAACGGTCGAACGCAGAGGAATTACGATCTGGAATACAGTACCTGCAATCATGGATTTGACATTGGATCAAGTAGGTTCTCATTTTGAAAATTCTTCTTTGCGTTTAGTCTTACACAGCGGGGATTGGATTCCGCTCTCTTTACCAGAAAAAATAAAACGACATTTCCCAATTGCGGAAGTAATTTCACTGGGAGGGGCAACAGAAGCATCAATTTGGTCGATTTATTATCCGGTCAAACAGGTGGAAGCACATTGGAACAGTATTCCATATGGGATGCCC
Organism: Bacillus sp. C1; assembly: GCF_054570475.1. Classification (NCBI taxonomy): domain Bacteria; kingdom Bacillati; phylum Bacillota; class Bacilli; order Caryophanales; family Bacillaceae; genus Bacillus; species Bacillus sp. C1. Next base: position 180,321 of record NZ_JBTMZT010000002.1, read on the forward strand.
TTGGCAAATCAAACATATTATGTGTTGAACTACGACAAGAAAATGTGCCCTGTTGGCGTGATTGGTGATTTATATATTGGAGGAGTGGGTCTTGCAAAAGGATATTTGAATGATGAGCAGAAAACGAACGAAGTGTTTATGTCACATCCAGAATTTGGTCTTATTTACAAGACAGGAGATTGTGGCAGGATGCATCCTGAGGGGTATATTGAATTTTTAGGACGCCAAGATTACCAAGTCAAAATTCAAGGGTATCGAGTGGAGTTAGAAGAAATCGCCCATTGCCTTCTCACTTACAAACAAGTAGAACAAGCCGTAGTGATTGACCAAACAGATGAGAATGGAATAAAGTTTCTAGTCGCATATGTGGTAACTGAGCAAGATATGAGTACAACAGAACTACGAAAATATTTGCGCGAACACTTGCCAGAGTATATGATCCCTTCTTATTTTGTGTATTTGGAACGACTACCCTTGACGCCTAATGGGAAGTTAGATCGAAAGGCACTTCCTGCTCCGGAGAAACAAAAAAATGATGTATTCATTGCTCCCAAAACTGAAATGGAAAAAATATTGACCAGTGTATGGCAAGAAGTACTCAAAGTAGACCAAATTGGAGTAAATGATCATTTCTTTGCCTTAGGTGGCGACTCGATTAAGGCCATCCAAGTTTCTGTAAGACTGTATAGACAAGGATTTCAGTTAGAGCCGAAAAATCTATTTAGCTTCCCTCTATTAGGTGACATGGTTCATTTTGTTAAGAGGCTAGACGATCCTTTACACGTACAAACAGATGATAGAAACGAAAATAAAGTTACATTACTGAATGCTAGAGATAAAGAGCTTACTAGAATACAAGAAAAAATGCCACATATAAAAATAGAACGAATCTATCCATTGGCACCTTTCCAGCAAGTTATTTATGAACATGCTGTAGCTGAACCAGATACTAAGGCGTATTTCGAACAAACGATTTGGACACTTGAGGGGAAACTAGATGTAGATCTCTTTATGCAGTGTTTTCAACAATTAGTTGATCGTTATGATGCTCTAAGAACGATTATTGTACAAGATGAACAAGAACAACTTTGGCAAGCTGTGTTACATGATGCTCAAATGATTTCAGAGGTGCAAAGCTTGATTGAGATGACGAGACAAGAGCAACAGGAATACTTGGACAAGTGGATGGGTGAAAACGTAGATCGGGGATTTCATAATGATGAACTCATGACCCGTCTCTGTATATTTCAACTAGGGAATGACGAGTATAAGGTAATTTGGAGTTCACATCATCTATTGTGTGATGGTTGGAGCGTTAGTATTTTGTTAGACGAATTATGCCAACTCTATGAAGCAAAAAATGCTGGAACTACATTGGAGTTATCTCAAGCAAAACCTTTTCAAACATTCATTGATTGGACTTTAGCGCAAGACCATGAGAAAGCACGCCATTTTTGGCGCGATTATTTAGCGGGATATAAGCGGAAAGTCAGCATTCCGAAAAAGAAAGTACCAACTCAAAGTAAAGGGATAAGCTTTACATTTATGGATTTAACGTTAGATGAGGATTTGACCAATCAGTTACGGACGTTTGTAAACGAACACCATGTAACCATGAATTCGGCTTTACTAGCTGTATGGGGCATATTGCTTGGCAAATACAATGGGACGAAAGAAGTAGTATTACCTAATCTGGTATCAGTCAGACCGCCTGAAGTGGAAGGGATTGACAATATGTTTGGTCTATTCACAAATGTTTTGCCTATCCGAGTAGCTTGGGCAGAAACGCAATCTTTTGTGGATCTCCTGCAAAAAGTTCAACAAGAAACATTGAAGTGTAATGAGTATGCTTACCATTCATATGTTGAGATTCAAAAACAAAGTGAGTTGAACAATCAGTTGACTGACCATCTTTGGGTGTTTGAAAACTATCCGACCAATCCATCCATTTTCTCTTCAAATGAGAACAGAAATTTTGCCATCACAGATTACCAAGTTGTTGATGAGCCGCATGTGAAGTACGGAATTATGTGCTTCCCTGAAGAGAAACTGACAATAAAGTTTGGATATGATCAAGATATCTATGAAGCGGAGCAAGTACAGGAAATATTGCATCACATCCATACGTTAATCAAAACGATTGTTCATAATCCAGCGCAGACAATCGGCGATTACCAATTATAAAAAATGAAAAGGCGAGAAGTAACTCGCCTTTTCAAATAGAGTAGGAGTGAAATAAGTGAAGGAAAACCTGCAGTTATCAACCGAAGAGATGCGTCAATTAGGGTACCAAGCAATTGATATGGTTATTGATCATATGAATGATTTAAAAAGCAAACCAGTATCTGAAACGATTGATAGTAATATTCTTAGAAACAAGTTGACTGAATCAATCCCAGAAAATGGATCTGATCCGAAAGAGCTCCTTCATTTTCTGAATAGGAATGTGTTTAATCAGATTACTCATGTGGACCATCCTCATTTTATGGCTTTTGTGCCAGGTCCCAATAATTATGTTGGAGTACTAGCAGATTTTCTAGCAAGTGGATTTAATATATTTCCAACGGCTTGGATAGTAGGCGCAGGTGCTGAACAAATCGAATTAACGACAATCAATTGGTTAAAATCGATGTTAGGATTCCCTGATTCGGCTGAAGGGCTATTTGTAAGTGGAGGTTCCATGGCTAATTTAACCGCGCTTACTGTAGCTAGACAGGTCAAGCTTAATAATGACATAGAAAATGCGGTTGTGTATTATTCCGACCAGACTCATTTTTCTGTGGACCGGGCACTAAAAGTATTAGGTTTCAAACACCATCAAATTTGCCGAATTGAAACGGATGAACATTTGCGAATTTCGATCAATGCTTTGAGAAAGCAAATAAAAGAAGATCGAACAAAAGGGAAAATACCATTCTGTGTCATTGCTAATGCTGGAACAACGAATTGCGGAGCCGTTGATCCTCTCAATGAATTGGCTGATCTTTGTAATGACGAAAATGTATGGCTACATGCGGATGGAGCTTATGGTGCCTCGGCAATTCTTAGTGAAAAAGGAAGTGCCTTGCTTCAAGGGATTCATCGTGTCGACTCCTTGACATTGGATCCTCATAAATGGCTTTTTCAGCCTTATGATGTGGGCTGTGTACTCATTAAAAACAGCCAATACTTAAGCAAAACGTTTCGTATGATCCCGGAGTATATCAAGGATACACAAACTACTATAGAAGAAATCAATTTTGGGGAACGGGGAATTGAACTTTCACGCAGATTTAGAGCGTTAAAGGTATGGCTATCTTTTAAAGTATTTGGCGTCGCAGCTTTTCGCCAGGCCATTGAACATGGCATCATGTTGGCTGAACAAGTTGAAGCGTTCTTAGGGGAAACGAAAGAGTGGGAGGTAGTAACACCTGCTCAATTAGGAATTGTTACGTTTCGTTATACCCCTTGTGAAGTAACAACAACAGACACAATCAATGAAATAAACAAAAAACTGGTGGAAGAAATTAATCAAAGAGGATTTGCCATGTTAAGTACGACCGAATTGAAAGGAAAAGTGGTGATTCGACTTTGTTCCATCAACCCAAGGACAACAACAGAAGAAATACTCCAAATCATGATGAAAATCAAAGCATTGGCAGAGGAAGTACGCACATCGTACAATCATCTTATTTCCGTTCCGCAACTTTGATATGCTTTCTAGTCTAGCTTTTTTAGAAAGAATAACGTGGGGGTAGTGAAGATTTTTAAGTTGATGGATGTGTGGTGCTACCTCTTATAGTGAAAAGAAAATCTGAACTGAAAGACGGAGTAAAGAACTGTTGAGTAGCAATAAAGTTACTCCACTAAAGGGTCAAATTGTTGAACAAGGGATATTTTCAAATGGTAATATAAACAGAGACGAATCGGGGTGTGAAGGGAGAAATATCATGAGTGAATTAGAAAATGATATTGTGTATAAAACCTGTGTTCCGACTGGCGTTGAACTAAAAGACACCGGATTTGGATATACGTTGTCCTTAATAGCCGGTAAATATAAAATGATCATTATATATTGGCTGTCTGAAAATAAGGTTATGCGATACAATGAGCTAAAGCGAAGTATCGGTGCCATTTCCTTTAAAACGCTAAGCATCATGTTAAAAGAGCTAGAGGCAGAAGGTATTATCATACGCAAGGAATTCCCCCAGATACCTCCAAAAGTTGAATATTCATTATCTGACCGTGGTCTTTCCCTCGTTCCATTATTGAATATGATGTGTGAGTGGGGAGAGAACAATCGTTTTCCAGCTATGGAGGATGTACAGTGGTAGCTAGCTATTTTGTTTAAATCAAAAGAAGTATCTCCTCAAGAAGGAGATACTTCTTTTTTATAGCTTTTATAAAGCTACCTATTACAGATTTTCAACAAAATTCAAATAATCGTGAGCGCTTTTTTCCAATTCGCTTGTACCAGGCTCATTTTCTTCTTCTTCGTTTCCACCCGGCTTATTTTCTTTACCATAAAACGCAAAGTACGAACGATAATCTGCATTGCAATACAGGAATGTCGTTTTAAATGGAACTAATATTTGTTCAAGTGTATACTGATATCTTCCATTTTCACTATAATCTTCTTTTTTGATTCCTGCAGTTACACCTAAAGCAACTTTACGATTCTTTAATTTATCCCCTCCATTTGAACCATAAGCCCATCCATAAGCTAAAACATCGTCAAGCCATTTTTTAAGGAGAGGCGGACAATTAAACCAATGTATAGGGAACTGCAAAATCAGATTACCATGTGATTCAACCATTTTTTGTTCTTTTTGCACATCTATGTTTCCATCAGGGTAAACCTTAGACAATTCGTGAACAGTATACTTTTCCGGATATTTTTTCAGTTCTTCTACCCATCGCTTATTAATGACGGAAGTTTCTATGCTGGGATGTGTTACAATGACAAGAGTTTTCAAAGATTTGTCCTCCTTAAGTATTATTTATATCTTGATAATAAAGTGAACACTGTAAATATGTAAGTATGCACTTTTAGTACAGGTACTTACATAAAGGTGAGTGTTAAATCAATTATAAAAATATTTATTCTATATGAGGGGACCAGAGAACCTATTACCCGCAAAGTAGAATAATTACGTTCATGGGGACACCGTACGATGTACGAAAAGATCGAGTACTAAGTCATTTTTTCATTATTCAAGAATAGGGCGCGATTGTTGAGCAAACACAGGTAGAAAAATGATTGAGCTTTTTTATAAAGAATTATTCACTAGCAACAAATAACCCAAGCATTTTGATCAAACTTTTTTCAAAATGTTTGGGTTTCTTCTGTTGAAAAATCAATTTTTATAGCATGCTTTTGATCAAAAATTATTACAAACCAACAGCATTCACGGCAAGGTTATGCTTTCTTTAGCGGCAACTTTATGGGTAAAGTCACATACAGATTTATCTTGACTTGATGGGCATATGTGGTGACACCTATTAAATTAACGCCTCCGTTAGTTTAAAAAGGCTATTTACTGGCAATTAAGTTTAAACGCCAATTATTACATCGCATAAAGCTACCAGGAGGGTATTCGAATTCGGATTCGGATATTAATTTGAATCCAAGCTTCCGACAAATTGCATTTGAAGCTGGATTGTCAACTGAAGGAAAAGCATGAATGTACCTATACTTATTCTCAGCGGATGCTTCATCTATTGCCAACTTTACTGCAGTTGTCGCTATTCCTTTCCCCTGAAATGCGGGAAGGACGCTCCAGCCAGTTTCGTACACACTTTCATTATTCCAAGTAGTTTGCCAATAGCCAACAGCACCCACTGATTCTTGCTCTGGTAACAATAAAATGCTAAACATACATCCTCTACTAACTAGTTCAAGGTACCGTTTGTGTCGCTTCAAAATCTGCTCTTCATTTTCTGGACCTCCAAGATGCTGCATCATCACTGGGGTGTTAATACGAAAAAGTAAATCAAGGTCCTTATCTTCCCAAGGTTTAATTTGAATAACATGATTGCTACGTTCTGAAATTTTATTCATCCCCTTACATTTTTCTTTATTTATTCTTTCTTTACTGTAAGCAAAACTCCTGTATTTGTTCAATTAACCTGCACCGTTAGACAATAAGTAAAACTGAAAAATAGTAAAGGGTTTTTATTCTCAAAATTTATCATAGATCATACTATGTAATTTCAATAATTCATCTTTTAGGGGTCATCCATCGCTATCAGGTTAAAGTTTTATAACGCCCCCAGAACGAAATTTTGTGTTAACTTATAATAAAAAAACTTATTTTTTTTTGGGGGTTAATCTGTTCTCTTAAGTTGATGGGCATGTATGGTGCCCCTTATTACTAAAAACTTATTCAGCCTTGTTTGTACATTATTCACTTCTATATATTAGCGCTGTCCCTAAACGGGTCTACCCTAATAAATTGCCCAGGCATCCTAATCCCACTTTTTTTAGTTATCCGTTCCTTCGGGTACAGCCGAGATAAGTGTAAAAGTAGGTCATATAATTACTTTTATTTCCAATTACTCTTCATACTTGTCTCTCCCTCTGTATAAAATAGCTATCTACACTTTTCGTTTAGGGAAAAACAAACAATAAAAAAACCAAGATTGTCTTCAATTTTATATATACGAATAGCTCCTTTGCGATCTACAGCAAGAACCCTGTGATTAAGCCAATAAAAAAGAGTTCAAATTAACTCCAAACAACACCTCGCCTCTCGTATTCCATTCTATATTCAACGGCAGCTGCAATTTTGGGGCTTGCGAACCTTTCCGTAATCCAAAGCCCCAAATCAAGTCCTGAAGTGACTCCTCTTGCAGTGATAATATTTCCTTGATCAACAATTCTGTAACAAAGAAGCTCTGCCCCGTATCCAATGATTTCATTCTGCGCCAAATAGTGCATCGTCGCTTTTCGACCATTCAATATACCGGAAGCAGCTAGTAGCATACCTCCTGTACAAACTCCAGCAACGATCGTTCCTTCGTTGTGCATCTCTCTAATCATTTCGGTCAGGGTTCCAAGCTCTGCTTGCTTTCGTGCCCCATGTTCAGCTTTATGATTCCAGCCACCACCAGGTACAATCAACAGATCTGGACGATTATCCATTCGTAAAAAATCATTTAGTTTAACGGTAACTCCAAACGAAGTAGTAATTTCTTGTTTTGGTTCACTTGATATTAGTTCAACCGTAAATGGAGCCCCTTCTTCTATCGCTCTTTTGAGTACCTCAAAAGGTGCGAAAGAGACAAGCTCTCCGAAGCCGTCAAACAATACAATTTGTATTTTCATTTTTATTACACCTCATATGCTTTCTTTTGTGAATCATAGACATATAAAACGATTCGGCGATCATGTAATTGATTTACAAAAAACCCCCCATCCAATAGAAGAAACAATACCGCTATAAGCACAATAGGTCATAGCTGTAAATAAAAGTAAGCTTATGACCTGTTTTTACACTTATCTATGGAGTATGTATATGTGGGGGAGTAATAGAAGTTTTGATACGGAAGCGATCTATTAATAAACTATGTTAAGAAAAAGAGTCTCGCATCCAGACTCTTTTTTATTTTCAATACAACAGAACCCATAGCCATCAAGTTAAGGTTCAAAAGCTTTCAGCTTTTGAACCTTTTATCAATTATATATATCAAATCATTATTTTTTCCATGCCAAATAAATCCCCTTAATTTTCATTTTTAAAATCCGATATGAACCTGTAAGTAATTAAAATTACAAGGCTTTTATGATATCAAATGGACTACTTTTCTTGAATCTTTTTGGCTTTTTATATCATTTTCTTAGCTTGATGGCGATGGGGATAGCTCCTTGTATGAGTTTGTCCATTTTGTTTGTTATTTACCAAGAGACGCCATGTTAACCACATATGAATGTGACTGTATCGTTAACGTTATCCTAATCGGTCGCCTTTTTTTACTTTTTGTTGAGGTTCTATAAGCACAACACCTTGATCTGCATAAACACCCATCACTAATACTTCTGAACTAAAATCAGCAACTTTCATTGGAGGGAAGTTCACAACACCTAATACTTGTTTACCAATAAGATCAGCTAACTCATAGCAATCGGTGATTTGCGCACTACTTTGTTTAACTCCTATTTCATCACCAAAGTCAACCCAAAGCTTATACGCTGGTTTTCTTGCTTTAGGGAATTCTTCTGCACGGATAATCTCGCCTACACGCATATCTAATTTTTGAAAATCATCAAAAGTCGCCATATTTATTCCTCCTAAAAATTATCATTTTACACACAATCATTTATTAACGAAGAAGTTTTTCATTAATCTTGTTTCTCTTTAATAACTAATAGAACCCCTGTGAGAATTAAGATAGAACCGATCCAAAATGTTATACCTATCTTTTCACCGAGAATAAGCCATCCAAGTAATGTTCCAACAACGGGTTGAAAGAAGAAAAATAATCCTCCACTTGAGGCGTTAAGCATTTGTAACCCACGATTCCAAAGTAGAAATGCGACAGCTGTTGAGATAATACCTAAATATAAGAGTCCTCCCAAAATAGTTGGGCGAGTTAGTTGAGAGACATCAATTGCATGTAACTTTGGCAAAACAAAAGGAGTTAACACAATAAGAGCTACCAAGGTGGAATAAGTGGTTACCACAATTTGTGAATAATCACTCGGCAAACGTTTTACAAGAACAGACATAAGCGCCCATGTTAAAGCCGCAATAAGAAGAGAAATACCACCAAGCACACTTGACATATTCAAGTCACCAATTCCGACAATCGTAATGACGCCAATTGTCGCTAAACAAACAGATATTCCCTTTTTTAAAGTTAACCGTTCTTTAAGGATTAACCAAGCAAACAACACCATAAATGCTGGTGTTGAAGAAGTTATAACAGCACCCATCTGTGCTGAAGAGAGCATTGTACCCGTTTCTTGCGTAACAATCGAAATCGCATAGCCAATAACGCCAATTGCTATAATTATGAAAAAATGCTGCTTTTCAATGCGCCATTTTTGTTTTGTTACAAATCCGATAATAAGAAGTGCAACAATCGCTACTACATAACGCAACCATACAAGTTCCAATGGGGGGATGACCGATACTAAAACTTTCACAACAACATACATACCGCCCCAAATGCTGGAAGCAAGAATTAAATATAAAGAACCTAATAAGGTATTTTTCATTTTTTGTACCCTCCGCTTTTTGTTTAGGTCTATACAGCCCCTAACGGAGAGATGTAGTCACTTTCTCTCTATTAAGAGCGGAAAAGTGCTACTGGTACATCGTTTTCAAATAATGGAGCCAAATACATACGGATTCACCTCGATTTTTTAAAAGTAAAATATTCTATAGTTTTTTATCCTACATGGAATATCCAGATTTATCAAGATTAAAAGAATTATTAAAAAACTTCAAGTTATGAATCTGTGTAGAAGTAAACAGATTCAAGCCTTTAAAGGAATAAAAACAGGTAATGAGGAATTATTACAATGTGCTTGAAAGTGATACAAAGTGCACATATTGATCTGCCTTATAAAAGCTATATCCGCAAATGGCTCGATTGGATAGCAAGGAGGAGAAATCATTGAAAAAGTGGACAAAAGCAATAGTGATCGTAGGAGTTTCTGTAACAGTTGGCATTTTAACAGGGGTTACAATTGGCACATATTTAGGGGATAATAGCGATGAAAATATTATAAATACGGTTAAAGGGAAAGAAGTCAATGTGGCAGTAGATTCCGATAAACATATAGCTGATGTAATGCACCAAATGACTCATCAAAAAGTAATGTCAAACAACAAACAAGGTTTTATAAAAATGACTCCCGATAATATTAAAAAATTACAAAAAGTGATCGAGGACAGCACTCCAGGGGGGATGAAAAACAAGGGGAAATATATAATGATTTTAGATCGTTGGGAACATGGAGATTTTTCTCAAGCGGTCGAAGAACATAACTACATGCGAGACTATATGAGAGCGCAAATAGGTGGTAGTGATGACGAGAAAGCGGAAAGATTAGCAACTCCAGAAGAAGAATATAATTTCCTCAAAGAACAAGCAAAAAAAGAACGAAATAAAGGGGCGTAGCCAGTACGTTAAGGTTACGTATGTATAATTTTTAACAACCAAGCCCAACTGCTTAAGTGACATAATTTGTTGTAGCTTAGCAATATCAGTTTCAGTATAGATCCTATGTCCCTTATCAGATGACTGCGAAGGAGAAAACAATCCTATTTTGTCATAATGATGGAGCATCCGTACCGTAAGTCTGGTTTGCTTAGCTAATTCCCCAACTTTCCAAGTTTTTTTATTCAGAATCAACCCCTCATTTCGTACGAATTATTTTTGCCGGCAACATTACTATACAACCTGACATAGTGTTAGGTTCAAGTACCCCTTTTTAAATTTTTTTGTTGTTTATAGTAATAACAAAATTCAATAAGAAAGATGCCTTCTTGTTTATGAATGGCATTTGATTATAGAAGAACTTTTGGAGGATGTTGGCTGGGTATTACTGAAATGTACTTGTAAACAGTTATTAAAATGAATCTATCTTTTTAGTATCTATTGATGATAATTTTGAATAGCGTTGCTTAGTGTTACTTGGGAAAATGAGTGGGTTTTAAAGTACTGGTGATACTTATAGGAGTAAAAAATATTCTCTATTATAGAAGGAGTGTATCTATATGTTATCACAAGAAGAAAGGTTACTAATAGTTGCTGGGAAGACAGAATTAATTAGTCAGCTAGCTTTAATTACACATTCTTTAATGAAAGATGAGTTATACACTAAAGAGGATGCTGTAGAAGAGTTGATTAAGATCATAAATAGAGAAGTTCCATAAGAAGTTGTTTATTTTGTTTTCTCAATGCTTCCAACTCTAGTTGTTCAGCGGTCTTATTATCTTTCTCTTTAAACGAGCCAGACGTATGATTTTGATTCATCCATCGATCCAATGATGATGGTGTTAATCCATGTAATATCCTCGTCATCTGTAAACTGCAAGAAATGCATAAGTGAATCAGGTTTAAATCCAAAATGAGAAGAGTGATTACTTAAATAGGAACGTACTTCTTTAAATTGCCCTTGGATTATTTTTGCAATTTTCCCTGCTTGAGGCTTTTTGTCTTTTAGAAATTCATTTACTCTAGTAGGGTCCTTTCTTAAATAAACCAATGATTCGTAGGCTTCAATGGCAGTTCTAAACAATGCACCAGATTCCTGTGCATGACCATCTAATGCTAAACTGAACATTCCGTGACACAAAGAACGGATTTTTATACTAATAATTCCTGTAACCCTAAGAAAAGGTGTATTCATCATATAATTTTCAATGACATTATCAAATAATTCGAATAGAAAATGCATGATTTGATTTTCCCTATAAAGCTCCTTATCTAAGGCCTAAATTGCTTTTTCTCGATTTTCCCACACTGTCACACTGTCACACCCTTCCTCCATAGACTTCTTTCATTCAATAATAATAGATTCCATGTTAGAAATGAAATTTGCATAGCGTATGTTTTCGTTAAAATGTGAGCGGGACCTCATATTCTAGGTGCATTTTAGTTTCCTTGGAAACTAAAATGCGGTATACTTGCATACGTAACACATAATATTTATTAACTGGGAATCTATTATGTGAACATGTTTTTGTACGATTAGTCCTAATCAATCAAAAAAATGGAGGGTATGACATGGGAAATCATTATGATGTAGCAGTTGTTGGTGGTGGTCCAGTAGGATTAATGACCGCATGCGAATTAGCTATTCAAGGTATAAAAGTTGTTGTGTTGGAAAGAAGAGTGGATCGTATACGAAATTCTAGAGCAATGACACTACACCCTCGCTCCTTAGAATTGATGGCTATGAGAGGCATTGAAAATAGATTTTTATCTCGAGGAAAACAATTAGATACGGGTCATTTTGCTGCCCTAGAAACAAGATTAAACTTCAAAGATTTAGCTACTGATTTTCCTTACACACTTTTTATTCCTCAATCTATTACAGAAGAAATATTAGAAGAACGTGCATTAGAATTAGATGTGGACATTAAACGAGGGCATACTGTGAAGAACTTAAACCAGTATGAAACATTCGTACAGCTAGAAATAGAGCAAAGAGAAAATATATATAAACTAGAAGTTCCATATGTGGTAGGCGCTGACGGTGCAAGAAGCATCGTACGCGAATTATCGCATATACCATTTAGTGGAACGGATACTACAGCCACTGCTATATTGGGTGATGTGATTTTAGAAGATATTCCAGATAATCCATTTTTCTCTACATCAAATATAAATGGGATAGTAATGATGGTACCGATTGCTCCTGGAGTATTTCGTTTTGCCATTGTAGATCCTGTAAATCAACATACACCTGTACAAATTGCTGTCACAGAAGAAGAGCTTATGGATAGCGTTTATCGTATTACAGGTAAACGTATTCAAATTAAGGAAACGCTTTGGCTTTCTCGTTTTGGAAATGCAACCAAATTAGCAGATACTTATCGACATTTGCGTGTATTCTTAGCAGGTGATGCGGCACATATTCATTTACCTGCAGGCGGACAAGGGTTGAATGTAGGTTTACAAGATGCTTTTAATTTAGGATGGAAATTGGGATTAGCTATAAAACAGAAAAAATATGAAAACCTATTAGAAAGTTACCATATTGAACGACATGCTGTAGGAAAAAAATTTTTAAAAGAGACACAAGCGCAAGAACAATTAATGATGAACTTTTCAAATGCTGGAGTGGAACTAAGAGAGCTATTTTCTCACTTGCTCACATACCCAGAAGTGAATCAAGATTTAGCTGAAAAAGTAAGTGGTCTAGGAATTATGTATCCACCTATGCATAATACCGAAAAATATCCATGGCTAGGAAAAAGATGTCCCAATTTTTCTATTTATGCACAAGATCAGAACAATCACACACTCTATGAAGTGATGCATGATGGGAAATTCATTTTATTGATACATCCTTCTGATGTAGATATGGTAGATAAAATAAACATTGATTCACATATAAGAGTGATTGTAGGACAAATACAACATTCTGAGTTAGAAAAAATAAGTGCAGTTTGGATTCGACCGGATGGTCATATAGCTTGGATTGCGCATACCAAGAATGACGTATCATTGGGTATTGAAAAAATGCAAAATAACATGTAATTCAATATGTTATTAACTAATCAGATTCTTTTGTAGTAAGGAATCACACAATTTCAAAAAAATAAAAAACGTTATTCTTTCTTTACTGCTTTCTAAGAAAGAATAACGTTTTTATAAATTGGGTACTTTACCCAACACCATCAAGCCAAAGAAAACGAGATAGGGGTTCAGCCCATCGCTATCAAGCTAAGCTCATACAACGTCAATTATAGTAGAGGCTGTTTCTTTTTTCTAATGACTATGCGTAGGGAATTTAAAGATTTGCATACGAAATAAACCCTAACGGGTTTCCTTTTTTGAATTAAGCCGCTTGATTATCAGACATGGTACAATTATAAACGACACCTAATATATCAAAGACTGTTTTCTTCTCATACCGATGAGATTTTCGCCCGTTTTGCTGTAGGAGATTGAACAGGCGAAGTAACACCTTTGATAGCTCTTGGGTGTTTTTTTGTATAGTTTGGAATAGAAGAAGAAAATAGTCTTTAATCATATATATGGCTTTATACTCACTAAGCTCTCGTTTTTTCTTCATAAGGAGCAATTGGCGCATTTGAAACATGATAGAAGAACAGAGTAGAATAGCGATCAATTGACCATATAAATGGCACTCCAATCGTTCTGGTTTTATCTTTTTACAATGATGAATTTGAAAGAATGACTTCCACGTTTTAAATGAAATTTCGATTTGCCAACGCAAAGAATACCAGTCATGTACCTGTCCCATCGGGACAATATCTGTAGGGGTGTTTGTCATATATACATTGATACCGCTGAGTCGTTTACTACGAGGAGAATACTTCATTCCTTTCTTTTTTTCTCTTACAGATTGATCTTGTAATCGTTTTTGTTGCTGTTGTTTTGTTAATCGATGAACAATTACACGAGCTGGCACTTTATCAATCATTCCTACATAAGCATTATCTATTTCATATGTTTGTCCTGGTTGAAGGGAGTTCATTAACGTCTCCATATCTATCTGTATATACTCTGTACCTTTCTTAATTCTTCCGTCTTGAAAATAATCCGGGTTAGGATTTTTTTGATAAATACGTGTATTAGACTTGATACGAGAGATATAGTATGCCTCTTTATCTTGTATATATTGAAGGTCTTTTAAATGAAAATAACCTAAATCTCGGATACATAAATCATTTGCTGTCACAGTTGGGACACACAGAGAGCCATAGGTTCGATCATGTTGTTTACCTGGACCTGTATGAATATGTAGGAACTGTCCACTTAATAGATCATACTCAAGCTGAATTTTCATCCCTGCTGTATGGCTGCATCCTCCTGCACCTGGATAAACCGATGAAAAGACATCCGGGAGTTGAAATGCAGTTGAATCTAAAATACGAATACGCTTAAAAACAGAAGTGTATGGAGAAGAAATTGACATAGACGAGGTCAATTTTTTGCTTAGTATTCCGGCTAGTAGATGTTGTAAAAGTTGGACGGCCGCCTTATTAAATCGTTGATTCAGTCCCTCAGGACTGATGAGTACTGCTGTTGATGCTTCTAAACAGCTAGTTAACTGGGCTAAAGAAGTCATTGCTACATTTTGACTCATCCATATACATAAAGCGACTAAATCTTTTGCTTGGTACTTACTAGTTCGTTGCACAAAACCAACATCTCTAGCAAGATTTCGTAAGGTATTTTGGGATAAAAAACTTTGAATTTCTTGAGCAAATAGTTGTAATTCATCGGATACAGAAATAGACATACAAAAACGCCATCCTTTCCTATGATTCTACAGAAAGGATAACGTCTTTTTAGTTTTATGGATAGTGCAAAACTTTAGCTTTATAGCAATACTTTATATAGCCGTTTAATAATTAATTCTGTTATTTACCTATGTTTACTGTGGGTTTGAAATAAAGTCGTACCGTTTTGAAAAAAGATGAACCGTTTATAAAAAAATTGCACCGTTTTGCCCCTTTGGATATGCTTTATCTGAAGGGGTTTCCTATGGTAAAAGTAATATAAGGTTATACGAACGGGCCATTTTGTTGTACTATTAAGGGGAAACAAGTAATTGCGTGCGTCGTAAAAAGGGGTGCTGGGGTGAATGTAATTGCGTGGTTAATCGTTGCATGTGAAATAGGGTTTTGGGTTGTTATCACTTTAGGTCTATTCACACGATATATCCTTAAAAAAAATAAATTAGGATTGTTTTTCCTAGCTTTAACACCTGTTATTGATTTAATTTTATTAGTTGCTACGGGTGTCGACTTGTATCGTGGTGCAATTGCTACCCAAGTGCATGCAATTGCTGCTGTTTATATTGGAATCTCAATCGCATTCGGTAGGAGTATGATTGAATGGGCTGATATACGCTTTCAATATTATGTGATGAAACAAGGATCAAAACCAGTTAAAAGATTTGGCATCGATTACGCGAAATACTACTTTAAAAGCTGGGGACAACATGTGCTTGCTTTTCTAATAGGTGCCGGAATTTTATCCATCTTAATCTATTTAATTAACGATTCTTCTCGAACAGAAGTGTTGGCTGGATTTCTAAAAGTATGGACACTTGTGTTAGGTATTGATTTTCTGATTGCCATAAGCAATTTTATTTGGCCAAAAAGGGCAAAGGGGTAACAATTTAAAATACCGCAAACGGGCGCGATTGTTTACGATCATCGGTAGAAAATGATCAAACTTTATTATAAAAATTGCATAGTATTTCACAAAAGCTTAACCCGTTTTGATCAATCTTTTTTTCAAAACGGGTTCTTATCGTTTAACTTAAAATACGGGTTTGGGGGATATTTCTGATCAAACTTTATTCCAAACCAACATTTACATGACCTTCGTTATCGGTAATAAAAAGAATCTTTCAGTAAAGATCCTTTTTATTTCATCACTATTATTTAATTTTATTTATTAAAAAAAGAATTTATTGAAACGAATCTTTAAGCTCAGTTGAATTAGAATAGAATTTCGCTTTTGATGGTTGAACACTGCAAATAAATAGTATGATAGATATCAAAAACATTACAAATGCTCCTGAAACTACAACAAATCGTATAGATATAAGCTCTGAAAAAACACCAAAGATTACAGTAACTGTAATAATTAAAAAAGCCTCAATAAACCCGTAAATACTGACAACTCTGCCCATCACATCAACAGGTATATTGTTTTGATAAAATGTGTAAAAACCGGTATTAGAAAAAGCAGTAGCAAATGATAAAACAAAAACCCCTACAGATGCTATAAAAAAGGTATTAGAAGATGTAAAAATCATATAACCTACTGCAGTTATTAAGGAACCCATACCCATAAGCCATGAGGTAGGTATTTTTTCATTAATTATTGCATTAGATAAAGAACCTACCAATACTCCTGCTCCAGCAATGCTGACTAAAATTCCATATTCACCTTCAGATAAAGAAAGTATCCTAGTTGCAAAAGCAGCTTCCAACGAATCTGTAGCTGTCATCATGACTACCATCGCACTAAATAAAAGATATATTATCATGACATATAGAAACTTACGGCTAAATCCAATAACAAGCTTCCAATCATCTATTAATAACCTAAGAGATAATTTTGTTGTATCTGATGTTTTTTCTAACTGTGCAGAGGATTCAACATTAGGCATTCCTACTGTAATTAATGCAGATAAAAATAAAGCTCCAGCATTGATATAAATTGCCATATTAGGTGTACCAATTGTAAACATCATTCCCGCTATTGCTGGTCCAGTCAAAAATGCTCCGGAATCAAGTAGGCTACGTAAAGAGTTGAAACGTTTTCTTTGTCCTATTGGTATTAACTTTGTAATATAAGTTACCGATGTTGAGTGGTACATAGAGCTCGCTATTGTAATAAGAAAGACCATAGCATATATAAGCCCTAAAGAAGAGAAGAAAGGTAATAATGCAATTAGCACAGTCTGAAAGACACCTAGTGCTATCATGAGATATTTTTTATTTGAACGATCTACAAGACTTCCTGACCAAATATTAGTAAACAATGTTGATAAAGCCCTAATAATATATAAACCAGAGACAGCAATTGCCGATTCTGTTATGTTAAGAACGATTAGGTTTAGAGCAATAAAGTAAACCCAACTTCCAACACTTGAAACACCAATACTAAACAATAAGATAGATGGATACCGCCAAGTTTCCAATGTTTTTTTAAAACTCAATTGAATTCCTCCTAAAATATAATCAGATAGAATGCAACACTTAAAACAAAATAAAAAATCCCACCCCCAAGACTTGAAGTCTTAGGGACGAGATTTATCATCGCGGTGCCACCCTAGTTTATTAATATGTCGCCATATTAACCTTATCAGGTACGGCATTTAAAAATGCTTATACCTTAGCTCTATAACGGGAGCTCCCGTCACATCACCCCCTCCTAAAAGGTTCCGACGTGCTGCTCTGAGGCTTGCTTCAATAAAGAAATTCTAACCCTTTTTCAGCTACCAGGGTTCTCTGTATAGAATTCACTTTATTTACTCTTCTCTTCATCGCATTTATTTTTTATATAATATCACCTATTGGTATCTGTGTAAATGTCTGAATTTTTTTATAATACAAAAAACCTATTAAGATATATGATTCTCATCTAACAACTAAAAAAAGAAAAATACTTCAGGGCAAAAATTATTTGCAACTTTAATACAAAGTCGTTTTTTTTCGTTTTAGGGGTACTATAAAATATTAGCTTGATAGCGATGGGGTAGCACCAACAAAATGCGATTATCTTAACTAGTTACAAACGTACTATTCATAGTATACAAAGTAAAGAAAACCGTCATAAATGTTACATTGTTTACATGGAAACAATGAATAAACCATTGATAGGAAAAGGTTTTCTATTTACGAGTTAAGATAATTCTAAATTTCGTACGCTAAAGGGATAATCGGCTTTTTACTGTTAATTTGTTTGTAGTGGTCGAAGAGATTCTAAATGTGCAATTTCTTTCTTATTAAATTGGTATTCTCCCAGGAAGTTAATATGTTCCCATCCTAATGGAGAAATATGCTTTAATAGCTCTTCATCAAATTTTTCTTTTTTCTTCAAGACTTTTATTGCTTCACTTAAATAAACTGTATTCCATACATTCTTTTTATACAGAATCATAAGGGGTTTGGATACTGTAAAATACCGGAAAAAGGTAGTGAACTGGGAATTTTTTCACTATAATAAAACGTAGGGCTTATAGGGAGGATTTTACATCCGATTATCTGATTGTATAGATTAACAGTTTAATATTTCTGTCCCATTATTTAAAAATTGAAAGGAGTCATTGTAATGATTATTTGGAGAGGTAAAGGAATGTTAGTAGTCTTAGCATTTATTTTGGGGATTATGATAAGTGGAATCCTTTTTAGTATTTTGCAAGTGAACACGGAACATAATCCTGGATTTATTTTGAATGGAATATTTTCGACTATATGTATAGCGATGATTAATTATTTTTTCACTAAAAAGTTTATATCTGATGATGTACGAACACTCGTCGATGAAAAAACCGGAGAAAGAGTTCAAATAAAGGATAACTCTGCATTATTTTTCATTCGAAATAAGTATTGGACTTGGATTATTCTAGTTTTAGGTGTTGTACTTGTTATTAATGTTAGTGCGCAATTATCATAATTTTTTTATTATTATATAAGGGATCACCATATTATTTAAAAAACCTCTGATCTTTTTAAAATCAGAGGTTTTTATATTAATTAATTTTAATAATTTAAATTATATATATTCATAAGTTGATTTTATGTATAGTGGGCGCCCCATAGCCATCAAGCTAAGCTTATATAAGTTTAATTTCACGTGAGATTTTTTCTTTTTTCTAAAGATCCAGTGTAAGTTCTTTAAAGGTTTGCATACCAAATAAACCCTAATGGGTTTCAATTTTTTGGATTACGCTACATGATTGTGAGACATAGAAAAGTTGTATACGACGCCTAAGATATCAAAGACTGTTTTCTTCTCATACCTATGGGATTTTCGTCCGTTTTTCTGTAAAAGATTGAACAGACGAAACAATATCTTTGTTAATTCTTGGGTGTCTTTTTGCAAAGATTGATAAATAAGTGAAAAATAATTTTTTATGATATAAGTTGCTTTATATTTGCTTAATTCTCGTTTCTTCTTGATGAGGAGTAGTTGACGCATTTGAAACATGGTGGAGGAACAAAGAAGGATACTTATTAATTGTCCGTATAAGTGACATTCTAGTCGTTCTAATTTTACAGAATTACATTGATGAATACGAAAAAAATGAAGACCTAGTTAGTTTGGAAGTTTGAAAATGATGAGGTGATACAAGTGCAAACAGGAGTTATTTGTAAACAATGTAATAATGAATATAAACATCTAAAGCAATATGATAAAAGGTTGGTGGTCCTTCGTGCCCATCAACCTTTTATTATGAAGTAACACCTGAACGTATTATATTATTGTTTTTTATTAACAGACATAAAAATGATTTATTTGTTTTATTGATAATTTATAAACATCATTGTAAAATGTTTGTATATATATAAACTAAATTAATTTACGTTTGATTTTATTGAAGGAGATAGGAAGTGTTAATAACAATGAAATAATGGGTATATCACCTACAAAGAGCCGCAAAAAGAATGGAACCAGTACGGAAAAGATACTTTCGTGAAAAAATTCAAAAAATAAGGATTATTTGTTCTTGAAGAAAATTGACTAGAAAAGTTACAACCATATGGAGAATAAGGTTATACCAAAAACAGTCTTAAAAGGGGGACAAAATTATGGAACAAAGAAAGTTTTCAGTAACACCTCAAGATCGAATGAATTATTTATTAGGTCTTTATTCTGCAGATCAACAAATTAATGCAGTTCTTTATTTTCCTGTAGGTATATCAAAGAAAATACTTGAACAATCAGTAAGGATAACGTTACAATTGCAGCCGGTTTTGAACAGCCGGTTTGTAGAAAATGATATTCCTTACTGGGAGGAATATTCATCTGACACTAACTCACCCATTTGCCTTTTTGCAGAAGGAAATAATCAAGAAATTGAAATAATGGCAATAGATTTTATTAAGGAACCTGGTGATCGTATTCAGGGGCCTATGGTTCAAACAAAATTATTACGAGGCACTACAACAGATATGTTAGTTGTGAAATTATCTCATCTATGTTCAGATGGTGCAGGAGTCAAGGAATATATTAATTTGCTTGGAGCAATTTATACTCAACTTTCCTTGGGACGATCTAAGGATCAAATTATAAAGGAATTTGGTGAGGGAAATGAGAGTTTTCGAGATCAATCACATGTATTCAAATATACTGGAATATCGGACATAAAAAGCGCGTATCGTCCTAACCAAGAACAACAGGCATCGTTATGGTCTTTTCCATCTCAACCCAACAAAAATAAATCCCCCCAAATGTCCGTACGGCGGTTGAGCCATGAGCAAACTCTACGGCT
Organism: Bacillus sp. C1; assembly: GCF_054570475.1. Lineage (NCBI taxonomy): Bacteria > Bacillati > Bacillota > Bacilli > Caryophanales > Bacillaceae > Bacillus > Bacillus sp. C1. Next base: position 200,968 of record NZ_JBTMZT010000002.1, read on the forward strand.
AATCCAATGGACAAAAGCACAACAGGCTACATTGAATGATGTAATCATGACTGCATACTTCCGAGCTTTATCACATTTCACTGTGTATGCAGAACCTCGCACCGCAGAAAAAATGATCGGTTTAACAATTGATTTACGTCGATATCTGCCTAATTATACAACTGGTGCTATTTGCAATTTATCCGGCATGGAAATGCCAGTGATTAAAATGGAGGATGATGAATCATTTAATCAGACTCTCGTTCGAATTAAACAATCAATGGATAAAATAAAGTCTCAAAATCCAGGTCTTTCTTCAGCAGCAGGAATGGAGCTACTGGCAGGTATGAAGCTATCTGTGGTGAAGGAAATGTATAATCAGCAATACGAACAGGCTTTACAGATGGGGATGGCGTTGCCATTACTGACAAATTTAGGGGTGATCGCTGATGAACCTATTCAGTTTGGTGAAGTTCAAGCTGAGGACGGGTATATGACATCACCCATTATGTATGCGCCATTCTTTTCAATGGGTGCAAGCTTTTATAATGGAAGACTTACATTTACGATTGGTTATCATACACCGGATACATCAAAAGAAAAGGTAGACAAATTTTTAGAAAGTGTTGTTAATCAACTATCATAAATAAAAGAGAATATAGCGCAAAAATTTCTAGCGGAATTGTATTTTAGGGGCTCGTCCCCACATCCATCAACTTAAGGATTTGGACTATTCTTGAAGTTAAAAGCACGTTACCATTCTCTTATATTAATGAGAAAGGGTGACGTGCTTTTTATGAATATGCATCAAAGACAAGAGTTGTCTTTATTTGCCGAAGAGTTATATCGATATGGGGTCCCGCCACATGCCCATCAAGCTAAGGTTTTGAAGTACCCCCTAAACAAAAAATTTCTTTCTCTACAGGTACTCACTTTGAGAAGTCAGCTCATTTTTTTCCTTTTGGGGGTGTTTATTTTTCTTAAGTTGATGGGCATGGGCGGTACACTAATAAGAAAAGATATCCTTTTCGATGAAAGTAAACCTTGTAAATTCTATTGTTTTTATTTACTGAATGCTGTTACATCCTTATATTGTTTCAAAGGCTTGTCTTCTAAAAATTCAATTATCATCTCATTAAAGATATCCCGGCGCATCGTGTTTAATGGATCGAATGCATGTTTGAATAGTACGAGCTTAGCATTTTGAACATGGTTGAAAATAATGCGGGATCCTTTCCCTTCATCAACGCCGGGCATTAATTTTCCCTCACCACCCATTACAAGCGTAGGTGACTGAATTCGATGCAGTTGATCAGTATGTGTTGGAAATGGTGCTTTTTTCATTGCAAGTAGCATGTTCTTATCAATTGAAAAAGAATTTCTTAAAATACGCTGTGTATAAGGATCATCTTTATAATATTTCATCATGAGATTTATAATCATATTGTATGGAAGCAGACTGAATATAAAATTCGATATCGACAGCACCCAATTGGCTGCCAATGTAGGCATCTCACTATAGCTATTAGATATGACAAGTTTATCTACGTATGCTGGATATTTTATCGCCAGCAATGTAGCCAATTGACCGCCTTGCGAAACTCCTACAACATGAATCTTGCTGATTCCAAGTACATCTAGAAAGCATTTGATATCCTCCACGATAACATGATGATCATATTTATTATTCGGAAATTCCTTTGTCGAATCTCCATGTCCTCGATAATCAGGCATAATCATCTGATAGTGTGCAGAGAAAGCCTCGAATTGAGGCTCCCACATTTTCCATGATGATCCACTTCCGTGCAGAAATAGTATGGGAGATCCCTGGCCTTTAATTTCGTAATGAATAGTGATTCCGTTTGCAGTAACTTTTGGCATAATATATCCTCCTATTTTGTACTACTCCCTTTTCGCTCTTCCCACTGAACTAAAATTTGCTTCGATTGCTGGATAACGAATTCGAAAAACTCGATACTCTCATCGATTATAGGCGCGGCTTCCTCTTTAAGAACTAGCTCCTTTGCTCTACACAAATATTGTGCCATCATGTTTCCCTGTGCAATGCTCGTATGCAAAGTCAATGCCCATGCATCTGAATGTAGTTGATAGAAATCCCTCTTGCTACCAGGAACCCCAACCTTACGAAATAAAGAAATTTGAACACCTTGTCGAACGGACAATGACGCCGTTCCTTTGCTAATTTGCAAATCGCTTACCATGTCATCGAGTGATTTTGGAGTACCTGATATCAATAAGTATCCCCATATCTTGCCAAGCGATCTTGCACCGCCTGAAGATTCTATATAAGTCCCAAAATCTTCTATCAATTCCTTCTGATCATCGTTCAATATTCCCTGTTTCATTTCACACACCCCTATCGTTTACTGTGTTTAATATATATTAAACACAGTAAACGTATATTTGCAAGGGAAATGACAAAAAGTGTTAATGTTGGTTTGAAATAAAGTTTGAACAAAACTTACTTAGAATTCTTTGATTAAAGGGGTCCCGCCACATGCCCATCAAGTTAAAATCTCATATTACCCCCAGAACGAAAATTTTGTGCATTTTGCTCGTATTTATTGTTTTGGGGAAATTCATATTTTTAGCTTGATGACGATGTAGTGGGCCTCCTATGTCAAAGCATCTTTTATTTATTTTTATAAATATCTATGTATTTCATTATGAAGTGTTTTCACACGCTCTTTATAGAATATGCCTTTTTCCTCTATTTTCAGTTGCGCTATAAACAGATTTGCAAGCATTACCGCTGTATCAAGCTGATAAAATAAGCTGACAATACGAGGAATAGATTCAAAGATATCTTTATTCTTATATCCATCTTTAAATTCATACCAATCAATTTCATTAGTTTCAGCTATCCTCATAAGTTCTAACAGCGGGTGACCAATTAGAGCATTATCCCAATCAACCAACGCCTTAACTTCTCCGTTATATCCAATTAGATTTGCTGGTCGAATGTCCATATGTAATAATTTTTTTACATGATCTGCTTGTTTAAGAATCTCTTCAATTATCGATATATCAGGAAATTCAATATCGCAATGTGTAATTTTATTAAATCCTTCTACTCTTTTTACGAGACGTTCAGCTATATACTTGCTAGATGGTTTCCTAGTCCTATGTTGGTAATTTAAATCTTCAATTGGCATATTATGGAGTTTATTAACTACTTCTCCTATTTTGTAAGCAGAAATTGGAATATGATCAGTAGCCAGGTAATCTGAAATTAAAAAATCAAGTTCCGTAGAAAGGTGCAGTCCGTGAACCTTTGGCACTGGAATGTCTTTAGAATTACAAAACTTAGAAAGCTCCGCTTCCTTTTGCAATGAGATTCGACTATTAAACAACTCTTCATTTATATTTTTCACTTCACGTTCCCAAGGTACTCGAAATGCTAAAGGTCCTTTTTCCGAATCCCCTCGGAACACAATATTTTGTACTCCATTTCCTATTACTTTTAACTCCTGAACGGCCAATTCTTTATATTCTCGATTCAATATAGTTTTTAATTTCGCCCTTAATTCTTCTGTTTTCGAACGAATATTAACCATTTTATCCCTCGATTCGCAAGTTATTTACAACCCGTAATAGCATCTCTGAATAATCTTCCAGATGTACTTCCCTTCATTTTAATACATGTGTTTTTTTATATTTCCAATCGTAATAAAGCTAGCCAATATTAAGATAGAAAATAAAAGCAAAATATTATTCACTCCCATATGAGTTAATAAAATACCAGTCGACAGAGCAGACGATATCTTAACAAATGATGCCAGAATTGTTCTTAAGCCTATTACCCTGCCAATATATTCTGTTGTAGTATTCAACTGTATTAACGTTTGCACGATAATCAAATGTGACATGGTAAATAGCCCCATTATAAATATACAAATAACGGCCGTTGTTTTATAGTCATTCAAATATAATAAAAAAGAAGAGGTTGCCATACCCATCATCGTAATAAAAATAACTTTATGTTTAAACTTTTTTAAAAAATAGATAGCAATCAAGCCTGCTATAATTCCTCCTACTGAAAATGCTATCTCAAATATTGAGTAAAGTCCGCTACCTCCTTCAAACTGTTCTGCAAGAGGTAATAATAAAGTTGTTGTCATTTGTATGCTAATGCTATTCAAAATGGATAAAAACAGTAAGTACTTCATTCCTTCTGTTTGATTAATGAAACGCCATCCCGATATTAATTCTGCAAGGTAGGATATTCTTGCATTTTCTATTTTTTTAGGGTTTATTCTTTTTATAGAAGAAAAGAAAATGGCCGCAACTAAAAATGTTACAGAATTAATAAAGAAACTAGTGGCTAAAGAAAATTTAACTAGAAATAACCCAGATATACCAGTTCCCACTAGTAATGCTGCTTCATTTAATGAAGATGCTTTTGATATAACAAATGGTATATCATGATTACAGAATGCTTCCTTAATAAATGCAGAAGATGTAGGTTTGTAAACGGTGTAGCAAACCGCTAATAAGAATTGCATAATGTAAAAAATAAATTCTGATTCGAATTTTATGAAAATAAGTATTGCCATGATTAAAACAAGTACAAATCGAATACTATCTGTTAGAACAACAATATTTTTAGAATCATGATGATCTACATAAACAGACACAAAAGGTGTTAAAATGATACTTGGTATATAATAAATTGCAATCATTAATCCGATAGAAGTTGCTTGTCCTGTTAAATGAAAAATATACCATAGCAAGGCAATTTGTTGAATTCCATCCCCAAATCCGGTAATGCTAACCCCTAATAAATATTTCAATTTATTACTCATAAAATTACCCCTTATATAATTGTTATCTTCATTTTAGGTGCATCACTTCAACAGAGTAAATTACAATTTATTTATCTATATTTATAATTTATTCTTATAAGGTATCTCGCCACTTGCCCGTCAAGCGAAGTTAAAATCATATCCTCAAAATAAAAAAACGCTATGCTTATCGTAAGAAGTTTATGAGAAAGGATGGTGTTTTTAATGAATCCTATTATTTCAAATGAGCTGAATCTTTTCGCACAAGAGCTACAATACTTTTTATCTCCAGTAGTCCTACAAGATATCGCCAAACAAGTTGGCTTTGTACAGCGATCTAGTAAGTATCAAGCGAACGAACTCATTGCCCTTTGCGTATGGATCAGTCAAGAAGTAGCCAGCGCATCACTTACACATTTGTGCAGTCAGTTAGAAGCTTCAACTGGAGTACTGATGAGCTCAGAAGGATTGAATCAACGCTTTAATCCAGCAGCTGTCGCATTTCTTCGAGAAGTCTTTACTTCTCTTCTCAAACAAAAACTCTGTTCAAATCACTCACTTTCTGCACACATGATCTCTACTTTCAATCGTATTCGTATTTTAGATGCAACAGTGTTTCAACTGCCTGATCATTTCGCCACTGACTATCAAGGTTCAGGTGGAAGTAGTAATACGGCAGGCGTGAAAATCCAATTGGAATATGATTTACTTAGTGGTCAATTTCTTAACGTGCAGCTTGGTCCAGGAAAGAATAATGATAAAACATACGGTACCATCTGCCTTGAAACCGTAGAGACCGGCGATTTGTGTTTACGTGATCTTGGTTACTTCGATTTAGGAGACTTACAAACTATTCATGATAAAGGGGCTTACTACATCTCGCGGTTGAAGCTAAATACACGGATTTATATCAAGAACCCTGAGCCAGAACACTTCAACAACGGTACGTTAAAAAAGCAAACAGAATACATCCAGCTTGATATGACACAAATGATGTCGGATCTAATCCCTGGTGAAACGATAGAAATTCCCGAGGCATACATTGGCCAAAATCAGAAACTTCCAGCACGTGTCATTATCCATCGTTTAACCGATGATCAAACGCGAACACGCCTAAAAAACCAAGCGATACGTGAAAAGAAAAAAGGCATTGTCATGAAGGATAAAAGTAAACGTTTAATGGGTATGAATGTATATATTACGAACACGTCTTTAGAAGGAGTACCAACGAACTACGTGCACTCACTGTATTCACTTCGTTGGCAGATTGAAATTTTGTTTAAAACGTGGAAGTCATTTTTTGAAATTGATGAATGTAAAAATATTAAAAGAGAACGCCTAGAGTGCCATTTATATGGACAACTCATCGGTATTCTCCTCTGTCCCCATACGTTTTGGACAGGTTTTGAGTTTGTACAATAGCCGAAACACTCATATGAAAAGTCAGCTCCATTCAAGTTTTTTAGATATTTTTCTTCTCTTTCAACTGTAATGCGTCCACCTTTCTCCAGTCTAAAGAGAACCTTACATCAACCTTAAATCACTTGATTTGTATTAAAATCTTAAGCAACTGTTGATTTAAAATAAAGTTTGATGATGTACTCCGTTTACCCCATTCCATCGAGAAGAAAAAGTGTCTGGGTCGCTTATCGTAGGGAATTTAGAATCCTAAACAAGGTAAAATAAACTAGCTGCTGCTTTACGTGAAATGAGCAATTTTATTTTTGATAATTAGGTTCACTTTTTTCGTTTTTGGGGGTATTTGCATTTCTTAGCTTGATAGCGATGGGGTATTGCCAACATTTTGGAAAAACCCCACGTTAAGCAAAAAATACAATGAGCTGCCCATATGGACAGCTCATTTACATAATTGTCGAACTCGGAAGTTAATTATAAGATCTGAAGAACCTTTTTGACCGCATTTATTACATATTGTGGCTCATCCTTTTGGATATAGTGTCCACTGTTAGGTGCTATATCTAAGGAACTATTAGTTGATAAATCCAATAATTCCTTTTGCATATGCAACCATAAGTTTTGTGCATCAGTGGAATAAAAAGCCTTTTTTCCTGCAGAAAGAATAATAACGTTTGTATCTATAAGTGTTTTTCTGTGTAATCGTACTTCTTCTAGACTCTTCATAAATTGATCGTATGTACCTTCATAAATAAATTGTTTATTATAAGCTTCTTGGAAATCTGAAGGCATGATGGGAAGAAATCGTTCTCTGTAGTCCTCTGGGGTTGAATCCACAAGTATTAGCCCTGCTACCTCGCTTGGATATAAAGATGCGTATAAACGAACATTTAATCCACCAAAGGAATGCCCCACAAAAATATAAGGAGGCGTTAATTGTAATTTTTTTAGTAATGTTCTTAGCTCTTTTACCATCTCAGAACTAACTCTATTGTTCGGACTAGAATCACTCTTTCCTAAACCAGCTCTATCATAGACCAGAACTTTTGTGAATTCTGCAATTTGTGATACTATTTCATTCCAAGCTTTAGAGTAATCACCATAACCTGCGTCCATTACTACGGTTGGAGTTCTTTTATCACTTCCAAATATTTTTGTATATAATTGAAAACCACCTATATCAACAAATTCCTCACGTTCTAAAACCTTTTTCATTCAGATTTAACTCCTTCCATATTCCAAGGTATAACAAGTAAATTATTTAATAAATTGTATCATGGATGGAAAAGGAAAATTAGAAATCTATTTTGAATACCATATACACGCTAGGTTAACATAACGTCTCATTATCGATAGCAAATCAAAAGCGGATTCCTTGCGAGAACAAGGATTTCGCTTTTTCTTCGTTTGATCGTCTATGCAAGATTTTATAGATCATTGATATAGCGGGGTTTCTAAAAGGATTCGTTTCTTTTAATTTGTATAAAATCTTGCATATACCTTTGGGTAGAATAGGTCTTTAGAATGATCATTTTAGCTTTTGTGAGTTTTTGAAGAATGAGAAAGAAAAAGGGGAGATTGAAGAGAAAACGAACAAAATAGAGAGTATAGAGAGCGGTATACATAAAAGAAGGGTAAATTTGTCTCATACTATATTTATGCTTGTCCACTGAAAAAGTGTATGGGTGTATCTATTATTTTTAAAATTTATAAATGTAATAGATATTATTGGTATAGGAGCTGTGTCAACTTGTCCATATTTGTCATATTTTATAGCGAGACTTATTTTTTATAAAATTTGATAAATAAGGAGGACGTAAATATGTCTCAAGCAAATATACCAAATATAACTCCAAATGTTACACTTTCTAGAACGGAATCACTAGATTTAATTATCGCATCGATTGCATTAGAAGAATTAGCACTTGCTCATATTATTAATGCGGAAGCAGAGAAAATTCAATATGCTGTAGGGACACTTCCAGGGTTGTCACCAGCAGCAACACTTAGCAATCTATTAGCAATTAATGAAAGTGTAAATTGCATGTTAGAAACTGCAACGCAAAAACAACTGTATTTACAAAGAAAGTTAAAAAGTGTATTGCAAGCTCCATCTTTGACAGGTCCTACTGGTCCATTGGGACCTACAGGACCTACAGGACCTGCGGGGGGACCAACTGGACCTACAGGGGCTACGGGGATAACCGGAGTAACTGGACCTACAGGGGCTACGGGGATAACCGGAGTAACTGGACCTACAGGGGCTACGGGGATAACCGGAGTAACTGGACCTACAGGGGCTACGGGGATAACCGGAGTAACTGGACCTACAGGGGCTACGGGGGTAACTGGAGTAACTGGACCTACTGGAGCTACAGGGCCTAATCTTTCTAGTGGAATAGAAACTTTAGCTAATTCAACTCAAGTAATAGCAAATAATGGACTTGTAACATTTACTACGCCTCCAGATCTTGCAGGAACAGCGTTTAGTTTTAATGCTCCAGGTAATACCATTACAATTAATGAACCAGGTCTTTATCTTGTTGATTGGGCTGTAAATTTAGAAGCAGGTAGTGCAGCTAGTGCATTTGGATTAGTACAAAATGGTGCTCCTTTTTCTTCTGCTGGTAATGATGCCACCGGAGGTGGCAATTTAGCTGCTTCTGCTCTTATTCAAGTTACAACAACACCATTTACTGTATCTTTAGCTAATCGTTCTGGAGGAGCTAGAACAATAACACAAACAAACGGAGCTTCTGCAGCTAATATTACTATTATTAAATTCGCAGATGGACCATCAGTTTAGTAAGGGGTCCCACCACATGCCCATCAACCTAACCAAGTAAATTACTAGATATGAAACGATCCTTGTTTCATATCTAGTAATTTATAGAAAAGTAGGCATACTAAAGAAGCCTATTAAAATGTGATTTTTTCGCTAGGCAGTTTGTCTATGCTTCACCGTCATTTTATACACAATCCCTAGAATATCAAAGACGGTCATCTTCTTATACCGATGACATTTACGACCGTTCTTTTTGAGCAGCAGATAAAGACGATGCAAAATTTTTAAAAGTTCTTCTGTGCCAACGGCTATCGCTTGAAACAGTAACGGAAAGTAATCTTTAATCATATAAATCGCTTTGTATTCACTCAGCTCCTGCTTTGTCTTTTCAAGCAGAAACTGTCGCATTTGACATTTGAAACATCGTAGAAGAACAGAGGAGAATGCCGATTAGTTGTCCATATAAATGGCACTCTAGGCGTTCTCTTTTAATATTTTTACATTCATCAATTTTAAAAAATGACTTCCACGTTTTAAACAAAATTTCAATCTGCCAACGAAGTGAATACAATGAGTGCACGTAGTTCGTTGGTACTCCGTCTAGAGATGTGTTCGTGATATATACATTCATACCCATTAAACGTTTACCTTTATCTTTCATGCCAATGCCTTTTTTCTTTTCACGTATCGCTTGGTTTTTCAGGCGTGTTTGCGTTTGATCATCGGTTAAACGATGGATAATGACACGTGCTGGAAGCTTCTGATTTTGGCCAATGTATGCCTCGAGGATTTCTATCGTTTCGCCAGGGATTAGACCAGACATCATTTGTGTCATATCAAGTTGGATGTATTCTGTTTGCTTTTTTAACGTACCATTGTTGAAGTATTATGGTTCAGGGTTCTTGATATAAATGCGTGTATTCAACTTCAACCGCGAGATATAGTAAGCCTCTTTATCATGAATGGTTTGTAAGTCTCCTAAATCGAAGTAACCAAGATCACGTAAACACAAATCGTCCGCCTCTACGGTTTCAAGGCAGATGGTACCGTATGTTTTATCATTATTTTTTCCTGGTCCAAGCTGCACGTTAAGGAATTGACCACTAAGTAAATCATATTCCAATTGGATTTTCATGCCTGCCGTATTACTACTCCCACCTGAACCCTGATAGTCAGTGGCGAAATGGTCAGGCAGTTGAAACACTGTTGCATCTAAAATACGAATACGATTGAAAGTAGAGATCATATGTGCAGAAAGCGAGTGATTTGAACAGAGTTTTTGTGTGAGAAGAGAAGTAAAGACTTCTCGAAGAAATGCGACAGCTGCTGGATTAAAGCGTTGATTCAATCCTTCTGAGCTCATCAATATCCCAGTTGAGGCTTCTAACTGACCGCACAATTGTGTAAGTGATGTGCTAGCGATTTCTTGACTGAGCCATACGCAAAGGGTAATGAGTTCGTTTGCTTGATACTTACTAGATCGCTGTACAAAGCCAACTTGTTTGGCGATATCTTGTAGGACTACTGGAGATAAAAAGTATTGTAGCTCTTGTGCAAAAAGATTCAGTTCATTTGAAATGATAGGGTTCATCAAAAACGCCATCCTTTCTGTATGTTTCTACAAAAAGAATAGCGTATCTTTGCATTTTGAGGAAGTTTAGTTTTGTTAGCTTGATAGCGATAGGGCGGGACCCCTAATATTGATGAAAAAAGACCGAGCAACTTATAATTATTATGGGTGAAACCAAAATAATTATAAAACCAACTATTCTATATTTTGAAAAGAACTGAACAATATACCCTATTAAAAGTAAAAAAATTAATACCCATATTAAATAGTAATCAAAGTTAGCCGGTTGACCAAAGGCTCTTGCACTGAGATTCAATATAGAAAAAATTAATAGAAATACCGGAAATACTATCAGTAAAATACGGTAAAGTACTTTTAATATTTTCAAACTATCCCTCCATACATATACTTAATTTCGAATGGTATATCCCACTATCTATAAATTACCGCCTTTTTTCATATCCTAAGATATATAGGTATATTTTAACATCTTCCAAGTTGAATGATTACTAAAATTAATCTTATATAAAAGTATTTTCATTTAACCATTCTGTGAATTGCAGAACGATCTCTTTTAAACATATTCAGCAACAAGAAATATTAATACGTATATTACAACCCCCTTTATATCATCGTAAATGGAGCGAAAAAGTACTCAGATGAGTACTTTTTGCTAACTTAAATCACCATTTTACTTTTGAGCGGTTGCTCTCATATATTTCGCTAATATATCTACATTAGTTATTAAAAGGGATTTTATTTCAAATGTTATTGGTAGTTCAGTTTCAACCAAGACCCATGTGATTTTATATGTAAAAAAGCCCCTTTTTTATCTAAAGGAGGCTAAGGATTATTCTTATTAAGCTAACACTTTGAGGTATCCCTAAAACAAAAATTTTATATAACTACAACCATTATTTATGAGAATTCAGGTCATTTTTTTCGTTTTGGGGAACAATGAATTTCTTAGGTTGATGGATGTGGGGCTAGCCCCCAAAACCCCCAGCCAGCACTCACACCCAAAAATAAGGGGAAAACTATTCAAAAAAATATAATTTAAATTATAGAAATATATTTAAATTATAGAAATGTAAGTTAAAATTTGGTATTTTTATATAGGTGTTTTTATAAATGTAAATTATTTTGGAGGTATTATACTTTATGTATTGTTCTAATTGTGGAGAAAATATTGATAAAGAGGCTTCAATTTGCTCTCATTGTGGTGTGAAACAAAAATTTACACTTAAAGATAGGGGCGGCTTTGGTTGGGGAGTTTTAGGTTGTTGTGTTCCTATTGTAGGGTTAATTTTATTTTTGGTGTGGAGAGATGAAAAACCCAAATCAGCAAAGGCTGCTGGTATAGGCGCGTTAATTCCTGTAGGAATTTTTGTTGCATTTTATGGCATTTTATTTTTAATAGGATTCTTCTCGTATTTAAATGTTAATTAATAAATGGTTGCCCATAGTATTTGGGTGTCATCAAAATAAAAATAGGTCTTTTCACTATCATAATCATTATTTCCCTTTATGTGCCAGATGTACGGGAGAATTAATAGGACTATTTTTAGGGATAGCTTTGTATTTTTATTTTCAATTTCCTTATTTTATTTATATATTAGGGATGATCCCTTTAGTAATAGATGGAGGACTTCAACTTTTAACGTCTTATCAAAGTAATAATAGTAAAAGAGTTATTACGGGGAGCGTTTTTGGAATATCTTTAATTACGTTATTCATAAAATCATGTATTTTTATCTATTTATTAGGAAAAAACAGTTCTTTTTTTAAGGTGTAAGGGAATTTTGTAATCCTTTACTATATTGGGATATAATTTTTGATAACTTGAATAGAGCAGTTTTTCGGTATCGCTCGGCAAAATAAACAACCGATATCAGTTGACAGGGGCTGTTTTCCAGAGTACACAGGGCTAAAACAATAAACTGGCACATATTCTCAAGGTGCAAGGGCGATTCCGAAAGGGATATGCCCTTTTTTGTGTAGAGAAATAAAGCGATTATGCCGCGAAATTTTCTTGATGATGAGTGTTTAGAAACTCGTGGTCAAGAAAACGTGGAATAAATAGCGTTCATCGGAGAACGACTATTCCATGTAGGTTCGGACAAAGTCCGAGGTCTTTTTTTTGCCATGCAGGGCATGGCTTGTCCTTTTTCTCTTTTATTTGCTTTTGGTTATAAGAATGCTGGTACTAGGATAGAAAGCGCGGCTATTGCCGCGCCGTTGCGAAGATAAAAGGATTTGCTTAAAAAACAAGAAAACCTTTGAAAATCGTTTTATGATTCTAAGAGATGCTAATAGATTGAAAATAAACACGCTAAGCAAAAAGTACAAAAAATCTGTCCATTAGGACGGCTTTTTTCTTTACATAATTATCGTTATTGGAAATTAAGCATCTGTTCTTTGAGGAATCCAACCAATATTTTGGCTCCATTTATCAGCTTTTCGTAGAATCTCCCATATCAGAGGATCTTTTGATTCGGTATACATGTGTCGATTATTTGTGTATTTTTCAGCTAACCTATATTTTAATTCTCCATATTGCTTACAGTCTTCTGGATGAGTACGCATATAATCTCTAAATAAGAGAGCAAGTTGTTCAGGCCAACTCCCTTCACGTCTCACATGTATATGAGTTCTCTTGTTACCAGGAGTTTCGCGAAAATAACGTTTAGAACGCTCTGAATTATCTGCTCTATAAATAAATCCAAAACTTTCTAAGGGTTTCTTGAAAGAATCCAATAACTCTAGAGAATTTACGGGAATTTGTATATCAATAATTGGTTTTGCAGTTAAACCAGGTATTGATGTAGAGCCGATATGATCAATTCTTATGGCAACGTCTCCTAAAACACTTCTTAATTTGGTAAATAAATTAGAATTTAATAATGGAGGTGGTTTCTATTTATGAAAAAATTCCTATCGTTTCTTCACGGTTGTTTCTGGTTAAATATTTGTTTATTACCTCTTTCTTTTTTTATAGGTGGTTTTGCAACAGACCCTCCAGACAGTACTGAACTTGATTTTTGGAAAGGATTTCTCTTTATTCAAGGAATCCCGCTTATAGTATTTATTATTGGTTTTCTCATCTTAGTTGTAATAAATAATAAACAAAAAAATGCTAATTTATAGTGTTGGTATAGAGGTCTTGCTGACAAAACGCGAAAATTATACGTTAAGGAATTTAAGAGTAGCTACAACTGTTAAAATTCTTGATATTTAGAGAGAAGATAACTTTTGATAACACTGATTATGTAAAAAGCTAGTTTGGATCTAGCTTTTTCTTTTTTCGTTTTGGGGTAATTCTGAATTCTTAAGTTGATGGGCATGTGGTGCTATCTCTAATATACAACTCTATTTTATCTTAGTTTTTATCACACAATGTGAAGGGACTAAGAACAACACATTATCGCCTTATTAAAGGCATCTTCAGGGATATATACTTTGTTGTTTTTAACTTTATATGGAATATCATTTCTTTCAAGTATATTTGTATCAACAGATTCTACTGTATCACCCCATTGTATGTATTTGTCGCTGTATCCTTTTGAATACAAAAATACAACAAAAAGAATCAAAAAACCTAAAAATAAAAATATTATTCTCTTCTTCCTCATTTTTTCACCTCTTTATTAATAATACATATATACATGATTTATAAAAAGGAGATTAATTTGATGAATATGGGTGTTCCCCCTTTAAGTGAAAGTAAACAAATATGTAAAAGTTTACTTTCATTTTTTCTTGAAAATATTTTTTTGAAGGATATGAGATATATTTTAAATTAAAAACTGAAAATTTAAATATTTAAATGTATAATAAAGTACAGAAGATATTGAAGAAATAAATAGAGAAGAGGGAATATTGTATGACTAGTTTGAAAAATGTTCTTGAGCTTGATTTTGCATATCTTGAAACCTTTACTAGCCGAATAGAGAAATCATGGGGTTCTATATTTTGTAATGAAAGTAACCCAGATTATTATGATGCAAATCATGCACATGTAAGTGTAGTAAGTTTAAATCCACAAATGATAGTAGATGAAGTAGTCCATTTCTATAAGACTAAAAATATAGTACCTAGATTTTATATATACAACTTAGATATGCAAGAAAAACTGATTTCTGAATTACAAATAAAGAATTTTGGATTTGAAGAATTAATAAGTCCAGTCCAATTATGGAATAAGAAATTAACTAAAAAAGATAAAAATGAAAAAGTTACTATTGAAAAGGTATCTGAATTAAATTTTGAAGAAGCTTTAGATATTGAATGTAGCATAAAAGAGTTAGGAGGCGAAGTTAGAAAAAAAGCTTTTCAAGATGAATTCCAACATCCAGCATTCACTCACTATCTACTTAGATACAATGGAGTAGCATGTTCCATCGCTTGTATTTTTGAACATGAAAAGCAAGCCCGAATGGAAAGTGTAGCTACAATTGAAAAGTTTAGAGGTAGAGGGTTAATAGGTGAACTTATTCACTTTATTCAAAGTGAAGTAATGAATAGAGGACTAGATAATCTTTGGGTGATCCCAATTAACGAAACAGTAGAAAAAGTGTATGAAAAGTATGGATTTGAAACAGTAGAAAAAATTAAAACGGGACATGCGTTTTTAGAAGGAAAAAGTATTAAAGAAATTCACGAGGGATAGAAAAAATCAATTTATTTTGGGGGTACTTTTTATTTTTAGCTTGATGGGCATGGGGGCGCCCCCATAGCCATCACGTTAAGGTTACCTATGTATAATTTTCAACAACCAAGCCCAACTCTATAAAAAGAAAAAGGCGTGGCTATACAAATGCTCACGACTTTTTCTCTCATAATAAAGATGAATTTAACTGTGTGACATAGCTTTCTTGATGTAGTCAGAAAGCTGTTTGTCTATCCCAAATTTCTCTCCTATTTCAGGATTCTCTTTATAATAACGTTCAGCTTCTTTTATATTGGAAGAAAGTTAAGCATCTTCTTCAGGTCTGTACTCTAAAATATCACCAGGTTGGCATTCTAATGCTTTGCAAATTGCCTCTAAAGTGGAAAATCTAACGGCTTTTGCTTTTCCATTTTTCAATATAGAAAGGTTAGCCATTGTGATTCCAACTCTCTCCGAAAGCTCTGTTACACTCATTTTTCTTTTCGCCAGCATCACATCAATATTGATTATAATAGCCATGTTATTCACCTCAGACCGTTAAGTCATTTTCTGATTTTATATCAATGGCTTCTCGTAAAAGCCTTTGAAGAACAGCCGCAAAGACTGCAATCACCAGTGAAGCAAAAATAACAACCAATCCGATTAATATAATACCTGGAGCATCGTCTACCTCTGCGATGAAATAAAAGAGTGGCATGCCGATCACATACAAGCTACTGAGTGTAATTGCACAGTACTTTATCTTTTTTAAAGCTCTTACAGATAACTTCGAGAAAGCTTTGTTCTTGTCAATATAGCTTAAAAGCTTAAACGCTTGATAGAGAGCAAAGTAAAAAGGGATTGCCGTTACATAAAAATAGATTAAAACGAAATATTTTATATAAGGAATATGTGGAAATAACTCCGCTGCAAACTTCGCTATCTCAGGTACCAAAAAGATACACAAAGCAAGAACAGGAATTCCAATAAGAATAACAGCTACCTTTAAAAAGATCGTTGACACCTGTTTCATAAAAAGCACCTCACTTATTTATTATCAAATTGACTCTACCATATGATTTATCGCTTTACAATAAAACATTATTGTTTTTGTTGTGTTGGTGTAGAAATATCCTTTTCATTTTAAAAAAAGCATTCCTCATTATAATGAAATGTAATGATAAAGGACTACAGAAAAGTATTCATAAACATGTAAAGGTGTGTAGACAAAAAAAGTGATAACATATATAATTACAACTGTAAGTTATTATGATTACAGATGTAATTGTTTATGATAACGAATTGACGGATATATGACGAAAGGTAGTGTAACAATGAATAGAGTAGAAGCGATCATTGAAAAGTATAAAAATATCTTTTTCGATGAACTGATTACAAACCATAAAGATATATATGAAAAGCAATATGAAACAATCGCTGAGCATCATAAAGATATTTTTGAGCGAGTGCATGACACCAATTGGGATGAAGAGAAGAAACAGACGGTGATTCGTGTTATTCATAAGATTCAAAATGAAGGGGATTTGTTTACAGAAGCGGATTCTGCTGATTTAGATATATTTACGGGAGTTATCAATACGATTGTCTTTACGAATAATTATATTAATAACTTCAAACAAAACAGACTTGACTTAGTAGCGTTGTTTAATGAGATGAAACAAGAGGAAGATGATCAAGTCATTGTAAACACCTTTGAAATGCCAGCTACGTTAAAAGGTCATTTTGTACACTTGTTTTCGATCGTGAAAAACATCCAAAATCCGGACGAGTTCGTTGTGGCTTATAAATTTGAGCGCAGTATTAACAAACTCATTTTTAACAAAGGTGAAGGTTATACGGATTTGCTACATACATATAGACAATTTCCGAAGGTGACGGAACGAAAGGACTTAGATTTTTACGTCTTTACGCGATCTATCTTGCAATTAATCGCAAATGAATGTAACCGGCTGAACCCTGCTCTGCAACAAAAGGAATTAAAGCGGTTACGGAAACTCGTTTTTCAATTTATCGACCGAAGCGACAGTGTAAGGTTAGATTGTATGTTACTTTCCTTTCAAACAGCCGATTCCATCGCAGAAATAGAGAGAGAATTGCAACGTAGCTCGTTCGTAATGGGAGCGGCATGGACAGAAAGTATGAATGTGAAAATTTTAGAAAACTTAGGTCAAACAAAAATATTTATTTGCAATCAAAGTACAAAAGAAATTGAATGGATCGCTCAGGCGGAAGAAGTACTAGTAACGGATGAACAGATGCCGCAATCAATCGCTAAGATGGAATTAACAAATGTAGTGCCAAAAGGAGAAAAAATTTGGCTTAAGATTACAAATGTATCGAAGCTTTCGCCAAGATTGATGCTAGATCAAATGATACCCGTTCATGGGAAAAGCGCGGAGAAACTATCACCACAAGGCATACATGCAGTGTTTCAGCCAAATGTGGAAAAAATACAGACTACTACAAATGAGGGAATGGAGAAAGGTGAAGAGATGATGCCAAATCATGATGAGAACATATATCCGGATCGGAATGTCATTTTATACGGACCACCGGGAACAGGGAAAACGTATCAAGTATCTACGAAGTCGTTAGAAATTATATATAATGTATCAGCCGATGAATTGATCGAGAACATACATGTCAAAGAGCAATTTGCCAAGTATCAACAAACAGGCCAAATTAGATTTTCAACATTTCATCAATCGTATGCGTATGAAGACTTCATTGAAGGATTACGTTCTGATGGGAAAGGCTCTTTCATACCTGCGGATGGCATATTCAAAAAAATTGTAGTGGACGCCTTATATGCGGGGTTACGCAAACAAGACGACGCTGAAAATTATGAAGCAAGAAAAGTACGTGTCATGCAAGCACTAGCCGGGAGCGAAACGTTTGATTTTACAAGTAGTGACCGATTCGTAATGATTATTGACGAAATTAACCGTGCGAATATCTCGAAAGTGTTCGGTGAATTAATTACCCTTTTAGAGGAAGATAAACGAGTGAATATGGAAAATGAAACGCGTGTCACATTGCCATATTCAGGAGATACGTTTGTCTTGCCGCCGAACTTATGGATCATTGGTACGATGAATACGGCAGACCGTTCTATCGCTCTTTTAGATACCGCACTACGAAGACGTTTCATGTTTGAAGAAGTGATGCCGCAGCCGTCGTTACTTCCTTTCGTTGATGACATTGATTTACCGACATTGCTGCACCGAATGAATCAACGTATTGAAGTTTTATATAGTAGAGACTATACGATTGGACATGCTTATTTTATTCATGCAGAAACGGTAGACGATATCATCTCTGTTATCCAAAATAAAATCATTCCGTTACTGAAAGAATATTTTTACCACGACTGGGAAAAAATCGGTCTCATCCTTGGCGGTATCGGTAAAAGCGAACAAGATTCGTTCATCATCTATCAAGAAGAAGTGGAAGTTGCTGCGTTATTTAACCGTGCATCCTCGTATACGGATATGGATTTCCCTGTAAAGTATAAAGTGAAATCTCATATAACAGTAGACGATATGAAAGGGATTTATGAGTAATGAGGCACATTACAATAAGAGAAGCGTACGATTGGATTTATGATGATCCGAATCATTCCCAAGGACTTACAAAGGGAGAATGGGAGGAACTGCTCAGTTATTTGCGCCAAAAATATGAGAATGAGAATGTAGTAGAATACGCTAACAAAAAAATCCGGTTTATCAACTTGGTTGGCGTACTGCAACTAAAGAAGGTCCGTATTGAAATCCTTCCGAAAATAAGTGTAAGCAGGGAAGATGTTGAAATGGACAGACTTGTCTTATTAAACATGCTTGCAGTGACGAAAAAGCTACCGATTCATATAGGCGAAAAAACATTAAGTGCGTACAAAAAAGTGAATATATTACACGTGCTCGCACATATATTTGTGACAGAATTACATAAAGCATTAAAGCGCGGCTTGTATCGAGAATATTACGCCAACGCCGAAAACATGAATCGCTTAAAAGGAAGATTGCTAGTTTCGAAACACATACAAAAAAATGCCTTTATACCAGTGAACGCCTTTTGTGAATTTGATGAACTATCAGCGAATATCCCGTTCAATCAAACACTAAAAGCTGCCGTCAAACTCATTTATCCGTATGTACAACAAGCAAATATAAAAGTACAAATGTTAACGATCTTTGAACTACTGAAAGATGTTGAGGAAAAACATATATCCCATCACGTATTAGAAACGATCACCTGCAATCGTCAAAATAAGCATTTTGAGACAGCCTTGCAATTGGCGGTTGCTATTTTAAAATCACTATCCATGAACACGAAGCAACATAACCAAATTGCATTCTCATTTTTGTTCAAAATGAATGACCTGTTCGAAGGATACATAGGAGAAGTATTAAAGAAACGAATGATCCCTACCAAAAGCAAAGTAGATGCACAACACACAGAAAAACGTCTACTACGGAACGTCAACTCCGGCAGGGAAAACATCCTCCTAAAACCAGACTTTGTCATATCCGTAAACGAACAAGGAAATTTCATCCCAAAAATCATCATCGACACAAAATGGAAAACCATTCTCATGAACGGAAGAGTACTCTACCAACAAAGCGATATTTATCAAATGTACGCCTACATCACATCTTACGAATCGGCAGAGCGGTGTATTATTTTATATCCGCATACAGAAGAAGGGCTATTGCCGAAGTGGTTGGTGCCAAATTCTTCGCCGGAGAAGTATATAGAAGTTAGGACGGTTCGTTTGGATGCGGTGGGGCATACTTTGGAGGATGTTGAGGGGATTTTTGGTGGGGTGGTTGTTCCTGAGATTTAATGATATTTAAATTGATTTTGTTGGGAATTAGATTTTAAGGTATTGGTTATAATCAAAAAGAGTAGTGTGTTTCTGATAATCCCATAAAAGGATGTGATTATATGTTAACGCGAGAAGATTGTTTATTAATCATTGGTGAGAAAACAGAATTAATAACTAATTTATGCATGATTACTCATTCTTTACTTGTAGATGAACTATATAATAAAGAGCACGCTGCGAAGGAATTAACTAAGATTATAAAGAGGGAAGTTTCGGATATTCCAATACTTAAATAAGAGGTAGTGGATTTCTCTTATTTAGGTAGTTCTCTATTAAATAAAAAATGCCCCCAGATAATAAGAGCCTGTTTATTATCTGGGGGATTCAAATGAGTAGTTTATTTGCTTGTGTCAGCAACAATATCAGCTATATACGTATTATTCAACCAATAGCATTGTTTCGTAATTTGCTGCCCGTCAGGTAATGTTACTTTATCTGATCCATCTTTACCCTTTGGACGTATGTGTGCAACTCCATTAAATTTGCTCTTTGGTAAATTATTTGTTTCCACCATTTTATTACCGCGCTTCTTGTATTGAATTTGAATACCTTCCTTTATTACTTTGTTAACTTCTTCCCATAACTGTCTTATTTCATTTTCTATTGTAGGAGTAGGCATGTTCCAAAGCTTGATTCCTTTTAAATAAAGTTCACGGTTTGGATTTTCTTTTTTTGTTTGCTTAAATTCAAAGATGACAAATAAAAACTTTGTTTGATAAAATCTATCGCGAATCTCACTTTCTTCCCATGCTTCATTTGTCCACTGGTTAAAGTCAATATTTTCAAATGACATGCTTTGTTCTGGTTTTCCAGTTGGCTCTAAACGGATGGTTTTAAATTGTATATTTGCTTTTGCAAATTCTTCAATATTATCAAGGCGTGTTCCTTTAATACCTAATAGGGAACTTACTAACCATGGGACAAAGCTTTTTGAACTAGGTTTATAATCTACGGATAATTTTTCTGCAATTTCTTTATCTGTTAATCCTATATATGGTGCAAATTTAGAAGTTAAAATTTCTTCTAGGGATTTGTTTTTTAGTTCATTTGCATTTGTAAAGCTTATAAGCTCTTCATTTTGAATATATCTACGTACCAAGGCTGTCATGTAAGATGGTTTTAATGAGAATGCACGTTGCATTGCAGGTGTTTCGGAAAAAGGTTGTTGGCGAAGGGAGTTCTTATTTGAACCTTTTGTACAAGCCCCTAAGTAGTTTGTATCACCTTCTGATAATTCATGTGCCTTTCCAGAGCGAATCTTAGTTACGATTGTTTCCCAATCTTGTTTAATTATTTCTAAATCAGCTTCAGGATATGTGAAAAGCAGACTTTTTGTAATATAGTAATCTTTACGATCTATATCTGGTACCCATTCATAAAACATAAGCAATAATTTTTCGTTCTTTTTCCAAAAGCTAGATGTTTCAAAATGCGTATGAACTTCTTCTATATAGTTGATAATATTTAACACTAAACGTTCTTTAGCAGATAAAGTTCCGTTTTTATTGCGCTTAAATGGTGTAACTTTCAGTTCAATTCCTAGATTTGCAAAGTCCGCCTCGGCTTTTGAATTTACTTCATATCCAAAAAAACTTTCTTCAATTACTTGGCCTAGGCCGCCTTTTGATTTCCTATTTGCAAGTCTATCAGTTGTATCAATCTCCCCGAATGTTTTTCCTTCAGCTTCTTTTGCTTTTAACATTAATTCCTCTGTCGTAGTATATTCCATAATGAACCCCTTTCCGCGTTTAATGTTGTGTCGTAAGCTGTATTTAGAACTGAAAACATTACATATAAAAATATGATATAATAAAAAACTGTTTGTAAATTAGCATAAGTAAAATATAAGTAGGTAAAAAAGACGGAATTCCTCTAGTAATAACTTGTATTATGAATTTGATTAGAAGATTTTGTTTCATTTATACTGTTTTAAACAAGGCGTATAGTTTGTTTATAGATGCAACAGTAAGTAGGAACTTATAAAAATTTTTTATTCATATAATGTTGGAGTTGATCTTTTCCTTACTTTTTATTATAATGAAGCATAGGTAAATAAAATACCGAAAGGATGTTCGTGTATTTATGATGAAAGTAGTAGAACTTTTTGCGGGAGTAGGAGGTTTTAGGTTAGGACTTGAAGCAAATGAAAATTTTGAAGTTCTTTTGGGGAACCAGTGGGAGCCCTCAACTAAAGCACAGCATGCATTTAACTGTTATGCAACCCGCTTTGAAAATAAAGGAATACATGTAAATAGAGATATAGCTGAAGCTTGGCCAGAGGTACCTGAGCATGACTTGTTAGTTGGAGGTTTTCCTTGTCAGGATTATTCTGTAGCACGCACTTTGTCGAGCGGAAAGGGAATACAAGGAAAGAAAGGTGTTCTTTTTTGGGAGATAATGAAAATAGTTAATTCTCGAAAACCGAGGTTTGTTTTATTAGAGAATGTAGACAGATTATTGAAATCACCAGCCAAGCAAAGAGGTCGTGATTTTTCTATTATGTTGGCAAGCTTTAAAGATGCTGGATATGCAGTTGAATGGAGAGTTATTAATGCTGCAGATTACGGATATTCGCAAAGAAGGCGAAGAGTATTTATTTTTGCGTACTTAAAAGAGTCTTATTTCGCATCTATCCAAAATGAAATGAAATCGTTAGAGATATTGTGTGAAAAGGGATTTTTTGCTCCAGTCTTTAAAGTGTATGAAGCACCTGAGGAAAACAAAAAAAGAGGGAAATTTAAATTGCCAAGCGATATTATAGAGGTTTCTGATACATTTAAAGCTGAATACTATAATTCTGGTGTAATGATAGATGGACAAGTATATACTGAAGAAGTAGTTCCGGTAACTGAAAATCCTGAGACTTTAGGTCAGGTTGTTCAGAAAGCATATGATAAATTTGGACCAGCGGACGAATCTTATTATTTGAAGACAGATAAGGTTAATAAAAAGGGACGAACGGAATTTGAAGAGCTTAAGTACTTAAAAGGTCCTAAGAAAGAAGAACGAGTATCGAAAGCGACAGGACATAAATATTTCTATTCTGAGGGAGGAATGGCCTTCCCTGATCATTTAGATAAGCCTGGACGTACAATGCTAACAAGTGAGGGGACATGTAATAGAAGCTCTCATGTAATTGAAGATCCTTATACAAAAAGGTTAAGATATTTGACACCTGTGGAATGTGAATTATTAAATGGGTTCCCGATGGATTGGACAAATACAGGGATGCCACAAAGAAATCGATATTTTTGTATGGGGAATGCTCTTGTTGTTGATTTGGTGGAACGAATGGGGAAAAGGATTTTAGAAATTAATAAAGAAGAGGAAGAAAAGGATGGTTGGGTACAACTTAGTTTACTTTAAAAATACAGAATGGTTTCTTATAAAGAGAGTTGTACTTTTTACAAGATAGAATTTTTAAAAAAATATCCTGATTCTGTATTAATACAGAATCAGGATATTTTTGTTTCTGAAAATTGGATGCAAGAGTGGAGGAAGTTATGAGGAACAGATGTGATTTTTAGTGTTTAAATATAATGATATACTATACAGTAATAAAAGCTATTGATAATCGTATCTTTTGGGTTTAGCGACCAAGAGGATTATTTTTCTAAAGGAGTAATAGTGAAATGAGAAAAATTCTTATGACACCCAACAAATATAAAAATGTTGAAAGCGATGATATAAGATAGGATGTTTTCACAGTTGAGCCATGTAGAGTACTGCTCATTACTTGTTAGAAGAAGTTAATAAAAGATGCCGAATTACATCAATTTATTGATTTTCAAGAAGAAACTTTGTTCATATAATATGCAAAGCTCTTGAACTAGCTGGCATTTAGTATAATCAATCCTGCTATAAAAAGAGTCAAAATGTAGTTGTGGAAATAAAGGATTCCCCTAGAAAACTATACAAATTCATCTAATACTATTAAAACAAGGCTTATAACTAAGTATAAAGCTTGTATAAAGGGGATGGAGAGAAAGAATATCTGTTCTAATATTTAAAGAAATACAAACCACATTCATCAAAATTAATTAAAGAACGGAGGTTGCCTAATGCAAATGAAAATGGATAAACAATGTGCTGAGCAGTGGAAACAAAGAACCTCGGGTGAATTATACATAGCTGATGAAGAACATTTTCGACACAGCGACTTATTTCTAGAGAATTATACGGATGTAAAAGAGGCTATTATGTCAGCTCTTAACGGAAAGGTAATTGAACAAAAGTTCTATTATGAGTTCAAAGAAACTAAAAGAAACTCCTATTATAAGGGAAGAATTGAAACTACTCCTCTAAATAAAGGAATTAGAAATAGATTTAAAGCATCCAGGTTGAAATTTAAATATGAAGTTACCTTTAAAGAAGGTGTATTTTTTGATTCTTTACAAACGGGTGGATTTGATTTTGCTCACATTGATGATCAATACAATTTAATTAATTTTAGAAATTTATGTTATGGTAGAAGAGCTGTTTTTGATGGACAAGAGTTATGGGAAAAAGAACTAGATAAACGATTGATTTGGTATGAATTATCAAAAAAGATGAAACTCGATACACCTATCGGTACTGATATAGATTTAAAAAAACAAATTCCAACTATTCTTGGAGAAATTCAATTTGGTAACTGGGGTCTAGTTTATCGAGATATATTAAAAGTAATTCAAATTGAACGAGATGAAGATGTAGATTTGTTTATTTATATAACTGCAACAGGACTCCTTGCTAATGCGATAAGTAATGGGACAGTAAATTTCGAAAAAACTAAAAATATATTTGAAGAGTTTAAAAGCGTTTTAAGTATGCCTATTTGGTTAATTGGTATAGACATAAAGTAAAGAGGAGCTGTTGTGAGAATTATTATAAGGTAAGTATAATTTTGTAATAATGCATAACACAATCATTATAAAATTATACTTGTATTATGGAGAGTCCCTATTTTTAGTAATATTTTTAAAATAGGGACTCTGAGATTTTACTTAATTTTCGCGAAATATTCTGTCTGTACTAAATCGAAATGTTCTTCTATAGGACCCTTTAGTTTGAAAAATTTAGGTTTATTACTATTTAAATCGTATACACGATAAAGATAGAATTGTTCTGTAGATTCTCTTGAAAATCTTACTTCAGAGTCTGAAATAAGAAATCCTTTATTTACTGTTTCACTAGATCCCTTCACTTCTATATAAATCTCAGTTCCATCTATTTCGAAAGATTTGATGTCATATCCAAGACCATCGCCCTGTGTTTTTGAAACATGTTCTACCTGTTCAGCCAAGTCTACACGATTCGCTGCTACTAGTTTTTCTTTTTCAATATTAAAAACCATTATTTCAGCTGCATCACCAACAATTTTATTTCTCTTTTGTTCTCTCTCGTAGTTTCGATTTGTCGCACGGCGATTTCTTCTTTGGTTATTTATTTGTTGTGAATTACCTTCTTGTTTTTTTGAAAAAGGTGGTTCAATCTCTATCAAAACTTTATCTTCTATTGATATATTGTAATTAACTGTACCCAATTGATTTAAAGGTGTGTTTACTTTAGCGTTACCTAAAATTCTATTAAGTTCTTGCACCTCATCTTCAAAGGTTGAGATCTGTTTGCTTTCAATAATTTGTAAAGCTTGCATTGCCATTTCTTTTAAAATATTAGGTATATTTTCTAGTTCTATTGTTTCCTCTAAAAATGTACGGTTTTCGAGTAACACTCTTAGCAAAGGATCTTGAGTACGTGCCTTTGCTGTTATTTTCAAGACATTGTTAACCTTCGTCATATAAAGTTGATCATACGTGCTTAACAATTCTCTAAATTCTATATGATTATTAGCCAACTTGCTGAATTGGAATAGATTGATAATCATATTAATTTTCCGTTTTTCTCCATACATTGTTCTTGCATTTTTGAACATTTCGATTATTTCTTCTAAACTTTTATTTGCAAAGATGCCTAAGAAGATGGATTTTCTACTTTCCTTACCTTTGATACCTAACCAATATAAAATTCTAGAAGAAATAGAACCATTTGTCATTACATTCCCATCAGAGTCTACTGGATAATTTAAAGTGATTTCATCTATTTCTCTATGTTCTAACCCTCCTATTAAATGAGCATTCATGACATCAATATGAGTTTGAAGACTATTTCGAATGTGTTCCGAATCTCGTCTATCGCCTTGGGTTAATTTAGATAAAATATCCATAATTTGTTGGTTAGTCATTTCTTGAGCGGTTTCATTTACTGAATCCATACAATATACCCCCTGTATCTTTTCTATAAAAATATATTTACCTTAAAATAAAAATATATTCTGAACGTTTAAATGCAAGTATAAATTACGACTAATTGATATGGTGGTAAGATAGAAATCAAATATATAGGGATGTTTAGTGCAAAATGAAAGTGGTTCTTACGTATTTTTGGTGACCTGTCCTTTTGTGCACTACATTGATATAATAAAAGAAAAGGAGTGAACCATGATGTACAACATCTCTTGGTCAAGTCCAGACCCTTTTCTCGAACTTATAGATGTATCTCCACAGGACCAGCACCTTCGTTTAACCGTAAAAAATAATCGTACTTCCGCAAACTGTCCAGCTTGTCATTCTATTTCTTCTCATCTCCATAGTCGTTATACTCGTCTTATACAAGATCTTCCTATTACAGACCAACCTGTTATCCTTCTCCTCGTTTCACACAAGTGGTTTTGTGATAATCCTTGTTGTTCCATTAAGGTTTTTACAGAACGTTATGACTGGTTAACTCCCAACGGACGTCGCACACTTCGTGCAGAAAAAGTTTTACGGAAAATTGCATTTTCTACAAGTTGCTTAGCTGGAGAGAAAGTTGCTCGTACCATACACCTTCCAATCAGTCATGATGTGTTACTATCCATTGTTCGTAAAACCAGCATAGACACAAAGGTGTCTCCCTTTCATTGGCGTAGATGATTTTGCTTTCCGTAAAGGACATACGTATGGGACACTTGTTTGTGATTTGCGTAGTCATAGACCATTAGTTCTATTACCGAATCGTTCACCTGAAATACTAACGGAATGGTTGAAACAACATCCTCATATTCAAGTAGTAAGTCGCGATGGTTTTACAAGTTTTCGGCAAGGAATTTCTGATGCTAATTCTTCTATTCTTCAAGTATATGATCGCTGGCATTTTATTAAAAATGCTAGGAAACATTTAGATACGTTCCTTTTGTCAGCCGTTCCTTCTACTATTACTTGGAATGAAACCCCATCTATTTCGATTGAAACAGCGTTAACAAAGGCAGAAAAAATAAAACTTATACGTCAAAAAAGAAAATGGGATCTTATTCAGGAAATCCAGGAATCCCACCGCTCAGGGAAATCTATAAATTCTCTGACTAAAGAGTACCATTTAAATTGGAGAACGATTAAAAAATACATTAAAATGAATAACGTATCTACTACCAATCGTTGTCGTATCAGTCCAGCTCAAGGTTATCTTGAATCTATTATTCATCTTGAGAAAGAGGGAAAAACACTTAAAATGATTGATCAACTTATCCGTAAGGACGGATATAACGGTACCTTTTCGGCTATACGTACACTTGTTGAAGATATAAGACGCACACGGAAACGTTCTAATCACCAATCCCCTACATATCAAATAGCTAGAAAACAACTTACTAGATGGTTTTGGATTCATCCCGATCAACTGAATACTTCAGAAAAAACGGATTTAGAGCGATGCTTCAAGAAATATCCCAATATCCGAAAAGTTTATGAGGTCATACAAGATTATCGTGAGATTGTAAAACAATCTGATTATGAACGATTTTCACAATGGTTAAGAAGACAACTTTCACATAAAGAACAACCTTTTTATCAATATGCCCGTCATTTACGTAGCGATTTACAAGCGGTTAAACATGCATTTATTCTTCCATATAGTAATGGAGTTCTAGAAGGACAGGTAAATCGCTTGAAATCAATTAAACGAATGTTATATGGGCGAGCTAGTTTAACGGTATTGCAAAAGCGCATGTTATATAAGCTCTGATTTATTATTTTGAAAGAACAATAGTTTATAAGGTAACAACGTTATATGAGATTTTACCAAAAATACGTAAGAACCATTTTTTTCCTGCTGAAAACAGGGCTGTCCATTTCAAGAAACATGTGCCAAAGGAAAAGAAACAAAATCTATCAGCGTCTCTGTAAAAAATCAAAAACAGCGAAAAGAAGTGCGAGAACGTTTACGTACAAAAGAGGGGAAAGAATTATACGGTCAACGAAAAATAGAGGTAGAACTCGTATTTGGTCATATTAAATACAATCGTTTCTTCCAACGCTTCTCCTTGCGAGGCCTTTCCAAAAACAGATTGGGATGGGGTCTTATTTGTGTTGCCCATAATTTACGGAAATGGGTAACAACAGCTCAACTAAAAGGAAAAAATCCAAAGTCATAGGAGAAATCAGTAGTTTTGCTTTCCTATGAATCATTTTCTTATCCATATAAAGGAAAAAGGAAGAGGTTGTCTACAAAAGGTCATTTTTAGCGACCTTTTGGGACAACCTCTCTATTTCGTTCTTTAATGAGTTTGCTTATCAGTACGGTCATATCCCAAATCAAGAGGTTAATCTTGATAGATTGAAAGCACTTATTAGCAAACTCAATGAGATATAGCTGTTTAGGTGCTTGATTTGCATAATTAGAATGAAATTTAATTAACTGAGAGTTGGGGTCATACGAATAGTTATTGTGACCAATAGGATTTCTTAATTTTGTATCAAGAGATTCCTGAAAGATTTGAGAAAACACATTGTTCTTGTCTGATAAATAAGCTAATTTTTGTCCTTTTGTAAGGGATTGAAAGTCATGTATATTTCTAACGGGCTTTTTTCTAACTGTGATAGAAGGATTCATACTATTAATTGAACCACGAACAATCAAATTATCGAGCATCATAGTTAACGTTGAGTTTTCTAGCAATGTCTCGTATGTATTTTGATATAATCGGTCTAGTTTTTCAAGAGAAACAGTAGTCAGACCCTCTTGGTATTTAATTTCTTCTATTTTTCTATCCATATTTTCTAAATATATTACAGGTACCAGATATCGGTAATGATTTATGAAGGCATTAAAAAGAGAAAATAATTCTTTTTGAATTTTAAGTAAATCATTCCTCGTATAAAAATCTAGCAATTTTAAATATGCTTCTTTATTATCTTTAGAAATAGCATTTAGTTGATCAGATAGAGATTCCGATGGAGATTCTAATAATGGCTTCGAAGATGAGAGTTCTCTAAAAACCGTTGTTACAAGTTTACTAACACTGGAATCTTTTTCGTACGGACTGATAGTGATTTTTGGACTTTTTCTTAATTTGTTCACTTCACTTTCTAAATATCTTTCTTGGTCGTTAAAGTAAAGATGAGCGATTCTTTCTATCATCTTCCACTCCGCATTTATAAATTCAGGTAAAAATCCATGTAAAATTTGGTATTTTCGTCTTTCGTCTTCACTATGAGGTGAATAACGAATAAAAGGTGAAAATAAGGATGCGTGAAATGTATCCTCGGTTGATTTCACTATTTTAATGGATGGGAACTCGCCAGATAATACTAGAATATATTCTTCCTTGCCTTGATCCTCATTCTTAGCATTGTTTAATTTAAACTCTATATAACCCTCTCCATGATGAATTAAGATATCTCCATAAATGTTTGTTAAGCATGTGGGACATGAATAGTGAACAGGGTATTGATTCAAAGTGCCTACTTGGAATTTAACCAATGTTTTTGTGTTGCAAACCTCACAAGTTACGACCTGCGTATTAACAGCCATGATAAGCCTCCTTTTCCACCTAGATCATACCATAATTACGATAAACCATAAGTAGAATAAATCGAGTTCACAATTCTGAATTTTTATTTTATAATAAAACCTATAAAATTACTTTGAATTAAGGATGGTGGCTATATGGGAACAAAAAAATTGTTAAAAGTAAAAACAAGTGGAAAGTGGGAAGGGGGCTTAAAAACTTCAATTTCAATTAGAGATTTTTCAAAATTCATAGTTGACGAACCGAAAAGTCTAGGTGGGACAGATGAAGGACCAAATCCCGTTGAGTATGTATTAGGTGCATTGTCTAGCTGTACGTCAGTTATGATTGGGTTAATATCTAAAGAAAAGGATTTTTCTTATCAAGAGGTAGATTTTGAAAATAATGGAACACTAGATTTACAAGGATTAATGGGAGTTAAAGGGATTTCAATACATTTTCAAAGTGTTAATTTTGACGTGATCTTTAGAACATATGAACCCGATTCTCGAATAACGGAATTAAAAGAAGAAGTAGAAAAAAGATGCCCTGTTTATAATTTATTAAAAGATGCAGGTGTTAGAATAGAATCGAATTGGTATAAAAAATAGTATACTTATTTTTTATAGACTAAGATGGATTATCCATCTTAGTTTATTTAGTGAGGGTAACGTGAATTTTATGTTTAAAGTCAACTGTATTTTTTTGTAATATTTGGTGGTCTGTATCGTAAATAATTATATAGAAGAAATCATTCGAAGTGCTGGTGTACCGCAAAATGATTTTGAAAATATTGTGAAACAGGATGAGATTCAATTAGCCGAATTTCCTGCTCTTTTGATGAGGGAAGAAGAGCGGTATTTAAAGGAAGCTATGAAAAATATTTAGTTATGAAAAGGCACTTTAACAAGCCATGGTAAAATTGTTAGGGTGTCTTTATAGGTTCTGAGGATACTGTATGGGAGTGTGTATAGATATTATAATTGAGGAAAAATCACAATATTGGAGGAATCATAATGCCATTTTACAACAAACTAGTACGTGACCGCATCCCAGAAATAATCGAAAATAACGGAAAAACATCGATAACAAGAATACTAGATGAAATAGGCAAGAAAATAAGGGAAGAGTTAACGGAGTATTTAGAAGCAGAAAGTAAAGAACATAAGGTAGAAGAACTAGCAGATTTATTAGAACTCGTAAACGCACTAGCCCAGCATGGAGGTGTAACATTGGAAGATGTGGAAGAAGTAAGGAAACAAAAAGCAGAACAACGCGGTGGTTTTCAGGAGCGAATTTTTTTAGTTAAGACAATGAAATTATAAGAACAAGACAGCCTCTTAACAGTCTTGTTCCTAAACAGGCAAGCTTCATTCTTTATTTTTGTTGCTTATTATTTTGATGCTCAATGCAACAAAGACAACTCCTATTATTTTCATTATGGTGTTACCTATGTCTCCGAGACTATTAACTGTTAAACCAATTAAAAAGGCTCCCAATAGGCAGAGAAATATACCAAATAGTGTTTTCAATATATGTAGCACCTAAATTCTTTATAATATTTTTGGAGATTTTATTGATCATTTTATTAATTGGATATTTTTACCTATAACCCTTCTTGTATTTTAGTTGAGGTACATGATGACTAAAGTTCACCTTAACTTCTGAAGTATATATTGGCTTTAGATTGTCCAAGTATTTCACAAGGTGTTGTAAAATGGATATATGAGATGCGAGACAGAGCACGATTTGATAGGGGGCTTCCAAATGTATATGGACGAAGGAGGAAATTTGCAGTTAACGAGTCAGGCTCTTCAGGTAATGAATAACGGGATTGTAGTAACAAGTCATAATGGAACGGTCATATTCAGCAATTCATCATTCTGCAGCATGTTCAACAAAACGGAAAAAGAGATAATAGGTAAGCACATATCAGTCATTCTTCCTACTCGTAAACAGCTAGTAGCGAATCAAAATGATAGTTTGCACAAATACGAGTGCAAGATTGGCAACCAAGTGTTCATCGTGAATGAATCTTATGTGTACCAGGATAGGAAAGAAGACGGATCGATTGTCATTTTGGAAAACAAGGAGAAAAGTATACAGTCTTTAGAAAGCACCATCAGCCGGTATGAAAATGCTTTGAATTTACTGTCTGAATGTATTATAGGGGTGAATGAACAAGGAATTATCAATTTTTTTAGTGGTGCTTATGCACAATTTTTAGGGATTGATGATCCAAAGGAAGCGATTGGGAAACATTGTACGGAGGTTGTTGAGAATACGCGGATGCATATTATTGTGGAGACGGGACAGGTGGAAATTGGGCATATTCAACGAGTGAATAGTCAGAATGTTATTGCAAATCGTATTCCTATTATGAAGGAAGGGAAGGTTATTGGTGCGATTGGGAAAATCATGTTTCATGATATCCAGCAATTTAAAGCTTTGGCGGATCAGATTCGCGCAATGGAATCGAAGTTATCATACTATCAAACTGAGTTAAAGCGGCTGCAAGCAGGGAGGTTTTCGTTTCAAAGTATTGTAGGAGAGAGTGCGAAAATGGAAGAAGTGAAAATGATGGCTTTGAAGGTTTCGAAAAGCCGTTCTACGGTTTTGATAAGAGGAGAAAGTGGAACGGGGAAGGAGCTTTTTGCCAATGCGGTTCATCATGCGAGTCCGCGTGCTGATGGTACATTTATTCGGTTGAATTGTGCTGCGATTCCGAGGGATCTTTTAGAGGCAGAATTGTTTGGATATGAAGAGGGGGCTTTTACTGGAGCGAAAAAGGGCGGTAAGCCTGGAAAGATTGAGCTAGCTCATAAGGGAACGTTGTTTTTAGATGAGATCGGCGATATGTCTTTGGACATGCAGGTGAAGTTGCTTCGGGTGCTGCAAGAGAAAGAGATTGAAAGAATCGGTGGAACAAAAACGCATAAGATTGATGTCCGCTTTATTGCAGCAACGCACCGGAATCTCCGTGAAATGGTGCGAAGAGGAGAATTTAGGGAAGACTTATATTATAGGCTACATGTGTTTGGAATTGATATTCCTCCGCTAAGAGAACGAAAGGAAGATATGGTACATTTAACGGAGTTTTTAATTCGGAAATTGAATGAGGAGCTTGGTAGTAGTGTTCTTTCATTGGACGACAGGGTAAGGGGCATTTTTATGGCGCACGATTGGCCAGGGAATATTCGGGAGCTGGAGAATGTGCTGGAACGAGCGATGAATGTTGTGGAAGGAACGGTTATTCAAGTGCATCATCTTCCTGTGTATTTGCGGCAAAAGGATTTGGAAGAAGCGCTAAGTTGTGAGGGATATCAAGGGGAGAATGAGATAAGCTATTCACTGCATGCGGAAGTGGAAGCCACTGAAAAACGGGTAATTACGAGAGCTTTGGAAAAGACAGCTGGAAATAGAAAAGAGGCAGCGGAGCTTTTGGGGATTCATCGGGCTAGCTTATATCGAAAAATAGAAAGGTACGGAATTGGATAAAGGGCGAATCGGCCCTTTTTTTATTTGTCGCGTTTTTGCGACGCTTTCTTATATATGCGACATAGTTGTTATCGTTTTTAGCATAAATGCGACATGGGAAGGTGGACATGTAAGAGAGATTGGGGGCTGGTCCTTGAAGGAATAAGGAAATGGGGAATGAGTCGATTTTTGGCATAACTTTTGCTATATAAATAAAAAGAATTGTAATAGGAAGGGGATGGAATCTAGTGCTGGAGAATCAGAGTTTGCCGCATTTTCTTATGCAAAGTATCGACAAGTCACCGGATAAGGCGTATTTACAATTTGAAGAACAAAGGGTTACGTATGAGGAGCTTTATCATCGGATTACAAGGGCTGCAGCGGGATTGTATGAACTCGGTATTCAAAAAGGGGACAAGGTTTGTATTATGCTTCATAATAACCCTGAATATCTGGATGTATGGTTTGCTTTATCTTTTATGGGAGCAATTGCGGTGCCTCTTAATGTGCATTTAAAGGGAGAAGGTTTGCAGTATATTGTATCCCATTCTGATTGTAAGTTAATAATCGTTGATAAGGAATTTGTTCTTCAAATCGCTTCTTGTTTACCATTTATACAAAGGGAAATTGTGATTGTCGTTCACGGAAATAATGAAAGCGTAATCATCGCGGGTGATGGTAAAGAACGACCGGTAATCGGATTGAAAGATGTACTGCATACAAATCATCACTATCTTCCAAATGAATCTATTTTCTCCTCTTCTATCAACAGTATCCTTTATACCTCTGGAACGACTGGATTACCGAAAGGGGTTATGTTAAGTCATTCTGCTTATGTTAATTCTGCAAAGTCATTCGCTACCTATATGGTTGGCGCGAATTCGCAAGATATTTTATTTACAGCGCTGCCGTTATTTCATATTAATGCTCAAGCTCATACAGTACTCGGTGCTATTTCTTCCAATGCGACGATTGCTCTTGGAAAGAGGTTTAGTGCTTCACGTTTTTGGGATGAAATTCGCAGTCATGGCGCAACGATTTTCAATTCTTTAGGATCTATGATTCCAATTCTTTGCAAGCAGCCGGAAAAGGAAAATGATTATGAAAATCCAGCAAGGGTGACGGCTTGTGCTGCTACGCCTAAGGAATTTTGGAAGCCGTTTGAGGAGAGATTTGGCGTTCGGATTGTGGAAGGTTACGGATTAACGGAAACGACAGGGTTTTGCGTAACGAATCCATTGAAAGCTAATAAGCCGCCTTCTATCGGAAAACCGTATTCCTACGTCGAGACAAAGATTGTAAATGAGAAAGGAAACGAAGTGCGGACTGGTGAAATCGGAGAGATTTTTATTCGTGCTTTACAAGGACAAACATTCATGGAAGGCTACTATAAAATGCCGGATAAAACAGAAGAAGCGATGGAATGCGGATGGTTCCATACAGGAGATCGTGGTTATCGGGATGAGGAAGGTTACCTATACTTTTGCGATCGAATTAAACAGTGTATTAGAAGGCGCGGAGAAAATATCTCTTCTTGGGAAATTGAAAAGGTCGTGAATAATCATCCGAAAGTGCTTGAATCCGCTGCGATTGGTGTTCCGTCAGAAGTAGGGGAGGAAGATGTCAAATTGTATGTAATTGTAAGGCAAGGGGAAACGATGTCCCATGAAGAGGTTATCGATTGGTGTCAAGAACGCATGGCTTATTTTATGGTGCCGCGATATGTGCAGTTCAGTGAAGCTTTCCCAAAAACCGCAACGGAACGGATTCAGAAGTTTAAGCTGCAGGAAGAAGGAATCGGTATTGCTTGGGATCGCGAGCAGGCTGGGTATGTCATTAAAAGAACGAGTTGACGATTACCTTATTACATATGAGAAAGAAGGGAAGGGAAGGGATTGCCTTGGAAAATAAGCGAGTTGTTTCATGGTCTAAAGAAAAAGGAATCGCGACTATTATCATTGATAGTCCTCCTGTGAATGTACTGAGCTATGCGGTGATTGAGCAATTGACAACAGTGGTTGATGAAATTGAACGGGATGATGAAGTTATTGTTGTAATTCTAACAGGTGCTGGAGAAAAAGCTTTCGTTGCCGGAGGAGATATTAAGTCATTTCCGGAATGGATTGGAAAAGGAAGTGAATATGCGGAGGAAAAAGCATTGTGGCTTCAGAATCCGTTAAATAAGTTAGAAAGCCTGCCGAAGCCTGTCATCGCTGCGATTAACGGATTAGCGCTTGGGGGCGGGTGTGAATTAGCTTTATCATGTGATTTACGGATTATCGAAGACCATGCCAAAATTGGGCTTCCGGAAGTGACACTAGGTTTGTTTCCAGGGGCAGGAGGAACGCAGCGTTTGCCTCGTTTAATCGGAACTGCGAGGGCAAAAGAAATGATGTTTACTGGTGAACCGCTCGGTGCTGAAGAGGCTTTGCGATTTGGTTTGGTAAATCATGTTGTTCCGCGCGGCGAATCGCTAAATAAGGCAAAGGAACTGGCTGCGAAGATGGCCCGATTTTCTCTTCCTGCTTTATCGTTGATGAAGCAATCTATCAATAAAGGGCTATCTTATTCTCTTGAGGAAGGGCTAAAAATAGAGGCTAAAAATTTTGGTCATGTCTTTCAAACGAGTGATGTAAAAGAGGGAGTGGGTGCTTTTATAGAAAAGAGAGTACCGCTTTTTCAGCATAAATAAAAAGAATACGATGTCTGCCTTTGGTAGACATCGTAACAACATATCAAGGCATAAAACAAATTTAAGAGAATTGAGGGGGGACTAGGGATTATGGATTTATTGATTGTACTGTTATCGCTTGGCTTGCTTATATTTGTTGCTTACCGGGGATTCTCAGTCATTTTATTCGCTCCGTTATGTGCTTTGCTGGCTGTATTTTTGACTGATCCAGCGCTCGTTTTACCGTTCTTCTCTAATGTCTTCATGATGAAGATGGTCGGATTTATAAAATTATATTTTCCTGTGTTTTTGCTTGGAGCGATATTTGGTAAAGTGGTTGAGATCACTGGAATCGCAGAAAAAATCGCGAAAATTATCATCCGTTTTATAGGTGTGAAAAGAGCGATTCTTTCCATTGTGTTAATGGGAGCGATTCTTACATACAGTGGTGTCAGTTTGTTTGTGGCGGTATTTGCGATTTATCCATTTGCAGCACAATTATTTCGCGAAGCAAATATTCCGAAACGTCTCATTCCAGCGACAATCGCATTTAGTGCATTTACGTTTTCGATGGATTCTCTTCCTGGGTCGCCTCAAATTCAAAATGTAATTCCAACTACATTTTTTAAAACAAATATTTACGCAGCACCTACATTAGGAATCATTGGAGCGTTATTCATTTTTACATGTGGCATGCTGTATTTGGAAAGGTGTAGGAAGAAGGCAGCGGCTAAGGGCGAAGGTTATTTCGGGAAAGGTGATGCCGCTCCTGAAATGGCTGCGACAACTAGCGCGCAAGCGGCACCAACGCCGATTGTTACAGGTGATGCAATTTCGGCTAGCTACTGGATGGCTTTTCTACCGCTTGTACTAGTTGGGGTGATGAATAAAGTCTTTACAGAGTTCATCCCTGTTTGGTATACAAAGGGATTTGATTTTGCATCTATCGGTTTGAAGGAGTACGGAACAATTGATATGGCACAAGTTGTCGGTATTTGGTCAGTGGAAATCGCACTTCTTATCGGTATACTGTCCGCTATATTATTAAACTTCCAAGCGGTAAAAGAACATTTTCAATCGATTACAAGCGTGGGTGTAAGTGGTTCCATCTTAGCTGCGATGAACACGGCAGCTGAGTATGGATTCGGTGCCGTTATTGCGGCTTTACCTGGCTTTGTTATGATCCAAAATTACTTGACTGGGACATTTTCCAATCCTTTAATTAACGGAGCGGTCATGACGAATATATTGTGCGGGTTAACAGGGTCAGGATCGGGCGGAATGAGTATTACATTAGGGTTAATGGCAGACAAGTATATTGAAGCAGCAGCGAATTTTGGGATTCCATTAGATGTACTGCATCGCGTGATCGCAATGGCTGCGGGAGGTATGGATACACTGCCTCATAACGGAGCAGTTATCACTTTGCTTGCAGTGACAGGATTAACGCACCGGGAAGCGTATAAAGAGATTTTTGGTATTACTTTAATTAAGACGGCTGCTGTTTTCTTCGTTGTTGGGGTTTATCTAATGTTTTCGATTGTATAAGTTTGTAAAGCCATCATTTTATAGAGTGATGGCTTGTTTGTGTGAAAATTTCATTTTACAGAATGAAAAATAGGTATATCGATAATTGTTATAGAAAGGTATATGAATGTAAATGTGTTTATACATTCGTCAATTTTACTAGGAATAGAGAAGAAGAAAGTGAAGCACTTTTTTGTAGAGTGTAATGGTTATAAAGTAAGTGTCTGTGAATGGGGAAATAAAAATAGTCCTCAAATTATTTGCTTTCATGGTTTAGGGGGACGAAGTTAAGTTTTATAGAGGTAGCAGAGCGATTAAAAGATAAGTATCATATTGTATCGTTTGATTTACCTGGACATGGAAAGACATCAAGTTTCGAGAAAGATGAAGATTATGGTTCATCTCATTTTACGAATTGGGTAGTGGCATTACTTGAGAAGATTGGAAGAGAAACATTTCATATAGTAGCACATTCATGGGGCGCAAGTGTCGCATTTCATTACGCAGCGGAACGCCCTGAAAAGGTTCGTAAAATGGTTCTTTTAGATGGTGGTTATCATCATGGTGAGATGAATAAAAATTATTTTGCAGAATTATATAAAGGAGCGGCAGAAGGAGATGTTTCCCCTCGCTCGTTAGAAGAAGAAATAACCTATTACGAAAAAGATTTTGATGAATATATCTTTGATAGTAAAAAACAATTTATCCAATCAGAAAAACAGGCGTACAGTAGATGGTCACGGCTCATAGAACGTGCGGTTTATGATTTAATGCGAGAAGAAGATGGGAAAGTAAAATGGCATGCTACTGGTGATACTGCTAGAGGTGTAGTTAAATTTCAGTATACAGTTTATAAAACATTGAAGTTGCATAAGGTTAAGAGTGACATACTTCTATTGTATTGTGATCTTCCTCATGATTATTTGAAAATAAGAGAGTTGTAAGTAGCTGAATTTAAGAAACATATTGATATAACGGCTAAATTATATAGAGAAACCGGGCATTTAATGCATTGGGATCGACCGAATGAAGTTGCTGAAGATGTAATGAATTGGCTGGGGTAATGAGAGTGAAGTACGGTATTTCAAGCAGTTGTGAAGGAGCTGCACCTTTTAATAGAGGAAATTATACAGAGTAATGGTATATCACAAGTTGATTTTGAAAATGTTGCGAAACAGTATGATGTTCCATTAGCAGAATTCCCAGCTCTGTTAACAAGGGAAGAAGAGCAATATTTAAAGGAAGCAATGAAAAATATATAATGATGAAAAGGCATCCTCAATTTGTTAGGATGTCTTTTCACTCTGTTCCTCAAATTACACTTATAAAAACGAGGATTGCTTTAAGATTCTCGCATGTTTACTTTAACTGAAAAAAGGGAAATTTTGTATGGTATAATAAAATTAAACTGAAAACATTGGAGAAATTCAAATGCCAACTTACAACAAACTAGTACGTGACCGCATTCCGGAAATTATCGAAAACAACGGGAAAACAGTGACAACTAGAATTTTAGATGAAAAAGAATACATAGAAGAAGTAAGTAAGAAGATACAAGAAGAGTTATTGGAGTATTTAGAGGCTGAGAGTAAAGAACATAAAGTTGAAGAACTAGCGGATCTATTAGAACTTGTAAATGCACTGACGCAGTATGAGGGGGTAACGCTAGAGGATGTTGAGAACGTACGTAAACAAAAAGCTGAAAAGCGTGGTGGTTTTCGGGAACGAATCTTTTTAGTTGAGGTACATAATGAATAATTTTCATCCCGATACTAGTGTTTGTTGTGGGAGAGTGGCGGACAGCTTTCTTATCTGAAGGCCCATGTATTGAATTTACTCTGTAAAGTTTCAATTATAATCAATCTACTAGAAATCATAAGAGGTGAAGGGACATGTCAGAAGTAGAAAATATCGATTCGAAAAAAATATTTAATTGGAAAATAAGGGATTTTATTAAGAGAGGAGAGGACATAGATTTTGATAGCTTATTTTTAACGAAAAATAAGTCCAATAATAAAAATAATAACTTTTTCATCCTACTTGTTGCTGCTTTACCCTTTATAAGGAAGGGTGAAAATTTGAAATTTGAATCAGTAGTTAACGAAACTAAAGCAGCCTTTGGACTTGATAAAAGAGAATCTTTTTCGAGCTTGCCTAATGCTGAAACTAATGGTTCCTTTTTAAAAGGCTTTAAGATTATTATGGGTAGGGGTAAAGATGGTAAAGAATTAAAGATGTCTGAGGTTGGGGGGGATAAGAATTATCTTTGGGAGGATATGGAGTTTGATCATGAAAAATTTGATAATAACAAAGTTCTTCAATATCTGTATAATAATATCAATCAATCTATTGATATAACTCTCGCAGAACTGATTAATAAACTAAAAGAAGACACATTTGTAACACAAGATTTTCGTAACCATCTAGATGAAATCGATGTGAATGTTACCGAGGAAAGTGTTGTAAAGAGTAAAGAAGTTCAGTTAGGTTCAACTGAAAAGATATTAGAAGACATGATAACGAATGGTGTTAAACAAGTAATTTTAACTGGGCCTCCTGGAACGGGAAAGACATATGCAGCGTTAGCTATTGCTAGAAGGAACGATAAAAGGATTCGTGAGGAAAATTCGATAGATAATGGTAAATCTTATGAACTTGTCCAATTTCACCCGTCATATGATTATTCGGACTTCCTAGAAGGGATTCGTCCCATTCCGTCAACACAGCAGGAAGGACCAATCGGTTTTGCAAAGATAGAAGGTGTTTTCAAAGCCTTTTGTCGTAAGGTTGTATTACAAAATAAAAAGGTAGATGAGTATAATACATACCTTGAGGAAAAGGAATTCGATAAGAAAGAATATAATCAATATTATTTTATTATAGACGAGATTAATAGAGCTGACCTTTCGAAAGTTTTTGGGGAGCTACTATTTGCCTTAGAAGCAGACAAACGTGATCAACCATTTAAGTTGCAGTATGATTCATTACCAGTTCATGGTGTAGATGCAAATGATGTGTTTGCAGATGGATTCTATGTACCTCATAATGTCATTATCATTGGGACAATGAATGATATTGATCGATCGGTAGAGAGTATGGATTTTGCGTTACGTCGTCGCTTTATGTGGTTACCAGTGGATGTAACAAAAGAAAGTTTAGATGAGGCATTTCATTCTGGACGTTTCTTTGGTGATAATTTGGGGATGGTTCAGACTGTTACGGAACAGGTTGGAAAATTAAATAGTTATATAGCGAATGAAGGGAAGGAATATTTGCTAAACGAAAATTATTATATTAGCCAAGGATACTTTTCTAATTTACCCGAGCCAATCAAAAGTGGGAATGTTGAACGTTTATTGCAATATGTTTGGGAGTATCGCTTGCGCTCTATTATTACAGAATATGTGCGAGGCAATATAGGAGCGGAGCAATTTGTTGAGTCTGCTAAAGATACGTTTCTAAAGATATTAAAAACGAATGAGTCGAGTGATGAAGATGTACTTTCATGATTACCAAAAGGTCTCTAATGAGGAAGAAGTTTCACTTTTACAACGTGTTCAGCAGAATATTCGTGAAGGAAAGGCGAGAATTACTGTCCTAGGAGATGGTATGAAAGTCTTGGGAAAAGAGTCAGTACCGCTTATTGGGAAATATATTGGCAGGGATTATTATACACAGCAATATGTTGGTGTTTTGTTCGATAATCAAAATGGGGTGAGAATTACTTTTGGTTCTCGCTTTGATAAAAATGATGGGAGTAAAATTTTTTTAAGCTATATGCTAAAAAAAGTATTTGGTTCAAAGGCGTTCATTTTTGAAAGCATGCAGGTGAGTGCGAGTCGAGATAAAGCTTTTGAACAGATGTTGTTATTTATTTTTGTTTATCTTCTTGAGAAGGCAATGAAAAAAGGAACATTCAAGCAGTATATGAACTTTGATTTTTACGATAGTAACATTAAAGGAACGATTAATTTTAATGTTTATATGAAACAAATTATGATTCAGGATGGTCGATTACCTTATCATGTGCGGGAGCGTAGTGCAATGAATCCAGTGAATATAGGGATTCTAACAGCTTATGATGTATTAAAAAGTAAGAACCCAATTTTTGTACAGCAAATGT
This sequence comes from Bacillus sp. C1, assembly GCF_054570475.1. Classification (NCBI taxonomy): domain Bacteria; kingdom Bacillati; phylum Bacillota; class Bacilli; order Caryophanales; family Bacillaceae; genus Bacillus; species Bacillus sp. C1. Next base: position 242,680 of record NZ_JBTMZT010000002.1, read on the forward strand.
TTAAAAAGAATCCGATTCTTTCACGCTTTATTGCACAGATTAAGGGGGAATTGCCAAACTATAGGAGTATAGATAAAAAACAACTATTAAAGCAACTTACAAAGTCTATTAGGCACCCGTATTTTACAGAAGTTGAGAGTCTGCGAAAAGTATGTATCGAGATTATTCGTCATTCAGGTACAGACATATTTCAAGAAGAAAATCAAATGATTACAGGCTTGTTGATCGATGTAAATAAGCTGTGGGAGTATTTTTTAGAGGACACGGTTTTTGCTGAGATGAAAAAGATGTCTGAGCTCTATGAAGTTTCAACGCAGGATAGTTATCCGATTTTATATGAACTTAAGGGATTTGATATGCAAATTAAGCCAGACTTTGTTTTGTCACACAATAAACGAAATCAAGCAGTCTTTGACGCAAAGCACCGCCCAGCTTGGTCTAAGAAGGATACAAGTGCAGTAAAGAAGGATGTTTATCAAATCTCTATGTATATGTCTGCGCTAAATGTTAGCATCGGTGGTGTAATTTACCCAACTAATGAAAATGATGATGTAGTGACAAGCTCGCCGATTTCAAAAGCTTGGAAGAATGGGAAGTTTTATTTAATACCTTACAATGTGCCTAAATCTGGTGATTTAGAAGTTTTTTTAGACAATCAAAACGAGGAGTTAGCAAACAAAATTATAAATATATTGGCGAAATTGAAAGAGATTACCCCCGGGTAGATGCGTTACGGTGAACTGATTAAGGAACGATGACTAATGGAGTAGCGCTTTTCTATGGTTGGGCATCAAGTTGTATATAAAGTGATACGGAAAATAGATGAAGCAGGGGAGCTGCTTGAACTGCACTCAATTGTTAGACAGAGTCTATGCTTGAGGTGCAGTTTTTTTCTATAGGATTTAAAATTCATATTTTTCATTTATAAAAAAAATTCAAAAATCCCCTTGAACTTCCCCCGACGTCACCCCCTACGATAAAAAAGAAAGGGGGAGATTCTACTGAAAAATACCACAAGTGAACAAAGAGTCGCCATCATCATGTTACTTCTATCAGCTGTTATAGGCATTCTCTCACCAATATTTATGTATTTCACACTAGCTCGTAAAAATAAAGTATACAAATATCATTGCCGAAAAGCTTTTAACTTTCATTTGTTTATATTTCTACTATTCAATATGAGTTCACGTATAAGTCTAGTGTTATTTTGGATTGTGTTTGCTTTTGAAGTAATTCAAGTGGGAATCGTCGCATGGAAAGTAATCCGAAATGAGCCATACGTTTATCTCATTCGTATTCCGTTATTTAAAGAAGAAAAATACGCTATGGAAGGAGAATAAAGAATGAACACAGAAGGAAAGAAAAAGAAAATTGTTATTGCGATAGTGGCGTTCCTTGCTGCTGTTTATTTGTGTATGAGAAAGAGCAAGCAAGATGGTCTGTATTATGGTGATGAAGATTATGATACTAGCTACGGTAACTCAACTCGAAAAAACTTTAATTTTTTATTGCTTGTAGTATGTTTGTTCCAGTTAGGGATGCAAATGAAGAGCCATAAAAGTGTATCAGCAAATATTTCTAATATGGTGCAGTACGTAATTAAGAAACAAAACATTAAGTCATAAATAAAAATGAAAAAGCAGGTGAAACCATGCCTTGGACAATTAGCGAATTCGCCAGTATAGGTGATGTAACGGTACGAACGCTTCGTTATTATGACAAAATCAATCTATTAAAACCAAGCGATTATACTGAAGGTGGACATCGTTTATATACAAAAGATGATTTATATGTATTGCAGCAAATTCAAGCGTTAAAACATTTTGGTTTCTCGCTAGGAGAGGTTCAAAATATCATTGTACAAAATGAAATCCCAAAGGAACACTTTATGGAACGGATTCATTTTCAAAAGGAATTACTTCTGGCAGAAAAAGAACGGATTGCGAAAGTACTTAAACATATGGATGAAATGGTAGAGATAGTACAAAAAGAAGAAAGAATCGATGTCTCGTTATTTTGTTCTGTTTTACAAACATTCATGTGGGAAAAGGAAAATAGAGAGTGGTTAGAAGAGCGAGGAATAGAAGATATTGATGATAAAGAGTTAAAATTGAAATTCAATCAGCAGTTTATGAGTTTTATTAAACAGGTAAAGAGATATAAGGAAGAGAAGAAGGATGCAGCACATCCTGATGTTCAAGCGGTTGTGAAAGAGTTGTATCATGTAATAGAAGAAATCCTCCAAATCGCTGGTGTACCACAACATGAATTTGAACATATTACGAAACAGGAGGATATTCCATTAGCTGAATTTCCTGCTTTATTGACGAGGGAAGAAGAGCAGTATTTGAAGGAAGCTATGAAAAATATGTAAGTAATAGGTAGGCGCTTTAACAAGACATAATGAATTTGTTAAGGTGTCTTTATTTTTTATATTAGAAGGACAATCAAAATATTAGACGAATTGCAGTGCTAAACTATATAAAGTTACTATTTGCCTGAATGTTCCGGAGGTAAAAGAAGTGGAACTAGTATTTAAATACACCTAGTGTTCCTATTCAACGGAGTGATAGCATCCCAAGGGGACACGTTTAAATACATCCAATGCTACTATTCAACGCTACTGGTCTTGAAGGTAAAGAAGTTGTTGTATTATTTAAATACATCCAATGTTAATATTCAACAACAAAACGGCAGCATCTTTTGAGGTGAAAGAACAATTTAAATACATTCAATGTTACTATTCAACGATGGCTAGGCTTTCTTTAACGGTTATGAAATTAGAATTTAAATACATCCAATGTTACTACTCAACATATACATGCTTCTTTTTTTATTGTCAAAAAGGAGAGTTTAAATACATCTAATGTTCCTACTCAACCCCGAAAAAACAAGAAGTACAAATCCCTACACTCCATATAATACTACATGAACCACAGCTTTATCTAATTTTTTACCAGCGATAACGTATTATTTTTATTTTTTCAAAAGATGCAGAAAAACCTCTGATACATCTAGATTTCTTAACTTTTAGTCCTGATGCCACTTGGTAAATTTGCAGAAAACGGACTTCGAATTTAGCTACTTTTATAATTTTGAAGAGATGATGGTGTGTATTTTCATAGGGAAATATATATTCTATTTTTTTGTAGAAATATGGAATATATTGAGGAACGATTTGTGTAGAAATACCAGATTAAGTAAAGCTACAATTATATTAATTAAAGAGCTGATTAATAGGATGAATTTTTAATTAAGTAGGAACAGTAACATGGAATGTATTTAAATAGAGCAGTAAGTCATTATCAAGAGCAGTAAGTCAAATCATTTAAATAATAACATTGGATGTATTATAAAAAAACAAATCTTGTTCAGTTCGATTTTTATATTTTGAATTTGTATAAACCAGAAACCCATCAATTCTTATAGTTATCCTCACAATATAGAATTTGATTAAGAATCTAGTTATCACCATGTTTATACTGATCCTTAAAGATTACGATATATTCGTCTGAAAGGAAGGTTTAAAATGAATTTTGAGTTAATCATAACAGCTTTATTAAAAGAAAAGGTGCATTATCAAGATAGCATAGAATTAATCGGTCGTTATATTAATGAAACTATGTTTCATAATGAAAAGTTAAAAGATTTACATCGAAGAACAGGCTATAAATATTATGTTTTTAGTAATTTTTATCCGTTTGAGAAAGATAAAATGTACAAAAAGGGAGCAGTATATATAGTTCGTTTGAAAAGTATGGATAAGAAATTTTTAAGAGAATTACAAGGATGTTTTCCTAAAGTGAATAACTCTTTTATGCAAGTACTTTCGTCGGAACTGAGAACGTTACCAGTGAAGCATATCGCTGAACTTTACACAGTGACTCCTGTTGTAATTACGGTAGATAATAAACCTTTTTTACCAGAGGATGATTTGGATATATTATTGGAAAGATTACAAGCTAATTTGGAGAAAAAGTATACATCATTTTATGGTCAAGGTGATTTTAATGAATCGTTTATTCAAAGGATTGAACTTTTGAATAGTAAACCAATTGCGACGAAGTATAAAAACGTTCGGTTACTCGGGAATAAATTAAAGATAGCTGTGAAGGAAGATGAAAAATCTCAATTACTAGCACATGTAGCGTTAGGGTGTGGGCTTGGGGAGAAGAATAGTGCACTAGGCTGCGGATTTTGTTTTGCTAATTATTTGTAGGTGGTGAAACGATGTTAATTGATTTAGTTGAGAAGTTTCAAAGGGCTGTTAATGAGAATCCGGCAATTGTTTTAGATAACTACAGATTGAAAGATGGGATATACATTAAGTTCGATGCTGCTAAATCATTTCAAGACAATGTGAAAAGCATACACCAAAACATATATATTCATGATCATAAAAGTGACGAAGTTATTGAAAACCGGGAGTTATACGAATGGTTTAAAATAAGAGATTTTTATAGCGGTATGTTAAATGATGATGCAAATAAGTTAATTGACCTTCCTAAAAAGAAAATTCATAGTACCAATCCTTTAACGTTTTTTATGAAAGAAGAATTGTTGTTAGGGGAAAAGAAGATATATGGTGCAGAGCAACTAGCTAGACGTATTGAAGAGTATTACAAGAAACTACAAAAATTATCTTCTCAATTTTTAGATGCATATCCCATCGTAACGAGACCAAAAGAATTAAAGGAAAAAATGTTGAACAATAGACAAACTTTCTTTGAGACATATTATCCCCATTTGATGAAAGTATTACATGATGAAGAGCGGATAAAACGTAATCATCAGTATGAAACTTTTTTAACAACTAATACATCATTAATTATCGAATTATTCCACGAATTGAAAGAAGAATATGGATTCAAAAACTATATAAAAGTTTTTTTTGAAGCGGATGAAGAAACTTATAAAACAGAATATGAGTTATATATATTACCAAGAATTTTTACCGTTGATGCGTATAACTATCCGGATTCATCTTCTATTATTGGATTACCAAGTGGGGATATGACAGTAAACAGCAACAAACCATTTCTCTTATTAAAAACGATGAAAACGAGTGTACCTTTACGTATTTCAGTAGATAGTGCAATTGCAAGAAAAGATTTCTACTCATGGTTGGAATCACAGGGGAAATTTCGGGAGCATGTATTTTCTACCGACACGATATTTACGTCTCACGCTACAAAAAATAAAGGTAATTATCATATTAGAATGGATAAGAAAGGAAGCATTGATTACTACGAGAATGTGCCATTTTCTATTTTGGAGTCCTTAAATGAAGGTGGTTTTGAAGTTCAAAATGTACTAGAAATTAAAGAAAAAGTTGATGGTATGTTGGTTGCTAAATCATTCTATCTAGTGGAGAAACGGGAACAATTAAAGATGTTAATGAGCCAATATTTTTTTAGAGGTAGAATGAGCGGTTCAATTTTAAATCATCAACCTGAGATAAAAACAAATGATTTTACGAATAATATGCTGTCGTATTTTCTTGAAAGCAGACAAGCGCTATATGATTTTTTCTGTAAAGGAACAAATGAATCATTAAGATTTGTGATTGACAAATTAACTCGAAATTTAATAGAAGAGCAATTATGTAAAATAGTTGAAGGTGCGTATACAACACAATTAGCAGAAGCATTTAATTTACGGGTAGCTTTATTAAAATATTTTCATGTTACAGGAGGAGAGGGAATGGGAGATTGTATTCGCAGTGTGAGTAACGCCTTGAAAGAGAAAATCCACAGTAAGGAATTAGTTGTTTGTGAAAATGATTTGGAATTTTATTATTTAGCTGGACAGCTAGGGTACTATTTATTATCACAATCGCAAGCGAGGTCCAAAACAATTGGTATGTTTGAGCCTATTCTACGGGCCAAATATCCACATCAATTAAAACGTCGTTTAGAAGATTTATTGCTGAAATATGGACATGCCATAAGCATGGGGAATGTTTCTTTTAAAAATGCTTTTGCGATGGTAATGGGGTTTGAAACTGAGGGGAGAAGTGAAGGAGTAAACAAAGATTTATTAGTAGCAGGTCTATTGGCTAACAATATATTCTATGAAAAAGGGGCTGTGGAACATGAGCAAATGGCATAAACGTGTACATGGAGTAATAGGAGTTTCTAGTATTATGTCAAACTGGAATGCTGATTTTTCAGGGAGACCAAAGTCGACGAGTGATGGAATGGTTTTTGGAAGTGATAAAGCATTAAAGTTCAGTATGAAGAAATATTGGTTAAATGAAGGGGAAAAGGTATTATATATCAAGTCTTATAAGGTAAATGAAAAAGAAGGAAAACTACAACCTAAGGAATTGATAGAACGTTATCAAGAAATTTTTAATGCAGAAGTTTCTAAAAAATCAAAGACAGTGGATGTGTTACAGAACCTATTCTCCGCAGTGGATGTTATGAATTTCGGAGCGACTTTTGCTGTAGAAGGTCAAAATATTGGAATAACAGGCGTTGTTCAAATTGGTCAAGGCATGAATAAATATGAACTTACAAATACAGAAAGCCAAGATATTTTATCCCCATTTCGCAATTCTAGTAAGGAAAATGCAGAGGCATCTAGTTTAGGGGCGAAAATTGTAAGTAATGAAGCACATTACTTTTATCCATTCTCTGTGAATCCAAAAAATTATGATGAATATACAAGTTTCATGGATGGGATTGAAGGATATACAGAAGAAGCATATATGAAATTTAAAAAGGCGTCATTATTAAGCGCGACAGCTCTAAATACAAATAGCAAATCAGGATGCTTTAATAATTTTGCTTTATTTGTAACGTGTAAGGAAGATGAACCGCTCTATTTACCGCAGCTTGATCAATATATTGAATTCTCCAAGCAAGATAATTTGTACATCATTGATATGAGAAAAATAGAGGAGCTATTACAACCATTTCATAACAAGCTAGAGGGTATTGAAGTGTATTATAATCCTCTAACTACTTCTATTGTTACAGATACTGATATGTTTATAAGAAAAAATATCTTTACAGAAGAAGAAATAGAGTCTTTATTGGTTTAGGAGTGATGATATGGAAGCGATAGCTTTTGAGTTAAAAGGCAAGACGGCCTTTTTTAAAAAGCCGGATGTAAATTCTAATGTTTACTTCACATATAGTCATATTCATAAAATTGCACTTTACGGATTATTGGGAGCAATCATTGGTGCTGGTGGGTATACGCAGCAACAAAAAAACATTGCTGAAGATGGAAACTCACACATTAATCAATATCCAGAGTTTTACCGATTATTAAAAGATTTAAAAGTTAGCATTGTACCACATGGTGATCGGGGCTATTTTTCAAAGAAAATTCAGGTGTTTAATAATACAGTTGGGTATGCGAGTAAGGAAGAAGGTGGCAATTTAATCGTCCGAGAACAATGGCTAGAAAATCCTCATTGGTCAATTTACTTATGGAATGATGGTAGTGTAGATGAACAAACATTCATCAAGTTGAAAAATTATTTACTTCTCTCTTTATGTGAATATGTCCCTTACTTAGGGAAAAATGATCATCCTGCTCATATTGAACATCCTCGAATAGTTGAGTTAGAAAAAGTAGATCAAGTAAATGGTATCTCATCATTAGCCTATTTGAAAGATATCTCATTTGCATCGAGAGGAGGAACTTTTGATAAAAAGCCAGGATATTTCTTTCAAGAATATATCCCAACACAATTAAACCCGGATCTTAATTATTATGAATTTGATGAAATCGTATTTACGAATCGAAAAATACAACAAGTGTCTCCTACATTACATGTATTTCAAACAGAAGGACGGATGATTGCGTTTCTTTAAAAACTATTAAGTAAAGGGGGGAGGTGTGTGTGGTGGGTATTAATGATTATTTGTTAAATAGTGATAGCTTGTATGCCCATACAGATAAAAACGGAAATAAAGAAAAAGAAACACTAGTAGAGCATTCCGAGTTAACGTTGCTTTTCTATGAAAAATTAAAAAGCGAAAATACGTTAGATGACATATTAACTCGAATATTAAACCGTTTGACGTTTGATGGAGAAGCTTTAGAAGATAACGTACAGTGTTTTATAAAAAAATTATTTGAACAGGCTGTGTATTTACATGATTTAGGGAAAATAAATCCTGCCTTTCAAGTTTTGAAAATGAAAAATAAGTTCATTACATTGAAAAGTGGTAGTGAGTACAATAATAAAAATCATTCGCTTTTATCGGCACTTCTTTATTTAGATATTTTTAGTTTAGAAGTAAAATCGTTTGATGACGATGGGGTACGTGGATTTTTAAATCATGTCTTATATGCATTTGCTTATTGTATATCAAGACATCATACTTATTTAGAAGATGTAAATACGGTTCAATTTTATAAAAGATTATTTCATTTATACCGTAGAATAAAACATACACCTGAATATGTTGCGTACTATGCTTACAAAGATCGTTTGTTACAGGAATTTCCTGTAGAGCAATTTGAAGATCGGGATAATTTCCGCTTTGATGATGGTCATAAGCCAACGCCTTTTTACTTATTAATAAAATTGCTGTATTCATCCATTGTCAGCTGTGATTCCTTGGCAACATACACCTATCAAAATGGTTCGCAGCCTACTTTTTATTATTTACAGCAAGCAGATATAGAAGAGCTACTATCTATTTATCGAGAAACGGACGTATATAAAGGGATTCAGTTTTATAAGAAAGACTCCAACCATTTTGATCATTGTCCAATTAATGCTTTACGTTCGGAATTGTTTGTAGCATCTGAAGAAGAGCTCGTTAAAAATAGTGATAGAAATTTATTTTATTTAGAGGCCCCAACAGGTAGTGGTAAGACGAATATGTCTCTAAATTTGTCCCTACAGCTGATGCATCAAAATAAACGTACAAATAAAATTATGTATGTTTTTCCTTTCAACACCCTCATTGAACAAACAAAAAATACATTTAGCAAAATATACTCAGAAGAAATTCAAGAGAAGTATCGAATATCTGTCGTAAATTCTGTTACCCCAATTGTTACTAAATCAGAATCAGAAATGGAAGAACCAGTACTTCACTATGAAGAAGAATTATTTAGGCGACAAATGTTGCAATATCCAGTAACGTTAACATCCCATGTAAATTTCTTTCATTACTTATTTGGTTTAGGAAGAGAATCTAATCTAGCACTTGTTCATTTATGTAATAGTGTTGTTATTTTAGATGAAATACAAAATTACCGAAATATTATTTGGTCTGAGATTATTCATTTCTTACATGAAATTAGTGAGTGTTTGAACATTAAGTTTATTATTATGTCTGCAACACTTCCCCGGCTAGATGAATTACTGCAAGAAGAGAATCTATTTGTTGAGTTAATACCGGATCGAACAAAATATTTTCAACATCCATTATTTAAAGATCGTGTGGAATTGCATTTTGAATTACTAGAAAATAAGGATTTTACGCTTGATCAGCTAGTTAAACAGGTAGAAAAAATAGTCGCAAGTAGGGAAAATAGCAGAGTGTTAATAGAGTGTATTAGTAAAACAACTGCAAGAGATTGTTATAACAGGATAAGAGAAAACTTCAGGACAATGAGAGTAGTAGAGTTAACGGGAGATGACAACAACTATTATCGAAAAATAATATTAGATGAACTGACCAAGAAAGATAAGGAAGGTCATTTTATATTAGAAAATGTAATTGTTGTAGCGACACAAGTCATTGAAGCAGGTGTAGACATTGATATGGATATTGGTTTTAAGGATATTTCGTTAATGGACGCAGAAGAACAGTTTCTTGGACGTATAAACCGTTCTTGCTTACGTCAGAACTGTCATGCGTATTTCTTTGATTTGGATAAAGCGGGGAATATATATCGAAACGATTTTCGAACGGAAAAAAACCTTCATTTTAAAGAGTATCAAGAAAGTCTAATTAATAAAGATTTCACTGATTTTTATCATTTAAACTTTAGGCGGTTGGATGAAAGGAATAAACGACAAAGCCTAACTAATGAAAATGTGTTTATTACTAATATAAAGTTTTTAGAGTTTGAAGCGGTATCTAAACATATGAAGTTGATTACTGAGAAACCACTCACATTATTTATTTCTTATGATTTAGAAATGGAAGATGGAGAAGTAATAAAAGGTGAAGAACTATGGAACGAGTATAAACAATTATCAAATAATAAAACAATGAATTACGCACAGAGGCAAATAGAACTTTCAAGATTAAGACAGTATATGCCATATTTTACGTATACGCTTTATTCGAATGGAAGGCCACATCCGCCACGTTATGACGATAGTGCGGGAATAATATTTTACGTTAGCAATGGTGAACAATATATGGAATTGGATGATGAAACGGGAACGAAGAAGTTTAATCGTAAACGATATATTGATGGAGCGGAGAGTATGTTCTTATGAAAATAACAGGAACTATGGTGAATTATTATTTTCATTGTAAGAGGCAATGTTGGCTGTTCGCCAATAAAATTAATTTAGAAGATAATAGCGAGGATGTTCGGATAGGTAAAATATTGCATGAATTGAAAAATGAACGTGCGAAGAAAAAAGAGATTGCCATCGAGAATATTCGAATTGATAAGTTAACTGATGATTATTTAGTAGAAATAAAAAAATCTGATTCCGATATTGAAGCCGTAAAATGGCAAACTTTATTTTATTTAAAAGTTCTAAGGGCTAAGGGTGTTGAACGTACAGGAAAGATCCAATTCATTGAAAAAAATAAGCAAACAAAAAATATTTTTTATGTAGAATTAACAGCCGAAGTAGAAGCACAGTTGGAAAAAATATTAATTAATATAAAGCAGTACGTAGAAGGAGGCATTCCAGTTGAACCTATATATAAAAGTAAATGTAAAAAATGTGCGTACTACGATTATTGTTATATATAGGGAGGATAAATAATGGCAAATACGACGAAATATTTATTGAATATGGGAGAATTGAAGCGCAAGGATAATTCTCTCATATTTAGAAATGAAAACGGACATACTTATATTCCAGTAGAAGGAGTTAAGGAAATTTATTGTTTGAATGAAGTAAGTTTAAATAGTAAACTATTTGATTTTTTGAGTAAGGTTGGTATTGTTGTTCATTTTTTTAATTATTACCAGCAGTATTCAGGAACGTACTATCCAAAAGAACAGTTAGTAAGTGGAAAGTTAACAATTTTACAAGCGGAAGCTTTCAAGAATTATCGATTAAATATTGCAAAAGCAATTGTATTAGGAATAGCTCAAAATATACATGAGGTATTGTACCATTATTATAAACATGATGTGAAAGAGTTAAAAACTTTATTAGTTTGGCTCAGAAAAGATATTCCAAGAATGTTAGATAAAGATATTTCTATTCAACAGTTATTGTTCATTGAAGGGTCAATTTGGAAAAGATTTTATGATTCATTTTCACTTTTTTTACCGGAAGAATTTGTATTTCATAAACGAGTAAAACGTCCACCAGATAACCCGTTAAATGCAATGATTTCTTTTGGGAACTCTTTGTTATATTCAAAGACAATCTCACAAATCTATTATACTCATTTGAACCAATGTATTAGTTTTTTACATGAGCCAAGTGAAGGGAGATTTTCGCTTTGTTTAGATTTATGCGAGGTTTTTAAACCCGTTATTGTGTTTCGCACAATTTTTGAAACAATTAAGAATAAAAAAATAAAGGTTGAAAAGCACTTTGATCAAGAATTAAATTATTGCTTATTAAATGAACCGGGTAAAAAAATATTTATTGCAGCATTTGAAGAAAGAATTAACGGTGTATTTCAGCATCCAGTTCTAAAGAGAAAAGTTTCGTATCAGACAGCAATTAAGCTAGATGCTTACAAATTAACAAAATTTATTTTGGAGGGGAAAACTTTCGTTCCATTCAATATAAAGGAGAAAAAATAATGAAGAAGAAAATGAATGCGAATTATGCGTTTGTTTTTTATGACGTAAATGAGAGAAGGGTGACGAAAGTATTTAAGATTTGTAAGAAATATTTAAATCACTACCAAAAGTCTATTTTTAGAGGGAATATCACGCCTTCTAATTTATTGCAAATGGAAAAAGAACTAAAGGATATCATGGAAGATGGAGAAGATTTTATCACAATTATTAAAATGATAAATGAACATAGCTTTGAGGAGATTGAAATGGGTCAATCAGGAAATGGGGACCTCTTATTTCTATAAATTTACCAGGTGGAATTATGAGTGAACGTTAAGAAACCTAGATGTATCAAAGGGTTTTTCGCATCTTTTGAAAAAATGAAAGTAATAAGTTGCCGCTGGTAAAAAATCCGTTAAACCTACGGTTCATATAATATTATATGGAGTATAGGGAGTTTGTACCCCTTATTTCTTCGGCATTGAATAGTAACATTAGATGTATTTAAATATGCGTGCGAGCATCTGACTAGTTGTGTTTCCACCGATTGAATAGTAACATTAGATGTATTTAAATTCTGTCCCTATACATAAATGGTAATCCCGTGTGGACGATTGAATAGTAACATTAGATGTATTTAAATATCAGGATAGCTGGCGCACTAGTGCGAGCTAGTACATTGAATAGTAACATTAGATGTATTTAAATTAGTAGCAAACTTCTACTCCATGAGCTGAGCTATTAATTGAATAGTAACATTAGATGTATTTAAATACACGACGCTGTAATGCTTTTACTAAGTCAGCACATTGAATAGTAACATTAGATGTATTTAAATAAGTTTTTACTGTTAAGTGCAGTTAGTCTGTCATAGCATTGAATAGTAACATTAGATGTATTTAAATCCTGCATGCGTATCCAGCTCACAGAATGGTACTTCGATTGAATAGTAATATTAAATATGTAGCGATATTTTGCTGGTAAGTTGATTTTGTACTTTCTATTCTGACTGAAGAGAAACCAAAGCGCTGGAGAAATCGCAATCCAAACCTCCAACAAACTAGTACGTAACCGCATCCCAGAAATCATCGAAAATAACAGAAAGACAAATACTAGATGAAATAGAATACATAGAAAAGAAAACAGGGGGAAGTTAAAGGAGCTTAAAATGAACAAGAAATTCACGATTATTTCTATAATAGGAATACTGGTAGTTGTATCATTTATTTTCGTGTATAGATTTTTATTCAGTACACCTATACTTGCGATTCGTACAACAATTTTTTTGAATTTCCATCCAGTGCAAGCTGTTACTGGTGATGTTTACCCGATGAGAGATGTGAATAATGAAATCATAATGAGTGCAGATGGTAAGGTTTATTATAGTTTTCCGGGTTGGAAAGATGAAACAGGTTATGCTTGCTCTGCAGCGGTTAAAAAAGTTAATTCCTTATATGAAGTTACATTCGCTAATCCTTAATGTTTAATAATGGTAAATAATAATCTGTTTGAAAAAAAGATTCAAAATAAGATGTAAATATAGTGGATAGTTAGTCCGTTATGAGGCTAATTATCCTTTTTTATATAATGGAAGAAGGAAGCTACGTTATGATGAACCGATATAGAACCATAACTAAAATAAAGCATATCTGAAAAATCTCAGATATGCTTACATTTTGAATATGATAGTAATTAATCTGTTACTTAATTAACCTGTTCCTTTTCGATAGCTGCTTTTTTAGGCATAAAGCATGCAAGTAGTAACGCTACAATCGATAAAACTAACATAAAGGTATAAGCATCATTTGAGCCAAAGATAGAAGCTAGTTTTGTTAGTTGGGTAGCTGCAATATTTCCATTTTCCATAGATAGCATAGAGGCATGTGAAGTCGTTTGCATTGTATATACTGTGATAACAACTGCTGTTCCAATAGCACCAGCTAATTGGCGAATGGTATTATTTACTGCTGAACCATGTGAACCTAATTCTCTTGGTAAAGCATTCAATCCTGCTGTGTTTAAAGGCATAGAAATGAAGCTTAAGCCAATTCGTAAAATACAGGTGCGAACCATTACATACATATACGTTGTGGATTCGGTTAAATCAATTACGCCCCACATAGAAATAATGACAAATAGTAACCCTGTAATAAAGAGTGGTTTAGCGCCATATTTATCATACATCTTACCTGTGACAGGTGATAAGAAGGCATTGATCACAGCTCCGGGTAATAAAAGTAAACCTGTTTCGAAAGGTGTAAAACCTCGTCCATTCTGTAAATAAATTGGTAAAAGGATTAAATCTGCATACATAATCATTGTAATGAGTATATTGATGAACGATGTGAGAGTGAAAATTTTATACTTAAATACGGATAGATTTAATAATGGATCTTTGGATTTTATTTGACGTAAGCAGAATAAAGTCGTAACGAGTATTCCGGCAATAATTGTTGTCATAACAACAGGATGATCCCAGCCTTTGCTTCCGGCACTACTAAATCCAAATAAAATACAGCCAAAGCCAATTGTTGATAAGATGACACTTGTGATATCCAATTTCGCTTTTGTTGTTTCTACAACATTTATTAAATATTTGAACGCAAGAGCAATGACGATTAATACAAATGGGACTAACCCAATAAATAGCCATCTCCATGATATATATTCAATGATAAAACCAGATAATGTAGGAGCGATGGCTGGTGCGAAAATGATTGCAAAGCCAATTGTTCCCATAATACTTCCGCGTTTTTCGATAGGATATAAATATAAAATAACTGTCATCATTAGAGGCATAATAATTCCAGCACCAATTGCTTGAATCATTCTTCCTGTTAACAGCATACCGAAATTCATTGCACAGGCACAAAATACCGACCCGATGAGTAAAAAGAACATCGAACTAATGAATAGCTGTCTCGTTGTAAAACGTTTCATTAAAAACGCTGTAATGGGTACTAAAACACCATTTACGAGCATAAAGCCTGTTGATAACCATTGTACAGTTGTAGCCGTTACATGAAATACATCCATAAAACCACTTAATGCAACATTTAATAACGTCTGATTTAATGTTGATAAAAAACAGCCCGCAATCAGTACAATTAATAAAACTTTTTTATTTTTCTCTGTTAGTTCCTTCTGCATCTATAAACTCCTTTGCGTTAGACTTGCATTTTCGACATTGTGTCGATAAAATCCATAGTAACAAAGATACATATTTCTGACCATGAACAATTTTGTATGAAATGTTCACTAATCGACATAGAAAATATAGGATGTCGAGAAAGTCAAAGGAAAATCTATAAAGGAGTTTTAAAATGTCTATACATAAAAAAGAAGATCCTCGTACAATTCGTTCAAGAGAAATGTTTAAAAATGCCGTCTTTTCTCTTTTAAGTGAGGAAGTCACTATTTCCAATTTAACAGTTCAGAAAATCGCAGCCAAAGCAGGATTAAATCGAACGACGTTTTACTTACACTATCAGGATATTCAAGATTTACTAACGCAAATCACCGATGAGATTTTAAATGAGCTTTCTAATAAAATGATTGCTTTACTACATGCACAAGATCTATCAGAAAAACAACAGTTAACACAATTGCTGGATTATTTATATATTCATCGGAATTATTTGCCTCTTTTATTTAATATGAATCAGTTTGAGGAGCAATTATTTTTATTATTAAAGCAATTAGTAGAAACAAGAAGAAAGAATACCAAGGAGGATTTACCTACTGATTATGTTGCGATTGAGATTAAAACGGCCTCATTAGTGGGTATCATCATGTGGTGGATAAGGAAGGGACTTCACTTTAGTTCAGATTATATTACAAATCAAATTTATTTAATGTACAGAGGGCAATGATTCTAGACTATATATCAATCATGTAAAGAAATGATTAGAAGTTAGTTTTTAATGAGTGAGAATAAATGAAACAGTTGTTATTTTACATCTTAATTGCGCTAAACCAGCTAATAGAATGTCAAGGAAAACATTTTAAATCAATATACATATTCAGACTGACGAGAAGGCTTTGATAAAGCGTTGATTGAAATGGGTTGCGTTCTACAGCTGCGATTAATACTTCAGCTCTTTCATACGCCCAATTAAATGAACGTGCTGATCAATAGGTTGAACAAGTAACTGTTACTTTGTGGTAAAGTTTATTTCAAGTGAAGGTAAAAAGGAGAAATGATGAAAAAGTTTTTTATAAAGATAAGGTATTAAATGTTATTACTATCGTCGCATTACTACTAGGAATTCTTGAATTTTTACTTGCGGTAACTTACTTTTGTAATAAAGATTGATTATAAAAATATTTGAATAAAATCATCTCTCCTCTATAGATGTCTTAGAGGAGAGATGATTTTATTATTAGATATTTATGTTAATATCACTATAAAGATTGTGAAGAAATGTACTTAAACTAACTGTGCGGAACTAACTATCAAAAACTGATGTTTTTTTATGATACAACTTCGTATGACTTATTGACGATTAATGATAACTTTGTCTAGGAGTGAAATAAATGAAAAATATAACAATATTAATAGCTGATGATGATGTTGAAATCGCTGATTTGGTTGCTATACATTTAGAGAAAGAAGGGTATCGTGTCATTAAGGTATCGGATGGGCAAGAAACCATTGATGTTATCCAGACTCAACCAATTGATTTACTGATTTTGGATATTATGATACCGAAAATGGATGGATATGAAGTTACACATCGCATTCGCGAAGAACATAATATGCCCATTATTTTTTTGAGCGCTAAAACGTCTGATTTTGATAAAGTGCAGGGACTCGTGATTGGAGCAGACGATTATATGACGAAACCATTTATACCCATTGAATTGGTAGCTCGGGTAAATGCACAGCTGCGACGCTTTATGAAGTTGAATCAACCTAAAACCAAACAGAACTCAAACTTGGAATTTGGAGGATTAACGATTTCTCCTGAACAACGTACAGTTACTCTATATGGTAAGAATATTGAGTTAACACCGAAAGAGTTTGAAATTTTATATTTATTAGCCAGTAATCCAAATAAAGTTTATAGTGCAGAAGATATTTTTCAGAAGGTATGGGGGGATGCATACTATGAAGGTAGGAATACCGTTATGGTTCATATTCGTACTTTGCGGAAAAAACTTGAAGAGGATAAACGAAAAAACAAATTGATAAAAACTGTATGGGGGGTAGGTTATAAATTCAATGGGTAACATACTACGAGGCTTTCGTTCAAAAATGATAGTATTGTTAGGCTTAAGCATGTTGTTGTCTAGCGCCATAACATATCTACTCTTTAAAGTACTCCAATTGTATTATTATACAAATGTTAATCGTGGAGATACACTAGCTTATTTTCGCAAAATCATAGAAAATATTGGAGACCTTAACGTCTTTTTACTTTTATTTATCACGCTTTCAATATTATTTTTCTTTTTACTTACAAAACCCTATTCTGCCTATTTCAATGAGATTTCAAAAGGAATTCATTATCTTGCTCAGGGTGACTTTAAACATCGAGTTCAAATATTGTCAAATGATGAATTTAGTGATATTGCACAAGGTATTAATCTGGCAAGTGAAAAATTGGAACAAGCCATAGAAAGGGGTGACTTTTCGGAAAGTAGTAAAGAGCAGTTAGTAGTAAATTTGGCTCATGATTTGCGTACACCTCTTACCTCTGTTTTAGGTTATTTAGATTTAATCCTTAAGGATGATAGCTTGACTGAAAATCAGATCAGGCATTATTTAACGATTGCCTTTACCAAATCTCAACGTTTAGAAAGGTTAATTGATGAATTATTTGAAATAACTAGGATGAATTATGGCATGTTACCAATTGAAAAGAAACAAATCGATTTAAGTGAGCTACTTATTCAATTGAAAGAAGAGTTGTATCCCGTCTTCGAGAAAAACGATTTGATAGCAAGAATGAATATTACTCCCCCTTTATCTATTATGGGCGATGGAGAGTTATTGGCACGTGTGTTTGAAAATCTTCTAATTAATGCAAATCGCTATGGGTATGAGGGGCAATATGTAGATATCGACGGTTTTATTGATTCAGAGGAAGTCGTTATTCAAGTTATCAATTATGGGGATGCCATTCCTCCAGATGAACTGCCTCATATTTTTGATATGCTTTATACTGGTGACAAAGCACGAACTCATCAAGAAAATAGTACAGGTCTCGGTTTATTCATTGCGAAGAATATTGTAGAGCAACACAATGGAACAATAACTGCAGAAAGTGATTTAATACGCACTATATTTGAAGTCCGATTACCAATGGCGGATTCCTAAGAAGATTAATAATAAAATCCAAGTGAAAATTTAAGAAAAATTTAATGTTTACCCCACTTTTTATTTTAAAAGTTTTTCCTATCCTATAAACAGGTTACATCAAGGAGGAGACTAAAAATGAAAAAGTGGGGATTTTTATTGTCCTTTGCATTATTCATAGTTTTTATTTTTAATATATTACCGATATCTCAAGATAAAGTAGAGGTTCAAATATAAAAAAAAAATGATAATACAGCTACTGAAAATACCCAAAAGATTAAGCTTACAGAAGAGCAGATCTATCAAGGGGATCTACTCTTGGTCAACAAGGAACATCCTGTTCACCAAAAGAGTATAAAATCAGATGTCATAAATTTATTTACACACAAAGAATTGACAAAGGGGTATGAGATACTTGATAACAAAATTAAATTGTCAGAAGAAATAGCTGAAACATTTTCTGAGATGATAGCTGATGCTGAAAAAGATGGGGTTTGGCACTTTTTAATTAACAGTGGTTTTCGAGACTTAGATGAGCAAAGTAGACTTTACGAAGAAATGGGTTCTAATTATGCTTTGCCAGCAGGGCATAGCGAACACAATTTGGGATTATCGCTTGATGTGGGATCTACTCAAATGAAGATGGACAAAGCACCTGAAGGAAAGTGGATAGAAAAAAATGCTTGGGAATACGGCTTTATCTTACGCTATCCATCGAATAAAACGGATGTTACGGGAATTCAATATGAACCTTGGCATATTCGCTATGTCGGTTTGCCTCACAGTGCGATTATGCAGGAAATGAATTTAGCTTTGGAAGAATATCTGGATTATTTGAAAGAAGAAGAGAGCATTTCTATTAGTATTGATGGGCAAAAATATACGATCTCATATTATCCCATTTCTCAAAACGAGACAATTGACGTTGAAATACCAGCGGGTGAACATTATGAAATTTCTGGTAATAATATAGATGGAGTGATTGTGACATCCGTTCTTGAATTATGTTCTAAAATGACAAAGTCATAGATTTAAATGTAAAGTTAGGAGATTCTATATGCATACAGGAGTTTTGATTAGTTATTTGTATACTTATTTTTTTACTATTATTTTTTGTATTGTGTTTCAAATTGGATTTTATTTTAAAGCGCAAAAAAATATATCTATTCGGCATTTTCTATGGGTGTATGTTTTTCTGTTCTACCTTTCGCTAGTGTATAAGGTGACGCAGATAGCGACTGTATGGGATATAAGAAGATATGAAACATTGATTCGTGCAAGTGAAATCAACTTGATTCCATTTGCTTCTGAAGGTATTACTACGTATGTTTTGAACATTTTACTATTTATGCCGTTAGGTTTTTTATTGCCGACTATTTGGCCGCAGTTTAGAACAATGAAAAATACCGTATATGCTGGATTCTTTTTTTCATTGGCTATTGAGTTAAGTCAATTGCCAAATAATAGAATTACAGATATTGATGATTTATTTATGAACACCCTGGGGGCGATTATTGGGTATTTATTATATAGAGCTTTATTTAAAATGATATATAAAAGAGATGAAAAAAAGCTTGATAATAACTCTTCTCTAGTAATAAAATACGAGGCTATTTTTTATTTAGTTTGCTCACATGTAGGTATGATGTTAATTTATTATCCAGCTTTATTTGGAAGGCCTCTAATCTTCCAATGAGGTGATTAAGATACTGTCAGATAATATAAGCAAATTGATTCTTAAATAATAGGATATCACATATACCCATTCATTTTAAATTCTCACAGTTACCTTTATATATTTAAATAGTTTTCGTTACTGGAAGTACAAATAAAGGACCAGGAATTTATAGATTATTGGGCTTTTATTTGTGGTAATGTCTAGCTGTCCGTATTTAATCTAAAGATATGGTTTAGTTCCGATTACAACAGTAGAGTCCAGTTCATCACAATTTTTCACCTGTGGAATTAGCCAGTTTTGAGCAAATATCTCAACAGTTTGCAATGCCTGTCGTTGGCTAGTCTCAACGAGTAGATGACCCATGGGTGCTTCCGTTCTACCCCGGCTACTATCAATCTATAAATTGAATGAAAAATAGTCAACCAGATTTCTCTGGCTGACCTTATAATACGAAGGGGTGCTTTAGTTTGAGGTGATATGCTGATTTTCATTTATTATTCTATTTTTGTTACTCTATTTCATTGGAAAGTGTAGAATAACAAAAATAGAAAATAATTAAACGTTATGTTAAGTGAAAGACAGTTGTTTCAGTTAACATAAAGCCGTTTGGAAATCTAAGTTTTATTCAACGATAGATCCCGTTAATTAAACAAGGTACACGCGTGTAAATCTTTGTTACTCTTACTCAGCACATAATTCTGAGATCTTCTTCCAACCATACGAAACATCCTCTACTACTGTTCCTCCAAACGTACTAGTCCTATGAATATATTCTTTTCCGCCCATACGTTCATAAAAACCAAGTCCAGATTTATTCTGTTTCATTACCCAAACCATCATAGAATAAATACCTTTTTCTTTAAAATGCTTAGCAACAGCTGAAACAAGCTGCTTCCCAACACCTAATCCTCTACATTCCTGTAAGAGATAAAGCGAATATAATTCCCCATCAAAATTCTTCTCATCAATACTTTTACCTGATGCAAAACCTATAATTTTCTCTGTATCATTAATGGCAACATAAATAAAAGATTCATTTTCGTTATTTAAAAAATCAATCCATCTTTTTTCTGCGTCTTTGTACGATAATTCGTCCAGATAATCGTCAGGTACTAGACCACGATAAGTAGTCCTCCAACTATCAACATAAACTCTTGATACGCCCTTTATATCTTCTTTACTTGCTTTTCTAATTTCCAAGTTAAGTGCCTCCAATGCAAAACAGTAAAATAATAAAATTTATTATAACATCCCTTCTTCAACTAACAAGGCAGGAGCGTTCAAGAACGATTGGTTACAAAAAAAGGACAGTTACGATATATAATCGGTAACTGTCCTTTTCCCTAATTTAATTATACCATTAATAATTAATCATTTTTAGTCTGTTTTTTATTTATTAACTTGTTAGTATTAATCAAGCGAAGTTGCTTCTCTGGCGATACATGTAAATGTAATTCGTTGATGAGATGAACAATTTTTGTCATACGATTCGTTTTCGTATTGAGCGATAAAATGGGAGGGAAAGAAATGAACCAATATGTTCTAGAATTTCGAGAGGTTGATAAAACGAGACAAATGATGGCCGGAGGAAAAGGGGCTCATTTAGGGGAGTTATCGAATATTGATGGAATACAAGTGCCTGAAGGTTTTTGTGTTACGACAACTGCTTATCAAGAAGCCCTCGAAAAAAACGAAGCCTTCCACGCATTGGTGAACCAATTAACACTGCTGAAAGTAGAGGACCGAGATCAAATTGGTGAAATCAGCAGGGAGATTCGGAACATCATTTTGGAGGCAGAAATTCCTTCCGATGTTGTGAAAGCTGTTACTCACACACTCTCCCAGTTTGGCAATGAATATGCTTATGCAGTTCGTTCTAGTGCAACTGCTGAAGATTTACCACACGCCTCCTTTGCTGGTCAACAGGATACCTATTTAAATATAAAAGGAACAGATGCAATTTTACAACATATTAGTAAGTGCTGGGCTTCCTTATTCACTGATCGAGCAGTGATTTATCGTATGCAAAACGGATTTGACCACCGAAAGGTCTATCTGTCTGTTGTGATTCAAAGGATGATTTTTTCAACGGCTTCCGGAATACTATTTACAGCTGATCCAGTTACATCAAACCGAAAGGTGCTGTCGATCGATGCTAGCTTTGGATTGGGTGAGGCCCTTGTCTCTGGCGTCGTGTCTGCGGACAATTATAAAGTGCGGGAAGGTAGCATTGTGGAGAAGACGATTTCTACGAAAAAGTTGGCTATATATGGACGAAAAGAAGGCGGAACGGAAGAAAAGGAAATTGAGCCGGATCAGCAGAATCTATCTACACTTTCAGATGAGCAAGTGTTAGAGCTTGAAAGAATCGGTAGAAAGCTGGAAGCACATTTTGATCGCCCACAAGATATCGAATGGTGTTTCATTGATGATACATTTTATATCGTCCAAAGTCGCCCAATCACGACTCTTTTCCCCATCCCTGAAGTGAATGATCAAGAAAACCACGTCTATGTATCTGTCGGTCATCAACAAATGATGACGGATCCTATGAAACCATTGGGATTATCTTTTTGGCTGTTAACGACTAATGCACCCATGCGTAAAGCAGGTGGAAGGTTGTTTGTCGATGTCACACATCAACTGGCTTCACCTGCTAGTAGAAACATGTTATTACATGCGATGGGACAACACGATCCGCTCACCAAAGATGCCATTATGAACATCATTGAGCGCGGAGATTTTATAACATCGTTGCCAAATGATAAGAAAGCACCGAGTCCCAACAGAGGCAATCCAGATATGCTCGAACAAATCGAAAACAATCCATCAATCGTTTCTGAATTGATTAAGCGTAATCAAACATCTATAGAAGAGTTAAAACAAAACATCCGAACGAAATCAGGAATAGATGTATTGGATTTTATTCTAGAAGATATTCAGGAATTAAAGAAGATTTTATTTGATCCACAAAGTTCAGCTGTATTTATGGCTGCTATAAATGCTTCCATATGGATCAATGAAAAAATGAACGAGTGGTTAGGTGAAAAAAACGTAGCAGACACGCTTTCTCAATCTGTACCAAACAATATTACTTCGGAAATGGGTCTCGCACTATTGGATGTCGCAGATGTGATTCGTCCTTATCCAGAAGTAATAGAATATTTACAACATGCAAAAGATGATACCTTTTTGGATGAACTGGTTACGTTTGATGGTGGACAGGAAGTTAGAGACGCTTTCGTTGTTTTTCTCAACAGATACGGAATGCGATGTGCAGGAGAAATTGATATTACGAAAACTCGTTGGAGTGAAAAACCAATTACACTTGTCCCGATGATTCTTAATAATATTAAAAACTTGCAACCTAATGCCAGCAATCGGAAATTTGAGCAAGGGCGACAGGAAGCTTTGAAAAAAGAACAAGAGTTATTAGAGCGATTGAAGCAATTACCGGATGGTGAACAAAAAGCTAAAGAAACAAAACGAATGATCGACTTAATCCGGAATTTCATCGGTTATCGTGAATATCCAAAATACGGCATGATTAATCGCTACTTCGTTTATAAGCAGGCTTTACTGAAAGAAGCCGAACAACTCGTACAAACTAGCGTTATTCATGAAAAAGAAGATATATACTATCTCACTTTTGAAGAACTTCGCGAAGTCGTACACACAAATAAGCTGGATTACCAAATTATCAGCAAACGAAAAGACGAGTACAAATTATATGAAAAACTGACTCCCCCACGTGTGATCACGTCTGATGGTGAAATCATTGTTGGTAAATACAAACGAGAAAATCTCCCAGCCAAAGCGATTGTAGGGCTACCTGTTTCTTCCGGAGTGATAGAGGGGCGGGCTCGTGTCATCTTAAACATGGAAGACGCTGATTTAGAAGATGGAGATATATTAGTCACTTCCTTTACTGACCCTAGCTGGACACCATTGTTTGTATCCATAAAAGGTCTAGTCACCGAAGTTGGTGGACTGATGACTCATGGAGCAGTTATTGCGCGTGAATATGGCTTACCAGCAGTTGTCGGTGTGGAAAATGCAACGAAGATAATCAAGGATGGACAAATGATTAGGGTGAATGGGACAGAAGGGTATATAGAAATACTATAATTTTTTAGAAGAAGAGAAGCATTAATATTAGGGTGCTTTGCGGTATGTTGTAAAAAATGTACTTAAAGTAACGGTTACGTTCGTTCAATAAGACATTAAAAAGACCATACATTTTTGAACTGTACCCCGGATCGTGGACACTAAAAAAGTCCATGATTCGGGGTTTTTGTGTGTTTTTATATTCATTCCTCGTTATAATAGAAAACATGATAAAAGTAAGGGAAATGAGTAAAATTATTTTTAATGAAATGCAAATGAAACAACTAGAGAATACTGTTTCAGTGATTTACCTTTAGTGAAAGTTTTTTTAGGTAGTATAAATGCAGCGGACTAGTTTAAAATGGAGCGTATGAAAACGAAATGAGAGGGGAAACAAAATGAAACGTATTTCAATTTTAATAGCTGATGATGAGGTGGAAATTGCTGAATTAATTGGGATACATTTAGAAAAAGAAGGTTATCATGTTGTGAAGGCTACTGATGGAGAAGAAGCAGTTCGTATCATTCAATCACAGCCAATCGATTTAGTTGTTTTAGATATTATGATGCCAAAAATGGATGGTTATGAAGTAACGCGACAAATTCGTATGAAACATCATATGCCTATTATTTTCTTAAGTGCGAAAACATCTGATTTTGATAAGGTGACAGGTCTTGTACTAGGCGCGGATGATTATATGACGAAGCCTTTCACACCGATTGAATTAGTTGCGCGTGTAAATGCACAACTACGCCGATTTCTTACGTTAAATCAACTGAAAGTAGAGGAGAATAAATCCGTTTTAGAAGTAGGCGGAGTTGTTATTGATCCTGAGCGACGAACGGTAAATGTATATGGAGAGAACATTGAATTGACCCCAAAAGAATTTGATATTTTATATGTATTAGCAAGCCATCCGAAGAAAGTGTATAGTGTTGAAAATATCTTTCAGCACGTATGGGCAAATGATTATTTTGAAGGTGGAAATACAGTTATGGTGCATATTCGTACTTTACGAAAAAAACTTGGGGAGGATAAAAGAAAGAATAAGTTAATAAAAACGGTATGGGGGGTAGGCTATACTTTCAATGGTTAAAATGATGAGAAGCTTTCGTTTTACAATGATCACCTTGTTTGCGCTAAGTATGGTATTAGCAGCTGGCGTAACATATATGATGTATAAAGGATTACAGTTCTATTATAAAACGATGGTGCGCTATGAAGATCCTTTGGCCCAATTTAGGTCAATAGTAAGAGAGTTTGGAGATATTAATTTCTTTTTGATTTTCTTTATTCCATTATCTATTGTATTCTTTTTCTTTTTAACAAAACCATACTTAAAGTATTTTAATGAAATTTCTAACGGCATTCATCATCTCGCTAACGGTGATTTTACAAATACAGTTCCTATTTCATCAAATGATGAATTCGGAGATATTGCGCGTGAAATTAACTTAGCGAGCGAAAAGTTAAAAGAAGCGGTTGAACGAGGTGACTTTGCAGAAAGTAGTAAAGATCAGCTCGTTGTTAACTTAGCTCATGATTTAAGAACACCGTTAACATCTGTGTTAGGGTATTTAGATTTAATTCTTAAAGATGAGGATTTAACAAAAGATCAGATTAAACATTTTTCTACAATTGCATTTACGAAATCGCAGCGACTTGAAAGTTTACTTGATGAGTTATTTGAAATTACGCGAATGAATTATGGTATGCTGAATTTAGATAAAAAAACAATTAATATAAGTGAGTTGCTTATACAGTTAGATGAGGAATTGTACCCATTATTGGAGAAGCATCATTTAGAAGCTAGATTGAATGTTGATCCTCATTTATATATTAACGGTGACGGGAATTTGTTAGCCAGGGTATTTGAAAATCTTTTAACAAATGCGATTCGATACGGATATGATGGACAGTTTGTTGATATGAATGGATCTATTGATAATGGAGAAGTTGTCGTGCAAATTATTAATTACGGAGATAGCATTCCAGAAGAAGACTTGCCATACCTTTTTGATATGTTTTATACAGGTGATAAAGCAAGAACAGAGCAACAAGGTAGTACAGGTCTTGGATTATTTATTGCTAAAAATATTGTGGAGCAGCATAATGGTACAATCTCTGCTGAAAGTAATGTAATAAGAACAATATTTGAAGTGAGATTGCCAAAAGAAGAGAGCTCGGAAATTTAATAAAAATTTTAAGTTTACCCCACTTTTTATTTTAATAGTTTTTTCTATCCTATACATATGTTAGGTCAAGGAGGAACTAGGAATGAAGAAGTGGGTATTTATTTTTCTTTTTATATTGTGCACAGTATGTGTTGGGATTTATATAGCACCGTTATTTCAAAAAGAGATAAATGTTAAAATCATAGAAAATGATAATAAAGTAAAAGCTGCGAATACTGAGAAGAAAGAGATTACAAAGGAACAAGTTCATAAAGGGGATTTATTGCTAGTTAATAAAGATTACCCTGTTAAGAAAGATAGTATAAGATCTGATATTATAAATGTATTTCAAAATCCTGAATTAGTAAGAGGGTATGTGGTACTTGATAGAAGTCTGCGCTTATCAAAGGATATTGTGAAAAAGTTTTTGAAGATTGTAGATGCAGCAGAAAAAGAAGGGGTACAGCATTTTTTGATCAATAGCGGTTATCGAGATTCCAAAGAACAGGGGAAGCTATATGAGGAAATGGGCTCTGATTACGCACTTCCAGCAGGATATAGTGAACATAATTTAGGGTTATCACTTGATGTTGGGTCTACTCAAATGAAAATGGAGAAAGCTCCTGAAGGAAAATGGATTGAGGAAAATGTATGGAAATACGGATTTGTTTTACGCTATCCGAAAAATAAAAGTAATATTACAGGGATTCAATACGAGCCATGGCATATACGTTATGTCGGTTTACCTCATAGTGCTGTTATGCAAAAAAATAATTTCACCTTAGAGGAATATCTGGATTTCTTAAAAGAGAAAAAAGAAATTTCAACGTATGTTGAAGGTGAAAAGTATACGATCTCTTATTATAAAGTTTCAGAGAATATTAACGTGAATGTTCCAGTGAATAAGCATTACGAAATTTCAGGGGACAATATGAGTGGAGTTATTGTAACTGTTTATGGATAAGGAAAGAAATCATGTAGCAAATGGTATAGTATGTAGAAGCAACTTCAAATCAAATAATAAATAGTTTAGACAGACTATAGGAGTCTAATATGAACTGCACCCCGAATCACGGACACTTAAAAAGTTCATGATTCGGGGTTTTTGTGTATTTTCATACTTATACATAGTTAGATTAGAAGGAATGAAAAAAGTGGATGTCATCTATCGAAAATATGTCACATAGAGGAAACTGCTTAGGTAACGCTCCAATTCATCTTTTTGTCATATGAAAAATGAATTAGGCTAAAATCTTATCAAACATTCCAATCTCTTGGGCAGGTAATAGAGAAGGATGTACAAAATTTATATAAAAGCAAGATGAACAATAAATACACAAAAATATTTTATATTTCCTTAATGTATTCCGTTCCACCTACATGAATCATTTATTACAACAGCGTTCACGTCTAAAATAAGATGTTTCAACAAAGGAAGATATAAGTATCTGTATAATGATTTCTCAATATAATCAATGTGTTAATCGAAGGAAATCTGTGTTACTTTTGCCTTTCTACTAACTAATACAGCTTCAAACAACGGACAAAATTTCTACATGCCGAGTGTAATTCATATCTATTCAAAATTGTATTTATTCAATATTTCTAAAAATAAAAAAATATTAAATTTATAAATATACAAGTTATAATGAGGGCGTTAAGAGATAATCTATTAACTCTGGAGAAAGTATCAAACTTGGTTCCGATGTAAGAGTTCTAAAGATCTTGCAAGTAATCTTCTAAAATTGGACATACTGATACTCTTATTCTAAGAAGGGTGTGTGATCAGAAGGGGAATGTATTTAACATAAAATTGGAAGCGTTACCAGATGGATCTTATTTTGTTAACAGTGCTGATTTTTTGAGCAAATGTAATTGCAGAAAATAAAAGCTAATTGGTCATTCTCATCACTTAGATTCAACTGCGATTAAAAATAAGAAATTATGGGAGCGTATAAGTATCTATTGAAGAAAGTTGTTTTGATGTGATCGGGCCGGTAAGGATAGGTCCTTCAAGTTCACATACTGCAAGGTGTTTTAGCTATTGGAACAGTTGCCAATAGATACGGGGGCACCTTGTAAGTCATTCATTTTCCAAGAATGGTCTATATTTCTAAGCCTTAAAAAGAGACGTAAGAATAGGATACAAGGAGGAATTATTATATGAATGGGAATACTGCAAAAAACCTAGAATTTCAAGCTGAGAATACTGCAGTAAAAAATGAGAAATATCTAGATTCTAAAAAGTGGCATAAACAGGATACTACCTGGGCATTGAGTCTTTTTGGAACAGCAATTGGAGCAGGGGTACTTTTTTTACCTATTAATGCAGGTTCAGGTGGTTTATTATCATTACTGCTAATTACTATACTTGCATATCCTGTTATGTATTACTCACATAGAGCGCTTGCTAAAATGATATACGCTTCTAATTCTGCTGATGAGGGGATTACAGGTACGATAAGAGAGTATTTCGGAAATAAGGCAAGTATCATTTTTAATATCGTATATTTCGGTTCCATTTATACGATCGTGTTGATGTATTCGGTTGCACTTACAAATACTGCAAGTAGTTTTATCGTAAATCAATTGCACATGAAGGAGCCTCCAAGGGCCATTTTATCACTTGTATTAGTACTCGGTCTTATAGCTATACTAAATTTTGGTCAAGATATCACTGTAAAGATAATGAGTATGCTAGTATATCCTTTCATAGCTTCTCTACTTTTTATCGCAATCTCTTTGATTCCACAGTGGAACACGTCAATGCTTAGTTTTTCAAGTGTTTCTGCGGCTTCAACAGGAACAGGATATTTCGGAACGATATGGATGATACTACCAATTATAGTGTTCTCGTTTAATCATTCTCCTCTTATTTCGTCATTTGTTGTGAAACAAAGAGCTACCTATGGAATAGAGGCTACTGATGCCAAATGTGCTCAAATACAAAAAGTTTGTTATATCATGACATTCGTTGTTGTTATGTTCTTTGTTTGGAGTAGTGCTTTGAGTTTGACTCCAAATGATCTTATGATGGCAAAAGAACAGAACTTGTCAATTCTATCATATCTTGCTAATGAGCTTAATTCGCCTTTAATTACTCTTGTAGCACCTATCATAGCTTTTACGGCCATCACAAAGTCCTTCCTTGGTCATTATATAGGGGCATATGAGGTAATGCGTGACATGATTATCAAGTTCAGTAAAACACGCGGAAAAGATATAGAAGAAAAAACAATTAAGACAATGATCCTTACTTTTGTCGTATTAACATGCTGGTATGTTGCTTATGCAAATCCAAGTATTCTTGGAATCATTGATGCCCTTAGCGGTCCGTTAGTTGCTGCTATCTTATGTCTATTACCAATGTATGCGATCCGTAAAGTACCAGTACTAGCTAAATACAGAGGGAAAATGAGCAATGTATTTGTCATTGTTATCGGTATACTTACTGTCCTAGCAAGTATTAAGTCATTATTCTAATTTACTATTGTTGATTCGGGTGCAAAATTCAACTTGGCGGTTGCAGCAAACAGGTAAAATCATCACCATGCCAACAATCGCATAGATTTGAAGCGTAATTTTAAAATAGAGTCAAAACGAACCGGAAATTAGTGGTAATTTCCGGTTCGTTTTTTTATAGTCAAGTTAGGATACAATATTGAAAAATTAAAAGGGAGGGGATTACAATCGAAAATACTACATGTATTCTATCGAACGAAAGACTGTTATTAAGGGAATTCACACATAATGACTGGATGGATGTTCATAAATATGCTTCACAAGATAAAGTTTGTGAATATCAACCTTGGGGACCTAATACAGTAGAAGATTCAAAGGATTTTGTTAAGCAAGTAATTAAAGATGCCTCTCAAGAACAAAGAACAAGGTATGTCTTTGCAATTGTTGATAAGGATATGGGGAGTGTAGTTGGAGCTGGGGAGTTAAATATTAGAGATTTTATAAATAAAAATGGAGAAATTGGCTATATTGTTAATCCGAATTATTGGGGAAAGGGATTAGCTACAGATGTCGCTAATCTATTGATTGATTTTGGTTTTTCTAAACTTAAACTTCATAGGATATATGCGACTTGTGATCCTAGAAATATAGGTTCATCGAAAGTATTAGAAAAGGTTGGAATGAATAAGGAAGGAAGAATGCGTGAGAACTTGTTAATAAGAGGTGGTTGGAGAGATTCCTTGTTATACAGTATTTTGGAAAGTGAATGGAAAGAGTAAATTTAAAAATCTTATTTAACGAAAAAACTATTAAACTTTTTATGAATGAGTCACTTAATTTCAAAGAAGAAGAGCATGTTTTGATCAATCTCTTTCGGAACGTGCTCTTTTCTTCATTGTAATTAAGGAAAAAGCAACATACTGGAGGAATCGCAATGCCAATTTACAACAAATTAGTACGTAACCGCATCCCAGAAATCATCGAACATAACAGAAAAACATCTACAACAAGAATATTAGAGGAAAAAGAATACATAGAAGAAGTAGGAAAGAAAATAGGAGAAGAGTTAACAGAGTATGTAGAAGCAGAAAGTAAAGAGCATAAAATAGAAGAACTAGCAGATTTATCTGAAATAGGCGAGAATACTCCCACCTCAAGGAATGTGAAGGGCGTAGCCTAATGAGTAGGTGGGGGATGAATCGCCTTCGGACAAGGGATGGTAATTTACCATCTCGATTGTTCGACTGCTCGAGTGCTACTTGTAATAAATGAAAAATAGCATGGCGCTTGCGTACGAGTACAAAAAACCTTTTGCTCTTTGTATGCGTCTATTCTCTATAAAAGAGTTATAGGAAATCGTAATGCTACTGTTTGTTTTTCCATGTCTTCACTCCTGAAAAATATACAAAATATACTAAAAATTATATAATATGTATGTTATAACACGTGAGGAGGTGAAGGTCATGATTGTCAATAAAGCATACAAATTCCGTATCTATCCAAACAGAGAACAAGCAATTTTAATCAATAAAACAATTGGTTGTTCTCGATTTGTATTTAATTATTTCCTTTCTAAATGGAACGATACATACAAGGAAACAGGGAAGGGGTTAGCGTATGGAACATGTTCAGCAGAACTTCCGAAACTGAAGAAAGAATTTGTTTGGTTAAAAGAAGTAGATAGTATTGCAATACAGTCATCTGTCAGAAATCTTGCAAATGCGTTTGACCGTTTCTTCAAGAAGCAAAATGATGCACCACGCCTCAAGTCTAAAAAGAACAAAGTACAGTCCTACACAACCAAGCACACCAACGAAAATATTGCCATTGTAGCCAACAAAATAAAGCTACCAAAACTTGGTCTTGTTCGCTTTGCGAAAAGTCGTGAAGTACATGGTCGCATTCTACATGCTACGATTAGACGTAATCCAAGTGGCAAGTACTTTGTATCACTGTTAGTTGAAACAGAAATACAAGCGTTACCTAAAACCGGATCATCTGTTGGTGTAGATGTTGGATTAAAAGATCTTGCTATTTTGAGCACAGGAGAGGTTTTCACGAATCCTAAATGGTTTCGTACATTGGAAAAGAAGTTAGCTGATGCACAACGAATTCTTTCAAGACGCGTGAAAGGTTCTTCAAATTGGAACAAACAACGTAATAAGGTTGCAAGAATCTACGAACGAATTACCAACGCAAGAACAGACTACTTGCAAAAAATCTCTACCGAAATTGTCAAAAACCACGACATCATTGGTATAGAGGATTTGCAAGTGTCGAATATGCTGAAAAATCATAAATTAGCGAAAGCAATTAGTGAAGTATCTTGGTCGCAATTCAGAACCATGCTTGCATACAAAGCAAAATGGGGCGGTAAACAAGTTGTTGTTGTATCTAAAACATTCCCTTCTAGTCAGCTATGTTCTTGTTGTGGCTACCAAAACAAAGACGTTAAGAATCTAAATCTTCGTGAATGGGATTGCCCTTCTTGTGGCACGCATCACGACAGAGATATTAACGCAGGACAAAATCTTAAAAACGAAGCCGTAAGACTTCTAACCGTAGGGACTACGGGGTTAGCCTACTAAGATAACCGAAGGATACTTTGGTGTTCGTAGGAATCCCCCATTTCAAACAGTCCGTAAGGATGTTAAGTGGTGGGTAGTTCAAACAATTCTCTTCAAATAGCAATTGAAAAATATATATAAGATTATAATGATGATTGTTATTAATGGACATTAAAAAATGGTTCAGGTCTAATACTAGAACCGTTTTTGAAAAAAGAATGAAAGATTCTTAGCGGAATTGAATGTTATGTTGTTAAACTAAAGAAATCATGGATAAGATATATCTGTTTTTGGACAGACTCCTCACCTTGGGGAGTTTGTCCTTTTTTGATTATATGCATAGTTTCTATGCCAGCAATCACTTTTTTAGCTGTTTGCAATGATTTTAATCCAAGCATATTGGACTGCCGCCCGCATCCATCAAGCTAAGGGTTTCAAGTCCCCCCTAAACAAAGTTTTTCTTTCTTTAAAGTTAGTTATTTTGTGAGCGGAGTAACTGACAATAAAAGCCCCATAGTATATTTTAAGTTAAATTTATCTAGATTTTACTTTCACCACATACAATAAAAACACGGAAACAAAATTCATGTTTGTTTTATAAGGTGAGGAGGGAATGTGATGGAATTAATAATTGACCACATCGCTATCTTGAACGTAAGGAATAGGTAAGGAAAAAGAGATTTTCATTGTGTATGAAAAACAAATCAGTTAACAAGAATGTTTCAAGGGAATGAAGTAATTTCTGGGGTTAACATACATGTGAAAAAGAGGGATTTACCGTTTGTTAGGACAGAAGGATGTTTGTAAAAATAATCATTATGAAGATGATTACAAATTCCATGTTGACCTGTTGTCATTGGTAGAGATGATAGCTGTATGGTTAGCATGAAACAGCAAGCAACCGCCTATACAATATGAATAGAGGAGAGGAATGCCTTATGAAAACACGTAGTCAAATTATATGTGCAAGTCTTGCCCTTTTAATAGCTGGAAGTCCCCTTTTATACACAACACCAACCTCAATTGTAAAAGCAGAGCCTACTGAAAATGCATCTAGTTCGTCACACACAAGTACCCACCGAGATCGTCATGCCGTCAAGAAAGCGATGCAGGATACATTGAAACTTGGATACCCGGGGATACTTGCTAAAACTTCTGAGGGTGGAAAAACGTGGAGGTATGCCACTGGGGTAGCGGATCTGAGCAACAAGCAACCGATGAAAACAGATTATCGCTTTCGCATTGCTAGTGTGACGAAGACGTTCACCGCAACGGTTGTACTTCAATTAGCTGGAGAGAACCGCCTGAATCTAGACGACTCCATCGAAAAATGGTTGCCTGGTGTCGTTCAAGGAAACGGATATGATGGTAACCAGATTACGATCCGGCAGATATTGAACCATACAAGTGGTATCGCTGAATACTCAAGGTCAAAAGAAGCTGATTTTTTTACGAATATAAAAAAATCGTTTACCGCTGAAGAACTAGTGAAGATTGGACTTTCGCTGCCCCCAGATTTTGTCCCAGGAAAGGGTTGGTCCTACTCAAACACAGGATACGTATTATTGGGTATCCTTATTGAAAAAGTAACTGGAAACAGCTATGCGGAAGAGATTGAAACTCGGATTGTTGAACCACTTGAATTATCGAATACATTCCTACCGGGCAATTCAAGCGTTATTCCAGGCACCAAACATGCCCGTGGATATTTCAAACCAGACGGAGCTAGTGAGCTAAAAGACGTTACTTATTATAATCCAAGTATAGGTAGCTCGGCTGGAGATATGATTTCTACTGCTGACGACTTAAACAAATTCTTCTCTTACTTACTCAGTGGCAAATTACTGAAGGAACAGCAACTAAAACAAATGCTTACTACAGTTCCTACAGGAAGTGCTGAAATCGTCGGATATGGTCTTGGAATCTATGAAACTAAGCTTCCGAACGGTGTCTCGATATGGGGACACGGAGGTGGCATTCCAGGGTTTGCTACTTTTGTTGGAGGCACACTTGGAGGTAAGCATACGTTAGCCGCCAATTTGAACAGCTTAGAAAAAGCTAACAGTTCTAACCCTTTTCAAAATATTTTACTTGCCGAATTTAGCAAGTAGGCAAAAAGGAAAACTGAATACGTTTTGTTATAGCTTTTATAGTTAAATATATATCTTTCTAGTTCAAGAACCCCCAACTTACTCTAAAAAATGATTTTGGGGGTTTTGGGAATTTTGGTAGCAATCCAATGCTATTAAGATAATAAAACAAAATAGCCCCTAAAATGAAAAAATACGCTATTCTTTCTGTAGAATCATAGGAAAGGATGGCGTGTTTGTATGTCTATTTCTGTATCTGATGAATGACAACTATTTGCTCAAGAAGTTCAAAGTTTCTTCTCTCCAAATATCTTATGAGATCTTGCTAGAGATGTTGGTTGTATGCAACAAACCAGTAAGTACCTAGCAAAAGATTTAGTCGCTGTATGTGTGTGGATAAGTCAAAATAGCGCTACGACTTCTTGTTTGCATAAATAAAGAAAAGACACCTTAAGGTGCCTTTTCTTCGTTTGTTCTCGCGTATTGAGATGACTGTTATTACTTTTGGGGACAGGATTCAAACAGATATTTACTACACTTAAAGTGTAACATTAACGGAATATACAGTAAATTGAGAATGTTTATGCGGAATATTTTTAAAGTTTAGTATAGATATTTTCCACTATGCTTATGATGAAAAGTGGCATAAAGGTATAATAGGAATTCTGCTTTTTTATTTTTAATATTTGTAGTGTATGATGCGAAAAACAGAAGTTTATGTATTCCAATAAGATAATGATAAAGTAAAAGTGCAACAAGATATTGCTTAGCTTTTGAGTTGAGTGCTGCTAGTTATAGCAGCGTTTTTTTTACATGCTAATTCGTTTAGTGAACGTATTAATTGAAAGAACTACATATTGAGAGTTAGAACTTGAGCAGCAAGAAGAAATAAAAAAGGAACTTTTACAGAAATTAAGGCACGATATGAATACACCTTTAACGGCGATGAGATTACAACTATTTTATTTAGAAGATCAATATAGTAATCAAGAATGATATGCAAAATGATAATGACAAGAAAAAGATGGTTCCAGTACACAATACCGGAACCATCTTTTTCTTGTTAATTTTTATTAAACTGTCTATTTTATAGGGGGCAGTTCAAGAATAGGTAAGCGTCCTATGTCTTTAATAAATCAACCTGTATCCCCATGGGCTAAATTTTGTATACTATTAATAGCTGTTTGAGTGTTAACTGAAGTATGTGTGCCTATCGTTACAATTGTAATCAATATCATTCCTAATAATATCTTTTTCATTTTAATGCCTCCTTTTTAAAGATTTCTTTTTTAGCTTCATAACTTAAGTAGAAATATTTACTTCCTTGTTCAAAGTGCCCTTTGCTATGAAATTGGGCTGCTAGTGCTTCTGTGTACTCTTGAATATATTCCCATAATCTTTCGTTTCTAAAGTAGTCCATTCCTGCTAGTACTGCTTTTTCTAATTCTTCAGCAGTAACTTTTTTGTTTATTTCTTTTAGAATTGTAAAATGATATTGATATTCTTGATTCCCTAATTCATTGCAGATAGTTAAACCTTTTTCAATGAGTTGACATGCAATTTCTTCTTCACCTAGCTTGACATGTTCCTTTGCTTTAACAAAAATCGCTTTATAATGATGAGGTTTCTTTTCAACAACTTCTAAAAGGTATCGAATTGCCAAATTAGAAAGGTTTTGACTTGCATACATTAAGCCTAAATTATGGCGAACAAGTAAGATTGCTTTCTCATTTTTTTGTTTTTGGAATGTATTCATTGCAGTAACAAAGTATTCTTCAGCTAGTTCAAATTCTCTTAAATGCGTACAAGCTAGTCCTAATAAGTTATCACAATAAGCTGTTTTTAATTCATAGCTTTTATATTTAGAAAATATGTCCCTAGCTTTTGTACCCTGTTTAATGGCTAAAAGTGCTTGATAAATATGATAATGATATGTTGCTAAGTTATAATGAAATTCTGCTTTTTCAAGTTCATCAGGAATGTGTTTAAGTAAAATTTCTGCTTTATCATAATGTTCTTTAGCAAGGCTATAATTACCGATTGCGTTAGAATGAATAGCTTTATAAAAATGGTAGTAGTAAGATAAAAAGTTATCTGTAGGAATATTAAAAGATTCAATTTTATCAAAGCTATTTTTTGAAATACTTAAATTATCCACTAAATGTTTATAACCGAAATCTAAAAGATGATAGTAGAGTAATAATTTTGGATCTGCTTCGTTAGTGTGAATAATAGAATTAATTTCTTCTTTTAAACAATGGGCATTATCTATATTACGTGAACGTATTTCTTGGTACCATTCGTTAAGTAGTTTTGAAATTTGTTCATTCCCCTTTATTAGAACATCCATGAAACCCCCTCCTTTTTTAGAATATTCTCACAAATAATGATAGCAAGAATAAAATATAATGGAAATCCAATTTACATATTTCTCAACATTTGTTTAGCAATTTAATTTTCAAGTATGTAACTAATTATATTCATTATTCTTGTTGTTGAATTCGTATATTCGTAATATTGGAATGATTTGAAATAGTATAATTTTCTTGTGAGATATTAGAGGAAGAAAGGATGTTGTGGTTCAAATAAAAGTAGCACCTGAACGGCTAGAACAGCCAGCAAAGCTAGTTCTTGATGTTAAAAATAGGGTAGAACAAATACATAAAGTTTTATCCCGCATTAACGGGCTGCCCGTAAAAGCCCGATTGGTGAGGGCTGATAATCAGTAGGGGATGAAGAAAACCCCCACTGATTAAAGTTTCACTTTATCATATACGGTTTACTAGATAGTGAATCCTTATATATATTTTCCTTTTTTAGCTGAAAGTACGACTTAAAAGTACATAGGATTATTGTTTGTTAATTCCGTTGTATTTGTAACATAAAGCGTTTTATGTTTTGGATTGGACCCAAATTTATAGTGAATATCAATTAAAATGCAAATTTGCATACAAAATAATGTTGACTATTTCTTAAAGGTGTAACTATAATGGTTACATCATTGTGATCACATGATAGATGTAAGGATATGAATAGAAGTTGAAAATATAGGTGTATGTAAGAAGATAGTTCAAAAAGTAAGTAGAGAATATAACTATATTTTGATAGAAAGTATAAAAAATATATTGAGAGGTGCCTGTTTTGAAAATTTTTAAAGGAATTCTAGTATCTTCAATTGCGCTTACAACATTTACTGGAATCGGTAGTATGTTTCCTAGTGAAGGTTCTAATGTTGCCTATGCTGCTAGTAATAAACAAATGAAATCTAATGTACATAAGCAAATTGCTAAACAATTGATTGTAAAATTCAAAAATGAAGCGAACTTGCCATCTAAGGATGGGATTGAAAAAGTCATCAAAGAAGAAAAGCGTGATGCTGAATTGATGGGGATTTTTGATAAGTATCCAAATCTAACTTTAAATCGACTCTTTCAATCTTTAAAACCTACGGAAATAAAAAATCTAGGTGAAGAAATAAAAGAATCGGATCATATTTCTTCTAATTTACTAAATTATTATAGTGTAGAAGCTTCGGGTAATATTGATCTCCAAACATTACTTGTACAGTTTGAGAAATCTTCCCTTGTTGAGAGTGCATATCTACAAGAAAAAGAAGCGCCACCAGAAACGAAGTTACCAGCTTTATCTGTTAATCCATATGATGAACCTAGACTTGCAAGACAAGGATACCTTGAAGCAGCACCACTAGGAATTAATGCGTCTTATGCTTGGAGTATTAAAGGTGGAGATGGAAAAGGGACAACGTTTACAGATATGGAGTATGGATGGTTACTCAATCATGAAGATTTAGTGAATCAAAAGATTGAACTTATATCGGGACAAAATAAGAGCGAACATCATGATCATGGTACTTCTGTTTTAGGAATTGTTTCTGCAGAAGACAATAATAAAGGTGGGATTGGAATCGCTCCTAAAGCGAAGGTAAAGGTTGTATCTCAAATTAGAGACAATGGTAGTTATAATACAGCTGATGCGATTTTAAGTGCGGTTCAACATTTACAAGCAGGTGATGTCTTATTATTAGAAGCGCAAGCAACTTATGATGGATATGGAGATAAATATTTACCTGTAGAAGTAAAACCAGATATTTTTGATGCGATTCGCATGGGAGTCAATAAAGGAATCATTATTATTGAAGCCGGTGCAAACGGAGGAAATGATTTAGATCAATTTAGAGATCGTAATGGTAAACAAGTTTTGAATCGGAATAGTCCCGACTTTAAAGATTCAGGTGCGATTATAGTTGGTGCAGCTTCTGCAAGAGTTCCTCATAAACGTTCATCTTTCTCTAACTATGGTAGTAGAGTTGATGTATACGGATGGGGGAATGCGGTTGATACAACAGATGCTAAGCCGAATCAATTTATGACAAATCTATACACATCTAGTTTCGCTGGAACGTCTAGTGCGTCACCTATCATTGCTGGTGCTGCGGCATCCATTCAAGGTATCGCAAAAGCGAACCTTGGGAAAGTATATACACCAAGTCAGTTAAGAAGTATTTTAAGTAATTCTAAGACGGGCACAAAGTCTAATGATCCAACAGCTGATAAAATTGGTGTGTTACCGGATTTAAAAGCGATTCTATCTAACCTTGGATTTTCACCAAACTTAAGTAATAATTCCGCGATTGTATTCCCAGAAGAGCAAGAAAGAAATAAAGGAAATGAAGGAAATGAAGGATCTACTATAATCTTCCCAGAGGAGAATGCAAATAATAAGGAAAAAAGAGATTCAGGTTTTATTTTCCCAGAAGAGAATTCGAATAATAAGGAAAAAGGGAATTCGGGCATCGTCTTTCCAGAAGAGAATGCAAATGATAAGGAAAAAAGAGGTTCAGACTTCGTTTTCCCGGAAGAGAATGCAAATAATAAGGAAAAAGGAGATTCAAGCTTCGTCTTTCCAGAATAATAGTGAAATATCATCTAATTATTAGAAAGTAATTTGATAGAAGCAGTTTTGTATTGGTTTAAACAAGCTCTTATGTGAAATAGCATAAGAGCTTGTTTGTGTGCTTCATCTTTTAGGATCAACCGTACCCTGAGTCGTGAATGCTTACTGCTGTTTAATAGGCAGAGCATGATAGCTAAAAGCTAAATCTAGCAAGGCACTCGCTTCTTGACGCAGTAATAGGTCCCTCGGACGGAAGCTAAAGGATCCGTCGGTGTTGATGGAAGTATCAGGATCTACGATTCCTTGTGAGGCAAGTTTTTGAATAGATTGGACTGCCCAGTCATCTGCAGCATCAAGCAATGTAACGTTATTGGCTTTGTCAGGTTGAATCGCCTTCAAGTCGTGAAGCTGCTTTAAGTTATGAATCATGGTTGCTGCGACCTGTCGGGTAATCGGAGTATCACGTTCATATACTGGTATTCCTGCCATCATTTTCTCCTTAGCCTCCTTGGAGTCGTCTGGAAAAGCGTTCCATCCATATGCAAGTAACAAGGTATCAGCAAATTCTCCTTGTGTCATGGTACCCATCGGGTCGAATAGATTGTCGACCTTAGCATTCATAATGTTTAAAGTATGAAGATTATCGATATGGCTTCTATAGTTACTATTTTGCGGGACGTCATCAAAAGATGGTTTGTTATTAATTCTCTGGGCATCTGCTACAAAATCAAGGCTTTTAGACGAGTTGTAGTGAAAATATGCGATTTCTCCAGCCGAATTCTTTTTGAAAGCAACTTTATTGCCTTCCGAATCTTCAAATAACAACGGATGAATCATTTTAAGAACTTGTTTTCCACTTGTCCCACTTTCCATGACTAAATTCCCATTTTCATAGGTAAAGTGGGTGCGAATTGCAGCGAAACGCGTATGTTGGAATAAGCCCAAGTATTTATGAGCTTCTTTTTCTTCTAACGGGAGATAACTTGTTTTTACTTCATTCTTCTTAGCAGGGAAATAGTGATCCATGAAAGCTTCATACAATTCTATACTCATCGTTGAATCATTATTGTAAGACATGAAGAATGCTGTTTTCTGTTCAGGTACTAAAATTATCATTGATTGATGTCCAGGCATGCTTCCCCCTTTTATTACAACATGTTGACCGTTAGCAAAGTCATTGAAAGGCGTTTCAAATCCAATTGTTGCAACAGGAATTGTCTTATCATCAAAAACTTGATAGGCATGCATCATATCCGTGCTTTTTTTACTTACAATTTCTTTATCTTTAAACTTTCCTTTCTGTAGCTGCATAATCATGTATTTTGACATGTCTTCCCCGGTAGATAAAATGCCTCCTTGTGGTGCATCCATTAGACCGTTCCCACTTGTTGGAATAGGATCGCCGTTGGGACCGTAATGTGTAGCCATTCTCTTGAGAAGATCAGGCGTAAAGCTCATACTTGTAGATTTCATATCTAATGGTTTAAAAACATTCTTTTCCATATATTGCGAGAAAGGTGTGTTAGTAACATTCTCCACTGCAAACCCTGCGAGCGCAAATGAGACGTTGTCATACGTATAAGCTTCACCGGGCGGACGTACCACCGTTGGCATATGTTTAGAGAAAAATTCCTTCATCGGTATACTATGATTAATGTATTCAGGTCCAGTTAGCGTGGTGAGGTCGGGAAGATCTACCCCACTGGTATAAGTGAGCATATCAAACAAGGTAAGAGGTTTTCCTGTTTTATTGGGTATTTTTAATCCACCGAGATACTGTTGTACATCTTGATCTAGTTTAAGCTTTCCTTTATCGACTTGCTGCATGACAGCCAAGGCGGTAAAAGTTTTCGAGACTGAAGCGATTTGAAAGACCGTGTCCTTAGTGACGGGGATTTTCTTTTCTTTATCAGCATACCCATATCCTTTATTGACGACGACCTTTCCATCGTGAACGACGACAAAATTAGAACCGTTTACATTGTATTTCTTCATTTTTTCCTCAAATAACGGATCAGCAAAAGATTCTACTTCCCTTTTATTATTGGGTACTTTTGTCATTTGGGTATCACCCGTGGATGCCGATGATTTTCCAACCTCTAATGATTGTTGGGAACACGCAGAAATCATACTTGAAGAAGAAAGAAGAATTGCAACGAGACCCAGTTTGTTGATTGCTTTTTTCATTTTTGTACACTCCTTTATTTGATTGAAATTTTTTTGTTGGCACAGCGAGTTATTAGCTCGTTAGTGTATGAACAGAGTGTAGCAAGCGGCAAGTCATAGTAGATAGTGATCATCTGTCATATTTATGTATAACGCGAAAAATAAAGGGGGTTACGGCTGTATTGATAGTCATGTCATATAAATCATGACATTTTGACACTACTGTATGTGACAGAAAAATACTTAGAATCAAAGAGCAGCTTTTAACGTATTAGCGATGAATGAGGAGGAGAGATTGTAATGACGAAAGCATCAGCTCAAAAAAATTTGCAAGATTTCTATTTTTTATTGTTTACCTTTGCATCAGGATTGTTTTACTTTTGTTT
The DNA here is from genome assembly GCF_054570475.1 of Bacillus sp. C1. Classification (NCBI taxonomy): domain Bacteria; kingdom Bacillati; phylum Bacillota; class Bacilli; order Caryophanales; family Bacillaceae; genus Bacillus; species Bacillus sp. C1. Next base: position 284,436 of record NZ_JBTMZT010000002.1, read on the forward strand.
CTATCTGGTCAGCATTACAGTTGCATTAGTAATGACGGTTATCTTCGTTGGTATTCCCTTATTGGCGAGGGTGTTGCAAACGACTCACTCGTTTGTCCAGTATGAACGTATTCAGACGAAGATTTATACGGATATATCAATAGAGCCAATCCTGCCAAGGAAAAACAAAAGAGAGGATAAATGGATGAAGGCGAGAGAAACAATTCTTAAGAGTAACAATTGGAGGGCCATTTTTTGGCTCATGCAGAAATTTTTTGTTGGGGTAATTAGCCTTTTATGTGCTGTTATATTGTACATAGCTCCGCTTGTATTTATCTTAACACTATTACTTTTTCAATTTTTTGATATATACTTATTGGGAATTGCTGTGAATTCATGGGAGAAGGCTATTTTTGTCATGATTTCTGGGGGGATTCTAATCTGGATACGCATTCATATTGGAAACAGCTTAATTCATATATTTGGAATGTACACACATTCCATGTTTAAAGCTATTAAGGAGTGATAATTTGTTTGGGACTTTAAAACAATGGTTCTGGTATGATTGGGTATTACTTTGTATACGTTTTATCATATGGCTATCATTAATATTAACGACTATTCAATGCCAAGAACATTTAACTGTACCACTTTGGAGCATTATTCTTTGGGAAGTTGCCTCATTTTCAATACCTTGGATATGTTTAATGTTTAGTTATCGTTATTACTTGTTTGCTGAGATGATTTTGTTTGGCGGAGTGAGTTTCTACTTAACTTTATTATTTCCGTCAGCGTATCTCGCCTTTTTAATGCCAACTTTCATGATTGCAGCAAATAGTGCTGATAAATCGTACCGTTGGTCAGGTTTTATCACAATTATTTTGTTCCCGTTACTTATCTCAATCTATACTAGTGGAATAGATTTATGGGTAATCGTCTTACAAATTGGTTTGGCTTATGCTATAGGATTTTCCTTTCATTTATTCGTTGTCAATTATCGACAAAATGAAGTTATTCGAAACCAGAAGCATGTATTGGAACAGTACTTATCTCAGATTGAACGGATTACTTTGTTGGAGGAGCGTGACAGACTTTCAAAGGACTTACACGATACTATGGGGCATGCCTATACCTCAATTATAATGGGGATGGAAACATTACGTACGGAATTAAAAACGAAGGATGGGGAGCAAAAGCTTGATTCATTACTGCAATTGGCCCGTAATAGTATGGAAGAAGTGAGAACGTATTTACATCAAATAGATTCACCACAAGAATCGCTTCCCTTAACTTTAACATTACAACAATTAACAGAGGAATTTAAGAAACATGCAAAAGTAAATGTACGTACCCAAATAATAGGGGAAGAGTATATGGTCTCCAAGCAATCAAAAATGACGCTGTACCGAAGTTTGCAGGAATCGCTAACGAATGCGGTGCGCCATGGAAACGCTACTGATATTATTGTATCACTACATTTTGAGCCACAACAAACGAGATTGGATGTGCAGGATAATGGTTGTGGGGTGGAAGAGTGGACGGATGGCTTTGGGTTAACTACGATGAAAGAACGTGTTAGACAGTTACAAGGAAGAGTCACTGTATACTCCAAAATAGGAGAAGGGACGCTGATTTCATGTGTGTTACCTAGACTGATTCCATTGGCCGACGAACAAATCCGCTTGTGTATCGTTGATGATCACTCGTTTATTCGAGAAAGTCTTCATACAATCTTGGATGGTCAGGGAGATTTACAGATAGTCGGGATAGCTGAAGATGGAGAGCAGGCTGTCAAAGTGTGCGAAAGCTTAAAACCAGATCTAGTATTAATGGATTTGGAAATGCCCAATCTGGATGGGATTCGTGCGACTAAAATTATTAAGGAAAGATGTCCTGAAATTCGTGTCTTAATCCTGTCAACGTTTCAGGATATAGAAAGGGCGAAGGAGGTTGTAAGAAGTGGTGCTGATGGTTATTTGCTGAAGTCCATAGAGTCTCGTGAGCTAGCTGAATCTATTCGTCTCGTCTATCGGGGAGGCACAATGATTAACCAAGATTTGTTCCATAGAATGTGGGAAAGAAATGAAGAGGTAGGTTCAGACGAACCTAAGACAGATGAAAATGAGTATGGGTTAACAAAACGCGAACTAGAGGTACTAATTCTATTGTCACAAGGAATTCGTTATAAAACAATAGCTTCGAAGCTTTATTTATCAAGCGGCACAGTAAGAAACTACGCATCCAATCTCTATGAAAAGTTGGGAGTTAAAAACCGAGAAGAAGCCGTGCAAAAAGCAAAAGATATAGGGTTACTTATGTAAATGTGAAAATAAAAAGTTAGGATACTTGAATGACTCTAGATGTAAAGGACTACATTCTTTCATTTTAATTTGTGTCATCTCATATTTTATAAGTTAAGCGAATTTGTAGAAATTGCTACGATATGAATAAGAATGGGGGGGAGTAAACAATGAAAGCGATTGTCATAGAACACTATGGAAACGTGGAGGAACTAAAGGGAAAAGAAGTTGTTATTCCAACTCCTCAAGAGGATGAAGTATTAATAGAAGTACATGCAACATCTATAAATCCAGTTGATTGGAAAACGAGGAAAGGAGACTTACAAAGGAAGCTTCTTTTTTCATTTCCTATTATTTTAGGATTAGACGCTGCAGGTATTGTAGTGAAAGTAGGGGCAAATGTAACAAAATATAAGTCTGGTGATAAAGTGTATACAAAACTAGCGAATGTAGGGAAGGGTTCTTATGCAGAATATGTGACTGCTAAAGAAGAACACATCGCAAAGATGCCCGGAAACCTTAGCTTTACTCAGGCGGCCGCTGTTCCTCTTGCTGGATTAACAGCTTGGCAAAGCTTAGTGGATTATGGAAAAGTTCAAAAGGGAGACCGCGTGCTTATTCATGCAGGAGCCGGTGGTGTGGGAAGTTTTGCGATTCAGATCGCGAAAGCATTTGGGGCACATGTAACAACAACTGCTAGCCTTGCCAATCATGCGTTCCTAGAAGAGCTCGGAGCGGATATTCTCATTGATTATAGAAAAGAGGATTTTGGACGGGCACTTGCAGGAGATTATGACATGATTTTAGATACGATAGGCGGGGCAGTTCAGGAGAAAAGTTATTCTTTATTAAAATCAGGTGGGAAATTAATTTCTATTGTTCATGCTCCGAAAGAAGGGGAGCTTGTCCGTCATGATATATCAGCGGTGTTTATGTGGTTAAAGCCGAGCGGCAGTCAACTTCTCAAATTGAGTAAGTGGATTGAAGAGGGAAAAATAACACCAATAGTGAGTCATGTTTTCGACTTTAGTCAGGATAGCATAAGAAAAGCACACCTCTTAAGTGAAAACGGTCATACGAGAGGGAAAATCGTGATTTGTATGAAGTGGTAGGGAGCACTTAAGGCTGTGATAGAAACATAACTTATAATGAAAAAGGAGAAACGGGAAATAAAGGGAGTCGTATTCACGACCCATTATAAAAAGGGGTCGTGAATACGACTCCCTTAATATTTTACTTAATTTGTTTTCATAAAAGGTTCTATTTGTTTTGCAAGATCAGGATCAGAAAAAATAAAGAATTCCGTAATTTCACAAATACTTAGCATTAATTCGCTTAAAAGTATAAGTTGTGGTCCCTGGTTACAGAAACAAGTTGTTTTTTGTACAAATCCGATTGGAGTTGGATCAAACGGCCCAAGAACAAGAACCGAATCTCTTACTACATCTTTTATATTACCAAAAACCCTAGAACCATCTCTTTCAAAAAGAAAAATGTCATCACCTATACGGTTTTTTAATATTTTTGCGATTCCTTCAACACATTGAGATCCACGATTTGAAGAATTATCATTACAATCGTTATGCCCCATCAAAAACCATCTCCCCTATAAAAGTAATATTAATAGAATCTATAATATAAAATATGCAAGAGTCCTCGTTCTCGCTTGTATGCTTGTCCATTGTGTTCTCGTATTGAATTGACATTCCGCACAAAAATCAAAAAATAGTAACGCTATAGCGAAGCTACGCCCAACTTTGGACTAAGTTTCATATTATGAAAGTCAGCGAAGCATTTCGTTAACCTGGCACAATATGACTCCCATATCTGTCTATTAAACAGACATCACCTGTATTGTATTTCACGAAACAATTCATCACAACTGGCAATCGAGAATTATATGCAAGATTATAATTAGGATCGTTATCAATGGACAATAAAAAAATAGCTCCAGTACAATACTGGAACCATCTTTTAAGCGCCTAATTTTTAAAGGTCTTTTTATAGGGTACAATTCAGTTATTACATCACTTTTTTCATATTTTGTGGAACTGGCTTTGTTTGAGCAGCAAATTCTTCTTGACGTAGTTCTTTAAAGAGTGAGGTTACCATTAAAACGACGACAAGAGAGAATGGTAATGCTGCGATAATAGCTGCAATTTGCAATGCATGTAATCCGCCAGCTTGTAAGAGAATGGCTGCTATTGCTGCTATTGTTAAGCCCCAAATTAGTTTTAAACTATTTTTGGGAGATAAGTTACCATTACTTGTTTGCATGGCAACAACAAATGTTGCTGAATCGGCAGAAGTAACGAAGAATGTTGCGACTAAAATTAATCCAATAATCGTTAAGAACGTTGAGAATGGTAAATGTGAAATAACGGCGAATAATCCAATTTCTGTGCCGCTTTTCGCAATTTCATCAGCAATTCCAAGTGATTGGAACATTTCCATATGGATGGCTGTCCCGCCAAATACTGCGAACCAAAATGTACAAATGAGCGTTGGCAGTAATACAACACCGAAAATAAATTCACGAATTGTACGACCGCGAGATACACGGGCTATGAAGGTACCTACGAATGGAGACCAGGAAATCCACCATCCCCAATAGAAGATGGTCCAATTCTCAATCCATGAAGAAGATTCTTTACTAAAGGCACCTAAGTTTAAGCCCATGCTTGGTAAAGATTGAATATAAGAGCCTAATGAAGAGGTAAAGTATTTCATGATAAAGACAGTTGGTCCGAAAATTAAAAAGGAAACGAGTAAAATCCCAGCAAGTGAGAAATTTAAGTTACTCAAGTATTTAATCCCACGATCCAAGCCTGTTTGAGCACTTGTTAAATATAATACAGTAAAAATGGCGATGAGCACGAGCTGTGTACCGATTGTATTATGAATAGAAGGAAATAAATAATTCAATCCACCAGCAATTTGCTGTGCGCCGATTCCTACGGATGGTACAATGCCAAACACAGTTGCTAGAACAGCTAAAATGTCTACTGTTTTTCCGATAGGAGAATTTTTCGATCGATTAAATAAAGGAGTAACTGTGGCACCAAGTGTACCACCTTTGCCTTTTCGGAATGTAAAGTAAGCGATGGTTAAGGCGACCATTGCATAAAGTGACCAAGGAAATAATCCCCAGTGGAAGAAAGAATACTGCATAGCGAGTTTGGCACTTTGCTCTGTTCCAGGTTCTCCAGTTAGTGGCGCGCCAAAATGTGAAATGGGTTCAGCGATGCCATAAAAGAGAAGACCAATCCCCATTCCTGCACCGAATAACATCGCAAGCCAAGAAAGATAACTGTATTTTGGTTTTTCATCGTCCTTACCGAGACGAATAGATCCATACTTTGAAAATGCTAAATAAGCCGCTAAAACAATCATAGTAGTCATAAGTAGAGAGTAAAACCAGCCAAATTTGTTGAGGATAAAAGAGTTTAGAGACGAGGTAACATTTTGTAAATCATAGCCTTGTATCCAACTTGCTGGTATTACACCCCATATAATAAATAAGGATGTAAGCAAGAGGGAGATATAAAATACATAGTTTTCTTTTTTTATCATGGAATCCCACCTTTTATTTCACTTAATTAATAATTCTATTAAACATAACATTTTTTAGTATTAATTGTCAAAAAATTCGTTTTTTAAGCGGTTGCATATAAGGGGAAATCAGTACGTTTATTTCAATTTCTCCATCGTTCTCTCTTGTGGCTTGTTTTTTGCGGATCGAGTGTAGGAACCTCTTAAACGCAGTGGGCATAAGCTGATAATATATTTTGCTTTGAAAGGATGTCTTGTCCATGGTTCCTTATGTACAAGAAATTCATCAATTCCCCTATCCCGATTATAGGTTTATGTCCCGCGGGGTATTATTACTTCTCTTATTTTGAAGGGTGGTGGCCCTGGAGCAATGGTGTTCTTGAATCGGATAAAAGCCCCCCCCCTTTACCTGCACAGCAACAGCTTACCTTCGTGCTTGTGCATGGTTCTTGGGCTGACGCTCATTTCTGGGACGGCGTAGCGGCGGTGCTGCGCCGTCGAGGGCATGCTGTATATATGCCGGAATACGCAGGTCACGGAAAAGATCCGAACAAAAATGTGACGCATGCGATGGTCACGAAGTCCGTCGGTGATGGCGATCACTTTACGGACACGCGTACAAGGCCGGCCGGGATGACGTGCTGTAAGAGCAAGAGTGATCAGCGATTCGCCAATATTTGGAGATTATTCGAAAAGGAAAGAAGAGGCACCTTGCAAAGATCATCTTTTGCAGGGTACCTCTTTAAGTATTAGCATTATCTAATTAACTAAAATACTCCATATAGAATTAACGAAAGTAGTAGGAACAACTAGGCAGTGATTATAAGCAAGATTAAGTTAACGTGGGCGTTAGTTCAACAAGAAAAAGTAGTTAAGATCTTCAACAATTGGTCGTTTTTTAGCAAGAAAAGCGTCCTTCTTTATATATTGGGCCAGATTGTTGAGTAGCTCATTTTTAAAATAAATTGATATTTATTTTGAAATGTATAGAAGAGATTGTGAATAAATGTACTTAAACTAAAGGGGCAGGATAGTTAAATACATCCCATCCTTTTTCGCTGCTCTGGTCTACAACTGGGATAGGTACTTATCTATGTTAAGCAAAATGAATATCTATTGTTGAAACCATATTAACTAGGGAGGAATTTCCATGGGATACTTTGTTACTGTAGAGTCAGGTGTGAATTTATATGTAGAAGATATTAACCCTGGGGGAAATAAGACCATCGTATTTTTACATGGCTGGCCGTTAAGCCATAAACAGTTTGAATATCAGTTTAATGTTCTTCCTGCTATGGGCTATCGCTGTATTGGTATAGACTGGAGGGGCTTTGGCAATTCGGATAAACCAATGAGTGGTTATACGTTTAACAGACTTGCAGATGATATCCGCACGGTAGTTGATACACTTCAAATAAATAATTTTACTCTTGTGGGCCACTCAACCGGTGGGGCTATCGCAATTCGATATACGTCTCGTCACAATGGTTTCGGGGTATCAAAGCTGGTTCTTGTTGATGCGGCCGCTCCAACTGGATTTACCGCAGAAACTGCTAATAACTTTCTTAAAGAAACCTTAAATGACCGGCCTAAAATGATGCAGGACGTAACAGATGGATTTTTCTTTCAGTATATAACGAAACCATTTTCGGACTGGTTTTTGCAAATGGGGTTACAAGCAGCAAGTTGGTCGACAGCTGCTATTATAATTACATTAAGAGATGAGAAGTTACACATAGATCTTCCAAAAATTAATGTCCCTACTTTAATTATTCACGGTATTCATGACAAGGTTATCCCATTTGCACAAGCTCAGGAACTAAATGAAAAAATAAGAAATTCACAGCTTGTTCCATTTCAATATAGCGGTCATGGCTCTTTCTGGGAAGAACGTGACAAGTTTAACCAGCTACTGACACAATTTATTTAGTTGAAATTTCGACCTAAATTCAAGTGAACGGAGAACGATAGCAAAATAATCGAGTATGCTTTAAAGATGGTGAAATATGTAATGTTCTTTCATTTATTTGTTTTTTTTAATTTAGGTCTTAATAAAAAGGTTTTTCAAAATGGATTTATTTGTTTTGGCAACATATAAGAGTGTAAGAAGGACGTTTAATCCAACTTTATTTCAAAGTTATAGTTGGATTAAACGCCCTTCTCAATGTGAGCGGGGTAGCGGATTATTTACAATTATAAACCACGTAAACGCTGCTCAATTTGCTGAGCTGTTATCATATCGTACAGTTGCATGAATGCTAAAAGTCCATATGCCTGTTGTTCTTCTATTTCTTGTGTGACAAAGTTTATGTCTCGAAATAAGTTTAAATCCATATACATTTCTAGCGTTTTCATCGCTAGAAACTGATTTTTATGCTCTGTATTGTAAAACAGTTCTTGTAAGGCGTGGATCGCACTGGCTATCATTTCTTTTTTCATATAATCGACTCCGTTTTTTTTTTTTTTGTTAACATAAATGATATCGATAATTGTATTTCATAAAAAGTATAGAGTCAATAAAAACGTTACCGGTTATGATAACGAAATGAGTGTGAAAGTTTGATGATGGCTGTCTTATGGTTGATATGTAAGCCCTTGTAAGCCCCTTATAACCCCATTCCAAACCCCTACCAACAAATAAATCACTAAAAAGAAACAAAATAAAAAACAAAAAAACTACTACAAGCAGTGCTTTTAAAGAAAAGTAGTCGTAGTAATAAAAAAATATAAAATAATCCCGCCAAAATTCTTCACTAAGCCCTATATACATGATGGAATCCGAATTTACATATGTTTCATTAAAGGAATGGGAGGAATAAACATGGCGATATACCGTAATGTACAGGTGAGTTTTTGGCAAGATGATTTTGTACTCGATTTAACACCGGAGGAGCGGTATTTTTACATATATTTGCTGACTTGTTCGAAGACGACGCAGTGCGGGATTTATCCGCTTCCGAAGCGTTTGGCAGAGATGGAAACCGGTTATAACAGGGAGACTGTTGAGAAATTGCTGCATCGGTTTATGGAGTATGGAAAGATACAATATGATGCAAAAACGAAGGAGTTATATATTTTAAATTGGCTACGTTATAATCCGGTTACGAATACGAACATGGAGAAGTGCGTGCTTCGTGAGCTGAAGGCTGTGAAGAGTAAAGAGTTTGTACATATGTTTCTGCAAAAATGTGTAGAGGAAGAAATGAATATTCCGTTATTACTAGAACATTTTGATATATCGATTGATATATCTGATATTGTACCTCAAGAAGTGTTTCAAGGTGAGGAAACGGCTGAAGAAGTAGATGAAGTGGAACCAGGGAGCGGTGTGTTCACGTTTTATGAACAACATTTTGGTAGTTTGTCGTCTTATGCGGCAGAGGAATTAAGTGAATGGATGGCGGATTTGTCGGAGGATCTTGTGCTAAAAGCACTTCAAATTGCGTATGAAAATAATAAGCGGACAATTGCGTATGTGAAGGGGATTTTACGTGATTGGCACGGGAAGGGATATACGAAAATCAGTGAAGTTGAGGAAGCGGCAGCGAAATTTCGGAAGAAGGAATCGTCTACTAGTTATGAGACGGAGAAGTTTCTCAAGGAGTGTGAAGAGTGGGAGAAACAAGTGGCGTCTGAGGAAGAGCTTCAGAAGTTCCTTAAGGAAGAGGGATGGCGGCCATGAGTATTCAACATATTGAGGCGGAACAGATGGTATTAGGTTCTTTGCTTTTGGATGGGGAACTGATTGAGGAGTGCCGGCTAACAGCACAACATTTTTCGACAGCTGTGCACCGAGCGGTATTTAAGGTGATGCGAGAGATAGAAGGTGATGGGCGACCAATTGACCTTGTTGCGCTTATGTCTAAGATGGAATCCGGTTTTTTGAAGCAAGTGGGCGGGATCGAACATTTTGTAAGTATGATGGAGAGTGTTCCGACTACGACTAACTTCTCTTATTATGAGGGGCTTGTTCGAAGTGCGTGGAAAATGAATCAGGCAGGGAGTGCAGCGCATAACATGTGCGAACGGCTTCTTGCGGAGAAGGATGAAAAAGTAATTGGTGAAACGATTACCGCGCTTTGTGAACTAGAGGAAGAGGATTGTACACTCGATTTTGATTTGAAGGATACGTTAGTCGATCTTTATGAAGAGCTTCACCAAGATACAGAGGAGCTTATCGGTATTGAAACAGGTTTTTCAGTGTTAAATAAGATGACGTGTGGTCTACAGGAAGGAGACTTCGTCGTGATTGGGGCACGGCCTTCTATGGGGAAAACGGCGTTTGCTTTAAATATTGGGCTTCATGCGGCAAAATCGAATGTAGCGGTTGGAATGTTTTCTTTAGAGATGAGCAATAAGCAACTTTTGAAACGAATGGTTTCTTGTTTAGGTGAGGTGTCTGGAAAGCGGCTAAAAAATCCGAAGCACCGCTTTACGATAGAGGACTGGGGAAGAACGAGCCGGACTTTTGCGGAAATTGGGGATTTGTCGATAGAGATTTATGATAAGGCCGGCGTTACAATGCAAGAGATTTGGGTGCAAGTACGGAAGCTGAAACGAAAGTACGGCGATAAAAAATTGCTTGTAATGATTGATTACTTGCAGCTGATTACAGGTAATTCGACCTATAGAGGAAACAGGTTTCAAGAAATGAGTGAAATTTCCCGTAAGCTGAAGTTAATGGCACGTGATTTAAATGTGTGCGTCGTAGCATTATCTCAATTATCCCGCGGGGTGGAGTCACGTCAAGATAAGCGCCCGCTTCTATCTGATTTAAGGGAGACAGGGCAGATTGAGCAGGACGCGGATTTGATTATGCTGATGTATCGGGAAGATTATTATGATAAAGAGACGGAACAGAAAGATATAACAGAAATTCAAATTGCAAAGCACCGGAACGGGCCTGTTGGACTGATGAAATTACGGTTTTTGAAGGAGTACGGGAAGTTTGTGGAGGAGAAAGGATGAGTCTTTTAAAAAGAAAAAGGATAGATGCAGTAGTATGTTTTACTACCATCTATCCTTTTTGTCTTATAAATTATTGTGCTTTAAATTCAATTACTTGCTCTTGAGTGATTGGTTGACCATTTAATAGCCTTTTTGCTGTTATGTAAATAATGGTTTTCGTAGAGTCTTCCAGCTGACCAATTGCATACTTTACATTTATGTTATCGGTGGTTAGTCGCCACTGTTCACCATTCCATCTGCCAATTATTTTTTGACCACCGTCAGCTGGGATTTTATCATCATAATTTAGTGTACCAAACTCTGTTTTTACTGTATTGCTAGCAAAGTCAATTTGAACTTTGTTTAATAGTTTGATTGAAGAACTCGTTTGAATTTCATATACATTGTCACTGATCTTTTTGAAGTGAATTGTTCCTTCTTGACCTTTAACAAGTTTCATATATTGATCAGATGATAAGAACAGTTCATTACGGGTAATTGACTTAAGGGATACCAGGCATAAAGGTATAGTAGATGGGTTTGGGTGGTTTATGGAGGATGGTTAAAAATAGCCAAGTGAGTTCCGCGCCTAAAATAATCTTGATTTTTCCAGACAGTTTGGATAGGTGTAAAAGATATACATCTATTTGTTTGTTAGACAAGTATACAAACAAAAAAATATTTATGTAATAAAATATACTATACTCTATTAAATGAAAGGAGATAACAAAGTTTGGAATTAAAAAAATTTGTTGATTCTCTTCTGATTCCCTCCATAATCAAACCAAAAGGAACATATCAAGGAAAGCCGCTTTATGATGTCTGCATGGTTGAAACACTACACAAGTTTCATAGAGATTTACCTAAAACAAAGGTATGGGGGTATAACGGGGCAGTACCTGGTCCAACGTTCGATGTTAAAAAAGATCATCCTGTATATGTGAGATGGACAAACGATTTACCTAGAAAGCATTTTTTACCAGTCGATAAAACCGTTCATGGAGCCCATGATAATCCAGAGGTACGGACCGTTGTCCATCTACACGGAAGTCCAAGCGAACCAGATAGTGATGGTCATCCTGAAGCATGGTTTACGAGAAACTTTCAACAAACCGGTCCTAGATTCGTGAAAGAGATTTATCATTATACGAATCAAGAACGAGCGACAGCTCTTTGGTATCATGACCATGCACTTGGGATTACTCGTCTAAATGTGTATGCAGGTCTTGCCGGCCTTTACTTGATTCGCGATAAGGAAGAAAGCTCATTTCGGCTTCCGAAGGGTAAATATGAGATACCGCTTATTGTGCAAGATAGATCCTTTAATCCAGACGGGTCTCTCTTTTACCCCGCTCAACCAGACAATCCATCCCCGGATTTACCATTCCCTTCTATTGTTCCTTCGTTTTTAGGGAATACAATTACAGTTAACGGGAAAGTATGGCCATTTTTAAAAGTGGAGCCCCGCAAATACAGATTTCGTTTATTAAATGCTTCCAATACTCGAACATATAAGTTCCAATTGAGCAACCTTAGTTCCTTCTTTTTAATCGGAACTGATGGGGGGCTTCTTAAACGACCAATTAGAGTACGAAGTTTGGATGTTTCACCTTCTGAACGTATTGACATCATTGTTGATTTCTCAGGTTTAGAGGGGAAGAAAGTAGTATTACAAAATGGAAGTGACTTAGAAAGTCCAACTGGCGAGGTAATGGAATTCCAAGTAACTAAGCCTTTATCTTGCCCTGATAAAAGCAAAATTCCATGTCTTTTAAGCAACATTGACTTTATTCCATTAGAAAAAGTTAAAGTAAGAAAAGTGAGACGTTTAACATTAAGTGACTCAGAAGATGAATTTGGGCGTCCTATGCTTTTATTAGATGATAAAGAATGGAACGATCCAGTGACAGAAACACCATTACTTAATTCTGTCGAAATATGGGAGTTAGTGAATTTAACCGTTGGAATTCATCCTATTCATATACATCTTGTTAATTTTCGTGTCCTTAATCGTCGCGACCAGAACGGAAGATTGTTAGACCCGCTCCCAGCTGATTTCGGTTTAAAAGATACCGTTCTAGTAGAGGGGGAACAAACCGTTCGAATCATAATGAAGTTTGAGCCATTTTCTGGAGACTATGTATGGCACTGTCATCGTTTAGAGCATGAAGACCATGACATGATGAGACCGTTAAAAATCATACCTTCCAATCCAAATAGACACAAATTAAAATGATGGATAAAATTCATTAGGAAACGGACTTTCAATAACCTTTAAAATCGGCTGAAGAAATAAGTTGTTCCTGTGTTATCTTCCCGCTTAACTTTGCTTTAATCACTCTTTCCATTTCTAAAGTTGCCTGAGCTGCTTCAAAGGCCTCATTTAGCTCTTTTTCGTTTTTAAATCTCATAATGAGGTAACACCCTTTTAAATAGTCATTATCTACTTCAGCCGCTTTGTTAAATAATCGTAATCCATAATAAGTATCACTTCGCATACATTCAATTTATATCTTCTATTAATAGAAGATATAAATTGAATGTGTGATAGATTTTTAACGCGTTTACTTATTTAGCGAGTGACTAGAAAACTTGAAGGTGAACGGTAAATATTTCCTCTGAATATTTACTTCTTGTAACAATTGTACGAGTTTCCTATTCATATTAATCATATTTTTGTAATTTTACATACAGAAAATATTATTATTATATAACTATATTGGTGGTTTTGTGGTAAAACCACCACTTTTAGCAACGTTGTATTAACTAAAATGAAATGTAAATGAAATATATTCTATGATTCTGTAACGAACTAATGGCTAATTATAATGATGAAAGTCAATAAGCCTCCTGCATACAGGGGATTGAAAGCATCTTTCTGTTGCTTCTATTATTGTTACAAAGTGTTAATGTCATATTACGAATCGTTTGTAATTCTATGATTTACCCATATCTCAAAAAAATGATTGTTATAATGAGGATGCGAAAACAAATGCAATGGAGGCTATTATGAAAAAGATAATTGGTGTAGCAACAGCAGCGGTTTTTGGTCTTGGGATTTTCACAACATCAGCTAATGCAGAAACTGTCGTAACAACTGATGTATTAAATGTAAGAGAAGACTCAACTACGAAATCAAACATTGTCGGTAAATTACTAGATGGATATAAATTAAATGTTATACATACAGAAAACGGATGGTCAAAAATCAATTTAAATGGTAAAGAGGCGTTCGTAAGCGCGGACTTTACAAAGGATATCTATTATGTAACAGCAAACGTATTAAATGTACGTGCTGAAGCAAACACAGACTCAGAGATTCTTGGTAAGTTGAAAAAAGACGATGTAATCGAAACAACACATCAAGTACAAAATGATTGGTTACAATTTGAATACAACGGAAAAACGGCTTATGTACATGTTCCTTTCTTAACAAGTACAGCACCTGTTAAAACGCAAGAGGTAGCTAAGGTTGAAAAAGTAACAAAAGCGAAAGAAGTAGCAAAAGTACAAGAAGCAACAAAAGTGCAAGAAGTAGTGAAAACTCCAGAAGTAGCAAAAGTGCAAGAAGCAGCAAAAGCACAAGAAGCAGAGAAAGCGAAAGAAGCAGCAAAAGTACAAGAAGCAGCAAAAGTACAAGAAGCAGAGAAAGCACAAGAAGTAGCAAAAGCGAAAGAAGTAGCGAAAGCACAAGAAGTAGCAAAAGCGCAAGAAGCAGAGAAAGCGCAAGAAGTAGCGAAAGCACAAGAAGTAGCGAAAGCGCAAGAAGCAGAGAAAGCGCAAGAAGTAGCGAAAGCACAAGAAGCAGCAAAAGCGAAAGAAGTAGCGAGAGCGAAAGAAGTAGCGAGAGCGAAAGAAGCAGCGAAAGCACAAGAAGCTGCGAAAGCTCAAAAAACAGAAGCACAACAATCTAATGTGAAGTCAACTGAAACAAACGAATCATCTGGTGCTCGTGAGTTAACAGTTGTAGCAACAGCATATACTGCGGACCCAAGTGAAAACGGCGCATACGGTGGTCGTGTATTAAGTGCAATGGGTCATGATTTAACAGCAAATCCAAACATGAAACTAATTGCAGTTGATCCGAAAGTAATTCCATTAGGATCAAAAGTATGGGTACAAGGTTACGGAGAAGCAATTGCTGGTGATACTGGTGGTGCAATTAAAGGTAATCGTATTGACGTTCTAGTTGGTTCAAAAGCTGAATCTAGTAATTGGGGACGTAAAACGGTTAAAGTGAAAATTTTAAATTAATCTATTGTTTATGATAAAGAAGCTAGTTCTCTTTCATGAGGCTGGCTTCTTTTTTTATGTCTAAGTACGACAGTTCCTCTTGAAACGCTTTGTGGGTTAGGTGTCGTACAATTCATCAAAAGAAAAAGGATAGATGCAGTAGAATGTTCTACCACTATCTATCCTTTTTGTCTTCCTATTACAATACCACTCACCACATATAAAGCAGAAGCAATATAAAAAATGGTACCAATCGTTAAGAAATCTACTAGATACCCTGTTGCAATAACAGCTACTGCTCCGCCAATTGAAGTCCATACGTGGTATTTTCCTATTTCATAGCCTGCTTCTTTACTTGCTACTTGTCGTGCAAGCGATGTTTTTTCTGTGTTACGTTGCACAGCACCTAAGCAGCCCATTATAATTTGCAGAATATAAACGTGCCAAACTTCTGTAGCAATTGGAAAGAAAAGCATTAATATCGCCATAGACCAAGCGTATACAAGTAATAACTTTTTATCTCCAACTCTGTCAGATATCTTTCCAACTAGTGGATACACTAAAGCCGAAGTTAACGCAAATAAGCCATATGCCCAGCCGAATTGGGAGAAACTATCTCCAACATTTCGAAGCAATAGTATGTAAAAGGGGAATACCATACTACCGGCCATCATAATTATACTTTGCGAAGTTACAAATCTTCTATATGTCATTTACTGTACTCCTTATAAAATAAATTCACAAATCGTTCCCCTGAATCAATTTCCTTCTTTTTTTGAAGAAATTCTTCTATACGAGGATATGCCTTTTTAAGCTGCTGCTTTGTCGGATAAGAATAATACGGTAAATAATAACTTCCACCATGCTTTAAAGTAACATTTATCATCTTTCCTAACACTGCTTTCGTTCTCTTTATTTCACTCTCCGAACGTCCTTGATTAATAAGAAGCACAAGGGCAAACATATCATCCTTTGCGTAGGATAAAACCGCATTTTCATTTTTTTCTACATAACGGATCGTAATGTTAAGAAGGTTTAATTCTTCTTTCGTTAATACACTTCGCAAATCATCTATATACGCTGTAAAGTGATTGATAGGTACAAAGTATTCTTGTAAAACTTCTGTTTTATTTGGATTTTCGTATTCCATAAAAGTACTATCTGATCGCATTACATTATTTCGCGTTTCATATGTTCCATGTATGCGTTCCATGTAGTTCCTTTGTATATCCCAAAACGTATTCTTGCCCCAGTCACTATACCTTGATAATCCAAGGAAAAACTTCGGCGCAGCAATAATATTTTCTTCCTTGAGTTTGCTGTATTCTTCCCGTTTATTTTGGTTCTCTGCTAAAACATAATCTGTTACATACATTTCTTTTAAAAATGAGTTTGGAGCGACAGAAATACGCGCTAAGTGCATACGAACATTCTCGTCCGTTTTCACCTTTTCTTTAAAATAAGCTGTATACTCCTTATAATCTAGCGTTCTCGTCTTTATTTCATATAGTTCGTCATCTGTTAACTGAAGTGTCACATCTAAGATCACGCCGAATAATCCGTAACCTCCAATAACATAAGGAAACAAATCAGCATTTTCTTCTCTGCTTACATTTTTAACCGTACCATCTGCTGTTATCAATCGAAATGATTCTACTGTATCAATGAGTGCTTCATGCCGAATATCACGTCCATGTACATTTACACTTAACGAACCGCCAACTGTAAAAATATTTTGAGACTGCATCACTTGAACAGCAAGACCATATGGATTTACTTTCCTTTGGATATCGTCCCATGTCGCGCCGCTTTGCACTCGAATTCTTTTCTTCTCTGGATCAAACTCTAATATTTTGTTATATCCTTTCATATCTAGCACTGTACCATTTGGATAATAGGTTTGTCCGCCTTGACTATGCTGCATGCCAGCAATTGAAATCTTCTCACCTGAAGCATTTGCATCTGTAACTAGCTTTGTTAATGTTTGCTTATCCTCCACATTTTCAACGCGCTTAATCTTTGTAGGAAGTAATCTACCAACATCGCTAATAGTAGGATTGGTTACCTGTTTTGTATATGTATATACAGATGATGTAAATAATAAGGCGTATACAGTAACACCTATCATAATTGTTCGTTTTTTCAACATACACGCTCCTTTTTAGTTATCATATAAAGAATTTAATGTATATCCGAGATTTATATTATAGCTGTTTATAATAAGGAAGGAACATTATATAAATAAAAAAAGCGCGTACCAGATGAGAAATATCCTCTGTGATAACGCGTATATCTTGAAAGCTATTAGCAGGGGAGGAGTGTCCCCTTTATTTTACATTATTGCACACCACTCTCTAAAATAGAAAATGTCTTCCTTTCACAATCAATTTCTGCCATAGCGCCATAAGGTAAAATAAACTTAGGTTCAGTATGACCGAAATTTAAATTATAAAGAATTGGCAATTCTTCTAAATGATATTCTTTCATAACCGTTAAAATTTCACGTTTATATTCTTCATAATACGTTTCGTCTTTTGGTTTACCGAAAATGATGCCATTTGTGTTTTGTAAAATGCCTTGCGCCACATAGTTTCGTAACCAGTATCTTATATAATTCGGATCTGGTTTGTCTTCAGATGTTTCAAAGAATAGAATACTGTTTTCCCAATGTTTTTTCTCTGGCCAAAGTGCTGTTCCTTTTGCGAATTCTAGCACTTCTATACAACCTCCAATCAAACGGCCTTTTCCAGTGCCTGAGCCTTGAAGAAGTTCGTAACCAGTATTTTGCTGCATGATGCGACGTGTATGTTTATTTGATTCAATCCATTCTAAACGCTCACTCGTCCATTCTGAAGCTGGCTCAATTTCGCCAATCAGCTCATTTGAAAAAAGCGTTCGATTCACCATTTCAAGTGTGTATGGGTGCATTTCAATATTTTCAGCAAAATCGGTTAAAATGGCTGGACCGTAAAAAGAAGAAAGACCTGCTTTATGACAAAATAAATGGGGAATGGTCACATCAGAGTAGCCCATAAAAACTTTTGGATTTTCACGTATGACAGCAAAATCAATATAAGGAAGGAGACGGATACTATCTTCTCCGCCAATATTGGCAAAAATCCCTTTCATGCTTTTGTCTTGAAAGGCTGTCATTATATCTAGCGCACGGGCTTGTGGATTTTCATAAGTATACTCTGAACCTTTCAAACTATTGGGCATAGGTACAACAATAAGCCCAAACACTTCTTCTAATCTTTTTACGCCTTGTTCATAACGCCACCTAAGTTCCGGATCACCTGCGCCTCCCCAAGAAGGACTAATGGTTGCGACGCGATCGCCAGGTTGTAATCTTTTCGGTTTTCTTAACACATGAACTCCCGCCTTTATATCATTTGATTTACTATACAATTTGTATAGCTGAAACACATAACATATGACTTTTTTCTACATAACAAAAAAATTCCCTGCTAGTAGGAAAAGGAGAAAGTGGATGAAATATTTTTAGTTGCGACATCGTCTATGATTGAAAGCAGAAAGAAACTTTAAAAAATTAAACCTATTAAATATTGTGTACAAGATGGCGGATTCCAAAATAAGTAAAGTGTATCCTTGCTTTTATCAGTAACTAAAAATATAATGATAATGATTATCAGTACCAATAAGATTAACAACAATGCTAATTTTTGCAAAGATAGAAAAATATTTTAGAGATGGCAAGATACGTTAAAGAAAGGTGGGTACATATGTCTAGAGAAAAACCACTTTGTATTGGATTATGTTTGATTCCAGGTAAAAGAAATAAGCAAGATCCACAAATAGAAACAGCTATGGATAAAATTTATAGGGCAATGGATGAACAGATTAAATTGGCACAAAGGGCAGAGAAAGCGAAATTAGATTTTGTTTTTAAAGCAGATTATTTATTTGCACATCCTGATATGATTGCACGTACTAGGGACACTGTAGTTGTAGACCCAACACTACTGTTTACAGCGATTGCGCGTGAAACGCAAAAAATTGGATTGGTTACGACTGCTTCTACATCATTCAATCCGCCATATATATTAGCAAGGCAATTGCAATCTTTACATTGGATTAGCAATGGACGAGCAGGGTGGAACGTTGTGACGTCGGTGGATGGTGCTGAAAACTTTGGAAATAGAGGGATGCCACCTTCTGAAGAGCGTTATGCTAAGGCGGCGGAATGTACAGAAGTGGTGAGGAAGCTTTGGAGAAGTTATCCATATGAAGTTTTGCAAGCAGAAAATGAAGAAATAGCGGCAGTTATTAAAGAAATGGTAAAGCCGATTGAGCATGAAGGGGAATTCTTTCGTGTAAAAGGGGCACTTAACATTCCTGCCCATCCGTCAGGGGAGATGCCTTTATTTCAAGCGGGAGCTTCAGAGTCTGGGCGTAACTTTGCGGCTTCTATTGCGAATGGGATTTTCGCTGCGATGCCAGATGTAGAAATAGGGGTTGAACTGCGTAGAGATTTAAGAGAACGAGCGACGCAAAATGGCCGTGGGCCCGATGCAATTCGCGTATTACCTGGTTTATATTTCTTTATAGGCGATACGCATGAAGAAGCGAAAGAAAGGCATAGGAAAGCTCACGGGCATCTTACGTTAGAGTGGAGATACAATTCGGTTGAAACAATTCTTGGGTTGAATCTGAGAGAACTTTCATTAAATGAGAGAGTAACCGCAAATATTTTGCCGGATGTGAATCAACCTGTACGTAGTAAAACACATGCAAATTTATTAAGACGATTTATTATCCAACATGAACCAACTGTTGAACAATTACTTGAAAGACCAGAAGTGGTCGGTGCTGCGCATTGGGTCGCGATTGGAACACCGGAAGAAGTCTTTCAGCAAATTATGGAAAGAGTTGAAGCGGGTGCAATAGACGGTTTTATCGCGATTCCAGGTGGACCTTCTAAATCGTTAGATCTTTTCTTAAGTGATGTAATCCCTTTATTTGTGAAAGCTGGTTTATTCCGAAAAGACTATACAGGTTCTACTTTACGTGAGCATTTAGGAATTCCAAAAAGTGAATGTCTTGAAGTTTAAGCTCAATTTTTAGAAAAACTACAAAAGCATTTAGAGAAGGAATAGAATGGTAGAGTTTATCATAGTATGGACGTTTTATATAAGCGATTGTGAGTGTCAATAAAGATAAATAGCAAAGCTCGCCTTTTTGGCGAGCTTTTTGTTTAAGTCAATTTTTTTCACCTGGATTATGAAATGGGAAAATGTTATGTAATTCAAGTAAAAGTCGTCCTGTACGTTTTACATGCATTGAATTTTCACGCTGTGCTGTATATTCTGCAAGTCTCCAAGATGGTAAGTCTTCGCCTTCGTTTGGCAAATCATAATCTCCACCGCCTGCATCAGATAGACGATGGAGAACGGCGTTCATAGCTGACCTAGCTATCCAGTACGCAAACAAACCGATTTTTTCAGGTGGAATCCCTGCTTGCACCATTTCTTTTAAAATCAAATCGTCTGCATCGGGAGTTGCTTGTTCATTAGTGCGTTCAATCGAGCGCTGAACCCAGTCTTCGCTGTTATATAAATACGTATCTAATGCCTCTTGTAGCGGTCTTAAAAAACGAAAGCTAGCAAGAACAGCTTCTTTTCCTTCTATCTCATCTTCCGCCCAATATTCAGGGGACTCCACGCCAAATTCTTTTAAAATGTGGGTTACAGTTTCTTTCGTAGGTTCCTTTTTCAAGTCTTCTAAAAGGGGGATTAAATTATCCTTCATATAATCCATATGGCCCTCCTTTATCTATATTTTCTGTTAATACTTTCTTTATTATAATACTAAAAATTAAGATTTGCTTAAAAGTAGTTCCCTTAAGAAAATGAATTTTGTAAACCGATAATAAAGTTGTTTAATTCTTATTGAACTAAAGCACCTGTTTGTTTAAGTGAATAAATCCACATTTATAATTCCTCTCAAATATAATATCAGTTTATATATTCACAATTCTTCTCTAACAGGTTCTTCACTAAATCACTTAGATAAATTGTAATTTGTTAATCGATGTGCTTGTGTAACCACTGCTCAAATACTTTCAACTGTTCTTCAGTATGAAAGTAATGTTCACCTGCTTCCATGACTTCTAATTCACAACTGTGTTTTTTTGTAAAATAGTTAATAGTTTCAAATTCGCACAGTTCATCCTTGGCTCCATACATAATATATGTATCTGTATTCCATGTATTAATAGGATGTTCTTTTACATAGCATAAATAATCCCAATATAACTTTTGACCAATAGGTGTTTCTATAGTCATTTCTTTTTGCAAAAGCTCTGGTGTTACATTAAACCATTTCATCATATTTTCGATAATTCGTTCCATATTAAATACCGGTGATAAAAATAATGCCTTTTTTAGCACATCGTTTTGATAAGCTAAAAGGCTAAAATAAGCTCCCATACTACATGCAAACACGCTTACTTCTTTCCAATGTTCTTTTGCGTAATTCATAATTATAGATAATTCACTAACACAAAACTGTACTTTACAAGGAGTATGATCATTTTTTCTTTCCCCATGCTCAGGTAAATCAAAGCTTAATACTTGATAACCTTTTTGATTGGCTTCTTCAGCTAATATTTGAATCACTGCATCTTCTTTATTTGACATATTTCCATGTACTGCAATAAAAATTTTTTCACTCTTTTCTCCCCATAAAACCGCGGGAATATTACTAATTTTAAAATTGTCTTTAAGCATAATTCCTCCATAGAATAGGACGTATGGGATTTGCAAAAAATCACATACATTTTATATTCTTCTACTTAGTTTAAATAAATCAAACTATTCATAACTTACCACAAATTAATTATAATATCTCTCTATATCTGTATAACATAGTCTACTTTATATTTTAAACCTTTCTTTCGTCCACCTCTTCAGAAGCTTACAAGTTCTCTTATTTTGATTCCTTATTGAGCTAACCTGCACTGTTAGTCGAAGAAGGATTTTTAAACAACTATATTATTTTTTAAATGACTTTATTGTAAATTAAACAACTTTATTATCTCTGCACAAATTTGGTATTTTTTACTGATTAATAACTATAAAATAAGCTTGTTTAGTGAGCATATGAAATAAAGTGTTTTCAGCTGGATACAGATGCTAGATTACTAGAACTAAAAAATTTTAGTTTTATAATAATTAACAAAAACGAAAGCAGTGTAAATAGGAATCCACTCCAAATGAGTTGATGAATGCCTAATTGAGAAATGAACCAGCCGCCGATAGAGGTTCCTAATGTGATTCCAAGGTTTGAGAATGAAACGAATAGGCTATTACCGAATTCAGGAGCTTCTTTTGCCTCACTCATTAACCATGTTTGCCCAACAATTAATCCTCCGGAATGTACGAGTCCCCAAATGAATACCATGAACATCATCGGAATAAGATAAGGTCCTACATAATAAACCAATCCATACACGACGGCATATAAAATCGGAAACAATACAACGGTATATACTAGACTTTTTTGCAAAAGAGCTCCAAATACATGATTTCCTACAATCATAATGACGCCAAATATGAATAGCATGATACTAATGAGAGAGCCATTCATGTTTGTTACTTTTGCAAGGTACTCGGCAAAGTAACTATATACGGAAAACATGGCTGCAAAAAGAAAGACAACAGTAGCAATATTGAACCATAAGGCAGGCTTACGCAATATACGAATTTGCTTGCCGAAAGACATTCTTTCTGTAACCGGCATAGAAGGGAGAAATGTTAATATTCCGATAAAGGCAAGGGCATTTATAAAAGCCCCAAATAAGAAAGCGACTTCTAATGAAATTTGTTCTGCCAGGTAAGAAGTGAGCGGTACACCTAAAGCGAAACCAACAGTAATCCCCATAAAGACTTTTGTAACTGCCTGACCGCTTTTTTCAGGGGGGACAAGTTTCGCTGCAGTTACAAGAGCGATTGAAAAGAAGAGTGGATGAAGTGCTGCTGGTAGAATGCGAAAAATAAGCATAACTTCAAATTGTGTTGTATAGGCGTAAATCATATTAGCAAGGGCAAACACAAAGATGGATGTTAATAAAATTGTTTTACGATTCACCCCAGATACGAGCAGGATTAAAAACGGTCCAGAAATCGCAACAACTAGAGCGAATATGCTCACTAACAATCCAGCTTGTGAAGTTGAAATTCCAAATTTTTGAGTCATTTGGGGTAAGACACCGACAATACTCATCTCTGTTGTAATAATTCCAAAGACACCGACAGCCAGCGTTATAATGAGTAGAGGGTTTACTTTTTTCATTTGTAAAAATCTCCATTCGTATATTAATTTTGAAAATAGGTTCCAGTTCATTAATGAAAAAATAGGTAAGCATTGATGATAGGAATGAAAATGTCATCATTCTATTGTTTATCCCGCTATTTGCGGGCAGTAAGACTCCCACTTCAAGGTTCAGCGAAGGTAAGAAAGTTAGGTTAGGTGCCCGAAAAAGCCCGGTTGATGAGGGCTGATTAAATTTTCACTTTATGTAAGGAATTTAACA
Source organism: Bacillus sp. C1 (assembly GCF_054570475.1). NCBI lineage: Bacteria > Bacillati > Bacillota > Bacilli > Caryophanales > Bacillaceae > Bacillus > Bacillus sp. C1. The sequence goes on from NZ_JBTMZT010000002.1 coordinate 308,001, forward strand.
ATATAAAATAACAGATATCTGTATAAGTAGATATGTTTTGATGAAAAAATCCTCCTTTCCATTTGTCTTGCATGAACAGGCGGTAAGGATCTTGCGTGAAAATTTGCTAAGATGGTCGCCTGTAAAAGCAGAATTTGTGAAGGACCATAATCGGAAGGGCTGAAGAGGCCCCTCACTAATTACAGCGTCACTTTATAACTCGTTTTGGACATACGCAGAAAATTCTTGTACTGTTTTTTCATTGCGGCGATAATACGTCCATTTCCCAATTCGTTCGGATTCTAACAATCCTGCTTTTTTCATTGTTAATAGGTAACTAGAAATGACGGATTGGGCTAAGCCAGTTTTCAGTTGGATATCGCCTACACATACGCCAACTTGAAAACTAATGCCTTGTTCTAAATAAGGTTTTTCGTCAAAATATTGCTCTGGATTTTTAAGCCACAATAAAATTTGACGTCTTGTATCATTTGATAATGCTTTATAAATTAATGAAGGTTCCATAATAACAATTATATCTACTTTTATAGATTTGTAAATAGGTGATGTTAAAAATACTAGTATATGCAAAATGAAAAACGAGCACTTTTTAAAGCGCTCGTTTGTGAAAGTTTACCAACCGCGTCTGCACTTGCAATGGTTTCTGCACTTGCAATGGTGTCTACATTTACAATGATGTCTGCACTTACAATGGTGTCTGCGATTCCCATGGTGATTGTTGCCTCCATGGTGATTGTTGCCCCCATGGTGATGGCCGCCTCCATGGTGATGGCCGCCTCCATGGTGATGGCCACCACAATTGTGATTATTATCCCAATCGTGATTGTCACACCAGTCGCGATCCCAATCATGATGATCGCATTGATGTCTACAACCCCAACCAAAATGTCTGCATTTACGGTTGCAAAACACTAAATCATCCCAATGTCTATTACAACCTCGAGAGTGTGTGAAATGTCGATTACATCCCATAAAAAATCTCCCCTCCTCTTCATAATGGAACTCATCATATTTTATGTTTCTTTAAGAAATGTGCTTGTTCACTAGTCTAACTTTTATTTTTTTATTTCTGGATCTTAAGCCAACTGCTTTAAGGTTTAGGAGGAAGTAAGGCAAAGCAGGAGGGGGTGGAGAGGGGATTCATTTTATAAAAATAACAAACGCTTTCTGCTTCGATGATTTTATTAAAAGAGAGCGTAACAACAAAATACGGATGTCGTAAGCTAAAGCATTTTGAGGAATATAAAAACTCGATTTATAAGTTTATCGCAAAAAGAATGCGGTAATATATGTAAAGGTGACCGATTTTTTGAATTTAGTAAAAAGAAGGTTAGGAAAAACAAGCTAAAGCATGATTTAGAGAGAATAAACTATGATTCGATAGACACTTATGAGGTTCTATATGTAAAATTGCATTAAAACAGCAACCGATACTATGTTAGTATTTTATAGATCTGCTCTATACTTTTTCATTCATCATGTCGAAACCCTACAAAAGAACAATTGGTGAACGAGAGAAAGGCACTTATTAAGTGCCTTTTCTTTATGAAAAAATTATACTCAAACAAAAAATTCCCATTAGAAGGTTTTCATAAAAATTGTATTATCCATTCCTAGCTTCATTATCCACATCTTTCTGATACATGTATGCAAAATTGCATATCATTTTCTGTTGATAATAATTATCGTTGTAACTATAATGGTTTCGTAAGGTTTATTTTACTGAATTTTACAAAAGTGTATTAAAGGAGGAGTTATGGTTATGAAAAAAGCTATTTTAGCAGGAGCATTAGGCGTTGCAGTACTTTCGGGTATGAATTTACCAGGATTAGAAGTTTCAAAAGTTAGCGCAGCAACTATGGATTTAGAAATGCAAGAGGTTACTAAATATTATTCTTTGAGTTCATACGAAGTGTCTCAGAAAGAATCTTTTAATCTAAAAAAGGGAGAAGAACTTACAGTATTTGTAAATAACTCGGGTTTCCCAATTTCTTACACAGTATTTGATGCAGACAATCAAGTAATTGGTATATACAATGCGAATTCGCCTTATGGACGTGTATTCAAAGCACAAAAAGATGGTAATATTTCTGTACAATTTCAAGCAGGAGCGAATTCCTCATTCATGAAGAAAATGAATTTTACAGCTAAATTTGCGCTTTCTAAATTTAATTCATGATAAGAGTGGTATAAATAATTACATCATCCAGAATCAAAAAAGAGAGAAAAATCTTCTCTCTTTTTTGTTGTGCTTAGCTCATCCTACGAGTCTCCGCTATCAAATGCATCATCATGGCTTGTAGAATCATGATGATGGGAAGTGTGATCGATATTTGCATCCTCATTCGCATTTTTCATAGCCGTAACAACAAAAGCTGTTGTCATTACTGCATCCATCCAATCTGCTTCAGCATCTTTTGTTGTTATTTCTGAATGTTTATATTCTGCGGTATCTTTTCCTGAAGAAAGCTCTGGCCGTTCTTTTTTCATAGGGCGCTGTTCATTCGTATTTTTTCCGAAAATTTTCATGAATACTAATAAGATGAAACATAGTATAGCTACGATGAGGATAAATAAAATGAAGTATAACGATACATTTATTATTTCTATCATATGTATACCTTCTTTCCTGTTGTAAACGAACAAATCAGTTTAAATATTTTAATACCTATGTACTCTCCATGTATTAAGTAAAAATATAAGATGTATAAAGTTAAACAATAACAAAAAATGCCGCACTATGAAATAGCAAATATATGATCATCATGATTTCAATGGAACAAAATTAAACGGAAGCACTACCTATTTTAAGCGGCTGGCAGAAATGGTTAGCCACTTTTTCAAAAGTAGATTTTCTATAGAAATATAATAAAAATAAGCCAATCACAAAGATTAGCTTAATCAATTTCTCTTTTATTCTCTATATACTAAAATTACACTAGAAAAGGAATATCTAATTCCATAAGTTCCTTTTGATTGAATGTTAAACCAGGTAGAGTGGAAGTAGCCGCATTAATAGCAAACGTATTTGCGATAACATTAGGTGATCCAGGATGGAAAATTCTAATTTCATAATGGAATGCAGAAACATTTTGAGAAACAAAACGATGTGTATTAGGAGCAAGTTCAACTACTTCATTTAATAATATAACTGGTGAATTTGAATTCCAGTTAATAACTTGAACTCTTACTCGAAATGTGCGCGTTGGATCTACATTACTTAATTCAATATGTGCAGCAGTTTGACCGACAACTGTATTTAATACACCTGTACTTAACACTTTACGTTTCAAAGGTTTGTGATGGTGATGACAGCAATTTCCATGTTTCCATTGATCATGTTTATAGTGATCGTAACATTTTGTCATATACTCACCTCCTTCATTATATTCATTCATATAATATGAAAAATGGTTAAATAAGAACTGGACAAGCGTCTAATTCTAGTAAAAAATCATAAATTCCCTTGTGTTTGAGTACATAGTAATAGATTTGAAATGGATTTTTTATTTAATGAGGGCGTTTTTAAGGGGGAGCGTGCTTCAAAAATCGCATTGGTTTCAAATTGTATTACATCACTTCGGTTAGCGGAGGAGGTCTGCGCGGTTAAAATGAAAAAAATATAGGTTTAAATGATATTTCTCAATCTTTTATATAGATAAATATGGTAAAATGGTAATTGGATGGGAGTCCAATGCTATATTATTAAAATTAAAGTGGTTATCAAGTCAAAGGAAGGCACTCATAAGAGTGTCTTTTCTTTATATATAAACATATTTTTAAGATTTTCATATGAATTTTTGGTAATTGGTTCAGAAGATGTGATGATTAAGGTCGATTAAAGGAAAGTTACGAAAAGGGCAGAGTTAATCGAGAAAGTGCAAATGATCCCCTGCCATTACTCTCTTCAGTGATCCGTTTAATCTGCAAAATATAATTTTATGTATATAGTAGAGATTTGATTAGAAAAATTAAAGGATGGGAGAAGTTCCTCTTTGACTTTGGGCACATATATATACATAGGCAGTGATAAAGAACATTGAAAGTTAAGGGGGTTGCACATAAAGGAATCATTTTGGGTGTTTCAAGAAGGGGGAAATGGACTGCGGCATTATGGTTTTATGAAAGAAAGGAATATTAAGTGTATTTTAAAACATTTATACAAATTAATTTGAATAGATAAATATAAAATGAATTTTGCGGTGTTTTATATGATAAGAGATAATAGGCATTTTTGTAATGTTTGTATCTCCTTTACGGGTTCAGAATAAAAGAGGTGAGTATATGTTTGATCAAGATAAGCAACGAAAGAATGTATTTTTTGGTAACAAGGATTGTTGTATACCAAATGAACGCTGTATAAAAATCTCTGCATATAAAATAGATGAATTCAAGGATGTTTTACAATACTTAACAAAAGATATAAAACAGCTATTTTTAGAACCCTCTCCTTCACATAGAAAAAATTTACAACATACGTTAAAAGATTTACAAGGACTTTTAGATTGTTTAAATCTATCAAACAAACAAAAACAACGTTCCCATTTTATTATTCATGCTTTATTGAAACTTTTGCAAGACTCTTCATTCCCATGTCATGCAATTCTTATCAAATTAGAAGAACTACTCTCGCTTTTATTACATCTTGTAAAATCCTCCAAAATTGATTCTTGTAGTTTAGAAGATTTGATTGAATTAATTAGACGATTAGAATTTATATTGATTCGATGTGGTTCCCTCTGTATCGAATGTCCAACCGGAGCAACAGGCCCAACGGGAGCAACGGGAGCGACAGGTCAAAGAGGAGTAACAGGCCCAACGGGAGCGACAGGTCAAAGAGGAGTAACAGGCCCAACGGGAGCAACGGGTCCAACGGGAGCGACAGGTCAAAGAGGAGCAACGGGTCCAACGGGAGCGACAGGTCAAAGAGGAGCAACGGGTCCAATGGGAGCGACAGGTCAAAGAGGAGCAACGGGTCCAACGGGAGCGACAGGTCAAAGAGGAGCAACGGGTCCAACCGGAGTGGCAGGTCAAAGAGGAGCAACGGGTCCAACGGGTCCAACGGGAGCGACAGGTCAAAGAGGAGCGACGGGTCCAACCGGAGTGGCAGGTCAAAGAGGAGCAACGGGTCCAACGGGAGCGACAGGTCAAAGAGGAGCAACGGGTCCAACGGGAGCGACAGGTCAAAGAGGAGCGACGGGTCCAACCGGAGTGGCAGGTCAAAGAGGAGCAACGGGTCCAACGGGAGCGACAGGTCAAAGAGGAGCAACGGGCCCAACGGGAGCAACAGGCCAAAGAGGAGCAACGGGTCCAACCGGAGTGGCAGGTCAAAGAGGAGCAACGGGTCCAACGGGAGCGGCAGGCCAAAGAGGAGCAACGGGTCCAACCGGAGTGGCAGGTCAAAGAGGAGCAACCGGTCCAACGGGAGCGACGGGCCAAAGAGGAGCAACGGGTCCAACAGGAGCAACAGGTCAAAGAGGAGCAACGGGTCCAACGGGAGCAACAGGTCAAAGAGGACCGACGGGACCTACAACACCAACTACATCTAGTTTTATTGAAGTTAGTCGTAGTGTAAATCAAACTATGAATCCAACTGATACGGTCCACTTTTTGAGTGATATGAGTGTTGGAACTGCTTTTACTTTTAATGGTACAGATAAGATAACAATTCATGAACCGGGTCTTTATTATGTAGATTATTTGGCTAATTTAATAGATGGTAGTTCTGTAGCTTCTTTTAATGTGTATGTAGATGGAGTGCCTAGTGGTACTAGAGCTATAAATGCCGCGATAAGTGGTAATGTGTCAGGAGGAAGATTGCTTGAGGTAATAACAGTTCCGGTTCATGTTACTTTAGTAGCTCTTCATGCTTCAGGCATTAGAACAATAGGTGGGAATGAAGAAGGATCAGCAGCTGAGTTACGTATATTTAAATTTGCGAGTAGTGCAATGTAAGAAGAGTAAATTTTAGTAGCCCTCGCAAACAGAAATCCCCTCCTTACGTATGTATAGGTCATGGGAAAATAAAAATCCCGATTTCTTAATTTAAATAACGAGAAATTGGGATTTTTACATTATTTCACGAGCTGTTCAAAAGGTGTAAGGCTGTGTATAAAGATTTGTTGCAAGATAATTATCATCATCAGGAAGACAAATTGAAACGACGGATCGAGCAAACTTGGAGCGTGTATGGGAATGGAATTTATAACGATTGTGAAAAAGCAATTTCCTCTCATGAATGTAATATAGATGGCGGAGTTCATATATGAAAGAGGAAAAAGTGATTTCAGACTTTGCGCGAGAGGTTGTGCCAAAGGAATTGCGAAGATCATGGTTTTCGATGTTTTCTGTATTAGTCGCGATTGGTGTTGATTTATCTGCGGTTATGTTAGGGGCAGAGTTAGCGAATGGAATGCCATTAAACCAAGCAATTTTATCAGTTTGTGCCGGATCGCTTCTTCTTTCTGTTTTATGTACAATTTGTGCAATTGTCGGATCTTCTACGAATCTTTCTACAGCAATGATTACAAAGTATGTATTTGGTAAATATGGTGCAAGGGTGTTTTCGATTGTCCTCGGAATACCCTTTTTTAGTAGCTTCTCTAATATAAACTGTATGTGTCTTCATGGATAATTTCCCCCTTAGATATGCTATTTTTTTGTATTTTCTATTAATATTCTTGGTGGATCATCGCTCTTTTTTTCTCTCCAGTCGTTGTACTTATTACCTCGACTTCAAGAATGCCATTTATGTCATATGTATAACGAATGTCAATCGCCTCTTGTCCAGCAGGAGCAGGAGGGACTTTAATTTTAAGTTCGCCAAGTTTTAAGTTATTTTTAACCAAGCGGTTTTCTCCTTGATAAACATCGACAAGTATGGAGTGTTGTCTATCATTAACAGTATAAAGTCGTTCCACTTGACTTACAGGAATCGTTGTATTTCGTTCAATAATCGGGAAGAAGTATCTGGATTCTTGTTGTCCATTTCCTAATGCTTGAACAACACTAGTTCCTAACGTATATGGACAAACATCCGTTAAGATAACTTCTTCTAGTGCTTTGTTTCGTTCTTTTAAAGCAACTTGAATCGCAGCACCTAAAGCAACGGTTTCATCAGGATTAATATTCGCATGAGGCATGCGTCCGAACATTTTAGAAATGACGGATTTGATAAGCGGCATCCTTGTCGCCCCGCCAATTAGAATGACAGCACCAGTAACCGCTTCGTTTAAATAAGCTTCTGCATCTTGTTTTAAAGATTGAATGATAAAAGATGAAAGTTCTTCTGAAGAAAATGTATACATACCTAACTCGTATTTTTTCTCTGTTCCTATAAATCGCTTAAACGTGGATGCTGTAACGTGCGGATGGGTAATCAGCCGTTCTTTGGCGATGCGTCCGACTAAAACTTCACCGCTCTCGTCAACGCTAATGACAGATGGTGTAAGATATTCGCCAAGTGCATTTGGGATAAGGGCTGCACCATGATCCGTCCAATAGGCTACTAAACTATTCGTTGTTCCTAGGTCAATTCCAATCGTTGCCATAATAATCTCCTCCCGTTTTTATTTCTTGAAGAAAAGGGGGAGAAACAGATAGTTTAGTAGTGTTGAGTTTGTTATAAGTAAAGAGGTATAATTTCATCAGAATGTTTTTACAAACATGGGGAAATTTTATGTGGAGGGTGGTAAAGAGGTCAGATGATAATTGGAATTATATGTTTGATTTTAGGAATAGCATTAATTTGGATGAGTGGAGGGGGACTTTTATTATTAGTGCCTGGCATTCTGTTTACAGTGGCAGGCGGTGTTATATGTTTGATTTTTAGACGGTTAGAAAAAGAGAGAAGAAGATTAAGGAAGAATGGTTAGAAGTTACATATTGTATAGTTTGTACTTACATAATTAGGCGGAAGCATTAAGTCTAAAACATCTCTTATATTTTATAAATTATAAAAAAGAACCCTAAACTTCTCGTTTTAGGGTTCTAATTATGAAAGAATCGTTATTCTATATGACTAGTTAACAAATAGACAATATATCTATTTTGTCGCTTTTCGTCCCATATAAATACAAATTGAAAAAATGACATAAAACCATTCTTTTGAGGTGGGAGAGAGCATCCGGCCATGCATAGAAGCGGTCAGCCCCTCTTCCTGCTCCATGCCAAGTGAAAACAAAGAGAGAAAATGAGTGTCGTTCACTTTTTGTTCTTCATAGCAGCCGGTTATGTGTCGGAAAATCAAAATGAATTTATATACTAATATTCAGTATAGAGGTAAACTGAAAAAGGCAATGAGTACGAGAATGAATAGGATATTGCAAAACATGGAAGCGTCCGCATTGTTTGCAATTCCTAGGAAGCTTCGGCGCATTGCGGAATGGTCCATCATTGCTGTTGTATAGGCAATACCGATTGACATCGCGGCATTGAGTGTTAAATTATAAAACTCGATTGTTCTCTAAAAAGTGAATAGTTTCTATTAAACTTTCTTAATATACTCATACACTTCTTTAGGTTTTATATGAAGCAGGTGAGCAATTTCCATTATTTTTTTTCCTTCTTTCTTCATCTTCTTTACTTGTGTCTCCAATGTTTGCTCGTATTCTTCTGCAATATCAAATAATGGACTCAATAAAGAGTGCCATATTTCAAAATCAGCAAATTTATTTTTTTCCATAAACTTATTTAGCAATGTTTTTAATTCTTTATTTTGTATAATTCTTTTCCCTTCTAACACTTGTTTCTCAGCAAGAAAATTACCAATATCCTTTATAAAATTGATAAATGAGTCCATAGAATCTGCAAGGAAACCGCCAACACCCCAACTGTCCATTCCGTGCATTAATGAAGATATAGGGTATCCATCCTCATTTAAATCAATAATAATTGGATCTCCACACATAGTTTCATACGCAATAACAATCCAATTTGCATCCCAAGTATCTTCCTCATCGGTTACAAGGGAGTTTCCATCGGTGTCAATGCTATATCCTACTTGAAATTCATCTAATTGTTCAAAAGAAAATATATCAAAATTTACATAGTCTCTAATTTTTTCATGTTCTAAGTTAATACGTTCTAAATTCCTCTTAATTTCTACTTTTTGATGATAAGAATTAAATTTTATCATTGTCATTTTTATTACATCCTTATTCTTTATATTTATTCTTTTTTAATCTGTTTTTTTACTAAAAACCTAAGATATTTCACAAAATAAACACCGGTTATATAAGCCTGTTAAGCACTGCTGCCAAACAGGTTTTTATATTTTATAGATATACAATGATTTCGTGATTCATTAATAATATTCCTTTTGATACTAACTATCGAAGCCATTTTTTCTAGAAGATAGGACTTATTTTTGCTACATTAATAGTTAGGAAATATAAATAAGGGGTAGAGAGGTAGACATGGAGTTATTTGATTATTATAAGCGGAAAGGGAAGTTTAAACTTCTTATTAGCACTGTTATTTTTATGTTTGTGCTATGGGGTTTATATGAGAATTGGGGATTTGTGGAGTGGGGAGAGGTTATCTTTATGATGATCGTTGCTTCTGTTTTTTTTGGAATTGGATTTTGGCAAGTAAGAAAAGGGAATTTGATAAAAAAGAATACTGTGAAAAGCAATGAAACATTTTGGGATATTGATACGTTTGTTGTATTAGAGTTGCCAAAACGGAACAGGCAATTTGGTTTATACCATCCTGATGGTGGATATATTGCTGGAACAAAGATCATTTCATCTAATATTCTTTGTTCAGTGATACCGTTTTTACATAATAAAGATGTGTATGGATTAGAAACGAGTAGTGGTGAAATTCTTGCCTATTTTCATACTGAAACTGATGGGTATGATTGGGTAATCTATGATGCTAATTATAACCAGATTGGTATGTTTAAAGAGAAGATGATACAAGGGTTTGGCTCGATACGTGGTTCTTTGATGACTGATAAAGAAACGAAATTGTCCGATGTGGAAGTAGAGTTCGATTTCATTCAAAGTACGCTTCGTACAACAGATGGACGCACATTAGCAATTGGGAAGCAAGGGTATATGCCTATAGAATGGAGCGAAAGGTTTATGGGGTTAAATGTACCTACTATTACACTTGGTTCCAACATGTCTAGAAATGAAAAAATTCTAGGTTTAGGAGTGCTTCTTTATAGTTTATATACAATCGAGATTAGAAAAAATAGAGCGAGTGTTTAAAGGGAAGAACATGTAATTTGTTTTTTATGAATCCTTACAAAGATGTCACCTTTTTGTAAGATTATTAAATAGTTTATTTATGTTTTCAATGTAATAATCAAAGTATAAGAAATGCAAATAAATTTTTATAACATATAGGAGAGTGTCAAGAATGATTGTAACAACAACTTCTGGAATTCAAGGAAAAGAAATTATCGAGTACGTTGATATTGTAAATGGTGAAGCGATTATGGGTGCAAATATCGTCCGCGATTTATTTGCTTCTGTTCGCGATGTTGTCGGTGGCCGTGCTGGTGCATATGAAAGTAAATTAAAAGAAGCTCGTGATATTGCAATGGAAGAAATGAAACAGCTTGCGAAGCAAAAAGGAGCAAATGCAATTGTTGGCGTTGATGTAGACTACGAGGTTGTTCGTGACGGAATGCTAATGGTTGCTGTAAGCGGAACGGCTGTACGTATATAAAGAAGTCAGTTATCTACATGCTATACGGAAAAATAAAAATAATGTAGCAAATGAATATCTCACAAGAAAAACAGATGCTGGTTTCTAGCATCTGTTTTTCTTGTGAGATATTCCAAAAAAATAATACTTTACAAACATAGTCCCTTTAATTAGAATAGTAAATATAATTCGACAAAATATGACAATTGAAATACGGGTTTATTTTTCAGAAAAAGGGGAATATTCATTTTTTGGTGTATTGTCCTTATCAATGAAAGAGTGGGATAAAGCAATAAAAATAGCTAACCGAAATCGATGGATGTTAATGGAATCGATTTCTATAAAGATTCTGAAAAGAATAATGTGAAGTTAATAATTTGGGGTTCGCTAATAGCAAAGTAAATTTATATATACCACAAGAATGAGAAGAATATATCTTGTGCTTTTAAAGGGGGGGACAGAGAATATGAGTAAGTTATTCAAAAAGAAATCTGTTACACAATTGTTAGAGCATAGTCAAAGTAAGAACTTAACGAAAACATTAGGCGCATTTGATTTAATTATGTTAGGGATAGGCTCCATAATTGGAACGGGGGTTCTTGTGTTAACGGGATTAGTAGCAGCAAGAGATGCTGGTCCAGCAGTTATTTTTTCATTTATACTTGCAGCGATTGTTTGTGGATTTATCGCTTTATGTTACGCAGAAATTGCTTCGACACTCCCTGCTTCAGGTAGTGTATATACGTACTCTTATGCAACAATCGGTGAGTTTGTGGCCCATTTAGTAGGGTGGACGTTACTCTCCATATATATTGTAGCAACAGCAGCTGTCGCTGGTGGGTGGACAGGATATTTCCATAATTTAATAAGTGGATTGGGATTAGAGATACCAAAAGCTCTGTTAACGATTCCGGCACAAGGTGGTATTATGAACCTACCAGCGTTAATCATTACATTGATAATAACATGGTTGTTATCGCGTGGTACAAAGGAAAGTAAACGTATCAACAATATAATGGTGTTAATTAAAATTGGCATGGTTATATTATTTATTGTGGTTGGTGTATTCTACGTAAAGCCAGAGAACTGGGTACCGTTTGCGCCATACGGTTTAAGTGGAGTTTTTGCTGGTGGGGCAGCTGTATTCTTCGCTTTTATGGGATTTGATATATTAGCAACTTCGGCAGAAGAAGTGAAAAATCCACAACGGAATCTTCCCATCGGTATTATTGTATCGTTAATCATATGTACACTTATTTACATTGTAGTGTGTCTTGTTATGACAGGGATGGTTTCCTATAAAGAATTAAATGTACCTGAAGCAATGGCTTATGTAATGGAAGTTGTAGGACAAGGGAAAGTCGCTGGTGTAATTGCGGCAGGGGCTGTAATTGGCCTTATAGCTGTTATTTTCTCGACTATGTACGCAGCAACACGAGTATTCTTTGCAATGAGTCGTGATGGACTGTTACCAAAATCACTTGCAAAGGTCAATGAGAAGACTGGCGCACCAACCTTTACAATCGGATTGGCTGGACTAGGAAGTGCTATAATAGCTGGATTTATTGATTTGAAAGAATTAGCGAATTTAGTTAATATTGGTGGTTTGGTTACGTTCTCGCTAGTTAGTGTATCAGTTATTATCCTTCGTAAAACGCACCCGAATTTAAAACGTGGATTTATCGTACCATTTGTACCGATATTACCAGGCATTTCAATTGTATGTTGTGTATTCTTAATGCTAAATTTACCATTAAGAACATGGGTGTATTTCGGTGTTTGGATAGCCATTGGAGCAGTAATATATTTCCTTTATTCAATCAAGCACAGTGATTTAAATGAGGAAACGATTTCAAAAGAACGTGATAAAATAGCGAGATAATAGTTACAGGCGAGTTTATTCATAATCATATCGATAGTAATGAAAACTAAACCCCGAATCATGGACATTTAAAAAAGTCCATGATTCGGGGTTTTTATGTACTTTTACACTCATTCATCGTTATAGGGGTACGGGAAATGAATTACATTATTTTTAATGAAATACAAATGAAACGACTAGATAGCTGAGTTAAAGAAGTCTTAGCGACATTTTGACTCAGCCATACTCATAAAGCGACTAAACCTTTGGCTCGGTATTTACTTGTTCTTTGCACAAAGCCAACACCTCTAGCAAGATTTCGTAAGATATTATTTTTTTATGTAATGTAACATAGCAAGTTGACCAAGTTGCTCTATCTTCGTTAGTGTAAATTTTGTTTCAATGTCACCGCCAGTATAAAGGGAGATACCTTTACCTAAAATGATAGGTGCAATGGCAAGTTGAAACTCATCAATTAAGTTTTCTTTGAAAAATTCTCGTGCTAAATTACCACCGCCAATTAACCAAATATCTTTTCCTGGCTGTTTTTTTAAGTTCATAATAAATGTTTTTACATTTTCTTTGACAAATTGAGCATATTCATCTTTATCCTCTACAGAAGTTGAAAAGACATAATTCGTGTAATTAGCATATGGATAGTCCATATCGAATCCACGAATTACGTCATATGTTTTCTTGCCCATTAAAACTGTATCAATTCTTTCAAGAAGGGTACTGTATCCATTATCTCCTTCAGTTTCTGTTGATTCTAACCACTCTAAAGTTCCATCCTCGTTTGCGATATATCCATCAATTGAAGTTCCGATATATAAAATTACTTTGCGTTCTTGGTTCATTTTTATCATCCTTTCTTTCTTATGTTAGCATATCTATAAATTACGACAAAAGTTCGAGCATTTTTCCAGCAGTAGACAGAACAACAGCATTCGTTAGTTTCATATCATCACTATTTTTGTGGCGCAATTGGATCAGAAATAGTAGGTTCTCCTAATAAAGACGGGGTACATTCTTTTGGAGCAACCTAAAAATCAAAATTTCCTCATTATTGACTACTGATAACGATATGTTATGTAAATCTTACATATATAAGATATTTATTTCACATTTTATTTATCTTACAAAATGGTAACGCCATATAATGAATGTAACATTAGGAAATGATGAGGAGGATTGCATTGAAAAAATTTGCTATTAGCTATTTAGTGTGCTTGATGTTTTTCTCTATTTTTGTGAATGTTTTACAGTATATACAAGAACCAAATTATACAGAAGCATGGGGGTCAATTTGGGCATCAATTATTATGTATATGATATTTGGAAGTATTCCTGTTTTTATAGGTTGTTTATTAGGAGAATTTTTTTATCGAAAAATAAAAAGGAGTTATGAGTTAAAAATTGGCATCCCTTTATTTGTGTTGTTAGGTGTTTTTTATGGTTGTTTAATCGGTATAGGAATCTCTTTTACTATGCTGGACTTTGTAAAAAACAGTATTCCTATTACTTTATCATCTTTAGTATTTTATTTTATAAGACGAATCTAATTGATTTTTGATAACGAAACTATATAAATATATATGGGTAATAGAAATAATTATGAAACGGCTATATAGATAAGGTTTGCACGATCCATAAAGCAAAAAAGACGTTATTCTTTCTGTGAATTTCTACAAAAAGAATAGCTCTTTTTTCGTTGTATGGGGATATTTTTAAGTTTCTGGTAATACATAGTGAATCCTATGAGCTATGCATACGGAGTTTGCGCAAATAAAGCAATAAGTTTCCAAACTAAACTATTTCATGTAACCCTTAGCCTTTTGTAAATCTCAATCCATCATTTTAATGATGGATTGTCAGGTCGTGGAGAAAGAGAACTGCTACGAAATGATAAAAAGAAACATGGTAATCTGACGAGGTTGGTTCGTATAAAATGGTGAATGAAATTTTATCGACGGTTTTTCAAATATATCGATCGTTTCTCATCATATATCGGCGCAAATTAAAATATATCAGCGATTCGACAACGGATATCGACTAACCAGCAAAAAACGACAAAAAAACAGGATGATCCCTAACTCCTGTTTCCCAACACTCTGTCAGTACATCATTTTAATGATGGATTATATTTGTCTTTTTCTATGAAACAATAAGTTTCTTGTTTATTTTTAGAAAGGTAACATCGTGAATGTTAATTTTTACTAGTTACATATTTCGATTTCTGATAATATAGAAAGTACGGTATATAAACTGAAATCTAATGATTCGATTTATTCTCAACCTTGATATGCCAAGAGAAACAAGTACCTTTCCAAATTCTTGTATGATGTTAGAAGGTTTCATAATGATAGTTGCTAGAGATCGTGCTAATTAAGTGAATAATAATAAATAATGAGGTCCTTTATGGAAATTTATGCTGTAAAAATTTTAAATATTGAAAAAGAAAGGTTGGATCAACTCTGTTTATGGATTGATTTGGAGAAGAAATGTAAAATTGAAAAATTTATTAATCAAAAAGATAGCGTTAGAACATTAATTGGAGAGATATTGATACGAACAATAATTGCTGCAGAATTAAAGATTAAAAATAAAGATATAAAATTTCAAAAAAACGAATATGGTAAACCCTCTTTGAAAGAGTATCCTGAGTTCCATTTTAATATATCTCATTCTGGAGATTTTGTCGTATGTGCAATTGATGATAAACCGATAGGGATTGACATTGAAGAGATAAGACATATTGAGTATGAAGAGATAGCTAGAAATTTTTTCACATTAAATGAATTTGAGTATATTATGAAACAAAATTTGAATGATGGATTAAGTAAGTTTTATGAAATATGGACGTTGAAAGAAAGTTATATTAAATGTTGTGGACAAGGACTATCAATACCATTAAAGTCATTCTCGTTTGAGATAAAACATATGGAAAATATTAAAGTGATTACGAATCATGTATATAAGGGATATAAATTTAAAATATTTAATATGTTAGGTTACAAAATGGCAGTATGCTCATTTAATAAAGAAATCTCCGATAATATAGTGTTTATAGATCAAAAGCATTTAATTGAGGACTATTGTAAAATTACTTTAGAAAGGTGAATGATATAATGATACTATTTTGTTTACCATATGCGGGAGGATCGGAAGTAGTATATTATAATTGGAAAAATTATTTAGACTCTTCTATAAAGCTATATCCCGTAGAATTAAAAGGAAGAGGAAAACGGTTTACTGAAGATTTTTATGAAGATATAGAAGAAGCGGTTGAGGATATATTTCAAATGATTAAAGAAGAAATAGTAAAGGGTGAGTATGCTATTTACGGACATAGTATGGGAAGTCTGTTAGCGTATGAACTGTATTATAAAATTAACGAAATGGGATTTGAAAAACCAAAACATATATTTTTTTCAGGATGTAAAGCGCCTCATGTTGTAAGAGCGAGAAATCATATTTATTCTTTGGCAAATGAAGATTTTGTGAATGAAATTATGAAATTTGGTGGAACACCAGAAGAAATCCTTATGAACAAAGAATTAATGGAAGTATTTATTCCTATATTAAGAAATGATTTCAAAATAGTAGAAACATATAAGTATAAAGAAAAAATAAATAAAATTGAGTGTAGTGTCTCTGTACTAAATGGAAAAGAAGACTCTATTCCATCAAAAGATATATTCGCCTGGAATGAACATAGTAGTGAGAAGTGTAAAATATATAATTTTGAAGGAAATCATTTTTTTATAAATAACAATGTTGAAAATATAACTCGTATAATAAAGAGTGCGTTGTTTGAAAAGGAGTTAGCTCCACTCATTCCTATTGAATAAAATCTATTTAACTTGCTGTACATTATGATACGGAATGTTACTTTGTTACAAATTTGTTGATATAATTTTAGTGTAAATAAGCGAGAAAGCTCCTAATTTACTTCGGAACAAAAAAATAAATCCATTTAAAAGCAAATTTCTTTCGTATTATGAAATTTGCTTTTTTTATCTAATCGATTTTGAAAGCATAGAACTCGGATACGATACCGAGCCTATGCCTTAAAAGTTGTCTAACTTTATAGGAGAGTTCAAATTAAGCTGATTCTTTTTGAACTCTCTCAAGCAAACGAGCCAATATGTGTGTGCGATAAGATTCTAGTTTTCTACCTCCATAAGTACGGATACCTAATTTTTTAAGTTCTTTTACATACCAACCTTTACTACCGAAATACATAGAATCGCTCCTTTTCAAATTTGTTCTTGTGATTTGTTCTGATTTTTGGAGGTACGGGCAGTGAATTTCGTATGAAAATGGTTAACTTCGGTGCAAAAGACATATATACTAAAGGTAGTATATAACGAGGTGGGCGCAACGTGATGATAGAGAAGTACGAAATTCAAATTGATCAAATTACGAGCGGAAAGGTGAATATATTTACTTTCTACCGCAGTGGAAAGCAAATTGATGATCCATTTTTAAGGTTGCAAGAGCCATCGCTTACGGCAAACTACTATTTTCATTTTCATTTGGACGCAGAAAGCCTTAGTCTTCTGCAGGAAGAGTTTCCTAGCGTATATCCATACAACGGGAATGGAACCATTCACGATTGGACGGAAAAGATGAAAGATGAACTGCAGCGCCAAATTCAAACTGGAAAGTGGAACAGACGCGTGCGCATTGGTAATCGAATTCTAGATGTGACATTTACGTGGTGTGATGAAGAGATGGAGTAAAAAAGAAGCGGGTGACGCTTCTTTTTTAACGCTGGAATAAAACGAGTTTTCCTGCTGAAGATGTGCAGCGATGTGTATGCTTATGTAGTCCCTTTTCTTGTAAAATGGATTCTCCTTTTGATTTCGCTTCTGTTTCTGTTGCGGCTTCGAATGATTCGTCTAGCATTTTAGAACCATCTTTTTCAAAGACTGTTAGAACGTATACTCCCATGAAAATTCCTCCTAAGAATAAAATCAGAATCTTATAACTATTTTGTCATAAAACGATAGAATATGCAAAGAAATATATGACATTGCATGTTAAAATAAAGTGAAACTTTGGTCAGTGGTTTGTACTGACCATTAGTCTTCACCAATCGGGCTTTTACGGGCAGTTTACCTCCTGCTTAACTTCTTTGTTTTTGTTAAACTTTGAATTAGGAGTAATACTGCCCGTTAAAGCGGGGTAAAGTGAAACTTTTATCGGATAAAGAAAGGATCGTTTATTTGTGAAACAAGTAAAGTTTATACACGCGGCAGATTTACATTTGGATAGTCCGTTTAAAGGGATGGAAATGAGTGTGCCGCTATCAGTTTGGGAAAGAATGAAGCAAAGTACGTTTCAGTCGTTTGAGCGTATTGTTGATAAAGCGATTCAAGAGCGCATTGATTTTTTGCTGCTTGCAGGAGATTTATATGACGCAGAAACGAGAAGCCTTAGAGCGCAAGTATTTGTGCGAGAGCAGATGAAGCGCCTTTCGCAATATGAGATTCCTGTTTATATTATTCATGGTAACCACGATCATTTAGGCGGAAGCTGGGCGGCAATTGAGTTTCCAAAGAATGTTCATGTGTTTACAGAACCATATGTAGAAGCAAAGCCCTTTTATAAAAATGGAGAATTGCTTGCATTGATTTACGGATTTAGTTACCTCCAGCAAGCGGTAACGGATAATATGACAGCGCAGTATGAAAAAATAGGCGACGCGCCTTTTCATATTGGGATGCTTCACGGAAGCGTGGAAGGCGATGCAGAACATAATCGGTATGCGCCGTTTCAAATTCGAGAGCTGAAAGAAAAAGGATTTGATTACTGGGCTCTTGGACACATACATAAGCGTGAGGTTTTAGCAGAGGAACCATATATTATTTATCCAGGTAATATACAAGGGCGTCACCGAAAAGAAACAGGTGAAAAAGGGGCGTATGTTGTTGAGATAACAGAGCGCGGAACGAATTGTTCTTTTTTCCATGCAGCGGATGTTGTGTGGGGAGAAGCAGAAGTGAATATTGACGAACTAGAAACGATTGATGATCTTATGACAGTTTGTACAAAAGTGCTGCATGAATGGCGAAAAAAAGAAGAAGGAACTCTTTTGACAGTTATATTTACCGGACAAGGACCACTTGCTTCATATTTACGTGATGAAAAACGGGTGGAAGAGATCTTTCACATTTTAGCAGCAGGAGAAGAGCGGAGAGATTTCGTTTATGTGATGAAATGGAAGAATGAGACGATTTCATTTGCGGAAACGGAGCGGTTAAAAGAGGAAAATCATTTTGTCGGTAGTATCTTGCAAGAGCTAGAATCATTTGCGAATATGGATGCAGTGCTCAGAGTGATTTGGACATCTCCTATCGCACGTAATGTCATTGAGTCCTTTTCAGAAGAAGAGAAAGAAGAGATTCAAAAGGAAGCAGAAAATATTATATTAGAGCAATTATTCCAGCAAGAGAGGGATAAAAAATGAGAATTGAGAAACTCCATATTTACGGTTATGGAAAGTTAGAAAATGTGGAAATGGATCTTTCTTCGCTGACGGTGTTGTACGGAGAGAATGAAGCCGGAAAATCGACGATTCGCTCGTTTATGAAGAGTATTTTATTTGGATTTAAGACGAGGGAGAAGCAGCATTATGAGCCGAAAGAAGGCGGGAAGTACGGCGGCAAGATCACAGTTATGACGGAGCGGTATGGTCGCCTGCAAATTGAACGCCTTCCGAAAACAGCTGCCGGGGAAGTAACGGTGTACTTTGAAGATGGAAAAACAGCTGGAGAAGAAGTATTACAAACTTTGCTGAGCGGGATGAATGAGAATTTGTTTGATTCTGTTTTTTCCTTTGACATGCATGGTCTACAAAATATTCATCACATCGGAGAAGCTGAAATCGGAAATTATTTATTTTCAGCAAGTGCAGTTGGAAGTGATGCCCTTTTGCAGTTAGATAAGAAGCTAGAAAAAGAAATGGAGCAGCGCTTTAAGCCAAACGGTCGTAAGCCTGAGATTAATGTATCACTGCAAGAGATAAAGCAGCTTAATGAAAAGCTGCAGGCGTGGCAAGGGAAGATTGGCACGTATGAAAAGCGAGTGGAGCAGTTAAAGGAAAGTGAAGCGCGCCTTACGCATATTCGAAATGAAAAGGAGATGGCAGGAAGGCGTAAGCAAGACTATGAAGTATTGGCTGCATTGCAACCGCTTGTCATTGAAAAACATGCATACGAAAAAGTGTTAGAAGAGCAAAAGGGGTTATTTCCTGTCCGGGGCGTGGAACGTTTTGAAACGATAAAAGTAAAACTTGAACCACTTGAATTGCAAGTCAGTTCTATCGGAAAAAAAATGGAGTTGGTGCAGTCGGAAGTAGATGGGATAAAAGTACAAGAAGCGCTCTTGCAAAAAGAAAGTTATGTAGAAGAACTTCGTATGCAGCATATGTCATATGAAAATGCTTGCCAAGAAATGCGGGATCTTACAGTAAGCATTCGAAATATGAAAGAAGAGATAGAAGAACTGAAGCAGCAAATCGGTGCTACGTTTGATACGGAAAGTGTACTGTCCTTTGATACAAGCCTCGCGGCAAAAGAAATGATAACGCAAACGGTGCAAAAGGCGCGAGAATTAGATAAGCGGAAAGAGCAGCTTGATGAGCGTTTTAAAGCCGTGCAAGAGCAATTAGAAGAACAGGAAGAGAATGTAGCGCACATTCGCAAGCAAATGTTAGCAGATGAAGCGCGCCAGGCACTTGTAGAAAAAGAAAAATCATTTCAAGATACAGTTTTTATAAGTACTGGTGCGGAACGAATCAAGCGTAAATATGAAGAGAAAATGAAAGCAGCGCAGGAAAAGAAAAAGCGCTGGCAATCAATTTGTTTTCTGTTATTAGCGATTAATACAGTAATGTTGCTAACAAGTGTACTGCTAGATAACCGTTCGTTATTATTCGTGAGTGTGATTATCTTTGTAGCACTTGTACTGGCCCTTGTTTTGTATAAAGATTCTTCTTCTGAAAGCTTACAAGAAGAATTACTTACCTTGCAGCAAAGTGCAGGAGGAAGGCAAAATGAAGAGGCACTCTCCATTCGGTATCAATTAGAAAAAGATGAAGAAATGCAGAAATTATTTGAGCGCGAGTCATATAAATTACAACAAATAGAGCGAGCTTATGATAAATTGGTTTCGGCATATGAAGAATGGGAGCAAGCTAAGTTTCACGCGGGAGAGCAAGTGGATGTATATAAAGAGCGGTATTTGTTTCCTCATTTTTATACATATGCACATATATTGCCGGCATTTGAACGTATGGAAAAGATGCAGCAGTTATATCGCGAAGTAGGGAAGAAGACGGAGCGGAAAGAGATATTATTTGAAACGATTTCGCAGTTTGAACATAAACTAGAGAACGTTATAGAACATACAGATTTTGAGCATCTTCATACAATTCGTGATCGTATTCAAAAGGAAAAAGAAAAAGGGCAAAAGAAGGAACAACTGTTAGGCAAGTTTGCTGATTGGAAAGAAGAACGAGAAGTACTGCAGCATCAAGTAAAGCAACTTATACTAGAAAGAGATGCGCTCTTTAAGGCGGCGGCAGTTACTGATGAAGAAACGTTTTTAGCAGCTGGTAAGAGGGCAGAAAAGCGTGAAGAGGCAAAGCAGCAAGTCGAGCGTTTATCGCCTCAAATTGATATGCTAGAAAAACGTTTAACAAGCTTATCATTAGCGAATCACTATCAAGTGGAAGGATATGAAGAAAACATAAAGCAAGAAGCACTTCATATGCAAAACTTTCTTTCAGAAGAGAAACAATTGACAGAGCGTATTGCAGAATACCGCGTAGAGATTACGAATTTAGAAGAAGGTAGTACGTATGGTGATTTACTGCATGAATGGGAACTGAAAAAATCACATGTACGTGAGCAAGTGAAGAAGTGGGCTGCATATGCGGCTGCTAAAACGGTGTTAACAAAAACGAAGCAATATTATCATGAAGTGCAGATGCCGCGCATTTTACAAAAGGCTGAGGAATATTTCGTATATGTAACAGGTGAGAAGTATAGTAAGATTTTTTCACCGTCCGCAAGTGAGCCGTTTATTGTAGAGAGAAGTGATGGTATGCGTTTTTACAGTTATGAACTAAGTCAGGCAACAGCGGAGCAACTTTATTTATCACTCAGATTTGCGTTAGCGCGGACGTTTGAACATGATTATCCGTTTATTATTGATGATAGTTTTGTGCATTTTGATGCGATAAGAACAGAACGAACCACCGAGTTGATAAAAGAAATTGCGAAGGAGAGACAAGTCATCTTCTTTACATGTCATGCCCATCTATTATCATTATTTAAAGGAAAACAGGTTATAAAATTAACACGTGAACATAAAGAAAATAAGATGTAATGTGCTATACTAAAAGTACTTAAGTTGGTGGAGGAATCAGGATGAAAAAGAAAATTGCAGAATATGAAGTTGGTGAACAAGTCGATATCTTTTTATTAATTAAGACAGCGACAAAAGGTATCGCAAGTAATGGGAAGCCATTTTTAACAGTGATCTTACAAGACCAAAGCGGAGATATTGAAGCGAAGCTATGGGATGTATCACCAGAAGTTGAGAAGCAATATGTCGCAGAAACGATTGTGAAAGTAGCTGGTGATGTTCAAAATTACAAAGGACGCATTCAGCTTCGTGTGAAACAAATTCGCGTTGCCAATGCGAATGAAGTAACAGACATCTCAGATTTCGTTGAAAAAGCACCTGTGAAAAAAGAAGAGATGGTAGAAAAAATTACACAGTACATATTTGAAATGAGAAATTCAAACATTCAGCGTCTCACAAGACATTTATTAAATAAACATCAAAGTGAGTTTTTAGACTATCCAGCAGCAACGAAAAATCATCATGAATTCGTATCAGGACTTGCGTATCACGTTGTATCGATGCTCGATTTAGCAAAAGCAATTTCTGCGCTGTATCCATCTTTAGATAAAGATTTACTGTATGCTGGTGTTATTTTACACGACCTTGGCAAAGTAATTGAGTTATCTGGTCCAATTTCAACAACATATACACTAGAAGGAAACTTACTCGGTCACATTTCAATCATGGTAAACGAAATTGGAAAAGCAGCAGATGAATTGAAAATTGAAGGAGAAGAAGTATTAATTCTGCAGCACATCGTTCTGTCGCATCATGGAAAAGCAGAATGGGGGAGTCCAAAACCACCATTAGTAAAAGAAGCAGAAATTCTTCACTACATCGACAATTTAGATGCAAAAATGAATATGATGGATCGTGCCCTTGGCCGTACGAAGCCAGGAGAATACACAGAGCGTGTCTTTGCGCTTGATAATCGTTCGTTCTATAAACCGACGTTTCATAATTAAAAAATGAAGTGAGAAGAAAAACCGACTCTGTAATAGGAGTCGGTTTTTCTTTTTTTAGGTTGGATTATAGGATCTTGTGGTCATCACGAAAACTGCCTATGAAGCACTGTATTTCTATTCTGAATAATTCCCGCGGTATTGATTCGATCGGTATCAACTGATGAGATCACAAAAATTAGTGAAAGCTGCGAATTTGAAACATGTAATTGATGAAAAATCAACATAGTAGATACTGTCTTCATAATATAACTTCAATTGTGGTATTGGATCTGTCTAGAAAGGTAGAAAAGTCTTTTTAAGATATAAAGAGACTTTTCCAGCTTGTTGGGAAACAGGAGCCAGGGGGCTCCTGTTTTTTTTGTCGTTTTTTGCTGGTTAGTCGATATCCGTTGTCGAATCGCTGATATATTTTAATTTGCGCCGATATATGATGAGAAACGGTCGATATATTTGAAAAATCGTCGATAAAATTTCATTCACCACTTTATACGAACCAATCTCGTCAGATTACCATGTTTCTTTTTATAAGTTCGTAGCAGTTCTCTTTCTCCACGACCTGGAAAAGTCTTTTTAAGATATAAAGAGACTTTGTATTATTGATAAATATGTTGTTGTAATTGCCCCTGCTAGCCGAATAATGAAAAAATAGCTAGCCCAATAGGACCGCTTAAATTCGCACCATTCGTTTCTCCGACGCGTATGGGAACTGTTGGATTAGAAATGTCATAAATTTCTTATCGTACTTAATAGATGCACAGTGTAAATAAATTATGTATGTAAGACTGCTTGGACTCCCAAGCAGCAACTAGTTTGAAAGGTGATTCTTGGTCCTGAAAAATGAAAATAAGGGATGTAAAAATGTTGATTTAATAACATTCTTACATCCCTCTTTTGCATTGTTTTGCTTCATAAAGGATTTTTTTGTTATGAACTTAATAATTGAACTGGTACAAAGAAATAAAGTTATCGTTTTTGCTTTTTATCTTTATCAAGAAAAAACACAACAATTATTCCTAAAATAATAGGAAACCAAGCGGAGTATGACATGTATAATCCTCCTTTTATATGTGTGTATTATTTTACCATATACAGTTTTTTTAGGTGATAAAGGCAGGCGCATTATAAGTGTTTATAAAATCCTTATTGAAATAGAAAATAACAGCTGAAATATCAAGGCTGTATCAGCTGTCATTAAAATAGATATTAACTTTTACTATTTGGATTGTTAGTTAGTATTTTTGTCCTTATTTCTAGCAGAGATTGTACCAAATAGCGCTCCGGACATTGCGCCGACTAATGTCATAAAAATTGCGCTCCATGCTGCAAATGACATAATTACACCTCCTAAATAAAATCGTTATAACTATATATTTTATTATAATCTAATTCATAAATGTAAGGTAGGGAGAACTTTTGATAAAAAAGGTTAGAAAATTAGAGGTGTGTGGGGACAAAAGAAAATGAGAATAATTGCGTATCAAGGCAGCATCACTAAACATGAAAATTCACTTATTAGAATGTGAAATTTGTATAAAAAGAGCAGCTAGCAAAAGCTAACTGCTTGAGTCTCCAAGGGGGAACAAGGAGAAACTATAATGTTATCTACAGTATTGACGAAATAATGAGTTTTATTCGTCGGCATACGCAAAAATGTTTCTTAGCTTCATGCGTACCCTACAGTCAAAGTATGTGTTAACAATACAGATAATGAAAATGTTAGAAGAACTGTTACTATGTTTCTAAGCATGACATGAATGATAGTAATAGCATAAGAAGTTAACGAAAGGTCAACTGGTGAGTAGTTGTTCTTTTTATATAAATCCGATTTGATTTTCTAACAGATACACTATGGTTATGAAAAACAAACAGAGACCTTCACTCATTTTCTCTTTCTGTTTTCACATGGAATGGGGCTAAAAAAGGCACTGATCGCTTCTATCCATGGCCGGATGCTCTCATCCATCTGAAAAGAATGGTTTGATGTTGGTTTTTTAATTTGGATTTATATATTTCCTTTTAATAGGAACTTGTTTTTCACTATGGTACAATTATATTAACTTATAATTCTGAAATTAAATGTAGAAAGGGGCGTCAGAAAAAATGAGCTTCCCAGATGAATTTGCAGTAAGAGTAAAAGAATATTTAGAAGACGAGAAGGATAAAACAATGATTAAAAACGGGCACAGAGATGTAATTTTTCAATATTTATATGAACTAGAAATTAAGATAGGTGTTGTAAGGAATCCTAATTTTAATTTTTTTACATCGGCTAGACGTTCGCATATAATAGTAGAAAATATTGAATTTAAAACGGAAGTACATACTGAAAAGAATATCATTGAAATTACAAAAATCGTTGATAAAGTCGTTATTCCGCTTGATACAATTATTGTAAAAGATGGGGAGTTGTTCGCTTTAGGTCGTAATGAAACATTTACGATCAAGATATTAGAAGACTATCTGCGTGAAACATTTGGTGAAAAGTTAGGGCTATCATTAGATTAATTATGTTAAAGCATTCCTTATGGAGTGCTTTTTCTTGTGTAGCACTGAAATACAAGAGGTAAATGCCCATTGTCACTTTATCCATAAGCTGGCCGTTAGTTTATCCCGCATTAACGAGCAGTAAGACTCCCACCTCAAAATTCAGCGACAGCAAAGAAGTTAGGTGGGAGATCAACTGCTCGTAAAAGTCCGATTGGTTCAACTAATAATCAGTGGGGGATGAAGAAAACCCCCACTGATTAAAGTTTCACTTTATACGGAATTTTATACATATGGAAGTAAAGGTAATAAAGACAATGCTTGCTTATAACCACTGATATAATGGGATGAATAAGAAACGACATATGTAGGGTGAAGAGGATGTTTCGCAGACTGTTGATAAGCCAGGGATTGTTGGTGAGGAGAGCTTCTGATAACGAGAATTATGTAATCTACTAATGATAGCCTATTGAGCTATCTTTTTTGTTGTATGCTTCTTTTTATACACATTCTTTCATTCAACTTATAATTAGACCAGCGAATATTCTGATAATTATTTCTCAAGTTAGTTTTAAGATAGAGGTGCGTATAATTATCAGAAAAATGTTAATGTTTATTTGTAGAAGCAAGAGAACAAAGTAAATTAGGGGAAAACAAGTTTGCAGAAGAACTTATTGAAAGAGGAGAAAAAATTTGTGAGAAAGTAAATAACACAGAATATCAACATCGTTTTAAGATGTTAAAACTTTTAAATCAAAAAGTTTCTGCTTTAGAATTAGAAAAGGTTTTCCTGGAAGGGATTTCTTATTTTGAGAAAGAAGGTTTATGGGAATGTGTGCAATAGCATACTGAAAGGCTAGCAATTCAATTTCATCATGATAAAGTATATCAGAAGGCAAGTGAGTATTTTTATATGAGTTATGAGGTGAATGAGAAATTATCAGAAAAAGGAGCGTTAAAATGATGGGGAAATTTAAATTAGCAGTAGTAGGATTAGCTTTTGCTGGTATTGTTTCTTTAGGATTAAATTCTTTTATAGGATCACAACAAGCAGGAGAAGCGGATTTACCAGCACCTACAAGACCTGATTTAGCATACAACATTGGAGATACACCTGCGCCTATTGATAATAGAGGAGACGGAGGAGCACCTTCTAATCTTTATGGAGACTATCCAGCGCCTGCTTATAATAAAGGCGATGGCGGAGCACCTTCTAATCTTCATGGAGACTATCCAGCACCAAAAGAAATTAACTAAATTCAGAGCAAAACAAGAGGAACGTTTACCCTCACTAAAAGGCGTTCTTCTTTTTGATTTTTCTACAAATATACCACTCCTCAAAAATTTAAAATCTCTCAAAAAATAAATCCTCCCAAAAATAATTGACTTACTTTTCTTTTGTAACTATAATGATTACAAGTGATTGAAATAAAGTCTAATAGGGTAAGTGCATATATTTTTTTAATACAGTTGTAACTTATTAAGTTACAACTTTGGTGGCTATAAAATCCAAACAAAAAGTAAAAACTTATGATAAGTATATGTATTCATAGTTACAGTAACAGAAAGGAGACAATCAACTTGAAACGATTCAGGCTCTATATGATTAGCAGTTTGGCGCTTCTATTATTGGTCATTTGTTATATTGTTGAAAGACCAACAGCAAAAGTAGAAGAGGTAAAACATACGGTTGCAACAAAATGGAGTACGAAAGAAAAAATGGTAGACATAGATGGACAAACGATTTATTTTAAACAAATTGGTGAAGGAAAGCCGCCGCTGCTTATGCTACATGGTTTTGGTGGATCTTCTGATGGATTTCGTGATATTTATCCGGAACTTGCGAAAGATCATACGATTATTGCGGTTGATATTTTAGGGTTTGGTCGTTCTTCTAAGCCGGTTGATTTTCATTATGCTTTTCCAAATCAAGCAAATTTATATTATAAGTTAATGAAGAAGTTAGGTTATGATCAGTTTGCGGTGCTCGGTCATTCTATGGGGGGAGAGATTTCCCTTAATTTAACGTATTTATATCCTGGCGTGGTGACTCATCTTGTTTTGGCAGATGCGACAGGGATCGAATCTTTCCAGCAAAAAGAAAATTTTACAGATCCGAATGTATCGACGGATTTAAGTACGGTAGCTGCCATTACGGAATATCGTGAAAATGAAGTGAAAAATAGTCGTGATGATAAAGAACATTATCGTGAGCTGACGAAAATGAGAGAGCGCCGCATTGCGATGGATGCGAATGAAATCAAGGTGCCGACTTTAATCATTTGGGGCAGAAATGATAAAAGTGTTTCATGGAAAAATGGTGAAACGTATCATCAATTATTTAAAAATAGTACATTCCATATTATTGAAAACGGAAAGCATGCTCCGTTCCGTCAAGAGCCCGAAGAATTTATGGGATATGTGAAAGTATTTTTTGAGGAGCATGCTGCACTGAGTAATGAATAGAAGTGTTTCATCAATAGATTTGTTCTTTTAAAAGAGGTTCTGCCATTTGAGTAGAACCTTTTTATGTTGCGGGAAAATATTTCTCAACATTTTGTCTGTTGAAAAATATTGAATATTCGTCATAATACGAATATTATTTTTGTATCGACAAGAAAACAGATGATTCGCAAACATGGGGAGGAAATACGTTGAACAAGAAGATGAAATTAAAACCGTGGTCAGTATTAGCAACAGCGGCAGTATTAAGTAGTAGTTTTGCATTTGGCAGTCAAGCAGCATATGCTGAAACACCAGCATCCTTGCCAATTGATGAGCATGTAATTCCAGAGGAACGTTTGGCAGAAGCGTTAAAAGAACGAGGAGTCATTGATAAGTCTGCGTCACAAGCTGAGACAGCAAAAGCTGTTGAAAAGTATGTTGAGAAAAAGAAAGGGGAAAACCCTGGAAAAGAAATCATAACAGGAGACAGTTTAACGCAAGAAGCTTCTGATTTTATGAAAAAAGTAAAAGATGCAAAAATGAAGGAGAATGAACAGGCAGAGCAACCAGCAAAAGGACCGGTATCGGGACAAGCATCAGGGTTTAATCCTGGTAAGCTAAATGGAAAAGTTCCGACCGCGCCAGCAAAGCAAGAAGGGTATAATGGAGATGTTCGAAAAGATAAAGTGCTTGTTTTACTCGTAGAATTTAGCGATTTTAAACATAACAATATTGATCAAGAACCAGGATATATGTATTCTAAAGACTTTAATCGTGAGCATTATGAAAAGATGTTATTTGGCGATGAACCATTTACGCTTTTTGATGGATCCAAAATTAATACATTTAAGCAATATTATGAAGAACAATCAGGTGGTAGCTATACAGTTGATGGAACGGTAACGGAATGGTTAACTGTTCCAGGAAAAGCTTCTGATTATGGGGCAGATGCTGGTAGTGGTCATGATAATAAAGGACCTTTAGGACCACGTGATTTTGTGAAGGAAGCATTAAAAGCGGCAGTGGAAAAAGGGATAAACTTAGCTGATTTTGACCAATTTGATCAGTACGATCAAGATGGTGACGGTAATAAAAATGAGCCAGACGGCATTATTGACCATTTAATGGTTGTTCATGCAGGTGTAGGGCAAGAAGCTGGCGGCGGTAAGCTGAAAGATGATGCGATTTGGTCTCACCGTTCGAAACTTGGCACAAAACCATATGCGATTGATGGAACGAAAGCCTCTGTTCCGAATTGGGGCGGAAAGATGGCTGCATATGATTATACAATCGAACCGGAAGATGGAGCAACTGGTGTGTTTGCTCATGAGTACGGTCATGATTTAGGCTTACCAGATGAGTACGATACAAAATACACAGGACAAGGGGAACCAGTCGAGTCTTGGTCTCTTATGAGTGGAGGCAGTTGGTCTGGAAAAGTTGCAGGAACAGAACCAACAAGTTTCTCCCCGCAAAATAAAGAGTTCTTCCAAAAGAATATGGGCGGAAATTGGGCGAATATTGTAGAGGTAGATTATGATAAGCTTCGCAATGGAATCGGTGCAGCAACATATATCGATCAAAGTGTGACGAAATCAAAACGACCAGGGATTGTTCGCGTTAATTTACCTGACAAAGATATAAAAAATATCGAATCAGCATTTGGCAAGCAATTTTATTACAGTACAAAAGGAAATGACATTCATACAACACTTGAGACACCGGTATTTGATTTAACAAATGCAGCGAATGCGAAGTTTGATTATAAGACATTCTATGAACTTGAAGCGAAGTATGATTTCCTTGACGTACATGCGGTTACAGAAGATGGAACGAAGACGCGTATTGATAGAATTGGTGAAAAAGATGTAAAAGGTGGTATGGATACAACTGATGGTAAGTGGGTTGATAAATCATACGATTTAAGCCAGTTCAAAGGGAAGAAAGTAAAACTGCAATTTGAGTATGTAACAGACATTGCGGTAGCTTATAAAGGATTTGCGTTAGATAATGCAGCATTAACTGTAGATGGCAAAGTTGTGTTCTCTGATGATGCAGAAGGACAATCAGCAATGACGTTAAAAGGGTTTACTGTGTCTAACGGATTTGAACAGAAGAAACATAACTATTATGTAGAGTGGAGAAACTACGCTGGTTCTGACGAGGCATTAAAATATGCGCGTGGCCCAGTATTTAATACGGGGATGGTTGTATGGTATGCAGATCAAAGCTTTACAGATAACTGGGTAGGCGTTCATCCAGGTGAAGGATTCCTAGGTGTAGTAGATTCTCATCCAGATGCAATTGTAGGGACGTTAAACGGAAAACCGACTGTGAAGAGCAGTACGCGTTATCAAATTGCTGATGCTGCATTTTCATTTGATCAAACACCTGCGTGGAAAGTAGAATCAGCAACTCGCGGCACTTTTGATTATAAAGGCTTACCAGGGGTTGCGAAATTTGATGATTCGAAGCAATATATGAACAGTATCATTCCGGATGCAGGACGTAAATTGCCGAAACTAGGATTAAAGTTCGAAGTAGTAGGTCAAGCTGAAGATAAATCTGCAGGTGCAGTTTGGATTCATCGATAAAATAAAAGTGAAACGAGAAGCAGTACTCTTAATGGGTACTGCTTTCGTAATTTGAAAAGGAATGTATGGAAAAAAGTCATAACCTTGTCCTTCCTCTCATACAGTGAAACTAACAAGGCTTGTCTTAGGAAAGGAAGGAAATAAAGTGGAAACTTTACCATGGTGGATTTATCTTATCATTATTGGGATTGTCGTAAGTGGCTACATGGTTTTATATACTTCGAAAAAAGAGCAAGAGATGGATAATGAGTTTATTGAAAAAGAAGGCGAAGTATATATGAAGCGTTTAGAAGAGGAAAGAGAACGACGCCATCAAGAGAAGGATAAGGATTCTGTGTTGCTTTAGTAATAGTATAACGTGAATTTCTTGTTTTTTATTCTAAAATGTCACAATGAAACCTGTATACACTGTATACAGGTTTCTTCTATTCCACTAATAGGGGTCACCATACATGCCCGTCAACTTAAGGATTTTATAACGCCCCAAAAACAAAAAATTGTACATTTTCATCTGGAGATGTCAATTTTCTTGTTTCGGGGTATTTGCTTTTCTTAGCTTGATTGTGATAGGGTCTTCCCCCTATTAAGTAGACAATAAGAAAAAGACTAAGTTATCAGTGTGTTTCGATATTCAATCGGGGCACACTGGTTTGATTTTTTTGTAAATTTGGAACAAATTTATTACTTAGATTGTCTATTAAGTGTAATCCTAAAAATATAGTCGAACAGTATAATGGAGTGATTTCTGCTAAAAGTAATGTGATAAGAACAATATTTGAAGTTAGGTTACCTAAAGAAAAGAGTTCAAAAATTTAATAAAAATTTAAAGCTTACCCTACTTTTTATTTTAATAGTTCCTTCTATCCTATACGTATATATGTACAATTCTCCCACTACACTAGTATAGTGGCCTTTATTAACAGTAAAATCTACAATTTACAAGGAGAAGACTTTATGAGTAAGAGAATAAAAGAATTAGATTCCATACGAGGGTTAGCGGCTATTACAGTGTTAATTGGACATTTTTGTTTAATATTACCATCATTGCCTAATTCTATTAAATTTTCCCCGCTTCGTTTCTTATGGGCTGGTGGAGAAGCTGTAATCGTTTTTTATGTACTCAGTGGTTTTGTGTTATCTATGGCACTTTATCACTCAAAAACAAATTATTGGGGATATTTAATTAAGCGATTTGTACGAATATATCTCCCTTATTATTTCTGGATATTCATCACTTTCGCTTTATTTATTTTATTTTCGCCGTATGACGTAACAGGACTACGGGATTGGTTCTATGATAGGTGGCAAGGGTCTATAACAAAATTAGATATTATCAATCACTTTGTGCTTCTTAATAACTTTTTTACGGAAAATTATAATCCAGTTATCTGGTCATTGGCTCAAGAAATGCGTATATCTATTGTGTTTCCCTTGCTATTCCTTCTTTTTTATAAACAGAGCTGGAAGAAAACGATACTCTTTGCTATGGTTTTTTCTTTAATTAGTATTTTTCTTAATATGTTGCATATTGGGAAAGCTGAGGGCTTTTATAATGGTTATGCCGATACACTGCACTTCACATCTATGTTTATGGTTGGAATGTTACTTTTTAAGCATCTGGAAAAACTTATCTACCTATATAGGAATATGGGAAAATTAAAAAGAAGACTTCTTATTGCATTAGGGATTATTCTATATGTATATTCCATTTTGGTTTATGGGTTTGCTCGTAATGATACTACTTTCTTATTGAAAGATTGGGGTGTCGTAATTGGCGTTAGTATACTGATTATAATGGCTATGAGTAACCTGAAAATAAAAGCCACCTTAAATAAGAGTGTATTTGTATACTTAGGAGAAATTTCATATAGTATCTATTTGTGTCATTTTCCAATCATGATGGTACTATTTAAACTTTTGTATGCAAAGATACCTATTCTGTTCCTTCTTATCTTATGTATAACTATGACAATACTTTGTTCTATATTTTCGTATCATTTAATTGAAAAGAAGTGTATTAATTGGGCGAAACAAAGAACAACAAAGTTTCAAAAAAAAGTGTAATACTTGAAGGAATCTTATTTCTTTAGTAATTATAAGAATATTACCGGTTCCTGAGTATATTAGGAATCGGTCAATTCTGAATTCTGTATGTAAACATACTAAAATTGAACAAATTTTTAATTTTATACTTAACCCCAAAACTCCTTTTATGAAAGAGGATCTTCGTAATGTTTATTCAGACATAGCCGAAAATACAATTAGTAAGACGTTAGCTCACTTGCAGTTGCTGAACTTGTTAATGAAACAAATTCTCTTTATAAGAAAATTTATAAGCATTTTATATTTACCATAGAAGAAGCGCAAAATTCAGTTGATTTTCTGATGAAAAAACCAAATTATTTTCCAGGAGGGTACCATCCAGTGAATGAACAGGTTGACTCAAACATTACAATAGGAAAACCAAAATCTATAGTTAGACTGAATATGAAGATGGGGACGCTGGTCAAATCGTTATCGAACAATCAGAAGTCCTTGGAGCGAAAGCTGATCCTTGAAATAGAAAAAGTTAAGAGTAAGAACTAAAGTTTGTAAAAGGTATGGAGAGGCCGTGTGGGAACCAAGTGACCTTTGGTAAGTCCAGTAATAGTAATGTAACAGGAATGAAGGTGATTGTTCCTGCAAAAAATGGAAAGAGTGCATATCAAATAGTAATCATCGTTAGTATTTTAAACAAAGCTGAGCTAGACTCCTGTTTTTCGACGTACAATGAATTACAACAATTACTAACCATTGCATAAAATTTAACTGTATTTGACTCAACTTTTTATCTGTTAAGAAACCTTGCAACAGAACCGATAAAATATACATTATTCTAAAGAGGTGTAAAATGAATTTTATTAATGAACGAGAAAAGAAATTTACTAAACGACAAATTATACTATTTATATTAATAATAGGATATTATTCCCTTTTAATAATAGCTACCACATTTGGTCGTTCAGCTGAGAATATCTTTGTAAGAACAATTGATTTCGATGTACTGAGCCAGTATCAACAAGCATGGAATCAATTTTCATTTAATTCTTTTTTTCATATCATTGTTAATATAGGTATGCTGTTTCCGCTAGGGATTTTATTACCTTTATTTAGTGAAGTTTTTTTAAAAGCAAAATGGATGTTAATCAGTTCAATTACAACATCTTTATTTATTGAAACTCTTCAATTTATAACACTTCGTGGAAGTGCAGAACTAGACGATTTACTTCATAATACCATAGGAATGATGCTAGGGTATTGTATATTAAATATAGTTCTTATTTTTTTTAAAAAAAAGGAATCACACACAAAAATAGTCAAATATTTAATCTTACCCACTGCAGTAAGCTTCGTCGCACTTGGAATAATTATTTCGTATCAAATGAAGGAATTTGGTAATATGCCATTTGATCCTTATGGAAAAACAGATATGTCTCATGTCACTATAAAAGCATCACTGGAGTTAAGTAATGAAGGTAAAAAAATGCCTGTTTACGATTCCAAAGGTCAAAAAGTGCGAGACGTCGAAATTATTTCTCCAAAAGAAGCATTTCAAAAACTGAAACAAGGAGACATTTATCCTATGGGACCGTTCGGAGCGGGTGAAGAATTTGAAGGTGAGACATTAGTCATTACAGAGTATAATTTAGAGTACGCCACTGACACAAAAGGTTTTTCTCAACCTGTATATATTTTTCGCGTACAGTTAAAAGATAATGACGTAGTTCTTACGGTTCCACCTATTTCCGCAAGGTAATAATTTGAATTTTCTTGTTTTTGTATATGATCCCCAGGACTGACGTCAATATTAGTTTTTTTCTTATATGGCCTCACCATACATGCCCATTAACTTAAGAATTTTCATATCCCCACAAGTACAAAAAATCGTTATTCTTTCTTAGGGGTCACCATACATGCACATCAAGTTAAGAATTTTCACTCCCCCTAAGTACAAAAAAATGTTATTCTTTCTAAACAATCTATGAAAAAAGCAACCTTTTTTAAGAAAGGTTGCTGCATACTGTTGCAAAACAAATCCGTCAAGTGAAGTTACTAATAGATTTTCACAGTTACTGTTTGCCACTAAGATTGTATATAAATCCATTTTAATTTTTCAGCATATAAGTCACTGCTAGGAAGAACAAAACTTGACCGCTAGTTGCTTTCTACCTTTTTTAAAACTTGCACATGACAGGAAAAGGGCTTTTATGTCTTTTTTTAATTTGTATTTATATAGAAGGAGAATGACTACTTTGTAATAAATAAACCTACTAAAACTATTCATTAGCAGGTTTGTTTATTATTTTAATATTAGGTTATTTTTCCTTTAATAAACGAATAAATGCCGCATCTTCTTGCGGTTCACAAACAGTTAATATATCAAATACTCCATACATAATTTCTAATCGCTGTCTCGTCCATTGTAGTCTCCCTTTCACCTATTTACTGTTACTGTCATATAATGACTTTAATACAAATATAATAAATAGACTTAGTATACTTAATAATGGTCTATCAACAATTAAAAAGAATCCCCCTACTGTTAACATAATTATTAATTGTAGCATATACAGTTTACTACCATCTCACACACTTATTGCATATCGTTGATTGCAATAAATCCAAAATAAATACCTGCAAATACTAATATACCTACACCCATTAACAATATCGTTTTCTTAGGACTATAATCGTCTCCCTTTTCTGCTTTCTCTTTCTTAATATAAAATACAAGTGCGATAATTGAAATGATAATAAGTAACATGATTCCTGTCTCCTTTTTAATGTTTAAGGTCTGTTGCTCCAACATAAGCCAAAAATATCATCATTAATATACAACCGATGTAAAAATAGTTAATATCACCTCGTCTTTGTTTATATTTATCTATCCAAATAATAATACACTTAATTTCCAAATTAAAGAAGTCACTTATAAAAACTTTACTTTCTATTAAGGGCACCTTACATGCCCATCAATTCAAGAGATTTTAATACTCTCAAATACAAAAAAACGTTATTCCTTCTAATCTAGCTTGTTTAGAAAGAATAACGTTTTTTTGTTTTGGGGTAACTAGTTCTTTTAGCTTGATGGGCATGGGGTCACCATATCATTTCGGGAAAATTGTATGTTTAGACACAACTTGGACACAAATCAACCGATTCTCTGTACGTTAAGAAGAAGGAGCTCTTTCGCTTTTGAGAAAGAGAATAATAATAAAGTTAAATATGTACAGCAAAAAAAGATGATTTCATTCTAAAATTTCCTAATGAAACATATATGGTATAGAAGGTTCCTGTTCTTCCTGTCGTACCTGTGAAAAATAGAGATAATATTTATACGTACGATAAATGGGGCTCTATTTTTATTATTTTTGTGCGCATCATACATTTGAAAAAGGTGATAAGTATGCATATTGTAAATGCAAATGTTTTATTTGTTCAATCTGGTATCCCTTTTTATTATCCATTACTAGAAATGTCTATATATAATGCTCTTAAGAAAGTAGTACAAGCCGTCACAATGGTTTCTAGTCAAGAGGCTATAAAAACAGCAATTGAAACAAAACCGGATTTTATTCTGGTTCTACATGGCTTACATCCAGATTTTAATTCTGTCATTCCTATGTTAAAGGATTATGGTTATAGAACAGGAATATGGTTAACAGATGATCCTTATTGTTCCGATTTTACACAACACATTGTGTCTCATTATGACTATGTATTTACACAAGATTCTGGAATCATTGGTTTTTATAAGGAATTGGGATGTAATCATGTATTTCATGTCCCTTTAGCATCAGATTCAAGTATATACAAACCGAATCTTGAGCTCGTCTCCTATAAGTACGATATAAGCTTTTTAGGTACCGCATTTGAAAATCGCTTGTCTTTTATTGATTCAGTTGCTGACTATTTAAAGCAAAAAAACACATGTATTGTAGGCTATGGTTGGGAGAAATTAAAGCATTATGAATTATTAAAAGATAAAATCAAATTAATGCCATTAGGAATATATGAAGAGAGTTTAAAGTATTATACATCTTCTAAAATTAATATAAATATGCATCGTTCCACACAGGATCAAACATTAAATTGTAACTCTTTACAAATTGAAGCATACTCCGTTAATAATCGTACATTTGAAATTGCAAATTCACATGCCTTTCAATTGACGGATGTCAGGTCTGATCTTGAAAAACATTACATGCTAGGTACGGAAATAGAAATATTTCATTCTCCTACAGAGTTCATGAAGAAATCAGAGTATTATTTAGTGCACGAAAAAGAACGATTACAAATTGCAACGAATGCATATAAGAGAACATTACGGGAACATACTTATGATCATCGTGTACGTCAGTTATTGGATAATATTTTTATATAAGGTGGAGGGATATAGGGTGTCAAATCTTAATGCAATAAACATTACAACCGCACAAGCTCGTATTCCGCATTTTCAAGAAGATTTTCCTTTGATTCTATTCTGGAGTCAAAAAAGTGGATGCACTTCTTTAGCTTTATGGTTTTTTTATCAAATTAATTTACTCGAAACAGCATTAAAAAACCGGTCAGAGTTAGAGTATATCCATAATTACGAATACACAATATATAAAGCACATCCAACGTATCAAACGCAGTTGAGTACTGCATTACAAGCTAAACAAAAAGATACCTATAAATTAGTTAGAAATCCTTATAAGAGAGCCGTTAGTTCTTTTATTTTCTTTATTCCTTTCTTTGAAATTCAACATCCACATTGGAGGCCTATCAAAAAGTTTCTTTATAAAAACGAAAACAGTGATAAAGGATTTTCCTTTAAACAATTTCTTTATTATCTTCAGCATAGTAAAAAAAATAATATAGATGTTGATCCTCACTATGCCCAGCAATATATACCTGGAGAAGAACAATTCGTAACTAATTATATTTACCTGGAGAAGTTTAACATGACAATTCGCGCATTAGAAATGAAATATAACCTTCAACATTCCCCTTTACACACGCTTGTAAAATCAAAGCATCATCAATCTGATAAAATGTTATATGAAGGGAATTATGCAGACGTAGATATAACAGATCCTTTATTTCCTAAATTCCCAACGTATAAAAGTTTTTATGATAAAGAAACTTTAGAACTGGTTCAATCTATATTCCATCAAGATTTTAAAACATACAAGTATCCGAGTACTTTTTGAAATTGATTTGAAAATATTTTCACACCCGGTGGATGCAACTTTATGACACTTGTTATAAGGTTGCATTTTTTACGAGGAAATCACATGTGCACTTTTAAATAAAATATGGACTGTTTCATACAATGCGGTAAGTAAGGAAATAAAAATTTCTTCTACTAGCTGTTCTTTTCGCCTAAATTGTGTACTATAAAGGAAAAGAGACGAAAAGAAGGGGATTTATTGAATGGAATTTCATGAACAAAGGATTTTGCCAGCTGTTCGACAAATTAAGGATTTAGAAAAGTTACTACATAGTTCTTATGAGTATATTGTTATTTTAGACATTCATATCGGGCAATTGAAGAGTGTGGTTCAACTTGCTAAGCAGCATTGTAAAAAAGTATTTCTACATGTCGATTTGATTCACGGTTTGCAAAGTGACGGGCATGCGACAGAGTTTTTATGTCAAGAGTATAAGCCGTATGGATTATTGTCGACAAAGGCGAGTGTAATTATGAAAGCGAAGCAAAAGGGTGTTGTAGCGATTCAACGCATCTTTTTAATTGATTCTAGTGCGATGGAAAAAAGTTGTAATCTGTTAGAGAAGACAAGACCAGATTATATCGAAGTACTTCCAGGGGCTTTAATAGGTGTAATTGCCGAAGTGAAAGAACGGACGGGCGTACCGATTTTAGCAGGTGGATTTATTCGTACAGTTGAGGATGTTGAAAGAGCGTTAGGGGCTGGTGCGACAGCGATTACAACGTCGAAAAAGGAACTATGGAAACATTTCCAAAAGTAGTGTCGAAAATGTGAAAAAATCTTGTTGACACCGCTTTCATTTGCGGTTAACATTATAGACAAGTTAATAAACGTGACGGAGAAAAGTAGAGATCCACATTTTATTGTTTCTATATTATTATATAGAAGCATGTAGGCTGTGGATCTTTTTCTTTTGAAAAAAACGAATGGCCATTCATTTTCTCTCTATCACACCGTAAGCGTTTAATTTGATTGTGGAGGGATTTTATGTCAGCATTTTTAGGAGAATTAATAGGGACAGCGTTGTTAATCGTTCTTGGTGGCGGCGTTTGTGCTGGTGTAAGCTTAAAGAAGTCATTTGCAAATAACTCTGGATGGATTGTTATTACAATGGGCTGGGGTTTAGCAGTTGCTGTTGCAGCATATGCAGTTGGATCAATTAGTGGGGCACATTTAAATCCGGCAGTAACACTTGGACTAGCATTTAAGGGAGCGTTCCCATGGAGCGATGTACCAGGATATATCGTAGCGCAAATGATTGGGGCAATTATCGGAGCAATTATTGTATATTTACATTACTTACCTCATTGGAAAGAAACAGAAGACGCAGGCGCAAAATTAGGTGTTTTTGCAACAGGACCAGCAATTCCGAACACATTTGCAAACCTTTTAAGTGAAATGATTGGAACATTCGTTTTAGTATTTGGTATATTAGCAATTGGTGCAAATAAATTTGCAGATGGTTTAAATCCATTCATCGTAGGTTTTTTAATCGTAAGTATCGGTTTATCATTAGGTGGAACAACAGGGTACGCAATTAACCCGGCTCGTGATTTAGGACCTCGTATTGCTCACTTCTTCTTACCGATTCCGGGTAAAGGTGGTTCAAACTGGAAATATGCATGGATTCCAGTAGTAGGACCGATTTTAGGTGGATCACTTGCAGGTTTATTCCATCAAGTAGTGTTTGAAGGAGAACAAAATGTAGCACTTATTTATGTAATAATTGCAACTGTGATTGTACTAGCAATCTCTTATATGACAAGCAAAAAGAGCGGAAGTAATACAAATAGTAGAAAAGTAGCATAAGGGGGAACCGATTATGAAAAAATATATTCTTTCATTAGACCAAGGAACAACAAGTTCGCGTGCAATCCTTTTTAATAAAGAAGGTAAAATTGTTCATTCAGCTCAAAAAGAGTTTACGCAGCATTTTCCAAAGCCAGGCTGGGTAGAACATAACGCACAAGAAATTTGGGGATCAATTTTAGCTGTTATTGCAACATGCTTAAGCGAAGCAGATGTAAAACCAGAGCAAATCGCTGGTATCGGTATTACAAACCAACGTGAAACAGCGGTTGTATGGGATAAAGCAACTGGTAAACCAATTTATAACGCGATTGTATGGCAATCGCGTCAAACAGCTGATATTTGTGACGATTTAAAAGAAAAAGGTTACAGCGAAATGGTTCGCGAAAAAACAGGCCTTTTAATTGACGCATATTTCTCTGGTACGAAAGTAAAATGGATTTTAGATAACGTTGAAGGTGCAAGAGAAAAAGCAGAACGTGGAGAGTTATTATTCGGAACAATTGATACATGGCTTGTATGGAAATTATCTGGTGGTAAAGCGCACGTAACAGACTACTCAAACGCATCACGTACATTAATGTTTAATATTCATGACTTACAATGGGATGATGAGCTGTTAGACATGTTAACAGTACCAAAGAGCATGCTTCCAGAAGTACGTCCATCATCTGAAGTATACGGTCATACAATCGATTATCATTTCTACGGTCAAAGTGTACCAATCGCTGGTGTAGCAGGTGATCAACAAGCAGCATTATTCGGACAAGCTTGCTTCGGTGAAGGTATGGCGAAAAACACATACGGAACTGGTTGTTTCATGTTAATGAATACAGGTGAAAAGGCAGTTGCGTCTCAGCATGGTTTATTAACAACCATTGCATGGGGTTTAAACGGGAAAGTTGAATACGCACTTGAAGGAAGTATTTTCGTAGCAGGTTCAGCAATCCAGTGGTTACGTGACGGAATGCGCATGTTCAAGGATGCAAGTGAGAGTGAAGAATACGCGTCTCGCGTTGAATCAACAGATGGTGTTTACGTTGTTCCAGCATTCGTAGGACTTGGCACACCATATTGGGATAGTGAAGTACGCGGAGCGGTATTTGGCGTAACGCGCGGAACAACGAAAGAACACTTTATTCGTGCAACGCTAGAATCATTAGCATACCAAGCGAAAGATGTATTATGTGCAATGGAAGCTGATTCAGGTATTGAACTGAAAACATTACGTGTTGACGGAGGCGCAGTTAAGAATAACTTCTTAATGCAGTTCCAAAGTGATATGCTAAATGTTCCTGTAGAGCGTCCTATAATCAATGAAACAACAGCTTTAGGTGCGGCATATTTAGCTGGTCTTGCGGTTGGATATTGGGAGAACCAAGACGAAATTAAAGCGCAGTGGAATATGGATA
The DNA here is from genome assembly GCF_054570475.1 of Bacillus sp. C1. Classification (NCBI taxonomy): domain Bacteria; kingdom Bacillati; phylum Bacillota; class Bacilli; order Caryophanales; family Bacillaceae; genus Bacillus; species Bacillus sp. C1. Next base: position 348,906 of record NZ_JBTMZT010000002.1, read on the forward strand.
AAAGCTTTACACCAGCGATGGAAGCGAAAACAAGTGAAGAGCTATACGCTGGATGGAAAAAAGCGATTGAAGCAACAAAAGCTTTTAAATAATCATAAACAGTGTTATAATGATAATAAGTTAATAATTCGGTAGGAGATATGGAGAGACCACAACACGCTATAGAAGCGAATTCTATAGCGGAGTTTGTGGTCTCTTTTTTCGTATAATAGGGAGGAATTACCATGAAATTTTCAAGTAAACAACGTAAAGACGTATTAAATGGAGTAAATAAACAAGAGTTAGATGTGATCGTAATTGGTGGAGGTATTACTGGTTCTGGTATTGCATTAGATGGAGCAACACGCGGCTTATCAACAATTGTATTTGAAATGCAAGACTTTGCAGCAGGGACATCAAGTCGTTCAACGAAACTTGTACACGGTGGTTTACGTTATTTAAAACAACTTGAAGTGAAAATGGTAGCAGAGGTTGGGAAAGAGCGTGCGATCGTATATGAGAACGGTCCCCATGTAACAACTCCGGAGTGGATGTTACTTCCGTTCCATAAAGGCGGTACGTTTGGTTCATTCAGTACATCAATCGGTCTTCGCGTATATGACTTCTTAGCAGGAGTAAAACGAAGTGAACGTAGAAAAATGTTTAGTCGCGAAGAAACACTGAAGAAAGAACCGCTTGTAAAACAAGACGGATTAAACGGCGGTGGTTACTACGTAGAATATCGTACAGATGATGCACGTTTAACAATTGAAGTAATGAAAGAAGCAATTGAACATGGTGCAAAAGCTGTTAACTACGCAAAAGTAGACGGATTCTTATATAAAGATGGAAAAGTATGTGGCGTGCGCGTAATTGACTTATTAGATGGTGAAGTATACGAAGTGTACGGTAAGAAAATTGTAAACGCAGCTGGACCTTGGGTAGATACATTACGTGAAAAAGATAATTCGAAAAAAGGAAAGGTATTACAATTATCTAAAGGTGTTCACTTAGTTATCGATCAGAAACGTTTCCCACTAGGGCAAGCTATTTATTTTGATACACCAGACAAACGTATGGTGTTCGCGATTCCACGCGGCGGGAAAACATATGTAGGTACAACGGATACGTTCTATGATAAAGACGCGGCGGTACCACAAATGACAACAGAAGATCGCACATATATCATTAATGCAATTAACTATATGTTCCCAAGCGTAAAAATTACAGAAAAAGATATTGAATCAAGCTGGGCTGGTGTGCGTCCATTAATTTACGAAGAAGGTAAGAGCGCATCTGAAATTTCTCGTAAAGATGAAATTTGGACTTCTGAATCGGGATTAATTACAATCGCTGGTGGTAAGTTGACAGGATACCGTAAAATGGCGGAAATGGTAGTAGATTATGTAACGACGTTATTACAAAAAGAAGGACACAGTGCATATCCGAAAAGCGAAACAAAGCATATGCCAATCTCTGGTGGCCATGTAGGTGGTTCTAACGGATTATCAACGTTTATTTCGAAAAAAGCTGGAGAGGGAACAAAATACGGCTTAACAACAGGGCAAGCAGAAGAATTTGCGAAATTCTATGGTTCTAACGTTGATATTCTCTTCAACTTAGCAAAAGAGCTAAAAGCAGATGCGAAAGAGTATAATATGCCGTTAGACGTACTTGTACCGCTCGTATACGCGATGGACTATGAAATGACAGCAAAACCAGTTGACTTCTTCGTACGCCGTAGAGGAGCTGTATTCTTCAACATCCACTGGGTATATGAGTGGAAAGAAGCAGTGATTGCATATATGGCAGCAAAATTAGGCTGGAGTAAAGAAGAGCAAATGAAATATACAGCTGAATTAGAAAAAGCATTAACAGACGCTGTTGTGCCTGTAGATCAGCAGAAGCAAGCGGCTGCGTTAGCGTAAGCGATTAGCAATAAAAAAGCGCCTAGAGGGAAGAAGACACCCTCTAAGCGCTTTTTTTAGGTTATATATTTGAAGTGGAGCTCATTTTTTATATTGTTTTATGTTTTTTTTGCTACGATAACATACGGATAAAGAGGGAGACTATTTATTACAGAATTCATATAGTGAGCTTTTTATTTGTATCATTTTGAAATATTTCTTCAATCTTTAGCGTTTGAAAAAACGCCGATGAAATTTCATTTGCTATTTTAGGCGCCACGTATTTCCTTTCTCCATAACTAGAAAAAGCTGTCAAGGTTTCCTGACAGCTTTTTTTAATTACATTATTTTGTCTCTTTTTCAGCTTTTGGAGTTTCAAAGACATCTTTTAAATCTTTATCTTCAATCTTCACATCAGCTTTTTTAATTTCTTTTTCTTGCAGTTCAAGCATGAACTGAGGGTCTGCCATTTTCTTTTCAACTAATGCTTTTTTAATGTTATCTTTTTCTTTATCGAATGATTTTTGTTCTTTAATATCAGTTACTTTAATGATGTGGTAGCCATATTGTGTTTTTACAGGATCACTTACTTCATCTTTTTTCAATTTATATGCAGCATCTGTAAATTCTTTTACCATTTTATCAGCTGCGAAGTAGCCAAGATCTCCGCCTTTTTCTTTTGAGCCTGGGTCTTCAGAGTATTGTTTCGCTACATCTTCAAAAGATTTACCTTGATTAAGTTCTTCTTTAACTTTTTTCGCAGTTTCTTCATCTTTTACAAGAATATGGCTTGCCTTAATTTCAGGTTTGTTGTTTTCTTTTAATTCTTTTTCAGTAATACTGCTTTCAATCGCCTTTTGCATAGCTAATTCAGCGCGAACGCTCTCTTTAAATGATTTCTCTGTAAAGCCTTGTTGTTTAAGAGCTGCGTCAAATTGATCGCCAAGTTGCTTTTTGTATTCGTCAACTTTTTTGTCAACTTCTTTATCATCGACTTTATGGTTTTTAACAAGTACTTGTTCTAGTACCATACCACGTAAAACTTGTTTACCAGCTTTGTCTTTCATTTGTTTATAAAAGTCTTCTTTTGAAATGTCACCAGCTTTAGATGTTACAATTTTATCAGCTGATCCACATGCCGATAAGGCAAGTACACTTGTTGCTGCTAATGCAAGCATAGCTTTTTTCATTCAATAAACACTCCTACTATTATGTATTTTTAATTCATCCTACGCAAATGAACAATTTCTCATGTAAGGTTATGTTTGTTCACGAGAGCCCAACATAAGCCTACAAAGCTTAACAGGGCTTACCGAGGCTAAGGATGAAATTTAGCTGAGGGTAATTTTATTCTATAGTATAAGCAATATGTACAAAAATTAATATACCATATTTCGACGTCTTTTCCTATTGATAAAGAAAAATTAGCCATTTGCTTATAAAGATTGTCAGATTAAGAAGAGAGTAGCACACTTGGGCGCATGTGCATATAAAGGAAGTAGAAGAAGGGGGATGGGCGAATGAATGTATCACATATTATTTTATTACTTGTACTGTTTATTTTATTAGTTATTATAGGTATAATTTGCTTATAGAGGAAAAAGTGAGGAAGGGGCTTTCCTTCCTCACTTTCCATGAAATATAATTTCTATATAACTAGAAATTAATAGAATCGTAATACATACATTAATTACTCGAAAAGCGTTCGTTTGACGGCTTTCGGATAGTTGCTTTCTCATGCAGAGTGTGTGCGTGAGGAAATTCGTGTAAAATAGAACGATAAGTGCAAATGTGACAAAAACTATTTCTATAAGAGTCACGAGGAGAAACCTCCTTTTGGCAAAAATACATATACTTTCATATATTGTATCATACGATATTTTGTTCGTGTTATAAAATTCAGAAATAGCAGGCGATGCGTTAGAAAGTGAGGGAGAAAATGGACGTTGTAAAGCGACTAGAGCAAGCTGAATATTATGTAGAATTACTTTTTCAAATGATCGATGAAGATAAGTGTCCATTTTATTCTTTAATTATAAAGAAAAAAGCACGTAAAAAGGATATTGAACGTATACTTAATCTTTGTGAACAATTAAACGAACAATACATAGCAGAGAAACAAGAGGGTTTACTGTTATTTGATGCTCTTTTGGAACAATTTGAAAAAGCGCTTCCACATCAGCTCGAAGTAAACGAGACAGCAGGAGCGCTATATAGACAAGGTTTATTTCAACCAGTTATGCAAGAATTTTTACGCATGACAGTGAAGAAATAATCGGTATTATTTTTTCACTAGTTTTTGATCATGCTCTGTAAAGTTTTCCTCAATATTTTCTAATGATTTCTCAAAAATATCGATAAAATCTTGTCCATAAATATTTCTTAAAATCGCGATTAATTCGATATTTTCTGGGAATTTCCCATAAAAATTACGAAGAGCAAGAGCTCCATTAAAGACAGAATTATTCTCAGGGTCATACTCCTCCATTAATTGCAGCAGCAATTCTTCCCCTTTTTCTGTAATTTCAATGTACGTATTTCGCTTATCATCTTCTTTTTTTGAGAATATAAGATAGCCGCGCTCTTCAAGTTTCTTAGAAAAGTTAAATGCAGTTGATACGTGCATCACACCAAACTTTGCGATCTCAGAAATAGAAGCCCCTTTTAAATGATAAGCAATCGATAAAATGTGATGTTCGTTAATATTTAAATCATATGGTTTAATCCACTGTTGCCAATCTTTTTCTACACATTTCCATAATGCTTTTGATAATTGAGCAATGCGTTGGCTGAAAATCATTGCTTCTTTTACCGAATAATCTTTTTCTCCGCTTTTCATATACTCACCCACTTTTACATTCTTATTCATTAGTATCTATTATGCCAGTAAAATAAAAATTAATAAAGTCTTTTTGTGAGAATTGTGAAAATTTTTCGGAAAAATCATATTCTTGTACAAATCATGCATACTTGCGGGAACGCTTTAGATGTCACAACTATAAGAAGTATCTTCACAAAGTAGAGGATAACATATATTGTAAATGCATAAAAACACGACATATCTATGTGATATGTCGCGTTAGGAGAAATATTTATAAAACATATTTGTTATATGCAAAAACTAAGAATGATACATTGTTTATGCTTTTTCTGGAACTGCTTGTTGCAGTTTTTCAATTGATTTTTGAATGTCTAAAATTTCTTGTTCAATATGACGTTTATTGTGAGAAATATCTTGTTTCCATGTAGAAAGTGTATCTTGCATATCAACTTTCAATCCTTGAAACGCTTCTTTGCCTTCTACAGCTGTTTCAACAATTTGACGTTTTAATAACTTCGTATCAGCAGTAATATCAGCTAACGTCTTTTTCATGTCATTTCCTTTTTCTTTTAGTTTCGTACGCATATCTTTACCAGAAGAAGGAGTGGAAAAAAGAACAGCTAGCCCAGCGACAGCTCCGCCGCAAATTAAACCTGTTACAAAAGATTTAGCCTTTGACATAGAAGGAAACCTCCTTATTTTTTGTTCCTATTCATGATGTACAAAACGATGCATATGCTTAAGACAAGGGGGGAGAAAAGTTGAAACTCATGACAACAATTTGTTTTATCGTAAGTCTTTTCTTTCTTGTACGTGCAATGCATTTACTGTTATTTGTAAAACAAAAAAGATCGTATCCACCAGCATTTTGGGTTAAGAAACAAGCCATGCAATATATTTCTTTTGGAGGAGTAGGCTTGTTATGTACAATCTTGTTTTATATGCTAGGTTAATGTTTTACCTATGAATAACAAGATATGTTTTGTTATTTATTTATTTTACACTATTTGCAATCGTACTTGCGATGTTTTGCAAATTTTCCGTCGTGTATTCATTTTGGTGTGATTTCCAAACGGCACCAAAACCATCGTTTTCACCGTAGCGTGGAATTAAATGAAGATGGAAGTGAAATACTGTTTGTCCAGCTTTTTCACCGTTGTTATTTAATAAATTAAAGCCGACTGGGTTAAATTCAGATTTAATCGCATTTGAGATTTTAGGAACGACAGAAAAAATATGGGATGCAATTTCTGGCGTTAAGGCAAAAATATCTTGTTTATGTACCTTTGGAATGACAAGTGTATGTCCTTTTGTCACTTGGCTAATATCTAAAAATGCAAGCACATGTTCATCTTCATATACTTTCGAACAAGGGATTTGCCCTTCAATAATTTTACAAAAAATACAATTATCCGCTGTATGATTCATTGTTATCATCCTTTCAAGTAGTCTTAGCCGTATTTTACCATACTTACATAAGAGAACAAACACGAAAAACAGGAAGCTGACTCAGCTTCCTGTTTTCTGAAGAGGGATTGAAAAAGCATTTTTATAATTTACCTTTCGCAGACACCTCATTTATTTAGGAAATATGTGATCGTTCGGCTCGTGTTCTGCCGTAGACACCCCATTTACAATGAAATGATAATCCTTTATGAAATGAACTTGTTTATTTTATAAAACAGTATATTCTCTCCTCGAGACACCCCGTTTCTAAAATAAAACAAACTATCTGGTTTCGTGTAAATTTTCTTTGTCCATTATGGACACCCCATTTCATGATGATTTCGCTAAGCTATATTCATCAATTTGGTGGTTGCTTTTTCAATAGTTTCCTTCTTCACTCATTATGATGTCCCGTTTTACAGAAGATATGTAAAGAAATTAATTTTTTTTTGAAGAAATTTAGGTACTATGTAGTATCGGTTATTTTTTGATAAGATGAAGGTATACATTTTAATGGAATATAAGCAAATGAATATAATGAAGAAAGTGGTGTCATATGGGACAGTTATTACGTGTGGAAAATGTCACAGGAGGATATACGAAGCGGCCAGTGCTGCAAGACGTTTCCTTTTCTGTGAATCAAGGTGAACTTGTTGGCTTAATCGGATTAAATGGGGCTGGTAAAAGTACAACGATCAAACATATTATTGGTTTAATGGAGCCGAAAAAAGGCAGTGTTACAATTAACGGGAAAACAATTCGAGAAGATATGACCGCATATCGCTCTAGTTTTTCTTTCATTCCAGAAACACCTGTATTATATGACGAATTAACATTAGAAGAACATTTAAAGTTAACAGCGATGGCATATGGTTTAGATGAGAAACAATATGAAGAACGGGTTCAGCAACTATTAAAAGAATTTCGCATGACGAATCGTCTAAAATGGTTCCCGGCTCATTTTTCAAAAGGTATGAAGCAGAAAGTGATGATTATGAGTGCGTTTCTTGTTGAACCATCGCTTTATATTGTTGATGAGCCTTTCGTTGGACTCGATCCATTAGCGATTCAATCACTACTTCAAATGATGGACAAAATGAAAAAGAGCGGTGCTGGCATTTTAATGAGTACGCATATTTTAGCGACGGCAGAACGCTATTGTGATTCCTTTATTATTTTACATCAAGGCGAAATTCGTGCGAAAGGAACACTCTCTGCGTTGCAGTCAGAGTTTAATATGCCATCTGCGACGCTAGATGATATTTATATTGCGTTAACAAAGGAAGAAGATTATGAATAGCAGAGCATTATGGAAAGAACGATTCAAATATTTCTTAAAAGAAGTTCGTACATATAGTAAGTATGTTTTTAACGATCATTTAAAGTTTATTTTCGTGTTTATCATTGGGGCCGGTGCGTATTATTACCAGCAATGGCTGCAAATATTAACACCGTCATTTCCAGCCGCACTTGTAATGGCAGTGTTACTTGGGCTTGTATTAACGACAGGGTCTGTGCAAACGTTATTAAAGGAAGCGGACCTTGTGTATTTGCTTCCCGTTGAAAAAAAATTAAAACCATACTTTACAAAAGCATTTCTCTTTACGTTTATGATTCAGTTATATGTAATCGCGATTGTATCTGCTGCGCTTGCTCCGCTATATTTCCAGCAGATGAATGAATCAGGCGGGACGTACATATGGATTGTGGTCGCACTTGTTTTCGTGAAAGCTTGGAATTTATTCGTAACGTGGGAAAAATCATTTTTAACAGATCAAAGTATGCAACGCGCGGATTGGTTTATTCGCTTTATATGTAACGGTTTATTTGTGTATTTTCTTGTAGAGCGCACATCAGTTATGTACATAGGGGGAATCCTCTTTGTAATGGTGATATACCTTGCCTTCATGCATCAAAAAGTAAAAGGAAAACCGTTAAACTGGGAATACTTAATTGCAGAAGAAAGTAAGAAAATGATGTTTTTATACCGCATTGCCAATATGTTTGTCGATGTACCGGCATTAAAAGAGAGAGTATCACGCCGAAAATGGCTTGATTTTGTACTTTCGATGATTGGTGAAAAACGTACATATTTATATTTGTATACACGAACATTTTTAAGATCAGGCAATTACTTCGGTTTATACATACGCTTACTTGCGATTGGCGGGGTCATTCTTTACTTTATTCCGTTTTTATACGGGCGCTTCATTGTAAGTATCGTATTCTTATACTTAATTGGTTATCAACTACTAAGCCTTTGGAAACACCATCGTTTAAAACTGTGGCTTGATTTATATCCCGTAACCGCTGAAGAAAAGAAAAAGGATTTTCTGAAACTATTAAATGCAATTTTATGCACTGGGAGCATTGTCTTTACAATCATATTTGCGGTAGCAACAAAAGATATCATCATGACTTGTATTGTATTTGCTGTTAGCGTTGTCTTTAGTATCGGTTTTGTATATCAATACGGTGCAAAGCGTATCGAACGTTTAAACTGAAAGGAATGAACTTATGACGGATTATGAAGAGAAAGTCATAGAAGAATTACAGCAGTGGAAACAGACAATCATGAAAAATTCTTCTGTGATGACGAGGTTTTCGAAAAAGGTACAAATAAAAATGCAACAACTCATTCCAGAAAAAGTACAACGTATCTTAACAGAAACGATAAAAAAGATGGTGCAAGGCATTAGCATCGGATCGAACTTTATCAAACCAAGGCTAAAAGAAACAGATTGGTCCTTGCAAAGAAGAGATGAAGAAGTGTTAAAGAAAATGGATGAGTACAAAAAAATTGCGGCAGCAGAAGGTGCTGGAACAGGAGCGGGTGGTTTTCTATTAGGACTTGCTGATTTCCCGCTGCTGCTCAGCATTAAAATTAAATTTTTATTTGATGCAGCGACTATGTATGGATTCGATACGAGCAAAGAAGAAGAGCGGCTCTTTATCCTGCACGTCTTTCAGCTTGCTTTTTCAAGTGACGACCATCGCAAGGAAGTATGGAAAGCAATCGAAACGTGGGATACAGAAACAGACAATCATATGGACTGGGAGAAATTCCAGCAAGAGTATCGAGATTATATTGATTTAGCGAAGATGCTCCAGCTTGTTCCGGTGATCGGTGCTCCCGTCGGCGCGTATGCGAATTATCAATTATTGCAACGGCTCGGCGAGGTGACGATGAATTGCTATCGTTTGCGCTTTCTTCAGCAGAAGGGGCTGCATCTATAAGAGATAAAACTTTTCTTTTATTTGTCAAATTTACTATACTTATAAGCTACACCCATAATAGCAAAGACTGTTTGTTCTCACATGTGTGAGATTTTCGGCCATTCTACTGTAAGAGATAGAACAGGCGGATTAGAACCTTTGTTATTTCTTGGGTGTTTTTTTTCATGGCTTGATATAACAGAGGTACATAATCTCGAATCATCCTAAGTGCTTTGTATTCGTCTAATTCTCTTTGCGTCTTTTGCAAAAGTAATTGGCATATTTCGAACAATATAAGTCGATACATCATCACTTTTCCATCATGAATTAAGCGTGTATTTTCCTAATCATTTTATAGCTTAAACTGCACTACTGGTTTGAGTGAATACATGTACGCTGTTCTAAATCTTTTTCTTTTTTGGGAGAATAACTGATTCCCACAAATACTAAAAATATTCCGAGAAGCTGGTAGACATCAGGACGGTAGTTCAAAATAGTTACATCCAGTAAGATTGCGATAACCGGATCAACAAAGACTAAAATAGCAATTGTTTGTGCCTTTAACTCACGCAAACTACTGAAAAATAAATAAAATACAAATCCCGTGTGAATAAATCCTGTAACAAGGATATAGAACCAGTTTTCAATGGTAAGATGCATAAAGTTTGACCAATCTACTAATGGTAGCAATAATAAAACACCTAGACTTGTTTGAATAACGGTTGTTAACACAGGACTAAGCATTTGAATTCCTTTTCCCGTAATAGAAGTTAGAGCATAGAAGAATGCTGCTGCAAACGCCCATAAAACACCGGTGGATAAAAATCCAGCCACAGTTGTATGTTGATGAATCCCCCCAACTAACAATGTCCCTAACAAGCAAACAAAGAAAAAGACCAATCCCATTTTTGTTATTTTTTCTTTAAAAATAACGGAGCCTAAGAGAAGTACAATAACGGGTGCTAAATGATAAATGGATACCGCCACAGTAATAGGCATTACTTCTAAAGAACGGAAGAAAAACACCCAATTTACAATAAGGAATACACCGCACAATAAAGCAAGTAAATACTCCCTACGAGGAATAGAAATTTCCCGCGGTTGTTTTGTTTTTAATGTGCTCCCCAAAAAAATTGTTCCTAAAAGAATACTTGCACAGAGGCAACGTACAAAAACTAGTTCAATCGAGTGCAGACCAGTTTTTTCTGAAAATAGACCGATTGAACCGAATATGGCCATGGAGATGGCAAACTTTAATTTGGCATGCATTTCATATCTCTCCTTAAATCGTTATTGTTATAACTACTATCGATTTGGTGATAATCCTTACGAACTGCCTTTTTACTTGCTATAGTAAACCGTAATTTTGTAAAATATATTTTATGAACGTATAATATAGTTAACGTTAGTTATATTATACGAATGTTCGTTATAATTTTCAATAGGAGGATTTCTATGAACTTAAATGATATAATTTCTGTAAATTTAAAGAGGTTAAGAACAGAGCGAAATCTTAGTCTCGGTCAGTTATCAGAGTTGTCCGGTATTAGTAAGGTAATGCTCTCTCAGATAGAGAAAGGTGAATCTAACCCAACCATCAACACGATTTGGAAGATTGCCATCGGTCTGCAGGTTCCGTATACTCGGCTGATTGATTGCCCAATAGATGATGCCGTTGTCATCCGGAAGAGCGACTGCAAGAAGCAGTCCGAGAATGAGGATTCCTTTGCCTCCTACTGTTACTACACTACCAATCCCAACCGTAATTTTGAATTATTTAAGGTTGAGTTACAGCCCAATTGTAAGCATAATTCTGATGGCCACGCTCCTAAAACTCAGGAATATATTTTTGTGACTCGGGGGGAATTGACGATCGAGTTGACTACAGGAGAATATGTGCTTCGGGAAGGTGACTCTATCCACTTTGACTGTTCGCTTCCGCATACTTTCACCAATCATCTGGATACGGTGCTTGAATTTATAGATATCATTTATTACTACTAAAAATGTGGGCTCGTCCCACCGCTATCAAGTTAAGTAAGAGTATGGGGGAGTGTTCCATACTCTTATTAATCTAGAGAACATTTGACTTAAGGAGTGGTTATAATGGCACGTGTTTTATTCATTAATGGTGGATCAGAAGGACATATTAATCCAACAATTGGAGTTGTACAAGAGCTTATTTCGCGCGGGGAAGAGGTAGTATACTTTTCAATAGAAGATTTTCGAGAACGTATTGAGAAGACGGGAGCCGATGTACGGACATTTGACGGTCAAAAATTTATACAAGCCTTTCTCTCAGGTGGAAGAAATTATTTATCTGAAAGAATTAACGGTCTTTTACATACGGCGGATATCATTATACCTAGTGTTTTAGAACAGATCCAGGGAGAACATTTTGATTACATCATTCACGATTCTATGTTTGGTTGTGGACGGTTGCTTTCCAAAATTCTAAAGCTTCCTGCAATTAATTCGTGCACCTCTTTTGCTCAAACTGAAATAGCATTTGAAAGAATGTTAGAGCAGCTTTCGCAAAATATCCCAACAGAAATTGCTGAGAAGATAAATAATGATTTTCAAAATCTAACAACAAACATTAAAGAAAAATATGATGTTGAAATCACTTCTCCTTATGAAGTTTTCTGCAATCCCGCACAACTTACAATTGTTTATACAACTAGGGAGTTTCAACCTTTTGGAGAAACATTTGACCAAACATACAAATTTGTAGGACCATCCATCTCTACACAATTAACAAAAGAAAACTTCGATTTTACTGTAATTAAAGGGAAAAGCCCAATTTATATTTCGCTAGGTACTGTTTTTAACCAGGCAATTGATTTCTATAAGCTTTGTTTTAAGGCATTTGAGAACACTGACCATACCGTTGTGATGTCGATTGGAGAAAAAGTTCAAATAGCTGATTTAGGAGAGATTCCGAAAAACTTCATTGTGAAAAATTATGTTCCACAAACAGAGGTGCTTACATACACGAAATTATTTATCACACATGGCGGAATGAACAGTACCAATGAAGGTCTATATTACGGGGTTCCACTCATCGTAATCCCGCAAAGCGCAGATCAGCCAGTAATTGCGCAACAAGTTGTGAATCTTGGAGCCGACATGAGATTACAAATGCAAGGATTGACAGCAGAGCAACTACGAGAAACCGTAGATCACGTGTTGGGACAGTCATCTTTCCAGAAAGCTGCTGCAAATATGAGGGAATCCTTTCAAACGGCAGGGGGGTATCAGCGAGCTGTTGATGAGATTTTTAAATTTAAAGGTCAATACGGTATGCAAATATAAAACGCAGCACCTAATTTCATTTATGTAAAAAAAGACGCTGGATTTTGAATAAAGCTGCAACAGTTATAAAAAGATTCGGTGCTTTATTCCTTAAATCAAAGAATGATAAGTAAGTTTTGATTAAACTTTATTTCAAAGCAACAGCTACCTGCCCATATAGAGTTAGAAGAAGCCACGAACACAACTCGTTTTTAAAAATTTTGTAGCTATCAAATCGCAAGGGGGATATTATGCTAAAAAAAATAGGAGTCATAGTAGGGGCATTATCTATCTTTTTATCATTGGGAGTCGCTTATATTTTATTTTTTTATCATGGCTTTGATATTACAATTCATAATAAAACAAATCAAGATATTGAAAATCTCATAATTACGGATGGTCGTAAACTAGAAAAATTCAGCATACCTACCATACATTCTAATAAACAATATAAAACTAAAATTAAGTTAAAAGATGTTGGAGAAAATAGCTTAACGTTACATTATCAAGATAATCAGAAAAATACACACAAAGTGGTCATTTTTGGTTATTTTGAAGGGAAAGGAAAAGGAACGATAGATATTAGTATTAAGTCGGTCCGTCAAGATGGAACGTTACATATAGAAGTGAATCAAAAATAAGACATACATGTATATTTGTTATCCATTATACGTGGTACTCATCCTCTTCAAAGAATTCGATTTAAATAGTAATTTTATTAAGGAACTCAGCATTCATTCACATGAAAAGAGCTTGTCTCATAGTATATAAAAGGCATTTCAATATAGTAATTGAAGGGTGTGAATGTATGCAAGAAGACTTAAGGGAGCAAATTGAATATTTAAAGGCAGAGCAAAAGGAGATGGTGAGAGATATTCGTAATTTAGAAACGAGGATAACCATTAGTGAAAAGGATATTTCTACAATTAATAAACAATTAGAAAAGATTAGTACAAATACGACTTGGATTTTACGAATTGTTGTGAGCGCTGTTGTGATGGGAGTACTAGGATTATTGATGAAAGGTGGAATGTAATCGTATCAATGATTTTTTAAGAGAGGCGAATCTCTCTCTTCAGCCCGTGTAGAAAGGGAAATGCTATGAAATGATAAAAAGAAACATGGTAATCTGACGAGATTGGTCCGTATAAAGTGGTGAATGAAATTTTATCGACGATTTTTCAAATATATCGACCGTTTCTCATCATATATCGATCGTTTGTCATCATATATCAGCGATTCGACAACGGATATCGACTAACCAGCAAAAAACGACAAAAAGCAGGGTTCCCCCTAACTCCTGTTTCCCAACACTCTGAAGAGAGGCGAATGCCTCTCTTTTTATTTTAATTTCCAAACTTAGAAAAATGCGCTGCAGCATACATGATAAGAAAAATTTGTGGCGGCTACGCTACTGACAGAAAGTGTAAAGAGTGTTTTAATGAAAAGGGAGAATAGTGAGAAAGGAGTTTCTTATATGAAATTTCGCAAAGACTGGTTTCTCGGTTTCCTTGGTTTAATTGGAGTATATAAATTCCCAAACGTAATTGATGCTTTTCAAGGTGAACAGGGATGGACGGCATGTATAAGCCTTATTTGGTTCATTTGGTTCGGGTATTTCATTCCGGAGAAGAGCGATGGTGAAAAGAAAGATAATTAACATATTTCCATCTTTCGTTAAATTTTGTAGTATATACATATATTACGAAATCGACATAAAAGCTTTCTTTTTAGCTCCATGCTGAGTAGGAAGTTAGTAGATTTTTAGATTTGGAGTGATAACATGCAACCATTAGAAAATGAAATTCATCCTGATATGGTTAAAGTTTGGAAAACGCATGCTTTAATTATGGCGGGAGTATTAACGGCTGTTGTTCTGGCGTATCTCTTTTTTATGATTAAATTTCATTGGTGGGGTTGGCTTTTTGGGGTGCTTTTCATCGGATCAATAGTGTATGCACCACTTGATTATTTTGTATTCCCGAATTTGCGTCAACGCTATCATAGTTATCAATTAAATGAAGAAGAGATTGAGATTCAGCGTGGTATGTTTATTGTAAAACGTGTTTTAGTGCCAATGATTCGTGTGCAACACGTTACAATTGAACAAGGACCAATTATGAGAAAACACAATCTAGCAGAATTACAGATTTCTACCGCCGCTACTTCTCATAGTATTCCTGGTTTAACAATGAGGGAAGCGGAGCGATTAAAGCGTCAAATCGCGGAACTAGCAAAGGTGAGTGATGAGGATGTATAAGAGGCAGCATCCGATCACGATTTTATTAGAACTGAAAATTTCTCACCTATTACCAGGGCTTATTCCTTTAATTAGTTTAAAAGGCAAGTTTCCTTTTTGGTATATGATTCCGATTGCATTGTTTGTCGTGACGATTGTATTTGCTATTATACATTGGTATTACAAAGTATATTGGGTTCAGGACAATGTACTGCACATAAAAGAAGGGATGTTTGTAAAAAAAGAGAGCTACTTAAATAAAGGGCGTGTACAAACGATCAATACAAGTTCGAATGTTATATATCAATTATTAGGATTAACGAGGCTAAAAATTGAAACGGCAGGCGGAGGGAAGGAACCAGAAGTAAGTTTAGCTGGTGTGACCCTTGAAGATGCAAAAGCACTCATCTCTCTATTAAATGAAGAAATGGCTGTAAAAAGAGAAAATGAGGAAGAAATAATAGATTCCGCCTTGCAAGAGGAGCCAAAGTCATCTGAATACAAACTAACATGGAAAGAAATTATGTTAGCTTCCATCACTTCTGGTGAATTTGGAATCGTATTTTCTGTACTGTTGTTTATTTCTTCAAAGGCGCATGACTATGCTCCAGATTGGATGATAAAAAAAGTGGAAAAGTATGTAATGGATTTTAATTTTGCCATTTCTACTTGGCTGTATATTGCGGCAATACTCCTTGTTTTATCATGGATTTTATCAACGCTTCGATATGCGATGAAGCATGCTAATTTTACAATTGTTCGAAATGGCAATGAAATACGGGTTTCACAAGGGCTTTTGGAAAAGAAAGAAGTTGTTTTAAAAACGCATCGCATTCAAGGGATTACAATAAAAGAGACATTGCTACGTGAATGGTTAGGGTATTGTTCGATTCATGCAGAAGTGATTCAAAATGCTGAAAAAGGAGAGAAGAATGTAACAATTCATCCTCTTATGAAAAAAACAAATGTACCTAGTTTACTCGATCATTTAGAACTTCCTTATAAATTAGAAACGAATCTGATTGGGTTACCAAAAGTGGCGTTAAGACGTTATTTACGTGCATACTGGATTGTCTTTATGATTTTTACAATTCCAATCGCAGGTGCAGCCATATATTTTGAAAAATATATGGCAATGCTCGTATTACTTCCTTTGTTTGCTATTTTGACGTGGCTTGGTTACATATCATTTACAGCTGGCGGGTATGCACTATCTGACCAGCAGTTGACCATTGTGTCTAGAAGTATTGGAAAACATACAGGATTAATTCGTAGAAGACATATACAATCATTAACCAAAACACAAACGTTCTTTCAACGTAAAAACGAGCTATGCACATCTATATTCGCTATTGCTTCATCAGAGACCGGGCATCATTACAAGTTAAAACATATGACGATGCAAGATGCAAAAGCGATGCGCGATTGGTTTACGAGGAAAAATGAGAAGATCACCCTTTTGTGAGGGTGATCTTTTCATTTTGTTGGGAAACAGTGGCTAGGGGGGCTGTTTTTTGTCGTTTTTTGTTGGTTAGTCGATATTATTTGTCGAATCGCCGATATATTTGAAAAATCGCTGATAAAATTTCATTTTATCTTGTTTTGTATGATTATAGAATATTACAATTAGATGTAAATAATATACATATGTAATAGATTCTTAAATTTGGAGTGATTACATGCAGCTGCTAGAAAGCACAATTCATCCGAATATGGTCAAAGTGTGGAAGGTCTATGCTTTAATTGGTGCAGGAGTACTTGCAAAGGTGAGCGATGAGGGTGTATAAGAGACAACATCCGATTACGATATTATTTGGTATAAGAATTTCTAGTTTATTTCCTCTTATTCTCATTGTCTTATTTGGTCCTAAAGATGAAATAGAGCCTTGGTATTGGTTTCCCATCTTCATTGTAGGTTTTGTATTGGTTTTGGCTGTATTCTCATTTGTGAAATGGTATTTTAAAGTGTATTGGATCAAAAATCATGTTTTACATATTAAACAAGGGGTCTTTGTTAAAAAGGAAAGTTATTTAAATAAAGAGCGTGTACAAACAATTAGTAAGAATTCAAATATCATATATCAGCTATTTGGGCTAACGAAGCTGAAGGTTGAAACGGCTGGTGGGGGTAGTGAACCGGAAGTAACATTGGCTGGTATTAAGGAAGAGGAAGCGAAAGAATTAATTGGTTTATTGCATAAAGAAAACGAGAAATTTTTAAAAGAAGAGAAAAGTGTACCACCGGAAACAAATACAACTATTTACCAGTTAACAGCAAAAGAAATTTTGCTAGCAGCCGTTACATCTGGTCAGTTTGGCTTGTTATTTTCAGGATTGTTTTTCCTTTATACACAATTTGATAACGTTCTTCCAAAATGGTTCATAGAAGAAGTAGAAACATATGTGAAAGATAATGGTATACATAATTTGCTATATATAGGTGCTATTTTAATCGTAATCTCATGGATCATTTCTACAATTGGCTATGCTTTTAAACATGCGAACTTTACTATGCAGAGAAATGGAAATGAAATTCATATTTCACAAGGGCTGCTTGAGAGGAAAGAAATAGTTTTAAAACTGCATCGCATTCAAGCGTTGACAATGAAAGAAGGACTTCTTCGTCAACCGTTTGGATATTGTTCTATTGAGATAGAAGTGATTCAAAGTATTGAAACAGATAATATGAATGTCATACTACACCCGCTTATGAAGAAAAAGGATGTACAAGCATTGTTGACATATTTAGCGTTACCATATGAAATGGAAGAGGAGATTGTACATTTACCAAAAGCAGCGCTGCGTCGTTATTTGCTTATGGGCTGGATTACTTTTGTAATTACATCAGTACCGATTATCGGGGCAAGTGTATATTTTCAGCAATCTAGTGCTTTATTCGTACTGATTCCATTATTTTTGTTCTTTACGATTCTTGGATATGGCAAGTATAAAACGGGTGGATATGCGATAAAATCCAATCAGTTGACGCTTGTGTACAGAGGCATTGCAAAGTATACAGGTTTCGTGAGAAGAAGACATGTACAAGCAATGACCAAAAAACAATCATACTTTCAGCGGAGAAATCGGTTATATACGTATGTTGTAGCGGTAGCTTGTAGTGCCCAGGGGCGTCATTATGAATTGAAGCATGTGAGTGAAGAGGATACCAACTATATACGGAGTTGGTATAAGAAAAAAGGATAAGTAACGGGTTTCATTAATAGGCGAAAAACTTGGACTATCTCTCAAGCTTTTCGCCTTCTACTTATATTGTTTGCACTTTTGAAAAGGATAAGAGTATGTCTTTTCTACGCCAACACATCAAAAGTAGTCACAAAAGAAGGTCTTGAAAAAATACTCTTCTGCGGCTCTGCACTCGCTTGTGCAGGGCGTTTTTTATGTGCGTTTTCGAAAGAACGTGATTCTGTCCAGTCTTTAAAGTTTTGCTCTGTTTCCCACATCGTCATAATGACATATGTATCGTTACTTAATGGACGAAGAACGCGAATTGCTTGGAAGCCTGGTTCGTTTTCAATCAGTCCTGCACGGTTTTTGAAGCGATTTTCAAAAACGGGACGGCCTTCGTCTGTTACAGAGATGTTGTTACAAACAATGAAGCCAGCTTGTCCGTTAAATTCTCCGACCGCGTCTAACACGTCATACTGAAGCGTACTTTCCACTGTTTCTTCTATATTCTCTTTATAAAACATATCTTTTTCGTTATTTTTTGCGGTGAAATGTGGATTTTCTAGAGGTGTTTCGTATGAAATGATTGCTTTCATTTGTAATGCCCCCTTTATAAGTTTGACTTTATTATAGCAACTCTTCTGAAAAACTTCGAAGATTATATACATAAAGATAATCATTTTTCAAATAATAAACATACCATCATTTGGAAAGAAGGACGATGTATGAAGAAAATAAAGTGGACTTTAATGGGCAGCGTGGCGGTGTTTGTAGTAGCGATTGTACTATATAAACTCATTGTGTTAGCTGGTGGTTATATGATGGATGAAAAACAGTTAGTTTTCCACTCTTCATCACGTATTGTTGATCAAAAGGGAAACGAAATTACAAAATTATATGTAGAAAATAGAGAGCTTGTACCGATTGAGCAAATTCCAAAACATGTACAACAGGCATTTATCACCGTCGAGGACGCGCGGTTTTACGACCACCATGGGATTGACTATCCATCTGTGTTTCGCGCATTGTATAAAGATATTTTAGCGAGAGAAAAAGTGGAGGGCGGTAGTACCATTACGCAGCAACTCGTTAAAAATGTTTTTTTAACGCATGAAAAAACGTTCACACGTAAACTAAAAGAAGTAGCAATTGCACTTAAATTAGAACAAACTTACACGAAAGAGCAGCTTCTTGAAATGTATATGAATCATATTTATTTTGGCCATGGCGCTTACGGGATTCAAGCAGCCGCGAAATTATATTTTAATAAAGATGTAGAGAGATTAACAGTTGAAGAAGGAGCGATGCTTGCGGGGCTGCCGAAAGCACCAAATGGATATTCGCCGTTTTTACATCCGAAAAAGAGTAAGGAACGCCGTGATTTAGTATTATCTCTTATGCATAAACAAGGATATATATCAGCGGAGGAAAGTGTTCGCTATCAAGGGAAAACGATTGCACTTTATAAAAATGTAGATGAAAGGGAACTCGCTTATATGCCGTATGTCGATATGGTAGTAGATGAGGCGGCTCGTTTATATGGCTTGTCGCATCAAGAAGTTTTGCGCGGAGGCTATACATTTATTGTTTCGATGGATGAAAAAATTCAAAAAGTAGCTTACGATCAATTTCAAGACGCGCATAATTTTCCAGGAAATGAGAGCGGGGCACAAGGAGCCTTTTTATTAATGGATCATGCGACAGGAGGCATTAAAGCCGCGATTGGAGGGCGAGAGTATGTGCCAAGAGGATTTAATAGAGTGTATGCAAAGCGGCAGCCAGGGTCTGTTTTAAAGCCGCTTATCGTGTATGCACCAGCGCTGGAAACGAAAAAGTATAATCCGTATTCTTTATTAACAAATGAACGAACATCCTTTGAAGGGTATGAACCGCGCAATTATAATCGCGAGTATTCAAAAGAAGTGACGATGTATGACGCATTGTTACAATCGGCGAACGTACCAGCTGTATCTTTATTACATGAGCTGGGAGTAGAAGAGGGAAAGCAATATTTAGAGAAGGGGAATATTCATATTGCAGAATCTGGTTTAAGCACGGCACTTGGTGGACTGAAAGAAGGAGTTTCTCCATTTGAACTTGTCAAGATGTACCGTTCTTTTGTAGCAGATGGAAACATTATTGAGCCGCATGTTATTGAAAAAGTATTCGATCGACACGGAAAGATGATTGGAGAATCACCTAAGACCGAAACGAAAATATTTTCAAAACAAACAGCTTGGTATATGACAAAAATGTTAGAAGGTGTTGTAAAAGAAGGAACAGCGAAAGCGGGAGAGTATAAAGGGGCATTAGCAGGAAAAACAGGGACAACATCTCTTCCGAACCAAAGTGAAGGTGCTAGAGATCAGTGGTTTGTCGGATATACGCCGAGTTTAGTAGGTGCGGTCTGGATTGGATATGATCGTACAGATAAGGAGCATCAACTGCAAGATGGAAGCGCGGCGGCAACACAATTATTCAAGAAGATTTTAACGAAGGCAAATGTACAAAATCAAACGCATTTTAAGAAGCCAAAAGGGGTTGAAACGATTGGAAAACCAATTCGTTTAAGTAAGATTGAAAATATAGAGGAGAAATTATCTTTTAGTCCGTTTGGTTTATTTACGACGAAATTGAGCTGGAAACCATTGCAAGATAAAAGGATTCTCTATCGAATCTATAAGGTTGAGAATGGTATCCATACTCATGTTGGGACGGTAAAAGGGGTTGGTGAGTATGAAGAGAAGTTTATCAATATATTCGCTAAACCAAGTTTTTATGTTGTTCCATATAACCCACAAACAAATCGCGAAGGCGAAAAGACAAAAGTGGCTAAACCGTAGTTTTGGCTTATGATATAATGAGAATGTTGTGAAAAAGGTAAGCGTTTTTACGAACGTTTGTGTCAATTTCATGAACAACGTACATAATGTTATGCATTTTGTTTTTACAAGCTGTATAGTAAAAAAAGATAAATAAGTAGGATAGGGTTCGTTAGAAGCGATGGTAAGGAAGGGAGCAAGGGTCTTGGTAAGAACGATAAATGAGACATTTTTAAAAGCATGTATGGGGGAGCAAACAGAATATGTACCAGCATGGTATATGAGACAAGCTGGTCGCTCGCAGCCTGAGTATAGAAAGATAAAAGAGAAGTATTCTTTATTTGAAATTACGCACAATCCAGAGCTATGTGCATATGTTACAAAGCTTCCAGTTGATCAATATAATGTCGACGCAGCGATTCTGTATAAAGATATTATGTCACCACTACCGGCAATCGGTGTTGATGTTGAAATTAAATCAGGGATTGGTCCAGTTATTGATAATCCGATTCGTTCTTTACAAGATGTAGAGAAGCTCGGTGAGATCCATCCGGAAGATGATGTTCCATACATATTAGATACGATTCGTTTATTAACGACAGAAATGTTAGACGTTCCGTTAATTGGTTTTTCAGGGGCACCGTTTACATTAGCGAGTTATATGATAGAAGGAGGGCCTTCTCGTAACTATCATAAAACAAAGGCGTTTATGTATGCAGAGCCGAAAGCGTGGTTTGCATTAATGGATAAGCTTGCAGATATGGTCATTACATATTTGAAAGCACAAATTAAAGCAGGAGCAAAAGCGGTGCAAGTTTTTGATTCTTGGGTTGGAACGGTAAATACAGCAGACTATCGCATATTTATTAAACCGGTAATGGAGCGTATTTTCACGGAAGTTCGCGCAATGAATGTTCCGATGATTATGCACGGTGTTGGAGCAGGACATTTAGCAAATGACTGGAATGACTTGCCTCTTGATGTAGTCGGACTTGATTGGCGCCTGTCAATTGAAGAAGCGCGTTCTCGTGGTATTCATAAAGCGGTACAAGGTAATATGGATCCTTCGTTCTTACTTGCACCATGGCACGTTATTGAAGAGCATGTAAAAGGGATTCTAGATCAAGGGATGAAACAACCTGGTTATGTATTTAATTTAGGTCACGGTGTCTTCCCGGAAGTAAATCCAGATACATTAAAACGCTTAACGGCATTTATTCATGATTATTCTAAAGAGCAATTAGCGAAGTAAAGGAGAATAGGTGTATGAAAAAAAAGATTGGTTTGCTTGTAATGGCATACGGTACACCGTATAAAGAAGAAGATATCGAACGGTACTATACGCATATTCGCAGAGGACATAAGCCAAGTCCAGAAATGTTAGAGGACTTAACAGGACGTTACCGTGCGATTGGCGGCATTTCTCCTTTAGCTACAATTACATTAGAACAAGCGAAAAAACTAGAAAAACGTTTAAATGACATGCAAGATCATGTGGAATTTCATATGTATCTCGGCTTAAAACATATTGAACCGTTCATTGAGGATGCGGTAGCGGCAATGCATCATGATGGGATTGAAGAGGCGATTGCGCTTGTTCTTGCGCCGCACTATTCGACGTTTAGCGTAAAATCATATGTCGGCAGAGCACAGGAAGAAGCAGAGAAGCTTGGAAACTTAACGATTCATGGCATTGATAGCTGGTATAAAGAACCGAAGTTTATTCAGTATTGGGTAGACGAAGTGAAAAAAATCTATAATGGCATGGCAGAAGAAGAACGTGAAAAAGCAGTGTTAATCGTATCTGCGCATAGTTTACCAGAAAAAATAATCGCTTTAGGTGATCCTTATCCAGAGCAGTTAAATGAAACCGCAGATTATATTGCGCGCGGTGCAGAGGTTCCAAATTATGCGGTTGGTTGGCAAAGTGCTGGTAATACACCAGATCCATGGATTGGGCCAGACGTACAAGATTTAACGAGAGAGCTACATGAAAAGTATGGCTACACTTCATTTGTATATGCACCAGTTGGATTTGTCGCAGAACATTTAGAAGTGTTATACGACAATGATATTGAATGTAAAATCGTCACAGAGGAAATTGGAGCGAAGTATTATCGTCCGGATATGCCAAATGCTTCAGCTGCCTTTATTGATTGTCTAGCAGATGTTGTGTTAAAGAAACAAACAGAAGTATTGTAATGTCCCTTGGGAAAGGAGGAGCCTTTTTGAAGAAGAAAGTTGTAATCATCGGTGGTGGAATTACAGGCTTAACAGCGGCGTATTACTTACAAAAAGAAATTCGCGAAAAAAAATTGCCGATTGATACACTGTTAATAGAAGCATCGGGTAAGCTTGGAGGGAAAATTCAAACCGTTCGAAAAGATGGATTTACAATTGAGCGCGGGCCAGATTCTTTCTTAGAAAGAAAAGAAAGTGCTGCTAGATTAGTAAAAGAACTCGGGCTTGGAGATCAGCTCGTAAACAATGCAACTGGTCAGTCATTTGTTCTTGTAAACAATCAATTACATAAGATGCCAAGCGGATCGATGATGGGAATTCCAACGCAAATTACACCCTTTCTATTTTCAGGATTGTTCTCTCCGATTGGAAAAGTAAGAGCAGGTTTTGATTTCGTATTACCACGTTCGAAACCTGTTTCTGATCAATCACTTGGGCAATTTTTCCGGCGCCGTTTCGGAAATGAAGTTGTTGAAAATTTGATCGAACCATTGTTATCGGGAATTTATGCAGGGGATATTGACCAAATGAGCTTAATGGCGACGTTTCCGCAGTTTTATCAAGTAGAGCAGAAATATCGTAGTGTTTCACTCGGTATGCGTAATTTGGCTCCAAAGAAAGAAACGGATGAAGCGCCAAAAGGAATCTTTTTAACATTGAAAAAAGGCTTGCAATCTCTTGTAGAAAGAATAGAAGAGCGGCTAGAAGATGGAACGGTTGTGAAGGGAACGCGGATTGAAAAAGTTGCCAAAATGGGCGATGGTTATTCGATTACAATGAGCAATGGAAAAGAAATGGAGGCGGATGCTATTATTATTGCGGCGTCTCATAAAGTATTGCCATCCATGTTTGCTCAGTATAAAGAGTTCCGCTTCTTCCGCAACATTTCATCGACATCCGTTGCCAATGTTGCCTTAGCATTTCCGAAAGCAGCCATTAAGCGTGATATTGATGGAACTGGTTTTGTCGTATCGCGAAATAGTGACTTTACGATGACGGCGTGCACGTGGACCCATAAGAAATGGCCGCATACAACACCGGATGGAAAAGTACTTCTTCGCTGCTACATGGGACGACCTGGTGATGAAGCAATCGTTGAGCAAACAGATGAAGAAATGATTCAATTCATATTAGAAGATTTGCAAAAAACAATGGATATTACAGCAAATCCGGAATTTACCGTGATCAGTCGCTGGAAAGACGCCATGCCGCAATATACAGTGGGGCATAAAGAGCGTATGGAGAAATTAACAACATTTATGGAGCGAGAATTACCGGGGGTGTATTTGGCCGGTAGCTCTTACGCTGGATCCGGTCTGCCGGATTGTATTGATCAAGGTGAATCGGCAGCAGGGCACGTATTATCTTATTTAGAAAAAGTAGATGAAGCAGAATTAATTGCGCAATAACGACAAAAACAGGAGCTAGTGGGCTCCTGTTTTTGTCGTTATTTGTCGCGAGATCGATATCCTTTGTCGAATCGCTGATATATTTTGATTTGCGCTGATATATTGTGAGAAACGGTCGATATATTTAAATTTGCGCTGATATAATTTCATTTACCAATTCTTTCTGTTCATACTGAATCATTTTATTATCGTGAATGACGCATCGATGCTCAAGAGTCTTCGAGTTATCAAGAATGTTCGGTAAAATATGAGGGATGATTTCATCTACTCCATAGTTATTTTTATCTAAAAGCCATGAAAGCTTTTTCCAGTCTAATACCCCTTCAGCTACTTTTTTAGGAGTGGCATAAAAATAATTTGATGGCATATGGACGAGGTACACATACATGCCGCCAAAATAAGCATCATCAAATTCCCACTTAACTATTCCTTTAAACTGTGCTTGATTTTCTACTATGTAGATCCCCGTTTCTTCTTGTACTTCTCGAATGATACAAGCTAAAGGCGTTTCTTTGCTTTCTATCTTTCCACCTACACCATTCCATAATCCTTTTAAAGGGCCATACTCACGGTTTAACATGAGTATTTCGTCATTTCTTTTTAGAAAGCATAAAGTATGTTTGTACAAAATATGTTCCCTCCGTTCTTATATTTCTACATAAAAATTAATCAATGATACCAACATAAACTGGATTAGAGTAATTCCCAGTATGAAAGTCTTGAATAAGCTTCCTAATACCGATTGGGAAGAGAGGGGAATGTTGTAATTCATCTATCGGTAACCAAGAAATACCTATTTGTTTACTGTCCATATGTCGTTTTTTTGAATTTACATTTACAGCGGTACATGCGTACATAAACTCAACACGGTGTACTTCAGGATCCATAAAACATTCTCTTATAAATAAGAGGTCTCCTGCTTTTACTTCAATTCCTGTTTCTTCAAGACATTCTCTTTTCAAGGTTTTGTCTAATGTTTCGCCAACCTTTTGTTCGCCACCCGGAAGTAGGTGATACACACCTTCTTCATCTTCATAAGTTGTCACTAATAATTTGCCTGCGTGTATAAGTATGGCTTTGACTGAATTTCTTATTTTCATGTGTATCACGCTCTTTTCGTTAACACTAACAGATTTTACGTATAGATTATTTAATAGAGTTATATAAGAAATACCATATAGAATGGACTTTTTTAAGTGCCTATTCTATATGGTACATTATAGCAAAGTCATAAACCTTTTTTAATTTAGCTATTACGTTAGTTTAACAAGTAATATCTTTCATTATTAAAAGGTGGGTCTTTTTTAACGTAATATGACATTCAGTGCAGCAGCAGCTTTCGGCCACCCAGTGTAAAAAGCGAGATGGGTGATTAAAGCAATCATTTCTTGTTGGCTTATGCCGTGTTTTTCTGCTAATTGTAGATGAAATGGTAGCTGTTCCGTATTTCCGATACTAATTAAAGCAGCTAGTGTAATTAGGCTTCGTTCTTTTGGCGTTAAAGCAGGATCTCGCCATACTTTTTCAAATAATATATTTTCACTATACTGTACAAAATCGGGAGCAGTTTCTCTCATGTTCTCCGGTATATTGAGTTCGATACGATCATTCATAGATTTTCCCCTCCGTAGTAACCATTTGCGCCATTCCTTGTCCAAACGACCAGTTTTCAGCAGCTGTTTCGTGTAATGTAATAAAAATATTAGCTGTAGAAATGTTTGTATCGTTATAAAGAGCTTCTGAGATTGCTTGATACAAATGCTGTTTTTGCTGCACTGTTCTACCGGGTCCACATGTAATCGAAACGTGGATCATTTGATCTGTTCTCTCGTTCTCCTTTTCTAAAAGATAATGCGGGTCGTAAAAAAATTGCTGAGGCGGGTAAGGCAAAAACATATGAAAGTAATCTTTTTCAGGAATATGAAAGTGTTCCATTAATGAATGGTGAATACCATTACTTACCTGTTTTAACTCTTCTGCACGTAATTGCTTTTCTGGATAATAGATTGTAACAAACGGCATATTATCACTCCTTTTCGTATGGATTTTATTGTACGCTCACAGTTTCGATTTGTATAATTGAAAATATATAATGAAATTATCAATAAAATCGATAGAGATTAGGTGTGAACATGGAGATAAAAGAGTTAAAAACGTTTAAGATGATTGTTCAGGAAGGAACTTTCTCACTCGCGGCCAAAAAGTTAAACTATGCGCAGTCAACCGTAACGACACATATTAAAAAGCTAGAAAAGGAACTAGGTTTTCTTTTATTTGAACGTGGCTGGGATGCACGGTTAACAGCGCAAGGCGTTCTATTTGTAGAAGAAGTGGACGACTTGTTGCTGCACTGGGATTACTCAATAGCGCAAGCGCAGCGCATTAGCAATGAGGAGAAGGGAACGGTAAGAATTGGTCTATTAGACTCGTTTGCAGAAAAATTGATTCCTCCACTATTACAATATTTAAATGAGGAGAAACCGTATATACATTGTGATTTCGTTGTTGGAAATACAGCACTTTTATCACAAATGCTAGACGAAGATAAGATTGATTTTGCAGTTTGTGGAAACAACAAAAATATTTCCAATGTAAATTTCACACCACTTTGCAAGGAACAAATACAATTTATTGTGAATGATCCTCATCATCCATTATTGCAAAAAGAGCGAGTTGAAATAGCAGATATCATTGATTATCCCATTTTAATAGGGGAGAATAGTTGTTATTATTATCAATCTGTAAA
This sequence comes from Bacillus sp. C1, assembly GCF_054570475.1. Lineage (NCBI taxonomy): Bacteria > Bacillati > Bacillota > Bacilli > Caryophanales > Bacillaceae > Bacillus > Bacillus sp. C1. The sequence goes on from NZ_JBTMZT010000002.1 coordinate 376,212, forward strand.
TGCTTTCTTATTAGAAAATAATGTATCTTTTAAAAAAGTATATAATTGCAGTGCTTTGCATCTTATTCCGCAAATGATTTTTGGAGATTTAGTAGGTATTATTCCGAAGGGGACTTCTTTAAAAGAAGGTAATATAGTAGTTAAGGTAAACGGATTTGATCCTAAAATGCCGATCGGGTTATGTGTTTCTTCTAAAAAAAGAAATTATTTGAGTCAAACGAAAAAACAACTTATTAAATTGATTGAATCATTGTTATAAATAAAGAATAAGAGCCCCTTTTCAAATAAGAAGGGGCTTTTGTTGTAAAGTTATAACTCTTTCAAAAAACGAATAAACTTCTGTAAGCTTTGCGGTTGTTGTTTTCTTTTCTTAATGACAAAGTCGACGTTGATCTTTTCAGATAGTTCTTCATAATGAACCGCATTTGTCTTTGGGCGACTATACGCAACATTAGCTGGTAGAATCGTCATGCCAAGTCCGTTATGAGCTGATTGTATAATCGACTCAAGTGAATCAAATTCCATGATTGTTTTCTGCTCAGATTCATGATTCGTACAGTAATCTAATAGTTTTTGTCTATAGATACAATTGGGATCACTGTTCACGAGTAAAGTTTGATGCGTCTGTTTTGGTGAAATGAGTATGATATTCTCATCATAACTGTACACCGTTTCAAATTGTGACTCATTGTATGTACCGCTTAAAAAAATGCCATCTAATTCCCCGTATAACAACATTTCTTGTAACTTTACGTTATGATTCGTTCTCATCTTCATATCAATATTGTGATAGAATTTCAAAAAAGAAGAGAATAGCTGCGGAACTTTCACCGCAGAAATTGTTTGAGATGCTCCAATCGTTAAAGTATCTTTCCACTTTTCAGGGTTTATTTTTGATTTTGCATCATCCATTAAAAATAGAATTTGATTTGTGTATTCTAATAACACTTTTCCTTTTTCAGTTAATGTAACGCCTCTATTGTTACGCTTTAATATTTTAGCGCCGAGCTCTTCTTCTAAGTTTTTGATGCGCTGACTTATATTCGGTTGTACATATCCTAATTTTTCAGCAGCTCTAGATATGGATTGTAATTCTGCAACGTGTTTAAAAATAAATAGGTCATGGCTTTCCAAAACTAGATTCCTCCGTTCCTTGGTATCATTTAAAATGATACCATAGTCATTATTCAGTATTATACTCCTTACGTGAACGAAGATAAAATGAAATGGAATCATATATAGTGAGGGGATTTTTAAATGGATATAGAAGATAAAGTAGTTATTATAACAGGTGGCGGTACGGGTATCGGAAAGGCTACTGCTTTGAAATTAGCAAGTTTAGGAGCGAAAGTTGTCATTAATTATAGTCGTTCTGAAAAAGAAGCGTTAGAAACTGTAAATGAAATAAAGCAGCGAGGTGGTACGGCAATCGCTGTTATGGCAAATGTAGCAAACAAAGAAGAAGTAGAGGAGATGGTTTCTCAAACTGTTAATCGTTTTGGAACAGTCGATTGTTTAGTAAACAATGCGAGTATAACAGCACAAATTCCGATGGATGATTTAGAATCTGTAACGGATGAAGTATGGGATTCACTTTTTCATGTAAATGTGAAAGGAATGTTTTACTGTATACAAGCTGTTGTTCCTTATATGAAGCAGAAACAAGGAGCGATTGTGAACATGGGGAGCGTTGCAGGGATAACAGGACTCGGATCATCTGTGCCGTACGCCGCAACGAAAGCAGCTATTCATACGATGACGAAATCACTGGCGATTGCATTAGCACCTTCTATTCGGGTAAATTGTATTTCTCCCGGTGCAGTTCAGACGAGATGGTGGGCAGGGAACGAAGAGAAGATGTACCAGCTTGCAGGACACCTACCACTCCAAAGAATTTCCACACCAGATGATATCGCGGAAGCAATTCTTTTTCAATTAACGCAAGAATCGATTACGGGGCAGGTCTTTACTATTGATAATGGGCAGACGCTTTAATAAAAAACAGCTCAGAGTTCATAGCTCTGAGCTTATCTTTTTACAGGCAATATGTCTGTAAAAGATCTATACCACATCGGAACATTTGAATTAAAAAACTCATGGTCTTTTACTATTAAGTCAATTCTCTCTAAGGCATCATCAAATGATGCAGGATCATATTTTCTCGTCCATACAATAGTAGAAAATATATTCATTGCAGCATACAGTGCATATAACTGCCAAAATGATTCATCAGGTTCATCTCCAAAATAACCGTGTATTTGTCCAATGCAAAAAGGGATACTTTTTCGTCTACTAAACAATGGCAGGTTATAAAAATCATGATACGGGTCACCAAAGTCAAATCCGTTAAAATCAATGATGCCATTATAATGATGATGAAGTACGATTACATGTCCTAAATGAAAATCATCGTGAAGTAATGTTACTGGTCTATTTTTTAGCAAAGATATGTTATCCTCAATAAACGTCAGTATTTTCTCGTCCTGTTGAAGCTTAAAATCGCCCTTTTTATACTTATTTACATAAAAGTTAAATTTCTTCGTTTGCACTTCTTCCCAGTTTATATAGGTAGGAGCTTTCACTTGATGAATGTTTCGTAACTCTTTTCCTGCGGCTAGTCCGATTTTATATTGCGTTTCATCAGACAGAGAAGTAATCATCTTACTTGCGGGAGTGCCTTCAATGTAGCTCATGACCAGTAAAGATAGTTCCGTATTCTTCAGTACTCTATATTCTATTGGCTTGTGAGTTTGTACATGTAATGTATGTAATTCTTTCAGTAATGTAAATTCTAATTCTTTCTTATCCGTTTGTTGTGTGTCCGAAACACGTAGAAAATATTTGTGATCTCCTACGCCGACAACGTATTTCCTATCTGATGAATATCCTTGTTCAATTTTTGTGATAGATGAATATCCATTTAGACATGGCAATTCATCTATTATATCCGTAATCAAGTATGACATATTCTCACCATCCCTTTATAAAATTCAGAAAAATAGAGTAACACCTTATACAATATCTGTCAAAAATTCACCTAGTGTTTCGAATAAATGGTAGGAGATTAATTTTTTGTAAATTTTGTCGAAATAAAGTTCTTTATAGAGAACTATTTGTTATGATAGTACATGCTGAGAGAATATTAAAATTAGGGGAGGAAGATGAATTTGAAGAAACTAGTAAGTGTCTTGCTATCATTTATACTACTGATTTCATTTACTGGAGCTGTAGTAAAAGCAGAAGAACGTTCCGCATTGTCTGTGCAGGACGCAATTCAACTGTTTCAGCAGCAAGGAACAAGTAAAAGAGTAGTAGAGGGATACATTGTTGGATATACGCAAAGCCCTTCTACATACACGAAGGACCCAGCGAAGTTTGGTGATACGAATGTAGCAATTGCCGATTCGCCAAATGAGACGGATCCAGCGAAAATTATGCCTGTTCAGTTACCAAAAGGTGACGTAAGAGCAGCGGTGAATGTAAAGGAACATCCTGAAAATGTTGGGAAGAAGGTTCAATTAACAGGCGCGCTTGAGTTATATTTTGGTAGCCCTGGTTTGAAATCAGTAACAGCATATAAGTTTCAAGGAGAAACGGAAAGTCGTGTGAGTGATGTGACAGCATCGCCAAACGGTGGCGAGATTGCAAAAGGGACAGCAGTGACATTAGCAACTCGTACAGAAGGAGCAACGATCTATTATACGTTAGATGGATCAGTTCCAACAGATAAAAGTCTTCGTTATAATGAATCGATTGTATTAAATGAAAACAGTGTGATAAAAGCAGTTGCAGTGAAAGAAGGTCTTGAAAATTCAGCAGTTTCAACTTTTTCTTTTACAATTGTAAAAAATGAGCAAGTTCGTATTCATGATATTCAAGGGAAATCACATATTTCTCCTTACGACGGGAAGAAAGTACGAAGTGTAGAAGGTGTTGTAACTGCATTAGATAAAAACGGTTTCTATATGCAAGACGCAAAGCCTGATGAAGACCCAGCAACTTCAGAAGGGATTTACGTGTATAAAAAAGAGGCAAATGTAGCAGTCGGTGATCTTGTGCAGGTGGATGGAGAAGTGGAAGAATATATTGGAGCTGGATATGCTGACCGATTTGATACAGATCTATCTATCACAGAAATTAAAGCAAGCAATCTTGCTGTGAAGGCAAAAAATCAACAGTTGCCAGAAGCAACTGTATTAGGTGAAAATGGTGTGAAAATTCCAGATCAAATTATTGATAACGATGCATTTGGTGTATTTGATCCAAATGAAGATGCGATCGATTTTTATGAAAGTGTAGAAGGTATGCGAGTAACAATGCCAACGCCTCAAATTGTTGGACCGCAAAAAAATGGAAATTTATATGTAACCGTTGCAAATGGTGGAGATAAAGTAACTACGAAATACGGAACGCCGCTATTAGGAGAAAATCAATTAAATCCAGAGCGTCTTTCTGTAAAAGTACCTCGTGATTACGTAGCGAAAGCAGGAGATACTTTTACTGGAGATATAACAGGTGTAGTTGGATATGACTATGGTGCTTATCGAATTTCACCAGTAACAGAATTACCATCAGTAATAGATGGTGGATTTAAACAAGTGGGTGCAAATATTCAGCCTCGTCTTGACAAATTAACAGTGGCTACATATAACATTGAGAACTTTTCAGCGAATAAAAAAGAAACATCGGATGAAAAGGTAAAAACACTTGCTTACTCTATTAAATATAATTTAAAAATGCCAGATATTATCGGTGTACAAGAAATGCAAGATAATAATGGGGCAACGAATGATGGAACAACAGATGCTTCATTAAGTGCAAAGCGTATTATTGACGCTGTAGCAGAGATTCGCGGGCCTAAGTATGAGTATGTAGAAATTGCACCTGGGAATAATCAAGATGGCGGGGCGCCAGGAGCGAATATTCGCGTTGGTTTCTTCTATAATCCATCACGTGTGAAATTAGAAAAGAATCCAAAGCTATTAGCAACAAACCCGGTGCGTATTGGACAAGATAATCCGGTATTTGATAATACTCGTAAACCGTTAGCAGCGGAGTTTACATTCCAGGGACAAAATATTGTTGTGATTTCAAGCCATTTAAACTCAAAACTCGGTGATGCGACGCCGTTTGGAAAAATTCAGCCTCTTGTATTAAAGAGTGAAGAGAAACGCGTTCAACTGGCGCAAGAAGTGAATCATTTTGTAAAAGGTATTCAAAACAGAGATCAGAATGCACCAGTTGTTGTCGTTGGCGATATGAATGATTTTGAATTCTCGAAACCATTAAAAGCATTAAAAGGCGATACAATGCAAGATATGATAGAAACAGTTTCGAAAGATAATCGTTACACGTATATTCATGACGGGAACGCACAGGCGTTAGATCACGTTTTAGTAACGAATAACATTGCACCACACACGATTGTTGATCCAGTACATTTAAATTCAAATGTGATGAAAGAACATGGCCGTGTCAGTGATCATGATCCAGTTCTTGCTCAAATTGATTTGAAAAAGGCTTCTTGATTTGTATAAAACATCCCTCAGCAATGAAGCTGAGGGATGTTTTTGTATTATAGATGTATTGATTTTTGAATGGAGTTTTTGCATCGAGCCCTTTTTTGTAGTCTTCGCATATATATTTTTTTATCTCGTTGTGCACCTTTTACATACATGAATAAACTAATGAATCCAAATAGGATACATTGTACGATTAAGACATAAGGTGAAATTCCTTCTAGAGGTTGTTTAGGATCGTATAAATGAATGGGTGCCCCTCCGATGGTAGGGAATATCGTATTTAAAATGACATAGGGGAGTGAGCTCACGACAAACGGAAATAAGATAGCCATGTAATCTCTTTTGTACAGAATAGATGCAGCGAGACCTAAAACAGCCATTAAGCCAGCAAACATAAAATTAATCCCAATATATATAAAGATATAAGCGATAGGAGAATCAAAGTATATGGATGCGAACATACCGTTATTACTTATAATCTCAGAGGATAAATTTGGAATACCATTTGGTATGGTTAGTTTACATAGCAATAAGGAAAACAAAAAAGGAAACGTATAAAGAATTCCACCAGAAAAAAATGTAACAATATATTTTGTATATAAGTAGGGAAATATAGATATTTCCTTACTTATAAAAACCTTAAAGCCATCTGCCTTATCAGAGTTATAACTTGTACTAAATGGCAAAGAAGCGATAACAGGCATTAATAAGAAATAAACGTCCATTTCATTATCACGAAATCCAATCCATTTATATGCAGTTGTTATAGTGTTATCAGGTACGTCACCTATGTATTGAATAACATAGTAATAATGATAAATTAAAATGAGAACGAACATACTGAAGAAAAAACAGATAGAAAGTCGATTCCAAAAGGCTTGTTTTATATGTAAACGAAGTGCACGCATCATGTTTGATATAGCCCCCACTAAATGTAATAAATATATCTAGTTCTATATTACTATTAATTGTAAAGATTTTCTTGTTTTTCGGTTTGATAATTTGAAAAAGAAGGGAAAATTATCATAATGGTTCACCATCATAAGGTGTGGGTGACATATAGAGAGGTGTACACTCCACTCCGAGTGGGCGCTTTCTGCGGGCGAGAGCGAGCCTCCTCGGCAAGCCTGCGGGGTCTCGCTTCCCTCGCTATTCCCGCAGGAGTCGCCACTCTCCGTTCCGTGTATTAAAAATGAATCATTTTCAAAAAATAACCCCATGTTACGGTGATGAGCCATCATAATGTAAATTTAGAGGGGCTATTAGTAAGGGCTATTTCATTTTTAAGTCCCCTTTTTCACCAGCTTGTTTTCTATTTTCCATGTACAACTTTTCTTAATTTCTAAAACGATATTCACCCCACTAGACTCTTTGTAAAGGACGTAACCATGGTCTACTTTAATATATATCAACGGTTCTCCTATGCATGTTTGTAAGCAGGATGAGTTTACGAACGCAATTAATGATAATTCGTTAGGATCCGTTTTACTCAAATCAATTAGACTCTCCATATTCGTTTTCCAAAATCCTTGTAAGTTCACACCAAATCTCTTTTCTATATCAGTAGAAGTATTGTAATTGAATACTTCTACGGTATTCTTTTTTTCTAAAAGAAAGCCATTGCCATAAAGAAATTTTATATATCCAACCCACGTGATTACAAATAGCATAACAAATAAACTAGCAATTTTGATTTAGCGTAGGCGCTTGCTCACTATCGTTTTTGAATGCAACATTTAGAGTGATCCTCCTAAATTTTTAATTTAGAATATGCTTGTCTACATATTTTTAGAAGTAAGTTCGTTGGTTGACATAGAAAATATACAAGAAACATCTTTTCATCTTCTAGTTTTTCTTGATACACTATGACAGTGGGATCATGTAACATATTTAATGATTGGAATGTTTTATACTTGGAAATAAATAAAAAGAGACCTTGTAACGAATAGAAATCCGTGATAATATCAAAAATGTACTAATTGACTATATTATCCAAATGGTCATTCCGGAGGTGACAGTGTGGCCGTCGATAGAAAACGTTCTATTATTGAAGCTGCAACAAAGTCTTTTTCAGCGTTTGGTTATAAGGCAACAACAATGGATCAAGTTGCAAAATTAGCGAATGTTGGAAAGGGAACGATTTATACGTTTTTCAAAAATAAAGAAGAGTTGTTTGGAGAAATTATTGCCAACTTAATTGCAGAAATGAAGCAAGTTGCGAAAGAAGCAATTCGTCCAGACGTTTCATTTTTTGAAAATGTACATAAAGCACTATATAGCATTTTAGAATTCAGAAAAGAACATCAATTAATGATTAAACTGATTCAAGAAGAGCGAGATATGGGTACGAAAGAAGTACAAGAGGGTATGCAGCAAGTCGAGACTGAAATTGTATCTGTCATTCAATCGTATTTAGAAGTTGCGGTTGAAAAGGGTGAAATTAGTAAATGTGATCCGGAAATTACGGCTTTTATTATGCTTCGCTTATACGTATCGCTTATTTTTGATTGGGAAAAAAATCATGAACCATTAGACAAAGAAAGAATCGCACAACTTTTTGAACTTTATTTATTAAAAGGATTGTCAAATTAAGATAATCCTTTTATTATAGTAAAATATGACTAAATGAACAAAATGGTCAATAATTCCGATAAGGAGGGAATAAGGGGTCGTGCATGTTGAATCGATATGCATTGACTTAATGAATTGAATAGTCATTTAAAATGAAAAAGTGCATAACATAGAGAGAAGATAATAAAAGTTATGGTTAAGTAATATGGATAGCAGGGGATTACTTTTTTATTTACGTTAAAATGACTAGGTGAACGAAATGGTCATAAATTGAAAAAGGGGGCGGAACAATGAGAGGATTTTCATTACTTGGTAAAGAATTTACGGAAATTATTAAAAGTAAAAAGATTTTAATACCGATTATTGCCGTTTTATTCGTACCACTTTTATATGCGGGCATGTTTTTATGGGCGTTTTGGGATCCATATGAACAGTTAGATGACCTGCCAGTTGCGGTAGTAAATCTTGATAAAGGTGCCGTATTTGATGGGAAACCAATTGAAGTTGGGGAAGGATTAGTTGATAAATTAAAGGATAATAAAAGTTTTAAATGGGAGTTTGTAAGTGAAAAAGCAGCCAAAGAGGGAATGGAAAACCGAAAATACTATATGTTAGTACGCATTCCAGAGAACTTCTCGAGCAATGCAACAACGCTGCTAAAAGAAAATCCCAAACCATTAAACTTAGAATATATTCCAAATGAAAGTTTAAACTTCTTATCTTCACAAATTGGCGGAACTGCCATTGAGAAAATAAAAAGTGAAGTATCTAATACGTTAACTAAAACGTATGCAGAGAAGATGTTTGATTCGATAAAAGACGTTTCAAAAGGATTTGCTGATGCAAAAGATGGAGCGAATCAATTACACGACGGGGCTGGAGACTTAAAAGACGGTTCTGGAAAAGTGACAGATGGCTTGCATACGTTGCAAGGGAAGTCTGGTGAGATGGTAAATGGGATTAATAAATTGAAAGATGGATCTGGTCAGGTAACAGATGGAGCAAATAAATTATTAGATGGATCTGATCAAGTAACAAGTGGTTTAAATACGTTACATGGAAAAACTGGTGAAATGACAGGTGGAATTGGAAAATTACTAGATGGATCTGGTCAAGTAACAAGTGGTTTAAATATGTTAAATGGAAAAACTGGTGAAATGCAGATTGGGATTGGAAAGTTATTAGATGGATCTGGCCAGCTATACGATGGTTCTAGCCAATTAAGCAATGGCTTACAAGTATTAGTAAATAAATCCGGTGAATTGCAGGGCGGAATTGGAAAGCTAGCAGATGGCTCAGGACAATTATATGAGGGAGTAAAAGAATTAGCGAGTAACTCTATTACATTTAATGCTGGTGTACAGCGTGCTTCAGCTGGTTTTAATGAGTTGCAACAAGGTGCTGGTGAGCTTTCAAGTGGAATGAACAAACTTGGTGGTGCGCAAGGACAATTGGCACAAGGTGCACAAGGAATTCAAAAAGGTTTACAAGATTTAAATAATCAATTGCAAAACGCAGTACCGAAACAAGAAAATAAAAAAATAAATGCAGCTGCAGGGAATGCAAACCAGTTACAGGAAGCTATGCAGTCAAATGTACAGAGTGCAAATCAAGCAGCACAGGATGTAGCGGCTTTACAAAAGCAAATTGAAAGTTTACCGAAAGAATATCAAGATCAGTTACAACCGTATGTAACGAATGCTACAAATAGTACAGCTGCTGTTCAGAAGAAGTCAGCTGAAGTAGCATCGCAATCAAAAGTAAGTGAAACACCAACTGAATCACAAACAAAATTGCCTAATCCAGACAAACTTAATGAGTTAGCTAAAGGTATTGCAAAATTAACAGAATCTCAAAATAATTTTGTTGCTAAATTCCAAGAGTTTGGTACTAGATTAGATGAAGTGAAATCTGGAGCTGAGAAATTAGAATCAGGAAGCCAAAAATTAAAGGATGGCATGAATCAATTAGCTGAAAATGGACCGAAATTTGTTGGTGGGATAAATGAATTAACAAAAGGTGCAGAGCGGCTAAATGGAGGTCTAGGAACATTATCAACAGGATCGGGTCAATTAATCGCAGGTGTAAATAAATTAGCGGATGGATCTAGTGAATTGACAAACGGCTTAAGTGTATTAAATGGTGGTTTAGGCTCATTATCTTCCGGAGCAAATGAAATGGCCGGGGGAGTGAGCAAATTAGCGGATGGCTCAAACCAAGTAACAGGCGGTTTAGGCTCATTATCTTCTGGAGCAAACGAAATGGCCGGAGGAGTTGGCCAATTAGCAAACGGCTCAAACCAAGTAACAGATGGTTTAGGTACACTAGTAAATGGCTCAAGCAAAGTAACAAATGGCCTAGGTACATTATCAAATGGATCTAGCCAATTAATCGACGGCGTAAACAAACTAGCAGATGGATCTGGCCAAGTAACAGATGGTTTAGTCAAAGTGAATGACGGTTCTGGTGAACTCGCTACAAAACTTGGCGAAGGCGCAGAAAAAACAGGGGAAGTAAAAGGGACGGATAAAACATATGACATGTTTGCAGATCCAGTGAAAGTACAAACAGAGAAAATGTCAGAAGTTCCAAACTACGGAACAGGATTTACACCATACTTCTTATCTCTTGGTTTATTCGTTGGAGCACTTCTATTATCAATTGTATATCCACTTAGGGATACAGTCGGTGTTCCAAAATCAGGATTTAGCTGGTTTATTAGTAAGTTTGGTGTTTTATTATCAGTTGGTATCGTTCAAGCTTTAGTTGCAGATGTAGTATTATTGTTCATACTTGGTGTTGAAGTACAGAGCGTACCATATTTCATTCTGTTTAGTATTCTTACAAGTCTATCATTTATCGCATTAATTCAGTGCTTAGTAACAGCATTTGGAGATGCAGGACGTTTTATTGCGATCTTAACATTGATTATCCAGTTAACAACAAGTGCAGGGACATTCCCGCTTGAGTTAATTCCAAAGTTTTTACAACACTTTAATGCTTGGTTACCGATGACATATTCTGTGTCTGGCTTTAAAGCAGTTGTTTCAAGTGGAGACTTTGGATTCATGTGGCAAAACGCAGGGATCTTAATGATTTTCATTGTGCTGTTGTCAATTGGAACGATTGGATCGTTAACTTGGATGCATAAGCGACAATTTAGAAGTGTAGTAGAGAGCAAATCAGTAGAAGCCTAAAGGAGTTATCCTTTAGGCTTTTTCTTTTGAAATATAGTTTATCCCGCTATGCGTGGGTAGTAAAATCCCCGCCTCAAAATTTAGTGGAAACAAAAAGTAGTAGGGGATAACATTCCCGTAATATCCTTTACTTTATTTAATTATGGGTTTCGCCACATGCCTATCAAGCTAAGAAATTAGTTGTTTTCCAAAACAAAAAAATTAACTAAATCCCATAAATAACTATAGGAAGATAAAAACATTGTAGCTTTCGAATAAAGTTTGATCAAAATTATGTAGTTGTTTGGTGATAATAAAATTGTTTCATTTATAATAAAATCATTTAAAAATTAATAAAGTTATTCAATTTATTCTGACGGTAATAATAAAGTAATTAAAAAGTGAAAATATTTGTTTGGAAAATACGGTTACTCATTTGCGATATTTATGTACCATGAAACAACTAATTACACTGTCTACAACTGAAATTCTCTTTGATGTCGAATGCCTTGCAAACAAAAAAATAGCACGAATGTTCGTATGAAGGTATAATTATAAGTATCTTAAAATCAAAGGAGGTCTTGCCTTATGAGTCAAAGAATTTCCTACTATGATGTTGCACCTGATGGCATGAAAATTATGATGGATATGGAGAAGTACACTAAGAAGTCTACAATTAATCGAATTACTAGAGAACTTATAAAGATTAGAGTCTCTCAAATTAACGGTTGTGCTTTCTGCATGGATATGCATACATCCGATGCTCGTAAGATAGGTGAAACCGAGCAACGAATTTATTGCTTGAATGCTTGGAATGAATGTGATTTTTATACACTTGAAGAGAAAGTTGCTCTTGAACTATCTGAGCATATTACTCTAATTCCCACTAAAAGAGTTCCTGAAGACCTATATAAGCGAGTACGTGAACACTATGACGAGAAACAATATGTTGACCTTGTTCTGGTAATTAATCAAATCAACAGTTGGAATAGAATTTCTATTGCAATGGGAAATACAGCAACTAAAAAATAATTGCTCTCAACGAACGGTAAATAAGAATAAAATTAAAGATGTTTAAAAATCACAATACAATTGTTTCATTTTTCTTTATTACGCAGTTATCATAAACTGTGACATAACTGAATTTTTGAAATTTATTGTTTCATCCTTTATAGCTTTTATAATAATAGTATCTTGAAACACGAAGGGACTGAACTATGCGCAGATATCAATATCTTGACCCCAAAATAAAAACATAATGGAGGTAAAAATATTGATTACAGAACTACAAACCGAAAGATTAGTTTTAAGAAAAATGAAAGCATCAGACTCAGCTAGCATGTTTACAATTTGGTCTGATCCAGAAGTTACAAAATTTATGAATATCAATAGTTTTACTGATGAAAGCCAAGTGGTAGATATGATTGAAATGCTTGATAAGTTATCTCGGGAAAACAGAGCTATTCGTTATTCAATAATTGAATTAGAATCAAATGAAATTATCGGTTCTTGTGGTTATAATTCATTTGATTTCAAAAACGCCAAAGCAGAAATTGGTTACGATATTAGTAAAGCTTTTTGGGGTAAGGGATATGCGCCAGAAGCCATTCTCGCTTTAATGGATTATGCGTTTCGTACTTTAGAATTCAATAGAATAGAAGCAAAAGTTGAATCTGAAAACATCAATTCAATAAAAGTCTTACAAAAGTTAAACTTTACATTCGAAGGGACAATGAGAATGTGTGAAAAATCTAATGAAAAGTTTATTGATCTAAGTATTTATTCAAAATTAATAACAGATTAACTTATACTACTTAGCCTACATTCCTTAAAATGTAGGCTATTAAATACCCTCAAAATGAAAAAAATACGTTATTCTTTCTGTAGAATCATAGGGAAATTACTTCTTATGAAAAAGAAACGAGAACTGAGTGAATATAAGGCTATATATATGATTAAAGATTATTTTTTTCTTCTTTTCCAAGCTATAAAGAAAGACACCCAAGAGCTATCAAAGATTCTACTTCGCTTGTTCAACCTCCTACAGCAAAACGGGCGAAAATCTCATAGGTATGAGAAGAAAACAGTCTTTGATATATTAGGTGTCGTTTACAATTATACCATGTCTGATAATCAAGCGGCGTAATTCAAAAAAATGAAATCCGTTAGGGTTTATTTCGTATGCAAATCTTTAAATTTCCTAAAGGTAGCCTTTAGAAAAAAGAAACAACCTCTCCTATAATTGACGTTATATGAGCTTAGCTTGGTGGCTATGGGGCGGACCCCCACATCCATCAACTTAAGAAGAATAAACGCCACCAAAACAAAAAAAGCCCCACATTTTTCTTGAAAATAAGTTGGGGCTTTTGAACCAGAAAAGTATATTTTTAACTATGAAAACTACGATAAATTTTTCCTACTTGTTAAATTCAGCAAGTAAAATTTTTTTAAAAGGATTAGGACTGTCAGTTCTACCCAAACTATTCCAATTGACGACCAACGTATGCTTGCCTCCAAGTTTACCTCCAACAAAAGTAGTAAACCCTAGAATGCCACCTGTGTGTCCCCATATCGAGACACCGCTTGGAAGCTTAGTTTCATAGATTCCAAGACCATATCCATCGATTCCTTCTTTTCCTGTAGGAACTGTAGTAAGCATTTGTTTTAGTTGCTGTTCTTTCAGTAATTTGCCACCGAGCAAGTAAGAGAAGAATTTGTTTAAGTCGTCAGCAGTAGAAATCATATCTCCAGCAGAGCTACCTGCACTTGGGTTATAATAAGTAACGTCTTTTAGCTCACTTGCTCCGTCTGGTTGGACATATCCACGGGCATGGTTGGTGCCTGGAATAACGCTTGAATTGCCAGGTAGGAATGTATTCGACAATTCAAGCGGTTCAATAATCCGATTTTCAATCTCTTCCGCATAGCTGTTTCTGGTTACTTTTTCAATAAGAATACCCAGTAATACATATCCTGTGTTTGAATAAGACCATCCATCTCCTGGGGCAAAGTCTGGGGGCAGAGAAATCCCCATCTTCACTAACTCTTCAGCCGTATACGATTTTTTTGTATCCGTAAAATCAGCGTCTTTTGACCTTGAGTATTCAGCGATACCACTTGTATGGTTCAATATCTGCCGGATCTTAATCTGGTTACCATCATATCCGTTTCCTTGAATGACACCAGGCAACCATTTTTCGATGGAGTCATCTAGATTCAAGCGGTTCTCTCCAGCTAATTGAAGTACAACCGTTGCGGTGAACGTCTTCGTCACGCTTCCAATGCGAAAGCGAAAATCTGTTTTCATTGGTTTCTTGGTTCTCAGATCCGCTATTCCAGCGGCATACCCCCACGTTTTTCCACCCTCGGAAGTTTTAGCAAGTATCCCCGGGTATCCAAGTTGCAATGTATCCCGCATTGCTTGCTTGACGGAATTACGATCTCGTTGAGTGCTTGTTTGTAACGAACTAGATACATTTTGAGTGGGCTCTGCTTTTACAATTGAGGTTGGTGTTGTATATAACAGGGAACTTCCAGCTATTAAAAGGGCCAGACTTGCACATGTAATTTGACTACGTATTTTCATAAGGCATTCCTCTCCTTTATTCATATTGTATAAGTGTTTGCTTACTGTTCCTTACTTCCTGACAAGAGGCCCTCACGCATATAGATTAAAGCCCCAGTACAAAGGTATCTATCAATACCAACAATTTGAGCCAGTTAAATCTCCACTCCCTTCTATAACAAAATTATTCAAAGGTATGAAAGCATATTATGTACCTTTAGTTATTGTTAGGATTAACACAACATGAGACATGACCCCAACCCATATTTTACTTTATTTATCCATAATATGTATTGAGAAAGAATGTAAATTCGAATCCTTTCCGTACCCCAGCTATTGATCGTTTTTTTCACCTATTATAATTAGTTATTTAGAATTTCATAATAAAAAACTGTAAAAAAAATATCGAGTCCCTTAACGAACAGGAAGTGGTTGAAAAATATGTCTATAGCACAATTTTCTTTTTTTGGTATGGTGACCCCATCGCCATCAAGCTAAGGTTTTGAAGTACCCACTAAATGAAATTTTTCTTTCTCTACAGTTAGTTATTTTGAGAAGTCAGCTCATTTTTTTGTTTTTGGGGTGTTTCTTTTTCTTAAGTTGATGGATGTGTATGGTGCCCCCTATAAGCTCATCCTTTTTTTAATTTTTTTACGTTTCCTAGTATAAATGTTCCTTCTACTTCAATGAGGGATTATGTTAACCTTTACATGAATATGATATATACTTAAATCTGAACATTCGGAAGAAAAAGAAGTGCAAAAATGCTAACTTGAAACTATAGAGAGATAGGGGGAGGGTTTATGGAAAGACAATATACAATCTCAAATTATGCACCAACATTAGAAGAATATAAATATTTATGTTCAGTTGTGGGTTGGGAAGATTATATGAACTTTGATGTTGCCGAAATATCATTAAAAAATTCTGTTTTTTCCGTTACAGTTAAGGATGAGAGTAAGGCCATAGGAATGGGAAGAATTGTTGGGGATGGAGCTATTTACTTTTACATTCAAGATGTGGTAGTTCATCCAGATTATCAAGGAATGGGTATTGGCAAAAAAATTATGAATACGTTAGTAGAGTATCTAAAAGAAAACGCACCAAATAAAGCATTTGTAGGATTATTTGCATCAGAGGGAAAAGAAAAATTTTATGAAAAATATGATTTTAAGGATTACTCACCTAGTATGACAGGAATGTTTACTGTAATAACGAAATGTGATTAAAAAATTTATATCGGGATCCCGCCCCATCGCTATCAAGCTAACAAAACAAAATTCCCCCTAAAATGAAAAAATACGCTATTCTTTCTATAGAATCATAGGAAAGGATGGCATTTTTGGTATGAATTTATCGATTTCTGACGAACTAGAATTGTTTTCTAACGAGTTGCAACGATATATGTCACCTGATGCTTTGGAGCAATTGGCTAGAAAAATGGGATTTGTTCAACGAAAAAGTAAATATCGTGCACAAGATTTAGTAGCTCTTTGTGTTTGGTTAAGCGAAAACATAGCAAATACTTCATTGACACAACTATGTAGTCGATTAGAAGCTAACACAGGTATTTCTATGAGTCCTGAAGGACTCAATCAACGCTTTAATTCTCGAGCTGTACAGTTGTTACAACAACTCTTAGCACATTTACTTCACCAAAAATTTTTTTCCTCTAGCAAAATTTTAACTTTATATACAAACTTTTTTCGTCGTATTCGTGTATTGGATTCTACACACTTTCAGGTTCCAAATACAT
Organism: Bacillus sp. C1; assembly: GCF_054570475.1. Taxonomy (NCBI): domain Bacteria; kingdom Bacillati; phylum Bacillota; class Bacilli; order Caryophanales; family Bacillaceae; genus Bacillus; species Bacillus sp. C1. Next base: position 392,802 of record NZ_JBTMZT010000002.1, read on the forward strand.
TTGCTTCTACATATCAAGGTTCAGGAGGTAGTGGGCATAGTGCAGGTGTGAAAATTCAGCTTGAGTATGATTTACTTAGTGGTCAGTTTTTACATGTTCATGTAGGATCAGGAAAGCATAATGATAAAACTTATGGTTCTACTTGCCTAACATCTCTTCAACCGCACGATGTATGTATACGGGATTTAGGATACTTCGATTTAAAAGATCTACATACTATAGATGAGTGTGGTGCTTATTTTATTTCACGATTAAAGCTCAATACTCTTATATATCAGAAGAATAGTGAGCCTGAATACTTTCAAAATGGAACAATAAAAAAGCACTCTGAGTACATCCAACTAGATATGGAGCAATTTATTGACCAATTGCAGTCTGGTGAAACATACGAGATTCCTGAGATTTATATTGGAATGTATCAAAAACTTCCTGCAAGACTTATTCTGTATAAATTAACTGACACGCAAATGAAACGTAGACAACAGGATTTAGCATCTAAAGAGCACAAGAAGCAAATTACCTACAAGGAACGCAGTAAGCGTCTCAGTGCAATTAACTTTTACATTACAAATATTCCTTCGGAATATCTATCAAAAGAACAAGTATACGATTTTTACTCCTTACGGTGGCAGATTGAACTAATCTTTAAAACATGGAAATCGTTTTTTCGTATGCATCATTGTAATTCTGTAAAATTAGAACGACTAGAGTGTCATTTATATGGACAGTTAATTAGTATTCTTCTTTGTTCCTTCACTATGTTTCAAATGCGCCAATTACTCCTCACCAAGAAGAAACGAGAGTTGAGTGAATATAAAGCCGTATATATCATCAAAGATTATTTTCCACTTCTTTATCAAGCTCTACAAAAAGACACTGAAGAGCTATCAAAAATATTACTTCGTCTGTTCAATCTTCTAAAGAGAAATGGACGGAAATCTCATAGGTATGAGAAGAAAACAGTCTTTGATATCTTAGGTGTCGTATATAATTATTCTATGTCCCGCGATTATGCGGCTTAATAAAAAAATTTGAAACTCGTTAGGGTTTATTTGGTATGCAAATCTTTAAATAACCTAAACTAGACCTTAAGTAGAAATAAAAAATCTCACCAAAAAGTAAACTTGTATAATCTTAGCTTGATGGGCATGGGGTGGGCCCCATTTTAGCAAAACCGGAGTGGAAATGATGAGTATAAATAGTTTTGTGGGATTGATAAAGGACGAATTATTAAAAGAGTTAAGCATAAGAAGTGAGGATGAATTCGAGCCTGTAGTAGTTAAAGATATTCCTAGACTTTGGAAGTGTTTAGGGACAGGTAATTATGCCGCAGTATTTATGCACAAAGCATACAAAGATTGGGTAGTGAAAGTTTACGCGCGAGAAGGAGAAGGAATTGAAAAAGAGTCAGAAGTATACCGAAGAATTGGAAATCATCCTTCTTATTCGAAGCTTATATATAAAGGAGAAAATTTCATAGTATTGAAACGTTTAAAAGAAATTACCTTATACGATGCTATTCATAAGGGGATTAAAATTCCTAAGCAGGTAATCCTTGATATCAATGAAGCTTTAGAGTATGCAAGGAAACAAGGATTAACTCCTTGTGATGTTCACGGGAAAAATGTGATGATGGAAAACGGAAGGGGATATGTAGTCGATGTATCTGATTTCTTAAAAACAAAAGAAGATAGTAAGTGGAGAGACCTAGAAAAGGCATATTTTACATTTTACTTGCCTTTCATTTATAAATTGCCTTTCCCTGTTAAAATACCGTATTTCATGTTAAACATTGTTAGACGTTCATATAGAAAATATAAGAAGCTTAAAAAGAAATTCAAATTGTAAAAGGACCACATACTGGGGTACCGCTAGCATTTCGGAAAAAAACCACGCTAAGAGTATGCAGGATTTTATACAGTTTTTCGGCTAATCCAATAACAAACAAGAACCCTAAAACCGCGCCAGGATAGGAATGTATAAAAAAATGAATAGAGTCATAGAAAAAGAAAAAGGCGGATTCCTTGTGAAAATAGGGACCTGCCTTTTTCTTTCTGCCGATAATAATGCGTTATGTTAACCAAGCATGTATACGATATTCATAGTTTGCTACATGCTACATTCTGATAAAATGAAATAAAAGAAAATTAGAATAATTTAAAGGGAGAAGAGTGATGATTGATATTTTTAAAATTTTTTCGGCCTTAGCTTTGGGCTACTTTTTAGGCAGCCTTAATACAGCGGTGATTGTAGGGAAAATATACGGAAAGGACATAAGAAACCATGGAAGCAAAAGCGCCGGGCTTACCAATACCCTGAGGGTACTTGGTAAATCTGCTGCAGTATTTGTTCTTGCTGGAGATATATTAAAAGGAATAATTGCCTGTTTTATAGGATTGTTCCTTAGCGTTTACTTTTATTCAGGAGAGGCTAAAGATTGCGTAAGCCTTTTAGCGGCAGGCGCAGGAGTGATTATAGGGCATAACTGGCCGATATATTTTGGTTTTAAAGGGGGCAAAGGAGCACTTACGGGAGTAGCTGTGATGTTTATGATCAACTGGGTTATGGCCATTTTATGCATTTGTTTTTTTGTGATGATAGTAGTTTTTACCCGTTATGTTTCTTTAGGCACAATATGCGCTACAATGCTTTTTGCAGCCATCTCATTTGTTCCAGTTTTCGGGAATACCATATATTTTTATATATTTGCTTTCCTAATGACGTTTATAGTTATTTTCAAGCATAGAGAAAATATAAAAAGGTTACTTTCAGGAACAGAAAATAAACTTATTTTTTCGCGGCGTTGAGCATGTCGTCAAAATGGAAAAATTTAAAGTTAGTTAACCGTTTAAAACAAGAGACCACATTACAACTTCCAATAACGGAAATTATGTGAACACGAAAGTCCCCCAGTTAAACAATCTGGAGGACTTTTAATAGTCTTCTAAATAAATTAAATCCCGATAATTGTACATTATGTCAACTAAAGGTATATTAAGATGTAATTTTTTTGAAAACTATACACGGCTATTCTGTAATATTAAAGATAAGTAATAATATATAGGTTTTTTTAAACTAACATCCTATCTATAATGTTGCACATTTTATTTATAAAATGAGGAGGAGAGACTAGATTGAGAGAGTGTTGTTTTAAAATAAGTTTATCATTAGAAGAAGCTAAAAAACGTTATTGTGATTGGATGAATAAAGATATCGAATTTCGATTAGATGGATATGGGAATTTTATCGATGAATCAGTGTATTTTTCTGAACATGAAGATGGATGGACATATTTTGTAGACCTTGAAGGTGAAGCATTCTTTGGTCTATCAAATGTATCTTGGATAGCACTTGCAAAAGAGAATTCTGTTACATACGCTTACTATGATGAAAATTTTAATGCAGAACTTATAATTATAGAAAAAGGTTCATTAATAAGAGAATTTTCACTTTATGAAGATGAACCAGATAACAATATAGATTTCGAAGAATTTGAATATGAAAAAGGTTCAACAATAAAAGAATGGAATGATGTAGTAACTTTTCTTGAAAAAGAATTAATCATTTAATTAATAATGTGTTTAAATATAGCTTTTTTATTAAAATTTATTATTCAAGTAACAAGAAGGTTAATTTAATAATAAGCCAAAAGGATCTTCTAATTGAAGATCCTTTTTTACTGCCTAAAATGTGACTTATGTAAAAATCTAGCATAAATCTAGCTTTTTCTTTTTTTGTTTATAGGTATTTTAAACTCTTTATTTATCATGTTTTGAATGTATACTTTTGTCGGTGATTTTGGAGAAAATGAGTAAAGTGCGATAAACTCAATAAAATCAAAGAAATGAAAGTAAACTAATATTTAAAAGTTTACTTTCATTATTACAGGATGTTCATTAACATTTCAAAAAAAATTAAAATATATGTACGACTAAAGTATAAATAAAACCATTAGGCTTACTAAAACTATGTAATAGAGACTTTTTAAATTTACATACACTCTAGATAATTAAGATGAAGCATCCAAAACGGGTGCTTTTTTCTTTGTTATATGAAATTTATATAATAGACGTGATATTGAACAAAGTGGACAATTGAAAATATAATACCTCATAGCCAAAATGTTTTAAACAAATGTTTATTTAATTTTTCCACAAATGATTTCTTCATCATGTAAGTAAAAAAAGAGATAAGAACACTTTTTTAGTGCATTATCTCTTTTCGAATATGCATTTCATATCCCATGTAAATTTACCACATATTTCAATGGGACTTACAAATTGCTCTTCAATAATAATTATATCTTGTTTTTGTAAAAAATATACAATTCTAAACCTCTTCAAAAATACATGGCCAGAATGTCAGTGCTTTACATATTTTTAAGAATTATAGTCGGTTACAACATTAAATTCATATTATTATAAGTTATTAAATATGAATATAAATATAGTACATTAAGTAATAAGCGCTAACAATAAAAAAGGTCCTCTTTCAATAGGACCTTTTACTATTTTTAGTCACTCGTAAGGATGTTTTTTACTACCACAACGTGTGCGGAGATTAGCAAACATCTCCTCTCCGAACGATTACTGTGCGTGGCTCAATAAGACAACACATCTCATTTTTAAGATGAATTTGTTCTCCTGAATTTATTGCACCAAATTTATTAAATGTTATATAAATTAAAAGTGCATCTTTGTCTTTTTGAGAATTTGGATCTTGAGAATTTACAATTGTATGTTTAGTACCAATCTTCCCTGTCTGCTCCCATATTATTCCCGAACCAGGTGGAGATTGTTTATGCCATCCTGTAAGAAGGTAAGAGATAATCTCAGAAGAATTATTCTTAATCACTAATTCTGTATTATGCTTTCTAGAATAATTTCCAAACTCAGATACTTTTGCGCCACTAAACATTGAATATATACAAATTGCTTGTTCCCATTGACCATCAATCTTAGATTTAAAAGTTGCTGTATGTTCTGATGGGGTATCAACTACAAAAGTATTACCAATATCTAAATTACCAAGTGGTACCGAGTCTTCTGGCCCAAATCCTTCTCGGTAATCAATATCTTTTAACATTCATTCACACCTTCCATCTTTTAAAAAATATTCTATTGTGATAAGATTTGATCAATTTTAAAACTAATCTTATTTTTAAGAAACGGTGAATTTTCAAATATACCATATCCGTTAAGTGTGATTTCAATAGTATCATTATCTATATATTTAGCTTTCAATTTTCCAGTTTGCTCCCATGCTATTATATACCGTAATTCCTTGTAGAAGTTTCGTACGCTCTGTATATGTAATGCCTTTTTTCTTTTCACGAATAGCTCGATCACGTAGGCGTTTTTGTTTTTGCTCCTCCGTACATTTATAAACCACAATGCGAGTAGGTAATTTGTCTTTGCTCCCTACATATACATCATGTAATTCATACACTTGGCCAGGTTGTAATTGGTTCATGATTTCTTCCAAATGAATTTGTATATATACCGGCCTCAGTTGAGTGGGTTTCTTTAATTTACCAAGTTTCACACAATGTACAAAAAATAACCATTATCACTATGATAATATGAGAAATATAAGCATACTATATAAATCCATTTTGATTTTAGGGCACATAACCCGCTGCTATGAAGAACAAAAAGTGAACTACACTTATTTTCTCTCTTTGTTTTCACTTGGCATGGGGCAGGAAGAGGGGCTGACCGCTCTCTCCCACCTAAAAAGAATGGTTTTATGTCCTTTTTTCAATTTGTATTTATATAATTTAGATTGTAACGGAGATGAGAAAATATGACGACATGGTTTATAGTTATGTTAGTTCTTTTCGGTGCCTTTAAAATAATCGTAGCGAGTATTCCAACCTCTGTTGTGGAGTCGTTTATTAGTAAATTTGAATTGCATCCACAATTAAATGAGGGAGACGTTACGGTAGCTATTGCTGGAAAATATTTAGAAGGCGAAGAAAAAACGGAAATTATTGATCAGTTTAATGAAGCAATCTTTTTAGAGAAATATTATTTTCCGCCGCAGAGTAACGGAACTCCAGTTGTGATTCATACGAAAAGAGGAAAAAATGATATTCGTTTTTCCGTGTATAGTTATGACGATCATGTTGATGTAATAAAACAATATAAGAAAAAAGTAGTGGGGTATAGTTTGCGTTCTAAAGATCTTCAAAATCGTTCTATGCTGGTAGCGGTAGAGAGTGTCTAAAAGGGATTCCTAATCATATTGGGAATCCTTTTTTTATGAGAACATGGAGAGACGATAGTACACGATATGCGCAACCCGCTTTCGAAACCAGTATTAAAAAAAGGTCTTGAACAACCGTATCTTTTCATACTGTAATGTATAGAGGGAGATGTTAAAAAGGAGGAAACGCTGTGGAGACTGGCACGAAAAATAGATTGTTTGTAATATTATCGTCCCACCGTTCCGGATCTAGTGCGACAGCGGGGATGTTGCATACGTTAGGAATACACATGGGGGATCGTGTATTCAAACCTTCACCTACGAATCCAAAAGGCTATTTTGAAAATATTGAGTTCGTAAGATTAAATGATAAAATCCTCCGTTCACTCGGTGCTGCGTGGGATAATCCACCTGTAAGGGGAAATGTGGAGTGTTCTAATGAGATTTTCAATAATATATCTTCTTTTTTAAATAAGGAAATGAAACCTGCATGGGGATTGAAAGACCCTAGAATGATTTTAACCTTTGATCTATGGAAGCCGCATTTAGATCGAATAAAAGATGTTACGTATATCTTTACGTGGCGTCCTCTTGAAGAATCAGTACGTTCACTAGCTTCCAGGGACAAAAGAGAAGAACAACAAGCAAGAGATATTTTGAAGCGTTATTATGAAAATCTTATACATTATCGAAAGCAACTGGAACAAGAAAACAAAGATGTGTTTGATGTAAATTTTCATAAATTGTTAGAGAGCCCAGAACGGATTGTCCGACAAATTAATTGTAGGATGGGTAACGATGATGCGTACAACCTTGATAAAGTAAAAGGCTTTTTGGACAAAAAATTAAAACACTTTTAAATGAGACGTGGACAATATATTGCTTTGTGTTCCAAACATATGGATATAGGGAAGAATGTTTATAGAAGGCTGCAAGGAAAGGGAAATGTACCAAAATTATAGAAAAACATGGTGATTTAACGAGGTGGGTTCGTATAAAGTGGTGAATGAAATTTTACCCTGCATTAACGGGCAGTAAGATTCCCACCTCAAGATTCAGAGAAATGCAAGGAAGATAGGTGGGAGTCGGGCTGCTCGTAAATGCCCGATTGGTTCAACTAATAATCAGTGGGGATGAAGCCCCCCACTGATTAAAGTTTCACTTTATCAGCGATTTTTCAAATATATCGACCATTTCTCACAATATATCAACGCAAATTGAAATATATCAGCGATTCGACAAAGGATATCGACCAACCAACAAAAAACGACAAAAAACAGGAGCCCCCTAGCTCCTGTTTCCTAACAAACTGAAAGGGATGGAAAATGTCTTTTCTGCAGCCTCATTTTAGTGTGATCCGTTGATCTAGTTTTTCTTTCTGATGAAGGTGATGAGCGAAATGCATATAGACAAGTTGAAACCACTCTGCGGCATTCAAATATCCAAAGCCTGGGTGCTCCACTTTGCGATCGCTTGGAATCGATGAGAGTTTTGGTTCAAGTTCTTTCATTTTCTCAACGAGCTGTAATAGTGCTTGCGTAATCGTTTCTTTATTTGTGGGATTCTCCGGTGTGTACCCCGGACGATTCGGTATTTTTATTTGGATAGGAGGAAAGGCTCCTGCTTTATATACTTTTTCTCCCATTTCTGTTTTATGGCCATCTATAGCTTTAGAATCAGTTGTACACCTTTCAATCGCGTGTAATTGCATGTTTGAAGCTGCGAGTAAATGGTTATACATTTGTCCGAGAGACCATTCATCTTCAGAAGGTTTCTCGCTAAGTTGCGTGAGGGAATAGCTTTCTAATTCGTTCATGTAATACATTGCTAAACTTTCAAATTCCTCTAAAATAACATTTGAATTCATAGTATTAGCTCCTTTTCGTATATAAGATTTAGTTCTTAAGGATGATTATAAATAGGTGATGTTGACACCATTATGTCAGCAGTAAACGAAAAAAATTAAAGCTGTAGCATTTTTTTTGCCTCTCCTCGAATTTTCTCAGAAAGAATATTCGGTTCTAACACCTTTACTTGACTCCCCCAGCTTAGTACCCATGGAAATACCTCATCTACACTTCTTGTTTTTAAGAAAACGTGAAACCCATTTTCTTTCTGTTCGTATGTATCGATATAAAAATAACGAGACTCTATTACTTTATGAGCGATAGCGGAAGGAAATAATAAATGAATCGTGGTAGTTCTGTTATTCTTTGGCTCGTAGTCTGGTAAATAGAATTCTTCTGGCTTTTGAAAGAATGTTTGCTCCTTTTGTAAATCACTCATACGATCTAAACGGAAATGGCGTATTTGTTGCCGGAGAAGGCAATGAGCAACAATATACCAAATCCCTGAAATATTGACTAAACCATAAGCATGGACAGTACGTTTTGTTTTATTGCTTTGATTTGGTTTACGATATGAAAAAGAAACACATTGCCCTGCTTGAATTGCTTCTTGCAGTAGAAAAAGCTGTTTTTCTAGTTGTTCTTGTTCCGGCTTTTGATGAGGAAAAGTACCAGAGAGGAAGCGGAATGTTCCTCGTAATTCTTTCATTTTCTTCTGTTGTTCAGGAGGAAGGATGACGTCTAGTTTTTCTTTAGCAGATTTTGCATGTTGAGAAAAAGTAGAATCAAAATTTTTCTCAACATAATCGCTTCCTAATAGAAGAGTTACAGCTTCTTCTGGCTTCAATTGAATAGGTGGCAAGAAGTAACCATCCATTAAAGAATAGCCTTGCCCTGGCATTGAAAAGATTGGAACGCCTGACTCACTAAGAGCTTGCATATCACGGTATACCGTTCTTTTACATATTTCAAACTTTTCAGCTAAACTTTTAGCTGTAACAATTTGTGTTCTTTGTAATTCTATAAGAATAGCAAGCAAACGATCAGTTCGATTCATTCTGCATCATCCTTATTCATGTAATAATGGAGTGTTCGGAAACGACAAGTGTTTTTCCTGCATATACAGACTTTTTCCTATGTATAATATTAATATAGTAAAATCCTAACAACCGATATTGCAGTTTCCAATAATATACTATATAATCTAACTAAGAAAACGTTTTCACAAAAAGGGGGAGAATTTCGTGTCAACGATCGAGGACGTGGCGAAATTAGCGGGGTTATCAAGAACAACGGTTTCTCGGGTGATTAACAACCATCCGTATGTGTCAGATGAGAAGAAAAAGAGAGTTCAATTGGCGATGAAGCATTTAGGTTTTGTTCCGAATTCTGCAGCAAGAAGACTTCGGAAACAAAAAGCAGAAACAATTGCGGTGCTTGTTCCAAGGATTACAAATCCTTTTTTCAGTCGATTTATTGAAGCAATTGAAATCGCTGCTTCTGAACATAAATATAAGCTAATTATATGCCAAACAAGATACTTACCAGAAAAAGAGATGGAGTACTTACAACTATTATCAACGAAACAAGTTGATGGGATTATTTTATGTTCACTTGAGAATCCATGGGAGAATGTAGAGCCATACTTACAACACGGTCCAATTGTGTTATGTAATGAATATATAGAAGAAGCAAATATTCCAACTGTGAAATTTGATCATGCGCAAGGTGCTTATATCGCTGCGAAGCATGTATTAGAACAAGGTTATCGTAACCTTATTTTTTGTCGCGGGACTGAAACGAAAGTAGTGAGCCAACAGCGAAAGATGGGCTTTTTACGTGCCATTACTGAACAAAGTAAACAAGTAGAAGCGATCGATTTTATTGAAAACGCTTTCTCTTGGAGTGATGGAAAAAGAATATTTCATGATGTATTAAAAGACAAAAAAAATCCTACCGCTATTTTGGCAGGAGGTGATGAAGCTGCAGCTGGAATTATCGCAGAAGCGAAGCGCCATGGCTGGAGCATTCCTGATGATTTAGCTGTAGTTGGCTTTGATAACCAGATTTTATCACAGATTTCAGAGCCGGGTATTACGACAATTGAACAGCCAATTGATGAAATGGCTCGTAAAGTTGTTGATTTAATGATGGATAAAATCCATACGAAAAATTATCGAAAAAAAGAATTGTATGAGTTTGAACTGGAGCTCTTGGTGAAAGGTTCAACGATGAAAAATACGATGTTATTAGCCTAGTAGACGATGTCTGCTAGGTTTTTCTTATGTTTAGAAACTACTATTCTTCGTGAACGCAATCGTCACATTTATTATGATATGCCTCGTGTTGCTCATCAATTTCCTTCCCGCAATGTGCACACGTTTTTGTTGGCAAATTTCTGAAAAATTCCATTGGTTGATCGATCATGTAAATCCCTCCATTTCCATTTCTTACTAACATTGTATTAGTACAAATCAATAATGTCAACAACTGTTTTATAACAAAGTGAAAAAGAATGAAAAAGTTTAGGAAATGGATTATAGTTAACACTGTGTAGTGAAAGTGAAAATCTTTCTTATTAAAAGGAAGAAGGCTACATTGTGAATGGTTTAGAAAGGATGGATACATATGAAAATGACTGTTGTTGGCTTTTGGGGCGGCTTTCCAGAAGCGGGAGAAGCAACGTCGGGGTATTTGTTTGAACACGATGGTTTTCGTTTACTTGTTGACTGTGGCAGTGGTGTACTAGCACAGCTTCAAAAATATATAACACCATCTCATATAGATGCAGTTCTGTTGTCACATTATCATCATGATCATGTTGCAGACATTGGGGTATTGCAATATGCAAGATTAATTACAAGCATGACAAAGGGACAATTACCACAATTGCCGATTTATGGGCATGGCTTTGATGTGCAAGGATTCGCTTCCTTAACACATGAACCACATACGAAAGGAATTGTGTACAATCCGGAAGAAACGCTGCAGATTGGACCGTTTTCGATTTCATTTTTAAAAACTGTACACCCAGTTACGTGCTATGCAATGCGTATTACCGCGGGAGATCACGTAGTTGTATATAGTGCGGATTCGAGTTACATTCCTGAATTTATTCCGTTTACAAAAGAGGCAGATTTATTTATTTGTGAGTGTAATATGTATGCACATCAAGAAGCTGCCAAAGCAGGGCATATGAATAGTATAGAAGTGGCGGACATTGCGAAGCATGCAAATGTAAAAGAACTTCTATTAACGCACTTGCCGCATACAGGAAACCTATCTGATTTAGTAGAAGAAGCAAAACAAATTTTCAGCGGCCGTATTACGCTTGCACAAAGCGGTTACGTCTGGAATTCATGAGGTGATAACATGTTATTTATTGATAATAAAGGGATTACAGACCCGACAATTAACTTAGCAATTGAAGAATACTGTGTGAAAAATTTAGATATTAATAAAACGTACTTATTGTTTTATATTAATGAACCGTCTATTATCATTGGGAAAAACCAAAATACAGTTGAAGAAATTAATGCAGATTATGTGAAAGAAAAAGGTATTCACGTTGTGCGCCGTTTATCGGGCGGGGGTGCTGTATATCACGATTTAGGAAACTTAAACTTCAGCTTTATTACGAAAGATGATGGCGATAGTTTTCATAACTTTAAAAAGTTCACAGAACCTGTTACGAAAGCACTTGGAAAATTAGGTGTAAATGCGGAACTGAGCGGCCGTAATGATATTTTAGCCGAAGGCCGAAAAATTTCAGGTAATGCGCAGTTTTCAACGAAAGGCCGTATGTTTAGTCATGGTACATTACTATTTGATTCTGAAATTGATCATGTTGTATCGGCACTGAAAGTGAAAATGGATAAAATCCAATCGAAAGGAATTAAATCAATTCGTAGCCGCGTCGCAAACATTACGGAATTCCTGAATGAAAAAATGACGACGGAAGACTTTAAAAAGCTTCTTCTTGAGACAATTTTTGAAGGAGAAACAGAAATTCCAACATATGAATTAACAGAAGAGGATTGGAAAGAAATCTACAAAATCTCTGAAGAACGTTACCGTAATTGGGATTGGAACTACGGGAAGTCTCCTAAGTTCAACTTACAACACTCACACCGTTTTCCAGTTGGACAAGTTGATGTTCGCCTAGAAGTAACAAAGGGAACCGTTACGGAATGTAAAGTATACGGTGATTTCTTCGGCGCTCTAGATGTTCATGATATTGAAGAGCGTTTAACAGGCGTACAGTTTGATAAAGAAGCGTTTGCGAAAGCGTTAGAAGATGTAGAGATAACACGCTATTTTGGTAATATAACGAAAGAAGATTTCCTAGCGTTGTTCTTTTAATTGGTAAAAACAGTCATATGATACGTATGACTGTTTCTTATTTTATTACAAAAAAGCGCATAAAAACAATACGTATAGCTTCAAGAAGCAAAATGAATGAATGCTCATTTATATGCAATTATTCAAATGCTACTTGCCACTTGAATTTTCTTTTAATATAATGTATTTAGAATGTTTAAATTTTCTAAATTTTATAAAGGTGGGGTTTATGTGAATCTCGTTAAATCTTTGGCTGAAACAGCAAAAAAGAAAGGAGAGAAACCGGCTTATATATTTATGGATCAGTCGGTCTCGTATGACCAATTAAACAAAATGGTCACGAGGTTTTCTGGTAATTTAGCAAAAATGGGCATTGGAAAAGGGGACAATGTCGCATTAATTGTTGGAAATTCACCACATTTTTTAGTTGGCTTATATGGGACGATGAAGGCTGGCGCAACTGTCATTCCGATTAATCCAATTTATACAGCAGACGAAATGCATTATATTTTACAAAATGGAGATGTAAAAACAATCATCACACTTGACGTTCTTCTACCTGTTATACAATCTCTTACACCAAGACTTCCTTCTCTTGAACATATCATCATATGTGAAACCTCATCAGATTTCAATCATGCAGAAACAGAAAAAATGAAAACGTTTACGAGTCTAACCGGAACCGGTGACCTGTTTTATGAAGGCCCTGAGCTAGATGAAGAAGATGTAGCTGTCATTTTATACACTTCAGGCACAACGGGAAAACCGAAAGGTGCGATGCTTACACATAAAAATTTATATAGTAATGCGAACGACGTAGCCGCATATTTACAATATACAGAGAATGACCGCGTGGTTGCGGCACTTCCAATGTTTCATGTGTTTTGCTTAACAGTTGCTGTGAATGCACCGATTGTGAACGGCGCAACGATTTTAATGTTACCAAAGTTTAGTCCAAAAGAAGTATTTCGTATTTGTCGTACATATGAACCGACGATCTTTGCTGGCGTACCAACGATGTATAATTATTTATTCTTATATGAAGAAGCGAGCGCAGAAGATGTTAAGACGCTTCGTCTTTGTATTTCGGGCGGAGCTTCTATGCCTGTTGCCCTTTTGAAAAATTTTGAAAATCGTTTTGGTGTCATCGTTTCAGAAGGATACGGTTTATCAGAAGCTTCGCCAGTTACGTGTTTTAATCCGTTAGATCGTCCGCGTAAACCAGGATCAATTGGGACGAACATTTGGCATGTCGAAAACAAAATTGTCAACGAACTTGGCGAAGAAGTACCCGTAGGTGAAGTCGGCGAATTAATTGTTCGCGGTCCCAATGTAATGAAAGGATATTATAATGCACCGGAAGACACAGCGGCAACGCTCCGTGATGGATGGTTATATACAGGTGACTTAGCGAAGATGGATGAGGAAGGTTATTTTTATATTGTGGATCGTAAAAAAGATATTGTCCTTGTCGGTGGTTATAACGTATACCCTCGTGAAGTAGAAGAAGTATTATACGAACATGAGGCAGTTGCAGAAGTTATTGCGATTGGCGTTCCAGATGAAAACTTAGGAGAAGCTGTACGTGCGTACGTTGTGTTAAAAAATCGTGCGGTAACAGAAGAAGAGTTAACACAGTACTGTTCTTTACACCTTGCAAAATATAAAGTGCCAAAGAGCATCGAGTTTTTAGAGGAATTGCCGAAGAATACGACAGGGAAATTGTTGCGAAGAGCTTTGAGAGAGAAGGCAATGCAAGTGTAGGAAATATGAGAAAAAAGTTCATCTTGTTTAAAATAAAGAGGAAACGTATCTTATGATGAACTACACCCCGAATCGTGGGCACTTAAAAAAGTCCATCATTCGGGGTTTTTCTGTATTTTTACATTCAATCCTCGTTATACTTGGAAACAATGATAAAAGTGAGGTACAGGAAATGAGTAAAATTATTTTTAATGAAATACAAATGGAACTTGAAGAAACACAGAGATTTTTCACCTCTGTGTTTTTTTAGCTTTCTTTGATGGATGGTTCAATACAGAAAACCTTGTGATATTCCATTAAATAAATTATAATTTCGCTTTTATCCGTTTCATTTTTTCTTTAGAAACATTTTATATTGTAAGGACTACTTGTCCTAATTTGAAAATGAAAGGAAGAATGAATATGGGTCATAATCACAGTCATATTTTATCAACAGGCGTATTACGCAGACACTCTAGTACTCTATTTCTTACTTTTGACGCTATGAATGTTGATCCAGATGATTTTCGTACAGTAAGTGTTCAAATGTTCGATTGGTCATCAGGTTCACCTATTGTTATACCGCTGGTAGATCCTTCGTCGCAAACACTAGCTCCTAATCAATCTAGATCATTTAGATCAGCAGCTCTGCCTGCTGGACTTTTCACCTATGAAGTAAGAATATCTCATCCTTCGGACAACGATGTTGTTACAAATGTTTTTGGACTCAGCGCGATAGAATTTGATCCGCAAGAAGGAAATAACGCTTTACAACATGATTTAGCGAGATTGAAATTGAAATAAATCATGCTAGCAAAACAGAGGGATTAAAACTCCACAAGGAAGGATTAAGAAAACCTAGATTTATAAGTTTGATTGATCCTTCTTTCATAATTAAGACTGTTATCTTATTAGGTGGTTAAATGAGAGTTTAACAATAAGAGTGGTACCGTGAAAGCATAAGTCTTCGTCTCTTTTATAGAGGAGAGGGCTTCTATTATTTTGCGTGGATACGGCTATGAAAATAATCGCCTAGTTGGTGTGACGGATGCACTTGGGAAGGAAACCATTTAACGAAAACAGAATATGATGCAGATGGAAACTTTATCACCGCAACATACGATGAAGAGAACCGAAAAAATACGTTCGCGTATGATACGTATGGAAATAAAACAAGCGAAACAGATGAAAAAGACAACAAAAAGTCTTACACGTATAATGAAGATGATCAATTAACAAAAACAACACTCGCAAACGGTACATCTGTCTCTTACAGCTATGATGACAATGGCGATACGACAGAAAAATTCGTAACAGCTAGTGGGAAAACACAAAAGAATCTTTTCGAGTACGATGTAGATAATAAGCTGACGTTATTACCATGACGGTGACAGCATCAACCCGTTATACGAAACAGATGGAGATGTCCTTCGTCAATATGTCTACTCTGTAGACGGCATCCGTCTTGCGATGAAGTCCCAAGGAGAAACGGTATACTACCACTACAACCCACGCGGTGATGTCATTGCGATGACAGACCAAGGTGGACAAGTTGTCGCAAGTTATGAATATGACGACGCATGGGGTAATGTCTTAAAGAGTGACGCGAAAGGTATCGCAGCAGAGAATCCATTTGGATATGCGGGATATATGTATGATAAAGAGATTGGGATGTACTACCTGATTGCACGTTACTACAATCCAGATCACGGTGTATTCATCTCAGTAGACCCTGATCTCGGTTATGCATGTAGGTTCGGTTGGCTGGGTGCAGTCTTAGGAGCTTATAGGCGGTGTGGGAGGCGTTTCTTACAGAGCACTTAAAGTAGCAAGAAAGGCATATAATGGTACTGGCGGAAATTAACTAACAAAAGGTCGAGCTGCTCATAAAGTATGAAATGGGTTTTACTGTCCGCGAATAGCGAGATAAAATGAATACGAGTATTTTTTACATATGAATCTATGAAAAAATTATTTATCTATTTTTATAAAAAACTCTTTTTTGACCCCCATAAAATCTCTATTTCCTTCGAATATATATATTGAAGAAAGCAAAGTTATTGTCTGAACAAGTCATGGAAGATTTAGAAAAAGTAGATAAGCCTTCTGATGAAGAAGAAAAAGAAGCAGCCGTTATTGCAAAAGAAAATAAGAAAGCAAATCAAAATGCAGAAGTAACTCCAGCAAAACTAGCACATAAACTGGTTGTCTCTCAGGAGAAGCATGAGCAATCAAATCAAGAGGATCACACAGAAAAGTATAATCAGACAATTGTAAAAAAGTCAGTAACGCAAGGCATGAAGAACAGCGAGAAGACAGGTGCAAAGAAAAGTAGTAAGAAAATGTGATTAAATGGTCACTTCTTTAGTGACCATTTTGCTATTTGAAGCAAAAGGAGGGAGGAGGATTACTAGTGTTGAGTTTAGTGATGAAGATCATAAAAAAAACGAAAATAGAAGATATTGTATTTAACATACAAAACAACGGGGGAGATAAGGAAGCTTTTATCGCACAGTATCAGCCTTTTATTCGGAAATCAATCTCGTCTGTCTGCAGCCGGTATATTACGGAACAGGATGATGAATATAGCATTGGATTATTTGCGTTTAATCAAGCAATTGAACAGTATTCATATAAAAAAGGAAAATCTTTTCTAGCGTTTGCTGAGCTTCTTATAAAAAGAGATGTAATTGACTATATACGCAAGGAGTCTAAGCATAATCTCGTCTTTTTAAAAGAAGACCAGCAAGAGGAAATGGTAGAAATGCAAGTATCGCTTACGGAGTATATGAAAGAGATGGAAAACAGTAACCGTAAGGAGGAAATTCTTCATTTTCAAATTGTACTAGCTGAGTTTAAAATCACATTTTCAGAGCTTGCTAAGGAATCTCCAAAGCATCGTGATACACGTGAGCACTTAATAGAAATTGTAAAGATTATTATAAAAGAAGAGGAAATGATGGAAGAGCTGTTCCGAAAGAAAAAGTTACCGCTTAAATATATTGAACCGCGTGTCAGGGTAAGTCGTAAAACGTTGGAGCGGCATAGAAAGTACATCATTGCAATGTGTATTATCTATGCAAACAACTATACATATATTCTTGATTATATAAGAGGGGGGGAAGCATGATGAATAAAGGGATTGTGATGGAGATAAAAAAACATAGCGTAGTTGTTTTAACTTCAGATGGAGAGTTTATTACGTTTAAAAGAAAATCGCACTCTTATATGATTGGAGAGGAAATCTCATTTAATGAACAAGAACAAAGAGTACCGCGTTTTTCAATCCCGTATCTCTTAAAGCCTGTATCATTACTTGTTGCTTGTTTTCTATGTGTGTTTCTGTTTTTCTACAACCAATCGGAAGAAAAAGCATCCGCTTATGTCTCAATTGATATTAATCCAAGTTTAGAGGCGAGTGTAACAAAGGATTTTCGTGTTATAGAGTTGCGAGCCTGTAATGATGATGGAAAGCGCATTTTAAAAGAAATGAAAAGATGGAAAAATGAACCTTTGCAAGACGTAATACGTACCATTGTAAAGCAAAGTCAAGAGGATGGATACTTAACGAATGAAAAGCAAGTTATGTTAACAGCTGTTACAAAGGAAAAATCGCTAGAATCACAGTTGGAAAAGGTTATGCAAGGATTAAAGAAAGAGTATGAGACAAAACATGTTACAGTCGTATATCAATGCAGTACGATGCAAGTGAGAGAGAATGCCAAGAAAGCAGGTGTCGGCACAGGTGTCTATATAAAGCAAGAGAATGAGAAGAAGAAATCGCTTACTCCTCCTGTACAGCCGTCTAATCAGGAGGTACATTCGCAACTAGAATCATCATCGGATGCATCATCGAACTTGCCTCTTGTAAAAGAAGAAAAGTATGAAGAGCAAATAGAACAAAAGCAATCAAAAGGAGATAAAGAGTCTCAGCAAGAAAACAACGGTAGAGGGAATAAACAAGAAAATAAAGAGTCTCAGCAAGAAAACAACGGTAGAGGGAATAAACAAGAAAATAAAGAGTCTCAGGAAGAAAACAACAGTAGAGGGAATAAACAAGAAAATAAAGAGTCTCAGCAAGAAAACAACGGTAGAGGGAATAAACAAGAAAATAAAGAGTTTCAGCAAGAAAACAACGGTAGAGGGAATAAACAAGAAAATAAAGAGTCTCAGCAAGAAAACAACGGTAGAGGGTATAAACAAGAAAATAAAGAGTCTCAGCAAGAAAACAACAGTAGAGGGAATAAACAAGAAAATAAAGAGTCTCAGCAAGAAAACAACGGTAGAGGTCATAAACAAGAAAATAAAGGAAATATAAACGAGAACAACGGGCATAAAAAAGGAGAAAACAACGTTCCTACCGCGCAACATCAGGAGAAAGAAAAGAAAAACCCATAGAATATTGAAGAAAAGGGCAATTTCACCAGAGGGTGAAATCTGCCCAAAATGAGGTTGAAGTCATTCATAAGTTATTTAGATTAGTCGTTTAATCTTAAAGTTAACAGGAAATTACTGTTCTATATTCCTATTAAGCTATTTCCGCATCAAAACCCTAGAAGAAGGTCTATCTATTAAAATAGTTTGCATTTGTACTTAGAAAATAAGAAGAAAAGGAGCATATAAAAATATAATGGAGAAAAAAATTCAACAAGAGAAAGATAACTCAAAACCTGTTTTTTATGACCCAAAAGGAAGAAGAAAAATAGCTTTCAGTTGGTTTCTATGTATCTTAATAGTTAGCGTAAGTATTGTATTTTATTTTTTCTTTCGAAGTATTTTTTCAACACCAGAAATTCCAAATATGAATCCTTTTGTAAAGCAAGATACTAAACTTGTACCTATTAATCAAAAACTCAGCGACCAGCAGTTAAAGAAGGACGAATTTAAACCTAATATCGAAATGAAAAATAATGAAAATTCAGGGAGTACAGCAAGCAATGGCGAACAACCTAAAGAAGTGTATGGTTTTTATGTAAACTGGGATGAAAATAGTACTGCTTCTTTAAAAGAAAATATCGATTCATTAACCATGTTAGTACCAGAATGGTATCACTTAAAAGCAGATTTAACAATTAGTAGTGAGATTAAGCCTGACATTGTAAAGTTAGCAAAAAAGAATGATGTGAAAATTATGCCTTTACTTACTAACTTTACTCAAAAAGCTTCTGGGCCTGATAGTGAACTTATTCATAAGTTACTGAATGCTCCAGACCATGTAAAGACTAAGTTTATTAATGATTTAGTAAAGCGAATTGAAGAGAATCAATTTGCGGGTATTAATATTGACTTTGAATCAATACCTGAAGGTGATAGAGATAAATTAACAAATTTTATGAAAGAACTTACTACAGTCTTTCATAAACATCATTTGCTTGTTACGCAAGATGTACCTGCTAATGATAAGGCATTTGATTATGGTGCATTAGCCAAACTCATAGATCGCATGATTGTAATGATGTACGATGAGCACTATGGGGCAGGGACACCAGGACCAATTGCTTCAAATAAATGGTTTGAACATACGCTCAATAAACTAGACATTCCTTCTGATAAACTTATAGTTGCTTTTGGTAATTATGGATATGATTGGGAAGTGAAGGGCGGGAAACCTGCGAAGTCTTTAACTTTCTCAGAAGTTATGACAATGGCTCATGATTCAAATATAAAAATTCAATGGGATAAGAGCAGTGGAAACCCTTATTTTCGATATAAAAAAGGAGTGAAAGAACATACTGCTTGGTTCTTAGATGGTGTTACTCTTTATAATCAAGTGAAAATTGCAATGAACAACAATGCAAAGGGATTTGCATTATGGAGACTAGGAGCAGAAGATCCTACTGTATGGAAAGCTTTAAAAAATCCTATTGAGGTCCAAAAAAATCCTGATGCATTACATAAGATCACTAGTTTAGATGAAGTGAATTATTCTGGACAAGGTGAAATTTTACAGATTGAGAATGAAAGAAAAAATGGATTGAGAGATTTTAAAGTAGGAAAAGATGGTTATCTTACAGAGGAAGTGTATCAATCACTACCATCTGCATATCAAGTGCAGCGCTACGGAAAACCAAAAGGAAAACAAGTTGTACTAACATTTGATGATGGACCAGATCCTAAATACACACCGGAAATTCTAGATATATTAAAAGAGCAGAAAATAAAAGCTGCCTTTTTTATACTTGGTGAAAACGCTCAACTCAATCCTAGTATTGTTAAAAGAATATACGATGAAGGGCATGAAATTGGCAATCATACATTCAAGCATCCTAACGTAGCTGATACGTCTTTACTACGAACAAAAGTAGAGTTGAATACAACTCAGCGCCTAATTCAGGAAATAACGGGACATTCTACGGTTTTATTTAGGCCACCATATGAAGCAGATGTTGAACTAGAGTCATCAAATGAAATATTACCTATTTTGCGTGCGCAAAAGATGAACTATACAATGGTGGCAGAAAAAGTTGATCCTGAGGACTGGGCGACGCCATCAACAAATGAATTGGTAAAGCGTGCTGTGACTCCTATTTATAAGGGAGAGGGTAATATTATTCTTCTTCATGATGCAGGAGGGAATCGTGCCCACACGGTAGAGGCGCTGCCAATTATTATTAAAGATCTTAAAAAGCATGGATATAGTTTTGTAACAATTTCAGATTTAATGAATAAAGAACGGGATGAAGTTATGCCTTCTGTTTCTTCTGGGGATAAGCAATATTTACTTTACAATAAAGCTGTTTTTTCTGGAGTGGGATATTTTAAGCATCTCTTAACAACCATTTTTTATATTGCTATTGGATTAGGGATTTTCCGATTTCTATTTTTAATTTATTTTGCATTCAAGCAAAAAAGAAAAACAAAGGCTCGTTTGTTCACTAATTCGTCTTATCAACCTTTCGTGAGTGTTGTGATAGCAGCATATAATGAAGAGAAGGTTATAACCAAGACGATTCGCTCAATTTTGGATAGTGATTATAGTGAGTTTGAAGTTATTGTTGTTGATGACGGATCGAAAGATGGTACGTCAAAAGTAATTCAAGAAGCATTCCATAAACACCCTAAAGTTCATTTAATTCAGAAGGAAAACGGTGGGAAATCATCCGCAATGAATTTAGGATTTCAAAAATCACGGGGAGAAATCATTGTCACTTTAGATGCGGATACTATTATTGCGCAAGATGCTATTTCTCTAATGATCAGACACTTTGAAGATCATAATGTAGCAGCGGTTTCAGGCAATGTCAAAGTGGGAAATAGACGAAATTTGTTAACCACTTGGCAACATGTTGAATACATTACAGGATTTAATTTAGAACGCAGAGCTTTTGATGAGTTGCATTGCATTACAGTAGTTCCTGGAGCCATTGGAGCATGGCGTAAAAAGAATGTACTTGAATCTGGATATTTAAGTGAAGATACACTTGCAGAAGATACGGATCTTACTATAACATTTTTACGTCAAGGGCATAGAATTGTATATGAAGAAAAAGCCTATGCGTATACGGAGTCACCTGAAGATGTGAAAAGTCTCATTAAACAGCGATATCGTTGGACGTATGGCACACTCCAATGTCTTTGGAAGCATCGAAAGGCGTTACTTAATCCAAAGCATAAAACATTAGGGTATGTTGCATTACCTAATATGTGGGTGTTCCAGTATGTCCTGCAATTTATCGCTCCTTTAGCGGATATATTAATGATTATGGGGCTATTTGGTAGCAACCCTCTAAAAGTTTTAGGGTTTTACTTTGTGTTCTTTGTAATAGATCTTCTTGCTTCTCTTTTTGCATTTAAATTAGAGAAGGAGAATCCTAAACCATTAGTTTGGCTAATTTTACAACGCTTTATTTATCGTCAATTTATGACTTATGTTGTAATTAAATCTGTATTTTCATCTATTCGTGGGGTAGCGGTAGGATGGAATAAACTAAAGAGAAAGGGGAGTGTTAAGCATTCCTCTGAATATAATGAGGCATCATAAGAGAGCGGACAATCTGCTCTCTTTGTTTTTCCAATCCATAGACAACACCCATAATATCAAAGACTGTTTTTTCTCATATTGATGAGATTTCTGCCTATTTTTTTGTAGTAGGTGGACAAGGGGGAAGATCTTTGTCATTTCTTGGGTGTTTTGCTGTTAATTTATTAACAATGACGCGTGCAAACAATTGTTGTTTATAATCAATATAAGCATTTTGTAGTTCAAATGCTTCTCCAGGGCCTCCTTTTTTATTTCTCAATGTAAATGAGTAAATATCAATTACAAAAAAAGTAGATGGAACCGTATGATATGTATGTAGTCCGTTTTTATTAAGGGGAATATGAGATATAAACTATTAATGCATTACAGTGGATAGAATTATACGGAAAAAACTGATAGTAAACAAAAAATCGATGGTGGGTTCTTAATGTCTAGGGAACTTCAACTACTTGTTGTAATAGGGTATCGCCTAACTTGAATCCAGAAAAGGGGAGTCCAATATGAAAATTGAGTTGTTAGAGAAAAAACATATACAAGAGGCAACGGAGTTGATTGCAACAGCCTTTGTACAGAATGAGCCATTAGTAAGTTATATACAAGTTCCCTTATCTCCCTATAAGAAAATATGTGAAGAAATGGTGGAACAAGCTATTCAGCAAAAGATGTCATGGGTAGCTAGGAAGGACGATGAAATGGTGGCTGTCATTTTATGTCGAAAAGCAGAGAGCCCGTTAATTGATAAACAAGCGGCAATTCAAATATGTCCACCAGTCGCACCCATTTTGCAACTATTAGCAGAGTTAGAAGAAAAATCTGCAGAATTTTTACGATTACCTAAGGAAAACTTGATTTATTTTGATATGGGAGCCTGTCATCCAAAATGGATGGGAAAAGGAATCATGAGCGCTATCAATATGCTCATTTCTCATGCTTTAACATTAATGGTGGAGAATCAATCAAATATTATCACAGCATGTACCAATAAAATCTCTAATAAACTATGGACAAGACAATATCAGGCGATTCAACTGAATGAGATTGTATATGATTCATTTTGTTATCAAGATAAGTATCCATTTGCTGGCATCACCTCTTCAACAGCAGCCCAATTATTATATATGCCGGCTACTCATATTATTGAGGGACTGGCAAAACAAAAAAGACGTTCGCATACTCATGTATAAACATGTATAGCTTAATGGTTTGTCTATTTAAGCGACAACAGTGCAACCAATTAACCTTGTAAAAATTTAGGGTATAAGATATTAGGAATTTTTGGTCATTGGATTCATAGGAAGGTTTTTCTGTGAATCTTTCAATAATAAAAAGTTTTATAACTCCAGCCATTATAATAATATCTTACGGATCGTCTATTTCATATCTTATTTTTATTGTATATAAACAAAGGTGGAACATGCAAACGGGCTCTTATGGTGTTTTTTACAATACCAAAGTGGTTCTGACGCATATTTGGTGAAACTTTATAGAATATTCTTATCTTGTGATTGTAAAGAAGGAGCAGATTTTTTTGATAGCTCCTTCTCTTTGTAATGTTTCGTACATTGATACTTCTCCTCTAAAATAAGTGGAAAAACTTTCAAATTACTATTCTACTGTAGATTGAAAATGATACAGTAGAATAGTAATATTATTGATTCCATTTAAAAAATACATTGAGGTGCAATAGATGCTACATAATATGCCAGATATTTGTACAAAGAAAATTCTTATCGTAGATGATGAAAAAGAGATTTTACATTTGCTGGAAACTGTTTTGAAGAAAGAGGGATTTCAACATATTTATACATGTGCAACAGGAGAAGAAGGAATCCGTATGTGTAAGCTAGTGCAGCCAGATCTTGTTATATTAGACATTATGCTTCCGGATTTAGATGGATATAATGTTTGTCAGCAAATTCGTCAATTTACATTCGTTCCTATATTTTTCCTATCCGCAAAAAATGAAGATTTAGATAAAATACTTGGATTAAGTATAGGCGGTGATGATTATATTACAAAGCCGTTTAGTCCAAAAGAAGTAGCTTATAAGATAAAAGCATTTTTTCGACGGAATCAGTATCAAGAAAAGGTTCAAAGTATATATCAATTTGGAAATATTACAATAGATGAAATGCAGGGGACGGTGTATAAAGATCACACATTACTAAGTTTAACAGCAAAAGAATTTCATATATTACTGTTTTTAACAAAACATCCAAATCAAATTTTTAGTAAGGCTCGATTATATGAAGCTGTCTGGGGAGAAACATATTTAGGAAATGACAATATTTTGATGGTTCATATGAGACACTTACGAGAAAAGATAGAGGATAATCCTTCTACTCCTCGTTATCTTGTAACAGTTAGGGGACTCGGATATAAACTTCATACAAAAGGTGATACGAGATGAAGTGGAAGGTAACAAGATTATATATTGTTTCATTAATTGGTTTAATTATGTTTATCTTAATTGTTCAATTTTTTGCGGTTAGTTATTTGGCATTTACTTATAACAGTAAGGGGATTGATAATCCAGAAAGCGCAGCATTAGCTTTTCAAAAAGAAATTAAGGTAAAAAATGATACTGTCTCTATAACAAATGAAGGACAAATTTTTTTACAAGAACATGGAGCATGGTTACAAATATTAAATCATAATAGTGATGAAATATTTGAACTATATAAGCCTAAGGACACACCCACTCATTATAGTCCTAGTGATTTGATTTTGCATTATAAGCACGGTATTGGTACTTATACAATGTTTGTGAGCAAGTTAGATACAAATACACAAGCAGAAAGTTATATTATAGCTTTCCCATCCAATCAAGCATTGCGTAAATCTGTTTATTTGAATTTTAGTAATCTATCTAGTATTTATCCGTATGGGATTTTCCTATTACTTGGAGCAGCGGCAATTTGTATTTTGTTATTTGCTTACATTGTAGCTAGATATATGTCTAAACCTGTTGTTAAGATGAGTGAGCATATTAATACATTAAAACAAGGACAATATGGACAAGTACCACAAGAAAAAGGAATTTTTGCAGAAGTATATGCAAATTTAAATCAGTTATCGAATCGGTTAAAAGGTATTCAGCTCCAAAGAAAAAAGCTAGATACGATGAGGGCAGAATGGATTGTAAACATATCGCATGATTTAAAAACACCACTGTCCTCTATTAAAGGATATAGTGAAATGATAGGGAATCGGGAATATGAGATAACACAACAAGAAATATATCAATATGCAGAAGTGATTCAAAATAAATCAATTTATATTGAAAAATTGATTAATGATTTGAAACTTACATATCAATTAAAAAATGCATTGTTACCTATCCATAAAAATGAAATAGATATTGTGAATCTTACCAGGGAAACAATTATCGAATTTATGAATATGCCTCATTATGAGAATCGATTAATAGATTTTGAATGCTTGCATAATGAAATATTGATACAAGCAGATCAAGGACTAGTACAACGTGTATTAGTAAACTTATTAAATAATGCGCTCATTCATACTAATGTTGAAACATTGATACAAGTTCGAATCAAACAAACATCCAGATACGTTATCGTTACGATTGAGGACAATGGCTACGGGATAAATAAAGATGATCTACCACATATTTTTGATCGATATTTCCGCGGTACAAATACGGATCCAGAAAGTGGTTCAGGTTTAGGAATGGCTATTGCCAAAGAAATCATCGTAGCTCACGGCGGAGAGATTGTGGCCGAAAGTATCGAAAGAAGTGGTACAAAAATTACATTTCAGCTTCCGTTCGAAAATTAAGCTAAACTTAAGGTCAGCTCAATTCAAGATTAAGCAAGAACTTGCATAATAAATAGTAGCTTAATTAAGAAGAAGAGGTGCGAGTAATTGGGAGCATATATTGTTGAAACAGAGAATTTAACAAAGACATACGGAGCAGTAAATAGCGTGAGTCAATTACAAATGAAAGTTGGCAAAGGTGAAATATATGGATTTTTAGGACCAAATGGAGCTGGGAAAACAACGACCATCAGAATGCTGCTCGGATTAATCAAACCGACTGAAGGTACTATTAAAGTGTTCAATCAAGATTTAAAAACAAATCGAATACATATTTTAAGAGAGGTTGGCTCTCTTGTTGAATCGCCATCTTATTACGGGCATTTAACGGGTTTTGAAAACTTAGAAGTCATTCGACATATGCTACAAGTACCAAAAAAGAATATTGATGAGGTATTACGTATCGTTCGATTAGAGAAGCAAAAAGATAAACTGGTGAGACAGTACTCTCTTGGAATGAAGCAACGTCTCGGAATTGCCATGGCACTACTTGGAGATCCAAAGCTGTTAATTTTAGATGAGCCTACAAACGGACTCGATCCTGGTGGGATTCAAGAGATTCGTGAACTTATTAAGCAGTTGCCAAAGCAATATGATATGACAGTGCTTATTTCTAGTCACTTGTTAAATGAAATGGATCAAATTGCAACGCAAGTAGGGATTATTAATAGTGGAAAGCTTATTTTTCAAGATAAGATTGAAGTTTTGCGTAAAAAGAGCCAGGCATCCGTGAAAATTCGTGTGAATGATGTAGCAAAAGCATATCAAATTTTAAAGCAGCATCAAGGACAGATTAGAATGGAAGGTGATTGTCTCGTTACGAATCAACAAGACGATCAGTTTATTTCGCACATTAATCATTTATTAGTACAGCAACATGTATCAGTATATCGAATTGAAGAAGAGAAGCATACGCTAGAAGAAATATTTCTCAGCTTGACGGAAAAAGGCGGTGTTTTGTAATGGTCACTGCCTTAAGAAGTGAATTATTGAAATTGAAAAGAAAGAAGCTGTTTTTAACAGTATTTGTGATCCAAAGTTTAGCTTTATTTTGGTTATTTGCGATTGTGTCACAAGATAAAAAAGAATTTCTAAATTGGGAAGCACTTCTTTCAAGGATAAGTATGATCAATGCATTATTTTTACCTATCCTGATTGCGACGATTACATCACGAATCATTGATTTTGAAAATAAGGGGAACACATGGAAGCTATTGTGTGCAATTCCGGTATCTAGACATCTAATATACATATCCAAAATTATCTGTAGTTTCTTTTTTCTTGTATATGCGGGTGTAATTTCGCTTTCTGTAATGATCGTAATAGGAAAAGTCTTTCACTTTGAAAGTGGCATCCCAGTAATATTATTACTGAAATATGGTTGTTTTACGATTATAGGATGTATACCAATGGTCATCTTGCAACTTTGGATATCTTTGGCGGTGAAAAACCAAATCTTTGCTTTAGCGACAGGTGTAATCGGCTCATTTCTTGGGTATTTCGGGCTGATGTTTTCTTGGAACAGATGGATAATTTGGACATATTCAACTTTGACAACTCCAATTTCTTTGGCGTTTTCTAATGGGAAAACCGTGTATTTTTCAAACCCAGAAGTTATGAGGAATTTGTTGTTAAGTTTAAGTGTTGGTTTATTATTTATCGTTTTTAGTACGATTCACTTTGCGCGCAAAGATATTCATTAGGAGGATGCAAATATGCTAGTAAGTTCATTTCGATGTGAATTATTAAAATTAAAACGGTCAAAAGTATGGCTTGTCATGACAGTCATTCCACTTATTTGTATTATATTGGGACTGATAAATTTTCAAGTGAACCACGATGTTTTAATGAAAGTCTCAACAAATGAATGGAAGAAAGCGTGGACACAAGTTGGATTAATCTATGGAGTATTTTTATTTCCTGTCGTAGTAAGTATGTATTGTGCATTTGTATGCCGCTTTGAACATAGTGAGGGGAATTGGAAAAAAATCGTCTCGTTACCAATTCCATTTCGATATGTGTACATAGCAAAGTTATTAATAATCTTTCTGTTAACTTTATTGACGCAAATATTCTTTTTACTGGCTTATATTGTAATTGGTAAGCTACTAGGTATTACAAGTTCAATCCCTTGGGTTTCATTATTAAATTGGACATGTAATGGATGGATTGGTACATTTTCCATTGCTGCACTACAATTATTTCTTTCATCTTCTATAAAAAGCTTTGCTGTTCCGGTAGGGATGAGTTTTGGTTTTACATGTATAGGAATGATATTTCAGTACTTCAATATCGGGTATATATGGCCATTTGCGCAACCAGGATTAGCAATGGATCCGATGCATTTAGAAGGGCTGCACACTTTCTTTCAATTGAGTAGCTTCTATGTATTAAGTTGTTTATTTGTGATTATATTTACTTTTATTGGTGTTCGAAGATTTACAATAAAAGACATTATATAGTAGTATAGCGGATCATCTATAAATGATGGTTCGTTTTATTTTTGTATAGCTCTTAGGAAATTACGTTTGAATTTAAAATGAGAAGTGCAAACTTAGTAGTATCTGATGATGCGTAATATTCACGGTATATATAGGTTGCAGGGTATAATGAAAGAAAGAGTAAAGGAGGCTTTCTGTGAAAATAAGACGATATTTTAATATGACGACTATTTTTATCATATATACATTACTGATGTTTTATATCGGCTGGAATGGTTGGATGTGGCTTCGAGCAACGTTTCGCTTAGAGTCTTGGGGATATTACGCTGTACTAGTTGGTTTATTCTCATATGCGTATTTAATTGTTCAAGTTTTTAAATTTATTCCGTTTTTACGGACAATTGGTTCTTACTGGTTTGCGGTGATACAATATGCGCTTATATTGTTGCCACTTGCTGATATAACAGTGTTTATTTTGCAGTGGTTCGCAGTCCCGAAAGATACAGCTATTATGTGGACGGGCATTGTTACGCTTAGTTTGTTTGTTTTTATCTTTAGTTATGGAACGTTTAACGCGTATAGCCCAATTGTTCGAAAGTATGAGATTCATATATCGAAAGAAGGGAGAGGACGTAAAACACTTCGCATTGCGATGGCTTCTGATATGCATTTTGGTAAATTGTCAGGTGTTTCTCATTTGAAAAGGTTAGTGCATCATGTAAATGAGATGAATCCCGATATAATTTTGCTGCCAGGAGATATTATTGATGATCATCCCGGAGAATTTATTAAAAAGAATATGGGACAAGTGATGAAACAGATGAAGGCACCACTTGGTGTATATGGAGTACTTGGAAACCATGAATATTACGGGGGAGCCATTCCGCAGTTTCTGCAAGAGATGAAGAAGATTGATATTCATATTTTATTAGATGAAGTGATGAAAATTGATGATAGTTTTTACCTTGTCGGAAGAAGGGATAAAACAGAGCGAGATCGTCAAAGCTTTGAAGAGCTTATGCGTACAGTCGATCGATCACTTCCCGTTATCGCGATGGATCACCAGCCGTTTGCATTAAAAGAGGCAGCAGAATCAGGTGTTGATTTACTATTATCAGGTCATACACATAGGGGACAAATGGCACCCAATCATTTAATTACGAGAAGAATGTATGAACTAGACTGGGGATACTTACAAAAAGAAACATTCCATGCGGTCGTTTCGTCTGGATTTGGTTTTTGGGGGCCGCCCCTTAGACTGGGGAGCCGGTCAGAGGTCATTCAGATTGATGTCATGTTTGAGTGAATAGAGAAAACAACCATTCAAACTGGAATGGTTGTTTTTTCAGTTTATGGGGAAACGGGAGCTTGGGAGTGTGTTTTTTGTCGCTTTTTGTTGGTTAGTCGATATCCTTTGTCGAATCGCTGATATATTCAAATTTGCGTCGATATACTGTGAGAAACGGTTGATATATTTGAAAAATCGCTGATAAAGTGAAACTTGAATCAGTGGGGGGCTTCATCCCCACTGATTATTAGCCCTCACCAATCGGGCATTAACGGGCAGCCCGACTCCCACCTATCTTCCCTGCATTTCTCTGAATCTTGAGGTGGGAATCTTACTGCCCGTTAATGCGGGGTAAAATTTCATTCACCACTTCTATACGAACACCTCTCATCAGATCACCGTGTTTTTTCAATGATCTATCCCCCTATAACAACGAATTGTATTTCGGGAAGTTGCAAATTTCTGTAAAATAAAAGCAAAAAACGTCAAGAAAAGAATGCTCTTCTCTTTTATCATAATACATATAAGGTCGGGTGAATGGAGATGGAAAGTTATGAAACACAAATTCAAAAAGTGATTGATTATATTGAAGAAGATGTAATGGAGAAGCAGGCGCTTCGTCATTTAGCGCGTATTGCAAATTTTTCAGAGTATCATTTTCACCGCGTATTCCAAACGTTAGTAGGTGATACAGTTATGGAGTACGTACGGAAGAGAAGGCTTGCCCGAGCGGCTTATCAGCTTTCTCATACAGATGAAAAGATTCTTGATATCGCATTAGAGCATGGCTTTCAATCTCATGAAACATTCACCAGGGCCTTTAAAAAATTGTTTCAAATGACGCCAAGTCGTTACCGAAAGCAAGGAATCAATACACCGATGTATGACAAAGTGAATGTGAAACAAAGAAAATTCAATCCATATTTAGGGGGAATACAAATGGAATTTCGTATTGAGAAGAAACCGGTATTTCATGTAGCTGGGTATGAACTGAAGACGTCTAGTAAAGAGGGGAAAAATCAAAAAGAGATTCCTGCATTTTGGGATCATTATTTACAAAACGATCTTGCAAATAATATTTCAAACCGTAAACATACGGATCAATATGTGGAGCTTGGAATGTGTACGGATTTTAATTTAGAAACAGGTGATTTCACATATATTATTGGAATGGAAGTTACGGACTTTGAGAATGTACCGAGTGAACTTGCGAAGCGTACGTTCCCAGAGGCAACATATGCTGTATTTACAACACCAGAAGTACCGCATAAAGATATGGTATCGTCTATCCAGCAAACGTGGAATAGCATTTTCACAGAATGGTTCCCGCACTCAGGATATGAGCATGCGGGCGTTACAGAGTTCGAGCTGTATGATGAGCGTTGTCATGAAGATAAGAGTGAGTTCGCTCAAGTTGAGATTTGGTTGCCGGTGCAGAAGAAACAGTAAGAACAAGAAATGATTTCTTTCTACCTTACAAAATTGTAAGGTAGTTTTTAAATATTCTTCATTGACGTTTTAACCAACCTGTAACTATAATGGTTACAGGTTGGTTGGCGTACATATAAATATAATAGCCAATGAACCTATATTACAATCAGAATGGAGAATATATAGGGTATGAAAAAAATTATTTTAGCTAGTGCATTAGGAATCGCAGCACTTTCAGGAACGACTTTACCAGGATTTGAAGTAACAAAAGTGAGTGCTGCTACTCCTTCAAATCTTTCAATTTCAAAGGGGAATGCGACGCAGCAACTTCTTTTAGAACAACAACGTGAAAAGCGTTCCGGTACAGTAATTGAAAAAACAGATGTAGCTCTTGTAATTTCAGACAAGGATGCAACGATTGTGGCTCATGTGTCTCCTGAAGTACTGAAAAATGTGAGTATAGGAGATAAAGTGAATGTTTATGCCACAATGTTCTTTAAAACGCTTGTACCAGGTAGTCCTTTTTCTGCTGTACATCCAATTATTCAAAAAATGGGTGAACAAAATGTGTTAGACAAACAGTATGAAAAACGTTCCGGTACAGTCACTAAAAAAACGGACATAGCTCTTGTCGTTTCAGATCATCATTCAGAGATTGTGGCCAAGGTTTCTCCTGAAGTACTGAAAAATATGAATATAGGAGATAAAGTAAATGTCTATGCGAAATCGTTCTTTGGTACTTTAGTTCCGGGTAGTCCTCTTAATGCGATTGCTCCGATTGTTGAAAAAGTAGCGAAAGAAAATGTGCAAACAACTCAAGAAGGAAATCAAACTAAACAAGATTTTATAACGGGCCAAGTGATCGCAGCAGCAAGTGATCATGTAGTTGTCCGCTATACAAATGAGCAAGGAGAAAACAAGCAAGTAGTGGTAGAGCTTTCGAAAAAGCAACGATTCAATAGAGGAGATCAAGTACAAGTTTCTGATTTAAAAAATTGGAAAACGCAAAGTACCGGTGCAGTAGTAGCAAAAGATTCTATTACAAAAGTAAATGAAAGTGAAACTCAAAAAAAGCAAGACTTTATCACAGGCCAAGTGATCGCAACAGCAAGTGATCATGTAGTGGTGCGCTATACAAATGAGCAAGGAGAAAACAAGCAAGTAGTGGTAGAGCTTTCGAAAAAGCAACGATTCAATAGAGGAGATCAAGTACAAGTTTCTGATTTAAAAAATTGGAAAACGCAAAGTACCGGTGCAGTAGTAGCAAAAGATTCTATTACAAAAGTAAATGAAAGTGAAACTCAAAGAAAGCAAGACTTTATCACAGGCCAAGTGATCGCAGCAGCGAGTGATCATGTAGTTGTCCGCTATACAAATGAGCAAGGAGAAAACAAGCAAGTAGTGGTAGAGCTTTCGAAAAAGCAACGATTTAATAGAGGAGATCAAGTACAAGTTTCTGATTTAAAAAATTGGAAAACGCAAAGTACCGGAGCAGTAGTAGCAAAAGATTCTATTACAAAAGTAAATGAAAGTGAAACTCAAAAAAAGCAAGACTTTATCACAGGCCAAGTGATCGCAACAGCAAGTGATCATGTAGTTGTCCGCTATACAAATGAGCAAGGAGAAAACAAGCAAGTAGTGGTAGAGCTTTCGAAAAAGCAACGATTTAATAGAGGAGATCAAGTACAAGTTTCTGATCTAAAAAATTGGAAAACGCAAAATTCTGGTGCAGTAGTAGCGAAAGATTCTATTGCAAAATTAAAATAGAGCTTATATAGAGAAGGAGCTGTTCATAAGTCGGTTTTACTGGCTTATGGGCAGCTTCATTTACTTTTTTGCTTGTATTTACGAAATATAGTATACAAGTAACGTTAAAATCATGTGATAAAATGAGATCTTATTTCTCGTGCATAAAAGAGGGGACGCTAAATCAGATTGTAGTCTACCATATCTCCTATTAAACTTACATACATTGATCACCTTCCCATGAAATGCTCCTACATTCAGAGTAAGATGTTTAAGAAAACTAAGAATCAGGAAAACGATGGGAAATGCTTAGGCAAAGCCTTGGCGAAATCCTTTTTTACATATGAAAAACAAGTTGAATTGTAAAGGGAGAATTCATTTTTGAAGCGTTTGATTTTTTATGAGCTTTTTATTAAACTGGACATCTCATAGGGGAGTACACGCTTTCTTTCTATTTGACTATTTACTATGATTTGTTACTAATATAGGCACAATGGATCGATATTTTAGGAGGTGCACTGTACGAATGAAACTTTTATTAGTCGAGGATGAGGTTATATTATCAAATATTATTTCAAAAGGGTTAAAAAAGTCGGGATATGCTGTCGATACGGTTTTTGATGGGAAAGAAGCGTTAGAACTTGTCGAGATCAATGTATACGATTTAATTATATTAGATTTAAATTTACCGAGTATGGACGGGATGGAAGTGTTAAGGCGGATTCGAAGTAAGTGCGCCGATATAAAAATACTCATTCTTTCGGCTCGTTCAGATGTTCATGATAAAATTACAGGTCTTGATAGTGGGGCCAATGATTACTTAGTAAAGCCTTTCGATTTTCAAGAACTAGATGCGCGAATACGCAGCTTATTAAGACGCTCTTTTACGCAAGAAAGTACTGTTCTTTCCT
The DNA here is from genome assembly GCF_054570475.1 of Bacillus sp. C1. NCBI lineage: Bacteria > Bacillati > Bacillota > Bacilli > Caryophanales > Bacillaceae > Bacillus > Bacillus sp. C1. The sequence continues at coordinate 426,578 of NZ_JBTMZT010000002.1, forward strand.
GTTCTAATATCACACTTGATAGTTCGAAAAAACTGGTGTTTGTGAATCATTCGCTCATCGATTTAACAAAAAAAGAATATTCAATTTTAGAATATTTTATGTTTCATAAAAACAAGGTGATCAGTGCGGAAGAATTAATAGAACATATTTGGGATAGTGAGGTGGACTTATTTTCAAATTCACTAAAATTTCATATTCATTCTTTACGAAAAAAAATTGCCGACGTACTAGGGGAAAGAGAAGTAATTAAGACAATTCGCGGTCAAGGGTATGTAATCTCAGAAAGTGAAGGAAGCGAATCTAATGAATAAATTAACATTAAGAATGAGACTTACCGTTTTAACGGGGTGCATCTTGATTGTTACGACAACTTTACTAACAGTTCTTTCTATTTATAGTGCTCAGTATAAGCTTGTTATACCTCTATCGAAAACAATAATAATATCAGATCAAAGGCAAAGCTTCAATAAAGAAATGATAGAAGGTCCTGTTTTAAATGAAGGTGTGAATAGCAAATTAGCTTTGCAGTCGTCGGCTATGGATGCGGTGAGAGAAGGAAAAGAACAGTTTAAAAATCAGAGTATTATTTGGATGCTGACGATTATTGTAGTCGGTATCGTTACAATTTATATTGTAGCAGGTAAAGCGTTAAAGCCAGTAAAGGAACTCAATAACAAGGTAGAAAAGGTTAGTGAGGATAATTTGTCTCAACGTATTGAAAAAATTTCTACAAAAGACGAAATTGGAGATTTAGCTGTTTCCTTCAATAAAATGCTTGATCGATTAGAGAAATCTTTTATGTATCAAAAAAGTTTTGCAGCGAATGCGGCACATGAACTGAAAACGCCACTTACAATCATGAAATCAAGCATTCAGGTCTTAAAGCTCGACAAATCACCTACACTAGGAGATTATAAGGAAAATATCGAAGTAACGGAACAGAGTACGGAAAGGCTTATACAAGTTGTGAATGACTTATTAACGTTAGCAGACGAACAAACAGACAATTTCTCGGACCCTATTGAGCTAAAACAATTGTTTGAAACCATTTCTGTTGAATTACGTCCTTTTTGTATGGAAAAAGACACAAATATTTCTCTAGATATTTGCGATGCAAGCATGATCGGAAGTAAAACATTGTTGTATAGAGCGTTTTCAAACTTAATCGAAAATGCAATCAAATATAATCACAATGGTGGAACTGTGAAAGTAATAGTCAGCGTTCATAATGAAATAATTCGAATTTCTATTTCGGACACGGGAATTGGAATACCACAAGAAGAGATACCTTTTATATTTGAGCCATTTTATCGTGTAGAGAAATCTCGAACTCGTCAGCTAGGTGGTTCTGGCTTAGGGTTATCCATTGTAAGAACAATTATTGAAAAGCATAAGGGGACAGTGCAGGTGGAAAGCACAATGAACGTTGGAACAACATTTGAAGTAAATGTACCCGTTGTTTCTAAGTGTGAGGGAAATCGAAAATGAATGATAGTAAGAATTGAAGAAAGGTAGAAAAAGCTGATCATATGTATCAGCTTTTTCTACCTTTTAAAGCAACAATTGTCTCTGTATTTATAAGTTTCGTATTTATGATCCATGTTATTCCTAAAGTTAATGCCATATTAAGAGCGATTAAAAGTGAATATAAACTTAAACCTAAATCAAGTTTATATCCAAATTTACTAGCATAAGCAACATTAAACAATACACTTAGCAAAATACTTAAAAGTGTAGATACAGCTCCAAACAGTAAGCTTTCTTTAGAAAATATCTTTCTAACATTTTTTTTCGTATAGCCTAACGAAGCTAAAATTCCTATTTCGGTATATCTTTCGAGTGAAACTTTATAAATCATGGCAAAACCAATGATAATGAAAACAATGAGGATTAAGCCTGATAACATTGAAAATAACTGTAATGTACTTTCAAAACTATTTTTAAATGCTGTAACTTCCTTTTCTTTCGTTGATACATTGATATCTTTATCTTTCATTAACTTGTCTATCTTTGGAATGTCATTAAATTCCTTTATGTGAAATGATATAGCGGATGCTTCTTTCGTATTTGTGTGTTTGTAGATTTCTTTTTCTACATCGGCACTCAGTGTAAAGTTATCATATTTATCATTCGATATACCCGTAACTTTTACATTTATATTTTGTTTCTTACCATTTTTATCAACATATTCAAAATCTACATATTTTCCAATCAACTCATTTGTTTTTGGGGTTAACTTAGCCGCAACGCTATTGGAAAGAGCGATTCCCCTTTCATCATCTTTTGGCATCGTTCCATACACCATAGAAAAGTCAGAGTTTATTATAGTCGGTGATTTTGACTGTATATTCTTCTGATTTTCATTGTAATTGATAGAAATGTTCTCTAACTTATATTGGTAGTATATATTGTCTATAGAATCAATCGTTTGTAATTCTTTAAATGAAGTCTCTAAGTCTTTATCACCTTTCGTAACAGAAGCTTTATTATAAAAAGAGTTTTTATCTTTAAAATCATCAATTGCATGATTGATGATTTCTTTTGATCCTAAGGAAGAAATAAATGCCGCAGATCCAAATGCAATCAGAAAGGCTGCGATGAAAAATTTGAAAAAGTGGATTTTAAAATTTTTTATACATAATTTCCAAGCTGTATCATTTCCAAGGTTAGGAGTCATATGTTTTTTTCGAGAAGCATGATTTTGATTCATATCTTCTTTCTTTTCTTTTATAACTTTTATAGAATGGTCTTCAAGGGAAATAATTTCATCAGCATAAGTAGCAACATCATCATCATGAGTAATGACAATAATCGTTTTATTTTTAGAAAGTTCTTTGATGATTTCCATAATTGACGTCGTAGTATCTTCATCTAATGCTCCAGTAGGTTCATCGGCAAGAATGACATCAGGATCATTGATTAAAGCTCTAGCAATAGAAACCCTTTGTTTTTGACCACCACTTAAGTTTTCTATCGGCTCATTTGCTTTACTACCTAGACCAAGGTCAGTAAGCAATTTTAATGCTTTATTGTGCTTTTTACTATTTGATAGACCAGGGTCTAGATGTAATCCCATCACAACATTTTCAATGGCAGTATACCCAGTAAGTAAATTGTAATGTTGAAATATGAAACCGACATTATGAAACCGGTATGTACATAATTCATCAAGGGTTAAATTTTGTAAATGATTTTCCTCAACATCTATTTCTCCTACATAGTCTCTATCAAAACCAGCTAGCAAGTTTAATAACGTTGTCTTTCCAGAACCGCTAGGTCCTAGAAAGCAAGTTAACGTATTATTTTTAAAAGTGTAACTTGTATTTTGGTATATGGTATTTTCTTTGTATTTCTTTGTCACATTTTTAAAATGTATCATTATACATCGCCTATCTTTAAATTTTTTGAGGGCTTGATAGTAGCTGACATGATCGATGAGATAACACCAATCACGAGTCCTTGCGCTATCATGATTGCTACACCTAAAAGTAAAGAATCTTTACCAGAAACCGACATATTAAATAAACTTGTACTGAATATATTTAGCACTGGGAAAGTAATTAAAAATACAATACTTGATAGTAATGATACTTGTAGATATTCAAATATCGTTAAATTTAATATACTTTTACTGTTATAGCCGTTTATTTTAAGTATGGCATGTTCATTTTTTCTTAAGTATGAGTTAATAACTGTTAACGCTAACGTGATAACAATTGATAAAACTAAGAAAATTGTGGAAATTGAAGATCCTTGGTCTTCATTTGTAGCTTTTAAATTTAACATATCTTGTATAGAACTAAAGTCACCTTGAGGGGATAAACCTGCTTTTTGTAATTTATCAACTAAAGGTAAAATGTCTTCTAACGTTTTAGCTCTTATTTTCACCCCTAAATTAGAGGTATCTACATTTGCCTGTTTAAATATCTCTTTGTTTGCTTGTAGACTGTATATAAAAGCGTCCTTTAATTCCATTTGGTTGTAAAAATTAGTGTCTATAACACCTGATACAGTTAAATCATTAAGAGAAACCTCAGAGGCTCCCAAAGATCTGCTATTCATCGCGCCAGTCATACTAAGTTTTTTACCGATTACATCTTTTGGTTTTAAGTTTAACTCATCTAATACAATTTTAGGAATTGCAACTTCCATTTTATTATAAGCCGGCATTTTTCCAGCTATCAAATTTTGGACTGTTGGAGAAACATTACTAGTCTCTGGTTTGTAATCTTTTACAATATCGCCAATATTTATATTCAGATTCGCTAACGGTGTACTAGTATACATATAATCTATGCCCGGACTCTCTTTTAATAACTCATATGCTTTAGAAGTATCTTGTTCCATCGCTTGTCCGTTAGCATTACCTCCAGTAGAAGTTGAATTTGGGGTAAGATATATATCTCGAATCGAATCTCCTCGTTCTTTAACGAGCTCGTTGTATGTATCGTCTTGTTGTTCTTGTATATTTCCACTTACGTTCATAAGTAAGAAAAAGGATGATAAAATGAGCATAGCTGCAGTTAGTGAAAATTTTATTGATAAACCTTTTATATTTTTGAAGGCCTGAATGATAGCGTCCTTAAAAGAAAGTGTTGGCTGAATCCATTTATCTTTCATTTTGCTAGAGGGAGCTTTATCTTGAAAACTCGTTTTCTCTAGCTTTCCGCCTTTTAGTAAAAAGCTGTTTGAATCTTTATCGATTAGACTTTTATCATGAGTAACGATAATGACTAATTTTTCTTTTGCTATTTTTCTTAACAAATCAATAATAACTTTAGAAGATGCAGCATCTAATGCTCCAGTAGGTTCATCAGCTATTATGATTTCGGGATCTTTTATTAAAGCTCTAGCAATCGCAACTCTTTGTTTCTGCCCGCCAGAAAGTTTAGATACTTTCGTTTTTGCTAAATTTCCAATCTCCAATCTATTTAACATCATTCTCACTTTTTTATCTTTTTCAGCAGCGCTAAGAGGGGAAAGGTTTATAATTAGTTTTACATTATCTTCTACAGATAAATGATTGAGTAATTGGAAGTTTTGCCAAATAAACCCTACTGAATTGTAATAATAATTGTTTAACTCCGGTGTACTAAAACCTTTTAATGATTGATCTTTAAATCGTACATCTCCTTCAAAATCATTGTCCATTCCACTTATTATCTTTAATAGTGTGGACTTCCCACTTCCAGATGGACCTAGTATAAAATTTAGGCCTCCCGTAAACTCAGCGGATAAATCGTGTAATACGGTTTCGTTACCAAATTTTTTTCTTATATTATTTAACGATAACATAGTAACCTCCTCTTATTTTCCTTTTCTATAACACTGTCATTTGAAACTGTAGATGCACATGCAGAATACGAAATTTGTCCCGTCAATATCCCTTATCTAATGTGTTTCAATTTCATCAAAAAATGATTTGTAGTGCTTGTTAGAAGCTAGTATATCTATTTCTAGGTTAGGAGAAGGTTAGATTTTTTCTAATGTAACGATTGTTTAGTGGGGAAAATCTAATGGAAGGGAGTGTTTGTTCAGCACAATTATTACTACTTGTATCATCAATATGGTAACGTGCTTCTTATATTTACGATTATAAAAAATTACAAATATTTTTTATAAATTTTACTTTGATTTTACTTACATATTTTAATCTGAAATGGATATAGCTTAAGGAATTGGAGGATTAAATTTGAAGAAAATTATCGCAGGTTCTATTCTATTATTTAGTATTGTTGGCATCATTTTAGGTTTTCAAGTAGTAGGGGCGGAAAGTTTTAAAAAAGAACAGACTTTTGAAGCGGATCGAATTGAAGAAGTAGAAGTGAATAATGATTCTTGGAATATTGAATTCAAACATACGGAATCGAAAAAAATAGCAATTGAAGTGGATGGTAAACAAAAAAATAAAAAGAAAGACCCTGTAACGATTCGAACGGATAAGAAGAAATTGTTCATTAATCAAACGGGTGAACAGAGATGGCTTAGTGGATTTAGTTTTGGAAGAGAAGGGAAAATTACAATCTCCATTCCTAAAAATAAGATTGATCAGATTACTGTACATAATCGCGATGGGGATATGAAAATAAATGATGTAAAAACAAAATATATCGCCGTTTCCAATGGATCAGGTGCAGGAAAAATAGAAGGACTCACAGCAGAAGAGGGGAAGTTTACCTCAAAAGATGGGGAATTGAGTATGAAAAATAGTTCCTTTCAGGAATTGGCAGTAGATTCCACTACTGGTGGTAACTATTTAACAAATGTGATAAGTAAGAAGATGAAACTGAATTCAACAGATGGTGAAGTATTGGTTAAAGGGATCGAAGAGGAGAAGTCAATATTTGTAGAAACAAAGTCAGGAGACATTACTGTTGCGTATAAAGAAGCACCCCAGTCGTTAATGCTTAGCGCGAAGAGTGATTCATCTGACATTACAGTTGATTTAAAAGGATTTAAGGCGGAGAAGAAGACTGAAGGGGCGAAGAAGGGGACGATTGGTGATGCGTCAAATCAATTAGAAATTGTAAGTCAAGATGGAACGATACATGTAAAATAGAGGCCAGAAACAGGCATAGCTATCAAGTTAAGGTTACGTATGTATCATTTTCATCAAAAAGAAGCTGTCTCCAAAAGGTCGTTTTTAACGACCTTTTGGGACAGCTTCTCAGTTTTTTGGGAAACAGGGCTAGGAGGCTCCTATTTTTTTGTCGTTTTTTGTTGGTTAGTCGATATCCTTTGTCGAATCGCTGATATATTCAAATTTGCGCCGATATATTGTGGGTAATGATCGATATATTTGAAAGATCGCTGATAAAATTTCATTCACCAATTTATACGAACAGACCATGTCCGATCACCATGTTTCTTGTTATAACTTTGTAGCATTTCTCTTTCTCCATAGTTTCTTTTTTTCTTAACTTGATGACTATGAAAATGGGAATATCATCGTAATAGTCGTCCCTTTCCCAATCTCACTTTCAATCGCAATTGTCCCGTTATGTGCCATAACAAGTTGTTTTGTAATAGCTAAGCCAAGACCTGTTCCTGCGTTGTTTTCTTCTGTGTTGGTCCCGCGGTAATATCGGTCAAATAAAAGTTCTTTCGTTTTTTCATCCATTCCTTTTCCATTATCAGAAATAGATAGCGTGAAAGCTTGTTTGTTTTGTCCGAGTTTTACGATTACATTGGTTGTTGCATTGTTATGTTTTACAGCATTTGCGAGTAAGTTCTCAATGATGCGCTGAAACCACTTTTCTTCAATAGAATAATGAATAGTACTAGCGCTTGGAACAAATTCAATGTTTTGATTTTGTAGCGTTGGATTGTTAATAAATTGCAGTAATACTTTTTGAACAAATTGGTTAATCTCAACTTGAATGTGCTGAGAGGGAATGGCGTTATTTTTTAATTGATACGTTAAGCTTAAATCGTCAATTAATGTTGTCATATATTGAGATTTCTCTCGAATGACACGGCCAAACTCTTGAATGTCGTGATCAGTCCAGTTATATTGCTTCGATTCTAATAAAAGAGAATAACCATAAATGGAACTAAGTGGTGTTTTTAAATCGTGCGTGAGACCAGTAATCCATTCTTCTCGCGTTTGTTCAATAACTTTTCGCATAGAGTCATTTTTTTTAAGTGTAATGGAAAGGTGTTCTAAAGCGGCTGTGACGTCTTTAAAAAGACGGAAGGACCACTTTTCTTTACCAGAACGCCGAAAACGAACGGTTTTTCCTTTTTTACTTACTGGTTCTTCATAGGTTCCGCTTGCGATATTTTTGAGCCAACGCATGGCGTGTAATAATGGCTTACCAAATTTTCTACCGTACCAAATCGAAAGAATAACTAAGTAGACAAACGCGATTAAAATAATAACGACAAATGCAATTAACATTTTTTTCGCAAATACATCTTCATTCATATCAGAAGGATAATAGTACTCATTTTTTACCGTTACTGTAAATAAAGTTTGGTCCTCTGGATTATAAAAACTAGAGGTGTTTTCCTTATGATTCCAAGGTTCTTTTTCAGAAAGCACAGTTTGGATAGCTGAAAAAGATTTTCTGTTTGTTTTTGGATAAGCAAATATTTCTTCGCCGTTTGCATTAAATATTTGCAGCGTGGCATTTTCTTCCGTCAGTCGTTTCTGTTCTTCCTCTGTTAAAGAAAAGTTAGCTGATAATGGTGAACCATGTCGTTGTTTTAATTCTTGTAGTAACGTGTTGCTTTTTAGTTTTCCGCCATAAATGACAATTGCTTTCTTTTCTTCTAATTCAATGTCCCAATATGTAAACGTATAAGTGTTTTGCACCGGATGCTGTAAATAAGCAATGAGTGATGTTTTTGTATAAGAACTTGGAACATCTTTCGGGGTGTTAAAGTTATATAGTACCTTGCCATTTTCATCTATAACTTGAAGCCAATCATTTTTCTTTTCAATGAGTTCTTTCATTTCAGAACTTAGTGTAATACGTTCGTCTTCTAAAGAGACATGTTGCGAAATCGTAAAGGTATCAAATTCAGGAACGTTTGGTTCATAAAGATTTGTATTAATAAGATGAACTAAGTAAGCGAAAGCCATAATCACTGCAATGAGCAAAGTAAATAAAACGAAACTATGTTGGAGAATGAATTGAATAATCAGTCTTCTGCGTAAATTCATAGTCGGTACCTACTTTGCGATGAACTTATAGCCAAGTCCACGAACGGTTTTTATATATTGTGGATTACTTGGATCAAGCTCAATTTTTTCACGTAGTTTTCGAATATGGACCATAACAGTATTGTCATCACCATTATAGGCAGGAGCGCCCCATACTTTTTCGTATATCTCTTCTTTTGAAAATACGTAATTCGGATGTTCACAGAAAAAGAGCAGGAGTTGAAAGAGCTGTGCGGAACATTCTACAACGGTTCCATCTACTTTTAATTCTGCTGCATGTTTATCAACTTGAAATCTTTCAAATGAAATAATTGTTGCTTCTTTCGTAGATTGTGAGACTTGTTTCATATGTCTTCGAAGCTGAGCTTTTATACGAGCAACAACTTCTAGTGGATTGAATGGTTTTGTAATATAATCATCCGCTCCGTATAGGAAGCCAGATACTTTATCTAAATCAGATGATTTTGCTGTTAGGAAGAAAATAGGACAATCTGTTTGTTGACGAATGATAGGACAAATGTCAAAACCAGATTTTCCAGGAAGCATAACATCTAGAATCATTAAATCATAGCGGTTTCGTTCGATGAAGCGTAAAGCTTCTTCAGCAGATGTAGCGGTTGTAATATGAGAAAATCCTTCTTTCTGTAGAATTGTTGTTAATAGTTGCAAAATAGCTGTTTCATCATCAACAAGTAAAATGTTTGCCTGATACAATAGAAAGCCCTCCCTTATTTTCATGGAATATCATAACATTTTCTTGTAAGTTATGGGATTTTTAAGGAAAATTTAAGGTTTTCTTTGCTAAAAAATAAGATTGGAATGATATGATGAATGTAACATAGGGGAGGAGATGAGTGTGAATCCGTTTTGTTCGATGCGAGCCAGATATTTTTTAATTATATTTACATCACTGAATTTTATAGGATATTTTAGTAAACGATTGTTAGAGAGTGCATTTCATATATCGATTTCTTCGTTTACAAGTTTCATTGTTTTATATGTTTTTCCTTCTGTTTGGTTATGGTATCAATGTAAGCGCCATTGTGTGCCGTTTTCTTTGTTTATCAATAGAAAAGAACAGTTTAACTTTCTACAAGTGTTGATGATTACAGTAATGTTATGTCTGTTTAGTTATGGATATCTTGTAGTATATATGTATAGCTTTGCATGGATTACACCAAATTTTATTATAAATATATTACGTGAACCTATTATGGGTAGTGTGGATGGATATATATATCAATTTATAACCCTCGTACTAGTAACTCCTATTATATGTGAATTCATATTTAGAGGTTTTTTATTTCAGCGTTTTGCAGCGAAATGGGGAACAGCGAAAGGAGTAATCATCGTGGCGCTCCTGTTTGGTTGTTTCCATATTGATTTTCTCGGTGCTGTCGTATTTAGCATTGTACTATCCATTGTATATATTCGGACGAAAAGCTTACTCATGCCTATTAGTATCCATATATTAAATAATGGCATCGTACTATTTACGTCTTTTATGGTTAGTAAAGAAGAAAGAATGAGTTTAGCAGATTTTACAAATCATACAACATTCTTAACGGGACTTATTATCTTTATTATCGGATTAAATTTAGTTCTCATCTTTCTATTTCAGAATCGTCGTTATATGAGTAAAAATATACCAGTAGTTTCCGGAAATAGAGTAAGGGAGTTTTAGCTTTTTATATAATGACAGCTATTATATATATCCAAATTAAAAAAACGAACATCAACCATTCTTTTTAGATGGATGAGAGCATCCGGCCGAGTGTAGTAGCGGTCAGTTCCCTTTTTAGCCCCATGCCATGTAAAAACAAACAGAAGAAATACGTGGAGATTTCCTTTTGTTTTCATAACCGCAATTTAGATGTTAGAAAATCAAATTGGATTTATAGATATTTCATTACACGGAAACGGCATTAGTGAATTGGAAGACAAAGAAAAATAGAGAAAGGAATGTGAATCCTTTGATGAACCAAACGATGCAGTCAAATAGAATATTTTATTTGATTATGGTGAGTTTAATTGTTATCACAACAGTGAATGTAGGGTTTCACTTTGATGAGTCATACTTTTTTGTTTATTTAGCACTTCATCTGTTAGGGCTCCTTTGTATTGGGGGCGGAATGGTAGCAGAAAAAAGAAATGAAGATGGAATTAATTATATATGTGTGCTTGGTCTTATGTTACTTCTCGCTGTACAAGGTATTATGAAGTATAGTTCGATTTCTTTTCACGATGTCAATTTTGTTGTGAATATTTTTCAGTAAAAGGTGCTGATTGAGCGTGTCGAAAAAACAAGTTGGATACATTGGTGTTTTACTTGGATTCATTATTATTGCAGGAAAAGTGTATCTACACGATTATGAATACAGAAAATATATAAGTGGTCTCGGCCTTGTTTGTTGGCTTGCGAGCGCATTTCTTATTCCAACATATGAAGCGAAGAAATAGATAGAGAAATAATAGAATGGTTAGACTTTCATATTCGTAGCATAATGATATATATAAATACAAATTGAAAAAATGACAAAAAACCATCCTTTTTAAGTGGGAGAGAGCATCCAGCCATGCATAGAAGCGGTTAGTGCCTTTTTTAGCCCCATTCCATGTGAAAACACAAGGAGAAAATGAGTGAAGTTCACTTTTTGTTCTTCCTAGCAGCGGGTTATGTGTCGGAAAATCAAAATAGATTTATATAGAACAAAAAACCTCTTCTCGTGACAGGAGAGGTTTTTTATAGTGCTTTTTTCGCTTTTTAAGCTATTACATCCACGTTCTCACACACTCTACTGTATGGCTGTTTTCATCTGAACCTTGATTATGTGAAGAAAACTGATCTCGAAGCTGAAATGTTACAGAATGGAAATGTCAACCTAACCATAACTTGTATTACCATATTCCCCAAAAATATACTTTGAGACATTGTCATAAAGGTTTGAAATTATTATGACATCTTCAAAAAAAATATAAATGCTATGCAACATTAATTTATTGTAGAGATATATAAGAAATAATAAAAAAAGAAGAAATGCACAATGAAAAAAGTTATCCAAGTATAACTTGATGATGCCAAATCAAGAAGAGGGGAGTTCATTGTTATTATGTAACGCAATAATTGGAAACGTTTTCTTTATGAAGGAAAGAGTTGCTAGTGAATTGGAGATTTGTAAACTCATTATCGATAGTAAACAAAATTTGATGAGAAAAGCTAAATTACAATAGCTTAGAAGTAAAGGAGGTGGTTTTCTTAAGGGTGAAAAAATAATTTTTTAATAGACAAAGATTGACGAAATGAAGAAGAAATAGTTTTGTCAGTTGCGTTTATTCAGAAAAAAGTAGGATGAAATATTTAGGAGGTAGAGAGATGGTAGGGATTATCCTAGCAAGTCATGGCGAATTTGCTGAAGGTATCTTACAATCTGGCGCAATGATTTTTGGAGAACAAGAAAACGTTAAGGCTGTCACCTTAATGCCAAGTGAAGGTCCAGATGATTTGAGAGCAAAAATGGAAGCGGCAGTTGCATCTTTTGATCATCAAGATGAAGTATTATTCTTAGTCGATCTATGGGGCGGTACGCCATTCAATCAAGCTAACGGCTTGTATGAAGAGCACAAAGAGAATTGGGCAATCGTTGCTGGTATGAATTTACCAATGGTGATTGAAGCTTATGCATCCCGTTTATCAATGACGTCTGCTCAAGAAATCGCAGCACATATCGTTACAACGGCAAAAGATGGGGTGAGAATTAAACCTGAAGAGCTAGAACCTAAAGAAAATATGAATACCGCAGTTGCAGAAGGTGAACAAACAAAAGGTACGCTTGCCCCAGGTACGATAGTTGGTGACGGGAAAATCAAGTTCGTTTTAGCCCGTGTAGATTCTCGTTTATTACATGGTCAGGTAGCGACCGCATGGACAAAGTCTACACAACCAAATCGTATTATCATCGTTTCAGATGCAGTGTCTAGAGACGACCTTCGTAAGAAATTGATCGAACAGGCGGCACCACCAGGGGTTAAAGCAAATGTCATTCCAATTAGCAAAATGATTGAAGTTGCAAAAGATCCCCGTTTTGGTAACACGAAAGCACTATTATTATTTGAAAAACCACTAGATGTCCTCAGGGTTATTGAGGCGGGGGTGGATATTAAAGAAGTTAACGTTGGTTCTATGGCTCATTCAACCGGTAAAGTTGTCGTTAGTAAGGTGCTTTCTATGGGACGAGAAGATGTTGAGGCTTTTGAGAAACTGAAAGAAAAAGGCATTCAGTTTGATGTACGGAAAGTACCTAATGATTCTCGTGCAAACATGGATGACATCCTAAAAAAAGCGGAGGTTGAATTAGCATAGTGACATGGAAAATTCAAATGAAATGGAGGGACCATAATGTCGATTATACAAATCGTTTTAGTAATATTAATTGCTTTTCTAGCTGGTATGGAAGGGATATTAGATGAATTTCAATTCCATCAACCACTAGTGGCATGTACATTAATTGGTTTAGTAACAGGCAACTTGGAGGCTGGTATTGTTCTTGGTGGTACACTTCAAATGATTGCACTTGGGTGGGCAAATATCGGGGCAGCCGTAGCGCCAGATGCGGCATTGGCATCTGTTGCATCAGCAATTATTTTAGTATTAGGCGGACAAGGTGTTAGCGGTGTTGCATCAGCAATCGCAGTAGCGGTTCCACTTGCAGTCGCAGGCCTTTTCTTAACAATGATCGTTCGTACACTTGCTGTCCCTATCGTACATATGATGGATACGGCAGCTGAAGAAGGAAATATTAAAAAAATTGAAATGTTACATATCGCTGCGGTGTGTTTACAAGGGATTCGAATTGCCATCCCTGCAGGAGCGCTTTTATTTATTCCTGCACAAAGCGTGCAAGCATTCTTGGAATCGATGCCAGCATGGTTAACGGACGGAATGGCTATTGGTGGTGGAATGGTTGTTGCTGTTGGTTATGCATTAGTTATTAATATGATGGCAACAAAAGAAGTATGGCCATTCTTCATTATTGGTTTCGTAATAGCCGCCATTTCTCAATTAACACTTATTGCACTTGGTGCGTTGGGTGTGGCTTTAGCTCTTATTTACTTGAGTCTTTCTAAAATGGGTGGTTCTTCAAATGGTGGCGGCGGCAACTCTGGCGACCCACTTGGTGATATTTTAAACGACTATTAATTCAGAAGGAGGAGAAGAGAAATGGCAGAAAAAATTCAATTAACAAAAAGAGATCGCTTAGCCGTTGCATGGCGCTCTACATTTATTCAAGGTTCTTGGAACTATGAACGTATGCAAAATGGTGGCTGGGCCTTCTCGATGATTCCAGCAATCAAAAAATTATATAAATCAAAAGAAGATCGAAAAGCCGCGTTAAAACGTCACTTGGAATTCTTCAATACGCATCCTTATATTGCTTCGCCAATTCTAGGAGTTACATTAGCACTTGAAGAAGAACGTGCTAATGGTGCAGAAGTTGATGATGTGGCAATTCAAGGGGTTAAAGTTGGGATGATGGGTCCTTTAGCCGGTGTTGGCGATCCAGTATTCTGGTTTACTTTACGTCCAATGTTAGGTGCTTTAGGGGCATCATTAGCAATGGGTGGAAATATCCTTGGGCCAATCCTTTTCTTCTTAGCTTGGAATTTGATTCGTTGGGGATTTATGTGGTATACACAAGAATTTGGTTATAAAGCCGGTTCTAAAATCACTGATGATCTTTCAGGTGGATTATTACAAGATATTACAAAAGGCGCATCAATCCTTGGTATGTTCGTACTTGCTGCCTTAGTAGAGCGGTGGGTATCAATTAAATTCCAGCCAGTCGTATCTGAAGTTCAGTTAGATAAAGGTGCGTATATTGACTGGGACAAACTTCCTGGAAATGGCGAAGGGATTCGTCAAGCTTTTGAACAAGTAAACTCAGGAATGGCACTTTCACCTACGAAAATAACGACATTACAAGATAACCTGGATCAATTAATTCCTGGTTTGGCGGCATTACTTCTAACATTTTTATGTATGTGGTTGCTTAAGAAAAAAATCAGCCCAATTGTTATTATTCTTTCCCTATTCGTAGTTGGGGTAGTTGGTCACGTAATCGGACTTTTATAATGAAAATTGCTGCTGCTTTCAATTTTTAAGGTTTAGTAATTTTTGAGATTGAAGTGTAGTTTAGTAGCAGACTTTTTTAGCCTGTGAATCGCACAAAAAGTGGTTGGAGATTATTGTTTCAGCCACTTTTTGTATGGATTTAATTGTTTGAAGAAACGATTAATAAATAAGATAGATGAGATGGGGCGAATATGATGGTTCAATCAATTAATACAAAGGTAGATTTCGTAATAGATGCCACCGCTTTTACGGGACTTACGGATTATGGGAAAATTATGATTGGTGATAAAGGATTTGAATTTTATAATTCTCGTGATGCGCGTAAATTTATTCAAATTCCGTGGGCGGAAGTAGATTACGTGATAGCCTCTGTGATGTTTAAGGGGAAATGGATTCCGCGTTATGCGATTGAAACGAAGAGAAATGGGACCTTCACCTTTTCTTCTAAGGAACCTAAGAAAGTTCTTCGGGTTATACGAGAATATGTAAATCCAGATCATATGGTACAATCCCTAAGTTTCTTTGATGTTATGAAACGAGCTTTTAAGTCGATAGGTAAAAAGAAATAATGGAATGAAAAGAAGGGATGTACTTTTCATCTCCAGATTCATAAAGAAACGCCATCCTTTTGTTTATTTTTTATCTTCCTTCCAGTCTTATTTTATAAGAAAAAGTAAGTTCTGATTGTTAGCTTGTTCTATTTTGCAAGATACAAACTTACAATAATAAGAGACAGGCAGCATAGAGGAGGAGATACCGTGAAGAAAGTTATTGGGTGGTCACTTTTTTTGTACGTTGGTTTTGCATTGTTTATATATTGGTATTTATTTGGGTGGAATCATGAGGTAATTCCAAGTATGTATAAGGGAACGAGTGCTGATCCAGAGACGTTTATGAATGCGAAAGAATTGACATTAAGTCAAGATTACTCACGCGTGAAAAATTTACTCTTTTTTTTAGCGACACCTCTTGAATGGATCATTTTATTGTTTGTGCTCGTTTTAGGGATATCCAGTCGTTTTGAAACATGGTCAAAAGAAACGACGAAAGTACGGGTCATTCAAGTTGCGATTTATCTTTTTTATTTATCATTACTTACAACTGCTCTTGCGCTGCCACTCGGGTGGGTGGGGCATCAAATATCAATTGATTACGGTATTTCAACACAAACAACAGCGAGTTGGATTAAAGATCATGTCATCGATTTTTGGGTAAATTATATTACGATGCTTCTCATTGTTTCTGTCCTGTTATGGCTCATTCATAAGTTCCCGAAGCGATGGTGGTTAGCTGGCTGGGCTTTATCTGTACCGTTTACAATTTTTTTAACATTTGTACAGCCTGTTTTAATTGATCCGTTATACAATGATTTTTCTACACTGCAAAATAAAGAGTTAGAGGAGAAAATTTTAGCAATTGCAGATCGGGCGGATATTCCAGCTGAGCATGTATATGAAGTGAACATGTCTGAGAAAACAAATGCACTAAATGCATATGTAACAGGAATTGGATTAAATTCTCGAATTGTATTATGGAATACAACGCTTGAGCAATTAAAAGATAAAGAGATTTTATTTATTATGGCTCATGAAATGGGACATTACGTCATGAAACATATATATTGGGGCGTGGCGAGTTATATTGTGCTCTCGTTTGTCGGAATGTATGTAATTAGCCGCATTATCAATATGTGCCTAAGGAAATGGGGAGATACATTGCGCTTATCAAAGAAGGCTTGTTTTTCGATTCTTCCATTATTTCTTCTTATTTCCTCTGTATTGTCTTTTGCGGTAAGTCCGCTATCAAATTATGTATCTCGCATAGAAGAACGGGCGGCGGATCAATACGCACTAGATATGACGAAGGATGGAAAGTCTGGTGTAAAGACGTTTCAATATTTATCGAAAACGAGTTTAAGTCAAGTGAATCCACCGGCGCTAGTGAAGTTTTTCTTATATACACATCCGCCAATTTTTGAACGGATCCATGTGTTTGAGGAGTATGAGAAACAGAAGAAATGAGAAGCAGCGGTGGACGCTGCTTCTTTATTTACATATAAGTTTAGGGAAAGAGAGAAAACCTTTTCTTTTTTGTGTGGAAGAGAGGATCCGATCATGCATAGGAGCGGTCAGTGCCTATTTTAGTCCCATGCGGTGTTAACACAAAAAGAGAAAAAGAGAGGAGGTTATTTTTTGTTTAGATCGCCGTGATATAAATATGGAAACCCAAAAAAGATGAAAGTGAAAAAATAGACTACCCATGAATAACAAATCAGTTGTAGCTGTTTAGATACAACTGATTTGTTATGTTCTTCATCTTACAATGTTAGTTTATGAAGTATTTTTGATCAATCACAAAAGGGTATAGGATTGAGAGGCTTACAGAACCATTCCCCTAAATCTACAATTCTTTCGTTATATCATATTTCAATAATTGTCGCCCTTCATGGAACTTCTCAAAAATGACACCCATTAAGTAGAAAAAGAATAGACCAAAACAGATGTGAATAAGTGTGA
The DNA here is from genome assembly GCF_054570475.1 of Bacillus sp. C1. Classification (NCBI taxonomy): domain Bacteria; kingdom Bacillati; phylum Bacillota; class Bacilli; order Caryophanales; family Bacillaceae; genus Bacillus; species Bacillus sp. C1. The sequence continues at coordinate 443,892 of NZ_JBTMZT010000002.1, forward strand.
ATGTAACTCCAAATGAAGCAAATTCATAGACAAGAACCGGTAATTTTGCAGTTGTCCAAACTCCTAAAAAGAATACAATGTACCGTACGCTTGCTCCTTTTTTTAACAAAAGTGCCGCGATCGGAAAAGCTACGTAAAGGGGACCCGCTGCAATGCCTCCTAATAATAGGGAGAACAGGATACCATAGATACCAGATGTTTGGCCCATATATTTAATTAAAGTTTCTTTCTTAATCCATTGGTCAAGCAAACCTACGAATATTAAGACAGGAGGAAGTAGAAACAGCATATCTAACATGCTTTTGCCTGTTAATTGAAATGCGCCCCATCCTGCTGATTTGTTTATAAACGTTAGTATAACGAGGCAAAATAATAAAATGAAAAAGAACCGATATTTTCTTAGTTCAATCATCCCATCACCACCCAAATAATATACGAAAATAGGAGAGACATTAGTACTGCAGAGGCATTGCGAGAATAGGCAAAACTCCGCCCAAATATTTTTTGTTCCATCGGTAAAGTTGTGATTCCTACTGACATTAATGTAGACATTAATGCGGCTACTTGAGGAAGGCCTGCACCATTATGGAGTAGTGTATTTCCAAGAGGGAAAACAACAAAGCTTGGAATTAGCGCAACAGAGCCGATTATTGTTGAATAAACAATACCCATCAATCCAGACTTTTCTCCAATGATGGAAGAAATGAAGGATGGCGTTACGATAGATAAGGATAGTCCAACGAAAAGCATAATTGCTAACGTGTCAGGTATAAGATTACAAAACATTTTCCATGACTTTAATAGCGCTTCTTTTGTTTTATTTCGATCTTTTATAAAAGAAATGCTAGTAAGAATGATTGCTATCGTGTAAAGGATCGCGCCATTAATCATGATTCGATCCCTGCCATTCGTTATATTTATTTAAGAAAAATGATAAGTTTTTCATTTTTTCTTCAATATCTAGCTGAAACGTTTCTAATTGTTTTTGTCCCGCTGTAGTAATTTTGTACATCTTTATTAGTTTATCTTGATCAGATGTATCTAAATAAGATTCAACGGCACCTTCTGTCTCTAATTTTTTGAGTGTACGATATAGGATGGCACTATCAATGGGGTTAACGGGAAGCTCTTCTTCACACTTCTGCAGAAGTTTTCCCCCATAGCTATCACCCTCTGTTAAAAATAGTAAAAGAAATGCACCTGTATGTCTGCCAGTATGTTTCATAATATAACCTCCTAAAGTGAATATAAAAATATTTTTTCAAAAGAAATAAATAACTGTTAGTAACAGTATACTGTCAAAGACAGTAATGTGTTACTGGCAGTATATCTTGAATAAAATTCCATGTCAATTTAAAAATAAAAAACGTATTTTTGAACAAACTTGATGCTAAAGCTATCGGAAGATTCGCCCATGCCGAGCTAACAAAAGAGGAGGGCATCTTTTGTTTTAGTAAGGGTAAAAAGTAATACTTTTGAATAAATGGATGTTGTAAAAATGGATTAATTTTCAAATAAACCCTTCCTTTTCTGAAAATTTGTTATATAATATAAAACATAAAATCAAATCTGTTATAAAACAGTTTGAAAAGGGGATGCTAATATGTCGACGCAAACTTCACGAGTTACGCTCGCTTCAGAAGTATTACCGGCGTATGGAGAAATTTTGACATCGGAAGCGCTCGCTTTTTTGAAAGAGCTGCATGAGAATTTTAATACACGCCGCATGAGTTTACTGCAAAAACGTGTGGAAAAGCAAAAAAGAATTGATGCAGGGGAATTTCCAACCTTTTTACGAGAAACAGAACATATACGTGCTGGAGAGTGGACAATCGCTCCGCTTCCAAAAGATTTAGAAGATCGCCGGGTGGAGATTACAGGGCCAGTAGACCGGAAAATGGTCATCAATGCTTTAAATTCTGGTGCGCATCTGTTTATGGCTGATTTTGAAGATTCTAATTCGCCAACATGGCACAATGCGATGGATGGCCAAATTAATTTAAGAGACGCAGTGAAGGGAACGATTTCATACAAGACCCCGGGTGGTAAGGAATATCGTTTAGGTGACAAAACCGCTGTACTTATCGTGCGTCCGCGCGGCTGGCATTTAGAAGAAAAACATATGTTAGTTGGCGGAGAAAAGATGTCAGGTAGTCTCGTTGATTTTGGTTTGTACTTTTTCCATAATGCGAAAACGTTATTAGAAAAAGGGAGCGGACCATATTTTTACTTACCGAAAATGGAAAGTTATTTAGAAGCGCGGCTGTGGAATGATGTGTTTGTTTTTGCGCAGAAGTATATCGGGATTCCAAATGGAACAATTAAGGCAACAGTTTTATTAGAAACAATCCACGCTTCTTTTGAAATGGATGAAATTTTATATGAACTTCGCGACCATTCGGCGGGATTGAATTGCGGACGTTGGGATTATATTTTTAGCTTCTTAAAAAGTTTTCGGAACCATAATGCTTTCTTACTTCCGGACAGAGCGCAAGTTACAATGACGGCTCCGTTTATGCGTGCGTATTCTTTAAAAGTAATTCAAACGTGCCATCGCCGGAATGCACCAGCAATTGGCGGTATGGCAGCACAAATACCAATTAAAAATAATCCAGAGGCAAATGAAGCTGCTTTTGAAAAAGTCCGTGCTGATAAAGAACGCGAAGCTTTAGACGGGCATGATGGGACTTGGGTTGCCCACCCGGGACTTGTACCAGTTGCGATGGAAGTATTCAATTATATTATGAAAACACCAAATCAAATTTTTAGAAAACGCGAAGAGGTTTATGTAACAGAACAAGATTTGTTAGAAGTGCCGGTGGGAACGATTACAGAAGAAGGGCTTCGGATGAATATTAGCGTCGGCATTCAATATATTGCCTCGTGGTTAAGCGGGCGCGGAGCAGCACCGATTTACAATTTGATGGAAGATGCAGCGACGGCAGAAATTTCAAGGGCGCAAGTATGGCAATGGATTCGTCATGAGGGCGGGAAATTAGATGATGGTCGTAATATTACGTTCTCTTTAGTAGAAGAGTTTAAGGCGGAAGAGCTAGCAAAAATAGAACGAGAGATTGGTAAGGAGCGGTTTGAGAAAGGTAGATTTATAGAAGCAACGAAATTGTTTACGAATTTAGTACGAAATGATGAGTTTGAAACATTTTTAACATTACCGGGTTATGAAATTTTATAAAAAAGAAAAGGGGATGGAAGAGATGACAAACGAAAGAGTACAAAAGTTACAAGAAAACTGGGAATTAGATGAGCGCTGGAAAGGGGTAACGCGTCCGTATTCTGCTGAAGATGTAATTCGTCTAAGGGGATCTATTGACATTGAGCATACGTTAGCGCGCAAGGGAGCAGAAAAACTTTGGAAATCGCTTCATACAGAAGATTATATTCATGCCCTTGGCGCATTAACAGGCAACCAAGCGATGCAACAAGTAAAAGCTGGGCTAAAGGCTATTTATTTAAGCGGTTGGCAAGTAGCAGCGGATGCCAATCTATCAGGGCATATGTATCCGGATCAAAGTTTATATCCAGCGAACAGTGTACCAGCTGTTGTAAAACGTATTAATCAAACATTGCAGCGTGCGGATCAAATTCAGCATATGGAAGGAAAGGACGATGTTGATTACTTCGTACCGATTGTTGCGGATGCTGAGGCTGGGTTTGGTGGGCAATTAAATGTGTTTGAATTAATGAAAGGTATGATTGAAGCTGGGGCATCTGGCGTGCATTTTGAAGATCAATTGTCTTCAGAAAAGAAATGTGGACATTTAGGTGGAAAAGTATTACTACCAACGCAAACGGCGGTGCGTAATTTAATTTCTGCGCGCTTAGCAGCGGATGTAATGGGCGTGCCGACAATTATTGTAGCAAGAACGGATGCCGATGCTGCAGATTTAATTACGAGTGATATCGATCCGGTTGATCAAGAATTTATTACAGGAGGGAGAACGCCAGAAGGTTTCTACCGGACAAAAGCAGGACTTGATCAAGCAATTGCGCGCGGGCTAGCGTATGCGCCATATGCAGATCTTGTTTGGTGTGAAACATCTGAACCGAATTTAGAAGATGCGAAGCGCTTTGCGGAAGCAATTCATGAGAAATATCCAGGGAAGTTACTAGCGTATAACTGTTCACCATCTTTTAACTGGAAACAAAAATTAGATGAGAAAACGATTGCAACTTTCCAAAAAGAAATTGCTTCATACGGATATAAATTCCAATTCGTAACACTTGCAGGGTTCCACGCATTAAACTATGGTATGTTTGAACTTGCGCGTGGCTATAAAGAGCACGGCATGGCAGCGTACTCTGAACTGCAACAAGCAGAATTTGCAGCAGAAGAGCATGGCTACTCTGCAACGCGTCATCAACGCGAGGTTGGAACAGGCTACTTTGATGAAGTAGCACAAGTAATTACAGGCGGAACATCTTCGACAACGGCTCTGAAAGGTTCTACAGAAGAGGCGCAGTTTACGAAGTGAATATAGAGACAGGTGTCCTGAAAAAGGGCACCTGTTGTTTTGGTGTGGGGATTTTTGGAAATAAATATTTTTAAAAAAAATTGTACATTCTATTTTAACTATGGTATGATTATCTCAGTTGAATAACTAAATCAAGCAATCCATATATTATCAAGTGCTGAAAACGAACGAGAAAAAGTATGTGAGAACTGTTTTATGTTTCGTATTTGATAATGTGTGGATTCTTTTTTTATGTATGCAGACTAAAAAAATTTATATTTTCTTTAGGAGGAAATAATTATGACAGTAACAGGACAAGTAAAATGGTTTAACAACGAAAAAGGTTTCGGTTTCATCGAAGTTCCAGGCGGAAACGATGTATTCGTTCACTTCTCAGCTATCACAACTGAAGGTTTCAAATCTTTAGAAGAAGGCGAAAAAGTTAGCTTCGAAATCGAAGATGGCAACCGCGGACCTCAAGCTAAAAACGTTGTAAAACTATAATTTTATAGTACGTGATGAAGAAAGGATGGCTTATGCCATCCTTTTTTTGTTGGGAAACAGGAGCTAGGGGGCTCTTGTTTTTTTGTCGTTTTTTGTTGGTTAGTCGATATCCTTTGTCGAATCGCTCATATATTCAAATTTGCGCCGATATATTGTGAGAAATAATCGATATGTTTGAAAAATCGTTGATAAAACTTCATTCACCAATTCATACGGACCACACTCGTCAGATTACGATGTTTCTTTTTATAATTTTGTAGCATTTCCCTTTCTCCACGGCTTGAAGGATGGCTTATGCTATTCTTTTTTACGTGTTGTATTGAACTACCCCCACCTGCACTTCGTTTAGAGGAAGGGGGCTTTAAGCTGTGGAGTTCTGTAGTTTTGTAAATATGTGTATCAAAACCGGATTTTGTTATGTTACAAATATTTCAAAAAGAAATAATGATGTTTTTCGATCATCATATATCTCTTTTATAGTAGGGAAATATGGAGGTTTTATATGGATATTCGTATGAAGGTATATTATGAAACTTTAAAGTTTTATAAGAAAATGTAAAATATTTGAAAATGAAGCCTATTTTATTTTTTTGATGATACAATTATTTATGCAGCTGCTGTTATGAATTGATAAGAAAAAATAAAGAAGGAGCGGATGTAGGATGGGTGAACAAGCAGAACGCTATGTTGAAAATTATGTCGTAAACAAGAACACTATGGCTTTGCTACCAGTTATTTTAGGTGAAAAACGTATTGTAACGCGAGTGGTTGAAGTAGAAGACTCTTTTTTTATGTTTCAAAAGCCCCTTGATATTGTAGAAAGAAGTTGCCGTAAGAACGGATCTAGCTTTTTAGGCAGAAAAGACGGGACAAAAGAGTTGACAAAGATTACGCATAAAGCACCCATTGCAATTAGCCCAACAGATCAACTTTACTTTTTTCCTACGTATTCTTACTCTAGAAAGGAATGTGCTTGGTTGTCCCATTTTCACGTTGCAAACAATAAAGAATTATTAGATGGCAACTTAATTATTCGATTCATTAACGGGTTCGCAGTGAAACTAGAAATGTCAAAGAGTAGTTTTGAGAATCAGCAAAATCGTACTGCAAAACTGCGGACAGAGTATGAGGATCTTAAAAATAAACAAGGAAAGCTTCATTTTAAGGAAGTCGATAAAGAAGATGAATCCAAATTAAAGCCAGCATATGAACAGGCGTACCTTGTGAAAGAAGCGGACATACAAAAATTATGAAGAACTAGCAAAAAAGGATGGACAACCATCCTTTTTTATCATTTTAACCGTGAAGTTCAATGATCAATATGTAAATCCATTCTGATTTTTCAACATCTAAATTACGGTTATGAAAACGAAAGGAAATCCCCACTTATTTCTTCTGTTTGTTTTTACATGGCATGGGGCTAAAAAGGGAACTGACCGCTACTACACTCGGCCGAATGCTCTCTTCCAACTAAAAAGAAAGGGGTGTGTCAGTTTTTCAATTTGTATTTATATATGTAACATTCTGTCAAATATTGATAGATTATTATACGATAATAATAAAGGATTTTTACATAAAAGTATGGAACATTAATAAATATATCTCCATATGTCGTATCTACCATTTCCTCTTTCTAATAAGCAATGATAAAGTAGGGATAGAAATATAATAAAGGGGTAAATTGTAGAATGGATTTTCAAACAATCAAAGAGTATTTTTCAGAAGAGAATATGGACCAGCTTGTAGAGAGCTATCGGGCATTCGGACCGCTCCTTGGTATTGGCTTACCGATGGTGGAAGCGATTATTCCGGCATTGCCACTTATTGTATTTGTGATGGCGAATGCAGTTGCTTTTGGGTTATGGCTTGGATTTTTGTATTCGTGGATTGGATCAGTTGTTGGTGCATTAATTGTATTTTCGGTGATTCGCCGCTTTGGAAGAAGCCGGTTCTTCTCATTTGTGAATAAGCATCCGAAAGTGCGCAAGGCGATGGGATGGATTGAGCGAAAGGGGTTCGCGCCCATTTTTGTGTTATTTTGTTTTCCATTTACACCGTCTGCGCTGATTAATGTTGTCGCTGGTCTATCACGTATTAGTATAAGACAGTTTGTGTTAGCGCTAGCGCTTGGAAAATTAGTTATGATTTTTATTTTAAGTTACATCGGATATGATTTAACTTCGTTTATTTATAAGCCTGCGAAAACAATTATTGTCATAGGGGTTATTTTTATTTTATGGTATGTGGGTAAAAAAATTGAAGTCAAGCTAGAACTACATTGAGACTATAGGGAGAAGGCATCATGATAGAAAAGCGCGGGGGGAGAGGTAGAGGTGAAGCGAGTTTTGAAAAAAGAAGGCCTAGAATGGATGAGAACAATCTTTATAGGTGTGCTATTAGCTGTTTTTTTTCGAACGTTTTTCTTCTCAACGTACGTTGTAGAAGGGAAGTCAATGATGCCGACGCTTCAAGATGGGAATATGCTTGTTGTGAATAAAGTAAGCTATCAAGTTGGGGATTTGAATCGATTTGATGTTGTTGTGTTTCATGCGAATAAAAAAGAAGACTATGTAAAGCGAATTATCGGTTTACCAGGCGATCATATTGAATATAAGCATGATAAATTGTATATAAACGGTGATTTTGTTGATGAGCCATATTTGGAAACATATAAGAGGCAAGTGGAAGGCAGACAGCTGACAGGTGATTTTAAATTAGAGGAATTAACGAGAGAAAAGGTTGTTCCAAAGGGACATATTTTTGTGGTTGGCGACAATCGCCTCGGGAGCTGGGATAGCAGGCATTTTGGCTTTGTGAAAGTAGATACTGTTGTCGGAAAAGTGGATTTACGCTATTGGCCGATTCATGAAGTGCAAACGAATTTTTCAAAGGGCTAATAATAAATGAAATTTTATCGGAGTAATTTTAAATATATCGATGATTCGAAAAAGGATATCGATCAATCAACGCATTACGACAAAAACAGGAGCCAGCTAACTCCTGTTTTTTTTGTGTTATAATACAAGAATAATATCAAACTAACGTTCGTTATGTAAGAGAAAGGTGGGGATTGTATGTCGCTTCGGTTTGTGATTGGACGAGCTGGAAGTGGAAAAAGTACATTTTGTTTACAAGAAGTACAAGAAGAGTTAAGGAAGCGTCCAAGAGGCGAAACAATTTTATATCTTGTACCAGAACAAATGACGTTCCAAACGCAGCAAGCGTTAATAGGAAATGAAGAAGTGAGCGGATCAATCAGGGCACAAGTGTTTAGTTTTTCAAGGTTAGCATGGAAGGTGTTGCAAGAAGTTGGCGGGGCGAGTCGTCTTCATATCGATGAGGCGGGCGTGCATATGTTACTGCGCAAAATTGTCGAATCACGTAAAGAAGGATTGTATGTGTTTCAAAAAGCAGCAGAACAAAATGGCTTTTTTGAACATTTAGGAAGCATGATTGCGGAGTTTAAACGTTATAATGTAACGCCCTCGAATGTATATGAGATGTGGCAACAATTAGATGCTCACTCAAGTGGCGATGAGCAAAAATTATTAGCAAATAAAATATATGATCTTCAGCTTCTATACGATGATTTTGAACGAGCTTTAATTGGTAAGTATTTAGATTCAGAAGATTATTTACAGTTGCTTGTAGAAAAACTTCCGCATTCTGATTATGTAAAGGGTGCAGAAATTTATATAGATGGATTCCATTCCTTTTCACCGCAGGAATTAGAAATTATAAGACAACTTATGATGTGCGGTGCAAGAATCACAATTACGTTAACACTGGATGAAAAAACGTTATCGCAGCCAGTAAGTGAATTAGATTTGTTTTATCAAACTACTCTTACGTATGAAAAGGTAAAACAACTGGCACGTGAGGAGAAAATCACGGTTGAAAGTACGATTCCACTTAGGGAACAGCCGCGTTTTCATGCGCCAGCACTAGCGCATTTAGAAGCTGAATTTGAATCTCGTCCTTCTCAGAAGTTTGAGGGCGATCCAAGTATTACATTGTATACAGCGGCAAACTTGCGAGCAGAAGTGGAAGGTGTAGCTAGGGAGATTCGGAGACTTGTTGCGGAGGAGAAGTATCGCTACAGAGATATTACGGTTCTGCTTCGTAACGGGGAGAGCTATTATGATGTTATGAAAACGCTATTTGCAGATTACGACATTCCGCATTTTATCGATGAGAAGCGAGCAATGTCACATCATCCTCTCGTTGAATGCATCCGTTCCGCACTAGAAATTATTAGTGGGAATTGGCGTTATGATGCGGTGTTTCGCTGTATAAAAACGGAACTATTATATCCGTTAGATGTAAGAAAAGAAGCAATGCGCGAAGACATGGATGAGTTTGAAAATTACTGTTTAGCATACGGCGTACAAGGAAAGAGATGGACGATAGATGAGCCGTGGACATATCGTCGTTATCGTTCGCTAGACGGAGCATTTGGAATGCAAACAGATAGCGAACGTGAAATGGAAGAGAAAATAAACCGCCTTCGAGGGGTGGTAAGGACACCCATTATTCGCTTACAAAAACGCTTAAAACGTGCAAGTTCAGTTATGCAAATGTGTGAGGCAGTGTATTTGTTTTTAGAAGAATTAGATGTTCCTAAAAAGCTAGAAGATTTGCGGCTGCGCGCTGAGGCAGAAGGGAATTTCCTATTTGCAAGTGACCATGATCAAGTTTGGGAAGAGGTTATAAACCTTCTTGATACATTTGTAGAAATGCTTGGTGAAGAAAAGATGTCGCTTTCGATGTTTACCGATGTTTTAACGACAGGACTTGAAGCACTTCAATTTGCAAATATCCCGCCTTCTTTAGATCAAGTACTTATTGCAAATATTGACCGATCAAGGTTATCCAATGTACGCGTGGCTTTTGTCATTGGTGCGAATGAAGGGATTATTCCAGCAGCTCCGTCAGATGAAGGCATGTTATCAGATGAAGAAAGAGAATTTCTCGCTGTATCTGGCGTAGAATTAGCGCCAACAACAAGGCAGACTTTATTAGAAGAGCAATTTGTTATTTATCAAACAGTAACTCGTGCATCCGAGAAGTTATATATTTCTTGTCCACTTGCAGATGAAGAGGGCAAGACGCTACTTTCATCTAGCTTTATTAAGAAAGTGAAAAGAATGTTTCCTTCTATTCAAGAAGTGTTTGTAACGAACGATGTGAACGATTTGTCTCGTCAGGCGCAAATTTCGTATGTAGCAACCCCGGAAGTTACTTTATCTTATGTGACGCAGCAATTACAAAACTGGAAACGATACGGTTTTGAAGGAAACCTCGATTTTTGGTGGGATGTATATAATTTCTATGTTACATCGGCAGATTGGAAGCAAAAAAGTAGCCGCGTTTTATCGAGTTTATTTTATCGAAACCGCGCAGAGAGGCTTAGCCCAGTTGTAAGTAGAGATCTGTACGGAGATAAAATTAAAGGAAGCGTCTCTCGTATGGAATTATTTAATCGTTGCTCGTATGCTCATTTTGCGCAGCACGGATTGTCGCTAAGAGAACGTGACATTTTCAAATTAGATGCACCAGATATTGGAGAATTATTCCATGCAGCATTAAAGAAAATTGCAGACAAGTTACTGAAGGAAAATCGAACATGGGCTGATTTATCGGTAAAAGAGTGTGAACATCTGTCTGCTGTAGTAATTGAAGAAATCGCACCGCTATTGCAGAGACAAATTTTATTAAGTTCAAATCGAAATCAGTATTTAAAACAAAAGTTGCAACAAATCATTTTCCGTACATCGCTTATTCTTCGTGAGCATGCGAAGTCAAGTGGATTTGTACCGGTTGATTTAGAGGTTCCGTTTGGTATGGGAGGAACAGGTTCACTTCCGCCGATGGAGTTTACACTTTCAAACGGTGTGAAAATGGAAGTTGTTGGCCGCATTGACCGCGTAGATAAAGCGGAAGATGAAAACGGTACGTTCCTTCGCATTATTGATTATAAATCGAGTACGAAATCATTAGATTTAACGGAAGTATACTATGGTTTAGCGCTTCAAATGTTAACGTATTTAGATGTTGTGATTTCAAATGCAAATACGTGGATGAAAAAAGGCCAGTCGGCATCACCTGCTGGTGTGTTATATTTCCACATTCATAATCCGCTTGTAGAAATGAAAGGCGACGCTTCCGAAGAAGAAATTGAAAAAGAAATTTTAAAGAAATTTAAAATGAAAGGCCTTGTGCTAGGAGATACGGATGTTGTTCGTTTAATGGACAATAAGTTAAGTACGGGAAGTTCAGACATTATTTCAGCCGGTCTGAAAAAAGATGGTAGCTTTAGTGCACGTTCTAGCATTGCGAGTGAACAAGAATTTACAGTCCTTAAGCAATATGTGCATCATACATTTGAAACAATAGGAAAAGACATTACAGAAGGTGTTATTGACATCGCACCGTATAAAATGGGGAACAAAGCAGCTTGTACGTTCTGTAATTTCCGCTCTGTTTGTCAGTTTGATGAATCGCTGGAAGATAACCAGTTCCGCACGTTAAAAGATATGAAAGATAGTGAAGCGATGGAGAAAATGAGAGAGGAGGTTGGCGAATGATAGAGAAGTGGCCAAAGAAGCCTGAAGGTAGTCAATGGACAGATGATCAATGGAAGGCTGTTGTCAGAGATGGCCGTGATATTTTAGTTGCTGCAGCAGCAGGATCGGGAAAGACAGCAGTACTTGTAGAAAGAATTATTCGTAAAATTATTAATGCCGAGAATCCAGTAGATGTAGATCGCTTGCTTGTCGTAACGTTTACAAATGCAGCAGCACAGGAGATGAAGAATAGAATTGGTGAAGCGCTAGAAAAAGTATTAATCGACGATCCGGGGGCAGGGCATATTCGAAAACAGCTCAGTTTATTAAATAAAGCATCTATTTCAACTATTCACTCCTTCTGTTTACAAGTGATTCGAACGTATTATTATATGCTCGATGTTGATCCGCGTTTTCGTATTGCGAATCAAACGGAAAATGAGTTATTAAAAGAAGAAGTATTAGAAGACATATTAGAAGAGGAATACGGCATCGAAGGAAATGAGATTTTCTTTGAACTTGTGGACAGGTATACGAGCGACCGAAGTGATGATGATTTGCAACGTATGATTTTAGCGCTTCATACAGAATCAAGAGCGCATCCAGATCCAGAAAAATGGCTGGACAAATTGGTCGAAGCATATGACGTGGAAGGAAAATCAGTTGAAGATTTAACCTATGCGTCGTACTTATTAGAAGATGTAAAGTTTCAGTTAGAAACTGCGAAAAAGCATGTTCAAAAAGGAGTAGAACTAGCAATGCTTCCGGATGGACCGGCGCCGCGTGTGGAGACACTACAAGCAGACCTTGCACTACTTGAGGCGTTATCGGAAGCGGCGTACGAGTCATGGACAAGCGTATATGAAGCGATGCAAAGCGTATCTTGGCAAACATTAAAGCGCATTAAGAAGAGTGACTACAATGAAGAGATTGTCAAACAAGTAGATTCACTTCGAAATAAAGCAAAAGATGAAGTGAAGAAGCTGCAAGAAGAGTTATTTAGTCGCAGTCCGGAAAGTTTTTTACGTGATTTCAAGGAAATGTATCCTGTACTAGAAAAGCTTGTTCAAATTGTAAAAGTATTTACTGAGCGTTTTCAAACGATGAAGCGTGATAAGGCAATGGTTGATTTCACAGATTTAGAGCATTTTTGCTTACAAATTTTAAGTGAACGTGCAGAAGATGGTGAGCTTCGCCCATCGCCAGTTGCGCTTCAATATCGTAATAAATTTGCAGAAGTACTTGTCGATGAATATCAAGATACGAACTTTGTGCAGGAATCGATTATTAAGTTTGTAACGAAAGACTCTGAGCAAGAGGGAAATTTATTTATGGTCGGCGATGTAAAGCAATCTATATATCGATTCCGACTAGCAGAGCCTGGCTTGTTTCTTGGAAAGTACAAACGTTTTACGCCTGAAGGAAAGGGCGGCGGGATGAAGATTGATTTAGCGAAAAACTTCCGGAGTCGTCATGAAGTGCTAGCAGGTACGAACTTTATCTTTAAACAAATTATGAGTGAAACTGTCGGAGAAATCGATTATGATGCTGATGCAGAATTAAAATTAGGTGCTAGCTATCCAGTAGGAGAAGATGTGACAGCAGAACTGTTATGTATTCATCAATCTGAGGGAGAAGAGTCGGTAGAGGGAGAAGATGGCGTAGAAGTAGAAAAGGCACAGCTTGAAGCACGTTTAATAGCGCAGCGCATTAAAGCGATGGTTGATTCTGGTTATGAAGTATATGACCGGAAAACAGATAGTATGCGCCCTGTGAAATATCGTGATTTTGTTATTTTACTTCGTTCGATGCCGTGGGCTCCTCAAATTATGGAAGAGTTAAAGCTGCAAGGTATTCCTGTTTACGCTGAGCTTGCGACGGGCTACTTTGAAGCGACAGAAGTGACCGTTATGATGAATGTGTTTCGGGTAATCGATAATCCGATGCAAGATATTCCGCTTGCTGCTGTACTTCGTTCCCCGATTGTTGGGTTACATGATGAGGAACTTGCCATGCTGCGGGCGCACGAAAAGAAAGGTTCGTTTTATGAAGTGATGCGTTCCGTATTACAAGGGGCGCCGCTTGAGAAAGAAGCGGAATTACACGAGAAATTACAATGGTTTTATAATCTCCTGCAAGGGTGGCGTGAATTTGCGCGCCAACAATCTCTTTCTGATTTAATCTGGAAAGTATATCGCGAGACAGGATATTACGATTTTGTTGGTGGTCTCCCGGCCGGAAAACAGCGACAAGCTAACTTACGCGTATTATACGACCGCGCAAGGCAATATGAGGCAACATCTTTCCGCGGATTATTCCGTTTCCTTCGTTTTGTTGAGCGTATTTTAGAGCGCGGGGACGATATGGGAACAGCGAGAGCGCTTGGTGAGCAAGAAGATGTTGTGCGAATTATGACGATTCATAAAAGTAAAGGGCTAGAGTTCCCAGTTGTATTTGTAGCGGGACTTGGGCGCCGTTTTAATACACAAGATTTAATGAAACGATTTTTGCTACACAAAGATTTCGGATTTGGATCACAGTTTATCGATCCTCGCAAGCGAATTAAATATACAACGCTATCGCAATTAGCCATTAAACGTAAGATGAAGATGGAACTTATTGCGGAAGAGATGCGGGTATTATATGTTGCTTTAACGCGTGCGAAAGAGAAGTTAATTTTAATTGGTACAGTGAAAGATAAAGAAAAAGAAATGGAAAAATGGCTTGATGCTAGGGAACATACAGAGTGGCTATTACCGGATTATGTCAGGGCTAGTGCGTCTTGTTATTTAGATTGGATTGCGCCGTCACTATATAGACATCGTGATAGTGAGATGCTTCTTGAACTTGGACAAGGAACGATACCAAATGATATTTATGAATATGATGCGAGCTGGAACGTAGAACTCGTTGATGGTAGCACCTTACTTGCGCCGGAACCAGTGCAAGAAGAAAAGCAAGAATTGTTAGAAGCACTTCGTGAGAAGAAAACTGTTCCACTAGAAAGTGAACGAAAAGATGAAGTGTATGCACGTTTAACATGGAAATATGCGAATGAAGGTGCAACGATGCATAGGGCAAAGCAGTCTGTTACGGAGATAAAGCGAAATTATCAATCGGAAGATGGAAGTGATCATGCTTTTATTAAAAAACTCCGTGCTCCTATAAAAACGCGTCCTCGTTTTATGGAGAAAAAGGGATTAACGTATGCGGAACGAGGGACAGCTGTACATGCTGTGATGCAGCACGTAGACCTGAAGAAACCAATTACAGTAGAAGTGATTCAAGAACAAATTGCGGAAATGGTAAATAAAGAGTTACTAACATTTGAACAAGCAGAAGAAGTTACGATTGTTCGCATAGTTGAATTTTTTGAAACGGATCTTGGTAAGCGGGTATTAGCTGCTAAAAGTGTAGAACGTGAAGTGCCGTTTACGATGATGCTTTCAGCGAAAGAAGCGTATCAAGGTTGGCAAGGAAGCGACGAGGAATCTGTACTTGTCCAAGGTGTTATTGACTGCCTCATAGAAGAGGAAGACGGAGTTGTATTAATTGATTTTAAAACCGATACAATTGAAGGCCGTTTTCCCGGCGGGTACGATCAAGCAAAACCTATTTTAGAAGATCGTTATAAAGTGCAGCTTTCATTATATGGGAAAGCTTTAGAGAAAAGTTTACATCAGCCGGTAAAAGAGAAATATTTATACTTCTTTGATGGGAATCACATAGTAAATGTTGATTAAAAAGTGAGTAGAATATATATCAAAGTATGAAGTGAAACTTTAATCAGCCCTCATCAATCGGGCTTTTGCTGTCCGCAAATAGCGGGATAGATGGTGAAAAAAGGAAGGATGAAACTTTAGAAAGGAGCTATGTAAAATGGTAGCATCCAAAAAAAGTTTAAGAACTTGCGACAGTGGACACCAATACTATAAAATTAGCGACTGCCCTTCTTGTCCAATCTGTGAGAAGGAACGAAAGCCAGAAAGTGGATTTCTTTCACATCTCTCAGCACCAGCGAGAAGAGCTTTGGAACATAATGAAATAACCTCTTTGCAGCAGCTCTCAAAATATAGTGAGAAAGAGATTTTACAACTGCACGGTATCGGACCAGCATCTTTACCTAAACTTAGAACTGCTTTGAAGGAACGTGGGTTATCATTCAAAGATTAAACAATAAGAATGATTACAATTATTGAAATGAGAACAAGGAAATGAAAAGAACGAAAAAAGTAGGAGAACCTCTCCTACTTTTTTTATGCTGTTCCAAATTGATTTTGATCAGCAAGATCGGAATCAAATGTATTCGTTGCACTAACACCGCTAAAGGTATTTACAACAAATCCAACATTTGATGCACCTGAACCATTATAAGCTTTTGTATTTTCTTTTGGTGATACGTTATAGAAATCTCCTAAGTTAAAAGAACCATTACTATTTTGCACAACGAGGTTTCCCACAACGGAGGGCATGATATTCACCTACTTTATCAGTCTTCTTTACGATTACTATATGATTGAGCATTGAAATGGTTCATCTGTTATATATTGTCGCATTTGGTGTATGCGCGAATTACTAAATCCGTAATCAACTGAACCAATTTGAAAGCAGGCTGAATTTAACAAAGAACGAACTGTTACATCGTTTACTTCAATAAACGGACATTCATTTATAATATTCATTTTCACATCTGTTGACCGAGTGGGAATGGTAATTTCATCATCTGTAAAAATTCCAAAAGCATCTAATCTTCCTTCGTTCTCGAAATAGCAGGGAAATTCACGGTGTACGATAAGGGCTCGGCTTTTTAATTCCATCTGATTGGCATCACCAATTTGGAAAACACCAGCGACCCCCATAGAAACAATATTCGTACGATGAACAACTGAGATGTGCCGGAACATAAAACTTCCTCCTTAACCTGGAGTAGTAGGGGCATCTGTTACGAGAGGTACGAATGGTCCTTCCGTGACGGATTCAAACGGCGTATCAAGAATAGAAGAAAGAATGAGGAGATTTGCATCACCGATTAAAAAAAGAGCAGATGAAGATACCCCGTTCATTTTGATTTGTCCAACCTTTATCTCACGGTTAATAACGTTAAAATTCATATAAGCTCACTCCTTTCGGAAGTTGTTTGGCATGTGCTGAATAAAGGAAAGGAATGCTTTGTCGATATCTTGCTTCATCGCTTGAATAATGACGTCCTTCATATAATCGGGATTTGAGGTAATGTCTTCATATGGCTGTACTTGTGATAAATAATAAGGAAGACGATGCTCCATTTGTTTCTTTATATCATCAATCATCATTTGACGATACATATTATCAAGAGGTGTTCGTTCTTCTTGTTCAAAATGAAGAATTCTATTATATGCTTCTTCGTCTAAATAGCGATGCATCTCTTGAATAATATCTTGATAAAAATCAGGAGTTGTTTCTGTTTCAGGATTTACTTTTAAAGTTTCTGTATCCACCTCAAAATCTTCAATTTGTTGCCCTTTGCTTGCGAATGGATTTAAGCCGATATTTAATGTGCCATTTAAATTTTCTACTTTTAATTGATCGAATTTATATTCTACTTTGCCTATAGAAGAGGGGGAGCGATTTTTTAGTTCATTAAGCTCTTCTGTTATTATCCGTACTTGCTCTTCTAATGCGCGGATTGTTTCTTGCTGTTTTTGAAGAACTTGTTGAAACTGGTATAGGTAAGTATATATATCTTGATTCACTGTGTGAAGCCTCCTTTTTGAACCGGGAGGTGTGTTTATGGGGAATCCATTTTGTAAGGTTTCTATGAAAAACAAAAGGATTTGCCCCGCTAATATGCATGGGTGGATGCGCTCTCTCCCACCTAAAAGACTGGTTTTGTATCAGTTTTTTAATTTTTATTTATATTTATGACACAATTAACTTAAGAAGAACCTGCTGCCGGTTTAATAGAAATAATTTGTCCTTTTGATTTCAATGGGCGAAGTGGCTCTGTAAACCCACCAGTATTAGAAAATTTAGATAAAGATTTAATGCTACCGGCACTACCAATTTGAAAAACAGATGAAGTTGTAATGCTATCTATTCTTATCTTGTTAATGATAATACTTTGCTGTATATAGAAGTTCATTTTCATGCTCCTCCTTTACGCTGAGCCAATTATCACTTGATCCATTTCGTCAGTATCATTGACTGTTGTTGTATTTTGATAATTGTACACGGAGACATTTTCTCCTACATTAAAAGAACCAGCTCCTGCAAAAGTACGAGAGTAACTAATTGGTCTGATTGCAAATACATCCCCAATATGAAAAATCCCACTTGATCCAATATTTACGATATGAATATGTCCAACCATCGCTGGCATAGAAAACACCTTTCATAAATAAAATTTTTTATGACTGCTATAGGAATTACAAATAACCTTTTCTATTATTGTATGGGCGTTTTCATTAAAATGTGACTTTTTTCAATGAAAAGACCCCACTTTATCATTTAAAGTGAGAAATCCCCCCTCCTCCAAACCTGTGAAGTTAAGGTGAGGGTGAGGGGAGTTCAATGTGTGTGCCTATGTATAGTATGAGTTTGGATAGAATTTGTTTTCATAAGCCAAACGACATTTAAGAGCTTGTCTAGTTCTTGACTACAATTGACTGTTTTTTGAGAGGTTACTCCGTAGCGCTCGGCAAAATACATCATTTTTTCACGTTTTTTTTCAATCGCTTGCTCAAACATAGAATCGGCTCCATCTCCTTATAAAATTTAAGTATATATGTAGTACATATTATACAAAAATTCCATAAAAAAGAAATACCTTCGATAAAAGAAGTAAAAATTCTACATTTTATTTCAAAATAGTGTCAAATGATGCGAAAAATAAAGAATATTGTAAAGAATAAAATGGTTTGGCAGGTTTTTTTTGTAGGAATGCGAATACAATTACAGTGTATGAGTTTTAGGATGGAGAGTGGAAATAATGCGGTTTGTGACAGGAAAGAAGGACGAAAAGGTATTTGTTGGTGTTGTGGATGAATATGAAGAAAAAGTGCTGCATCTTAGAGAAGCACAGCGGCAAAAAGGTGAAAAGATTACAGTCCCGATTACAATGTTAGAGTGTATCGAAAAGGGGAATGATTTTATTGGAAAAGCAAAAGAGCTTGTAAATTGGGCTAAAGAAAACGAAACACCAGCGTATTATCCTCTGCAAGATGTGAAGCTACTAGCACCTATTCCAAGGCCAAGAAAGAATATTCTTTGCGTCGGGAAAAACTACCATGATCATGTGATAGAGATGGGAGGAGAGGAATCTGTTCCAAAGAATATTATAATTTTTACAAAGGCCCCGACAACAGTTATTGGGAATGGAGAGAAAATTCACAGTCATCCGCATGCAACAAGTGAGCTAGATTATGAGGGTGAACTCGCAATCGTAATTGGAAAACGCGGAAAGCAAATTGCGAAAGAGAAGGCCCTTGAATATGTTTTCGGTTATACAATTGTAAATGATGTAACGGCTCGAGATATTCAAAGAAAACATAAACAATTTTTTTTAGGAAAAAGTTTTGATACATTTTGTCCAATGGGGCCGTATTTAGTTCATAAGGGGGCCATTGAAAATCCAAACAAATTAAACATTAAGACAAAAGTGAACGGGGAAGTTCGTCAAATTTCAAATACTGCAAATATGATGTTTCCGGTAGAAGATATTCTTTCTATCGTAAGTAAAGGGATGACGTTAGAGCCTGGAGATATAATTGCAACTGGAACACCAGCGGGAGTTGGGAAGGGGTTTACACCACCTAAATTTTTAAGAGCTGGTGATGATGTAGAAATCACGGTAGAGCATGTTGGGATACTTCAAAACTTGGTCAAATAGTCCGCCACATATGTGGCTCATCCCGATATTATTTGCATGTCATAACGCTGAGGAATATTATTTTTTTTCTGAAATGAAATATTTTGCGCCGATTCAGATGGAAAAAAATATCGGATACAAACAATATTTTTTCATTGCGCTATGTGTATTGACAACGATTGTTTTTCTATTTGTATGTGTTCATTCTATATTAAAAAAGAAAGTCACGCTTTATATATTACTCATTACACAAGCGATGATTTTTATGAATGGATGGTTCCATATCGGCGGTGCTATTTTTGCAGAAAGATACGTTCCAGGATTGATAACAGCGATAGTATTGGTTATTCCTTTTTCATTATTTTGGTTTCGGAAAGGGATAGTAAATGATTGGTGGAAGTTGAAACATGTGGTTATTTCCTGCATAGTAGGCGCAGTACTTCTATTTCCGGTTATTGCTGGTATATTACTTTTCTCAAAAATGATTGTTTCATAAAAAACAAGCTGCCGTAAAAGGCAGCTTATTTCAATTAAGATAATACCGCTTTAATTTTTTGGAATGCCCACTCTAAATCTTCTTCAGAAATAACAAGAGGTGGTGCAATGCGGATTACATTTTCATGTGTTTCTTTACATAAAAGGCCAGCTTCTTTTAATTTTTCGCAATATGGACGAGCAGGCTCGTTCAATTCGATTCCGATAAATAAACCTCTGCCGCGGATTTCTGTAATCATTGGATTATCAATTTCTTTTAATTGTCCTACTAATTTTTCTCCTAATTGAAGAGAACGCTCTGTTAATTTCTCATCTAGTAATACATCAAGAGCTGCGATAGAAACAGCACATGCAAGTGGGTTACCACCGAACGTTGAACCGTGAGAACCTGGCTCAAACACGCCCAAAATGTCGCGGTTTGCAGCAACACAAGAAATTGGGAATACGCCGCCGCCAAGTGCTTTACCAAGTATGTACATGTCAGGAATTACGTTATCCCAATCGCATGCAAATAGTTTACCCGTACGACCTAAACCAGTTTGAATTTCATCTGCTACAAATAAAACGTTTTCTTTTTTACATACATCATAAGCGGCTTTTAAGAATCCAGCTGGCGGAATATTAATCCCCGCTTCACCTTGAATTGGTTCTAAAATAAATGCGGCTGTATTTGGTGTAATCGCAGCTTGTAACGCATCTAAATCACCGTAAGGAATCACGATAATACCAGGAAGCATTGGTCCGAAGCCGCGTTTGTATTCTTCATTAGATGACATAGAAACAGCGCCCATTGTACGACCATGGAAGTTATCTTCACAAACGATAATTTCAGCTCTATTTTCTTCTACGTTCTTCACGTCATATGCCCAGCGGCGTGCAGTTTTGATTGCGGTTTCAACAGCTTCCGCGCCTGTATTCATTGGAAGTACCATATCTTTATGTGTTAATTTCGCTACTTTTTCGTACCAAGGACCTAATTGATCGCTATGGAAAGCACGAGAAGTTAACGTAACACGGTTTGCTTGTTCAATTAACGCATTAATAATTTTCGGATGGCGATGTCCTTGGTTTACCGCAGAATATGCACTTAGTAAATCCATATAGCGAGTTCCTTCAGGATCTTCTACCCAAACACCTTCCGCTTTAGAAATAACGATTGGAAGCGGATGATAGTTATTTGCACCGTATGTGTCTGTTAGTTCGATAATATCTTTTGTTTGAATCATGATTGTTCCCCCTTTTGTTATTACAAGAAGTTTGTAAATACTCTAAATATTATATCATTTAAATGTAAAAAAGCGAAACATTTCCTCAAAATAAATGGACATGGTATCATATAAAGTGAAAAAGTGTGAAAAAGAGGAGGTTGGGATATCATGACAACACACATGCATATTACAGCGTGGGCATTAGGGCTTATTTTATTCTTTGTGGCGTATTCAATGTATACGGCAGGAAGAAAAGGAAAAGGCGTACATATGGGGCTTCGTCTTATGTATATCATCATCATTGTAACGGGTTTCTTGTTATACCAAAGCATTATGAAAACAGCAACAGGTAACATGCACATGTGGTATGGCCTGAAAATGTTAGTTGGTGTTTGGGTTATTGCTGCAATGGAAATGGTTCTTGTGAAAACAAGTAAGAAAAAACCAGCAGGGGCGTTTTGGGGGCAATTTATTATTGCACTTGTAGTTGTATTATATATTGGATTACGATTGCCAATGGGATTTGACCTATTTTAATAAAAGAAAAAACCACCTTATTTTTTGTGAAAAAGAGAATAAGGTGGTTTTTCTTTTGTAATTACGTAGCATCTATATGTAATTCCTCACCAGTCGTTTTTATAAACTTAAATATATTTTTATTACAAGTAGAAAAACGAACATAATGATGGTGCAATGAGCAAATCATTTCTTCGTTATCAAATAATAGAAGGTTTACACCTTCACAAGGCCCATCTTTCGGTTGAAAGGATAAGAAATTATGACAATACATACAGTCATATAAAGAATAATTGAAAGACTGCAATGCTTCCGTAAATAATGAAAAAGCAGAGTCAGAAAGTTCTTCTAACCATTCATGATAACTGAGCAGCAATTTTTTTCGAATTCGTATCATCTCACCGTTTTGCAATGGATGATGTTCATTTGCGATTTGCACTATGTTTTGTTCATAGAATCTCGCTGGTAACCAATTGTTGTTATATAAAACTTCAAATCCATCTTCAATAATATCATTAAGTAAAAATGCTTCATCATTTTCATCATCAAAAAATATCCACTCATTGTTTATATATTCCACATTCCCAATTGTATGAGCACGTGGCTGATTATACAAAATATGTTTGCGTTGTTTCATTCGTGATTTCTCCTTTTATTAAAGTAGTTATTCTTGTTATGGACAGTTCAGGCGTTCTTTATAACTGTGGAACACCTAGAGAAAGTTGGGCATACAATGAGAACACAGTTCATAAAGTTATACGGATATAGGGTAGGAAGGATGATTGATATGTGCGGGATTACAGGATGGATTGACTTTAAGCGGTCGTTAGAAAATGAGAGAGAAACGGTGAAGAAGATGGCAGAAACACTCGCAAAGAGAGGGCCGGATGATACGAATATATGGGTGAAAAGGCACGTTGCTTTCGGACATAAACGGTTAATTGTAGTTGATCCTGAGGGTGGGAAACAGCCGATGACATGTAGATGTATGAAAGAAGAAGAGAATTACACCATTTGCTATAATGGAGAACTTTATAATACAGAAGATATTCGTAAAGAATTACAGCAAAGAGGTTATACATTTAAAGGGCATTCTGATACGGAAGTGTTATTAGCGTCTTATATAGAGTGGAAAGAAGAATGTGTCGATCATTTAAATGGGATATACGCTTTTGCGGTTTGGGATGAGAAAAAAGAACGAGTATTTATCGCACGTGATCGGCTAGGGGTTAAACCATTATTTTACAAATATAGTAATGGGAGATTATTATTCGCTTCAGAATTAAAAGCTATTTTAGCCCATCCAGATGTAAAGACAGAAGTGACGACAGAGGGGCTCTCAGAAGTACTTGGACTCGGGCCGTCTCGAACGCCCGGTCATGGTATTTATGCAGGAATGCAGGAGCTTCGTCCTGGGCATGCGCTGACATTTTCAAAAGATGGTTTATGTATGTGGCGATATTGGAATGTGGAAAGTAAAAAACATGAACACTCATTTGAAGAGACGGTAGAACAAGTACGCTTTCTGCTTAAAGATGCAATTACAAGACAATTAGTTTCCGATGTGCCCTTATGTACATTTTTGTCAGGCGGAGTGGATTCAAGTGCCATTACTGCATTTGCAGCAATGGCATATGAAAGAGAAGGGAAAGGAAAGCTGTACACGTATTCTATTGATTACGAAGATAACGAAAAATATTTTAAAGCGAATGCGTTTCAGCCGAATTCGGATGCACCGTTTATTGATTTAATGACAGAAACGTTTGGTACGATTCATCAACGCTGCGTGATTTCTAATGAACAGTTAGCGGAATATTTAACAGAAGCAGTGCTCGTGCGTGACTTACCTGGTATGGCAGATATCGACTCTTCGTTATTATGGTTTTGCCGTGAAATTAAACAAGATTTCGTTGTTGGTTTGTCGGGCGAATGTGCCGATGAAATCTTTGGTGGTTATCCATGGTTTTACCGGGAAGATGATTTGCAATCCAGTGCATTTCCGTGGATGCGTTCTACAAAGGCGCGTGAACAACTTCTGAAAAAAAACTGGCGTAATAAATTGAAACTTGGAGAGTATGTAGAGCAGCGTTATGAAGAATCCATACAAGAAGTGCCAGTGTTAGAAGGAGAAAGTGTACTTGAAGCAAAAAGACGGCAACTATTTTATTTAAATATGGTTTGGTTTATGACAACACTATTAGACAGAAAAGATCGCATGAGTATGGGAGCGAGTCTAGAAGTACGTGTTCCATTTGCAGATCATCGTCTTGTCGAATATGCGTGGAATATTCCTTGGGAAATGAAAATGTATAAAAATCGCGAAAAAGGTCTATTACGTAAAGCGTTAGAAGGGGTATTGCCAAACGATATCTTATATAGAAAGAAAAGCCCGTATCCGAAAACACATAATCCACATTACACAAAAGCAGTAACAACGTGGTTACAAGAACTATTAACAGATAAAAACTCCATTTTGCATGAGTTGTTTGATAGAGGGCAACTACAAGGATTGATTCAATCAGGAGGGAGTGCGTTTCAAACGCCATGGTTTGGTCAGTTGATGAGCGGACCGCAGTTACTAGCGCATTTGGCGCAAATTCATGTGTGGTTTAAGGAGTACGGGGTGAATGTAAAAGAATAGTGAAAAGCGGCTTACAATTTGTGAGCCGCTTTTTGAGGATGTTTTTACTTTATATTGATGTGATTTTAATCCGCCTATTCCACACATGTATGTAGCTACTCCTGATTTGTTGGAGTTGTGTAGTTTTTCTTAATGATATCTTTCATATTGATAGTAAAGGATATTAGGAATACAGCAGCTAAGACAACGTTTACCCAATAATATGTATTTCCTTCTGTAAATTTATTATAGAAGGATTGGACATTAAACAATAAAAGGAGCGCTGAAAAGAAAGTAGAGCATGCTAACATACCAAAACTTTTCATAATTGACACCTCAATTCTAAAAGTTAAGACTTTTAATACAATTATACATTCGAATAAAAAGATTTACAAAGAGTTATTCAAAGAGAGCAAGTAACAGTAAATAGGGTAATCGTTAGAAAAATATGCTTAACGTTGTAAATCCGCATTTTCCTGACGCTACCCTATTCGTTAATTGTTTGAGCTTACAGCATAAGCTACGATTCCGCTAGGATTATACGCACTTTATTCCCTTTTATCCCGCTATTTGCGGGCAATAAGGCCCTCACCTCAAAATTCAGAGAGAAGCGAGGAAGATAGGTGAGAGCTGATAATCAGTGGGGGATGAAGAAAACCCCCAGCGAATAAAGTTTCACTTTATTTTATCTTTGTATCAGAACTTACCTTTGTCTAACTTACCTAGGCCTAGAGACAATTATGGGATAATAATTCCGCTGCTTGGAGGAATTAGAGTCGCTTGTAACGTACGTTCGTCAGTAGTGATGCTGGCAAGTTCAATATTGCTAACAATAAAGATGAATAGTGTGTACGTATGTGCCCCAGGACCTACTATATCAAACCAGTTAAAACTGTGCGTTAAGTTAATAGAATCCCCAACATTTTGTTCCAAAATGGAATTATCCGTCTCTGAGAAATTAACTACAAGATTGGAGTCACGTTCTAATCGGAAAAGCGCTCGGTAGGAAAATGGGCTAGTACCCCTAATATCCAATGCTACTGTGCTTTCTAATTTCACGATTGTTGTTCCTTCTACAGTGATGGGTAGACTAATAATGGGAATAAATTCATTTTGTTCTGGTATGCGTATCCCTTCAGTTTTTTTTGTTAAGACATATCTAGTTTCACTCGCTTGTGTTGGTGGAATATTGAAGACTGGATTAACGGTAATGACTGGATTAAATGTATTCGTGGAATTGTTTTCGTGTGAACAACAACATGGATTCTTTCCACAATGTGAACAATTCTTATGTTCACACTTTTTCTCTTTGCTATCTTTTCTGTGTCTTTCCATTCTAGTCCCTACTTTCTCCTATGAAATTCAATATATATTACGAAGAAATATAGAAATAGCTTGTGCGCTTGTCCATGCTTATTGAACATAATTTGCGGGCAGTAAGACTCCCGCCTCAAAGTTTAGCGGATGCAAAGAAGTTAGGTGGAAGCCTTACTGCCCGTAAAAGCCCAATTGGTGATGGGTAATCAAAGTTTCACTTTATAAGTATGAATATTGTACACCTGTTCAGTTAATATAATGTTTCAATTTGATGGGCGTGGTGTTCTGCCGGGATACGCGTACTTTTGTGTCATAGGGATAGCAATGTGGTGTTACCTCTATATTTGTTGGGGAATATTTCAAATATTGTTATTGTCAAAGTGTTATCAGGTTAAGACTGTATGAAGAAGGTTCAAGAAGAATTTTTCACTTTTTATAAGGGGAACATCCTAAGCTTTCATTTATCAGATTGAATGTGAAAAAGAGATGAATCTGTCATAAATGTTTCCATAATGCATTTATTTAATATGGTAGGTGCTTTTTGGAGGTGGCGTATGCCAGAAGAAAATGAAATGTTACGTGCTGCTGCATTGGATCCAAATTCGGTTGGTCCTACTTTATCTTCTATTCCACCATTTACATTCCCTACAGGTCCAACAGGCCAAGCAGGAGAAACAGGAGCTACAGGTTCAACAGGCCAAGCAGGAGAAACAGGAGCTACAGGTCCAACAGGCCAAGCAGGAGAAACAGGAGCTACAGGTTCAACAGGTCCAACAGGCCAAGCAGGGGAAACGGGAGCTACAGGTCCCGCAGGAATCAGCTGTATTAGAACTGACCCGAATAATGGCTGTTCTGTAGCAGAAGGAAATAATACGATTGCAAATGGATTTGCCTCCCATGCAGAAGGGTGTAACACCATAGCAAACGGAGAGTGTTCCCATGCAGAAGGAAGGGAAACTGTTGCAAATGGAATTGCTTCTCATGCTGAGGGAGGAACGCCGGATAATACTTTATTTCCAGCTCCACAGGCGTTAGGAGATTTTTCTCATGTAGAAGGAGTTGCTACAAATACAACAGCTGGTGGAACAGGTGCTCATGCAGAAGGTTTTGGAACAACAGCTAGCGGCCTTGTTTCGCATGCTGAGGGATCAGGAACAACAGCTAGCGGACCTGCATCCCATGCAGAAGGTTTTAATACAACAGCGAGTAATGGGAGTGACCATGCTGAGGGATCAAGAACAGTAGCTAGCGGAGGATCCTCCCATGCAGAAGGTGGCGGTACAACGGCCAGTGACTCTTTTGCTCATGCGGAAGGTCAAAATACAACGGCAAGTGGGAATTCCTCGCATGCGGAAGGTTCGAATACGATAGCGAGTGGCCCCTCCTCACATGCGGAAGGTACTGGAACAACAGCGAGTGGCCCCTCCTCACATGCAGAAGGTACTAGTACAACAGCAAGTGGAATTAACTCGCATGCGGAAGGTACTAGTACAACAGCAAGTGGAATTAACTCGCATGCAGAAGGTGCTAGTACGATAGCCGATGGAATTAACTCGTATGCGGAAGGGAACTCTACAACGACAAATGGTTTTGAAGGGGCCCATATTATGGGGTTAAACGGCGCTGTTAACAATGTGGATGGAGACCCAACTTATTCATGGAATGTAGCTTTCGGAGCAGTACCGTATGATGCTGCAGGTCTAGTTGGAAAACTTCTAAATAACGGCAATATGTTTATTGATGGCGCATATTCAACTCCAGCGGGTGATTACGCAGAAATGTTTGAAACAGCCGATAGAAACGCGATTGATGTTGGTTATTTCGTTACTGTATCGACAGAAGATAAAATTCGAAAGGCCACTTCAAATGATCGATTTATTTTTGGAATAACAAGTGCGACACCAGGTCTGTTAGGGAATAGTGGCTGCTTACGTTGGCAGGGAAAATACCTTACTGATGAATGGGGACGAAGAAAATACCAAGAAGTTATCATTCCAGAGCAAAAAGATAGAGAAGGAAGAATAATCACTCCAGACAGAAAAATAATGCAGCCGATATTAAACCCAGAATGGAAACCTTATGAAGAGTATATCTCTCGTGTAACTCGTCCAGAATGGATAGCCGTTGGGTTAATTGGTCAAGTATTGGTTCGAGACGATGGAACTTGTGAAACTCATGGCTATTGTTGGTCAAATGATGATGGAATAGCAACGAAATCGGAGAAAGGATATTTTGTATTAAAACGGACAGGTGCTAATCAAATTTTGGTTTTGGTTCGTTAGGCGACGAACATTCTTGAAAAGGATCCTTTTTCCAAAAAAACAAATAAAATAATTGACAAAAAAGTAATTTTGAATAATAATCAAATTATAATAATTTTAATTAAGTAGTAACTATTGATAAATAGGAGGTTCCCCTTAATGAATCCAAATGATCGCTTAACAACAAACCAAGGTGCTCCAGTAGGAGATAACCAAAATTCTCGTACGGCTGGTCGTCGTGGACCAGTATTATTAGAAGATTACCATTTAGTAGAAAAGCTTGCTCATTTTGATCGTGAACGTATTCCGGAGCGTGTTGTACATGCGCGTGGTGCAGGTGCTCATGGTGTTTTTGTAACGAAAAATAGCATGAAAAAATATACAAAAGCAGCATTTTTACAAAACGCGGGAACAGAAACACCGGTATTTGTTCGTTTTTCAACGGTGATTCATGGGCAAGGTTCTCCAGAAACGGCACGTGATCCACGTGGTTTTGCGGTGAAATTTTATACAGAAGAAGGGAACTATGATCTTGTAGGTAACCATTTACCTGTTTTCTTCATTCGTGATGCGATTAAATTCCCCGACATGGTACATTCTTTAAAACCAGCGCCAGATACAAACATTCAAACACCAGATCGTTACTGGGATTTCATGACATTGTCTCCGGAGTCTACGCATATGATGACTTGGGTGTTCTCTGATTACGGTACACCGGCAAACTACCGTCAAATGGAAGGTTTCGGGGTACATGCATTTAAGTGGATAAATGCAGAAGGTAAAATCGTTTACGTTAAATATCACTGGAAACCACAGCAAGGTGTACGTAATTTAAGTGCAAAAGAAGTAGAACAAGTACAAGGGAAAGATTTCAATCACGCTACTCGAGATTTATTTGATGCGATTGAGCGCGGAGATTATCCGAGATGGGATCTTCACGTGCAAGTCATGCAACTTGATGAAATGGATGCTTTAGATTTCGATCCGTTAGATCCAACGAAAGTATGGCCGGAAGATCTCTTCCCATTAATGGAAGTTGGGACAATGACATTAAATCGTAATCCCCAAAACTTCTTTGCAGAAGTAGAGCAAGTAGCGTTTACGCCAAGTGCAACTGTAACTGGCATTGAACCGTCTGAAGATAAATTATTACAAGGGCGTTTATTCTCTTATCCAGATACGCAGCGTTACCGTCTTGGTGCGAACTACTTACAAATCCCTGTAAATTGTCCATATGCAGCTGTTCGCAATCAGCAACGTGATGGCGTGATGCAAATGAATCAACAATCATCAACTATTAATTACGAGCCAAGTCGTCACGCAGGAAATCCAGTGGAGGATTCAGCATACCGTGATTCCACTATGAAACTCGATGGCTATGTATCTCGTGAGAAAATCGACAAACCAAATGACTTTAAGCAAGCGGGTGAGCGTTATCGTTCATTCTCTAAAGAAGAACGAGACAACTTAATTGCAAACTTAACAAATGATTTAAAAGGTGTGCATGAGCAAACGAAATTACTTGCGATTTGCAACTTCTTCCGTGCAGATCAGGAGTATGGTATGCGGTTAGCGAAAGCGTTAAATGTTGATATTTCAGCGTATGTAGGAAACTCTGCGAAGTAGTAAAATTCTCCATTTGTAAACTTAAACTGTTATATGTGTCTATTAATAATATAAAAAACAAAAAACGACTGATTTTCAGTCGTTTTTTGTTTTGGTATATCGAGAAAAACTTCATTTTATTTGAGCATAGATTAGTAATAAAAACTGTATCGCTAGGAGGGGGGACGTGTCATTACATAAGAAAAAACAAATTTTTAATGTTTATATGCTTATCGCTATTTTTAGATAACAACTATTGAACTGGGTTCTTTTATGCAAAAAACATCCGTATCAAAGGTGTCTTGATACGGATAATCGGAAAAGAAGAAGTTTGGACCGTTTTTTTTTAACTTTATAGGAAGAACTTTTGTTTCTTATATCATATAAAAATCATTTTTTAGCCCTCTCGTATAGATGTTTCGCTGTATTCATAAGCCTTCTCCCCATGCATGGAAATATCAAGCCCCATTTGTTCTTCGTGTTCATGTACGCGAACTGGAAGGAAGAAGTTAATTATTTTAATAATGGCGTACGTCATCACGGTTGTAAAAGCATATGTTGCTCCAATTGCGGCTAGTTGTTTAAAGAGAAGTGCGGCATTTCCGTAAAATAATCCGTCAGCGCCGCCGCTATTAACAGAAGTTGTAGCAAATAGCCCGGTTGCAATCCCGCCCCATGTACCACCAATGCCGTGACATCCAAATGCATCAAGTGCGTCATCGTATCCAAGTTTATGTTTTAAAAAGAAAACGGCTCCGAAGCAAAGCACCCCTCCGATTGCCCCGATTAAAAGAGCGGAAAGTGGAGTGACAAATCCGCAAGCTGGTGTAATAGCGACAAGACCTGATATAGCACCGCAAGCAGCTCCCATTACAGTCGGTTTTGATTGGAAGAACCATTCTGCTAAAATCCAAGTTAAAGCAGAAGCTGCTGCTGCGGTATTGGTATTGATGAATGCGGTCATTGCAACGTCGTTTAATGTAAGGGCACTGCCAACGTTAAAGCCGAACCATCCAAACCATAATAAACCTGCACCTAAAAGTGTAAAGGGGAGATGATGAGGGGAAGAGCCGTTTGCGTCTTTTCGCTTGCCGAGAAAAATCGCTAGTACAAGTCCGGCAACGCCAGATGTTATGTGCACAACATTACCGCCAGCGAAATCTAATGCTCCGAGTTCGCGAAGCCAACCGCCAACGCCCCATACCCAGTGGGCGACAGGGTTATAAACAATTGTTGTCCAAAGAAGAATAAAAATAAGAAAAGCAGAAAATCGCATTCGTTCAGCAAATGCCCCTGAAATTAATGCAGGAGTTAAAATTGCAAACATAAGTTGAAACATCATAAATAAATTGTGTGGAATTGTAGCGGAGTAGTCTGGATTTGGTGTGAAAGTTACGTTTTGTAAACCGAGCCAATCAAGCGAACCGATAATGCCGTTCCAATCTGGTCCGAAAGATAAAGAATAGCCGAGAAAAATCCATTGAATAGAAACAATTGCCATCGCGCTATAGCTATGCATCGTTGTGCTCAGTACGTTTTTACTTCGGACCATCCCGCCGTAAAAAAGAGCCAAACCTGGCGTCATAATCATAACCATTACTGTCGCTAAAAATACAAACACAGTATCTCCTATATTCACTCTTTTTCCCTCCTACAATGTTATAAAACATCACATTTAATGTTATTTTTCATATCATATGCAAAAATAAATAGAAAATCAATATGTTTTTTAGAAAATTTAGAATTTAATGTAACAAAAGTTAACATGGCATTTGTGTAAGTGCGGTTTATCCGAAAAGTTGATATACTATTCTTGCAATTAAGAAAAAGTTGGGGGATATTATGTGGAAAAGAGGAGTGTTCAGTTGTTTTTGTATGATATTTGTTTTTTTAGCACCTACGCATGCGTTAGCAGCAGAAAAAAGAGTATGGCAAGATGAAGTCATTTATTCTATTATGGTTGATCGTTTTAATAATGGGGATGCAGGAAATGATAAACAGCTTAATGTAGGGAATTTAGAAGGGTATCAAGGGGGAGATATACAAGGGGTTATAAAGCGACTCGATTATATAAAGGAGATGGGATTTACGACTGTTATGCTTTCACCGATTTTTCAAAGTGAAACGTATGATGGACGTGGTACGGTTGATTTTCGAAAAGTGAATGAGCATTTTGGATCACTGCAAGATGTGAAACAACTTACGCAAGAAGCGCATAAGCGAGATATGAAAGTGGTCTTTCAATTTGTTGTAGAAAAAGAGCAAGAAGCGCTCGCTGATTCGGTAAAATGGTGGGTGAAAGAAGCGGACATAGATGGAAGTTATGTTATACATAGCAAAGAAATATCTCATCGTGTATTAGATGAAGTAAAACAAAGTGTTCAAGGGATGAAAAAAAATTTCCTCGTTATGAATGATGGGGGAGAGAATGTACATAATGAGTACTATAAGCACATAACAGATGTCTTTGCGAAATCAGATACATCTATTAAACCGCTGTATGACGCTAGTTTAATAGAAAATGGTAAAGAAATAGGCGCTTTTTTAGATCGTCAGGATACAAAGCGGTTTGTCAGGGGTGCGAAAGAGAATGGATATTATCCGCCATCACGTTTAAAGCTCGCACTTGCTTATTTATATACATCACCAGGGGTACCGATTGTTTACTACGGAACAGAAATCGCGCTTGATGGCGGGGATGTACCGGATAATCATAGGCTAATGGACTTTAAAACTGATGAAAAATTTTTACAGTATATAACCAGATTGGGAGAGTTACGCGAGAAGTTGTCATCTCTCCGTCATGGTACATTTGAGTTGTTATATGATAAGGCTGGAATGAGTGTACTAAAAAGGAAGTATAAAGATGAAGTAACACTTGTTGCAATTAACAACACGCAAGAGACGCAAAAAGTTTCGCTTTCGGAAAATGAGATAGGAGAAAATCGAGAACTAAAGGGATTAGTGGAAGATGAAATTATTAGAGAAGAAGATGGGAACTACTATCTTGTATTGAAGCGAGAAGAAGCAAATGTATATCAAGTTAGAGAAAAAACAAGTATTAACTGGCTCTTTGTCTCTTTATTAGTTGGTATAAATGTGTTATTTATTACTTTTTTAATTGTCGTAAAGAAAAGGAAAAAACAATAAGAGTGGGCATGTTTTAAGACGTCGCATATTGTATATAGCTCGATTCAAACGAAAGCAAATCTGCACTCATTTTCTCCTTTTGTTTTCACACGGCATGGGGCTAAAAAAACTGACCACGTATATGCAAGGCCGAACGCTCTTTCCTATCTAAAAAGAGGGTGTGCTAAGAAGTAATCTTTTTGCTACTTCCCAGCATACCCTCTTATTTATACTCTTACTCAACTAATACTATAGCCTATTTACGGCTATGAAAACAAAAGCTGAACTGCTCTCATTCTCTTCTGCCTAAAAAAGAAAGTTTTTTCTTTTAGCGGTAGTTAATGAATTGTACGTCGATTGGTAAATCAGCACCGCGAACGGCTGTGATTACTGCTTGTAAGTCATCACGGCTTTTTCCAGTAACGCGAACTTGATCATCTTGTACTTGTGTTTTCACTTTTAATTTTAACTCTTTAATAATGTTGTTAATTTTCTTCGCATTATCTTTATCGATACCTTGTTGCAATGTTGCGCGTTGACGTACTGTGTTGCCAGCAGCACTTTCTACTTTTCCGTAGTCTAAGTTTTTAATTGGTACTTCGCGCTTAACTAGTTTTGAAATAAGAACGTCTTTTACTTGATCTAATTTAAACTCATCATCAGAAGTTAAGACGATTACTTCTTTTTCTAATTTAATATCGCTTTTGCTGCCTTTAAAGTCGTAACGATTTTGAATTTCTTTTAATGCGATGTTAATAGCATTTGTTACTTCTGGTAATTCTACTTTTGAAACGATGTCAAAAGAACTATCTTTTGCCATGGTTAGCACCTCCAAATTAAATTCCATCTTCTATTATAGTGAATTTTGGAGAGTTGGACAAATAAAGGAAAAATCGTGTTATAATGAACCTTTCTTTGGAATGATAAAAATATAACTTTATATATAGAAGGGAATTACAATATATGTATTTACAACCAGGAGCGATTGAGCAAGTAACTGTTTTACGAGAAACAGAAATTGGATATATGGTCGGCTTTGACGATGAGGAAGGTTATGAAGAAGTATTTTTACATAAAAATGAAGTAGCAGGAGAGATTGAAGAAGGGGATACGATTGACGTATTTTTATACCTTGATCATAAAGAACGAATTTCTGCCACAATGAAGACGCCGGTAATTACAGTACATGACTGGAACTGGGTAAAAGTTGTAGAAGTAAAACCTGATCTAGGTGTATTCGTTGATATTGGTGTTTCGAAAGATATCTTAATCCCAGCCGATGAGTTTCCGATTTATACACCGGTTTGGCCAGAAGAGGGCGACGAATTGTATTGCACATTAAAACTAACAAATCGCGGCCGTCTAATTGCTCTTCCAGCAAGAGACTCAGATATGCAGGAAATTGTCGTTGATGCAACGCCATCTATGCGTAACAAAAATGTGAATGGACGCGTGTATCGCTCGCTTCAAGTTGGTTCGTTTGTATTAACGGATGAACATTTCCGTGCGTTTTTACACCATACAGAAAGAAAAGAACAAGTTCGTATTGGTGAGCGTGTAACAGGTCGTATTATTGATGTGAAAGATGATGGTACAATTAATATTTCCCTGCTTCCGCGTAAAGAAGAGGGAATGGAAGATGACGCTGCTGTGATTTATGAGTATATGGAAAGTCGCGGCGGAGCAATGCCGTTTTGGGATAAGAGTCATCCGGAAGACATTAAAGAGCGTTTCAATATGAGTAAAGCAGCATTTAAACGTGCGCTTGGTAAGTTGATGAAAGAGGAAAAGATTTATCAAGAAGAAGGATGGACGTACTTTAAGAAATAAAAAAACGAACAAGGTAGCTTGTTCGTTTTTCAGAGTGTTAGGAAACAGGAGCTAGAGGGCTCCTGTTTTTTTGTCGTTTTTTGTTGGTTAGTCGATATTCTTTGTCGAATCGCTGATATATTCCAATTTGCGCTGATATATTGTGAGAAATGGTTGATATATTTGAAAAATCGCTGATAAAATTTCATTCACCATTTTACACGAACAACCCTAGTCAGATTACTACGTTTCTTTTTATCCTTTCGTGCATTACTGATAAAATTTCATTCGCTGATTTTTGATAGATTTTTGATAGATTTTTGATTATTTTCCTGAAAGACGGGAGAAGGTATCTTTCAAATCACTATCTTTTACTTTAATATTGGCTTTCTTGAATTCATCTAACAATATTTCTTGACCGGCAGTTGGATCCGCTATTCGTTGTTCTTCCAAAGTTTTACGAATGGAATCTTTTACTTCGTCGTATGGTTTTAATTCTTTTTTATCGGTAAGTTTAATAATGTGGTAACCATGTGGTGATTTAACGGGTTTGCTAATTTCACCGACATTTAATTTGTAAGCAGCATCTTCAAATTCAGGGACCATTTTACCTGAACCGAAGTAACCGAGGTCACCACCATTTTCTTTTGAACCAGGATCCTCAGAATGTTCTTTTGCTAATTCTTCAAAAGAAGCACCTTCATCTAGCTTTTTCTTAATGTCATTTGCTGTTTTTTCATCATTGACTAAAATGTGACTCGCTTTAATTTCCGGTTTATAATTCGCTTTTACATCTTTTTCTGTAACGGTTTTCTTAATGGCCTTTTCCATTGCTAATTTAAATCTAATTTGATTTTTAAAGTCGTCTTCATCTTTTAAGCGATTGCTTTCTAATACTGTTTTGAATTGATCACCGTACTGTTCTTTTGCTTTTTTCACTTCTTTATCGACTTCATCATCAGATACTTTATATTTTGTTGTTATGATATCTTGTGCCATCATTTCATATAACGTATCTTTTCCGTACCGTTCTTTTAGCTGTTTGTCAAAGTCGCTTTTTGTAATGGTGGAAACGTTTGATGTTGCGACCGCCTCTGAGCTATCTTTTGGATCACAAGCAGATAGCATTAACGTCCCAAGCGCAGCGGTTGCGATCCATAATTGTTTTCTTTTCATGCTAACACCTCGTCTAATTATGTTATTGTTATTGTAGGATAGAGAAGTGAACATGAAGTGAATTTGACATGTTTTTTCCTTGGAAATATAAAACGTACATCAACAATGGTGTTGATGTACGAGTTTATTACAAGTGATCCGTTTTTTTAGAATATGCACGTTTGCCTTGCTTGATGTTCTTTTGTTCGTGTTCATTTTTCTCTGTACGTTTCGCGTTATTATCGCGTGCTTTTTTATCGTTATCGCTCGTATGAGGCATACGTATCAGCTCCATTTCTAAACAGTTGCATGTTTAGCATTTCCGTTTTCGTACAGACTATGTATACGAGTATTGGTAAACCTATTATGTATATAAAGGTGGGCTGGGAGATGGATTTAAAATTAAATTATGCGGAACTAACGAAAAAACTCATTGCTGTTCTCATTGCTGGTTTATTAAATGCGATTGGAATGAACTTATTCTTAACACCGGCAAAAGTATATGCGAGTGGTTTCGCAGGATTATCTCAATTGATTTCGCAAGTATTAGGCGATTTTGCTTCGGTTCACATCTCGACAGGAGTACTGTTCGCTTTATTTAATATTCCGGTCGTTATTTTAGCATGGAAAAAAGTCGGGAAGGCTTTTACGTTCTTTAGTTTTTTATGCGTTGTATTTATGACACTGTTTTTAGAAATTGTACCAGTGAGAGCAGTTTCGAATGACATTATATTAAATGCTATTTTCGGTGGTCTCATTTCAGCAATAGGCGTCGGGATTGCCTTGAAATGGGGGGCGTCTACAGGCGGTTTAGATATTATTGCAATGATTTTGTCGAAAATTAAAGATAAGCCTGTAGGAACCTATTTCTTTTTGTTTAATGCTGTGATTATTATTGCAGCTGGTTATTTGTACGGCTGGGAAAAGGCATTATATACGTTACTTACATTATATGTATCATCACGAATTATCGATGCGATTCATACTCGTCATGTGAAAATTACAGCATTTATCGTAACGACAAATGGGAAAGACGTCCGAAAAGCAATTCAAGCTCGTTTAGTAAGGGGTATTACAACTGTACCGGCTACCGGGGCATATACAAATGAAAATAAAGAAATGTTAATGATTGTCATTACTCGCTATGAGCTATATGAACTAGAGCGCATTATTAAACAAGTAGATCCTGGTGCATTTACAAACGTCGTGCAAACAGTCGGGGTATTTGGATTGTTTCGGAAAGATTAAAGAGGACCGAAAATCGGTCCTCTTGTTTTAATGCGCATTCGTAATGTTTTGGAGTTGTTGTTGCAAATCACGCAGCTGTACTCTTTCAGCATTTGAAGAATTGGCATAAGCGGATTGCAAAGCATTTTTTGCTCGATACACGAGCTCTTGTTGCTCTGTAGCACTTGAGCAAGAAACGGCTTCAGAAACAGCATCTCGCGCTTGCTGGAATAATAAATTACCCATTTAAACCCCTCCGAGAGAAGAGTTGTTGCGTTCTTTTTCTGCATCAGCTAATGTACCGCGGTACGGGAATCTTGCGGCATGCTTCATAACAGCATCGGCCCCTTGTTGAATGAAGCGTTTTGATTTGTTCTTTTTACCCATTCGTAATTCCCCCTTCTTTTGCAGAAAACAACTGACACATCTTTGTGTCTAGTGGTAGTATGAGCGTTTTCTTTTGAAACTATAAGTAGGGAATTTTTAGATTACAATCCAAGGACCTCTTCTAAATAAAGGGCAATCCCATCTTCTTCATTTGTTAGTGTTGTGTGGTTAGCTAACGTTTTTAATTCAGGAATCGCATTACCCATCGCGATGCCGTGACCTGCATATTCAATCATCTCAAAATCATTATCTTCGTCACCAAAAGCGATAATTTGTTCCTTTGGAATGTTATAATAACTAGAAATTTTTTGAAGGCCAATGGCTTTATTTAGACCACTTTTTACAATTTCAATAATTGGCCAAGGAGCGCCCCATTTTCGGTGATCAATCACTTCCGCATGCATATCTGTTAAATGCTGACGAATAGTAGTTGCTTGTTCATCGAGCGCATCGATTAATAAGCATGTTGGATGATCTTGTAAAGTGTTCAGTAAATCTCCCGTGAAAATCTTTGGAGAGCCAAATTCAAAGATATGTTTTTTATCCTCATCAATTTCGCGAACATATACATCATCCATTACTTCGGCATAAATGTTTTTTACGCCAAAGTCAAAGCAAGCGCGAACGATTTCTTGTGCAGTGGAAAGTTCAAGAGGAGAGTGATGCGTTCCCCAATTTACATCCAGTGGGTGATGAACATAAGCACCATTAAAGTTAACGATAGGTGTATTTAAGCTAAGTTCTTTATAATAAGTGTGACTAGCACGGAACGGACGCCCTGTTGAAATGACAACAACATGCCCTTGTTCTTTCGCTTTTTCAATTGTTTTCTTTGTTCGTGTGGAAATGATTTTATTGTCTGTAAGTAAAGTGCCGTCTAAATCTAATGCGATTAAATGTTGCTTTTTCATGTTTTCACCTCTTATGAAAATTTTTTTGTTTCTATCTGTATTTCCGGTTTATATGCAGAAATAAGAGGTTGGGAAGTGTATGAATACTCCCCCACTTAGCAAAGCTTGAAGTGGGGGTTTCTAACGTTTCGGCTTAACGGACGATTAACGTCAGTGGAGATAACACACTAGCGAGCTGTTTCACGCCTAACCCCTCTATCCCGTTTTTCCATGCATTCGGGACTACTTTTCGTAAAATATTCGCCGTAGCATTTACGTCTGCGTTGAGTTCGATGCCTTTCGCAGAACGATACATACCACGTTTTATTCGTTCTCCTGAAAAAGTTGCATGTTGGTCATCTGTTCCATACGTTGGAATGAAGTCATGATCTAGAAAACTTACTTTTGACGTGTACGATTCCTCGGTTACAATAACAAATATTTTTTTCGATTCACCTCACCACCTTCACATATGTTTAGAGATGGGAGTCCTCTCGAAAGATATGATAGAGAAACAACTATGGATGGAAGTTTCTTTATATATAAATACAAATTGAAAAAATGACATACAACCATTCTTTTTAGGAGGGAGAGAGCATCCAGCCATGCATAGAAGTGGTCAGCCCCCTCTTCCTGCCCCATGCCAAGTGAAAACAAAGAGAGAAAATGAGTGTAGTTCACTTTTTGTTCGTCTTAGCAGCGGGGGATGTGCCCTAAAATCAAAATGGATTTATATATTCATCTTACGTCGCACAACATGTTAGAGTCCACTATTTCCTGCTTTGGAGTAGAAAAGTCAATCTTTTTTTGGAAAGTTCAAATAATGTTTCTTTCATTTTGTACAATTTGTGAAAAGGGTTACATTGTCTACCTAGTAAGACGTATAATGAAAACGTAATCTTCTCGTATATGTTTGACTCTCCTTTGGAACTGGCCTTAGAATAGGTCGGTTTCTTTTTTTTCAACAAATCCTTCTTTTTTTCCTGCTTTATGATGTAAATTCATATATGTGACCAAAAATCAAAAGTATGACAGGTTTCCTAAACATAACAGAAATGCTTTTTCAAAACTGGACATACTAACGGTGTAAAGATGTCATGGAAGGAGAATGAAGATGGGACAAAATCGCAGGTTTCGTTCTGGACAGAAAGCACCAAATGATGGGATTTACGTGGAAATTGGTGAAACAGGAAGTATGGTGAAAGATCCACAAATGGTAAAATTAACTGCTGGTCAAAGGTTTCCTGAGAACTCGAATCATAACCGTCAGTGGACATATAAAAGAAAACCGTAAAGAGATCCGCAGCGTTAAGCTGCGGTTTTTTGTGTGTATTTTAAAAAGCGAAAATATATAGTTAAATTTATTGTATAAAAAAAAGAATGGGAGTATAATGAGTTCAAAGGTCAAAGAAAGTCAAAAAATCAAAAAAGGTCAAATGTTTGGAGGACTGTAAAGATGGACTTAAATCAAATGACAACGAAAACACAAGAAGCGATTATGAGTGCTCAATCTTTAGCGGTATCTCATCATCATCAAGAAGTAGATACTGTTCATGTATTGCTCGCATTGCTGCAGCAACAAGAAGGATTGGCAGTACGTATTTTTCAAAAAATGAATGTTGATATAGAGGCGTTAAAAGCAGGTGTAGAAAGCTTAATTAAGAAAAAACCTTCTGTAACTGGAAGTGGAGCAGAAGCTGGGAAATTGTATGTAACAGGTGCTTTGCAACAACTGCTTGTAAGAGCGGGAGCTGAAGCGGAAAAATTGCAAGATGACTACATTTCGGTAGAACATGTATTGCTTGCTTTTTCTGAAGAGAAAGGCGATATCAATCAATTATTCACAAAATTTAACATTACAAAAGATAATTTATTACAGTCTTTAACGACAGTTCGGGGGAATCAAAGAGTGACAAGCCAAAATCCAGAAGTAACGTATGAAGCGTTAGAAAAATATGGCCGTGATTTAGTGGCTGAAGTAAAGACAGGGAAAATTGATCCTGTTATTGGTCGTGACAGCGAAATTCGCCGGGTTATTCGTATTCTATCTCGTAAAACAAAAAACAACCCTGTTTTAATTGGGGAACCAGGTGTTGGTAAAACAGCAATTGTTGAAGGGTTAGCGCAGCGAATTGTAAAAAAGGACGTACCGGAAGGGTTAAAGGATCGAACAATCTTTGCATTAGATATGAGTGCGCTCGTAGCTGGAGCAAAATTCCGTGGTGAGTTTGAAGAACGTTTGCAAGCTGTATTAAACGAAATTAAAAAAAGTGAAGGTCGTATTCTTTTATTTATTGATGAACTTCATACGATTGTTGGGGCTGGTAAAACAGAAGGAGCGATGGATGCTGGTAATATGTTGAAACCGATGCTTGCGCGTGGTGAATTACATTGTATTGGAGCGACAACTTTAGATGAGTACCGAAAGTATATTGAGAAAGACCCAGCGTTAGAACGCCGTTTTCAGCAAGTATTAGCAGAAGAGCCAACGGTAGAAGATACAATTTCTATTTTACGTGGTTTAAAAGAGCGCTTTGAAATTTATCACGGTGTCAATATTCATGACCGTGCGATTGTCGCAGCGTCTGTATTATCTGATCGATATATATCCGATCGCTTTTTACCAGATAAAGCGATTGACCTTGTCGATGAAGCGTGTGCAACAATTCGAACCGAAATTGATTCAATGCCGACAGAATTAGACGAAGTAACGCGCCGGATTATGCAGCTAGAAATTGAAGAAGCAGCCCTTGGAAAAGAAACAGATCGCGGCAGTCAAGAACGTTTAAAGACGTTGCAACGGGAATTATCTGATTTAAAAGAAGTTGCAAGTGGAATGAGAGCGCAGTGGGAAAAAGAGAAAGAAGACATTTATAAAGTTCGTGATTTACGTGAACATTTAGAACGCCTGCGCCGTGAGTTAGAAGAAGCAGAAGGAAATTATGATTTAAATAAAGCTGCTGAACTTCGTCACGGTAAAATTCCAGCTATGGAAAAAGAATTAAAAGAAGCCGAAGAAATGGGTACTAATAACGGACAAGAGAATCGCTTGCTACGTGAAGAAGTAAGTGAAGAAGAGATTGCAAATATTGTTTCGCGTTGGACTGGTATACCAGTAGCAAAACTTGTCGAAGGTGAACGTGAAAAACTACTCCGTTTAGAACAAATTTTATCAGAGCGTGTTATTGGACAAGAAGAAGCGGTAAGCCTTGTATCAGATGCAGTTCTTCGCGCGCGCGCGGGTATTAAAGATCCGAATCGTCCAATCGGTTCGTTCATTTTCTTAGGACCGACAGGCGTTGGGAAAACGGAGCTCGCAAAAACATTAGCGCAATCTTTATTTGATAGTGAAGAGCAAATGATTCGCATTGATATGTCTGAGTATATGGAGAAACATGCTGTGTCACGTTTAATTGGGGCGCCCCCTGGGTATGTAGGATATGAAGAAGGTGGACAATTAACAGAAGCGGTACGTCGTAAACCATATTCTGTAATTTTGTTAGATGAAATTGAAAAGGCACATCCAGAAGTATTCAATATTTTATTACAAATGTTAGATGATGGGCGGATTACAGATTCGCAAGGTCGAACAGTAGATTTCAAAAATACAGTGATTATTATGACATCGAATATTGGTTCAGGGTATTTACTAGAAGGTGTACAAGAAGACGGTACGATTAAAGAAGAAGCAAGAGAACTTGTTATGGGACAGCTAAGAGGACATTTCCGCCCTGAATTTTTAAATCGTGTGGATGAAATTATTTTATTTAAACCATTAACAACGAATGAAATGAAAGGAATCGTCGATAAAATCGTGAAGGAATTGCAAGGACGTTTAGCAGAGCGTCATATCACGTTGGAATTGACAGAATCCGCAAAAGAATTCGTTATAGAATCTGGATTCGATCCGATGTATGGAGCTCGTCCATTAAAAAGATATATACAGCGCCAAATTGAAACGAAATTGGCGAGGGAGTTGATTGCAGGAACGATTACTGATAATAGTCATGTCGTTGTTGCTGTAGAGAATCATGAATTAGTTGTTCATGTAGAATAAAAAAGAGTCCGGATTATTGGATCCGGACTCTTTTTTATTAGTGCTGTTCTACTGGTTCGTTTGGAATTGCGGCTGCAATTGCCATAACAAGTACAGCAAGAACAACTGAGAAAATAGACGCTTGCTGGAAATCGTATGTACCGCCGGTCATAGAACTAATTACGTAGCTCATCATATGCACAAGCATAAACGACCAAATAAAGGCCCAAATTACACGCATCTTTTCACACCCCTATTCGTTCAATCTGTCCTTATTGTAACACAATTGAAAACAGAATATAGAAAAATATTTGTGGATTTTTCAACGCAAATTTGTATTCTGTTCATACATTATAAAAGAGTAGTTTTTTATGTTTAGAAAATAAGGCGGGAGAATAATGAGTATTACGGAACGTTTTTTTTATTTAGAACAAGAGCCATGTGTCATTTATTTACCAGAGAAACCGAATGGATTTGGAGTTATGCTTCTTGGTGATTACAATTATTTTATTGAGAATGGTACAAGTTTATGGACACAGCATGCAGGGCGAGCTCATTTTTTACATGGATTGATAGAGAATGGATATACAGTTTTTTCATCTAATTTATACGGGAGACACTGGGGGAATGATCAATCGGTTCGTTTAGCGAAGCGGCTGTATCATGTTGTGATGAAAAAAGAAACACTAAATGAACAAATTCATATTATTGCAGACGGAATGGGAGCACTTGTGGCTCTTGAAATAATGAATCGGTACCCTGAGTGTGTTCGATCTGCGGTGATGCTTACTCCCTGTCTTGATTTGCCTGCACATGTGGAATTTGAGAAGGAGCATAAATTTTTCTATAAAAGGCTAGTTAGAGAGTTATCCCTTGCTTATGATGTGGAGGAAGCTCTATTTGAAGAGAAGATTGCCAAGAAGTCCTTTTCTTATTTACCTTCTTGTGTGCCTGTAAAAATATTTGTACCAACGCAAGAAAAGAAGGCACGTAAGCAGTTGTTGCGAGAATATGAAAAAAAGCGAATGAATGAAAATTGTGAAACATCACTATCGTTTCATTTACAAGATGTAAAATATAAAATGGTTCAGCATACATGCCGTTTTTTTAAAAAGTGTGAAGAAGATTTATGAAGCTCCCATATACATAAATGAGGAGCTACTTGTTTAGAGAGGGAAAGGATGGGTGACATGAAGCGTGTACTTATTATAGGGTCCCTATCATTTGTAGGTTATCATCTTGTCAATAAAATGCTTGCGGAAGAAGTGGAAGTATATGGACTTGATTTTGCAGATTTAGAAAGCATATCAAAAATAAGTGAAGAAAAGCTATTTTTAATTGGACGGAATGATTTGTTTGTTTACTCAACTATAAGGGATGAAAATGGATGGAAGGTGGTAGAAACCGACCATTTTGATGCCGCGTATTTTTGTTTATGTGAACCGAATCAGCAAAGTGGATTTAGGAATGAACGAATCATTTTACAATATTTGAAGCGTGTTATTCATATGTGTGACAGAAAACAAGTAAAGCTAAATGTACTTTCTTCTATTGAAGTAGCGAATATACAAGATGAGTCTGAAAATAAACGACTATTTATGAAAATGGAGGAAGAGGTGGAAAAGGCAAGTATTTGTTATAGTATACTTCGCGTTCCAACTTTATATGGCCCGTGGCAACCTTCTTTTATGGCGTACCATCGGCTTATTCTTTCTGAAATTATGGGAACAGATTATCACTTTGTCCAGCAGGAAAATAGAGCGGACCTTCTTTATGTAGAAGATGTGTGCGAATATTTATGGGAACATGGTAATGGACTTGGAAATACAGGTGTATATAATTTAATTAGTGGTAAAAAGAATTTATGGGAAAAAGGAATGGCCCTTTTGCATGCTAAGGATAAAGCAGGAAAAATAATGGAAGAGGTAAAAAGCAAATCGATAAAGAGTATTTGTATTGCGAAAAATACACCGCTAGAATTCGGTTTAAATAAACAATTGACACATTTAAAACAGTATAAAGAATTATACGAAGAACAAAACACATGTTAAACTATACAAATACACATTGAAAGACCGACATAAAGTGAAACTTTAATCAGTTGGAGGCTTCATCACCTACTGATTAACAGCCCTCACGAATCAGGCTGTTACGGACAGTTTGATCTCCCGCCAATCTTCTTTGCTTTCGCTGAATTTTGTCCGCAAAGAGCGGGATAAACTTATTTCTTTTAGATGGTAGAGGCATAGAAGCTGTTACTACCCTATGTTAAGTTAACGTAAAGGTGTTGTTCTTCGGAGTAGCGACTTAATATGTTGGAAAAGTAAAGTGAGTATAGAGTAAGGGGGATATAACTCCGTTATATGGAAAGGATGAGAAAGCATGAACGAAAAAAATATGCAGTTTTTACAAATCGCGATGAAACACTTGCCAGAAGCGAAGGCAATCTTAGATGATAATGGGATTGCGCTTGATATGGAAAAAGCGCAGCCAGTATTAGAGTTATTAATGAAAGTAATGAATGAAGCATATGAGCTTGGAAAAGCGGGAAAATAAAGTGAATTAGGCATAAAACCATTTCTTTTTGGGTGGGGACGGAATTTGTAAATCCCCTCATTTTATTTGGAAATGAATACATTAGTCCCAAAATAGAGAAAGGTTATATTCCTCATGTAATATAAAATAAGGAATATGACCTTTCTTTTTTTTGCTTAGAAATATATTCTAGACAAATGAACAGTTATGTTTTAATATTAGTACCAAGTCATAATAATTGATATAAAACGGAGGGCTG
This sequence comes from Bacillus sp. C1, assembly GCF_054570475.1. Lineage (NCBI taxonomy): Bacteria > Bacillati > Bacillota > Bacilli > Caryophanales > Bacillaceae > Bacillus > Bacillus sp. C1. Next base: position 488,729 of record NZ_JBTMZT010000002.1, read on the forward strand.
CGATGTGAACGTAGGCATTTTAGGGATCGGAAGATATGTGCCCGAAAAAGTAGTCACAAATCACGATTTAGAGAAAATCATAGATACATCTGATGAATGGATTCGTACGAGAACGGGAATTGCGGAAAGACGCATTGCTGATGATACAATAGATACTTCATATATGGCAGTAGAAGCTGCGAAGAAAGCACTTGAAGATGCAGGGGTCAGCGGAGAACAAATTGACCTTATTTTAGTTGCGACAGTAACGCCGGATCGTTCTTTTCCAGCGGTTGCTTGCGTGATTCAAGAACAAATTGGTGCAAAGCATGCAGCGGCGATGGATGTAAGTGCAGCATGTGCTGGATTTATGTACGGAATGATTACAGCGCAGCAATTTATTCAAACGGGAACTTATAAAAATGTATTAGTAGTTGGCAGTGATAAGCTATCTAAAATTGTCGATTGGAATGACCGAAATACAGCAGTGCTATTTGGAGACGGAGCTGGAGCTGTTGTAATGGGAGCTGTTTCAGAAGGGAAAGGTATTCTTTCATTTGAGTTAGGAGCGGATGGAAGTGGCGGTAAGCACCTTTATCAAGATGAATATGTTATGATGAATGGCAGAGAGGTCTTTAAATTCGCTGTGCGTCAACTTGGTGATTCCTGTCTTCGCGTTATTGAAAAAGCCGGTCTCACAAAAGAAGACGTGGACTTTTTAGTTCCTCATCAAGCAAACATTCGCATTATGGAATCGGCAAGAGAAAGATTAAACTTGCCAGAAGAAAAAATGAGTACAACAATCGAGAAGTTCGGGAATACATCGGCTTCTTCAATTCCAATTGCGATGGTAGAGGAATTGCAAAATGGGCGTATTCAAGATGGGGATACAATCATATTAGTCGGTTTTGGCGGCGGATTAACATGGGGAGCGGTGGCTCTTCGTTGGGGAAAATAAGGACTGAGAGAAAAAAGGAGTGTATTTTGTATGAGAAAGAAGCGTGTCGTAATTACAGGATTAGGAGCTGTCACGCCGATTGGTACGGATGTTGAAACAGCTTGGAATAACATTAAAAATGGTGTATCTGGAATTGGACGTATTACGCGTATAGATCCAGAACTATTTCCTGCAAAAGTAGCAGCAGAAATTAACGACTTTGAAGTCGAGAAATATATTGAGAAAAAAGAAGCGCGCCGTATGGATCGTTTTACACAATATGCGGTAGCGGCAGCGAAAATGGCAGTTGAAGATGCGAAATTAGAAATTACAGAAGAAAATGGTCCGCGTATCGGAGTATGGATTGGTTCTGGTATTGGTGGTATGGAAACATACGAAGAACAGTTCAAAATATTTACAGAAAAAGGACCACGCCGCGTTAGTCCGTTTTTTGTACCAATGATGATTCCTGATATGGCAGCTGGTCAAGTATCGATTGCGACGGGTGCAAGAGGAATTAATACTTGTTCGGTAACAGCTTGTGCATCTGGAGCAAATTCAATTGGTGATGCGTTTAAAGTAATTCAGCGTGGTGATGCAGATGCGATGATTACAGGCGGCGCAGAAGCACCGTTAACACATATGGCGTTTGCAGGCTTTAGTTCTGCGAAGGCTTTAACATTTAACGAAGACCCAGCAACTGCTTGTCGTCCATTTGATAAAAATCGTAGTGGATTTGTAATGGGAGAGGGCGCAGGTATTCTTATACTAGAAGAATTAGAACATGCATTAGCACGTGGTGCGCATATTTATGCAGAAATTGCTGGATATGGTGCAACAGGTGATGCGTTCCATATTACAATGCCTGCTCCTGGTGGTGAGGGCGGGGTTCGTGCAATGCGCCAAGCATTAGCAGATGCCGGTCTTCAGCCAGAGGATATCGATTATATTAACGCGCATGGTACAAGTACAGATGCGAACGAGAAATATGAAACGATGGCAATTAAAGAAACATTTGGTGAACATGCATATAAAGTTGCGATTAGCTCTACAAAATCAATGACAGGTCATTTATTAGGTGCAGCTGGAGCTGTTGAGGCAATTTTCTCTGTTAAATCAATTACAGATGGAGTAATTCCGCCAACAATTAACTATGAAACACCAGATCCAGAATGTGATTTAGATTATGTGCCAAACAAAGCGAGACATCAAGAAGTGCGTACTGTTTTAAGTAATTCATTAGGTTTTGGTGGTCATAACGCAGTGTTAGTGTTTAAAGCATATAAATAATAGTAGTGAAGAGGATGTTTTATGAAATAGCCAAGGAGCTATTTCTAAAAACATCCTTTTTTTAATGGAAGAGAGCGTCCAATCAAGGGTAGAAGTGGTCAGAGCCTTTTAGCGTCATGTAAAAGTTCCATTTTAGTACTTCGCGTTTTCTCTTTTTCTTGCATATGTATAAAAGAGAGAGGAGAGGTGGAGATGGGGATTATTGAAACGGCAGGTTGGTTGCACCTTTACTATGGACGTCCAGAGCAGCTTTGCGAGAAGTTTACAAAATACATTCCGCTGCCAAAAGAAAGGTTGTACCGTTTTTTAATTTCTAAAGGTATGTATCGCCCGGTGATGGAAGGGCGAAAGGAAATTGAAGTACTAGAGGAAAAGCAAATTTGGCAAGAGCTTGCTGAGGAGTATGAAGAACTTAAGAACTGGTTGCAAGGCCCAGATGTCCCTGTCTTTATTTTATTATCAGATGCGTATAACCGTACTGTACAAGCAGAATATAATGGGAAAGCCGGCTTAACAATGCGCCATGTAATTTTTTTGTTTGTCTGTGGACGAAATACAGTGAAGGAATTAAAAGCGTTGCTTACGCATGAATATCATCATATTTGCCGGTTACACAGTTGTGAAAAGAAAGAAAAGGATTATACATTGCTTGATACAATGATAATGGAAGGACTCGCTGAACAAGCGGTGTATGAAAGGCATTCAGAAAAGAACTACGCACCGTGGACATCATATTTTACAAAAGAGGAAGCGATTCATTATTGGGAGAAGGTTGTAAAAAAGAAAAAAGATATGAAGAGGGGCACAAGGGAACATGACGATTTACTAAATGGAATGCACATGTACCCGAAGATGCTTGGATATAGCATTGGATTTCATATTGTAAAAGATTGTGTGGAAATGGAAAAAGACAATACGCTATCTCTATTGTCTATGGATGCAGTGCGTATTTTAAATAAGTCGGGTGCTTTTACTTCTTCATAGATGATAAATATAAAAAACTTGGCGCTGCCAAGTTTTTTTGAGGTTGTAGAGAACGTCTTTTTTCTCGATTTCATGTCACTTTTTGTCGGCTTGTCGATATCCTTTGTCGAACCGCTGATATATTTGAATTTGCGCTGATATATGGCGAGAAACGATCGATATATTTGAAAAATCGCTGATGAAATTTCATTTACCTGTTCTTGTACAAGTCCGTTTGGTCATAGTCCACTCTTTCAACAGCGGCCAGCTTTTTGCTTAATGGAAATGGAAGAAAGGAGTCATGGAGAAATAATATATAACGTCAGAAACCATTCAATCAAGCCTAGAAGTAGTCAGAGTGCCATATGAAAGCAAAAATGAATATATGTATAGAATATATTTCCTTTAGTGGAATAAATTTTACAAAAAGTGAACATAATGAGATGTACAAACAGTAGTGAAGTGAGGGGTAGAAAATGTTATATCTACATGATGTATGGGTAAATTGGTTTGAAGGTGAAGAAAATGGGTATAACGTTTGTCATTTTTACGAATGGCGGAAGGATGATACGATCGAATTATTAGATCAAGTGCCATTATTAAAAGTAGATTCTACATTATATCATTACATCGAGAACGAATTATTGGAACTTCCGCAAAAATTATTGGAAGACGTACATCATAAGGCGTATATTCGTAAAAATCACGAACGTTTGCAACAAGAGTATTGTTTTGTTGTTACAGATGGAAAAGGGATTATTGCAGTAGATACGATTGGTTATAACGTACCGATTCGAAAAAGTAGACTGATTCCTCGTCAAGAGCAGATGGTATATGAGATGGTGGAAAATGTTCATGCAGAGAAATATGAGTTTCAAGTGGAAGAATCACAAAAAGAGCATCATATTTTATCACCATCGCCATATATTATGAAGGGCTTGACTCGAAAAGAAAGGCAGTTAAAACAATTGCTTTTTATGGCGCTAGACCAATTACATACAACGAAAAATCCAGCAGAAATTCGCTATTGGTATACAGAATGGGATCCATCTGCATACGGAACTGTTCAACATATGAAGTTTGAAGACGTCTGGGAGCGACTTTATGAGGAAGCGCAATATGGCTGGTCAGAGAAGCATGAACAGTTATGTGAACGTCTTGTAAAAGGACAACCATTTTTTGAAAAGCTATGGGAAATGGAAAATGAGCAAAAAGTAAATTAAAACCCGCCAAATTTGGCGGGTTTTAATTTTTATTTAGCTAAAGCGGCAAGTTCTTCGTGTCTAGGAACCTTAGTCAGTCAGAGCTGAACGAGCCGCTTCCGCTTTTTATTCTAATCCAGCTCTGGCTCCTAGCCCTTTGCGTCTAAGAACCTTCCCCACGAGAAGATAAGAAGTATCTTCTGTGGGAAAGAACCTTAGCCACCCAGGGCTAAGCAGTCGCCGCCGCTTTATATATATAAAGCCAATTTAATTTTCTAACAGATACATTATGGTTATGAAGAACAAACAGAGATCTTCACTCGTTTTCTCCTTCTGTTTTCACATGGAATGGGGCTAAAAAAGGCACTGACCGCTTCTATGCATGGCCGGATGCTCTCATCCATCTGAAAAGAATGGTTTGATGTTCGTTTTTTAATTTGGATTTATATATTATCTTCGTTTTCTGCTTAGTCCCATTGCATTTTCGACTTTGCGTAGTTGTTTGAAGGCAACATGGTTTGCTTTTTCAGCACCTTTGTCTAAGATTTCATCTAATTCAGGAGAGTTGATGAGTTCGTTATATTTTTCTTGAATTGGACGAATTGCTTCTACGACTACTTGAGCTAAGTCGCCTTTAAAGTCACCGTATCCTTTTCCTTCATACGCCGCTTCTAATTCTTCAATTGTTTTTCCTGCGAATGAAGAGTAGATTGTTAACAGATTAGAAATACCAGGTTTGTTTTCTTTGTCGTATTTTACAATGCCTTCAGAATCAGTTACGGCACTTTTAATTTTCTTTTCGATTGTTTTCGGATCGTCCAGCATGCTAATCATTGATTTTGGATTTGGGTCTGATTTACTCATTTTTTTCGTAGGTTCCGTTAATGACATAACGCGTGCGCCTACTTTTGGAATGCGAATTTCTGGAATTGTGAAAATTTCACGGAAGCGTTTATTGAAACGCTCAGCTAAATCGCGAGTTAATTCCATATGTTGTTTTTGGTCATCACCAACTGGCACAATTTCCGTATTATAAAGTAAGATGTCAGCTGCCATTAATGGTGGATACGTAAGTAATCCAGCTGGAACAGATTCTTTGCCAGATGATTTATCTTTATATTGCGTCATACGTTCTAATTCGCCAACGTATGCGATAGATTGCATAATCCATCCAAGTTGAGCGTGCGCAGGCACTTCGGATTGTACAAATAAAGTAGATTTTTCAGGATCAATACCACAAGCTACATATAGTGCAGCAAGGCTACGAATGTTTTTACGAAGTTGCACAGAATCTTGAGGGACTGTAATTGCATGTTGGTTTACAATACAGAAATAACAATCATGCTCATTTTGTAACTCTGTAAATTGTTTCATTGCTCCTAAATAGTTCCCAAGCGTAATTGTTCCGCTTGGCTGAATACCAGAAAAAATAACTGACATAATAAAGTCCTCCTTAAATTTGGTATGTATTGTTGAAGGGTGGGGGAAGAGGTCTATATGGACCTCTTCCTAGCTCCAGCGGCAAGAATGCCGCCTTCCTGCGAGGCAAAAAACGCCTCTACGTCAGGAGCTCCATCCCCCTCATATTATAATCCAGCTCCAGCGGCAAGCTCTTCGTGTCTAAGAACCTTCCGCATAAGAAGGCAAAGAGCGCCTTCTATGCGAAAGAACCTTAGCCAGTCAGAGCTGAACGAGCCGCTTCCGCTTTTTAACATAAAAAAGCCCATTCATCCCAAATGATATAGGGACGAATGGACCGCGGTACCACCCTAATTATTTCACAAATCGTGAAATCTCTTTTATCCATTATAACGCCTGGATGTAACGCCAAAGCCTACTCCTCAGTTGTTTCGGTTTGGTGCTCAAAAGCCCATTCCATACTGACAATTACTTGTTCACACCGACCACAAGCTCTCTGAAATTGTTTTAAGTATGTACTCTTCTTTTTCATCGCATACATATGAAATTAATATAGCTTAGCTCGTATCCGTAACTTGTAACAGTTGAACGAGCCGCCTGCGCTTTTTAGTACAAAATATTATATCATATGAAAAATCGTTTGCAAACTACATCAAAATAGTAAAGCTAATGATTGTTGAGATGAGTCCTAAAAGAATACCTGTAATGCAGATTGGATACGTCCATGTAAAAGAATATGTTTTATATATTCTTTCCTTTTTATCTAGTGCTGATTCTTCTTCTTCAATTAAAGATTCTACTTTTTTGTTTGTTCCAAATACTTTTTGAAAGGCATACATCGTTATATTGAAAAATCCGCTTTGAAATAGAAATAAAAATCCTCCTAAAATAATAAAAAATAATGCAATGTAAAAGATGAGATTGACAAAATTCAACAAAAATTGAGCCGGAAATAGGAAAGCACCAATGCTAGAAGTGAGGACTGTTAATAGTATCAATACAAAAATACGAAAATAAAGTTTGTTCAAAATATTCCCCTCCGTCGAAATATTACTGGAATTATTATACTATAAAAGTTATAATAAGTACTAGGATAAATTATTTGAAAATTATGTTCAATTCCCTATTTTATTTCAATATGATAGGGACAATGATAAAGTATTTCTTTGCGGAAAATATAGAAAATAAACAATTTGTTAAAAATTTTAACAAAAAAATAAAAAAACTATATTCACAATCGTCTTATTATATGTATAATGAAAATTGTAGAAACTTGGAGATTATTCTTTCAATTCTACTTTGTGACAATTTAGGGTCCAGGAAGTGCAATAGGGGAGGCAATACAGCATGAAGAAAAAGATGTCGCTATTACTTGCATCGACATTGACTGCAAGTATGTTACTTGGGGCTTGTGGGTATCAAAAAGATGATGCCAAAGCAAAAGGGAAAGAACAAGGGAACAGCAGTAGTAATGGAAAACAAATCGCTAACTTGACAGAACTATCTGAAATTCCGACAATGGATGCGTCTATGACTTCTGATGCCTCATCTTCAATGGTATTGAATAACACGATGGAAGGATTATATCGTGTTGGAAAAGACCAGAAGGCTGCACCAGGCGTAGCGGAATCCTATGAGAAACTTGAAGATGGAAAGAAATACATCTTTAAATTACGAAAAGATGCGAAATGGTCAAACGGAGATCCTGTAACAGCACATGATTTTGTTTATTCTTGGAAACGTGCAGTAAACCCAGATACAGGTGCTACATATTCTTATATCATGTTTGATATTAAAAATGCAGAGAAAATTCATAAAAAAGAATTGCCAGTTACTGAATTAGGTGTAAAAGCAATTGATGATTATACATTAGAAGTAGAGTTAGACAACCCTGTTCCTTATTTTGTGGATTTAACAGTTTATCCTGTTTTCTATCCATTAAATGAAAAGTACATACAATCACAAGGGAATAAATTTGGCTTAGAGGCAAATACAACACTTTACAATGGGCCATTTGTACTGAGTGAATGGAAACATGAAAGAAGCTTTCAATTTAAGAAAAACCCATCTTATTGGGACAATCAAACTGTTAAACTAGAAGAAGTGAACTTTAATATTGTAAAAGATACAGCAACAGCAGTTAATTTATATGATACAAATGCAATTGACCGAGTAGATTTAAAATCTGAATTTGTGGACAAATATAAATCAAGTTCGGAATTTAAGGCAACAAAAGAAGCTGGAGTTGCATTTTTACGTTTCAACCAAGGGAATCAATTTTTAGCAAATAAAAATTTACGTAAGGCAATTTCGCTTTCCTTTGATCGTGAAAATGTTGCGAAAGTCATCTTAAATAATGGAGCCATTCCGGCATATGGATTTGTTGGAAAGGATTTTGCTGAAGGACCTACTAAGAAAGACTTCCGAGATGAAAGTGGAAAATTGGTAGACACGAATGCAAAAGAAGCGAAAAAGTTGTGGGAAACAGCGAAGAAAGAGCTTGGCACAGATAAAATTGAATTAGAGTTATTGAACCTCGATAACGAAGATTCTAAGAAAATTGGTGAGTTCTTAAAAGGTGAGATTGAAAAGAATTTACCAGGAGTGACAATCAAAATTAAACAGCAACCATTCGCTCAAAAAAACAAATTAGAAGATAAACAACAATATGATGTTTCTCTTGGTATTTGGGGTCCAGATTACCCAGATCCAGTGTCATACTTAGATATGTTTGTTACAGGTGGTACACAAAATAAAACAGGGTATTCAAATCCAAAATATGATGAATTCATTTTAAAAGCAAAAACAGATACGAAAGATTTACAAGCTCGTTGGGACAATCTTTTACAAGTTGAAAAAATGTTAATTACAGAAGATGCGGTAATTGCACCAATTTACCAAAAAGGAGCATCTTATTTACAAAAGGGAACTGTAAAAGACATTGTCAAACATAATTATGGAGGGAAATACTCCTTTAAATGGGCATCTGTTGAGCAAAAATAATTTCTATTCCATCGTTTACAAGGGTATATGCCTATGATGGGCGTATGCTCTTATTTTAAAAAAATAAAAGTAAGAATATTTCAAACTATCTTATTGCTTTTGATAAAAATGGGGAGGTGCTTAATTATGGGACGTTATGCATTAAAACGTTTCGTGTACATGGCTTTGACATTATTTTTAATTACTACGCTGACATTTTTCTTAATGAAATTACTGCCGGGTTCACCGCTTAAAAACCAAGAGAAATTATCTCCGGCACAAAAGGAAATCATTTTAGAAAAATATGGTTTAAATGATCCAGTACCAGTGCAATATGCTCGTTATATGGGGAATTTGTTAAAAGGTGATTTAGGGGTATCGTTCCAATATGATAACCGTCCGGTATCCGATATGATTGTTGAGCGTATTGGTCCATCCGCACAGCTTGGTTTTCAGGCGATAGTGTTAGGAACATTTATTGGTTTATTACTAGGTATTGTAGCAGCCCTTCGTAATAATACATGGGTGGATTACGGAGCGACCATTATTTCTGTACTCGGAATGTCGGTACCATCATTCGTATTCGCAGCATTACTACAATATTTCATCGCTGTAAAACTTGGATGGTTCCAGGTTGCATTCTGGAAAGGTTTTGAATATACAGTTTTACCTACTGTCGCGTTATCAATGGCAGTTATCGCAACAATCGCACGTTTTTCCCGTGCAGAATTAATTGAAGTTATGCAAGCAGATTATATTTTAACAGCAAAAGCGAAAGGGATCAGTCAAGGCGTCATTATTGTGAAGCATGCGCTTCGTAATGCGTTGATTCCAGTTGTTACAATTTTAGGACCAATGGTTGCAGCTTTAATTACAGGGACACTTGTTATTGAACAAATTTATGCCGTACCTGGACTTGGGGAACAATTCGTTAAATCAATTCAATTAAATGACTATACAATTATTATGGGAACAACGATTTTCTATAGTGCAATCTTTATTTTAGTAATTTTTATTGTTGATATTTTATACGGTATTATTGATCCTCGTATTCGTTTAGCGGGAGGGAAAAAATGATGAAAGATGTACAAAAATTATCTCCAGATTTATTTCAACTAGCAAATCAAAATAATGTTGATAATGAAGTCATTGCCCGTCCGAGCTTAACATTTTGGCAAGATGTAAGACGACGTTTGTTTCAACATAAAGGAGCAATGTTTGGACTTGTATTATTAGTTTTGATTACGCTTATGGCAATCTTTGGACCAATGATGAGTAAATATTCTTATAAAGACCAAGATTTAGGGCGTGCGAAAATGCCGCCGAAAATTCCAGTACTTGAGAACATTCATTGGCTACCATTCGATGGTACAGATCAATATGGTGTGGATCAATATGAGAAACGTGATGTTAAAGAGTACTTCTGGTTTGGTACAGATGATCTTGGACGCGACCTTTGGACAAGAACATGGGACGGAACACGCGTATCATTATATATTGCTCTTTTAGCAGCGGCAATTGACCTAGTAATCGGGGTTGCATACGGGGGGATTTCAGCGTTCTATGGTGGACGAGTGGATAACATCATGCAGCGTATTATGGAAATCATCAATGGTATTCCGTATTTAATTATCGTTATTTTAATGGTAATTATAATGGGTTCAGGTATTTGGTCGATTACATTGGCGATGGCAATTACAGGTTGGATTGGAATGTCCCGGATTGTACGTGGACAAATATTAAAATTAAAAAATCAAGAATATGTGTTAGCATCTCGCACATTAGGGGCAACAAATACGCAATTAATTGTGAAGCATTTAATTCCGAACGTAATGGGACCGATTATCGTTATGACAATGTTTACAATCCCAACAGCGGTGTTTGGTGAAGCATTCTTAAGTTTTATTGGGCTTGGTATTCAGCCACCATTCGCATCACTTGGGTCTCTTGTAAATGATGGATATAAATCAATTCAAACATATCCGCATATGATGGTTATCCCTGCGATTGTCATCAGTATGTTAATTTTAGCATTTAACTTAATGGCAGATGGATTACGCGATGCGTTAGATCCAAAAATGCGTAAGTAAACGAGGAAGGAGCAGTAAAAATGAAAACATTGTTAGAGGTAAAAGATTTACAAGTCTCCTTTGATACACATGCTGGTGAAGTACAGGCTGTTCGCGGAGTTACGTTTGATTTGAAAAAGGGAGAAACATTAGCGATTGTAGGAGAATCTGGTTCTGGGAAATCAGTTACTTCGAAAGCGCTAATGGGATTAATCCCTAACCCTCCAGGACGTATCAAAAATGGAGAAATCGTATTTGATGGACGTGATTTAACAAAATTAGCAGAAAAAGAAATGCAGCAAGTGAGAGGGAAAGAGATTGCAATGATTTTCCAAGATCCGATGACGTCATTAAACCCAACGATGACAATCGGTAATCAAATTATGGAAGGTCTTATTAAACACCAAGGAATGAAAAAAGTGGATGCTCGTAAAGTTGCCTTAGAGCTTCTTGATCTTGTAGGAATTCCAAACCCAGAAGCGCGTTTAAAACAATATCCGCACCAATTCTCGGGTGGTATGAGGCAGCGTGTTGTTATTGCGATGGCACTAGCTTGTAATCCGAAATTACTGATTGCCGATGAGCCGACAACAGCGCTTGACGTTACAATTCAAGCGCAGATTTTAGAGCTTATGAAGGATATTCAACAAAAAACAGAAGCAGCGATTATTTTCATTACGCATGATTTAGGCGTAGTAGCAAACGTTGCCGACAGAGTTGCGGTTATGTATGCGGGTAAAATTGTTGAAATTGGTACGGTTGACGAAATTTTCTACAATCCAAAACACCCGTATACATGGGGTTTGATCGCATCTATGCCAAGTTTAGATGGTTTAGAAGAAGAGTTATATGCAATTCCTGGAACACCTCCAGATTTATTAAAACCGCCAAAAGGGGATGCATTTGCACCACGTAACCCACAGGCGCTAAAAATTGACTTTGAAATGGAACCACCATTATTTAAAGTAAGTGATACACATTACGCAGCAACATGGTTACTTCATGAGCAAGCACCAGAAGTAAAACCACCAGAAACCGTTCAAAAACGAATTCTTCAAATGAAAGCAGGTGAACAACATGACTAAGCAACATGAAAAGTTAATTGAAGTAAAAAATGTGAAGCAGCACTTTAACGTAAGTGGTGGTGTTGTAAAAGCGGTCAACGATATTTCATTTGATATTTACCGCGGTGAAACATTTGGACTGGTAGGGGAATCTGGTTGCGGAAAATCAACAACTGGAAGAACAATTATCAGGTTATATGATGCAACTGCTGGAGAAGTGTTGTTTGACGGTGAAAATGTACATGGTAAAAAATCACGTGCGGAATTAAAGAAATTTAATCGTAAAATGCAAATGATTTTCCAAGATCCATATGCGTCATTAAATCCTCGTATGACAGTTGGAGATATTATTGCAGAAGGTATTGATATTCACGGTTTAGCAAAAAATAAAAAAGAACGTATGGATCGTGTGCATGAATTATTAAACACAGTTGGTTTAAATAAAGAACATGCCAATCGCTTCCCACATGAATTCTCTGGTGGACAACGTCAGCGTATCGGAATTGCTCGTGCACTTGCGGTAGAACCAGAATTTATCATTGCCGATGAGCCAATTTCTGCACTTGACGTATCGATCCAAGCGCAGGTTGTTAACTTATTGAAAAAACTGCAAAAAGAAAAAAGTTTGACATACTTATTCATTGCCCATGATTTATCAATGGTAAAATACATTAGTGATCGTATTGGCGTTATGTATCGTGGTCAAATTGTTGAATTAACAAGCAGTGAAGAGTTATACGAAAATCCGATTCATCCATATACAAAATCATTATTATCAGCAATCCCGCTTCCAGATCCAGACTATGAGCGCAATCGTAAACGTATCGTCTATGATCCATCTCAGCATCAATATGGAAATGAAACACCTACTATGCGAGAAATTCGTCCAGGACATTTTGTTCTTTGTTCAGAAGCGGAATATAAGAAATATAAAGAAATCTATCAATAATAGAAAGAAGCGGTCGCTATGGCCGCTTCTTTCTATTATTGATACAAATTGAAAACCTTTTTGAGATGGGGGAGAGGGTCTGCCTAAGCGTAGAAACGGTCAGAGCTTTTTAGCTCTATGCCGTGTGAAATCAAAAGGAGAGCATAGGTGGAATCTAATTTGGATTTCAAAGAGGAAATGAAATTTTATCGGCGCAAACTCAAATATATCGGCGTTCCGACAAAGGACGACACAAAAAACAGATTGGAGAAGGCTTTCTTCAATCTGTTTTCATTAACATTAAGCTGATTCTTCAGAAGTCTCCGGTTTAACAAGTGCATAATTTTCCCAAGCTCTACTTCTCCAGCGGAAGAACATGATGATGGCACGCGTCCATTCATCAATAGCAATAGCTAACCAAATACCAGGCAGTCCCATGTCTAAATAAAATACAAAAAAGTAACCGAGTGGTAAACTCATTAAGACCATGGAAAATGCTCCAATTAAAACGGGATATTTTGCATCACCAGCAGCCCGTAAAGAATTAATGATTACGATATTCATTGTCCGTCCAGTTTCTAACAGAATACTTAATAAAAGAACGGTTGCTCCTAAAGCGATAATATCAGGGTTATTTGTAAATAGCCCCATTAACTGTGTACGGAATGTGATGACGAGAATGACCATACACAACGTAACACCGATGGCCCACCTTACACTTTTCCATACGCGTATATATGCTTCGTCTTTCGCATTTCCACCAACTAAACGTCCGACGATGATCGCTGTCCCCATTCCGATGGCGATAGCAAACAAATAAGTAAACATTGAAATATTTGTCGCGTATTGCCTTGCGGCTAAGGATTCTGCTCCTAAGTATGTCGCATAGTATAAAAATACAATTTGACATGCTTGGTACATCACTTGCTCAAAAGCCGATGGGATACCGATTTTTAAAATTTTTCCTACATATTCTTTTGATAAAGTGAAGTAGTATGTTAATTTTACGCGGTATTCCATGATGCGATATAGTAGCCAGAAGAAAACGATGAGTGCGATAAATCGGCTGAAAGCAGAGGAAATAGCGGCCCCTTGAACACCGAGTTCAGGCATGCCAAATTTTCCGAAAATAAGTATATAATTTCCAGCGATATGAAGAATATTCATCCCTAATGAAATGAACATCGCTTGTTTTGTAAATCCATGAACACGAATAATTGCGGCCAGTGAATTGATAATAGCTTGAAGAAAAATAGCTCCTCCCACAATTGATAAATAATTTTGGGCGTAAGTTAATACATCGCCTTGTAAATTCATTGCAGTCATCATATGTTTTGAGAACAAAAGAAAACCAGCGCTTATAATGAGCCCGACTCCTAAGTTTAAAGTGACTGCTAATGCGGATATTTTTGATGCCTCCATATATCGTTTAGAACCAAGATATTGAGATACAACAATTGCAGCACCATTTCCGATTACTTCTAGTACTAAGATTGCGATATGAAGGTATTGATTCGCAGCCCCAACCCCTGATACGGCGTCATCTGATAATGCACTTAGCATAAAAGTATCAGCAATTCCCATTAACATAAAAAGAAACACTTCTAAAAAAATGGGCCATGTTAAGAAGAATAAATTTAACTTCTCGTCCTGCCCTTTTTTGGACGTAACCTCTGTCATATCATCCCTCACTTTACCGATATCTTTTTAAACAAAATGTATCTTAACACACTTTAGCAACACTTGCATTCATTTTGGAACTTTGTTAGCAAATATATATTTCAAAGAAAAATAGGACATGTATAAGTACAAATTGAATTTTGGAGAGAAGGTGTAATCTGTACCCTTTGTAGAGGTCGCTTCATATACAAATGAAGATTTGTATTGTTAGGTGTGGTAACTAAAAATAAGAGGTTTTTATCATTGTAACCGAGAAGCTCTTCTCCTCTAAACGAAGTGAAGGTAGGAGGAGTTTAGCTCGTTTATGTACAAATATTAGTAAAGTAAGATGAATATTATAAGAGAGTACAAATTTTAAAGGAGACATATATATGGGGTATATGAAGGAATTACGTAAGTTGGTTGGAAGTAGACCTTTACTTATGGCCGGAGCGTGTGTACTTGTTATAGATTATGAGCAACGAGTTTTATTACAACTTCGAAAAGATAATGGATGCTGGGGACTCATTGGTGGTTCTATGGAGTTAGGAGAAACACTTGAACAAGTAGCTCATAGAGAATTGTTTGAGGAAACAGGACTAACAGCTGAGAATCTTAAGCTCATTCATACATATTCAGGGGAAGATTTTCATTATCGATATCCTCATGGTGATGAAGTGTATAATGTTGTGACGGCTTTTGAATGTAAAGAATATAATGGTCATTTACGTCATGATAAAGCTGAGGCAACAGACCTTCAATTTTTTTCTTTATATAACTTGCCGAAAAATATAAGCCCGCCAGATAAGCCTGTACTGGAAGATTATAAGTTAAAATGTAATGTATAAGAATTGGTGGCTAAAGGGATGAGTAATAAAAAAGAGAGACCAAATGTTTATCTGGTCTCTTGTTTATTATTTTTTCGGTTTAATATAAGGAGCAAAATAAAAAGTTTTTAATTTATTTCGTGAACATTTTGTTTGGAAAGCAGAGTGTCTATGTTCGGAAGTGAAAAAAATCTTAACAGAAAATTATAATAAGATAGAAAAATAGGTATGCAAGCAATTGTTCTATGTGTATAATGTGAATTATTGGAATATGCATATTTTCTGTTATTTGAAAATGAAAGGGCTAACATTTTTAGGAGGGATAGCAGAATGAAGGGAAAAGTACCAGTTTTCGTAGCATCTACATTTGCAATGAGCATGATGTTAGGAGCATGTAGTTATCAAAAAGATGAACCGTCAGCGGGAGCCAAAGGGGAAAGTGGAAATAGTAATGCGAAGCAAGTCATACATTTAACGGAAACACAGGAAATTCCAACGATGGATCCAGCGTTATCTGCTGAGGCAGTATCAGCGCGAGTGATGAATAATACGATGGAAGGGCTATACCGACTGGATAAAGGGGACAAGCTTGTTCCAGGTGTAGCGAAAACAAGTGAAAAATCAGCTGATGGGAAAAAGTATACGTTTAAATTACGTGAGGATGCAAAATGGTCAAATGGGGAACCTGTAACAGCGAAAGACTTTGTATATGCTTGGCAACGAGCGATTAATCCAGATAAAGCAGCAGTATCAGCATATATTATGTTTGATGTTAAGAATGCTCAAAAAATTAATAAGAAAGAAATGGCACCAGATCAATTAGGTGTAAAAGCTGTTGATGATTATACATTAGAAGTAGAATTAGAGCATCCTGTTCCTTATTTTGAAAACTTAATGATTTATCCATTGTTTTATCCTGTAAATGAAAAGTATGCAAAAGAGCAAGGGGATAAGTTTGGTCTAGAGGCAAATACGACACTGTATAATGGACCATTTGTATTAAGTGAGTGGAAGCACGAAAGAAGTTTCCAAATAAAGAAAAATTCTTCGTACTGGGATAATAAAGAAGTGAAGTTAGAAGAAGTGAATTTTAACATTGTAAAAGACTTAGCAACAGCAATTAACTTATATGATACAAAAACGGTGGATCGTGTGAATTTGAGATCTGAGTTTGTTGACAAATATAAAAATGATCCGGATTTTAAAACGGCAAGTGAAGCTTCTGTATTCTTCATTCGCTTCAATCAAAAAAATGAAGTTTTAGCAAATAAAAATATACGTAAAGCAATTGCACTTGCTTTTGAACGTAAACCACTTGTTGATACGATTTTAAATAATGGTTCTACTGAAGCAACAGGACTCATTCCAAGTAAGTTTATTAACGGACCAAATAAAAAAGATTTCCGAGCTGAAAATGGAGCGTTAGTAAAAACAAATGTAAAAGAAGCGAAGAAATATTGGGAAGCAGGTAAAAAAGAATTAGGCAAAGATACAATCGAAATGGAGTTATTAAATGAAGATGTAGATTTGTCTAAGAAAACAGGAGAATATGTAAAAGGTGAGTTAGAAAAGAACTTACCAGGCTTCACGCTGAAAATTAAGCAACAGCCATTTGCGCAAAAGCTTAAACTTGAAGACAATGGAGATTATGATATGACATTTGCTGGATGGTCTCCAGACTTCCCAGATCCAGTAACGTACCTTGATATGTTCATAACAGATGGTACGCAAAATAAAATGAAGTATTCGAATCCGAAATACGATGAAATTATTATGAAAGCAAAGACAGATGGCAGTGATGTAACGGCACGCTGGAATAGTTTACTTGAAGCAGAAAAAATGTTGATAGATGATGCGGCGATTGCTCCTGTATATCAACGGAGTATGGCTTACTTACAGCGAGGAACAGTTAAGGATGTTTATAAGCATAATTATGGCGGAGATTTAAGTTTTAAATGGGCGTCTGTAGGGAAATAATTGAAAAAGAAGCAGGAGAAATTCCTGCTTCTTTTTCAGCTTGTTGGGAAACAGGGGCCAGGGGACTCCTGTTTTTTTGTCGTTTTTTGCTGGTTAGTCGATATCCTTTGTCGAATCGCTGATATATGATGAGAAATGGTCGATATATTTGAAAAATCGTCGATAAAATTTCATTCACCACTTTATACGAAACGATCTCGTCAGATTACCATGTTTCTTTTTAGTACGTACGTTTTTTATAAATCCCTTTTCCTCCAACTTGTTTCCAGCCTGATTGTAGCTCTGTACTTTTATCAACAAATTTCATTTTTTCTTTCCCGCCAAATAGCTTTTCGCCAATACCATTTGTAATGACGCCAATTAGTGCTGTAATTCCGATGACGAGGACAGCAACAATAGCAAAATCAATAAAAAAAGCACCCATATGGACTTCCTCCTTTTGCCTGTCTGTAACTTTATTGTATGAGAAAAAAATATAAAAAGAAAGAAAAGTTAGAAAATAAATAGTTTGCTTTGAAACAGGCTAGACAATAACGAGGAGACTTGATAGAATAAGAGAACAAGTGTTCTGTATCGAGGGAGCGTTCTAGCTATGGATATGTCTTACATTGTGCCATTGTTTTATTTATGAAAGGTAAGAAAATGCTATTTTCAGCATGTGGTTGATTGCGGGATAGGAGAGGGGGAGATTTCTATAAATCCATTAAGAAGGAACGCTACACGAATGGAATAAAAGGATTTGTGTCATGCGAAATTTATGATGGTTGTACGTGGTTTAAGTGATCGTTAAAGGTACACGTTTTTTCCATTAGAAAGGAAATTTACTGTATATTTCTTTCTTAATCTATTGTATAATGATTATAGAAGTTACTTATTTAAAGTAATTGTTGTTTCATAAAAATTGCTTGTTTAGCAGTTGTTGTTGTTTACATGAAAAGCAATTTTTTATTTTGTTGTAAGACAAGTTATAGTGAAGAATTGCTGGAAAATAGAAATTTAAACTGTAATTAGTACAGAATTTGTACTCTTTAAGGAGAGTGAGTCTTGTATGGTAACACTATATAGTTCTCCAAGTTGTACGTCTTGTAGAAAAGCGAAATTATGGTTAGAGGAAAACCATATTCCTTATACAGAACGTAATATTTTCTCAGATCCATTAACGATTGAGGAAATTAAAGAAATTTTACGCATGACAGAAAGCGGAACGGATGAGATTATTTCAACTCGTTCGAAAGTTTTCCAAGAGTTAAATGTTAATTTAGAGTCTTTACCACTTCAAGATTTATATAAGATGATTCGTAATTATCCAGGGATTTTACGTCGCCCTATTATGATTGATGAAAAACGTCTTCAAGTAGGTTATAACGAAGATGAAATTCGTCGTTTCTTACCACGTACAGTGAGAACATTTCAGTTACGTGAAGCACAACGTCTTGTAAATTAATAATAAAAGTTATGTATATGAAAACCTTCTACCGTACAGTAGAAGGTTTTCGCATACATATATTATTTATTTGTATGATTGTACGTCATTTTTCATCATGCAAATCACGACTTTGAAAATAAAAGAAGCTTTTCACTTCGCATTTGCTAATTTTAAATGTTGAACAATAAATCCAATAGTTAATACTGTGAAAATAAACAGGAAGGGTACACTTGCTGTAAATGAAGGGTTATTTTGAAAAAAATTCACAAGTTTTGTTTCATGAGTAATCATTCTTCCGGCTGTGTAAGCAAGAACTGCCCCTCCGCAATAAATGAGAAAAGGAAACCGCTCCATAAATAGTAAGACGAGCTTGCTTCCCCAAATAATAATGGGAATGGAAATTAACAATCCGATAATTACGAGTGCTAAGTTCCCATGAGCTGCTCCAGCAATTGCAAGGACATTGTCAAATCCCATAACGAGATCTGCAAATACAATTGTACGAATCGCTTGAAATGTTGTCGTTTTTCCTTGTATAGAAGAAATATCACTACTATTATCGGTAAGTAAATTTACGGCAATAAGTGTCAGTAAGATGCCGCCGATAAGCTGTAAGAAAGGAATGTCGAGTAAGTAGACAGCAAGTATTGTAAGGAGAATTCGCAGCACAATTGCTAGACCTGTACCAATAAAAATGGCTTTATTCCGTTTTGATTCGGGTAAGTTGCGGCTTGCAAGCGCGATTACAATTGCATTATCACCGCCTAATACAACATCGATACCGACAATCATTAGTATAGATGTCAAAAAGTCTAACTCCATTATTTTGCCTCCAATTTATTCTGTTTTAATAAAGCGTACAGGTTTGGATCTATGTATGAAATGAAAAAGCTTGACCAACTCTAATACAATTGTACGGTGTGAAGTGTAATTGTATGTCCAATTTTTCGAGTAATCGTATATAGATGGAAGAGATAAGGAGCTAGTGACGCAGAATAATCTAGGTGAATAACTGTTTTTATAAAATCAAACAATTTTATTTCCATTCTGGAGAATCTTATCATAAAATGAAAGTACAAGAATTTATTGATTTGTCATATGAGTGGGGAATCCCTTCATAACAATGCCAAATAGGAAGGGAGAGTTGTATTTTGGATATTGAAAGAATTAATGATCATACGATGAAATTTTTTATTACGTACATTGATATAGAGGATAGAGGGTTTAACCGTGAAGAGATTTGGTACAATCGTGAACGAAGCGAACAATTGTTTTGGGAAATGATGGATGAAGCTCGTGATTACGATGATTTCTTTATTGATGGACCACTTTGGATTCAAGTGCAGGCGCTTGATAAAGGCATTGAAGTACTTGTAACGAAAGCACAGCTTTCAAAAGATGGACAAAAGTTAGAATTGCCAATAGGTCTAGATAAGGTAATTGATATCTCTTTAGATGAGCGGATTGAATCGTTGTTTCAACAAGAATTAGAGGAAGAGATAGAAGTGGTAACGAACTTTAACGAAGATGGAACATTAGGATTTTTAATTAAATTTAATGATTTTGAAGATGTCATCGCTTTAAGTCATCGACTTATATTTGAAGATATAAAAGATGAATTGTATTCGTTTGAAGACCGCTATTATGTATATGTTGAATTCGATGAAGTGCTACACGATGAAGAAGAAATTGATCGTATTTTAAGTATTATTTTAGAATACGGGGAAGAATCGACTTTAACAGTTCACCGTGTAAGCGAGTATGGTAAACAAGTTGTTAAAGAACATGCACTTGAGACGATTCGCAGTCATTTTCCTTCTAAAACGTAGGCCGATTTCAATATTATGAAATCGGCTTTTTATATGTTGGGTATGATAAGAAAAGAAATACTTCGTAAGTAAGGGGGGGAAGACATGAAAAATACGCTAAAGTTATTTTTCTTTTTTCTAGGTTTGTTTGTTGTGTTCGTTTCGTTACGTATGTTTATTGATGTAGCATTTTATTCGGATGTTATGGGCATGAAAAACATTTCATTTATAGGAATTATAAGTATTTTGTTTACGATTTCGGCATTTTTAATTGGGTGTGTTATTTTCTTAGAAAATAGGCATCCTTCTAAAACACTGACATGGCTAATTGTACTAGGCATTTTTCCAGTGTTTGGTTTTTTTGCCTATTTATTATTTGGACAAAATTTTCGCAGAAAACGAATGTTTCAAAAGAAAGCTCTTTTAGATGAACAAGCTTTTTTACAGTACAAAGGTCATGAAGATTATAAAGAGCGTATTTTGCAAAAACATAAACATCAAGAGTTATTATTTCGTTTAGCTGACAGGCTTGGAGCCTTAAATATTTCATTTCAGACAGAAACAAAAGTGTTAACGAATGGGGATGAAACGTTTCAAGCAATTGTAACGGGATTACAAAAAGCAAAGCATCATATTCATATGGAATATTATATTGTACGTGACGATAAGTTAGGTACACAAATTAAAGAAATTTTAATTCAGAAGGTGCAAGAAGGGGTTACTGTCCGTTTTCTATATGATGCGGTTGGAAGTTTTAAACTGTCAAACGCTTATATTGATGAACTAAACAATGCGGGGGTAGAGATGATTCCTTTCTTTCCGGTCCGGTTTCCGATTTTGAACGATAAAATTAATTATCGAAATCACCGGAAAATCGTGGTGATTGATGGAAATGAAGGTTTTGTAGGTGGATTAAATATTGGTGATGAATACTTAGGGAAAAATAAATATTTTGGATTTTGGAGAGATACTCATTTATATTTACGCGGTGAGGCGGTTCAAAGTTTGCAACTTATTTTCCTGCAAGATTGGTTTTATATGACGGGTGAAGCGGTATTAGCACCTGAATATTTACAGGCAAAAGCGGTAGATGGAGAGCACTGGGGCGGTGTACAACTTGTTGCAGGTGGGCCGGATAATAAATGGGAGACCATTAAGCATCTTTATTTTACGATGATTGCTTCGGCAAGGAAGTCTATTTGGATTGCTACGCCTTATTTTATTCCAGATGATGATATTTTATCAGCATTAAAAGTGGCCGCTCTTGCTGGCATTGATGTACGTTTATTGATGCCGAGTAAACCAGATAAACGAACGGTATTTTATGCATCAAGGTCTTATTTTCCGGAATTATTAGACGCAGGAGCAAAGATATATGAATATGAAAAAGGTTTCTTACACAGTAAGATTGTCATTGTGGATTCTGATTTGGCATCGATTGGGACGGCAAATATGGATATGAGAAGTTTCCATTTGAATTTTGAAGTGAACGCCTTTTTATATGATACAGACAGTATCCGAAAGCTTGTTAAGGATTTTGAAGAGGATCTAGAGGTATCAAGTGAAATTCATGTGGATCACTTTCATAAGCGCCGTCTTCATAAGCGCATTGTGGAATCGACATATCGGTTATTATCACCTTTATTATGAGGGAGAGGATATTCTTACAAGGATATCCTCTTTTTGGTGAGAAAGGAATTTGTAATACATTGTAGAATACAACACCATATAGAAAGGATGTGGTTTTATGTTTGTTGCAAGGAGAGAGAATGGAGGAGAAGTTCACCTTCTTGAAAATAGAGAAGAACAAGAACTGCTTGCAATGCGAAAGAAAGAACGCTTTTTTTGCCCAGGTTGTAGGAGGGAAGTCCAGCTCAAGTTAGGGAAACAAAAGAGATGGCATTTCGCTCATAAAAAAGTAGAGCAGTGCCTCGTTTCATCTGAACCGGAATCCGCTTATCATATGCGCGGGAAGGAGCAACTATATAGATGGTTTAGGGCACAAGGATTTCAGGTGAAAGTCGAACATTTTCTTCCCGAGATTCGCCAAAGACCCGATCTTTTTATTGAAACGAAAGGGAGACAAATAGCAATTGAATATCAATGTGCTTCTTTATCTACTGAACAGTTATTCAAGCGAACTTCTTCCTATTGGGAAGAAGGGATACAAATCATTTGGATATTGGGCGGAAATCAAATGAAAAGGCACTCTGCTTATTGGCTTTCATTATCCTCGTTTCACCTTTTCTGCATACAATCTTATCCTCAGCCGTCGCTTTTCTTTTTTTGTCCAAACGAAAAATCATTTACGAAATGCGAACTTCTTACGCCGTTTTCTACAAATGTTTATTTTTCATATATGATTCATTACCCACTGCGCAGTATTACTTTTGAAGAGCTTTTTTGCCAAGCGCCCATTACGAAAGAACGATTGGAGCGGGAATGGCAAAATAAAAAGACTTACTTTCGAGCGAATGTCCTTCCGGTCTGGAATTATAGTCACAAATCACTGTTACACCTCTTATATCAACAGCGTCTTACACCTTCTTGTTTTCCATCTGAAATTGGTGTTCCTCTTCCCTCTGCATTTGCACTTCAAACGCATACTTTTATATGGCAAGCTCTTCTTTGTATAGACTTCATTGGCAAATTTAAAACGGGAGAATATTTTTCATTACATGCTGTGTTTTCCTATGTAAATAACAGGCGTAATATTCAGCGGCGTACGTTACCTTATTTCTCGCAAAACGTATGGCAGCGGGCAATCTTAGAATATGTAACGTTTTTATGTAAAGTGGGCATGATTGAAAAGATGGATGTACATAAGTACCGGAAAATAAGGCAATTTATGATGCTGAAAACGGAAGGAGAAATAAAAGAATATGATGCGATTTGTTTGTCACATGCGCTAACGTTGTTTGAAACAAAGTACAACATGGGAAAAGGAAAAGCGGATATAATAAAAGAGTACATGGAAGGAATTACATAAGAAGAATAGAATTGTACCTAAGTAGAGATTTGAAGGAGGTTTTTATTGATGTCTAATCAAAATACAGCCAAAACATTGCCAGATCGCAGTGAGATTGAAGAAAAGAACACATGGCGTTTGGAAGATATATTTCAAACGGATGAGCAGTGGGAAAAAGAATTTCAAGCAGTAAAAGAGTTGCTACCAAAGTTAGCTGAATTTAAAGGGAAACTTGGCGATTCTGCTGATTCATTATTAGAGGCTCTGCAATATGAAGATGAAGTTTCTATGCGATTAGGAAAATTATATACATATGCGCATATGCGTTACGATCAAGATACAACAAATTCTGCTTATCAGGCGCTGAACGATCGAGCAACAAATTTATATTCTCAAGCATCCAGCGGTATGGCATATATCGTTCCTGAAATTTTAACAATTTCAGAAGAGAAATTACAATCATTCTTACAAGAAAATAAAGAATTAAGTATATATGAACATGCGCTAGAAGAAATTACACGTCAGCGTCCTCATGTATTATCAGAAGCGGAAGAAGCATTGTTAGCGGAAGCTGCTGAAGTTATGAGTGCATCCAGCAGTACATTTGGTATGTTGAATAATGCGGACTTGAAGTTTCCATCTATTAAAGATGAAGATGGTGAAGAAGTAGAAGTAACACATGGTCGTTACATTCAATTTTTAGAAAGTGATGATCGTCGTGTTCGTCATGATGCATTCCAAGCTGTGTTTGAAACATATGGGAAATATAAAAATACATTTGCCAGCACACTTAGTGGAGCAGTAAAACGAAATAATTTCAATGCACGTGTTCGTAAATATGATTCGGCACGCCAAGCTGCGTTAAGCAATAATAACATTCCAGAAACAGTGTACGATCAACTTGTTGAGACAGTAAATGATAACTTACATTTACTGCACCGTTATATTGACATTCGTAAGCGTGCATTAGGACTTGATGAACTGCATATGTATGACTTATATACACCGCTTGTACCTGAAGTGAAAATGAATGTGAAATATGAAGAAGCGCAAGACATTTTGCTTAAATCATTGAACGTTCTTGGTGATGAGTATGTGGGGATTTTAAAAGAAGCATATGAAAATCGCTGGGTCGATGTGTATGAAAATAAAGGAAAACGAAGCGGAGCTTATTCATCTGGTGCATATGGAACAAATCCGTATATTTTAATGAACTGGCATGATAATGTAAATAATTTATTTACCCTTGCACATGAGTTTGGTCATTCTGTGCATAGCTACTATACAAGGAAAACACAACCACATGTATATGGTGATTATTCTATCTTTGTTGCGGAAGTCGCATCGACTTGTAACGAAGCGATTTTAAATGACTACTTATTAAAAACAACAGAAGATAAGAAAGAACGTTTATATTTATTAAACCATTATTTAGAAGGATTCCGCGGGACTGTATTCCGTCAAACGATGTTTGCGGAATTTGAACATATCATTCATACAAAAGTACAAGAAGGTCATGCAGTAACGCCAGATATGTTAACAGAAATTTACTATGATTTAAATAAAAAATACTTTGGTGATGCTTTAGTCATCGATAAAGAAATTGGTTTAGAGTGGTCTCGTATTCCACACTTCTATTACAACTATTATGTATATCAATACGCAACAGGATTTAGTGCAGCAACAGCCTTATCCAAACAGATCTTAGAAGAAGGACAACCAGCTGTAGAGCGTTATATTAACGAATTCTTAAAAGCCGGAAGCTCTGATTATCCAATTGAAGTGCTGAAAAAAGCAGGGGTAGACATGGCGTCACCAGAACCTGTTAAAGAAGCATTACAAGTATTCGAAGAAAAGTTAAACGAATTAGAAGCGCTATTATTTGAAGGTAAATAATAGTGGAAGAAGGCGGGCGAGAGTGGAAATTCTCGCCTTCTTTCTTTTTAGCTATGTTAAATAATATTGTCGATTTCAGTAAAAAGTAAGGGAACCCCTGTTTATGGAGTTCCCTTGTTTCGTTAAGTCCTAGAAAAACCGGTCAAAGGATAGGTTAAACTTTATTTATGAAACGCGTCTTAATTACGGTTTTTGAAAGAGTTTCAGTTGTTTCATTCTTTTGTTTAAAAACCCTTAAATCGCCTTCTATGATTGAAATAAGAGAGGCTAATGACAATGATTGCAAACAAAAGCGGCAACGCAATCATTTTTGGAAATGCTTGTAATAGTGATAGAATGTATAAGGAAAATGAAATGCAAATACAAAAAAGTAGAAAGAAGATATGCGTTTTTTTCATAAAATCCCTCCTAAAAAGCTTCTTTTTAAAGCTTATTCAGTAATGAAAACGTTTAGAATGTGACAAAAGTGTGAAATTCGACAAAAAGGCTTGTCATCTGACGTCGAATCTTGTAATATAATAGACGTGAACGAATTCACATACAAACATATACCCCTTTGTTTGAACGTGAAAATTTCTCCCATCCCCTTTAATATTTTTATAAGCCGTAAAGAAAAAGACCTGGTGTTTACACCAGGTCTTTTTCTGTTACAATCCATTTCCAATAACGCTCACACTTTACTTCCATCGTTCGTACTTTTCTTTTTAATAACAATTTTTTTAGCTCTCGTTCTATTTCTTGCTCGGAGCAGTTATAGATAAAAGCAATTTCTTTAGATGATATAAACTGTACCATTTCTAGTAATGCTTCTAGTGGCGGTAATGGGGCAGGAGCAATATCACATTTTACAATTTCTTTTAAAAGCTGTACGTATACTTCATACGAATAAATTCCTGCAATCTTAATACCTTCTTCATCTGAATTCGCATGAAAGAATACGAGGGAAGGGATTTCGGTAATGTGCATTTCATTTGTGAATTTTAAATCACATTGAAATGCTTTTTTTGCACTAATAGAATGCAAATCTTTTTTGAATTCCTCCATATCAATGCCGCTTTGCTCTGCACATGTAAGTAGTAACTCTAAATCTGGTTTTGAGACATTCTCAAGAAAAATGTATTCTTGGAGTTTTCGCAAAAATTTAGAGCCTGCTTTTCGGCCTTGTAACTCAGCTGCTTTAATTGCAATAGAAACTAAATATGGTGTAGATGAGGCGGGTTGCATATGTACTTTTCCATCGCATGAAAAGCCATGCAAACTCGTTGTTTTTTCCCACACAAATCGAATATTAGCAGGTTTATTCCATTTGTGCGGGGAGGCGATGCCTCCTTCCGCTTTGCCTGTTAATATGTGACGAATCGAAAAATATTTTCCGTATTCGAGCCATAATTTAATGATAACCGGTTCGATTTCCCAGCAATCTTTGCAAAGTGGATCAATAAACAAATACACTTCTACAGACTTATGTTCGCACTTGGAAAGCGAAGGAATGCGCATATGCTTTGCTTCCTGTTTATCCATCACGCTTCACCTGTTTCGTTTGGAGTGTTGACCATATGCTGAGCAGTTAATGTCAAACGTTCAAAAACAAATTCACGAATTTGCCCGTGTACTCCTGTATCTTCCAGCGCTTGTTCCATACATGCTAACCAGGCTTTTGCTCGCTTTGGTGTAATCTCAAAAGGGAGATGGCGTGCTCTTAGCATAGGGTGACCGTGTTCTTCTGTATACAAGTTTGGTCCACCTAAATATTGGGTTAGAAATTGCTTCTGTTTCCTGGCTGTTTCTGTCAAATCGTCTGGGAAGATGGGAGATAAGTCAGGGTGTTTACTGACATAGGAATAAAACGTATCGACTAATGTTGCAATGACTTGTTCACCGCCAATTGCTTCAAATGGTGTCATCGGTTGCTTGTTCATCCTGTATAAACTCCTTTTTCCATCAAATGTATATATATTGTAGCAATGGATTGTAACGAAGAGCAACTAAACAGCTTTTGTACAATCCTTTGCTCATTTTTTGTTCATAAAAGATTCCTTTTTTAGAGGAAGTGAAATCTGTTTGTAAGCCCGGTTGGTGATGGCTTCTCATCAGTAAGAAAAACTTCTACTAATGGAAATTTCACTTTAGCTCTCTTTGTTCTGTTTTGCAAGGAAAAAGCGTTGCACTTTATTTTTTGTATGACGAACTGGTATATGATATGTGTTTAATAAACGGAGGAACTCAGCTTTTCCTATTTGTTCATCTTGTACTTCATATTCAAGTTCATAATCATCGTGATTGTAATAAAAACTATGATCAAATACAAGTGTGCCACCTTTGAATGGAGTTTCCGCTCGCTCTGTTGTTAAGCTTCCCATATAAGTTAAAGTAGAAACAGGAATTTCGAGTGTATGTAATTGATCTAGCACAGGGCCTGTAATGAGCTGATTTGTTTCCATCATTTGCATTGCTTCTTGTTCTGTTACAGATTGATGGGTTTCTAGTAACCCAACTGTAGCTGGTTGTTTTAAAGTTAATGTGTAAGCTCCGTCTTTATGGCGAATACGAAGAGCAGAGCTGGCTTCTTTTAAAGAAAATGTAGGTGTTTCAAAATAATGATTCACTTGTTTTGTAAATGAGTGGATAGAAAATGCATCACATAATGTTTGAAATTCTCCTTGTGTAACTATATTTTTAAATTCAATTTCAATTTCTTGCGTCATTGGTTATGCTCCTTTTTAAGTAATTTTTTAGACATTATCGCTTTTTCACAAATTTGGTTCAATGTTTTATTTGTTTGCGTCTATGTTATGATACAATAATAGTGTGAAGTAAGACAGGAAGTTGATATGGAGGAGTTAGAGCATGCAAAATAAAATTCAAGTTAAGAGCGTAGAAGAAAGAGAAAATGCTCTTATTTTTTGTGCAGAAAATACTGAAGTACAAGTGGCGGAGTTAACAGCACGTAATCACGTACTTGTAGACTCAGATCATTTATCATTTTTATATATTTTAGAAAACGAATCGGCTTTTATATATGTGAGTATTCCACATACATGCTGGACAGCAATGCAAGATGCTATGAAACAAGAGAAAGCAATGTTTGTTCGTGTGAACGATACTGAAATTGAGCTAGAGCAATTGAAAGAAGAAGTAGAATATTTAATTGAAAATATTGAAGGAAATGCAAATTATGGAGAAGAACTTGTAACTGCTGTAGAAAAAGTATTTCTATAAGTAAATGGATTGACTTTGGTGGTGGTTGAAATGAATCGTAATTGGGAAGAATTTTTAGCGCCATACGACCAAGCGGTGGCAGAGCTAAAAGTGAAATTAAAAGGAATGCGTTCTCAGTTTACAATGTTAACAGAGCACTCTCCGATCGAATTTGTAACTGGCAGAGTAAAGTCGGTTGCAAGTATTATTGATAAGGCAGAGAAGCGAAATGTACCGCTTGATAGGCTCGCAGAAGATATGCAAGACATCGCGGGTCTTCGTATGATGTGTCAATTTGTTGATGAGATTAAGCCTGTTGTAGAATATTTGCGAAAACGGAATGACTTTGAAATTGTGGAAGAACGCGATTATGTAACGCAAAAGAAAGAAAGCGGTTATCGTTCGTATCATGTTGTGATTAGTTATCCGGTTCAAACGATCCGCGGAGAGAAGAAAGTATTAGTTGAAATTCAAATACGAACGTTAGCAATGAATTTTTGGGCAACAATTGAGCATTCTTTAAATTATAAATATAGTGGGCGTTTTCCAGAGGATATTAAAGTGCGTCTTCAACGTGCAGCAGAGGCAGCATTTTTATTAGATGAAGAAATGTCTTCGATTCGCCTTGAAATTCAAGAAGCACAAAAGATTTTTTCGCGTAAACAAGAAGCGAAAGAATCCGAATCATAAACTAAAGGGTGTTGGGCGATGAATTTTGCAATTATGTCAAAGGGAGATCAATCATCAAACGCACTTGCAAGTACAATGACTGATTACTTGCAGGATTTTGGTTTTACAATGGATGAAACGAATCCAGAGATTGTGATTTCTGTTGGGGGAGATGGGACGCTCTTACACGCGTTTCATCGCTACCATAATCGATTAGAGCATACTGCATTTGTTGGTGTACATACGGGACATTTAGGGTTTTATGCAGATTGGTTACCGACAGAGGTCGAAAAACTTGTTATCGCAATTGCGAAAACACCGTTTCAAGTGGTGGAATATCCACTTTTAGAAGTTATTATTCGCTATGTGAATGGAAGTAAAGAATCGCAGTATTTAGCAATGAATGAAGCGACAGTAAAACGAGCAGAAGGAACATTAGTAACAGAGGTAGAAATTCGCGGAGAATATTTTGAAACGTTTCGAGGCGATGGTCTTTGTATTTCTACTCCTTCTGGAAGTACAGCTTACAATAAGGCGCTAGGTGGAGCAATTATTCACCCTTCTATTGAAGCGATTCAAATTGCAGAAATGGCTTCGATTAATAATCGTGTGTTCCGTACAGTTGGTTCACCGCTTGTTTTACCGAAGCATCATACATGTGTGTTAAAGCCAGCGGCAGGAATGAATTTACAAATTACAGTGGATCATTTAACAATGGTTCATCAAGATGTAAAGTCAATCCAATACCGCGTTGCAAACGAGAAGGTGAGATTTGTGCGTTTTCGTCCGTTCCCATTTTGGAAACGAGTTCGTGATTCGTTTGTGGCGGGTGAATAGAGAGGATTATGCATTTGAGAAGATTTACATTAAAGTGGTGTATGACAGAAGCGGAGCAGGGAACACTCATCCGAGAGTTTCTAAAAGCGAAAGGGATTTCTAAAGCTGCTTTAACAGATATAAAGTTTCAAGGTGGAACAATTGAAGTTGACGGTAAGTATGCGACGGTACGGCACGTATTACAAGCTGGAGAAGAACTACAAGTATTCTTTCCACACGAAGAGAGAAGTGAAGGAATGCTCGCAGAACATATTCCTTTGCACGTCGTATACGAAGATGAGTCTGTACTAGTGATAAACAAAGAACCATATATGTCAACCATTCCGTCAAGAGAACATCCAGATGGAAGTGTTGCAAATGCGCTTCTTTATCATTACGATCGGCAGAATCTTGCGAGTACTGTACATGTTGTAACAAGGCTCGACCGTGATACGTCGGGACTTATGCTTATTGCAAAAAATCGTTTCATTCACCATCTTTTATCAAAACAACATCAGCAAAAGCAAGTAAAACGAACATACGAAGCAATTGTTCATGGAGAATTGCTAGAAGAATTAGGAACGATTGATGCGCCAATTGGAAGAAAGAGCGATAGTATTATTGAAAGAACGGTATGTGAAAACGGTCAAAAAGCCGTTACTCATTTTCAAGTGCTGGAGAGATTTTCTAATAAGACGCGCGTTTCACTACAGTTAGAAACAGGAAGAACGCATCAAATTCGTGTACATATGGCATATTTGGGACACCCTTTATTAGGGGATGACTTGTATGGAGGGAGTACGATTCAAATAAAACGACAAGCGCTTCATAGTACGAGCCTAACGTTTTATCATCCAATGTTAGAAAAACAGATGACCTTTCATGCAGATGTGCCAGAAGATATGAAAGAAGTATTAAAATAAAGCTGTCCTCAGTGTATGAGGGCAGCTTTAACTTTATCTCGCTATTCCCCTACCTCAAGATTCAGAGAGAAGCAAGGGAGATAGGTGAGGAGCGGGCTGCCCGTAAAAGCTTGATTGGGTAGGGCTGATAATCAGTGGGGCTGAAGAAAACCTCCACTGAATAAAGTTTCACTTTATTATGTAATGGTTCGAAATTTTTCAGGTACAAATGGCATGGAAGAGGGAACGGAAATAGTTTCCATCTCAGGGTACCGAAGTGCCGTTAACTTTCCTCCAAATACCGATCCTGTATCAATATTTACCGTATGATTGACAAAACGAGGTTCTGCTACAGGAGTGTGGCCGTACACAATCCAAGCTTCCCCTTTATAATGTTTCGCCCAATCACGGCGAACGGGAGAGCCATCCGGATGTTTTTCACCTGTAATGTCACCATATAATACGAAAGTTTGCACCTTTTTATCTGTTCTTCCAATATAATCTTGGCGAATACCAGCATGACAGACGATAAGGTTACCGTTATCTAATATGTGGTAAAGAGGAGACTGTTCATATAGATCAATAAACTTTTTTTGCACTATTTTTTGCTCACGAGTAGATAATGCTTCATATTCAGCAACAGTTGTTTCTAGTCCGTGTGCAATTGTAACGTTACGTCCGATGAAAAAACGGTACAACTTATTACAATGATTTCCTGGAGCGTAATAAGCTTCTTTTTTATTGATAACAAGCTCCCACACAATTTCGATCATGCGGAGTGATGCTGGGCCGCGATCAGTAATATCTCCGACAAAAGCAAGTTGTCTGTTTTCTTTATGGATAGGAAGACCACTATCCCAGTTATAACCGAGACGCGCTGTTAACGTTTGAAACTCTTCTAAACAGCCGTGAATATCCCCGACAATGTCGTATCTCATTATACAATCCTCATTTCATTTTTTTCTTAGTATACCTAAAGTATATATAGAAAAAAACCATATCTAGTAGATATGGTTTAATCGAACATAAATGTTTTCGTTCGTGATCTTACGTTTAGTATAAAGCCAATTGCAATCATATATGTTAGTAAGGAACTACCGCCATAACTCATAAGAGGAAGGGTAATGCCTGTAATTGGGAGTAGTCCAATCGTCATCCCAATATTTTGGAATACTTGGAAGGTGAACATTCCAATCGTTCCTGCACATAAATAGCTACCGAACGGATCATTACTTTCTAAAGCGATATGAATCATGCGATAAATAAGAAGGAAGAAAAGTGAAATGACAACACTTGCTCCTAAAAATCCGAATTGCTCGGCAATGTTTGTGAAAATAAAGTCGGTATGCGGTTCTGGGAAATATACTTGCCCATCTTGCCAGCCTTTACCGTGTAATTCACCTGATCCGGTTGCTAAAACAGCTTGTCTTAACTGATATCCTTGCGTTTCATATTCATAAGGCGCTAACCAGCCGTAGAAACGGTCTAATTGATATTCTTTTAAAATATGTTCCTTAAAGAAAGCAGTATGTTCAAAGTAAATGTACGTTAATGTAGAAGCTGCTGCTACCACAATCCCAGTTAAGCCGAAAATAAAGCGCCAGCGTATACCAGAAACTAAAATCATCGCTGCAAGCATCGCTGAAATAACCATTGTATTTCCTAAATCAGGCTCTTTCGCAATTAAAAGTAATGGTGGTAAGCTTGCGCCGAATATTTTACCAAGTAAAATGAGATCTTCACGCGGTGAGCGAAATGGATATTTTTCATTATGGTTGACAATAATACGGCCAACAACAATGATTAAAAATAATTTCATAATCTCAGAAGGCTGGAAGTTACCGATACCCGGAAGGCTATACCAAGCGGTAGCTCCTTTAATCGTTACTGCTCCAGGGATTTTTAATTCAAGCCCAATGAGTAAAATCATCGCAACTCCATACAAATACCAAGCGATTTGTTTATAACGATCAAAATCAATAATCATAATCGCAACAATTGCGATCGCTCCAATGACGTACCATTGAATTTGCTTCGCTACAAAGTTTACTTTTTGCAAAGCTGGTGGTAAAGAGGGTTGTGCACTTGCGATGGCAAAACAACTTACAATGGCAATTGCAAGTAAAATTAGGATTAATATGTAATCTATTCGATATTGAGAGTTTTTATCTTTCACTGCATGTAATCCTTTCTATTGCTCTTTATGAATGCTCTTTATGAATTGAATCAGTAGAAGTTCTTCATCCAAAACTGATTGTTAGCCCTCCTAAACTGGGCTGCTCCTTACCTTATTTCGTTGTTTTCAATGTATTTTGAGGTAGGAGGCCTTACTGCTCACAAATAGCGGGATAAAAAAATCCGCTATTACCATATTAGCGGATTTTGGACTGTTTGCAAATATGTTGTTTTGATTTTGATGAAAGGATTTCTTGTGAAAATAGAAAGATTTGATTAGAAAAAAGAAATAGGGATCGAGCATTCGATCCCTACTTTTAAGAAGAGTGAATTTGTAATTCTTTTTGTACAGACCGAAGACAATGGAGTAATCTCGGTTTTGAATCTTGGGTATTGAGACTATACTGGTTGTAATACCGAAGGACAGTTAAAATCCAATGTAGTGCATTACGAAGTCCTAGGGTGTATTGATTTCTGTCTTGTAAAAATCCATAATTGCGTGAAGTGATAACGAGGTGTGTAATATCTTCAGTTCCTTCTAGTAGTTTTTGATGGATTTGTTGTCCATCATGGTAACGAAAGTAGCTGAGGGATTCTGCAATATACGCTGCTTTTCCTTTCGATAATAAATGAATCCAAGAAGCCATATCAATACTGCAATTATAACGTCTTTCAGATAAGACACCGAACGGCTCTGTTAAGAATGATTTGCGAAATAATACAGTAGTTGGTTCGCCGATGATATTGTTACCCGTTTCTAACATCATATTTCCAAATTGTAACCCATTCAATATCATATTCTCTGTAAAAATTGGAATGAGTGGTGCAGGAATTTCTTCATCGTTTTCTTCTACGTCTATTAGTGCCCCTTTTTCATCAATGCGTTGACGTAAAGAGGTAACAAGAGAAATTTCATTTTTTACATCTTGTTGAAAGTAATGCATCATTTTTTCTATTTTCTCTGGATGGAAAAGATCATCATCCATTAAAAAATTGACATAGGCTCCATTTGCGCGCTCTAGTAACATTAGATCATTATGAAACTGCCCTAATGTAGGGTGGTTTCGAATGTAAGTTATATGATCATAACGGGGTAAGTATTGTGTACGTATTAAATGTTCTGTTTCATCGTTTGTACTATCATCACCAATTATAATTTCTATGTTTGAATATGTTTGTGCGAGAGCACTTTCTAAGGCGAGTTGAAAAAAACTAGGACGATTGAAAGTCGGAATTAAAATAGATACAAGTGGAATTTGTGTTTTCTGTTGTATCATATTGTAGCTTCCGTACTTGTTTGTCTTTTTTGAATGAGTATAATATCTTGATAGCTTGTGAAGTTTGTTCGACCACACCAAGATCCGAAATGAAGGGGTTCTACAATTTTAGTGTCATATTTTTTAAATAAATTCCGAATCCATTTTTCTGGATAGGCAACTGCAAACTCTGGCATATCTTTATTTACGACAATATGATTACCTAAATCATATTGAAAAAGAAGTGTACTAAATCCGTTATGTAAGTAATAACTAGATTCTGGGTTAATAAGAAACATCGTCAGAAAACAGCGACCATTTTTTTTCATAACGCGTAATATTTCTGTGAAATAATGTTCGAGTTCAGCTGGGCGTAAATGTGTAAATACAGAAGTTAAGAAAATAAAATCAAATGTTTCGTCTTCATATGGAAATCGATATTCCGAAGCAGCTATAGACCCATGTGGATTGTAAAATGAATTGGTTATATTTGCATGTTGAAAATGAAAATTGTTATATTTGGGTGAAATATGATTTTGACACCAGGAGATGCCAGTTGAGAAAATATCAAATCCGAAATAGCGGCCGTGCTCATTTAAATATGTTGCAAGTGGAACAGCCATCCTTCCAACACCACATCCAACATCTAATACGCAATCATCCTTTTTTAAATGACCAATTTCGATGAAATGGCGAAGGAATTCTTCGCCTACTTCTTGGAAGTTTCCTCCTACATAATGGATCAGTTCAGGAGGAGGGAGTAAGTCTTCGTCGTACTTGTTTCTATTTTCGGCCATATCAACACACTCCTGTTATATTTCAAATAAGGTTGATGGGATGTACTCATTCTTCTTTACGCCAGTATGCACCGAATTGATCAATCGGTGTTATTGGTGTTTCAATTCCTCGTTGTTTTCTAAAATCTTTCACGGCTTCCGCACACATCGGTAACCCAT
The DNA here is from genome assembly GCF_054570475.1 of Bacillus sp. C1. Classification (NCBI taxonomy): domain Bacteria; kingdom Bacillati; phylum Bacillota; class Bacilli; order Caryophanales; family Bacillaceae; genus Bacillus; species Bacillus sp. C1. The sequence continues at coordinate 524,095 of NZ_JBTMZT010000002.1, forward strand.
AATCATCAATAATAATAAACCCTCCTGTAGAGACTTTATCATATAAGTTAACTAAGCCATCCATTGTTGATTCGTACATATCTCCATCTAGTCGCGCGATTGCTAGTTGTTCAATCGGTGCTGTTGGTAACGTATCTTTGAACCAACCTTTTAAAAATTTTACTTGTTCATTTAATAAATCGTATTTTTTAAAGTTTTCTTGTACTTGTTCTAAGGAAACGCGTAAATAGTCAAACGTGTGGAGATAGTCTCCGAAATCTTGAGGATAATTTTCTATGTCTGGAGCAGGGAGACCTTCAAACGAATCAGCGACCCAAATGTTACGGTCAGTAATATTGTTTGCTTGTAAGAAACCACTCATAAAAATACACGATCCGCCTCGCCAAACGCCCGTTTCAATAAAATCACCTGGTATGTTTTCGCGAACGACAGTTTCCATTGCTTCTTGAAGTTGGTTTATACGTGCTCGCCCAATCATGCTATGTGCAGCTCGAGGCCAATCACTTCCAAGGGCCCGCTCGTCTCTAGATACATCGGATTTTACAATTTTTAAGTGGTGTGCTTCAGCGTATTGTTTAATGATTAATGGAACAGGAACAGTAATAGGTTCGTAATGAAGTTCTTTTGGGAGATGTAAAGAAGCTGGTAAATAGGATTCGTATTCTAACCAAATTTCAAATAAGATTGTTTTCTTTAATAGTTCTAAATACATGTGAACGGCTGTTTCATTTTGCATATTTGTTCCTCCTATACATTGTCATACAATTTTATAGTTATGTGAGAGATGTTAAATTCATGATTGAATCAAGCAAAGAAAGAATCTGAAGGAAAAGGAATAAAAAAGAGCTAACTCTAGAAAATCGATATAGTCCGATTTTCTAGAATCAGCTTCTTGTAACAAAAATTATGCAACTTTTTCGATAATAATAGATGCATTGACGCCTAAAGCAAGTGATATACCTAATCCAGTCACGACAACTTCAAGAAAAGCTGGTACGGAAAAAACTGGTGTAATAGCTTGAACGACTAGAGGTGTCCCGGCGGTCAAGAGTGGTGATATGCTAGTTCCTGGTATAGGCGTCCCATCTAACCGAATTTCAATGGAACCTAATAAGCTTACGGCTGCAGTATATACAATTACGGTAACTTTATAAAATCCTGTTTCGTTAAGCATAAATGTATCAGCATCAAATTGAGTAATTGCAGTACCGAATTGTGCGCCGACTGTACTGAATGGAACTGGCTGATTAATACCAATGCTAAGGATACTACCAGAGTTAAACGCGTATAGTCCTGCTGGAAGTCCTAAACCACTAGGTCCAGTTGGCCCAGTCGGTCCAGTTACGCCAGTTGCACCAGTTCCTGAAGTTGGTCCGGTTGGTCCGGTTGGTCCAGTTGGTCCAGTTGGTCCAGTCGGTCCAGTCGGTCCAGTCGGCCCAGTTGGTCCAGTTTCCCCAGTCCCGCCAGTTCCTGAAGTTGGTCCGGTTGGTCCAGTTGGTCCAGTTGGTCCAGTTGGCCCAGTTGGTGCAGTTGGAAAAGTAAACGGCGGGATCGGCGGTAATGTTGGTCCTACGAGATTAGGGTCTAACGCGCTAGCTGATAAAAATTCCTCTGGATTCAAATCATTTGAACGATCTTTATTTGACATAAATTCACCTCCATAAGGCTTTCATTATATAGTAGATGCAAACTCGAGAAAAAATGATACGGACAGATGAATTATTTAAAATAATATTGTAAAGCTTGTACTTTATTTGATTTTTCGGAAAGTTTTTCTCTTTATTAGCATATGATTGAGTTGGAAGAGGGTGATATTTTGAGTGAAAAAAAACTTACAATTAGTTTATGTATGATTGTGAGAGATGAGGAACAGACAATTGGAAGATGTTTGGATTCCATTCACCAGCTTGTTGATGAAATTATTATCGTTGATACAGGTTCTATAGATCGAACGAAAGAAATTGTGGCGGAGTATACCTCGCATATATATGACTTTGAGTGGATTGATGATTTTGCGGCAGCGAGAAATTTCGCGTTTTCTAAGGCGACACAAAAATATATATTGTGGCTGGATGCCGATGATATTTTGACAGAAGAAGCACAAGAGGCGCTTAAAGAGTTAAAACAGAGTTTAGATGAGAAGGTTGATGCTGTATCTATGTCTTATCATCTTGTTATGGATTCGAACGGAAAACCATTATATAGTTCAAGGCGTAATCGACTTGTGAAACGAGAAAAAAATTTCAAATGGTATGGTAAAGTTCATGAATATTTGGAAGTGTATGGAGAGATTTTGAGAAGTGATGTGGCAATTACACATAGAAAGGAAAAACAAGCGACGGATCGAAATATAAAAATTTTTCAAAGGGCAGTAGAAAGCGGGGAAGAATTAACACCGAGAGATATTTTTTATTATGCAAACGAATGTACGGATCATCAAAAGTATCGTGACGCGATTCCGCTATATGAGAAGTTTTTAGCAGATGGTAAAGGATGGGTAGAAGATAATATTTATGCTTCTGGTAAATTAGGAGATTGCTATGCGAAATTAAACGAATGGGATAAAGCGATTGAAGCATGTGTAAAATCATTTAAGTACGATATTCCAAGAGGAGAAAATTGCACGAGATTAGGAAATATGTATATGGAACAAGGAAAATATAATGAAGCAATATATTGGTATAAAGTAGCAACAGAAGTACCGTTACCACAGAATTCTCCCTTTCATAGCGCAGCTAGTTATACGTGGGTGCCCCTTTTGCAAATGTGCGTATGTTATAGCAGATTGGGAGACAATGAAAAAGCGTATTACTACAATGAATTAGCAGCTTCATATGTTCCAAATAACGCTGCGGTTGAATACAATCGTAAATATTTTAAAGGAGTATTTGATAAAGAGTATACGGGATAGTGGATGATTCTTTTAGAAAAGAGGATAAAAGATTTGTGATTTAAGTAATAGAAGATGGAGCAGCAAACTATACTTATATCAGTGTAGAAAATTGCATGTTGAGTAGCAATGATATAAATACAAAATAAAGCGCCATAACACATTTCTTTTGTAGGGGAGAGAGTATATAGACATAGAAGCGGTCAGGGATTTTTTTATCCCATGCCAAGTGAAAATAAAATGAGTGCAGGTCTCCTTTTGTTTTCATGTGAGCAATTTATATGTTGGAAACAAAGTAGGAATATAGAGTTTGAGAAAAAGGCAGATAATCACCATTTTTTAGAAGGTTTATAGGCGATGTCTTCGCACAAATGAAAGTTTTTTCGGAGGGGAATTATAGCATAAAACGAAATCATAGTATTTCAAATTGAATATGTACAAGGAGTGAAACTGAATGAATAAAAAAGAGCCTACTTTATATGAAGAAAAATCTAATTTTTACTATGATGGTGCGAATCCAAATTTATTAAAGCATGTGAAAGAAGGGTGGAAAGAAGTTCTAGATATTGGCTGCTCTGGAGGGGGATTAGGAGCGGCTATTAAAGAAAAAGGTGCCCGTGTTTCAGGGATTGATTTGTTTGCAGAAGCGGTAGAGAAAGCAAAGGGGAAATTGGATCATGTGATTCAAGGGAATATAGAAACGATGGATTTACCCTATGAGGAAGAGCAATTTGACTGTATCATCTTTGGGGATGTATTAGAACATTTATTTGATCCGTGGGCTGTGTTAGAGAAAGTGAAACCATATTTAAAAAGCGACGGTGTCATCTTAGCAAGTATCCCAAATATATCTCATATCTCAGTATTAACATCCTTGCTTGCAGGGAATTGGACCTATACAGAACATGGATTACTAGATAAAACGCATATTCGGTTCTTCACGTTTAATGAGATGATACGAATGTTTCTTAAAGCAGGTTTTGTAATTAAAAATGTGGACCGTGTATATGTGGATCATGATAACTACGTTCCATTTATTGAAGATTTATATGAAGTTTGTGAAAAGCATGGGATAAAAAGTGGCTTTGTGGCGGAGACGATTGTGTATCAATATGTCTTTGAAGTTGGGAAAATGTAAGGATGAGTTCACCTGATAAAACAATCTTATTTGTCACTTGTGTAAACGATAGGAAAATGTATGCCAAATGTGTAAAGCACATTTTAGCCTTAGCAGTTCCTGAATCTTATAAGGTGGAATTTCTTCAAATTAGAGATGCGAAAAGTATGGCAAGTGGGTACAATCAAGCCCTTTCTCATCCAGCAAAGTATAAAGTGTACTTACATCAAGATGTATTCATTATAAATCCTCATTTCTTACACGGAATCATCCAATTGTTCCAAACGTATGAACATTTAGGGATGATTGGGATGGTGGGAACGCAGTATGTTCCGCCTAATGGCTTATGGCATATGAGCAAAACAGTTGTTGGTAAAGTAATTGGATATATGAATGACTTATTTTATGTGGCATCGCAAGAAAAACCTCATCACGAATCGAAAAGTTTTATACCTGTTCAAATGATTGACGGTTTATTAATGGCGACGCAGTATGACGTTCCGTGGCGTGAAGATCTGTTTGATGGTTTTGACTTCTATGATGTGTCGCAATCTTTTGAATTTGCGAAGTTTGGTTATACAGTGGGAGTCCCTGTTCAACGTGATGCTTGGTGTATCCATTATCACATTGATGTGAACATGGAGAACTATGAAAAATATAGAGAAATTTTTGTGAACCATTATATGCCTGAATAGAATTTTGAATGGTGAGAAAGGATTGCAAATATGAAAGAAAAAACAATTTTGGTAGTTGTCTGTGTAAATAATGAGACGCTATTTGAGCGATGTGAGCGGCAAATTAGAAATGTGATTGTGCCACCTTCCTATCAAGTTCAAATACTTCCGATTAGAAATGCGAAAAGTATGACAAGTGCATATAACCAAGCAATTTCACATTCTGCAAAATATAAAGTGTATATTCATCAGGATACGTTCATTATCAATCAAAATGTGTTTCAGGATTTGATTTCCATGTTTGCTGCTAATGACAAACTTGGATTAATTGGAGTAGCTGGGTGTCAATATTTACCTCCTAACGGCGTGTGGTGGGAAGGGAAAAATTTAACCGGGCAAGTTGTGGAATATAGAAGAGAAAATTACCAATTACTTAGTTTTGAGAAGGGTTTCTATGAAAATAAATCTTTCCTATCTGTTCAAGCGATTGACGGTCTATTCATGGCGACGCAGTATGATATTCCGTGGCGCGAAGATTTATTTGATGGGTTTCATTTTTATGATGTCTCGCAATCAGTAGAATTCCGAAAAGCGGGCTATTTAGTTGGAGTTTCAGATCAAACGAGGCCGTGGTGTCTTCATTATAATGGAGATGAATTTGATGCTGGAGCATATGAAAAGTACCGCCAAATTTTTGTGAATCAGTATAAGGATTCTTTATCTCCATCATAAAGGAGAGGTTGTAATGAAAGGAATTATTTTAGCGGGTGGAACGGGTTCAAGGTTATATCCAATTACGAAAGTAACAAATAAGCATCTGCTTCCGGTTGGGCGTTACCCAATGATTTATCATTCCGTATATAAATTGCGGCAATGTGAAATTACAGAGATTATGGTCATTACAGGGAAAGAACATATGGGGGATGTCGTTAGTTTTCTAGGAAGTGGTCATGACTTTGGGGTTTCATTTACGTATCGCGTGCAGGATAGGGCGGGAGGAATTGCTGAAGCTTTAGGTCTTTGTGAAGACTTTGTTGGCGATGATCGCATGGTAGTTATATTAGGTGATAACATTTTTTCAGATGATCTTCGGCCATATGTAGAAGAATTTATGAGTCAAAAACAGGGCGCGAAAGTGCTGCTTCAAGCTGTGGAAGATCCAAGGCGATTTGGGGTTCCGAATATTCAAAACGGAAAAATAATTGAAATTGAAGAAAAACCTACTAACCCAAAAAGCTCCTATGCTGTGACAGGAATTTATATGTATGATGCAGATGTATTTTCATATATAAAGCAACTAAAGCCATCTGCGCGGGGAGAACTTGAAATTACGGATATAAACAATTGGTATTTAAAAAGAGAAGTGCTGACTTATAATGAAATGAATGGTTGGTGGACGGACGCTGGTACACATGATTCTCTTCAACGAGCGAATGCATTAGCGGCAGCTATAAATTTTGGAAAACAGTTTAATGGAGAATAGGTGAAAATATGGAAGTGATTCGGGATGATTATGCGGGTGTAAAGTTATTAGAGCCACATGTGTTCGGAGACGGGCGGGGTTTTTTTACGGAGAGCTATAATAAGAAAACATTAGAAAACTTAGGGATTACACATGCTTTTGTGCAAGATAATATTTCCTATTCTGCTCAAGCTGGTACGATCCGTGGATTACATTTTCAAAAAGAGCCAAAAGCGCAAACAAAACTCATTCAGGTTATTCAAGGTGCTATTTATGATGTAATTGTTGATTTACGTAAAGATTCACCTACATTTAAACAGTGGAACGGGTATATTTTAAGTGCAGATAACCACCGGCAATTATTAGTTCCAAAAGGTTTTGCACACGGATTTTGTACGCTTGTTCCAAATACAGTTGTGATGTATAAAGTTGATGAGTATTATAGCTCTGTACATGATAGTGGTTTGCGTTGGGATGATAGGCAGTTGGCAATTTTATGGCCGGTAAAGGAACCGATTTTGTCAACGAAAGACCAATCACTTCCAAATTTAAAGGAATATCAAGACAGTTTCTAAGTGGGAGCGTTGGTTATGAATATATTAGTAACTGGGGGAGCAGGCTTTATTGGTAGTAATTTTATTCACTATATGTTACGAACACATGAAACGTATCGCGTTATAAATGTTGATGCGTTAACATATAGTGGAAATCTTGAAAACTTAAAGTTAGTGGAACAAGATGTTCGCTACTCGTTTGTTAAAGGAAATATTCAAGATCGGGAACTTGTAGAAAATGTGATTCAGCAATATGAAGTGCAAGTCATTGTTAATTTTGCTGCGGAATCCCATGTGGATCGTAGTATTGAAGATCCTCTTCCTTTTTATGATACAAATGTAATCGGTACGGTAACTTTATTAGAGTTAGTAAAAAAATATCCTCATATTAAATTGGTGCAAGTGTCAACAGATGAGGTGTACGGTTCTTTAGGAAAGAGTGGGAAATTTACGGAGAAAACACCGTTGGATCCGAGTAGTCCCTATTCTTCTAGTAAAGCAAGTGCAGACATGATTGCCTTATCTTATTACAAGACGTATCAGCTACCAATTATTGTGACGCGTTGTTCGAATAATTATGGACCTTATCAATATCCAGAAAAGTTGATTCCTCTTATGATTACCAATGCAATTGAGGGTAAGAATCTTCCGTTATATGGAGATGGTCTGAACGTACGAGATTGGCTTCATGTTCAAGATCATTGTAGTGCAATTGATGTTGTACTACATAAGGGGAAAAGTGGAGAAGTGTACAATATTGGTGGAAATAATGAGAAAACAAATGTAGATGTAGTGGAAGGGATTGTAAGGTTACTTGGAAAAACAGAAGAGGATATCGAGTATGTCACAGATCGATTAGGACACGATCGCCGTTATGCAATTGATGCACAAAAAATGAAGGAAGAGCTAGGGTGGCAACCAACGTATACGTTTGAACAAGGTTTAAAAGAAACAGTAGAGTGGTATCAAAACAATGAACAGTGGTGGAGACCATTAAAAGGAAGATAAGGGGTCTGTAGATGAAAGAGCGGATCGTTATAACGGGAGCGAATGGTCAATTAGGCAGACAAATGGCAGAAGAGCTAGATTGTAATAAATATGAGATTTATCCGTTTGATAAGAAAGCATTAAATATTACGGACGTGTTTCAAGTAGAACAGGTTATGAAGGAAATACGTCCTCATATTATCATTCACTGCGGGGCTTATACAAAAGTAGATCAAGCGGAGGAAGAAGAAGAGACTGCATATTGTGTCAATGCAATTGGAGCGAGGAATATGGCGGTTGCTTCACAAGCCATTGGTGCAAAGTTTGTATATATAAGTACGGATTATGTATTTCCGGGTGATAAGGTGGATGGGTATCATGAATTTCATATGCCATCACCAGTAAATGTATATGGCGCATCGAAATATGCAGGAGAACAGTTTGTCGCAGCATTCCATAATCAATATTTTATTATTCGTACGTCATGGCTTTACGGGAAATATGGAAATAACTTTGTGAAGACGATGCTGCGGCTAGGAGAAGAAAAGGAGAGCGTGTCTGTTGTTGTTGATCAAGTAGGATCTCCAACGTATGTAACCGATTTAATTTATGTCATAAAAGAACTAATTAGAACATCGTCATATGGTACGTATCATGTGTCAAATAGTGGTGCGTGTTCGTGGTACGAATTTGCAAGAGAAATTTTTTCGTATGCAAACATGCAAATAAAAGTAGTCCCTGTTTCTACAAAGGAATTTGGAGCGAAAGCACCTCGGCCAAAGTATTCCATATTTCAGCATAGAATGTTACGGATAAATGGTTTTTCTGAAATGCCCTCATGGAAAGAAGGATTACAGCGTTTCTTTATCGAAACAAAAAATCATTAGCGAATGTGAGCTAATGATTTTTTGTTTGCCTTTAAAGAAATTTATGGTACTATGAATATAGTATCAGGTACTAATAACAAGTATAATCGTGTTTGGGAGGATATATCATGGAATTATTACAAGGGAAAACATTTGTTGTTATGGGCGTTGCGAACCAAAGAAGTATTGCATGGGGGATCGCACGTTCATTGCATAAAGCTGGTGCAAAACTAGTATTCACATATGCAGGAGAGCGTTTAGAAAGAAATGTTCGCGATTTAGCAGCGACACTAGAAGGACAAGAATCGCTTGTATTGCCATGTGACGTGACAAATGATGAAGAAATTGCAACATGTTTCCAAACAATTAAAGAAGAAATTGGAGCGATCCATGGGGTTGCACATTGTATTGCTTTTGCAAACCGTGATGATTTAAAAGGAGAATTTGTTGATACGTCTCGTGATGGATTTTTACTTGCGCAAAATATTAGCTCATTCTCTTTAACAGCTGTGGCAAGAGAAGCTAAAAAAGTGATGACAGAAGGCGGAAATATTTTAACATTAACATACCTTGGTGGAGAGCGTGTTGTGAAAAATTACAATGTTATGGGTGTAGCGAAAGCATCGCTTGAAGCGAGTGTAAAATATTTAGCGAATGACTTAGGACAACATGGTATTCGCGTAAACGCAATTTCTGCAGGACCAATTCGTACATTATCTGCCAAAGGTGTAGGCGACTTTAATTCTATTTTAAAAGAAATTGAAGAGCGCGCGCCGCTTCGCCGCACAACAACACCAGAAGAAGTAGGGGATACAGCGGTGTTTTTATTCAGTGATTTAGCACGCGGTGTGACGGGTGAAAATATTCATGTTGATTCAGGATATCACATTTTAGGTTAAATAAATCGTACTAATATTCATAACAGTAATTTATCTGTTGAAGCATATAATAAGCATATAGAAAAATTAAGAATGAAGTTGTAGTGTGTGAAAAATATAAAATATGATACAAATAAAAATACCTTTTTACCGAGATTTTGTAGCTCAGGTGAAGAGGTATTTTTTTGTTTTTTTTTAAAATTACCCGTCCATATGGAACCTCTGGGCGGGTAATTACATTTAATTATATAGGCACTGAACTTTATAGAGAAAGGAGTAAGGAAATGACAAATCATAATAGTGAGGGGAATTTGTTTTTTTCGCAGGAGCATTTTAAAATTTCTTCTGTTCATCATATTAGAATATCGAAACGTGAGTTATCTGAATTGTTTAGTGTTTTGGGGCGCATAGAAAAAGACATACGTAATGTGTTTATGGATCCTTCTGTAAATCACATTAAGAGCATTAAAAATACATTAAAAAATTTATTGGGATTATTAAAGGATTTACATTTGTCGAGAGAACAAACAAAACGAGTGAAAACAATTATAAGTAAACTATTGTGTCTGTTAGATGAACATCCTTTTCCTTGTAGATTAATATTTATAGGATTCCAAAAGCTATTGGGATTTTTGTTGCATCTTGTAAAGCATTTAGTTATTGATTGCTGTACATTAGATGAATTGATTATATGTATTAGAAATATAGAATCTGTATTAATGAAGTATAGTTTTGTTTGTTGGGAGTATCCGATATGTTTAACGGGTCCAACAGGTCCGATGGGTCCGATGGGTCCGATGGGTCCAATGGGTCCAACGGGAGCGATAGGTCCAACTGGCCCAACATTTCCGACGATTCCAACAGGATCGACAGGAACAACGGGAGCAACGGGTCCAACCGGCCCGACCGGAGCAAGAGGATCGACAGGATCGACAGGAGCAACTGGCCCAACCGGCCCGACCGGAGCAAGAGGAGCGACAGGATCGACAGGAGCAACGGGTCCAACCGGCCCGACTGGAGCAAGAGGAGCGACAGGATCGACAGGAGCAACGGGTCCAACCGGAGCGAGAGGATCGACAGGAGCAACGGGTCCAACCGGCCCGACCGGAGCAAGAGGATCGACAGGAGCAACGGGTCCAACCGGTCCAACAGGGGCAAGAGGATCGACAGGAGTAACGGGAACAACCGGCCCAACCGGCCCAACCGGTTCAACTGGTGCAACGGGAACAACCGGCCCAACCGGTTCAACTGGTGCAACGGGAACAACCGGCCCAACCGGTTCAACTGGTGCAACGGGAACAACCGGTTCAACAGGAACAACCGGAGCAACCGGTTCAACTGGCCCAACGGGAGCAACCGGTTCAACTGGCCCAACCGGAGTAACCGGAGCGACCGGAGCAACGGGAGAAACAGGAGCAACGGGAGTGACAGGAGCAACGGGAGAAACAGGAACAACCGGAGCAACCGGTTCAACTGGCCCAACGGGAGCAACCGGTTCAACTGGCCCAACGGGAGCAACCGGTTCAACTGGCCCAACGGGAGTGACAGGAGCAACGGGAGCAACGGGAGCAACGGGAGCAACAGGAGCAACAGGAGCAACGGGAGCAACCGGTTCAACTGGCCCAACGGGAGCAACAGGAGCAACGGGAGAAACAGGAGCAACGGGAGCAACGGGAACGACCGGAGCAACCGGGGCAACGGGAGCAACGGGAGTGACAGGAGCAACGGGAGGAACAGGAACAACCGGAGCAACCGGTTCAACTGGCCCAACGGGAGTGACAGGAGCAACCGGAGCAACGGGAGAAACAGGAGTAACCGGAGCGACAGGAGCAATGGGAGAAACAGGAACAACCGGAGCAACGGGAACGACCGGAGCAACGGGAGCAACGGGAGTAACCGGAGCGACCGGAGCAACGGGAGCAACGGGAACGCCAGGAACAACCGGAGCAACGGGTGTAACGGGAGCAACAGGAGTAACGGGAGCAACGGGAACGACAGGAGCAACAGGAGTAACGGGAGCAACGGGAGCAACAGGAGTAACGGGAGCAACGGGAACGACCGGAGCAACGGGAGCAACGGGAACGCCAGGAACAACGGGAGCAACGGGTGTAACGGGAGCAACAGGAGTAACCGGCCCAACGGGAGTAACGGGAGCAACGGGAACGCCAGGAACAACCGGAGCAACGGGTGTAACGGGAGCAACAGGAGTAACGGGAGCAACGGGAACGACCGGAGCAACCGGAGCGACCGGTTCAACAGGAACAACGGGAGCAACGGGAGAAACAGGAGCAACGGGAACGACAGGAGCAACGGGAGAAACAGGAGTAACCGGAGCGACAGGAGCAACGGGAGCAACGGGAGCAACCGGAACGCCAGGAACAACCGGAGCAACGGGAGCAACAGGAGTAACCGGCCCAACGGGAGTAACGGGAGCAATCGGAACGACAGGAGCAACAGGAGTAACCGGTCCAACTGGATCAACGGGAGCGACAGCCCCTATTATCACTGCTAATAATGCTCAAATAATTAATTCTGGAACAGTAACTATTGCTAACAATGCTGCTGTTCCATTGCCTACTAATGTTGTCATTAATGGCACAGCAATTTCTCATACGCCAGGATCAACAGATATTTCTTTAGCTCCGAATCAAACGTATTGGATTTTTTATGAAGCATCGTCAGGTGTAGGGACTGGTACTGCACAATTAGAATTTCAATTGAATGGAAGCATAGTGCTTGGAACACAAACAAGGGCAACGGGCCAACTTATTGGGTCGGATACATCTTTGGCATCAGGAGCAATATTAACAACAGGTGCTGGCGCAAATATATTAACATTAGTTAATACTGCGGGCAGTGCTAGAGATATACTTGGAACAAATATTAATATAGTCAAACTTCAGTAATTCATTATAATAAAGTATTAGTTCATAGTAGATGGATAAAAGTAAGTATTAAGAAATTAAATCACTTATTATATTTTCCCTAAGTGATATGTTAAAAATTTTAACGTTTCGGTATGTTAAATAGCGAGGGGATTTCCTCAAAAAGTGAGGAGCATGAAATAAAACAGGGGCTATCCATAAGTCAGTTGCACTGACGTATGGATAGCCTTTTTATTTCATTCTTTTTTTAGACGAAGCATTTTCTTTTTCGTTTGTTTTAGAGCTTCTAGTGTCATTTCGTCTTCATCAACTAATGTGATAGGAAAATATGTTTTAACCCATTTATAACCTGTCACTTCTGATACACCATACTCGCTGCTTAATTGTTTTACAGGTTGTCCCAAGATATAATTCAAGCACCATTTTTTCAATTCTTCATTTAATTTCTTGTTTGTATGACTATACTAACTCCACCCTTTTGTTTGACTTTTTGTTTGTGTGAAGTTTTTTACTTGGAGTTCCCAATTTTTTATAAATATAACGCTTATGTGGAACTTATGAATAGGTATTTACATTTAATTATGATAGGGACTTTATTTTATACAGAAAGGAATAGGAAGATGCCTAATCATAATAACAAAAGAAATTTATTTTTTTCACAGGAGTATTTTAAAATTTCTTCTGTTCATCACATTAGAGTTTCGAAGTGCGAAATACACGAACTATTTAGGATTCTCAAACGACTAGAAAGAGATGTACGGAATGTATTTATGGATCCCTCTGTTATTCATATTAAGAACCTTAAAGATACATTAAAGGATTTATTACGATTTTTACATTGTTTGAATTTATCGAAGGATCAAAAAAGAGTAGCGGATGAAATTATAGACGAATTATTATGTTTGTTAGCTGAACAAGATTTTTCATGTAGATTAGTATTTATAGGATTGCAAAAATTATTAGGATTTTTGTTGTATCTTGTAAAGCATTTAGTCATTGATTGTTTTATATTAGATGACTTCATTAGAGTTATTAGAAGGATAGAATGTTTATTATTGAAATTTGAATCTGTTTGTTGTGACTGCCCACCAGGTCCAACGGGAGCAACAGGTCCAAGAGGTCCAAAAGGCCCAACAGGAGCACCAGGTCCAAGAGGTCCAAAAGGTCCAACAGGAGCAAGAGGTCCAAAAGGTCCAACAGGTCCAAAAGGTCCAACAGGATCAACAGGATCAACAGGAGCAACGGGATCAACAGGAGCAACCGGATCAACGGGATTAACGGGATCAACAGGAGCAACAGGAACAACAGGAACAACCGGTGCAACCGGATCAACGGGATCAACAGGAGCAACAGGAGCAACGGGATCAACGGGATCAACGGGATCAACAGGAGCAACAGGAACAACCGGTGCAACCGGATCAACGGGAGCAACCGGAGTAACGGGTTCAACGGGAACAACCGGATTAACGGGTCAAACGGGTCCAACCGGATCAACGGGAACAACCGGAGTAACGGGTCCAACGGGTTCAACCGGATCAACGGGATTAACGGGAGCAACGGGAACAACCGGAGTAACCGGTCCGACGGGCTCGACGGGCTCAACCGGCCCAACCGGAGAAACGGGTTCAACTGGTGCAACGGGCTCAACTGGTGCAACGGGATCAACGGGATCAACGGGCTCGACGGGATCAACAGGTTCAACTGGAGCAACAGGAGTAACCGGTCCAACGGGCTCGACGGGTGCAACAGGAGTAACGGGTCCAACGGGTTCAACCGGTGCAACAGGAGTAACCGGTCCAACGGGATCAACCGGAGCAACGGGCTCAACGGGTGCAACGGGAGTAACGGGATCAACGGGCTCGACCGGATCAACGGGATCAACAGGTTCAACTGGATCAACGGGAGCAACAGGAGTAACCGGTCCAACGGGATCAACGGGCACAACCGGAGTAACCGGTGCAACGGGATCGACAGGATCAACGGGATCAACCGGCTCAACCGGATTAACGGGATCAACGGGAGCAACAGGAGAAACGGGTCCAACGGGTCCAACCGGATTAAAGGGTTCAACGGGAACAACCGGAGTAACCGGTCCAACGGGAGCGACAGGATCAACGGGATCAATGGGCTCAACCGGAGTGACAGGTCCAACGGGTCCAACCGGATTAACGGGATCAACGGGTTCAACGGGATCAACAGGAGTAACGGGTCCAACGGGTTCAACCGGCTCAACCGGATTAACGGGATCAACGGGTTCAACGGGATCAACGGGAGCAACAGGAGTAACCGGTCCGACGGGATCAACCGGATCAACGGGTTCAACGGGAACAACCGGATTAACCGGAGTGACAGGTTCAACAGGTCCAACAGGTCCAACCGGAGCAACGGGATCAACCGGATTAACCGGAGTGACAGGTCCAACAGGTCCAACCGGAGCAACGGGATCAACCGGATTAACCGGAGTGACAGGTCCAACAGGTCCAACCGGATCAACGGGTTCAACGGGATCAACCGGAGTGACAGGTCCAACAGGTCCAACTGGAGCAACGGGTTCAACGGGATCAACAGGATCAACCGGAGTGACAGGTTCAACAGGTCCAACAGGTCCAACCGGATTAACGGGTCCAACGGGTTCAACGGGATCAACCGGATTAACCGGAGTGACAGGTCCAACGGGTCCAACCGGCTCAACCGGATTAACGGGTCAAACGGGAACAACCGGAGTAACCGGTCCAACGGGAGCGACAGGATCAATGGGATCAACCGGATTAACCGGAGTGACAGGTCCAACCGGTCCAACGGGAGCAACGGGTTCAACGGGATCAACAGGATTAACCGGAGTGACAGGTCCAACCGGTCCAACGGGAGCAACGGGTTCAACGGGATCAACAGGATTAACCGGAGTGACAGGTTCAACAGGTCCAACAGGAGAAACGGGTCCAACGGGATCAACGGGAGTAACCGGTCCAACGGGATCAACCGGCTCAACCGGCTCAACCGGATTAACGGGTTCAACGGGATCAACCGGATTAACCGGAGTGACAGGTCCAACCGGTCCAACCGGATCAACGGGTTCAACGGGAACAACGGGAGAAACGGGATCAACGGGAGTAACCGGAGTAACCGGTCCAACAGGATCAACGGGATCAACGGGATCAACGGGAGTAACCGGTCCAGCGGGTCCAACGGGTTCAACCGGCTCAACCGGCTCAACCGGATTAACGGGATCAACAGGAGCAACGGGTCCAACGGGCTCAACCGGAGTGACAGGTCCAACCGGTCCAACCGGAGCAACGGGATCAACGGGTTCAACGGGATCAACGGGATCAACCGGATCAACGGGATCAACCGGATTAACCGGATTAACCGGAGTGACAGGTCCAACAGGAGTAACCGGAGTAACAGGTCCAACAGGATCGACGGGCTCAACCGGAGTGACAGGTCCAACAGGATCGACAGGACCAACGGGATCGACGGGTTCAACGGGATCGACGGGATCGACGGGCTCAACCGGAGTGACAGGTCCAACAGGTCCAACAGGTCCAACGGGATCAACGGGTTCAACGGGATCGACGGGCTCAACCGGAGTGACAGGTCCAACAGGTCCAACAGGAGCAACGGGAGTAACAGGAACAACCGGATCAACAGGTATAACCGGTCCTTTAACTACGGCTAACAATGCGTTTATCGTCAATGATGCTGAAACGACTGTTGCGGATAGTGCAGCAATTCCGTTAAGTACAGATGTAGTGATTAATGGAACAGCTATTACGCATACACCAGGTTCAGCAAATATTTCTTTAGCTCCGAATCAAACGTATTCAGTTGTATATAGAGCCGTTGGTGTTACAAATGCTGCGGGAGCAGATCAAAGTTTAGGTTTATCTTTAAATGGAACACTTCTACCTGGAACGAGTGTTGGGGGTAGTGCGAATGGGCAAACATTTAGTCCTGAAATGTCTGGAACAGCTATTGTAAATACAGAGGCAGGAGCTAATATTTTAACTCTTGTCAATACTTCTGGTGCAGCTAGAATTTTTGATGATGTACAAATTAGTATTGTTAAACTGCAATAAAAAATTTGTTTTGAGAAAAATTTTGAAGTTTACGATTTTCATAGCATTGTTACAATGAAATGTAATTAGATTGTATGAAAAGTAAATCAAATTAGTAGGGTATGAACAAAACACCTCCTTAATCCGTATATGAAAAAATACGAATTAGGTGGGGTGTTTTTTATTTGAAGAAAAAAGGTCAGTCCAATCGAACGATTTAGGGATTTTTTTACCAAAAATAAATCACACATCCAAGCAATTTTCAACCGTTTTTCATAGCATGTACTAAATGGTTGGAAAGGAGAAGTAAATATGTATCATTACTGTGAAGAGTGTAATGAGTATCAAGAAGAAAATCATGATTGTTGTAAAAAACGGGATAAAAAATGTGATAAGAAACGTGATAAGAAACGCAAGAAACGTCATAAGTGTGACGAAGATTCATCAAAAATTGATGTAAAGGTAAATTGTTGCTGCGACGATCATGGTAAGAATCTTGTGAGAGCCTCGGCGTTTCGGGCAGTGAGTAATGTTGACCAAAATTTGCCGGCTAACACACTTGTCAAAGTTTTATTTCAAAATGAGCAATTTGATTTAGCGAATGAATACAATCCTGCAACATCTGTGTTTATTCCTAAAACTGATGGAGTTTATTCAATTATTGGCACCGTTGCATTTGGACCGAATGACTTATTTCAGGATTATAATACGACAATTGAAATACGGGTAAATGGTGGCGAGATAATCGTAAGTCATAATACTTTTTTTGGAGGTGGAGTGTTTTTTCTAAATGATGTAACAGTTACTACAATTTTAGAGTTACAAGCAGGAGATATGGTCGAAATCTTTGCTCAAAGTAATCAAGATGGTGTTATCTTTATATCAGATGGTGTTACAAGGTTTGAAGCAGCTAGATACCCATCCCCGCTAGGATAATAGGTAAAACCCTCTATTTCATAGGGGATTTTTGTGTAATAAGGGGAAAGTAACTTCTGGATATTTTTTGGGGGAATTTGATAAGTATGTGAAGGTAGAGTCTGGTTAAATAAAAAGATTATCAAAAGTAGCTTATTCAGCTGCTTTTGATAATCTTTTATTTTAGCTTGCTATTTGTGGTTAGTAAGTTCTTTATTGAAGGCCTTTCATAAAACCTTGAATTTTTTTTGATAACATAAATAAGGCGATACTTACCAAAATAGATATAGTCCCAATTACTCCAAAGTAAATGATTTCTGTTGCAGGATCGTATAATTTCACCACTTGTGCGTTAATAGCTTGTGCTGACGCTGTGGATAGGAACCATAAACTGATTGTTTGTGCTGAAAAGGCAGCAGGAGCTAATTTTGTTGTGATTGATAATCCGGCAGGCGATAAGCAAACTTCCCCAATTACGATTAATAAAAAGCTAAGAACTAACCAAATCGGACTTGCTAGAGATTCTGTACCGTTAATAAAGCTTGGGAAAATCATAATTAAAAATGAAAATCCAGCAAACAATAGTCCAATAGCAAATTTCTTAGGAGTAGAAGGTTGTTTTGTATTCAGCTTCACCCAAATCCATGCGAATATTGGTGCTAGTATTACGATGAATATAGGACTTAATGATTGGAACCATGCAGAATGGATCTTAAATCCAGCGAATTGTAACTGAGTTCGTTGGTCCGCATATGTTGCCAAAATAATCGCCCCTTGTTCTTGGATAGCCCAAAAGATTGCCGCTGCAATAAACAGTGGAATATAAGCTAAAAGACGAGACCGTTCAACTTTCGTAGTTTTTGGACTGCGATACATATAAACAAAGTAACAAGTCGGAATAACAATTCCTAAAATACTAATTAAAAAAGTAAAACGATTAATCGTTAATAAACCTGTCGGTATTGTAATAGCACATAATAATATAATTACAATGATACTGATGCTAAAGTATTTAATGGTTTTTTTTCTTTCAGTAGCCGTTAATGGATTAGGTACTTGTGTACCAGCTAAACCAAGGTTTTTTTGTTTTGTAAACACAAATATTATTAAACCGATTATCATACCGATGGCTGCGATTCCAAAACCAAGATGGAAGTTATATTGCTGCCCTAATGTGCCGACAACTAAAGGAGCTACAAGTGCACCTAAATTAATACCCATATAGAAAATACTAAATCCAGAGTCTCGGCGTGAGTCTGATTCATGATATAAGCTTCCGACAATGTTAGAGATATTTGGTTTTAATAAACCAGTCCCAAGTACTAAAAATACCATGGAAATAAATAAAGCAGCGGTACCGCTTGGTAACGTGAGAATAAGGTGACCAATTGTAATTAAAACGCCGCCCCAAAAGACCGTTCTACTTGAGCCGAGTAAACGGTCAGAGATCCAGCCACCGATAACGCTGGACATGTATAATAGGGACCCATAGATTGCCATAATCGAAGTGGCAGTAGCTACATCAAGTCCTAATCCACCTTTTGCGACGGAATAATACATATAGTAAAGTAAAATGGCTCTCATTCCATAATGAGAAAATCTTTCCCAAAATTCGGTGAAAAATAGAGTGAATAAACCTTTCGGGTGACCGAAAAAACCCGTTTGAGGAATACTCTGAATTATTTTGTCTTGTTCTTTCATATTCATAATGCTGTCTCCTCGAATTATTTTGTGTATTATTTTAGTATAACGTAAAAATAAGAAGTTTAAAATAAAATCTTTCCATGTATCGCCTAGTTACGTGGAAAGATTTTATTTTTTAAAATACAGATTTTTGTGAAAGAAATGAGAATTCTAGTTATAAAAAAGGGTATTGGGTATTTGTAGGTATAAAAGAATATCCGACATATGTAGAATAGAACACGCATTTTCGAGGGGAATATAGTTAACGAAATAAAGTATTTTTATATAACATAAAAGGAAGAGGTGTGTATGGAAACGGAACGATGATATTCTCAATGAACGTAAAGAAAACAGATGCTAAAAACAGCTAGTTTCTTTACGTTCATTCATATAATTGGCAGCGAATGTTTTTTAAACGATTGAATGGAAGCTAGTTGAATATGAATTTTTACTTCATTATAAGTTTAATGTTTTAGTCAGCCATTATTTTAAAATGATAGACAGTAAAATAAACATCCACAAATAGCTCCTTTTGCTTGAGGATTTTGAAAGGGGGGGCTGTGTATAAGAGTAATCAATGCACTGCATATAAGTAATAGCTATATTAGAAATGGTATGAGCGCTTCTATTACTTTAAATTTGATGTATCACATGCAAGGTCATTTTCGCACCTATCCATAAACCTGTCACGAATCTTACGGAATTGTAAGGTTAGACGCTATTTGTTGTAAGAGTAGATTTTGTAGATTGATGTTATATTCGTATAGCACAAGAAAAGAGACAACGAAGGAGTGAATCAGTATGAAAAAACGATTTTCTATATTGATGTTAGTGATGTTATTTAGTATTGGATTAGCGGGTTGTGAGACATGGGATCGTTATAGCCCTTTTGCAAGTAAAACAGATGTGTATGGTGTAGTGAAAGAAGAGGCGAAACGAGATTCTCAGGCACCGAAAGATATAGAAGCTTACGATTATAACTTAATTGGATATGATAAAGATTTAAATAAAATTGAGCTAGGATTTGGTTCTGGTAACAAATTTCCAGTGGGAACGTACATTAAAGCGGTGAAAAAAGGTAGCGATACAAGAATGCATGATGTAACGGTTATTAAAAAAGAAGATGTTCCAAAAAATATATTGAAAAAATTAAGTGAAAACGAAAAATAATAGTTAGGAAAAAGACACGATGCATTGTGTCTTTTTTTGATAGGATACACAATCTCACAAAATATTGTAGTAATCGCAAATAGAGGTTGGTTTAAAGAAAGTTAAAAGCTATAATGGAAAAATGAATATTTTTAGAAAGGAGCATGATTTTTGTCTGCCTATTTATTTCCAATTAAAATGGCATTTTTTTTATTTCCTTTTTTAGCACTATTATGTCTCATGCCTTTTTTAGTTTTTAATTATAGAAAATATGGTTACGTAAATAAATGGCGTTCATTTATTTTATATTCTTTATTTTTGTATGTATTAAGTGCCTATTTTCTTGTTATTTTACCATTACCTCAAACGTATGATACATGTAGTTTGCAACCAGCAAATACACAGCATGTTCAGCTTACGCCATTTTATTTCGTTCATGAGATTATGAGTCATACAGCTGCAACGTTAACGAAACCGGCTACATATTTGTATGTATTAAAAGAATCTGCTTTTTTACAGGTTGCATTTAATGCATTGTTAACGATCCCTTTTGGGATATATTTACGTTATTATTTCCGACGTAGCTTTATGCAAACTATATTATTTTCTTTTTGTTTATCGTTATTTTTTGAAGTGACACAAGTAACTGGATTATACGGAATATATAATTGTGCGTATCGTTTATTTGATGTAGATGATTTATTTTTAAATACATTAGGTGGTGTAATTGGGTATATCATTGCCCCAATTTTTACGTACTTCCTTCCGAAAACAAATGAATTAGATGCCCATATCGATTTAACAGCGCAGTCAGTTGGATTTGTTCGCCGTTTTATCGCGATGCAAATTGATTGGATTTTCTTATCTATTGTGGTACCAGTTATTAAACTACAAGGAAGTATTGGCTTCTTCTCTAGTATTAAATCTTATACAAATCCGTATGAACTTCTTTTTACTGCAGGTACCGTGTTTATTTATTTCATTGTTATTCCATACTTCACAAATGGGAAAACACTTGGAAAAGCAATACTTCGCATTCGGATAAAAGGAAAGGATAATCGAATTACATTTAAAGAATTGTGTATTCGTTATGGACTGTTTTATTTTGGTTTAGGTGGAATGAATTATATTCTCTCCAGTAGTTCTATTCTGAACAGTACGGAGCCATTAATTTTAATTGTAACAGTATTATTTACGTTCATAATGAATGCTATTTTTGTCATCCATGTTTTATTGCATCTATTTAGTCGTGATAAACTTCTTTTTTATGAACATATGAGTCATACAAAAAATGTCATTACCTTAAAAAAGGTTGAAAAATAATTATCGTTTCTTTTAATACTGAAACTTAGTGGTAAAAAACGATCTCATTTTAAATAATGAGATCGTTTTTTGTTGTTCATTTTCATGCGGAAAATGAATTGAAATTAGGTGCATTCCGTGCTGCATCCTGTTAAGCAATTTGTAAAACAGTAAGCGCAGCAGCACGAACATCGACAGTACCAATTACTTCAATTGGGGTAATCTCAATTAAGTCCCCAGCAACTAAGTTGATGAGAATGACACCACTAGAAACGTCAACCTCCCCTGTACCGATAATATCAGCGCGTACAGCAGTTCCTGATCCAGGGATTAAGTTTGTTGGATCGTCTAGTGTTAAGAAGAAACGCGCAGCTTCTGGAGGGAAAGGGGCATTATCTAAGCTTACCGTTAATGTATAGCTAATTTGATAAACACCTGTTTGTTGTACACGAAGCCCAGTACCAGTGCTAACCACATTATTTAAGACAGGAACGAATGGTAAATCTGGATTCGGGTTATTACTTGGTAATACAAGAGGTGTGTTTAAAGTAGCAAATTGAGGGAATGAAGCGTTAAAGGCGAAACCAAAAGCTTTTACCGCTTGAGCCGGAAACGGAGGACAGTTATTTACATTACAGACATTAAACATATTTTTTCACTCCTTTACTGTTTCTACTTCTATTTAATGAAAAGGACAAGGCGCACGCTCTAGACAAGTTCCTATTTTCAATAAAATAAGCAAAATGTCTATGTGGTATGAAATGATTAGATTTTCTACGAAAGTTCTGTAGCTGTTATGAATATAACTGTAATAGTAGCTGATTTACGGAAGTAAGGAGGGAACAAATTGTGGCAAAGAAGTATAAAAAGCGAAAAGAAGTTGAGCCGTTACTATATACTAGTCAGTTAGATTTAACGAATACCCCTCGTCAAATGCAACAAGTTGTCATTGTGAAACCTTTTAATTCTGAAAACAAGAGGCAAGTAGAACAAAAAGAGAATGATAAAAATGTAGAGTTGTTGAATGAAGAAAAAGTGGAAGAGGTAATGGAACAGGAAGAAAAAGTGGAAGTAGAAGAACAGGAAAAGCAGGAGAAGCAGGAAGATCAGAAAGAACAAAAAAAGCGGAAAAAGCAGAAAGAGCAGAAAAAGCAGAAGGAGCAGAAAGAGCAGAAAGAGCAGAAAGAGCAGAAAGAGCAGAAAGAGCAGAAAGAGCAGAAAGAGCAGAAAGAGCAGAAAGAGCAGAAAGAGCAGAAGGAGCAGAAAGAGCAGAAAGAGCAGAAGGAGCAGAAAGAGCAGAAAGAGCAGAAAGAGCGGAAAGAGCAGAAAGAGCAGAAAGAGCAGAAGGAGCGGAAAGAGCAGAAGGAGCAGAAGGAGCAGAAGGAGCAGAAAGAAGAGGAAGAAGAGGAAGAGCAGGAAGAACAGGAGGAACAGGAAGAGCAGGAAGAAGAGGAAGAGCAGGAAGAGCAGGAAGAGCAGGAAGAGCAGGAAGAGCAGGAAGAACAGGAGGAACAGGAAGAACAGGAGGAAGAGGAAGAAGAGGAAGAAGAGGAAGAACAGAAAGAAGGAGAAGAGCAGAAAGAGAAAAAACAGGAGAAACAAAAAGACCAGACAGGACGAATTCGTAATAAATGGAACGCCAAGTCGTTTCATAAGATGAATAATGAGGAAAAAATATATTTTTTGTTACATCGACCTCATTACATCCCAAAAGTTAAATGCATAATTAAAACGGAAACAAATTCTTATATTGGGACGATTACGTCTTATCAAAATGATTCATTGTTGTTTGCACTAACGAATAGTTTTGGAACCGTTAAACTGGAGCTAAAAAATATTGTGTCTATTCATATGCTCGGTTTATAAAATGAAAAAGGTGGTAGATTATAATCTACCACCTAATAGTTTTTGAGTTTACAAGTTATTAATTAGAAACAAATACATCGCGTAAGCATTGGATTGCGCAGAAGCAATCTAAATCAACCGTAATACAAGAACTTGTAGAACGTAATTCTGCTTGTGGAATAGCTAGAAACGTACAAACTGGATCTTGATCTGGCGGAAGAGGACTTCCTCCAGAGAATACTTCTAACACACGTAATACAGCACAGGAATTTTCAACACTTTCTACGCGGAAAATGGAAGAACGGCAAAATGTTGTGCTAGTGCCAGTAAAAAATGCTGAAAAAGGATCCCCGTTTTTTGTGAATAAAACAAATGGACGTGTATTTGCTACTTTTGCACCATGATGTGCACCAAGAAATGGGACTTCACATCCTGTTGGGCATGAGCCTGTCGCGCAGTCTTGTAGCTCATTAATGAAATTTACAACATCGCTTACACAGTTCGAAACACCGTGATGTTTTTTTTCATCGCAACTCATTAGTGTCACTCCTTATTATTAAGTTTTTCTTTACATTAATAAGATATTGAAAAGTCATTGAATCGGTTACTCTCTTAGACTTGTTTTTTTCAAATGGGCTGTTGATAAGGAAATACCAAGGGGGATTGAGGGAAATGTTATTTACAAGTTGGCTTGTCTTCTTTATTTTCGCATTAGCTACTTTTCGTCTAACTCGCCTTATTGTGTACGATAAAATTACGTCATTTATACGAGCTCCTTTTATTGAGGAATTAGAGATTACTGAACCAGATGGGACTGTTTCTACATATACGAAAGTGAGAGGGAAGGGACTACAGAAATGGATTGGTGAATTGTTAAGTTGCTATTGGTGTACGGGAATATGGATGAGTATCATCTTACTAGCTGGGCATCGCTTTGTTCCAATTGTTGTTGAACCAATCTTACTTATATTAGCAGTTGCTGGTATAGCTGCAATTATTGAAACGATAGTAGGGCGCATGATTGAATAATAAAAACAATGGAACAGAATAAATAGGTTGTTCATATAGTAAAGTGAGTATATTTTGTATTCTAGGGGAGATGTTTGCAATGGAACAGTATCCACCACACTATGCATATAGCTTAGAACAATGGCATTATTTACAAAATCAATATCAACAGCAATCAAACAACAATCAAGAACAACAACAGCAGCAACAGCAACAATTACAACAACAAGGATATGTGAAGAAAAAAAACTGTAACTGCGGAGGGAAGAAAATAAACCGTGGAAAAGCGTATTAAAAGCTGACATAAGAGTCAGCTTTTAATTTTATTTATTGGATTGTTTGATAAAGATAAAAATCGTGAAATATCTAATTTTTTTCCTCTGAAAAATGTAGGGGAGGAAATGTAAAGCTCTTCTTTCGCGCGAGTGATCGCAACGTAAATAAGCCTTCTTTCTTCTTCTAATGCTCCGGAAGTATCGGTTATGCGATCATTTGCATCTTTTAAAGAAGAAGAATGAGGGAGTATACCATCGCTTGCTCCAAGTAAAAAGACACATGGAAATTCTAGTCCTTTCGCATTATGAATCGACATGAGGGATACTGCGTCTTTCCCTGGCATTGTTTTTAATACTTCCATTTCTTTTTGGCTCTGAATAGCGGTGCTTATAAAGTCTAAATAAGCAGGAATATTCGTAAAGCGAGTAGCAGATTCCATCAATTCTTCGAGCATTTCTTCTTGTATGTCTTTATGCATTGTAAAGGAAGAACGTTCATTGCTTTGTAGGTATTCTAAATATTTCCCTTTTCCTTTAATAATTTCTTTTAACGCTTTTTTTGGTTCCAATTCCTTTATGAATTTAATGAAGTCAATCCGGTCATTTATTTTTTTGACCTGAAAGGGTTTTAAATTCGGATTGAGCAATAGAAAATGAAGAAGGGAAGGGAATCTTCCTTCACCGTATTTCCACTGTTCTCGTTCAATAAATGAGATGCATTCATCACGGCCAATATACATCGTTGGCAATATATTCGAGAGTGATTCGATCCGAAATGGTTCATACGCTAGGCGCAGATGATCTAAGACCGGTTTAATTAAAGAATGCTCATAGAACGATTGGCTCGCGCCATGTTTGACGAACGGAACTTTATGAATCGTCAGTTGATCGAGTAAAGAACGACTAACAGCATGGGTACGATACAGTAAGCAAAAGTCTTTATACGACCGTTCACCATTTGCGACTTTATCTTGAATGAGCTGTAAAATTTGATTCGCTTCATCAAGAGTAGTGGCAGGGCGGGCATAAAATGGTTGGATGCCTTCTTCATGAACGGAATATAATTCTTTTTGAAAGCGTTCTTCATTGCTTTTAATGACTTCGTTTCCAAGTCCAACGATAAAAGGATTAGAACGGTAATTTGTATTTAAAGTAATAATAGTCGTATCTTCAAATTCCTTTGGGAACGATAAGATAATTTGATGGCTTGCGCCACGCCAGCCGTAGATGGCTTGGTCATCGTCGCCTGCGATAAATAAATTATTTCGCGGCGAAGCTAACAGTTTTACAATTTCATATTGTGCATAAGACGTATCTTGAAATTCGTCGACTTCAATGTAATGGAATCTATTTTGCAATTGCGTTAATAAAGGTGCATTATTTTCAAGCATGTAGAAAGTTTCTAGTAAGATGTCATCAAAATCTATATATCCATATCTTTGTTTGACTTCTTCATATCGTTCATATACTTCACGAAATTCTTGCTCTACAGGTGTTTTTGCTTGTACATCTTTTGGACGATTTAATTTATTCTTTTCGAGTGAAATCATAGCGAGCATTGTTTCTGCGTCGTAATCATCTTTTAAACGCAATTCTTTTAAAATTTTCTTAATCATGATTTGCTTATGTTTTTCATTTGCTAAAATTTGTTGGTTATACCCTTGGCTGCGAAGTAATTTCAAAAAGATCGAATGGAATGTACCCGCAACGACATATTGGCTTGCAGCGCGATTCATTCCAGGCAAATTTGCCATTCGGCTTCGAATTTCTTCAGCAGCTTTTTGTGTAAATGTAAGGAGTAAAATGTTACGTGGATGAACATTTTTTACATGAATTAAATAACCAACGCGCGTTGTCAAAACAGAGGTTTTCCCGCTACCAGCCCCGGCTAATGTAAGAACAGGGCCTTCGGTCGTTCGCACTGCTTCTAATTGTTTTTCATTTAAGTAAACACCTTGCTGTTCTAGGGCACGAAAATAAGCTGCATCATGATCCTGCTCCACAATTAAATTGACAGAGGTTTTTGGAATATGGTGAGTTGCCCGAGGAACGCTAGCTTTTGTTAATAATTGTTGCGAAAATTTTTCTTGAGTCATACATTCACCTTCAAAACTATAGCATCAACTTTTAACTTTAGCGGAAGAATGGCAAAAAGGCAATGTTAAAAAAGAGATGAGAACATGTTTGTTTGTAGAGATGCTAGGAGAGTGCTATGTAGAATTTTGATAAATACAAATTGAAATGTGGAAGAGAGCATCCACTCATAGGTAGAGGCGTTCTTTATGCCATGTGAAAATGTTTATAGGACTGTGACTTATATGCCGAAATTTTACAATAGAAAAGCCTTGGCTCTATACTCTGATAGGCTAAGGCTTTTCTATTCGGTTTAAAATTCTTTTATCATCACAACATGTGGAATATCAGCTTCCATAAACACATCAGAAACAGTTTCATATCCAAGCATTTTATAGAAGACTTCCGCATGTGTTTGGGCATGAAGTTTCAATTTTGGTAAGGACTTTTCCTTTGCATATGCTTCGAGCGAATTCATAATGATTTTGCCAACACCTTTTTTACGATGAGAAGCGAGGACGCAAATACGTTCCATTTTCCCAATTTCATCAACGATACGTAATCGCCCCGCTCCAATAGGTACATCTTCATCATAAATGACAACATGTGTGGCTACTTCTTCAAATTGATCGTATTCTTCTTCAGCAGATACATGTTGTTCTTCAACAAATACTTGTTTACGTACAGAGAATGCATCTCGTAGTTGTTCATCTGTTTGTACGATTTGTGCTTGCAAATTAATTGTTCTCCTTTCCAAGATGGAATGTTTCATATACTGTCCACGTTTCATTTTCTAATTGATATAGAAGGTGGAAACGATCGATTGGTTGCTCATAGTAAAAGTCTTTCATACGTAATCGCCCTAGTACATCAGCATGCTCTGCATCTGATAAACTTTGACCAATTGTTACATGTGGTACAAATGCGTACTCGCGTTCTTGCGTAAAAAATCCTTTATGCATTTCTTCATTCAAAAATGTGAGTTCAGGTGTTTTTTCTACTTTAAAATAAATAACATTATTAACGGGTGCGAACGAGTTCACCTTTCCAACGTGAAGGGTGAAGGGATTTGTTTTGCTTGCGATTGTATGTAATTCACTAACAATCGCTTCTAATTGCTCATCTGGCGTTTCAAAGGGTGTCTTTAATGTAATATGTGGTGGAACCAGTGCATAATGCGGATCATAACGTTTACGTAATCCGTTTGCTTTATCTTGAATCATTTTTGATGGAAAAATTACAATGCCTAATTTCATCTTTATATTCCTCCCTTTGTAAGTCTAGTTAGATTTTGAGAAAACAAATCTCTCTCTTTATTATATCAAATAATTCTGAATACTGCTTGCTATTATTTCATTGATAGAATGTAAGAAAATGCTTTTGGTAAATCATTTTGCCAATATTTCCATGTATGGTTTCCTTCAAACTCTTCGTAATGTGTGATGAAGTTTCTTTCTGTAAGTAATGCGTGGAGCTTACGGTTGGGCTCTACAAAATCAGAAACTTGTCCATCCGTTCTTTTTACAGCGGTCTCTTCTGTCCCAATGACATGATATATTTCTAATGTTTGTGTGTCTTTAAAATCTGTTGCAAGAGTCATCACCGTTTCATCAACAAATGGAGACTGCATAACGACTTTTCCGAATGTATGCGGATACATCATTGCTGTCATAAAAGATACGGTACCTCCAAGAGAATCGCCAATTAACACGCGCCCTTTGCCCATTTGATAGGTTGGATAATTTTCATCAATGTATGGCACAAGTTCATGAGCAAGAAAACGAATGTATGCGGCATTTTTCACATCGTTTGGAAAGTATTTTTCTTTCCGATCGTGAACATTTTTATATGGAACACCGACAATAATGGTACGGTCAATTTCTTCATTTTCACGAAGACGTTCAATTACGCGGTGGGCTTTACCAAGCTGAAAATAATCTCTTCCGTCTTGTGCAATAACAACGGTATGTTTGTGCAGTGGTGTGTAATTTGCTGGTAAATAGATGAGAAGTGTCATCTCTTCTTGAAGCGATGTGCTGTAAAATGAAAGTTCTTCTATTCTCCCGATTGCTTGAGTCATGTGTAATCCCCCTAAATAAAAATATGCTGTTGTTGCTTTATGAGGGTAGCACAGATAGTGGAAAGGTAAGTGTATATGTACTGTGCGTCTCATTTTATATTTTACCATAATGATATGAAGAATCTAAAAAATTAGTATTTATATGTGGAAGAAAAATGTTCTTTTTTTATGAGTGAGAGAATCCGCTGGCGCATAGAAGCGGTCAAATCCTATTTTCGCCCCGTGCTGTGTGAAAATAAAAGGAGGAAATGAGAGGAGGTCCTCTTGTTGTTTCATAGCTGTTATTTATATGTTGAAAGATTAGATTTAGTATATATATAATAAAGTGGGGATTTTTACAGGGAGAGGGGGAAAACAACTTTGAAACAAGAAAAAGCAATTGCACTGCCGCTAGCTATTTCGATTATAGCTATTTCATTTGCGGCTGTTTTCGTAAAGATGTCTTCGGCACCATCGTCGATTTTAAGCATGTATCGATTATGGATTATTGTACTCTTTATGCTTCCAATTGTTTGGAAAAAACGTGAGGAATTTCGTCGCATTCAAAAGCGAGATTGGTGGTTTTTAATAGGATCAGGGTTCTTTTTAGCACTTCATTTTCTGTTATGGTTTGCGTCTTTAAAGTATACAACTGTAGCAAGTTCAACGATTATTTTAGCACTTCAACCAATTGTATCGTTAGTTGGCGGTTTTTTTCTATTTAAAGAAAGAACAACTTATTCAGCGATTGCTACAATGGGGATTGCAATATTAGGTGTCATGTGTATTGGATGGGGAGATCTAGGCTTAAGCAAGCAGGCGATAATTGGAGATATCTTATCCTTTTTAAGTGTAATTGCAGTAGTTGGTTATTTATTTATTGGGCAAACAACTGTAAAAAAAGTTTCGCACTGGATTTATAGCTTTACCGTATTTGCATTTGCGGGGATATTTATTGCTATATATAACGTCGTCATGCATGTGCCATTCACAGGATATTCTACATGGGACTGGTGGATTTTTATTTTGCTAGCGATTGTACCAACGGCCTCACATATGATTAATAATTGGCTATTAAATTATGTGAATGCGACAACGATTTCAATGAGTATTTTAGGAGAGCCTGTTGGGGCATCGATACTTGCATTTTTCTTGCTTGGTGAGAAGCTGAATGTAATGCAGATTATCGGAAGCATTCTCGTATTGTTAGGTGTATTCATTTTCTTGGTGCAACAACAAAAACGCAGGCAGAAAGAGCCAGTACAAAGTGCAGCATTTACGCAAGAGCTGTAGTGTATTTATAGATAGTTAGAAAGCTGTTTGGAAAAATACCAACAGCTTTTTTTAGTTTGAAAAGTCTTTTAATATAGATTGGTATATAATGGATATAGGGGTGGTTGTATATGTATTTTCCATCGAAAAAAGATGCGTGGTTATATCCAATTTATTTGGCAGTGATTGCTGCTTGTTTTGCTCCTTTTTTGGTAGGTAAGGATTATTTTATTCTATTCTTCACGATTCCTTTTGCAATACTGCTCATTTGGAGCTGGTTTACAACGGGATATAAGGTAGAGAATGAACAAATTATTATTACATATGGACCGGTGAAAAAAAGAATTTCAATTAAAGAGATAAGAAAAATTACAAAAACAAACAATCCGTTAGCTGCCCCGGCATTGTCTTTTGATAGACTGGAAATCTTATATGGTTCACAATTTGAAACAGCTCTTGTTTCGCCGAAAGATAAGCAGCAATTTGTTTCTTTGTTAAAAAGCATCCATCCGCAAATGGAAGTAGAAAATGTATAATGAGTGATAAGGGTGGTCTCAAGGGACCGCTCTTCAGAGTATTGGGAAACAGGAGTTAGAGGACCTCCTGTTTTTTTGTCGTTTTTTGTTGGTTAGTCGAAATCCTTTGTCGAATCGCTGATATATTCAAATTTGCGCCGATATATGATGAGAAACGATCGATATATTTGAAAAATCGTTGAACCAATCGGGCATTTACGAGCAGCCCGACTCCCACCTATCTTCCTTGCATTTCTCTGAATCTTGAGGTGGGAATCTTACTGCCCGTTAATGCGGGGTAAAATTTCATTTACTACTTTATATGAACCAACCTCATCAGATTACCATGTTTCTTTTGATCATTTCGTAGCATTTCCCTTTCTCCGCTCTTATTTTTATTTCTCAAGGTAAAGTGGAAACTGTGGAATACGAAGTGAATATTACTAGGAATTATATGAAAAACCGAATAATGAAAATGAAAATTTCATAAATAGTAAAAGGAATCATATTTATGTTCAGAAGGGAGAGGAGAAAGGAAATGGAGCTAATTAGATGGGCTGTGGAACTAGGTAATTCCGTGCATGGTAATACCCCTCATGAATTATTTCCTGTACTCGAATATTATTATGATCGAGATCATTTGAAGGCCTTTTTGATTACAGGTCTTCTTCTTGAGACGGAGCTCTCTCCGGACCAAAGAGAGGCTGTTGAACTGAAGCGATGTGTATCAGCGTTCTATGCGGGCTTATATGAGGTTGGGAAAAAGTATGCTGATAAGTTGTTAGCTGAACGTCCAGAGGCAGCTCTTTACCAAAGTAATGTGAGAGCATTTGAAGCGCAGCTAAATCGAACATATGATTATTGTCTTTATATATGGCCATATACGTATGGGAATTTTATCGATGTCGCTAGAGCTTTAAAGTGGAAATTAGAACAGCAAGGGAAAACGGTAGTTATATCAGAAAAGCCATTAAGCAATGCGAAGGATACAGTCATTTTTGGCGCACATTCATATGCTCATATTCCCGCTGAAATTCCAGAAGATGCAATTATTTATAATTTGGAGCAGCTATATGATGGCAGTCCTTATGACAATGTTGTTTATCATAATATATTAAGAAATAGGGTTGTGTGGGATTATAGTTCTCAAAATATTGAGTGGTTAAACCAGAAAGGTTTGGGAAAAGAATTAACGCGTGTCAAAATGAATTACGCTCCAACTTTAAAGATTAAAACAGATGCTTTTAGCACACCTGTTTCTGAAGATATTGACGTATTATTTATTGGTTTTATGAATGAACGTCGGCAAGCGATTTTGGATCAGTTACGACAACTAGCACCCGATTTAAATGTTGAATTCAAAAGTAATGTATGGGGAGTTGTCAGAAATGAGCTTATAGCGAGAGCAAAAATCGTTTTAAACATTCATTATTATTTAACTGGTATTCTTGAAGCACCGAGAATTTCTCATGCTGTCGCAAATCATAAGTTCATTATTTCTGAATCTAGTAATCCTAACGATGAAGCAGAGTGGCCAGGAATCGTTTTTGTTCCTCATGAGAAGATTGCTGAAACAATTGTAGAGTATCTTCAAAAGCCAGAAGAACGGGAAATGTTAGCAAAGCAGGCACATGATTATTTTCAATCACAAGGTGAAATAAATCCTTTGTTTGATTAAACAAAGGGTTTATTTCGGGTTTGTTAGAAACGGATGAACATGAACAATACATAAATCCCGAAATCGCCCTTCGTTCGTTGTGACAATAATAATAGCGCGCCCCGGACTTTTTCCTGTGATGATTATTTTGTCTTTGTTTGAAATCATTACTGCGATGCTAGGATTCATATTTGTCCATATAAGCTCTTGATTTGTTGCTTGAACTGGGAGAACGAAAGCGGATAATTCAGCGCTTTGTCCGACTTTTATTTTTAATTTATTTTTTTTCATATGTACACCAATTACAGATAAACCAGAAGGAGTGAGTGAAATTTGAGGTGTTGATTGTATATTTGGACAAGAAGTATTTGTTATATGTGACAGTTTGTTTGAATTGTGGCGCTTGAGTGATGCTGTCATTGTAGAATCTCCTTTCTGTATAAACGTTGATACCATTACTATAACGAAGTAGTGTTATGGTAAATTTAACGAAACATAAAGAAATTGTTAATTTCAGGGAGAATGTTGTCGAAGAGTGGGTAAAAGAAAGGAACTCCTGCTTTGATGACACAAGCGGAAGTTCCTTATTTAAAAATATTATGCAGTTTTCTCAAACTCCTCAAACTGCTTTTCAACTTCTTTTGAAGTTTTTGTTAATAAACTAATGATAATAATTGCAAGTAAGCTTGCAGCAAATCCTGGGATCATTTCGTATAAAAAGTCTTTTAAAAACTTAAATTGTGTCCACGTAATAACAGTTACAGCCCCAGCAATCATTCCAGCTAGCGCGCCCCATTTTGTCATACGTTTCCAGTATAAGCTTAGTAAAACAACCGGACCAAATGAAGAACCGAAGCCCGCCCAAGCGTAGCCAACAAGCGCTAAGATCGTGTCGTTTTGTTTAAATGCTAACCCGCACCCAATAAGTGCAATAACAAGAACGGCCATACGCCCAACAAATACAAGCTCTTTATCAGATGCAGAACGTTTAAAGAATGTTCGATATATGTCTTCCGTTACTGCACTTGATGTAACAAGAAGCTGAGAAGAGATTGTACTCATAATCGCCGCTAAAATCGCTGCTAATAAAAATCCAGTAATTAATGGATGGAATAAAATGTTACCTAGTTCAACGAAAATTGTCTCTGGGTCAGAGAGCTTTAATCCGGCTTTTGAATAGTAAGCGATACCGATAAGACCGGTAAACATAGCTCCTGCTACAGAAAAAATCATCCAGCCCATACCAATTCGGCGTGCGCTTTTAATGTCTTTTACAGATGAGATAGCCATAAAGCGCACGATAATATGAGGTTGTCCAGCATAACCAAGCCCCCAGGCGAATAATGAAATAATACCTAATACGGATGTTCCTTTAAAAATATCCAATAGGGCTGGGTCAATAGATTTAATTGTATCAAATGCTGGTCCAAGGCCGTTTACATGCATAATTGTTACGATTGGAACAAGCACAAGAGCAATTACCATGATGATTCCTTGCACGAAGTCTGTCCAGCTTACAGCTAAGAAACCGCCGAATAATGTGTAAGCTACAACAACACCTCCAACAATAAGTAATCCAACATGATAATTTAGTCCAAATGAATTTTCGAATAATACAGCACCTGAGACGAATCCTGAAGCTACATAAAATGTGAAAAAGGTCATAATAACAAGTCCAGAAACAAGGCGTAGCATATGAGATGCATCATGGAAACGATGCTCTAAAAATTCTGGGATAGTAATAGAATTGTTTGCAATTTCTGAGTAGGTACGTAAGCGAGGAGCGACATAGATCCAGTTTGCGTATGCGCCAAGTGTTAGGCCAATCGCAATCCAGCTACTACTTAATCCAACGCTAAACATTGCACCGGGTAATCCCATTAACAGCCAGCCACTCATATCGGCTGCTCCGGCACTTAATGCTGTTACTGCGGGGCCTAGTGTACGCCCGCCAAGCATATAATCTGTTAAGTTGGATGTTTGTTTATAGGCAAAATAGCCAATGACTAACATCCCGAGCATGTAAATAGAGATAGAAGTTAAAATTAACATCTGCGTACTCATGTAGTTCCCCTTCCTTTTGTAATGTCTTTTGATGAACTTTGCACCTTTATAATCTATCATGATTATTTCAGAAAATCCATATATAAATACGAATTTTCTGAAATGTAAGCGTTTTTTGACGTGATTTTATTTTTAGAATATATAATCTTCTGGCAAAAAACCTTAATTTAAATAGAGTATTTATTATATTTACATAGAAATAGGTCATTTTGTCAATATAATATTGAATGAAGAGATAAATATTTTTTTTTTGAAAAAGTATTGACTTATAGAAAAGTTAAGACATATAATGATTTCAACTTAAAAAATGCAAGCGTTGATGAAGAAGAGTACGTATTATGAACATGTCAGAGAGCTGATGGTTGGTGCGAATCAGTATGGAATTAATACGGAATGGCCTTCGGAGCTTCCAAACCGAACCGAAAGAAGTAGGCTTTGGCGACATGATCTCATCGATACAAGAGACCCGTATTAACTTTTGATACGGCAAAGTGCGTTACATTTGTAACGAATTAAGGTGGCACCACGGGAGTACCCGTCCTTTCTATAGGATGAGTACTCCCTTTTTGTGTATAAATGTTTGTTGAACTATCTATATAAAAATGAATAAGTAAAATCGCTTAAGTAAGAAGAGTACGCATATTGGAGACGTTTCAGAGAGCCGGGGATAGGTGGGAGCCCGGTGCGGTGCCATATGCGGAATGGGCTTACGAGAGGTATGCTGAACCGAAAGAAGTAGGCAACCCGGGTTCCGCCGTTACAAGGATAAGGTATATATTTGTACCTGAATAAAGAGGGGTGCTTTTGCATCCAAACGAGGTGGTACCGCGGTAAATTTATCGTCCTCTGCATATTCCGATATGCAGAGGACTTTTTTATTTTTCAGAGTGAGGTGAAAGTCGTGATAACAGAAGAACAATTTATGATAGAGAAGAGACAGGGAAAAACATTTTTAGTAATTGATGAAGAAGAAGGAGATAGTGTGACGCCGATTGTTTTGTATCTGAGGATGAAAGGTGAGAAAAAATTTTTATTTGAAAGCTCACAACTTCATCAAGATAAAGGACGTTATTCTTATTTAGGATGTAATCCATACGGAGAAATAAAAAGTAGTGGTGAAAAAGTAGAAATTACGATAGATGGGAAAGAGGAGCAAGTAGAAGGAAATGTATTACAAATATTAAAAAAGACGCTTGCGCCAACGGACATTGAAAGCCCATTTCCATTTTGCGGAGGAGCAGTTGGATATATTGGTTACGATGTCATTCGGCAATATGAGGATATTGGTGAAGAGTTGTTTGATCCGGTAAA
The DNA here is from genome assembly GCF_054570475.1 of Bacillus sp. C1. NCBI lineage: Bacteria > Bacillati > Bacillota > Bacilli > Caryophanales > Bacillaceae > Bacillus > Bacillus sp. C1. The sequence goes on from NZ_JBTMZT010000002.1 coordinate 559,591, forward strand.
TCTTCCAGAAGTTCATGTATTACTGTACCGAGAGTTTATTGTATATGATCATTTACGTCAAAAATTATCGTTTGTATATGTATGTAGAGAAGATGATACGAACTCGTTTGAAGAAGTGTATGAGAGACTGCAAGTATATAAGGGGCATGTGTTACATGGAGAAGAGAAACTAGTAACAGAAATACAATCTTCTTTATCTTTTACTTCTTCTGTAACAGAAGAGAAGTTTTGCGAAATGGTAGCGAAGGCAAAAGAATACATTCGGGCGGGGGATATTTTTCAAGTTGTGTTATCGCAGCGATTGCAAAGTGAATTTCGAGGTGATTCATTTGTGCTATACCGTAAACTTCGCATAGCAAATCCATCACCGTATATGTTTTACATTGATTTTCAAGATTATGTCGTACTTGGTTCTTCACCAGAAAGTTTACTGTCTGTGCGAGGGGATAAGGTGATGACAAATCCGATTGCAGGAACAAGACCACGCGGAAAAACAAAGCGTGAGGATGAAGCGATAGAAAAAGAGTTGTTAGCAAGTGAAAAAGAGCGTGCAGAACATATGATGCTTGTAGATTTAGGGAGAAATGATATCGGACGGGTGAGCGAAGTTGGTTCTGTTGAACTAGATAAGTATATGAAAGTTGAAAAATACTCACATGTTATGCATATTGTATCTGAAGTTAACGGAATATTGAGACAAAATACAGACTGTTTTGAGGCGTTAGCGTATTGTTTGCCAGCAGGCACTGTATCCGGAGCTCCGAAAATTAGAGCGATGGAAATTATAAATAGATTAGAAGCGGAAAAAAGAAACGTATATGCAGGAGCAGTAGGTTATATAGCGTTTTCTGGAAACCTCGATATGGCGCTTGCAATTCGTACAATGGTTGTAAAAGACGAGAAAGCATATGTGCAGGCGGGAGCCGGAATTGTTTATGATTCAGATCCAAGCGCTGAATATGAGGAGACATTAAATAAGGCGAAAGCGCTTTTGGAGGTAATGAAATGATTGTACTCATTGATAACTATGATTCGTTCACTTATAACTTGTATCAATTGTTAGGAGCATATGGAGAAGAGATTGTTGTATTGCGAAATGATAAAGTGACGATTCAAGAACTCGAAGAAATGAAACCAAAAGCAATTATTCTTTCGCCAGGACCGGGAAAACCAGAGGATGCAGGGATTTGCACTGAGGTAATTCGGCATTTCTATAAACAAATTCCGATCCTTGGTATTTGTCTTGGACATCAAGCGATTGTTTCAGCATTTGGCGGAGAAATTGTAGGAGCAAAACAGATTAAACACGGAAAAACGTCACAGATAAAACATAATGGCACATCGATATTTTCATATGCCAGGCAGCCATTTACTGCAATGCGTTATCATTCACTCGTCGCAGCAGTGCACTCGATCCCAAAGTGTTTTGAAGTATTAGCAACAGCGATGGATGATGGGGAAGTTATGGCAGTTTGTCACAATTATTATCCACTTTTCGGATTGCAGTTTCATCCAGAATCAATTGCGACAGAAGAGGGCGGGAAATTAATACGTGCATTTTTATCCAATGCGAAAGAAGGGAACATGATATGAATCATTATCTTCGTAAATTAGTAGATGGACAAAATTTAACAGAACAAGAGATGTATAAAGCAGGGCTTGTATTGTTACATGAAGATACATTAGAAAGTGAGATAGCAGCATTTTTAGTATTACTAAAAGCAAAGAAAGAAACAGCAGATGAAATATATGGCCTTGTTCGTGCTCTTCGGGAAAAGGCACAGCCATTTTCAAGTAATATAAAAGGAGCGATGGATAATTGCGGAACGGGCGGGGATGGTGCACAAACATTCAACATTAGTACAACGTCAGCTTTCGTACTTGCCGGAGCTGGAGTAAAGGTGGCGAAACATGGGAATCGCGCTGTTTCTAGTAAAACAGGGAGTGCCGATTTATTAGAAGAACTCGGTGTAAAGCTTACGTGTACACCAAAAGAGATTGATTATTTATTAGAGAAAGTAGGAATTGCCTTTTTATTCGCACCAGCAATGCACCCAGCCATGAAGCGCATTATGAAAATAAGAAAAGAGTTAAACGTACCAACAATTTTTAATTTGATTGGGCCACTTACGAATCCGATTGAGTTAGAAACGCAGTTTGTTGGTATATACAAACGAGATATGCTGCGCCCAGTAGCAGAAGTATTGCGAAAGCTTGGTAGAAAACAAGCGCTCGTTGTAAACGGAAGTGGATTTTTAGATGAGGCATCTCTGCAAGGAGAAAATCATGTTGTGATTGTAAAAGATAACAAAATTATCGAAGAAAATATTAAACCAGAAGAATATGGATTTTCTCGCGCGAGCAATGAAGAAATTAGAGGCGGGAATGCAAAAGAAAATGCGCGTATTACACTAGGGGTGCTAGCGGGAGAAAAGAGTGTATACCGCGATACGGTCTTACTAAATGCGGGGCTTGCTCTTTTTTCCAGTGGAAAAGTGGAGACGATTGCAGAAGGGGTTGAGTTAGCGGCGCATAGTATTGACTCTGGAAAGGCACTAACAAAATTGAATGGGCTCATTCATGCAAGTCATAACAAATTGGAGAAGGTGAACTAAAATGAAAACTATTTTAGACAAGATTGTTAAAGAGAAAAAGAAAGAAGTAGACGTGTTGCGTGAAACATATAAGCCAGTGAAACAAAAACGGAAGGTACACTCTCTTGTAGAAACACTGCAAAATTTCACCGTCATTGCTGAGATGAAGCGAGCCTCTCCGTCTAAAGGCGATATCAATTTACATGTAGATGTCGCAAAACAAGTAAAGACGTATGAAGAGTGCGGCGCAGGAGCGGTTTCTGTTTTAACGGATGGTCAATTTTTTAAAGGATCCTTTCACGATTTAGAAACAGCTAGAGCACATAGTAATATTCCGCTCCTATGTAAAGAGTTTATTATCGATACGATTCAAATTGACCGGGCGTATGAGGCAGGTGCCGACCTTATTTTACTCATTGTTGCAGCTTTATCTAAGCAAAAATTACAAGAGCTATTTGCATACGTAAAGGAACTTGGTCTAGAAGCGATTGTGGAAGTTCATAATGAAGCTGAATTAGAAATAGCGCTGGAGTTAAGGCCGCATGTCATCGGAATAAATAACCGTAATTTGAAAACATTTGAAGTGAACATTCGTACAACTGAAAAGCTAGGAAAACGATTAAACGAAGAAAATATGCTTTGGATTAGTGAAAGTGGAATTCAAACGAAAGAAGATATTATACGCGTGCGAGAGGCTGGTGCAAAAGGAATTCTCGTTGGGGAAGCGCTTATGACTGCACCTTCTGCACAGGACTTCTTTCAATTATTGAAGGTGACGACATGAAAGTAAAGATTTGTGGAATTACTGATGTAGAAACAGCAAAGAAAGCGTGCGAATATGGAGCAGATGCAATTGGATTTGTATTTGCGAAAAGTAAACGGGAAATTACACCTGAAAAAGCAAAACAGATCATTACAGAATTACCAGCTGACGTTATGAAAATTGGTGTTTTTGTAAATGAATCAGTAGAGACAATCCAAGAAATTGCCCGGTATTGTCGTTTAACACACGTCCAACTACATGGGGATGAGAATAACCAGTCGATCAAAAGATTGAATATTCCGTCTATAAAGGCGGTTGGTGTCAATTCGATTGCAGATATAAAACGGTCAATAGACTATGAAGCTCAGTTTATTTTATTTGATAGTCCGAAAGAACAGTTTCATGGCGGCAATGGTAAAACATTTTCGTGGAAGTTACTTAAGCATTTGCAGGCAGAAATACGAGAAAAGAGCATTTTAGCCGGCGGATTACATCTTGGAAATATTACAGAAGCGATTAGAGTGGTGAAGCCTTACATGGTAGATGTGAGCAGCGGTATAGAAACAGATGGTAAGAAAGATAGCGAGAAAATGAAACAATTTATTAGAAAAGTGAAGGAGTGTTCTAGATGAAGTATGCATATCCAGATGAAACAGGTCACTACGGTATATACGGGGGACGTTTCGTTCCCGAAACGCTCATGCAGTCCGTTTTAGAATTAGAAGAATCGTATAAAGAAGCGATGCAAGATGAAGCCTTTCAGAAGGAATTAGAGCATTATTTACAAACATACGTTGGAAGGGAAACACCACTTTATTTTGCAGAGAACCTGACAAAGTATTGCGGGGGAGCAAAGATTTATTTAAAGCGTGAAGATTTAAATCATACAGGAGCTCATAAAATTAACAATACAATTGGGCAAGCGCTTCTTGCAGTTAGGATGGGTAAGAAGAAGGTTGTCGCTGAAACAGGAGCTGGACAACACGGAGTTGCAACAGCGACCGTCTGTGCTTTACTCGGTTTAGAGTGCGTCATTTTTATGGGAGAAGAGGATATAAAACGTCAAAAGTTAAACGTTTTTCGTATGGAGTTGTTAGGAGCGAAAGTAGAAAGTGTTGCAGCAGGGAGTGGAACGTTAAAAGATGCGGTAAACGAAGCGCTTCGCTACTGGGTTGCACATGTACATGATACACATTACGTGATGGGATCGGTTCTTGGACCGCATCCATTCCCGCAAATGGTACGTGATTTTCAGAGTGTAATTGGGAAAGAAACGAAGAAGCAATATGAAGCGCTAGAAGGAAAATTGCCAGAAGCTGTTGTCGCTTGCATCGGCGGCGGAAGTAATGCAATGGGTATGTTTTATCCGTTTGTACACGATGAAGAAGTTGCTCTTTACGGCGTAGAAGCAGCGGGAAAAGGGGTTCATACAAAGGAGCATGCCGCAACATTAACGAAAGGAAGTGTAGGCGTCTTACATGGTTCTATGATGTATCTCCTTCAAAATGAAGAGGGACAAATTCAAGAAGCACATTCTATTTCAGCAGGACTAGACTATCCAGGCGTTGGGCCAGAACATAGCTTGCTAAAAGATATTGGCCGCGTTTCTTACAACTCCATTACAGATGAAGAAGCACTGCATGCTTTTCAATTACTAACGAAAAAAGAAGGAATTATCCCGGCATTAGAAAGCTCGCATGCTGTAGCATATGCACTGAAACTCGCTCCTACAATAAAGCAAGGTGAAGGACTTATCATTTGCTTATCGGGCCGCGGTGATAAAGATGTTGAAAGTATAAAACGTTATATGGAAGAGGTGTAACAAATGGGTGTAGAAAGAATTACGGCGGCATTTCGAAATGGAAAAAAAGCATTTATCCCTTATGTAATGGGCGGAGACGGAGGACTTGAGAAGTTAAAAGAACAAATTTGTTTTTTCGATAGAGCAGGAGCAAGCGTAATTGAAATTGGCATTCCTTTTTCAGATCCAGTTGCCGACGGTCCTACCATTCAAAGAGCCGGCAAACGAGCGTTAGACAATGGAACGACGCTTGAAGGCATTTTTGAAGCATTAGCGGAAGTAAGGAAAGAAGTGAATATCCCATTTGTGCTTATGACCTATTTAAATCCGGTTTTAGCATTTGGAAAAGAACGATTTATAGGAAGATGCCTTGAATCTGGTATTGATGGAATCATCGTTCCAGATTTGCCATATGAAGAACAAGAGATTATGGCGCCACTTCTTCGTGATGCGAATATCGCTCTCATTCCGCTCGTTACAATAACGAGTCCGGTTGAGCGAATTGAGAAAATTACGAGCGAGGCACAAGGATTTGTTTATGCAGTAACAGTAGCGGGGGTTACAGGAGTTAGACAGGGGTTTAGACAAGAGCTTCATAGCTATTTAGAAAAGGTGAAAGAGCATGTTCATCTTCCGGTCGTTGCGGGATTTGGTATCGCAACAAGCGAGCATATAGAAGAGATGATTTCAGCGTGTGATGGCGTTGTTGTTGGTAGTAAAGTAATTGAATTATTAGAGGCGGAAGCACATGAGGAAATTTGTGGGCTGATTGCTGCGGTGAAATAAGAAATTATGGGGATAAGCTAATAGTCAATGAAATTTTATCAGCGATTTTTCAAATATATCGACCGTTTCTCATAATATATCAACGCAAATTGAAATATATCAGCGATTCGACAAAGGATATCGACTAGCAGACAAATAACGACAAGAAGAGGTTCTCTGTAAAGGAACCTCTTCTTGCTGAAAAGCTGTTTACTTATAAATCTCGTATATGTTTCCGAATATCGGCTGTTATGCTAGTTGGATTATCCATTTCAAAAAAGACATATTTGTATTTTTCATGACCTTCTAGTTCGATCATAATAAGAGGTACTCGGTTTTCATAAGAGAGAAAATACCATTCATCGGCGTATTTAAAGCTCCCTTCAAAAATGTTAAGTGCTGAAATTGAAGTTCCTGGCATCCGGAGCATCCACTGCGGGGCATCAAAATAGTCAACATATACACTTTTAATTGTATGATAAGGGATTTTTAATTGTAATTTTAAAGCAAAGAATCCTGTGATGCCATTTAATTTTAGCGTCATACTATCATGATCAAAATGTACTTCTCTTCCCATATGTAAACCTCCTAACTTGTATGAAATGGAATGATAATATGTGAATTATATCATTTTTATAATGACAACGATGGGGGATGACGAGGATTTTATAAACGCCAAATTAGAATATAAAGACTTTGAATATAAGAAGAACAGACTTCCCATTGAATCGTTTCTATATCTATTAAATTAGGAGAATTAGAATGGATAAGCTTAGTTTAATCAATGGTGCGAAACTTATAATATCATTTAACTAAAAATCTTTCTTTTTTCAATTAACCTAACGGGTTCTCACCAAAACGCTTCCAAAGTTGTGGGAAACGTTCTGCTAACCCTTCTTCATCATCTTCTTCCCAATCAAATTCGATTTCTTGCTTAAGTGGTTCATATCCTTTTTCATCGAGTAATAATGAAAATTTTTCCCATATTTTCTCATTCCAATCTGTATCCCCTGTTTCTTTTAGGGTAAAAGCTTCAAGTCCGGTACTTAACATTTCTTCAAATTCTGGAATTATTTCTTCCTCTTCATAATAAGTAGGAATTAAGGTTGCTAGATGCTCAGGATCTTTTAAAGCGGCTTCAAATACCTCTTGTCCACATGCGATGAGCCAGCCTCTGAAGTAATCAAATGAATCATCGGAGCATCCACCTAAAATAATGTAAGCGGCTGCCCATAGAGAAGAAGTATAAGATTCAGATAATGCTGTTTGGAAATGAATTTCATAGTCTGTAATTTCGCTTGTGGACTTTGCAGCTAATTGTTCAATGAACCAATCTCTCGTTTCGTTTTGTTGATTCATTTCGGAAATCAATTGCCAAAATTGTTTTTTGTTCATTGTTAGCACTCCTTTTGAAATGGTGTTTTATAGTAGTGTAGCATATTTTTGGTAATTAACGTCATAAAGGATAATAAAAAAACTGTTGCAAAACGAATTGAAATTCTTGTTATCTGTTATACAATAGATACAATTGTATTTTATAAGAAATGAGATGATGATATGGATGTATTGTTAGCCCTTCTTCCGATTATGATGATTTTTATTTGTTTATTTATATGTAAGCAAACATCGTTAAAAGCATCGCTAATTTCCTATGTTGTATGCGGTGGAATCGTTTTACTAACACCGATGTTTCGCTTGCAAATCGGTGAAGTGGTTCATGCGACGATTAAGGGTGGACTCATTTGTTTTATTGTTGGTTATGTTTTGTTTTTTGGTATTTTTTTATTTCACTTGATGAACAAAATGGGATACATTAATCAAGTTGCACGGTTTATGGAACAGGTTACACACGATCGATTGCTACAAATGCTCCTGATGTGTTTTGGAATTTGTCCTCTTATTGAATCGGTAAGTGGATTTGGAATCGGTTTTATGGTGGCTGCTCCTATTTTTCTCTCACTTGGTTATAAACCATTTCAAGCAGTTCTATTATCCTTTATCGGTTTATTGGCGAGTTCATGGGGAGCGATGGCAACCGGTACAATTATTGGCTCACAGCTTATTAATATGCCATTAGTAAACTTTGGTTCTAGCACGGCGTTATTAAGCGTCCCAATCTTTGCATACTTTATTATTCTCTCCTTATATGTAGTTGGTGGTTGGCGAGCGGTGAAACAAAAATGGAAAGAAGCATTTGGCTTTTTTCTTTTATTTTCTGTATCAATCTATTTTTCTAATGCGTATGTGAGTGTAGAATTAGCTGGAATTTTAAGTTCTATTGTAACAATTACATTTGGCTTTCTTATCATTAAAATAACGGCGAAGCAAGGAAAGGGATTGTTATCAGAACATGCTGCCACTGTAGAGAGAGAAGTTTCTATTATAAAAATTATAAGTCCTTATTTATTTTTAACTGTTTGTATCTTGCTTTCTCGTTTAATTTCGCCGTTACATACTATGTTACAATCGTATGCTGTTCTTGATCTACCATCTTATTCATATAAACTAGAACTATTGTACTCACCTGGATTTTGGCTTGGTATTACTTGTTTATTTACAATTATTTTCTTCCGAATTCCGTCTGCCATCATAAAACAATCTTTGTCGCAAACGATAAAACAATGGATACCATTTGCGATTACAACGACAATGTTTATTGCCATTTCAGAATTAATGGGAAGTGCGGGTATGCACACATTATTAGCGGAAGCAGCAGGAAATACATTTGGAACGTTATTTGTCTTTGTAGCACCTTTCATTGGCGGAATTGGTGGTTTTTTAACGGGAAGTAACGCAGGGTCAAATGCGATGTTTATAAAACTACAAATGCAAACAGCGCAAAACGTAGGGCTTCCGTGGCAATACGTGACAACTCTTCAAAATACAGCCTCATCTGTAGCGACGATCGCTTGTCCATCACGGATTACACTGGGCGCTTATTTATGTAATATTCCATTTCGTGAAAACGAACTATTGAAAAAGACAACGCTTATGATTTTAGGAGCAGTGTTGCTTGTAGTAGTGGAAGTTGCTGGGTGGTATATATTACACTAACAAAGAAAAATCCTCTGCTTTTAGGAGGATTTTTCTTTATTAGTGGATAATTTATAAAAGAACAAGTGTTTCTATTTCATGAAGAGGAGATGATTCCATGCCTTTAAAAAACTATGGCGTCTTAAAAGGTACAGCAATACAATCTATGATTGGAAAAGGGAAAACACCTCATTATCAAGTTCATTTGCAAGGTGAATCAGGAGTAGACTATCGTATTGCAATTAATGTGAAATCACAGAGCTATCCATCAGAAGTACTGTATTATGCAAGTGAAAATATGAAATCGGAAGCGATTACGATTTTACCGACATTACCATTTGGATTTACAGAAATTAAAAATAATGAACCGAAAATTGCTTTAGATTATGTAAGAGGAAATCTATTTGATTCAAAGCAGATGATTCCTCTACCACCTGAAAAGTCAGGAGAGAATAATGATTTAAATGAAAAAATAGAACATTATATAAAACGAGCAATAGAAGAAAAGGCAATTATTTATGCATTTGGAGAACGATGGGGTCCGGAATACAATGTGCCTGATCGATATTTTCACTTTAAACCTGGTAATGGGATACATGATATTCATATGAATCAAGGGAATGTGGAGAAGTGGCAGGGAGATGATGGGACATGGCAAGATGGTGGCCTACTCATTCATTTTGAGAAAAAGCAGCAATGGATTGGGATTTTCCTTGCGTTTCAGTCGCAGTCTTGGTGTACAGACGAAGAGGGGCATGCTCGTGTTCCAGTGGAACAGTGTAATTATAAAGGGGAAGATTAATGAAAGCAGCTAGTTCATCTCGAACTAGCTGTTTTCATTTTGTAGAAAATAAAGCTGATACATACAGCGATACATGAAAATAGTATAGCGATACTAGAGAAAGTAAGTACATACATATTATATTTCACCATATTTCCGATTAGAACATTACTATCATAATGAAACAGCCTTGCTACTATATTGAAGAGGAATAAAAAGATAAATATAGTAATGATACCGTCTACCGAACCTTCTATATCTGGTTTACTTAAGGCAATGTGTGCAGAGATGCAAATTGCGATAAAAAGAAAAATCCAAAAGGAAGGTGTAGATAAGTTACTAATCGTAAAAAGACTTTTTAATATGAGAAGTGATGATAACAAAATATTTTGCACCATATCAATATTAATAGAAGCAGTTTGAGTATTTGTTTCGAGAGCATGTATAAATACTGAATACGATTGCGGTACGAAATAATACATCAAAAATAGTAAAGTAGCCATTCCAGAAAAAATAGGAGCAATCCCAATGAAAAAGTTTCCGATCCTTTGATAGATGCTTCTTTGATTATATTGATGTCTTACATAACCTAAATAACCATCGGTTGTATGAGTTGGGAACAATTGAACCCCAGTGATTTGATGGCGGAACAAAATGCACATAACAGCATGGCCAAGTTCATGAATAGGTACGCCAATCCAAGCTGATAAAAGGAAACCTTTTCTACCAAAAGCTCTCATCCAGTATGTGCGGGTAAGGGATTCTAAGTACCCTAATATAAAACCAATCACAATCATAATACCGATTAAAGAGAATAATTGTATTAAACTTGTTATGAATATATGAAAAAGAGAGTATGCTAGCTCCATCGGTTTCGTCCAATCTATTATTTTTTACATATTGTATATGAATACTCCCCCACTTAGCAAAGCTTGAAGTGGAGGTTTCTAACATTTCGACCTAACGGACGATTAACGTCAGCGGGGTTAACACACTAGCGAGCTGTTTCACGCCTAACCCCTCTATCCCGTTTTTCCATGCATTCGGGACTACTTTTCGTAAAATATTCGCCGCAGCATTTACGTCTGCATTGATTTCGATGCCTTTCGCAGAACGATACATACCACGTTTTATTCGTTTTCCTGAAAATGTTGCATGTTGGTCATTTGTTCCATACGTTGGAATGAAGTCATGATCTAGAAAACTTGCTTTTGACGTGTACGATTCCTCGGTTACAATAACTTGAATGCCAACTGCATTTGCTTTGGATGTAATCATTTGAATCAATACACGATGCGAGATATGGCAAAATGTTTGGTTATTTTTCTTTCCCATATCAGTTTCTTGTTTCCAACTTTTGTTTTGACCAATAATGATTTGGCAAACTCTCTCTTCTTGAGCCAGTTTTACAATATGATGACTCACTTTATGAAAGATGTCTTTTATTTTCAGGTAACGCTTTTGATGAAGTTTTTCTATTCTTTTTGAAGTAAAAGGTCCTTTCCTTGTTTGTTTACCTTGCCTGAGGACACTTGTAAAGTAACTCTTCATTTTGTTGTAATATTGATTTATGCTTTTGACATGTTTGCCCTTAACAAGTACAGGCTTTATACCTGTGTTTGTTATAATGGTTGCAAGGTTATCAATACCTAAATCAATACTCATATAACGACCATTCTCTTCAACAATTTGTTGTTTTGAAGGAACATCTAACACGAATTCCACTACATACGCATTGTATTTTGGAATGACACGAACTTGTTTCAGTTTCTCTTCAGTAAACCCTAATTTCCCAATATTCAATTGTAATTTTGTCTTTGGAAACTTTAAAAACGTATCATTTTTAATGACACAATCTTGGTTTGTATACAAGATTTCCTTTTCAGAAGAACGAATATACTTTGGAATGCTAGGTTTTTTAGTGTATTTGTGGGGATTCTTTTTATAATCTTTTAAACTAGCAAAAAAAGACTTCCAATTTTGGAATACGTTTTTCATGATGGATTAACTAGATTGTGTAGGCAAAGCACGATAATCACTCTGAATCATCGCTTTAAATAATGCATCCAGAAAGTAGTAATCTACATACGGTTTTTCTGTAGTTGGTGCTGAAAACAATTTACATTTCACTTCTTTTTGTTTTTCTTTTGGTTTTGTTTTCTCTTTTTCCACATTCTTTTGATAGGCAAGAATTTGTGTATCATTCATCTTCCACATGTTTTTAGCAATTGTATCTAAAACTTCTTTTTGTAAAGGTTGCAACTCCTTATTTTGTGTCAAACCTGTATACACTTGTCGTATATAAAAGTTTGTCGTGTTGTACATATTCTTCGCATGTTGGCAAGATTCTTGAAAATAAGAATACATACGATGTCCTTTTTAATCCAAATTTGAAGCGTTTTACAATTTTTTTTCTTTTCCGTTGTCATTTTTTCACCTTCTTGTTACGGATAGTATACCAAAACAAGAACATACATTCCTATCATTTTACTTGAACATAAAATATTTTTTTCGATTCACCTCACCACCTGTACATATGTTTAGAGGTGGGAGTCCTCTCGAAAGATATGATAGAAAAAGTAAAATTTGTATAAGGAGCTGATGTAGAAAAAGATTTATTTACCGAGAATTTGGAGAACGTAAACAATAGAGATTCAATAAAGGAGTGATATAGTGAACTATGTAATTATTGGTGGAGATGCAGCGGGCATGAGTGCTGCGATGCAAATTGTTAGAAATGATAAAGAAGCAAACGTCGTTACGTTAGAAAAAGGTGAAATATACTCATATGCGCAGTGTGGCCTTCCGTATGTTATTAGCGGTGCAATCTCTTCTGCAGAAAAGCTAATCGCTAGAGATGTGAAAACATTTCGTGATAAGTATGGTATTCATGCGAAAACCAGTCATGAAGTAACGAAAATTGATACGGAAAACAAAATCGTACACGGTATACATACGAAGGGGCAAAAAGCATTTCAATATCAATATGATCGTTTGCTCATTGCCACAGGAGTTAGACCTGTGATGCCAAATTGGGAAGGGAAGGAGTTAGCAGGGATTCATCTTTTGAAAACGATTCCGGACGCACAGAGAATAGTAAAGACGCTACAAGAACAGGGTGTTGAGCATGTAACGATTATTGGCGGAGGAGCGATCGGTCTTGAAATGGCTGAAACATTTGTAGAACTTGGGAAAAGAGTACGAATGATTGAAAGAAATGATCATATCGGTACGATTTATGATGCGGATATGGCAGTGTATATACAGGAAGAGGCAGCAAAACATCATATTGAAATTTTAACAAATGAAAATGTAAAAGCATTTAAGGGGGATAAGAAAGTTGAATTTGTTGAAACAGATAACGGGACGTATAAAACAGATCTTGTCTTAGTTTCAGTTGGTGTACAGCCAAATACGGAGTTTTTGAATGGAACCGAAATCCGTAAGAATAATAAAGGAGCAATTGAAGTAAATGCGTATATGCAAACGAATGTAAAAGACATTTATGCAGCGGGAGATTGTGCGACGCATTATCATATGATAAAAGAAATACAAGATCATATTCCGCTCGGGACAACGGCGAATAAACAAGGGCGCCTTGCTGGGTTAAACATGATTGATAAACGGAGAGCCTTTAAAGGAACGCTTGGTACAGGAATTATTAAATTTATGGATCTTACGCTAGCGAGAACAGGTTTAAATGAAAAAGAAGCGAAGGGATTACAACTCCCATACAAAATCGTGAAAATAGACGCAACAAATATAGCTGGTTATTATCCAAATACAAAACCACTCTACTTAAAATTATTGTATCGTTCGGATACAAAACAATTACTAGGTGGACAAGTGATCGGAGAAGAAGGTGTAGATAAACGAATTGATACGCTAGCGATGGCATTATTTCATAAAATGAGTATTCATGATTTAGAAGACATTGATTTAAGTTATGCGCCGCCATATAACAGTGTTTGGGATCCTATTCAACAAGCGGCAAGGCGAGCGGAATAAAAATGAGGCGATTCATAGAAGGTAAGTTGTTAAGGAGAAATAATCAGTGGGGGATGGAGCCCACACTGATTAAAGTCTCCCTATATTTCAACGCATTACACTCTAGATTGAAAAATGTATGATATAATATTTACTTTTGATAAGTAAGCTAGTATTGAATGATGCAGGAGGAAGTAAATTGGCACTAAATATGAAAACCGTAGAAGAGTGGATTGCTGAATCGAATGCAAGAAATGAAGAGGATCTTGGGCAAGTTGTGCAAGAAATGAAAGAATTATGTATTTCTATTGACCACTCCACATTAATTTATACAAAACATGTATTTTGCTTTGGGAAAAAGGCAGAAGTTTTCTTCTTTTTCCAAGATCATGCTATGGTTGGACAAATGAAAGAAGATTATATTGAAGTTGAAAAGTTAAAATACCAAGATATTACTCAGATAGACTTGAAAACAAATGATAAAAATACAACGTTACATCTCGCATTTAAGAATGGGAAAGCGATCGTGTTAGATAGTTTAAATGATAATTGCGGAGCGAAGAATTGGTTGTTTGCAAGACAGATTAAAAGTATTTTTAAATTGATTTAATGGAAAAAGGGACATGCTACAAAATGATAAAAAGAAACATGATGATTTGACACGGTGGGGGCGTATAAAGTGATGAATGAAATTTTACCCCGCATTAACGGGCAGTAAGATCCCCACCTCAAGATTCAGAGAAATGCAGAGAAGATAGGTGGGAGATCAACTGCCTGTAAATGCCCGATTGGTTCAACTAATAATCAGTGGGGGATGAAGCCCCCCACTGATTAAAGTTTCACTTTATCAGCGATTTTTCAAATATATCGACTATTTCTCGCAATATATCAGCGATTTTTCAAATATATCGACTATTTCTCACAATATATCAGCGATTCGACAAAGGATATTGACTAACCAACAAAAAACGACAAAAAACAGGAGCCCCCTAGCTCCTGTTTCCCAACAAACTGAGAAAAAGCAGATTTTAGAAGGTCTGCTTTTTTCTATTATTTATTCCCTATTATGCAAAGGCATCCTTTTTCTTCGTAATGCCGTATATGTTGAAATCCAGTTTCTTTGAAAAGCGTTACTAACTCTTTGGTTGTTTTATATTGTTTCATATGATAATTCATTTTAAAGATTTCGGCTACAATCATAAAGGAACCATGTAGCTTTAAAACGCGAAAAGCTTCTTTTATATCATGTTGTAAATCAGGCCAAAAGTAATGTGTTTGAAAGGCTGTAATGAGATCAAAATTGTTATCATGAAATGGCATAGAAGATACACTTGCTTGCTGAATCATTACTTTTCTGTTTTCCACATCTTCTTTGTTTGATCTTATTGAATTTTCTACTGCTTGTTTGGAATAATCAATGCCGTATATTTTTCCAGAAGGGTTTATAGAAGAAAGGGTATGTATCGTTCGGCCGCCTCCGCAACCAATGTCTAGAATTGTTGCATCGTCTTGTATATGTATTTTTTCTAAAGCCCAATTTGTTAATCGTGTATGTACAGTGTTCATAATACAAAGCATGGAAGAACCGATAGAACCTTTCGGATTTTTCGCTTGGTCAATTAATTTTTGCAGTATACTCAACGTGATCTCTCCCTATATAAAGTAGTTAAATTTGTATATTCGCTTTAGATAATCTGTATCCCTTTAAAAAAATCCGTCCTTTGCTAGTACTGTGTACTGAGCGAAGGACGGATTTTTAACTATGCAAAGATCCTTTAAGCCAAGTGCGCGGCCGATACGGACCAATTGGAATTTGAATAAGAGATGTCTTTCTCGTTGTATCAATTTCGTACAATTTGTCACATAACTTACTGTCAAATCCTAAGAGGGGATGTCCCCCCATATTCATAGCAGCTGCAGCTAAAAGAAGTTTTTGGACGAGTATCCCAGCTTCCATTTGTTGAATGCGGTAACCCCTATATCCTAAATCGCTTGTTGCATAATCGTTAGTTCCGATTACATGTAGACAGAGTGGGACTTGAAAGAGATTTACATTATCCATTGTCATAGAGGATTGTAAAGAATAACGAAGGTCTCCAAGACGAATCATTTCTAATGCATGAGTATGACTGTTATAAGAATATGCTCCGTTTTGTATACCATCTACATTGTAAAAGCAGCCATATAAAGAGAGGCGCTGGTTTGGCTTTATATGTCGTCCGTCTAAATCATTTTGATAAGGTAAAGAGAGACTCGTTTCTTGAAGCAAAGTAGCGAGTTGCGTTGTACTTATTTTTTGTAAGAAAAAGTCCATATCAGGAGAATGGCGCTTTCGACAAATAGATGCGAAATCATACGATAACCGCTCTGCACGTGGTAAAGCTACTGTTTGTGTATTGTGTGAAGATCCCGTTTTTGTAGCGAGCGTTTGAAAGGAGATAGTTTCTTCTAACATCGATGCTTCGTTCATTTTTGTTAACATAGGATACGTTGTTACGTTTTGTGAGCGAACAATATGTTCATGGTGTAAAGGTGGAAGCTCTTTACATAGTTCGTGAGATGAGATATTTTGATCTAACATCGGATGTTCATGAAACCATTCTTCTGTCGGCTGTTTAGATAACGGAACGACTGCATATACACTTTCTTCTTGCTCGGATAGTCCGAGTAAGTGATTCGTGGCCCTATCAAGAAATTGAAAATA
Organism: Bacillus sp. C1; assembly: GCF_054570475.1. Lineage (NCBI taxonomy): Bacteria > Bacillati > Bacillota > Bacilli > Caryophanales > Bacillaceae > Bacillus > Bacillus sp. C1. The sequence goes on from NZ_JBTMZT010000002.1 coordinate 576,019, forward strand.
TATACTAGATGTATAGCCAAATTGTTTTGCAACTTCTAGTAATTGACCGATAAGGACGCCGGCATCTAAACCTTGGAGCCGATAAGAAAAATTATGATATTTAAAGAAATTTTTCCAAAACATAGTTGATACGAAAGTAACACCGAAACAAGCAGATACATCACAGCGATTCCCGAGTGCTTGTGAGAGATAGGAATCAAAATTCCCTTCACGAAGTAGTATTAAACGATGGTGTGCGACATCATAATGATAGATACCGTATGGAATCGTTTCTATTCTCATATATACATATAATTCATTCGGATATAAAGCACCTCCTGAAGGAATAAATCTTCGGTATATGTTCGCTGTTTTGTTTTGATTGAAAGAGAACGATGGTTGGCAAACTTGTGTCAAACCGAATGTATACCAAAGAAAATATCCGATTTCTTCTAGAGTGGGGTTCGTAGATACATTTTGCGTTCGCAGTGTTAAAGGTACTTCTAAAGAAAGCGGGATGATAGGTAAATCACGATATAATTTATAAGGAAGTGGTGCATCTTCCCAGTTAACATTCTCATTTGCGGGCATAATTTCATCAACTGAAAAATGTAAATTGTGTAGAAATGTCTCTAATTCCATGGAAGTTCCTCCTTGCAAAGCGAATTATGGAAACGGATGGGGATGCGGATTCAGTTCTTCAAATGTTAGGGGATTAGTCCTATAACCAAGTTCCATCGGTACGTTTAGTACTCTTTGTAGCCCTGAAGTGCGGGTAAGGTGATGCCCAAATGTCATTGGTAACATGCCGGGAATTAAGATTTTCACACAATGTAAGCCGTTTTTTCGGATAGCAGGAGCTGTTTGATCAACAACGATTACGTCAAGTCCTAAGCGATCAAATCTATCTAGAAGGAGCTTGAGGTCTACAGTTAAGTCGATATTACTAGATGAAAGGTGATTCATTTGGTCAAATGTTTGTAAAGGTTGGTCATTGTTTAATAGAAAATGAAGTCGCTCTTCTGCTTCCTTTAAACCGTATAACATACTGTGGTCTTCCATTTCTTTAATAAGGTATGGATTATATAAAGACTGTTCATATTGTTTTCGATTTTTTTCTAATTTTTCATCCATTATATAGAGCATACCAGCTAGCTCATGAATGGCACTTTTCACAGCGCGTACTGGTTCCAGATGAGCTCCACCAGCGCATATGAGGTTCATTCCAGTCTGCTTTGTATTTTTTGCAATTGCCCACACACTTGAAATTCCATGTTCCATCGTTGCATCAAAAAAATGTAAGTCATAGCCTGTAACTGTTCGCATTCGTTCAATCATTAATTGTAATTCTGTATCATGCGCAGAAGCTAAATCAATGCGAGAGAGTGGTAATTGTGCATACCAAGTTAGTAAAAAAGCATCGCGTTCTACTATCTCTAAAATTCCATGGAAAATCGCTTCTTCTAAACTTCCTCCAATGGCGCAGCCGTTCGAGGTTTCATAGACAAAGCCATCCTTGTGTCCTAAGCTGTAATATGCAATAGACTCTGGTATCAAAAGTGGACGGTTTTGTAATAAGGAATAGCCCCATACCCAATCTTGGGAATTATCAGGGTGAAATGGTTTGAACGGGAAATTAGGCTGGTTATAGTGTTCATTTGTATGTACACCAACTGTTAGAGGATTGATAGCTTTATCTTCTAACTCATGATAGCTACCATGAATTTTTGTCCGTTTCCCGCGCGGGGAAATTCCACAATATCGTTCCAGTCCTTCTAAAATTGCTGTTGACTCACTAATTGTATAAGAATGTGTTCGGCCTGCAACTCCTTCATTACCCATAAGTAAAGGCATATTTACAATAACGTCAGCGAATGGTAAATGGAAATTTGGCATTTTTCCGTTTAAAAGGCCGGTTCGGTAGTCTAAATAATCTTTCGCTAAAAAAGTATTTAAATTGTCGATGGAGCGGCAACGATAGCTGTCATTACTCGTTTTGAAGCAGGGCTGTAATGATAAATGAGCAGCTGATTCAGTATCATCGGGTAATGAGCTACACACTGGGCATAGAGGATCAGGAAGAAATGAATGACGTGAGCATTGAAATGTTTGCATGTTAAATAAAATGAGTTCTTCTTGTAAAGTTGCGTGACTCTTTGTCAGTATTTTCTCCGTTTCTGCATGAATGAGGTGGCTCATTTGTAAAATTCCGTTTTGTGTTGCATATATATCCCGCTCTATATCCTCATTGTTTTTCATTAAAAGATTTCGCTGTAGTTCCCACATTTCTTTTCGATCATAACCAGCTATAAGCCGCCTCGCATCAGCGCAATGAGAGCACCCTGGTTGATCGGGCCTAATGTAAGGGCCGATGATACCTTCACCAAATGAAATAAAGCCCCTAAGCCAAGGGATGTTAATGGATTGAAATATTTCTTCCGCTTTATAGTGAATTGAAGGAGAGTAACCATCGTGTAATACGAGAGCAAGATGGATATTTTCAGGGAGCGTTTCTTCAAGAGTGTTTTGACGCATGACAGAATAGTGACGGGATAATTGTTGGTCTACATAATCTGCGAGAAGTCCTTTTCCTACAAGCAATATATTTGTATCCATCAGTTTTCCTCCTCTTCTATTAGTATGCCAACTACACTGCCCAAACCTTCTTGTAAAAAGGAGTCGATGCTTAAATCAAAGGCGACGGGATAAAGATTATTTTCTTTTAAATGTAGTAAGGCTAATTGTAAGGTTTCTAATTGAGGGATCTCTTCTTCCCTTTGTATTTCAACTCTAAATGAATCTGTATCTTGCACGAAAATAGACGAATCAGGTAATACATAGGAGTTAGGGGGGAGTTGTTGATTCTGCGCATGCATTATTGCTTGCTGTAATGAGTTTCTTAGCGCTAATGTTACATTTAGATCGGTACCACCATACCACTGATTGTACATGCGGGTCCAAATAACAGGGAATCCTAATACTTCTGTACCAACTCCAAATGTAGGTGTTTCGTGCATTGTTGAGAGTGCATTTAAATAAAATTGGCAGTGCGTGTCGTTGATGTCGGTTAACTGCAGCGGAAAAACGTTTTCTGTTTGGCTAAATTGTCGCTTTTGTAAGGTGGTTACTAAATAATTTTGTAATCCCCGATATACACTTTCTAACATTGTTTCTCCAGCTCCAACTCCAATGCATTCGTTTTGTTCTCTACTGAATGAAGGGGGAATAAGGAAATCAATCATTTGTGATACGTATGTTTCGATTCCTGTTAATCCTGCTTCTCTCCGTGCTTCATCATGGGTTAAACCTCCGCAAATGATAGCAGGTAGAAGCTCAGCTGGCCCTTCAGATAATGGATTGGCAACTTGAATACGACACTGGGACAAAGGTAGTTGTGCTAAATCTTGTTCTTCCCATATGTGAAAGATTTTAGATGTATTTGAAGTTAACTGATTGAAAAGATAAAAGAGCTCATTCGAACGATTTTGATTAGAGTGTTGATCAAGTACTTCGTCGAGATTGTGGATGCTGTCTCTGTACAAACTTTCGGTCTTGATAAGTGGATGTTGAGTGAAAGAGTGCCATTCGCCTTCTAGCGTTTCGAAATCTAGTAAAAAGAATTGGTTTTGTTGTTCCCGTTTTGCAACTCCTGTAACGTTTTTGAACAGCTCAAACACAAGGACATTCGCTAACATCGCTCCGGTAATTGGAGAGGGATGCTGCGCTGGTTGTTCTTTTTTTAAAGCAGGCTCATGTATGCTTCGCCATGCTGATTCCCAGCATATTGTAGAGTCTGGAGTCACTACAGGTCCCGCTAATCCGACTTGTTGTAAAGAAAGAGCTGGAAGAAAGCTTTTCTGTTCTTCTCTACAAATCTCATGAATCATTTTTAACTTTTCGATATTCCCGTTTTCAGATACATATAAAATCCAATCAAATGGTTGGAAAACTTCGCGTAAAGAATCATCTGCAGCTGCACTTATTTCTCGAACAAGCACATGTTGATCTGCAGTATAAGCCGTTTGGATCAGTTCATTTAGCCGAGTATAATTTGTTGCGTTTGAATCTGTAATTAGGCAATGAAACTGCGGTAAACCAGATTCGAGTAAGGAAGAAACCAATGAAGTAAAAACAGATCCAGATCCAATTGCTAAGACTTTAGCTTGTCGATACATTTGAAATTGCAGGCTACTCGAATGAGAGAAGTTCTCTAAAAATTCGATTTGTGATGCATATTTCTCAAGTAATTTCTTCTCTAATTGATGGGGAATATCTTGGCTTACATCCCGAACAAAACCATTCTGGTGCAAAATCTCGCTAATTTCAAATACCCTATTTCGATAAGGGAGGGAGAGTCCATTTGTTAATTCTTCCAACGTGTGTTCTCCGTTAAACATAGGTATTAATTTTTCAATCCATTGGTAAATATCGCTTCCTTGCATTTGGAATGAACTGGAGTTGTTTCTAAAATAAACACCCCCGTTTGGGTTGGGAATGAAAAATGTATCTTTGTTCATCTTTAATTTTGTAGAAGTTCGCAGATTACTCATTTTATTCCTCCTTACCAGTAAGTTCGTTTTAAGCACACACTATCAGTTTATGTATTTTGATTTGTACCTTATGATAAATTATAAAGAATTTCCTCTGCAGTGAATGGAGCAGAGGAAATTCTATTCTTTAAATTAATATTTTGATTTGTTCCGTAACCGATCGCTTTACTGTCCACCACCGCCGAAGCCGCCACCACCGCATTGGCCACCGCCACCGCAACCACCACCACCGCAGCCACCGCAACCACCACCACCGCAGCCACCACCCCAGCAGCCACCACTCCAGCAGCGCCAACAACGCCAACAGCCGCCACCCCAGCAGCGCCAACAACGCCAGCAACCGCCACCACATGGACGACTATCATAACTAACATAATAGGACTGAGTTTGAGGATCCCAAAATGTAACTGCCTCTGTTTGGAAATCATTTAAGCTTAGTGATTGAATAGCATTTTGAAAATTATACATTGTTAAACCTCCTAGTCATATATAAGGTATTTACCGGTTAGAAAAGAAAGTGAAAGAGTATGGATAAGTAGATTGATAAAAATTTTTTATACTTTCCTCACCAAACTATGAAATCTACTGTGTGGGTGTTACTAATTTTGACGCCTATTTATATCAAGCAATTTATTTTAATTTATTAATAGACGAGAAGTGAAGGGGAGAGGATGAAACTATAAGTATAGCTCTGATACTAAATTATTCTTATGGAGGATTTTAATAGATGTATACAAAGAAAAAAGGCTGTAGAAAGATAAACGTACTCTTTCTACAGCCTTGTATATTTCGAAAGTCTATCAACCTTCTAATAACAATGATTTTGGATCTTCAAGCATTTCTTTAACGGCAACAAGGAAGCTAACTGCTTCTTTACCGTCGACAATGCGGTGATCGTAAGATAGTGCAAGATACATCATTGGGCGGTTTTCCATACGTTCTGCATCAATTGCAACTGGTCTTACTTGGATTTTATGCATACCAAGAATACCTACTTGTGGGCTGTTTAGGATTGGTGTTGACATAAGGGAGCCGAACACACCACCGTTTGTAATTGTAAATGTACCACCTTGTAGTTCTTTTAATGTAAGTTTGTTATCGCGTGCTTTTTTACCTAGTTCACGAATTTCACTTTCGATTTCAGCGAAGTTTAGTTGGTTTGCATCGCGTACAACTGGAACAACTAATCCATCTGGAGCTGCAACAGCGATTCCGATATCATAGAATTTTTTAATGATAAGCTCATCACCTTGAATCTCAGCATTTAACAATGGGAATTGTTTTAATGCTGCAACAACAGCTTTTGTGAAGAATGACATAAAGCCAAGACGAACATCATGTTTTTTCTCAAATGCGTCTTTACGTTCTTTACGTAATTCCATAATTGCAGTCATATCAACTTCGTTAAATGTAGTTAACATTGCAGATGTTTGTTGAACTTCTACAAGACGTTTTGCAATTGTTTGACGGCGACGAGACATTTTTACGCGCTCAACTGGTTTTTCAAACTCAGTAGTTACAGCTGGTTTTGGACTTGTTTTTTCTTGTTTTGGCTCTGCTTTTGGCGCAGCAGCATGTGCTTGTACATCGTGTGGTCTTACGCGACCAAGTGGATCTGTGCTGCGTACTTCATTTAAGTCAATTCCTAGTTCACGTGCCATTTTTCTAGCAGCAGGTGATGCGATAGGACGATCTGTATTTGGAAGACCTTGTAAAGCTGTTTTGTTTGGTGCACTACTTGGAGCTTCAGCTTTAGGTGCTTCTGCAATTTCTTGTTTTGGCTCTGCTTTTACTTCAGGAGCAGGTGTACTTACTGCTGATCCATTTGCATCTAAAATTGCAATAATGTCGCCAACTTCAACTGTATCTCCAGGTTCTCCTAACAGTTTTGCTACAATACCTGAATCTTCTGCAATGATTTCTACATTGACTTTATCCGTTTCAAGCTCAACAACGCTGCCACCTTTCTCAACTTTGTCGCCTACATTGATAAGCCATTGTGAGATAGTTCCTTCTGAAATAGATTCTGCAAGCTCAGGTACTTTAATTTCGATCATTTTAAATGTCCTCCCCTTATTTGCCTAACGGTGTGTTTTGTCTTCTTTTTTCTTCGGTAATCTCAAAACTTTAAGCATATTGGGCAGATATTCTTTATAGAACTCTGCCCAAGTCAGCTAGAGTAAATTACTTTCATTTTTAGTTGCTATAAACTTCGATTTCTTGTTTGTCTTGACGGAAGTTATATTTTGTATCTAGTGCGTGTGCAACGATAAGCTCTTGTTCAGCTTTGTGTGCATGTGGATCGCCGCCAGATGGACTTGAACGATCTGGGCGTCCAATGTAGCCTGTTTTTACTTGATCTCCAGCAAGTTCAAACAGAATTGGAGCCATATAATGCCATGCACCCATATTTCGTGGTTCTTCTTGAACCCAAATCATTTCTTTTAAGTTTTTAAAGCGTTTCATAATAGATTGAACTTTTTCAGCAGGGAATGGGTACAATTGTTCAATACGAACAATATGAACTTCATCTAAATTGTACTCATGTTTTCCAGATTCAAGCTCTGCCGCTAAGTCAATTGCCACTTTACCAGTTGTTAAGATAAGGCGTTTCACTTTCTCTGGTTTTGTGCCAAGATTTTTTTGTTCTAGAGCCATTTGGAAATGTCCGTCACTTAACTCGCTACCTGTTGAAGCTGTAAGTGGGTGACGTAATAAACTTTTTGGCGTCATGATTACTAATGGACGAACGGCTTCTGTACCAAGGATTGATGCTTGGCGGCGCAAGATATGGAAGTATTGCGCTGCACTTGTTAAGTTTGCAACAGTCCAGTTATTTTCAGCAGCTAGCTGTAAGAAACGTTCTGGACGTGCACTAGAATGCTCTGGTCCTTGACCTTCATATCCATGAGGCAATAGAAGAACGAGACCTGATTTTTGTCCCCATTTTGCTCTTCCTGCTGAAACATATTGGTCAAATAATGCTTGTGCAGTATTTGAAAAATCGCCGTACTGTGCTTCCCACATCACTAAAGTTTCTGGAGCGAACACATTATAACCGTATTCATAACCAACAACAGCAGCCTCTGATAACGGACTGTTATGAACAGAGAATGATGCGTTAATATTTGGCAAACGATGAAGTGGTGAATATGTTTCATTTGTTTCTGTATCATGTAATACGATATGACGGTGTGCGAACGTACCACGCTGTGAATCCTGACCAGTTAAACGAATTGGTGTACCTTCTTGTAAAATAGAAGCGAATGCTAAAGATTCAGCAAGTGCCCATTCAATTTTACCGTTATCTTCAAGAGCATCTTTACGACGTTCAAGAATTTTCTTCACTTTAGGATATACGTTAAAGCCTTCTGGCCAACTTAAAAGCCCTTCGTTAATCGCGCGAAGTGTTTCAAGCGGAAGACCAGTATCAATTGGCTGAATGCCTTTTGCTACAACGTCTGGAACTTTAACGTGAATTGTAGCATCACTTGTATCTGCTGGTGGTACTTGTGCATATTCAGCTTTTAATTCCTCTTGGATAAACTGAGTAATCGTTTCAATCTCATCTTTATTTAGAACGCCTGCAGCTTGTAATTGATCTGCATAGATGGCTCTAACTGTCGGATGGTTTTTAATTTTTTTGTACACTTGTGGTTGCGTAACTGCTGGATCATCCATTTCGTTATGACCGTAGCGACGGTAACCGATCAAATCGATTAAGAAGTCTTTTTTGAACAGTATACGATATTGAATTGCAAGGTTGGCAGCAGCAAGACAAGCTTCAGGATCATCAGCATTTACATGGACAATCGGAATCTCGAAACCTTTCGCAAGGTCACTTGAATATTTTGTAGAACGAGAATCGTAGCTATCTGTTGTAAAGCCAACTGAGTTATTTGCAATAACATGAATCGTTCCGCCGGTTTGGTATGCATTCAATCTGCTTAAGTTTAATGTTTCTGATACGATACCTTGACCAGGGAATGCAGCATCACCATGAACTAAAATTACGAATGATTTCGAAACATCTTGTTCAGGATGACCAGCTTTTTTACGATTTTCTTGTGCTGCACGTGCATAACCTTCAACAACTGGGTTAACGAACTCAAGGTGACTTGGGTTATTTGCTAATGTAACGCGAGTACTAGTTTCTTCATTACCAACGACCTGCTCTCTACCTAAATGGTATTTCACGTCGCCAGTCCAACCAGCATTACTATTTACGCCTTCTATCGTTGCATGTTTGAATTCTGCAAACATGTGACTATACGGTTTTTCTAATACGTGAGCGAGTACACTTAGGCGACCGCGGTGAGCCATACCAATCATGACATCATTTACGCCGCCTTTAGCACCTTCTGAAATCATTTCATCTAGTACAGGTACAAGCATATCAACGCCTTCTATTGAGAAACGTTTTTGACCTACAAATGTTTTATGCAAAAATTGCTCGAAACCTTCAACCGCCGTTAAGCGTTTTAAGAGAGCAGTTCGTTTTTTATTTGGTAACGGTTGACGCAATGAATTTGATTCCACCATTTGATGCAACCACGCACGTTCTTCACTATCTTGTATATGAGAAAATTCATATGCTAAAGATTTTGTATACACATCTTTTAATCTATGAATTACATCAAGAGCTGTGTGAATACCACTTGGTGCATCTGACCATACTGTTTTCGCTGGAATCGCTTTCAAATCTTCATCGCTTAATTCGCTCATTGCTTTCTCGATGAGGGACTGTCCATTTGCTGGCTCTTCCATTGGATTAATATGAGCCAATGTATGACCGAATGAACGGATATTCTCAACAAGTTGAACGACTTTAAGAATTTTTTCAATGTTTCCTATGTTTTGAGGAGAAAAATTTGTTTCCTTGTTGTCCCCTGTTACGACATCTGCTTGGAATGGAGGAGCTCCAAAATTTTCAAAAAGCTCTTGTAATTCCGGATCAACAGAACCTTCATTAGTCACGTAACGATCATACTGTTCAATAACATAGCCAAGGTTCGGACCATGGAATTTGGCCCAAGGGTTTGTCGTTGTATTCTTCCTCGTCATTTGTTTAAACCTCCCAATGCATATAATCCTTTTTACATTTTAAAAGGTGCATTTTGCTCTTTTCATAATTGATGAATCAGTAATGAATGTAAATGTTATCTTTACTCTTATGTTATTACAATAATTTACATAATACCAAACATTATTACTTATCCGTTTTGTAAAAAAACATTCACAATTACTTATCACCCAAGTTAATCTTTCATGTTATGAAGTAAGTTTAAGGGAAAAATAGGTGATTACATCTGGTACATTCATAATTGAAGCGAATGTACTAGATGAAAGTATAAGATGAATGAAAAGAATGTTTCGATAAAAAATGCTTTGATTATGTATATTAAAATAATAAGCGCTTTCAGAAATATTATACAACAATACGACAGAATATAGTATAAAAAATAAAAAATTATGAATTTAGAGTAAATTTTATTTCGGTAGTGTTAACTATTGAAAGGAAAAAAGAAGGATTCGTTCGTAATGGATGGTTCTGATTCAAAAATGCTTCATAAATCGTTAGTTTTTGCAAATATAGCTGAAAATTGCTTGAAAAAGATAGCCAGTTTTATTTATAAAGGAAAAGAAGTGTAATATTTACAAAAGATAAAGTACATATAACGATATTAATTTTTCTTATTTACTTAGGGATAAAGATAATGAAGAGTATCAATATATATGAGAAAATCATTTCTTTTAGATGGAAGATAGCGTTAGCATTATGCTAGGTGAAAGTAAAATAAGTGGTTTCATAACTACAGTAGGAAGGAGAGGTACGCATTTAATGTAAAGGGTGCTTGACGTAAAGTTTACTTTACATTTATACTCGATGTAAGGGGGAAGGAGAGATTTCTTTGGAAAATAAAATGGTGGAATATCGAAAAAAGTTCGGATTGTCTCAAGAGAAACTAGCTGAAAAACTGGGCGTTTCGAGACAAACGATTATTTCAATTGAAAAAGGTAAATATGATCCATCCCTTCCTTTAGCATTTGAAATTGCGAAAACATTTCAAACAACCATTGAGAATGTGTTTCTTTATGAAGAAAAAGAAAGGTAAATGTATATAAGGGGGGAATGAGGATGAACTACTCACAAAAGTATTTTTTCATTATGGGAATAATCTTTTTAGTTATGGGCGGCTTTATGTTGTTTATAGGAATAATGGCACATTCATCACCACCGCCACAAACATACACATTATTAGCGATGACAGTGATGAGCTTTTGCTTAAGTTATCTTCATCCGCAATTTAAAGAGAAAGACGAGAGAATGAAATTAATCCGTCAGAAAGGGATGTTTTATTCGTATTTTGCTTTGCTGGCGTATTATGTAATTTTTTCTATTGGATTAAATGTAAAGATTGTTACATTGTCTGCGATCGAACTGCTTAACATTTTAGCGGCACTAACAATTTGTACAGTTTTTATTTCATTTGTGATTTTGTCTAAAAAGTATTAAAACGAAAATGAGAAAGGTGAATGAGATACATGCAATTCATATATGCTTTTGGTATAGGGCTGCTTTTATTTTTAGCAGTGTATTTATTAATTCGTAAAGATATACAAGGGAATACATTGACGAAGAGAGGTTTCTATAAGCTGCTAGGGTGTTTAGTAGTGATGCTTGTAGGGATTATCGTGTTGATTGTCTTAGTAAGTAGACAATTTTAAAAGGATAATGAAAACAGCTTCTCTAGTGTAGACTTAGAGAAGCTGTTTTGTTTCCTACTTTGAACAAAATGTTTAAGTACAGTATTAAAAAGTGAGGAGGTAATAAATGCCGCGGAGGAATCTTATAGGATTTAGTAGTGATGTATATTACCTTCAAAACATACAATGAGAATGTTTTTTTATCGTGTGACGAAAACGATAAAAAAAGAGGGGGAGAAAAGGTTTCAAAGAATCGAACTCATTTTGTTACTTCTGAAATAAAATGAAAAAGAGAGTTGAAGCCCTCAATGATCGAGATGATAAAATTTGTGAAAATTAGGGGGTATTTTCCTTCACATTCTTGAAAGGAGAGCATATAGTATATTACGGGGACAGGCTTAAGTAGCTTGTGACGTACCCCTTCTCCTTTCACAGAAGAGTACTTACTTAAGTAGGTGCTCTTTTTTATTGAATAGAACAGATGGTGAGATAAGCGATGGAGCATAAAAAAGAGAACGGAATCCCTCGGCGATAATATTTTGTGAAATTTAGGAGATATCCTCTTTCACACTTCAGAACGGAAAAGCATATATTATATTGCGGGGACAAGCTTAAATAGCTTGTGACATATCGCTTCTCCTTTCATAGAAGAGTACTTACTTAAAGTAGGTGCTCTTTTTTATTGAATAGAACGGATGATGAGATAAGCGCTGGAGCATAAAAAAAGAGAGCCGCGGCTCTCTTAAACTAGTACCAATACATTACGAACAAATTGGGATTCCTAAAACTTGTAAAGCTAGTGCTACTTCAAGAGAAATCTCTAATCTAGCAACTTCAATACCAGCGACTGAGACAACTAAAAAAGGTTGGCCGTTTACGAACAGAATGCAGCTTGTCATGTTTCCGCCTCCTTTCTAGTAATCTACTATAATATATGTATTAATTTATAAAACGTGATAGATAAATTGATGGTTTTAATAGAGTTGAGAAACTTGTATTGGTCAAAATAATTAAACTCAAGAGGCAAATGTAGTTTTGGAATAAAGTTTGATTAAATGAACTGAATAAACCTTGATGAAAGGGGCAAATAAAAAAAGCGTGTTTTGAAAAAAGATTGATCAAAACACGCTTTTTCTGTATTCAATTGAAGCATCCTTTTATAAAAAAAGTTTAATAATTTTTGTTATCCTTGCTCACTTAAAGGGCCCTATTCTGCAATGAGTTAAATATCTATGTCAGTGTAAAGTTTCTTTGTTAAATTAATTTAAAGAAATTTCAGATGCAATTCTAAATGAAACTACTTGATATCAAATTTTTACGTCGATACACACTTAACACGATACCCATTAAAAACGCATTAAATAGAGTTGGCATCAATCCATAGCTAATAAAAGGCAAGGATATAGAAGTGAGCGGTAAGAAGCCTAGGATCATTCCAACGTTACAAATGAACTGGACTACAAAAAGAGTCATTCCACCAACAAGAAGCAATTTACCGTAATGACCATTTATTTTATGAGATATGACCATTATCCTTGCGACAAAAAGGGACAGAATCAAGACAAGGATAAGTGCAAACAAATATCCATAATAGTAAGTCAAACTTGCAAACACAAAATCAGTATGTGCCGCTTGAATGAACTTTATATTTCCAGATGTACCAAACCACCCTGCTGACGACATTAACTCTTTTAAACGTAAATACATATACCCTGGACCACCTGCGTAATTTTCTAGGCTTAAAAACCCTAAAATTCTAGCCAACTGGTATTCCTTTATTGAGGACCAAAAAAATATTCCGCCAATGATAGATAAGCAAATTGGTATAACTGTAATTATCAGTGCTTTTTTCTTACCTAACTTACTCCACCAAAGCATAACGAACACCATCATGATATAGATAAAGGTTGCGGAGAGATTTGGTATAGTTAAGAATAGATACAAAGAAAATAGATACAAAATCCCGAGATACCAAACTTTTAACCTACTGTTATTGAAAAAAGAAGCCCAGGCTAGAAAAAAGAATGGTACAGCCATTAAACATTCCATTGTAATGGGGCCAATTTTTATAAAAGGTTCTCCATGGATTGTAGTGTTTGGGAAATAGCTTATCATGAACAGGATGAGTACTCCGATTGTGTAAAACAGCCATCCAAGACTCTCTAATTTCCGATAATCAATCATCATCATCCCAAAAGCTGTCACAACACCAAGAATAACAAATATCACCTTATTGATTAGAAAATGATTCGTATATCCAAGAGCTACTATTGGCAAGAAACCTAGCCCCATAGCAGTTACTAATAAAATAATAATCAACCAATCAACCTTTGGCTTATGAAGTTTGTTAAGTTCTTGACCAAGTTTAATTGGGCTACCCATTTGTTCAACCGCCTTGTCCTCAGCAACCTCTTTATTATTTACATATGAATAAACAAGCTGTAAGATCTCCTGTCCATACTTGTTCATTATCTCATCTATAATGTTCTCCTTATCTTCTATTTCAAACACCTCTGCTGTTAATTCATCCACATCAGTTCCTCCTTTCAATTTATTAGACGATGTACGCCGTTGAAAAGTTTTTTTAATTCCTTAACAAAACGGTTGGCAATGTCCATACCGTTTTGTTAAACCTATCTTTATGTCAAGTTTAATTTTGCTTCGCTAAAAATAAATCTGTTATTTTAACAAAGGCATATCCCTTTTTGTTTTCTAAATCATTCTCTACTCTCCTTTCTTATTGTACTCCATGAAATTCATTATCCTGCCACCGCTCGTTTAATAAGACGTACTTAATTAAATGGTCCGATTGTTGAACGAAGAAATACTCTACAAAATGGGATTTTTTATCAATCTTTATTATAAATCAACAGCAAAATGTGGCTGGCATCTAAAGATGTAGATGATCTAATTGATTACGGGGGATTTATGCCTATCACTGGATTACTTATTCTTTTGTATTTCGCATACTGTTGAAACGGAATAAAAAAGGGGATAGCTAACAAGGTAAAATTTATGCAGGAAATAACGGTGTTAGGGTACTGAAAATGGTGCTTTTAAGCAAATGTATAAAAATATGAATACTTCTTATAAATGGGGAATTAAGAAAAACTTGATAATATGGTATTTCTTATCTGTCTAATTATAAGATACATTATGTACTAAAAAACGACTCGTATGACAGAGTCGTTTTCTATGAAAAAAATCTGCTTCTTTGCATTGCTCATACAGCGAATGTGCTAGGTGTAATTTCGCATAAGGAGAGATTCATTATACGAAACTACTAGTTAGATTTGAAACTATATAAATCCATTTTGATTTTCCAACATCTAAATGACGGTTATGAAAACAAAAGGAAATCCCCACTTATTTCTTCTTTTTGTTTTTACATGGCATGGGGCTAAAAAGGGAACTGACCGCTACTACACTCGGTCGGATGCTCGCTTCCAATTAAAAAGAAAGGGGTTTGTCGGTTTTTCAATTTGTATTTATATAGCATGTTTATTCGTTCCGTATACGCTGCTGTGTATCACTATCGAAAAAGTGTGCTTTTGTTAAGCTGAAGGCTAATGGGATTTTATCGGTAGCTTTAATTTCTGAACGGGCATTGATTCGTGCAACAAAGTTTTGGTTTGCAAGTTTTCCATGAATCATAGATTCTGCACCTAATAGTTCAGCTACTTCAATAGTAATTTCGACGGTTGATTCAGGAGAAGATTGCAGCACAATTGGTTCATCATGAATATCCTCAGGACGAATACCAAGTATAATTTCTTTTCCGTTATAACCTTTTTTCTCTAATAATTTTAATTGGCCTTCTGGTACTTTAAAACGAATGCTTTCTATATGGAAATAACCATCTTGTAATGTTCCGGTAAAAAAATTCATAGCTGGGGAACCAATAAAACCACCAACAAAAACATTTTCAGGAGTATCATATACTTCTTTTGGGGTACCAACTTGCTGGATGATACCATCTTTCATAACAACAAGACGTGACGCCATTGTCATTGCTTCTGTTTGATCATGTGTTACATATATGGTTGTAGTGTTTAAACGACGATGAAGTTTCGAGATTTCAGAGCGCATACTTACACGTAATTTTGCGTCTAAATTGGATAAAGGTTCGTCCATTAAAAATACTTTTGCATCACGAACGATAGCTCTTCCTAATGCAACACGTTGACGCTGTCCACCTGATAACGCTTTTGGCTTCCGCTTTAAATAATCTTCAAGTCCTAATATTTTTGCCGCATCTGTTACACGGCGATTAATTTCGTCTTTTGGGAGTTTTCGTAGTTTTAGGCCAAATGCCATATTGTCATAAACAGACATATGTGGGTATAGTGCGTAATTTTGAAACACCATCGCAATGTCACGATCTTTTGGAGCGATATCATTCATGCGTTCTCCGTCAATATAAAATGAGCCTTCAGAAATATCTTCTAGGCCGGCAATCATACGTAAAGTTGTAGATTTTCCGCATCCAGAAGGACCAACAAATACGATAAACTCTTTGTCTTGAATATGTAAATTGAAATCAGAAACAGCGGTCATTTTATTGTCATAAACTTTAAAAATATGATCTAATACTAGTTCTGCCATTATTACTCACTCCTTTTTCGTTAATTGATTGAATTATAAGTCTTTTTTATCCGTAGATAAATTGACAGATTGCACAAAAAATGTAGGAGTATGTATGCAATTTTACGATATGTCTAAAGAAAGAAGGGCCATGTAAACTGCTACAGCGCCTTCAAATGTTTTTATATTAATGCCTGTTTTCTCAATAAATTTATCAATTCGATACTGCAAGGTATTACGATGCAAATATAATTGTTTTGCTGCAAGTGATACATTTAAATTACATTGAAAGAATACTTTAACACTATCGATTAGTTCTTTATCATCTATAATCTGTGCTAATAATTGCTTCGTGTATTTTTCTCTGTCTTCTTTTGGTAATGAGATAATGAATTGGTAAGGGAGTAAGTGCTCAATATATGTAATTTTTCTTTGTAAATAGGGAGAAAGAAAAGAAAATAATTTCCGCTCCGATTGATACAACTGAGAAAGGGGATTTATGTTTGTATAGTGTCTCCCGATAAAAAAAGAAAGTGATATAAAAAAATCTGATTCCAATGTATCAAGAGCTGTTTGCAATATATATTCTGATAACTCTTCTTCTAATATAACGACCCCTGCTTGAGGTGATTCCCATATAGTTGTAGTAGTAAAGGAAAACATGGACTGTAAAGCATCTTGAAATTCTTCTCGCTCTATTATCGGTTGTTTCGTGAAAAAGTGTAAAAAACGAACAGAGTTTATAGAAATATCTTTATGTTGATATAAAGCTTCATACCATAATTTTTCTTGTTCTGTTTTATAAAATGTAGGAGTATGAATGGGAGTTAAGAGGGATGAAAGTAATTGACTTTCTCTTTGATGTAAACGGGATTTACGAATTCCTACTTTATTTCCTTCAACTAAAAACCAAGTATAATCCTCAGATAATGCTAGTTCATTGATCTTTATATCTTTACCGTAATATGTTTTTAATTGTTGAATCATATGAACACTCCTTCAGTTTTATAAGATAAAGTGAAACGTTCATGAATGGAAATGTTATCCCGCTATTGGCGGGCATTAAGACCCCCATCTCAAGGTTCAGAGAGAAGCAAGGAAGATAGATAGGTGGGGGCTTGCCATGCTTTTTTCTAGATTTTGAAGTGATAGGATAAAATAAAAACTCATAATCTAAGAAAAAAATGCATCAAAAATTTATAGAAAATTCAGAAAAAGTATTGCGGAAGAAAAAGATGTGGTGTTATACTTCATAACAACTGGTAATGACAACACTATGTCATGATCGATTTTACAACTTATGTAACTAATATAGCAATGATAGTTTATGAATTCAACTGGTAGTGACATCATTATATTTAAAGTGATAAAGAGGGAAGAGGGATAAGAAAATTGTTTTTTTACAACTAAAAGAAACTTAATTGTAAACGCTTTATTTACGAAAGGTGAAATTCAGTACTTAGCTTGACATTTTAATTTGGAATAACGAAACAAATTGTACATTTTTTTGTGAAATCCGGTTTGCGAGTTCAACTAATCATCAGTGTGTCATAAAACCATTGATGGAGATTTTACTATAAGACAATCAGTTGTAGAGGGGGAAACGAGATGAAAAAGTGGCTTATATTATGTTTGTCAGCATTGTTATTTGTAGTAGCAGGATGTTCCAATGGTGACGAAAAAGCAAGTACATCATCTAACGGGGAAAAAGTAGAATTACGGTATGCGTTATGGGATAAAAAACAACTGCCTGCTGTGGAAAAGGTGATGAAACAATTTAATGAAAAACATCCGAATATTAAGGTGAAAATCGAATTAACATCGTATGGACAGTATTTTCAGAAGCTTGAAACAGCAGCGACGGGAAATGCATTACCAGATGTATTTTGGATGAATGGACCAAATATTACGAAATATGCTTCTGGGAAAGTGTTGCTGCCTTTAGATGATAAAGCGAAAAAGGATCAGTATAAACTAGATAATTACCCGAAATCTTTAATCGATTTATATACAGTAGATAAGAAAACATATGGTATTCCAAAAGATCTTGATACAACTGCACTTTGGTACAATAAGAAATTATTTGATGAAGCTGGAGTAGCATATCCTGACGAGTCATGGGATTGGGAGAAAATGAAAGAAGCAGCAAAAAAATTGAATAATAAGGAAAAAGGTGTTTGGGGATTTGCCGCGGCGATGGGCAATCAAGGTGGGTATTATGATCTTATTTATCAAAATAAAGGGTATGTTCTTTCGAAAGATAAAAAAACAGTTGGATTTAATAAACCGGAGGCAATTGAAGCATTCAATTATAACATTAGCTTTATTAAAGAAGGATTATCACCAACATTTGCTCAAATGACAGAGACAACGGCTTCTGACTTATTTTTATCCGGTAAAGTGGCGATGATTTATGATGGTCCTTGGATGGTACCAGAGTATAAGAAAAATCAAGATTTAAATGTTGCTGTTATGCCAAAAGGAAAAGAACGAGCTGTTACGATTCATGGTTTAGCAAATGTGATTTCAGCGAAAACAAAATATCCAGATGCAGCTTGGGAGCTTGTAAAGTATTTAGGTTCGAAAGAGGCGGCAGATGTGTTTGCAGAAACTGGGACAGTTATTCCTGCTTTTAATGGGACACAAGAAGCGTGGGTGAAATCTGTTCCGAACTTGAATTTACAGGCATATATCGCTGGAGTTGACTATTCTTATCCATTACCAAGTGTGAAAAATACAGGAGCATTGTGGGAACAAGAAACAAAAACGTTAAAAAGAGTATGGGGAGAAGAAGTGAGTGTTGAAGAAGCTACAAAGGAATTAACAGAGAAAGCAAATGACATCCTTTCTAAAAAATAAAAAATAAGGAGAGGAATTCTCTCCTTATTTCAAATCAAAAAATTAAAGGGGGGTAACAGGTGGAAGATTTGTCAGTAAAAGTAGAAGAACCAAAAATCATACAAGCACAAAAAAAGTATAAAAAGAAAAAGAAATTAGATTATATATGGGCATATGTCATGATTGCTCCAACTATGCTTGGCTTGTTTATCTTCTATATGTGGCCGATTTTACAAAATATTTATTTTAGTTTTACAGCATGGGATGCGTTTGGTAGCTATGAATGGATTGGACTGGAAAACTATAAAAAGATGTTTACTGATAAAGATTTAGGAAAGGCGTTTCAAAATACATTCATTTATATTGTACTTACTGTTCCGATAGGTATATTTTTATCGATCATATTAGCGGTACTATTAAATCAAAATATTAGAGGGAAATCCTTTTATCGAACGTTATATTTTTTACCTGTTATTACGATGCCAGCTGCAATCGCGATGGTATGGAAATGGCTCTATAATTCTGACTACGGGTTACTAAATTACATTTTGTCATGGTTTGGAATTGACGGGCCTAATTGGCTTACCGATCCTAATGTTGCCTTATATTCTGTTATTATAGTTGCGATTTGGGGTGGAATTGGCTATAACATGGTTATTTTTCTATCTGGTCTTCAAAACATCCCAAAAACATATTATGAAGCAGCAATTATGGATGGAGCTAAGCCTATTACTATTTTCTTTAAGATTACATTGCCACTTTTGTCACCAGTTATCTTTTTTGTAACAATCATGTCTTTAATTGGAGCGTTTCAAGTATTCGATCTTATCTTTATGATGATTGGGAGAACAAGTAATGCGATTGAGAATACGCAATCTGTTGTGTATTTATTTTTCCAAAACGCCTTTGTATTAAATGAAAAGGGATATTCTGCAGCCATAGCGGTTGTATTATTGGTCATCATACTAATTATTACAGCGATTCAAATGATATTACAGAAAAAGTGGGTGCATTATGATGAATAAAAGAATGGGTGCAGTCAATAAGAATACGATTATCATTCATGCGCTTCTTATCATAGGTGCTATATTAACAATTGGACCTTTTATTTGGATGATATTAACTTCTTTAAAGACATATGCAGAATCTGTTCAAGTTCCACCCGTTATCATCCCATCTCAATTTATGTGGAGTAACTATACAGAAATATTTACGCTTTTACCATTTTTAAAATTTATGATGAATACAGTGATCGTTACAATAGTCCGAACAATCGGTCAACTGTTCTTGTGTTCATTAGCAGCCTATGCTTTTGCTAGAATCCAATTCCCAGGTAGAAATATACTATTTTTGTTAACTCTTTCTGTTCTAATGGTTCCAGCTCAAGTGTTTTTGCTTCCTCAATATTTAATTATGGTAAAACTAGATTGGTTGAATACATTACAAGCGGTAATTGTACCAGGGCTGTTTAGTGCATTTGGGACCTTTTTATTACGTCAGTTTTTTATGGGCATTCCAAAGGAACTAGAAGAAGCTGCGAGGCTAGATGGTTGTAATCATTTTCAAATTTATTGGCATGTGATGCTGCCACTTGCGAAACCAGGTTTAATTGCGCTTGGAATCTTTACAACACTATGGTCTTGGAATGAATTAATGTGGCCAATGATTGTAAATAATTCGCCAGATATGATGACATTGTCAGTTGGATTATCTTCACTACAAGGGCAATATGCAACAAACTATCCAGTATTAATGGCAGGGTCATTTTTAGCTATTTTACCGATGTTGTTACTATTTATGTTTTTACAAAAACAATTTATTGAAGGAATTACGATTACAGGTGGAAAATAAGAGTAATAGAATAGGAGAGGATACGTATGATTACAGCAGCTTTGGTTGGGGCAGGAAGCAGGGGGATGTATGCCTATGCATCTTACGCATTAGAACATCCAACAGAGATAAACTTTATTGCCGTTGCAGAAATAGATGATGCAAAAAGAAAAAAGTTTTCTCAAATGCACAGCATCACGGAAAATATGCAGTTTGAAACATGGGAGCAATTATTAGAAAAAGAAAAATTTTGCGATGTTGTACTGATTTGTTCACCTGATCGGTTTCATTACAAGCCTGTTATGCAAGCAATTGAGAAAGGGTACAAAATTTTATTAGAAAAACCAATGTCACCAAGTCCTATAGAAACATTGGAAATTGCCGAAGCTGCAACGAAACATAATGCATTATTAACCGTGTGTCATGTATTAAGATATGCACCATTTTACCGGGCTTTAAAGGAAATTGTTGATCAAAAGAAAATAGGGGATATCGTTTCAATTCAATGGAATGAAAATGTCGGTCACTGGCATCAAGCACATAGCTTCGTGCGAGGGAATTGGCGGAATATGTCTGAATCTAGTTCGATGATTTTACAGAAATGTTGTCATGATATGGATGTGTTGCAATGGCTTGTAGGTGCCGAGTGTACAAAAATTTCGTCATTTGGAAGTTTGACTCATTTTAAATCTGAACATGCACCAAAAGGTTCGACCTTACGTTGTACAGACGGGTGTGAAGTTGAGGGAAGCTGTGAATATTCTGCTTTAAAGTGGTATTTACATGAGAAGGATGAATGGCCAGCGAATGTAGTTTCCATTGATACAAACATTGATAGAAGGATGGAAGCATTAAAAACGGGGCCTTACGGACGCTGTGTGTATCATTGTGATAATGATGTTGTAGACCATCAAGTTGTAAATTTGTTGTTTGATAATGATGTAACAGTTGCTTTTACAATGTCTGCATTTACAAAAGAATGTTTCCGTGATTTCAAAATTATGGGAACGAATGGGGAAATTCAGGGGCATGACGTTTTGAATGAACTGAAAATTAAATATTTTTCTGGTGAAGTTGAAACAGTTTATCCTGAAACAATAGCTGGTGGACATATGGGCGCAGACAATGCGATCATGACTGATTTCATTGAAAAAGTAAAAAGTAATACAACAGAAAGTTTAACGTCTGCAATGGTTTCAGCAAATAGTCATTTAATTGCATTTGCTGCTGAAAAATCAAGAGTAACAGGTGAAACGGTATCTTTAAAACAATATGTAACAGAATTGCAAGAAAGCATGAAACAAGTGAAGTGAGAAATGTAACTGATGGAGCACCGCTTTACATAAAGTGGTAGTAATTCCGATTTCCATTCGTTATAATAGCCGTAAACTGGTTATAACAACTTTATGGATGAGGGAGTAAAACATGATTGTAAAAGATAATCGAACACCATTATATTATCAATTAATGGATATTATTGTAGAATCAATTGAAACTGGGAAGTTACAAGAGCATGATAAGCTTCCGTCAGAACGCGAATTATGTGAGATTCATGATGTAAGCAGAACAACTGTTAGACAGACGATGCAAGAGTTAGAGAAAGAAGGATACATTTATAAAAAACATGGAAAAGGAAGTTTTGTCTCACCTCGTGTATTTAATCAAAGTCTAGTCCGTTTTTATAGCTTCACAGAAGAAATGAAGAAGTTTGGAAAAGTTCCATCATCAAAAGTAGTCTCATTTTCTGTAGTAAATTGCGATAAGAAAATAGCGAAAATTATGAACCTTGATTATGAAGAGGAAGTTTATCAAATTACAAGACTCAGGTTAGCTGATCAAGAACCGATGTTGTTTGAAACATCTTATATTCCTGTTAAATTCTTTCCGTATTTAACGAAAGAAGAACTAGAAGGGACACCAATGTACGATATTTTTCGTACAAAATATCAAGTTCATATTACAAGGGCCATAGAAAACTTTAAAGCGATTGCTGCAAATAAGGATCAGGCAACATGGTTGCAAATTCAAGTGAATGAACCATCTTTATTGCTGGAGCGAATCACCTATGCAAAAGATAATATAATTGAGTATACAGAAACAATTGCTAGAGGGGATAAATTTACTTACACAGTTGAATTACAATAAGTATAACGCTACTTATTGTAATTCAACTGGTAATGATGACGTGATGAGATATTAAGTTAAGGGGGTTTTGCAAATGCTATTACATGCAAATGAAGAAAGAAGAAAGCAATATGGAGCGTATTTTACAGCCAAAGAGATTGCACAGCAGCCAGATCTTTGGGAACAAGTATATTCGATTGTCCAAAGCAATCATCATGAAATTACAACATTCTTTTCACATATTTCAAGTCAGCATGAGCAAGTACGAATTATTTTCACGGGTGCTGGGACATCTGCTTTTGTTGGGGATACAATCGTACCGTATATGAAAAAAATAGTAGATTTAAAGAAAATGCATATTGAAAGTATTCCAACAACGAATATTGTTTCAAGTCCTTATTATTATTTACAGCAAGATATTCCAACAATTTTAGTATCCTTTGCTCGTTCTGGTAATAGCCCAGAAAGTGTAGCAGCAGTGGAGTTAGGAGAAAAAATTGTTCATTCTGTTTATCATATTATTTTAACTTGTAATGAAGAAGGAAATTTAGCAAAGCAATTTCATCAGAAAAAGAATGCTCTAGTTATCTATATGCCAAAGGCAGCAAATGATCGAGGATTTGCGATGACAGGAAGTTTTACCACTATGATGTTAACTGCAATTTTGCTATGTAATTACAAGCACCTTCCTAGTTTAGAATCTAGCATTATGGATATTGTTCGTATAGGAAAGAGAGTAATTGAAAAACAAGAACAGGAAATGCAACGTATCGCCGAAAAAGATTTTCGTAAAATTGTATTTTTAGGATCAGGAGTGTTTGAAGGGCTTTCACGGGAGGCGGCATTGAAATTTTTAGAGTTAACTGCTGGTCGTATTCCAGTTATGTTTGACACACCACTTGGATTTAGGCATGGGCCAAAATCGATTTTAGATAAAGATACACTCATTGTATTATTCTTATCTAATAATGAGTATACGAAAAAATATGATATAGATTTATTAAGAGAGATTTTTCATGAAAAAGAACGAAACGATATTATTGTTATAACGCATCAAGATGATCAGGAAGCACGTGAAAATTGTGATACGTTCCTATGCAACGGTGCTCAAGATGTAAAAGATGATATATATATATCATTCATTTATATATTATATGGACAAATGCTAGCGTTATATAAATCTATCACACTCGGAATTACTCCTGATAATCCTTGTCCGAGCGGGAGTGTAAATCGTGTCGTTCAAGGTGTAACAGTACATCCGTATAGAGAAAGGGAATAAGAGGAGCATGAATTATTATGTAAAAGCATCTATGTATGTATTAGAAGATGGTGTACGTGAAAGTGGGTATTTACACGTTGTAAATGGTTATTTTCTCAATCATGTTGAAGAAGTAATAGACGGAGCAATGATAATGGATTTTGAAGAGAGTATTATTGCTCCAGGATTTATTGATACGCATATTCATGGTTTGGCAGGGTACGATGTAATGGATAGCACATATGAATCGTTAAATCATATTTCTATTAAGTTATTAGAAAGCGGTGTTACGAGCTTTTTGCCTACAACATTAACTGATTCTTTAGAAAATACGGCAGAAGCGTTGAGAAATATAGCTAGTGCGAAAAAAAGAGGGGTTGCAGGAGCGACTATTATCGGAGCATTTCTGGAAGGACCATGTTTCACTGAGATGCATAAAGGAGCGCAGAATCCAAAATATTTTATTGATCCTACTGTGGAGTTATTAAAAGAGTGGATTGGTGCATCTGAAGGAACAGTGAAAAAAATTGCTATAGCACCCGAGAGACAAGGAGCTATACCATTTATAGAACAAGCGGTAAAACATAATATTCAAGTGGCAATTGGTCATACAAATGCGAACTATGAATTGTGTCAAGAAGCTATTCAGGCAGGAGCAACAATCTTTGTACACACATTTAACGGAATGAAGGGATTACATCACCGAGAACCTGGTGTTGTTGGAACTGTACTTTCCACTGATCATGTGTACGGTGAAATGATTGCAGATGGGCATCATGTACATCCAAGTGTCGTGAATATTTTTTATAAATGTAAAGGCTATCATAACATATGCTTAGTCAGTGATTGTATGCGAGCAGGTTTACTAGGAGATGGTACATATCATTTAGGAGAATTTGCTGTTCATGTAAAAGACGGAATTGCACGAACGGAGACAGGCTCGTTAGCAGGAAGCACACTTCAATTCATTGATGGTGTAAAGAATATGAAAAAATGGACAAATGCATCGTTATGGGAAAGTGTTCATATGGGATCGCTTATTCCGGCAAAAAGTATTGGAATTGACCAAGAAATTGGTAGTATCGCACCAGGAAAAAGAGCTGATTTTCTTATATTGACAGAGGATTTAGATCTTATAGGGACAGTAGTTGGGGGAGAAATGAAATATCACAAGAAAAAAGAAAGGGTTTGAGAATATGCTTGTTTCCACTCAATTTATATTGCGAAATGCACAAGAAAATGGTTATGCCGTTCCTGCTTTTAATATTCATAACTTAGAAACTTTAAAAGCGGTAATTGAAACCGCGGTAGAGCTTCGATCGCCAGTTATTATCGCAGCTACACCAGGTACGATTAAGTATATGGGGAAAGAATTTCTCGTCAATATGATTGAAGCGGCAAGGAAATTATATGATATACCAATTAGTTTGCATTTAGATCATCATGAAGATGTAGAAGATATTAAAGAATGTATCGATTTAGGGGTTCGCTCTGTTATGATTGATGCATCACATCATCCTTTTGAGAGGAATATTCAGATTGTTCAGGAGATTGTTTCGTATGCAAAACAATACGGGACAACGGTAGAAGCTGAATTAGGTCAGTTATCAGGAATAGAAGAGAATATAATAGTAGAAACTTCAATTTATACGGATCCTTATCAAGCGAAGGAATTTGTAGAACGTACAAATATTGATTCGTTAGCAGTCGCGATTGGAACAGCGCATGGGTTATACAAAGGGGAACCGAAATTAGATTTGCAAAGATTAGCAGATATTCAGAAACAAATTGATATTCCACTTGTCCTTCACGGAGCATCTGGACTATCTAACAGTCTAGTTCAAGAAACAATTCGACTCGGAATTTGTAAAGTGAACATCGCAACAGAATTAAAAATTGCATTTGTGACAGAATTACGTAATTATTTATATACTCATCCAGAAGAAAATGATCCGCGTAAATACTTTTCAGATGCAATTCGTGCGATGAAACGAGTTGTTGCAGATAAAATAAAGATGTGTAACAGTTTAAACCGTGTGTAGGGAGATACTTTTATGATTGCGACAATTACATTGAATCCATCCGTTGATATGCGATATGAATTAGAAAAACTAAAACTGTACGAGGTGCATCGTACGAAGGATTATGAAAAAACTGCCGGTGGAAAAGGAATGAATGTGTCACGCGTGCTTCGCTTACTAGGAGAAGAAGTAATAGGAAGCGGTTTTCTTGGCGGGAAAAATGGTGAGTTTATTCGAGAAAAACTGAAAGAACAATCAATAATAGATGAATTTGTTTCTATTAATGAAGAAACTCGTCACTGTTTAGCACTTATAACAAAGAATTCTGCTTCAGCTACAGAAGTATTAGAAGAAGGTCCAGCTATTTCTAAAGATGAAATAGCTCTTTTTATAAAAAAATATGAAAAAATAGTAGAGAATTTTGAGTATATAGTTGCATCAGGAAGCTTGCCAAATGGTATTCCAAAATCATTTTATAAACAGTTGGCACAAAAAGCGGGAGACAATGGAAAGAAATTTATATTAGATACAAGTGGTGAGGCATTATTTCATGGTATACAAGGGAAACCATTCCTTATTAAACCAAACCAACAAGAAATCTGTCACTTACTGCAAAAAAAACATGTGTCACATGAAGAAATGATTGTGGCAGCAAATGAAATATGCCAAAGCGGCGTACAGTATGTACTTCTTTCACTTGGAAAAGAAGGGGCAATATTAATAACGAAAGAACAGCAATTCAGGGCGATTCTTCCAGAAATATCTTCTGTTAATTCTGTCGGATCAGGTGATGCAATGGTTGCAGGGATGACATATGCATTAGCAAAAGGATATGAAGTAGAGAATGCGATTCGATTTGCTTCTGCTTGTGGAATGGCAAATGCAGTAGAAAAAGCAACCGGTTATATACAGCCGCAAATAGTTGAGCGTTTATATCATGACATTACTGTTATGTAAGAGTAGGAAGGGGAGGAATATGAAAAAGAACTTCGCTTGTTTTGATATTGGAGGAACGTTCATAAAGTACGCAATCATTGACGAACATGGGAGCATATATGAAAAGGGAAAGATAAAGACGCCAGTACAAAATCAAAAGGTAGAAATTCTGTACCACATTTGCGAAACAATACGTGAATTAGAAAAGAACTATGATATTTATTCTGTAGGAATATCATCATGCGGGCTCATTGATAGTGAACGAGGAGAAGTTATATTTTCTGCTAATATTCCAGGGTATAGTGGTACGAAAATAGTAGACTATATTTATAGAAAAACGGGTTACACAACCGTGATTGAAAATGATGTTCGTTCGGCCTGCATAGGTGAAAGGTGGAAAGGAGCAGGGGCTGAAAAAGAAAATATTATTTTACTGACGCTTGGGACAGGAATAGGTAGTGGCATTATTATAGACGGCAAGATGTTGCAAGGTGCTAATGGCTTAGCTGGAGAAGTTGGCCATATGACAATTGTTCATAATGGCGAAGAATGTAGCTGTGGTGGAAAAGGATGCTACGAACGATATGCATCAACTTCTGCACTTATTCGCCAATATAAAAAAGCATCTTTATCGCAAGGAATCGAGATAGAAAAAATAACAGGAGAAGAAATTATCGACAGAATCAATAACGGAGAACAAGTAGCGAAAGATGTATATGAACAATTTTTGCACTATGTCGCTACTGGATTAGTAAATATTACACATATGTTCAACCCTGAATTAATTATTATTGGAGGAGGAATTGTTGAACAAGGTGAAGCATTTTTAAAACAAATACAAGGAAAATTTCAACAAGCTGTAATGGATATTTATCAAAAAAAGACGAATATTGTTCTAGCAACATTACATAATGACGCAGGTTTGTATGGAGTATGCTACTTAGCGCTAAGCCGGTGGGAGAGAGAGCATTTTCATGTGAATTAAACATTAGAAAGCCATTCGTTTTAAGCAACCATTATCTTTCGAATTTGAGGGATGATGGTTGCTTTTATACGTTTGAAAGAGACTAGTGTGTAAATGCGGAACGGCTGCACAACAATATTCTCGTAAGCTGAAAGAATGTACATACGCTAAATCGTCTCCAAATAAGAGACGGTTTAGCGTATGTATGTTTAGTAATATAGGATCTTGCGATTACAATCATTTTAAATGAAAAAAGTAGATTACGAGAAATGGAAAGCCCATTAGATCAACTCACACTTTATTTATTATTTATAAATATTGCAATAGGCATTTGCTCTGACCATAAGAACAAGCTCTGAATATTATAATAATAAAGGGGATGTTGAATCATGGGGAATATTGTTGATATTTCGAAATGGAATGGTGCTATTAATTGGGGAACTGCAGCCTCCCAGCTTGATTTAGTAATTGCTAGAGTACAAGATGGATCAAACTATGTAGACCCGATGTATCAATCATATGCGTCTGCGATGAAGACGCATCATGTTCCGTTTGGAAACTACGCTTTTTGTAGATTTATTTCCGAAAATGATGCAAGGGTAGAAGCAAGAGATTTTTGGAATCGCGGTGATAAAGACGCGCTGTTTTGGGTAGCTGATGTGGAAGTGCAAACGATGGGAGACATGAGAGCAGGAACGCAAGCTTTTATCGATGAACTGCGTAGACTCGGTGCTCCAAAAGTAGGGTTATATGCGGGCCATCATGTGTACGGGCCATTTAATTTGGACAAAGTGAATGTTGATTTTGTATGGATCCCGCGTTATGGAAATAACAAGCCAGCGTATCCATGTGATCTTTGGCAATATACAGAAACAGGCGATGTACCTGGTATTGGAAAATGTGATTTAAATCGTTTAAATGGAGACAAGGATTTATCTTGGTTTTTAGGAGGGGATAAGCCCACGCCAGGAAATGGACTAGCACCGGGATCTCTTCCTTCCGATTGGAAAACAAATAATTTAGGGTCTATCACTGTAACGGTAGATATAGCAAATATTCGTGAAAATCCATCTCTTCAAGCAAATGTTTTACGCCAAGTAAAAAAAGGTTCTGGACATGTATATCTAGACTGGTTTTATGATGGCTCTCATTTTTGGTACAAAGTAGCTGAAAAAAACTGGCTGCGTGATGATGTATGTAAAATTAATAAAAATGGTAAAACAAAAGGTGTTGTTTGGATTTCAGGAACAAACATCAATCTCCGTAAAGGAGCATCCAAAGGTGATCAAGTAGTAGGAGAAGCAAATAGTGGAGCTTGGTATGTTCATTTCAGATACAACGACTGGATTTATGTATATAAAGATGGAACTGAAGGATGGATGTATTTTGATGAATCGTATGTAAATTGGCTTAGATAAAGCGTGAAACTTTTTGAAAGTTATTTTGCTAGACGCTTAAAAAATTTGAGATTCATTTACTAAGTTTTGTGAGATGCATATAGATTGTATGTATACTATTGGGAACTATACGACATCATTGCACATTCTTTTTATGTACGTGCCAGCTAATGTAATAGAATGAAAAAGAAACCGGTTCTGTAATTGGAGTCGGTTTCTTTTTATGCCTACTAAGCGTCACTTTCAGATAAATCATTGTCGTATAAGAACGCTAATTTTTACTTTTTTTAACCCATAAAAAAGAATAAGCTTGTTTTATTTAGTTAGTTTTGTAACAGTTAGTTCTATAGCGTTTATACCGTTATCGCAAGTTACAATGTTTTGGTTATTAAAAGAACTGTTATTTCTAAGTTGGAGTGTTGAATTAGCTGGTACCTTAATAATGGTTTCACCAACAAGTTGATGACATTCGTTAGTTGATGAATTATTCAATTGAAGAGCAAAACTTCCTTGGCTATTAGCAAGTGGATTGTTATTTAAGAATATAGTTATGACGGGGATGTGGGGAAATACAGGATTTAGAGTTGTATTAATACTCGAAATGAAAGAAATACGATAATCACCTGCTTGACTAAAGTGTATAGTAGTAGGATTGAGTAAAGAAACTTTCCCTGAACTTGGACCAACTTGATTAAATGAAAAAGAACCACCAAAAGGAACAGTTATAAATTCAGTTTGCCAAAAAGTTCCGTAAGCTGAACCGGATGGTTTAGAGGAATGGTGGCAGCAACATTTTTTGGATGGGCTTGATGAATGGTGACAGCAACATCTTTTATATGAGTTTGAAGAATGATGATATGGATCCAAGATATTACCTCCTATTATTTAGAATTGTATGACACACTGTAGTTTATTCAACTAAAAAGTAACTGGCTTGTATGCTTGTCCAATATAAAGTGTAAGGTTTAAATAAACATTTCATTTTGTAGAAAAGGGGAATAATCAGAATGGACAGAGATATGACTAGGGAATATTTTAAAAGTTTAGGTTTGAGCTATGAAAAAATCAACAAGGAAGATATCAATAGATGATTAGAAATCATATCTTCAGAATTATCACCTTACCTTGAATATGGTGGGGGCCATGCCCAAGAAGTTCCCTAATGAAATAAACTGTCTAATTTTTTCTTTAATAAAAGAACAGATAACAAAAATGAATTGTTATCTGCTCAGAAACGAGTAATGAAATTTTTTGTTGAATATTCTATGTTCTATTACGTAACGCCTTTCAAAATAGCGTAACTTCATTGCAAAACTACACTTGTAACCTTTATATTAAAGATTTTACCCAAAGTTGCGAAAAATCCACATACCCAAAATATTTCATCTTAATATTCGTTAAATCTGATGAAAAAGGAATCTGACGTTTATCATAGTATAGGGGAATCATAATAGAGGACTCTATTAGTTCTTTTTCAAGATTTTTATTTAATGAAGCCCACTCCTCAAAAGGTGTATGTTTGTATGTAGCAAGGTGCTCTTTTAATGTCTTATTTGTTTTTACAATCTTAGCCAAAGGTGAATATCTAGCTGTTAGAAAATAATAAAATGATATATCTTGATTCATCTCAAATACTTCACCATGAATAAAGAGATCAACTTGTTCATTAAGCTTTTCATCCCAAAGATAGTTTTCAAAAGAAACCCATTTAACTTGAAAAGGTATATTTTCTTTTTCTAAGACATGTAGTAACCATTTTGTTGTTGTTTCTGTATACTGAGTAGCCTTTATAATAAGTGGTTCTTTAAAATTCGGACGGCTTCTTTTTGGGATATCGATTTGATGATCTGTGTCTTTCAAGCAACTCTTAGAATTTGGTTTTTTTTGAGGATCATATTCCTGAATATGATCCATATTGTTAGCGATAATAGAGTGTAAGTAATTACGAACATCTCTTTGTTGAATTGATGAATTGCGCCAAGCATTCATGATTATCACACCGAAACCTGAATTCTTTTCTACTTGAAACGTAGAGTGGTTTTCATGGTGCTTGGAAGATTGATAGGTCATATCGAATTCTAGAGGAACCTGAATGAATTCTATTGTATCTAGCAAAGGTCTTTCTTGAAAATGATCATGAAATGCTATCAATGATGTCTTCTCCTGGTTATTCGCTCCTATATAAAAACCACCGGTTCCTATAATTAGACCGTTATTTTCTTTATAAATGCTTGTATTTATCATACATAGTATTTGTAAACAATAGCTACAACCATCTGGATAATGTATATCAATAACTAATGGTGATACAACATCTATTTTTTCTATGGGCGCCCATAAGTCTTTATAATAGTTATGACTACATAGTTTTGAGAGACATAGTTTCACGTCAGCTGCTGTTAAGATGGATCCATCATGAAATTTTATAGACTTTTTTAAATAGAGTCTAAGCTTTGATGGAGTTAAATCCCAACTGTGAGCTATTTCAGGAAATATGTTCCCTTTTTCATCCATATAAACAAGGCGATTGAAAACGTTTGCTACAATATGTGCACTATGTACATCGGCAGCTTCGAGTGGATGTGTTGTTAAAAAGGGTGTTCTTCTAGGAATGATTAATTTATCATCCGAATTATGTATATAGCCAAATTTTGAGTGGAACTTAGTCATCAAGCGTAGTTTACTGTTTGGAGACCAATTATATAGTAAATATTTACTGCTTTTTTCAACAGGCTGTTGCTCCATAATTTCCATTACTTGTGACTCATAGATTTGTTCTATATTTTTTATCCATTGAAGATAGGAGGTATTGCCTCTGCCTTTTCCAGAAATGAAAATCAGCCAACCCTCATCCATCCATTTATGTAAGTAACGTACTGTTTGCTTTGTACTTAAATTCAAAAAAGCTGCTAGGTCTTTTATTTTTATATTTCCTGAAGAAAATGATTGCCATAGGCTCAATAAATTTTTATCCATGTTCCTATCTCCTTCTATAAGTAGACATGTTTTTTGAATGTGTCCATTTTTAATTCGATAAGTCTAGTTTAATATAACATTAGATAAAAGGGGGAGATAGGATGAATTGGAAAGACTTTGAGCAAAATATAAAAGTACGATTAATTACATCGTTTTTTAATCGTGCTGTTACATCAGCGGTAATGCCGTTTATGGCATTGTTTTTTGCTCAAGAAATAAATAAAGTATGGGCTGGATTATTTTTAATCTTAACGGTTATTGTAAGTTTTTTTTCAAGTTTAATAGGAGGTTACATTTCAGATCGTTTTCAACGAAAGAAAATTTTATTATTAACTTCTTTTTCTAGTACTTTTATGTTTTTATTAATGACCTTAAGTTTATATCCTACAGATAAGGTGATTTGGTTATTTGCAATCGCTTATGTAGGTTTTATAATATCAAGCAGTCTTGGTCGCCCATCCATGCACGCAATTATCATAGACTCAACTACACCAGAAAATCGAAAGGCTGTTTATACAATTGACTATTGGCTTATGAATCTTTCTATGGCAATTGGTGCAGCGTTAGGTGGATTTTTATATATGAATCATCAAAAAGAGTTGTTTATATTACTAACGATTGTTTCTGCTATATTACCGATTGCTTATAAAATTTGGCTAGTTGCAGAAGTTAAAGAGCTCTTAGAAAAAAAGCATGAAAATATAGTATTTGATCTAATTCAAAACTATAAAGTTGCTATTCAAGATAGAGCATTTTTAAGAGTTGTAATAGGATCTACTTGCATATTTGCGGCAGAGTTCTCTTTAAACAGTTATATTGGTATACGACTTTCAGAAACATTTGATCCAATAAACGTTGGGGATTTTGAAATAGTAGGAGTAAGGATGCTAAGTATTCTTAACATACAAAATATGCTTTTAGTAGTATGTTTAACGTTTGTGGTAAATAAATTTACAGATCGTCTCAGTGGAAAAGAAGCGTTGCTTTTAGGTCTTGTGCTCTATGGAGTAGGCTATGTGACAGTAACATCTGCAAACACTTGGTACGTACTCATTATTTTTAATTTTATTGCTACTGTTGGTGAACTTGTCTACTCTCCGGTCAGAAATGCAGAACAAGCTAATATGATCCCGGCGGATAAAAGAGGATCGTATTCAGCTTTTGCAGGTCTATCAGATATTGGCGCGGACCTAATTGCAAGAATGACTATTATCATTGGTGCATTCTTAGTCCCTACAATGATGTCCGTTTACATTGGTATCATTGTAGTAATTGGTACATGTTTCTTATACACCGGGCTGTTCGTTCGAAACAATATTCACTCTAAAGAAATGCGGAATAAAATGTCATCATAATATATTACTTTAATAGTTGGAAAAGAAAGAGTTAATATAGGAAAAGAGGATAAAACGTACTATATTACCGCAAGCAACTCATATATAACATATGCTAACTTATAATGAAAAAGAAACCGGCTCCGTTTACCGTTTACGGAGTCGGTTTTTTCATACATAACGCGTTAAAAAGGTTTAGTAGGAAGGATAGTACTTGTCGATGTATACGATAGTAAAAAACTGGGATGAAATGATGAGAGTAGTGAAGTTATTAGAACTACCATCATGTTTGTCAGTAAGCTATGATCCGGATAATGATGAGATTGAAAAACTAGCATAGATTAAGTTTTTTTATAACATTATGGTAACTGGGGATTGTTTTGAATGCACCTAGTAAGTACTACTCATAAAAGAGCAGCTAGCAAAAGCTAACTGCTCTCAGGGGATTAAACTCATACTGTTGGAGGTCCATCTAAATGAGTTCTAGCTAATCGCGTATCTACATTATTAGCGAGATATTGAGTTTTATTCAGTGGGAATAAAATTTATACATGAAAAGTTAATATGTGTATTGTAAAATATGTCTGAGTTACTTATAAATAATCATAGCTTTAACAATTTTATACTAGCGCTTCTTCCATTGAATAAAAATATAGGAAGGAGAAATATCCGAATGGTTATTTGATGAAGTTACATAGGAAACACAGATACACTTAATTTTTATTAAGCTTGCTAATTTAAAATAGAGGTGATCGCCTTGGTTATTGATGTGAAAATTGAACAATTATTTTTAATTGAAGAACATCTTGATGAGCTTTCAGAACTTTTAATAAAGGTCGTAGAAGATGGGGCTTCGATTGGATTTTTACCACCAATGGGAAAAGTAGATGCAGAGAAGTACTGGAAAACCGTTCTGAGCCCCGAAGTGATTTTATTTGTTGCAAAATTAAACAATCAAATTGCTGGAAGTGTACAGTTACACTTATCGACGAAGCAAAATGGAAGCCACAGAGCTGAAATCGCAAAATTAATGACACACCCAAGTTATCGACGTAATGGTATTGGTCGTATACTTATGCAAAGGGCCGAAGAAATAGCAAAACAGAAGGATAGGTCATTATTAGTTCTTGATACAAGAGAAGGAGACCCTTCCAATAAACTATATACATCATTAGGTTATATTCAAGCTGGGCGGATTCCTAACTATGCGAAGTCTGATAATGGTGAATTGGCTGCTACTATCTTCTACTATAAAAATATCAATTGATTTTCTTGAAATAACAGGTGTTTTAGTGGAAGAAGGAGTATCAAAATAATTAAATTTTTTTATAAAAATACATCTAGATGTGGTGTAGAAGAATCCATTTTGTTTGTTACAAAATATATGTTCTATTAATATGATTGAGCAAGTTTTATTTCAAAGCAATAACTTAATGAGTAAGGTTATTGTATTGAGAAATATTTTTTAGATTGAATATTTTGAGTTTTTGATGTATTCTCTGCTTTATTTTTGGTATTATATAAGTAATTTACAGATAAAGGAGAAGGGGTCTATGAATGTAGAAGTGATTACAAAAGGGCATGTAAAAGCACTTCTTGATAAGTGGTATCGTGAAATTCGCATGCAAAATGTTGAAATTGCAAAAGAACTAGAAAAAGAACTTGAGATTAAAACTGAAAATATAAAAGAAGATCAAGATTTAATGCTTTACTATGCACTTTTAAGATATAGATATGCAGAACTGGATAAGACAATTTCTTTAGATATGAATAAGATTCAATCTTTGGATATTCCAAAAGACAGTCTGATAGAGTATTATTATTACTTTTTTAGAGCTTCTCATGAAACTTCACTTGGGAATTATAAAAAAGCAAAAGAATTTTATGAAAAAGCAGAAGCGAATTTAAAGCATATTCCCGATGAATTGGAAGAAGCTGAATTTTATGCTGAATATGCTATATTTTACTCTTACATCCAGCAACCACTTATGGTTATTGAACATGCATCTAAAGCGAAAGACATATTCTCTAAACATGTAGGATATGAATTTAAAATAGCAAGGTGTTATAACGTATTAGGCCATGCGTGCATACAATTAAAACAGTTTGAACATGCAGAAATGCATTTAACCACTTCTATAGATATTCTCCAAAAAAGAAATAATAAAAATGATGAGAGCTTTATTTTAAGAACAAGACACAATTTAGGATACATGTATTCGGAACAAAATCTTTCCAAGTTAGCAATTCGTTATTTATCGGAAGTAACTAAAAACATGCCTAATCATTTTCGTGCTATTTTTTTAGAAGCTAGGGAATATTTTAAATTAGGTGAAACAAAAGTCGCATTAAAAATGATTGAAAAGGGTATGGAGGTTTGTAAAGAATTAGATCAAGAAGAATATGAACATCACTTTACTATTTTAAAAGCAATCATTCAAGAAGTACCAGTTGAAGAATTAGAAAAGATTATAGTAGAACGCTTACGTTTTTTTGAAGAAGAAGGATTATGGAAATATGTTCTAGAATATTCAGATATGTTGGCAGTTCAGTTTTATGAAAATGGTCAACCTTCAAAAGCAGGTGAATATTTTTACCTAGCTCATAAAGAAAGAGAAGAAGTGAAAAAGAAGGGAGCTTTAAAATGAAAAAAATAATGGTTGGAGCTACTAGTCTTGTATTTACGATAATTTTATTAAGTGGGTTGAATAACCCTTCTAGTGAATCGCAGAATGTCAACAAAATTGCTAATTCTACATCAAAAGGTATCGTACAGATGATGTATCATGGTGATTCTTGGTAAATAAAATGAGTGAAAAAAGAATTCTCTAAAAGAGAGTTCTTTTTTTTGAAGATGTTACAAGTATAATTTTTTCTCTTCTTTCAAAATGGATTGTTATTATTTAATAGAAGAAACTCGTTTAGTGCTTTTCTTAATACTTCCGATTTCACCAACCTTGACCCTACATGTTCGTTGCTTTCACCAGGTGTAGGGTGTCTATGTGAGACCTCTCGAACGCTTTATTTCCGTTTATATTTTACTAGGTACACGGTCGAGAGTTACGGGTTAGGTGTTAATTCCGGTAGAATACATTGTGAATAACATTAAAATTATATAAGAAACAAATATAAATAGTATCCAGAATAAAACTTTCATATGTATATCCTCCATAATTAATATTCAATTTATTATAAGATTTTTTTATATTTATTTTACAGTTGTTATGACAGGCTTTAACAGTAGAAGGCGAGTTATCGATGCACTAAATCTGTGCGTCGATAAGCGATTATCTGGACGAAACTAAACAAATTAGCGTACTTTTCTTATTTTTATATTGTATGAATTTCACGTACTATCTTTTTGGGGGAAAAACGTATATTTAGCGTTTTCTCTCTTGAAAAAAAGACTGAATATTTAGTTTTTTATTTAGAAAAGGTGATAAAGTTAAGTGTTCGACTGTAAAAGAAAGAAAATTCTGTTAATATTAAAAAGAATATATAATATGGATGAGGAGGGTTTTATATGTCGGTAACTATGGATAGCGAAAAAGTTACAAAGTTATTGAATAATTGGTATGTTGAAATTCGTTCAAGAAACATTACTAAAGCACATCGTATGAAAGAACAGATTGATAGCATGATCCAGGAATTAAAAGAGGCAGAACTGGAGTCATTAGAGGGTAAGAGTTTACTTCTATACTATTCTCTTCTCGATTTTCGATATAGTTATTTAATTGATAATGTAAGTTTATCTCAAGAAAGCTTTGATAAGATTGAGTCTTTCGAAATACCAAAAGATGAGTTTCTATCTTATTATTATCATTTTTTTAAAGCGATTCATAAGAGTGTCACAGGTAGATATAATGAGGCGAGCGAACATTTTGATAAAGCAGAAGAATTTTTAAAGAATATTCCTGATGAATTGGAAACGGCTGAATTCTATTACAAATTAGGTTCATTTTATTATGATGTATACCAGGGCCTTTTAGCGATTAAGTATGTTAGTAAAGCAAAAGAGATTTATTGTAAATTTAATGGATGTGAAATAAACATTGCTTTTTGTGAAAATTTACTAGGTTTAGCTTGTACCCATTTAAAGGAATGGGAACTAGCAGAAGAACATTTTGCAACTGCAATGAATCAATTTCAAAAGATGGATGAAGAATATTATATTTTAATGGTTCGACACAACTTTGGTTTGTTATATGCAAGTCAAAACCTTTCCACAGTAGCAATTCGTTACCTTTCTGAAGTGGTTGAGAAGAAGCCTAAACATTATAAAGCGATCCTTGTTAAAGCGAAAGAGCATTTTAAATGTAAGGAACATGAAATAGCAAGAGAACTAATTGAAAAAGGATTGCAAATTTGTAATGAGTTGAAACATGAGGAATATCAGCATCGGTTTATGATTTTAGATGCGCTGAATGGAGATGTTCCTGCTGAAGAGCTTGAAAAAGTAGTATTAGCAGGAGTTAAGTATTTTGAAAGAGAAGAGTTATATATGTATATGCAAGACTCTATGGAAGCGTTAGCGATTAAGTTTTATCAAGAGGACAACCATACTAATGCTAGTAAGTATTTTTATTTAAGTACACAAGCGAGGAAAAAAACAGTTGATAAGGAGGCATTGAAATGAAAAAAACAATAACTATTTTAATGGGAATGATAACGGTATTAACTTTAACATTTGGCATGCAAATACCTGTAGAAAAACAACACACTCCGGAGTTTCCAAGACTTGCAGATGGAGATCATCACTAATAGTACCTTGATTGAAATGCGTTCGGAAATGAAATAGTTGCAAGGAAAAAGTCATACGAATGTGTATGACTTTTTTGCGATTTTTAAAGAGATACTTTGTTTTTGTATTTATTATTGTTGATTGAAAAGTGTAGTTTTAATATTTTTTCTTTCAAAACTCTTCGATTTCTTTTTGCTTCTACTATATGTTCAGTAACTGTAACTTGTCTACCTTTGTATATTCTTAACGCTTCTCGCCACTTGTTCTAATTCTTCAGGTGTGATCTTTATTTGTAACATGCTATCCCTTTTTTTCATTATTTTACAAGGGTTATACTATAGTGATATTTTTCTGCTAAAGGGATTGTAGGTGAAATCGAGTGTGGCTCTCTATTATGTATTGGATATGATGTTTATATGATTGGGCGTGGAAAGAGTCACGATCACTTATTAAGAGATATTGATAGATATGTAGAGGGTATTAGTCCAAACCTAAATTTTTTGGCTGATAATAGCATACACACAGCATCTTAACAACTGTATAATCTTGTTACCAAATCAATTAAAATATTACGAGAGAGGATGATCCGCATTGATTCGAGGTTTCATTTTACATATCCCTTGTCATAGAAAATCTGAAAGGAGTTTTCTTACACTACAAAAATACATACCTTTATGTGCACGATGCACAGGTATGTTTATTGGTTTTTTTATGTTCCCAATTTATTTTTTCATAACACCTTCCTATACGCTATCATTAGCACTATCCTTCTCTGCTCAAATCCCATTATGTATCGATGGATTCACCCAAAGGTGGAAATGGAGAAGCAGCACAAATTTGCTACGAGTGACTACCGGTATCTTAAGCGGTAATGGTATGGGATTACTCATTTCATCTAGTATCATATGGATTTTATCTTAACCCATTATACATCGACGGAGGTATTTACATGTTCTGGATCTACTCAATTCTAATTCTCATTTCCGGTGGCAGTGGGATTGGTTTTATCATTCATGAAAAGTACACAGAAGCAATAATAGCTTTTGTTATTTGTGTACTATTTATCGGGTTGCTATATTTTTATCTTAAGCGAAACCCTAAAAAGAGAAATTTGGATTGTGGTGCTTTAGATTGTGCTGATTGTTCAGATTGTGATTGCAATGATTAAACTTCTACGTATTCATACTTCCGTGATAAGCAAAAAAGGCTTGTATATCGTTATGTATTACCTGAAATCTACGAGCGCTGCGCCGAGGAGATGACTAGATGGTTGAAATATCGAGATATTCATCTGATTTTTCATTCGAATTCTCTATTACCTAGCTCGAGTTTTCTAGAAAAGTAAGACCTGTAGTTAAGGAGTTTGCTAATAACTGTGAATTATTTTTCGAAATTTTTATAAGTATGAAAATTATTCTTCTATGTAGTTACTTTCTTGTGGTAAAATATTCTATATAAATATTAAAAGTGGAATGACTATGGGGAAAATTAAAGTTACTCCTGAACAGTTGCGTAAAGTTGCATTTTCTATTCGATCAACAATCACAAATGCAACTGCAATACAAGAGTGACTTAAGAAGGATATCGATATGT
Organism: Bacillus sp. C1; assembly: GCF_054570475.1. Taxonomy (NCBI): domain Bacteria; kingdom Bacillati; phylum Bacillota; class Bacilli; order Caryophanales; family Bacillaceae; genus Bacillus; species Bacillus sp. C1. The sequence goes on from NZ_JBTMZT010000002.1 coordinate 615,855, forward strand.
TTTCTAATCGTTCTTGTTTAATATTTTGCCAATGATGGATTTGAAAAATTAATTTCTGGGTTTTGTAAAATTCTTGCATCAGAACCAAAATTAGTTTAAAATTATATCATCCGTACGTATGGATAGTTAAAAAAAGGAGATGATTTTATGGCAGGAGCTATTACAGTCACACCCGAACAACTAAAATCTCAGGCGAAAATTTATCAAACTGCTTCTTCACAAATTGAAGACGCTATTCGTAAGGTGAATTCTATGAATTCACTGATTGCCCAAGAATGGCAAGGGGAAGCTTTTCGAGCTTACTTAGACCAATACAAACAGCTTGAAGGTAATGTGAAGCAAATGGAAAATTTACTACAAAGTATTCATATGCAGTTGACCAAATATGCAGATACTGTCGCAGATCGTGATCGTCAGGATGCAGGTTCATTTGGCTTAAGTTAATTTTTTAAAAGGGGTCAGTGCAACTCATTGTGCTGACACCTTTTTTAATTTATCTGAAAGGAAGAAATGTATTTTGATAAAAAAATATAAGAGTTATTTTCCATTACTTGTCATTATACTTGGTGGATTATTTCTTATTTTGACTTTCACTTATTTTGGTTTTAAAGATGATAATGTGTACCAGTCTACAAATCAAAAAGTATCCAAGATTCAATATGTTTTAGTGAATGAGGATAAAGGGGCTGTTTTTGAGGGAAGGAAGTATGAACTAGGTGCAGACTTTGTTACTCTGATTAATCAAGATTCCAAAAATAGTTGGCAGACGGTCAGTAGGAATATTGCTAATGCAGGAATTGAAAATGGTCAATTTGATGCAGAAATTATTATTCCTCAAGATTTCTCCGAACGTCTTTTGTCCCTTCAAAGTATAGCACCAGAACAGGCGACCATTAATTATCGTGTACGTAAAGGGCAAAATGAGATATCCAATCAAGCCGTTCAAACACAAGTAAATGATATTTTGAAAAATTTCAATCAACGAATTGTGCAGATGTATTTCTCAAGTATTGTAGGGAATTTGTCAGAAGCCCAACGAAATGTTAATAAAATTGTTGGAGTAGAAAATGATGCTAAGAAATATTTGATGACAAATATTCAAAATCCATTTAAGGAGTTGTCAGGAGGATTTGATACTTTATCAAATGTTTCGAGTATTCTTGATGGAGATAATAAAGATTTTCTCTCGGAACAACAAGCATTTGTTTCATCTGTAAAAACGTTAATGGATAGTAATAATAAGAGCTTAGAAGCAGGCAGTACCTCGACAAAAGAAGCCCAAAAATCAGCTAACGAAAATATCGCTAAAACAAATGAAAAGTTAAAAGAGTCCTTAAAGCAATTTGAGGATCAATTTAACTTACAGAAAACGCAATTTGAGAATCAATTTAACTCACAGAAAACGCAATTTGAGAATCAATTTAACTCACAGAAAACGCAATTTGAGAATCAATTTAACTTACAGAAAACGCAATTTGAGAATCAATTTAATTTGCAGAAAACGCAATTAGAAAAGCAACGGCAATCTGATTTACTGGGATATAAAGCAAAATATGATGGTTTGAACCAATCAGTGTTTAACCAACTAGGAAACTTTTATACACCGGCAACAGGTGAAGTGAATTCAGCTGGGGTTTATACGGAATTCTTGCTAAATGCCAAGTTATTTCAAGAAACACAAGCTGCTCGAATTGATGAAATAAAAGATGAAATTAAGCAATTGCAATCGCAAGTTGAAACTCTTAATGGTTTAAGAAAACAGATTGCACAAACGTATTATGGAAGTGCAGAAAAAAATCCGGATACAGCTTCTGAGGAGGATATTAAACAGGCGATTGTGAAACTAATGGCTGATTCAAAAGAAAATAAAGTTAATTTAGATAATCGTTATCGTCAAATGATAGAAGAAAGTTTACCACAAATTCCAGCAGACACTTTAGAAAAGCTTTTACAAAAGTTAATTGCTGAGAATATTATAACTGATTCTCAAACTAAAAAATTTCAAGATGAGCTAACTATAGTTCGGCGTTATGCGAAAAATTTTGAAAAAGAAATGGGAAAGGAAGGAAACTTTTCCTATCTAGAAGATAATGCTGAACATAACTCTATAATTCCTATAAATAGTAGGGAGGTCACTATATCTATTGATCCAACAAAAGATAATAGAATCTCTTTGAAGACAGACCATACGGAACAAGGAAGTTTAGGAATAAGGAATTTGACGGATCTTTTATCGGTGTTAAAAACAGAATTGGATCAAAAACTCAAATCATATGGTTACATTTCTGAGTGGAGTGAAGTTTCTAATCAGGAATTCAGTATTTCATTGAAAAAGAATCCCACAGAAACAGATCCAAAACCGGAAACAGATCCAAAACCGGAAACAGATCCGAAACCGGGAACAGATCCGAAACCGGAAACAGATCCGAAACCGGAAACAGATCCGAAACCGGAAACAGATCCGAAACCGGAAACAGATCCGAAACCGGAAACAGATCCGAAACCGGAAACAGATCCGAAACCAGAAACAGGATCAAAACCGGAAGCAGAATCGAAACCGAAACCGGAAGCAGAAAATGATTCTAATAGGCCAACCTCTGAAGAAAAGGATCTTCCGCCGTTACCTTCAAGTTTTAGCCTAACGTTTAAGGCGGATTTAGATTGGACTTTGGATGAAGAAATGAAGAAAAACTCTTTCGTTTCTATTGATTATTCATGGATTGTTAATGAGCAAACTCAAGTGAATTCCAGTTATGCAGAATATATAGATGTAAATAAGAGTTTAATATCTGACTTACCTGAGTTATTGAAACAATTTCAAATGCTTGATAGCACTGCACAGCAAATTGTTACCTTATTTGGTGATCCGGAAAATTCCATATCTATTGATAGCTATGCAGATATGATTAACAAAACTGAGAATCAAGAGAAGACTCTCGAAGAGTTGGCAAATTCCAACTCTGTTTATCGTATGTATAACAATATTACAGATGAACAAAAGAGAGATATTATTACAGATAAAATGTATGAAGAATTTAAGAATAAAGGAAATCAACTCTATACAGATATTGGAGACCAAATAAAAGATTTACAAGAAACAATTGGATCAACAACGGATGAAAATAATAATGAAACGAAAAATACATTATATGGAACTTTAAATCTAATGACTGAACCTCAGAAGTTTCTGAATGAAGCAGAAAAATTAAATAATTGGTTTGTGCAAGCCAATCAACAGATTAATGAAACGTATCAATTATGGAAAGAAAATGAAAAAATCCAAGAAGAATCTGTAAACGGTGCAGAGAATCAACATCCTGCAGAGAATCAACATCCTGCAGAGAATCAACATCCTGCAGAAAATCAACATCCTGCAGAAAATCAACATCCTGCAGAGAATCAACATCCTGCAGAGAATCAACATCCTGCAGAAAATCAACATCCTGTAGAGAATCTAAATTCTGCAGAGAACGATACAATATCAACTGCTTCAGCAACAGATAGCTTAGTAAAAGAAATGGAAGAGTTAGTTCAGAATTCAAAGAACTCGGCTGAAAGTATAGAAAAATCTGCAGCGAAAGCTCATGACATTTCTCCAAAAATTCAGGAGTTAAAAGAAACTACAGATAATGTTCAAAAAAATGCAGATACTGTTTTGAATAATTTAAATACTTCAGTCACTCAAATTCAAAAGAATACAAGTAAAAATGAAGAATACTCACAAGAGTTTAGCAAGGTACTTTCAAATACCAAACAAGGTGGAGCAGACAACTATAAAGTATTCAATTTTCTATCAGATCCACTTGTTACAAAAGGAAGTTTTGAAGCTGCTCGCCAAACTTCTATTATTCCTTACTATATGACGCTTGTTGGAGCTGTTCTTTCAGTTATTACCGGCATTTCCTTATGTCGTACGATTCAGCGTAGAAAAATTACGAGAGATATGGCTTTTATTACGCCTACAAGGGCATGGCTAAATGTTCCTAATGTTATGAAGATAACAGGTGTCAGTCTAATTATCTCACTATTCTTTGCTGGAATAACTACTTTTAGCATTTTGGGAGTGTTTAATATCTCTTGGTTTAGTTACACGTTCCTAAATATTTTAGGTGGCATTTTATTAATAACAGGGTTTTCTCGTCAGTTTAAAAATATAACACTATATGTTTGTGCTTCACTTTTAGGATTATATCTCATGTTAACACCATTATTAGGAATGAGTACTCGTCCGGGGAGTATTGTCAATTTATTGTATCGTTTTTCACCGCTTCAAAACATAGAAAATGGTTATACAGCACTAAGCAATGCTATTCATGTTGGATGGGAAAGTTACTTGTTATTGGTAATGATTATTGTTGTAGGAATTGGTACGAATTTCATTGCTTTTCCAGGTGTGAAAAAGTCAGAAGAAGCGAAATAAAAGTAATAGTTTATGTTGTTAGGAGAAAGGATGTACGAATTTGGAAAAAATGATAAAACCAAAATTTCTTGTGTTTTTTCTTCTAATTTCTTTTTGTGTGACAAGTCTTTTTACTAGTTTTAACAGACTAGCTTATGCTGAAGATGGAAGACTAACGATTCATAACAACGTGATTTATGAAAAAGAAAGTGATAAAAATAAAACTTCTGTTACAGGGATAGAAGATTTGTTTTTAAAAGACAAAAACACAAAAAATAAGGAACTTGAGAAAGAAAATATAAAGAGTATTTCAAATATAAAAGAAAAAATATTTTTTTACGATGAGAGTGTAGAAAAGAAACCACAGGATACAATTACTAAGCAATTGTTCTCTAAAGACTACAAAGCCTTTACTGAAAATGAAGCAACTGTGGAACATACCGATTATGAAATTCCGAGATGGATCTTCTTAATACTGTTAGGTATAGGTATGACTGGAATATTAATTGTAGGTTGGTTATTAGGTAAAAGATTTTCAAACCTATTTATACGGAAAAAGGAGTAAACAATGGCAGAAAGAACAATGATTAATATCGAACTTCATGTTAATGAGCAAATACTTGATTTAACAATACCTAATCAAGTTTCTTCTAATAGATTGAAAGAACTATTGGTTGATTCATTATCTTTAGTAAATATAGAATTGCCCACTCATTTTTCATTGGAAGTAAAAAATAAGCCAATTCATTTAGATGAAAATGTTATATTGGCGCAATATCCATTGGCGGATGGCGATCAATTAGCCGTAAAAGAAATTATTGGGAGTTTGGAGGAACACTAGAGTATGGGTGAAATGAGAAATAGTTTGATAGTGATTAAAGAGGAAACTGCATCTACTTTTATTAAAGTGCACTTAACAGCTGATCAATATTCTTTGTCGGGTGTAAAACAATTCCAGTTATTTTTAAATAAAGCACCACACTTTTTAACTGGAAAGATAGAAGTGGCGAATGAAGAACAGATCATTATCACTTATGAAAAAGATGAATTATCTTTTTCACTTGAACAATATGTGAAGAAGTTAGATGCATTTGATCGCCTTCTTTTAGCACAAAAAGTAAATTTCTTAAAAGAATATCTGAACCAACCAGTAACGCCATTTATCCATCCTAAAAATATCTTTATTTTTGGGGAAGAGTTGTTTATTGGTCATCGTGGCTTAATGAATACCGTTATTCCTTATCTTTTAGCAGAAGAAGTATATCTAAAACAATACAAGGCATTACTTCTTTATATTTTAAATCCAAAACTGGATTTTGAGAATCTGATTGATGGGGCCGGTGCAGTCCGAGATCCTTTTTCCGAAAAAATTCAACAATCTTCTTCGTTTGAAGAGATAGACAAGTTACTAATGGAAACAGTTGCGATTCAAAAGGAAAAAAGAAATGCGACAAGCATACTGGTAAAAAGTAGGGATTACACTGTTTTTAAGTGGGGAACAATTACTCTTGGTCTTGCAACATTAGGTCTTTCAATAGGTGTAGGGTTGTATTCATTAAATATTGTACCGCAGCAAAAACGAATTATAGATGCCGAATCAAAGTTTATTTCAAATAATTATTCAGATGCGCTAGAGTCTTTGAAGGAAGACAAACCAGAGAATCTTCCTAAAAGCGCACAATATGTGTTAGCAGTGAGCTCGATTCAACTAGATAGCTTGTCTAATGAGCAGAAACAATCTGTATTAGGGAATATCTCCCAAAAATCAAATGATAACACATTACTTTATTGGATCTATATAGGAAAAGGAAACTTTGAAAAGGCCTTAAATATTGCTAAAAATATTGGAGATAATCAGTATATTCTTCATGCCCTTACAAAAATTTATGATGTAACAAATGCGGATAACAAGATGAATGGTTCGAAGAAACAAGAGTTACTTTCGAAATATAAGGAAGAGATGGAAAAGTACATGAAGTTATTGGAGGGTAAGACGGATGATCAGAAATCTGAATAATAGATTATCTAGTGAAAGTGTACCGATTGATGATCAAATTGTAAATAAAGCGTCTGTACTCTATGATATTTTTTCATTTGGTCATATATTTTCGCGTCACGAACTAACAATGTCAAAGCCATCACTTAAGATTGGTAAACATGAAATTTCTTTTGATGGCACGCATTTGTTCATGGATCAAGATCCATGGACAGGTGATATGAAGGACGGAATTCTCGCGTTACCTCATGAAAAATTAGAAGTTTTAACTGCTATCAAGCCGAAAACAAATTTTGTGATTTCTTCTTCAAAGGGCTCAGGAATCACCATTCCGACTAAGGCTTTTGCCTTGGTCACATGTAATGAAAAGAATGAAACGTATCAGTTAAATCTGTTTTCAAATGGGGTATTCGTTTACTTTAATGGAAAGAAAGTAGATCGATTAGAAACAGTTTTATCTGTAGGGGATCAACTTGTTATTGATGGTGTGTTTATTGAATTGAGAGAAAAACAATTTAAGTTGTGTAAGATAACGAATGATTTTTCACTAAATTCTTGGAAGATGATTAACGAGCCATTTATTCCAGAATACCCAAAAAATTTCCCGGAATTTAGACGTAGTCCAAGAATTCATTTACGAGAACCTAAAGAAGAGATATCAATTCGACCTCCAAAGGCTGAGGAAACTGAGGGGAGAAGTGAATTATTGCGTACGATTGTTCCGCCATTGGCAATGGTTGTTTTAAGTGGTGTAGCGAGCGTATTAAGTAATGGGAACCCTATTATGATGTTAAGCATGGGGGGAGTGAGTTTACTCACGGCAGGGTTCTCTGTTTCAAGTTATATTACGAATAAGAAAGAAGTGAAACAAAAGAATCTTAAGCGAAGTGAGTATTATGAAAAGTATCTTATTCAAAAGGAAAAAGAATTGTCGTTACTCTCTCAAAAGCAATTTGAAGCTTTAACGTATAACTTCCCTGATATGGATTCATTGTCTTTGATGACAAAAGAATATAGTCCGCGAATTTATGAAAAAACTATGACCAATGCTGATTTTTTAAGTATTCGTTTAGGTCATGGAGGGATTCAAAGTAGTTATAAAGTCAGTTATCATTCAACAGAAGAAGAAGATGTTTTAAGTATATTTGCAGAAGAAAAAGTTGTTGGGCCACATCAAACGTTAAAAGATGCACCTATTGCCATCTCGATGTTAAATCAAACGTTAGGACTTGCAGGAACAAAAACAGTGCTACGAATAGCTGCACAGACATTATTATTTCAGCTTTCCGTTTTACATTCGTATAGAGATGTAGAATTTGTAGCATTAGTTCCAGAAGAAGATTATCAAGATTATTGGCATGCATGGCGTTGGTTGCCACATTTTCAAATACGGAGCTTAAATTTACGAGGAATTATTCATAATTCACAGACACGTGACATGGTTTTAAATTCGTTCTATCAGTTGTTAACAAAACGTCGGCAACAAGTCAAAGAGGCGGGCAATGAGAAAGTAACCTTTGCTCCGCATTATATGTTTACGATTTTAGACGAGAGCTGGCTCTCTGGACATGGATTAAATGAATTTTTAGCTGAAGATATGAGTCAATACGGTGTTACGGTCATTTGGGGGAAAGATGCGTTAAACATGTTGCCAGAGACAGCAACCACAGTTATTGATTATCAAAGTAACGAATCCGCGGTATTAATTAATAATAATAATGAGTACGTGAATCAACTTTTTGTTCCCAACCATTTACCCAAAAGTTATCCAATTGCGCAAGCGATACAACGCTTAGCTAATTTAGATCATGTTGAGGTAGAGAAAAATGCGATTCCAGAATCGATTGATTTTCTAGAATTATATGATGTGAAACATGTTAGAGAGTTACACATTGGTGCTCGTTGGGAAAAAGCAGACACTTCAAAGTCATTAGCTGTTCCTTTAGGTGTTCGAGGAAAAGATGACATTGTGTATTTGAATTTACACGAACGAGCACATGGCCCACATGGACTCGTGGCAGGTACAACAGGATCTGGTAAATCGGAAATTGTCCAAAGTTATATTTTATCTTTAGCAGTAAATTTTGCACCAGAAGATGTTGGCTTTTTACCGATTGATTTTAAGGGTGGAGGTATGGCGAATTTATTTAAGAATTTACCACATCTTTTAGGATCGATTACAAACTTAGATGGTGCAAGTTCTGCAAGGGCGTTACAAAGTATTCGAGCAGAATTGCAAAAGAGACAACGGAAATTTGGGGAATTTGGTGTTAATCATATTAATGGATATACCAAGTTGTACAAACAGGGAAAAGAAATTACTGATCCTGTAGAAAAGAAAAAATATCCATCAGAACCATTGCCGCATCTGTTCTTAATCAGCGATGAATTTGCGGAATTAAAAGCAAATGAGCCAGACTTTATGGCTGAGTTAGTATCAACTGCACGTATTGGTCGTTCGTTAGGAGTTCATTTGATTTTAGCTACTCAAAAGCCAAGTGGAGTAGTGGACGACCAAATTTGGTCAAATTCACGATTCAAATTAGCATTAAAAGTAGCCGATCCAAGTGATTCCAATGAAATTATTAAAACACCTGATGCCGCAACGATTACTCAACCAGGACGAGCGTATTTACAAGTCGGAAACAATGAAATTTATGAACTGTTCCAGTCTGCGTGGAGTGGGGCAACTTATAATCCAGATGCACAATATGAAGAAAAAGTAGACGAAAGAATTTGGCTCATTAATCAATTGGGCCAGCACGAATTATTAACTACAGATTTATCTCAAGATGATGAAGTGTCCCTGAAAAAAGAAGAAAAACAAACACAATTGGATGCGATTGTAGAAGCGATTGTGACTCATGCTGAAAAAACAAAGGCAGTTCTTCCTGAGAAACCTTGGTTACCTCCATTAAAAACAGAAATTGATAGTCCAAGGATGAATGTAGTAACGTCAGGGGATTCGAAAAGAAATCTTTCAGTTCCATTCGGTTTGATGGATATTCCATCAAGACAAGAACAAGTTAACTTTTTACTTAATTTAGAAGAGTTGAGTCACCTTGCCATCTATGGATCCCCAGGATTTGGGAAATCCACTGCGTTACAAACTCTTATAATGAATTTATCAAGAATGAATAACCCTGAGCAGGTCCAGTTTAACTTATTTGATTTTGGTACGAATGGTTTACTTCCAATAAAAGATTTACCGCATGTAGTGGATATTGTTCGGTTGGAGGAAGAAGAAAAACTTATGAAGTTCCTCAAACGAATTCGTAAAGAAATTCAAAGTCGAAAAGACGCATTTACAGAGTATGGTGTCGCAAGTCTGTCTCAATATGAAGAAAAATCAGGAAAGCAGTTGCCAGTGATTGTTACCGTTGTTGATGGTTTTGACGCAATTAAGGAGAGTCCTTTAGATGAAGCGATAGAATCTGTGTTAAATCAGCTTTTACGAGAAGGAGCAAGTTTGGGAATCTATGCAGTTATGACGGTTCTTCGTACGAACAGCTTCAGACTGAGTATGGCGAGTAATATTCCATCACATATTGGGTTATTCCTTGTGGAAGAAGGTGCAATTCGAGATGTTGTCGGACGTGATGCGTTGATTCCGCAAGAAATTGTTGGACGAGCGCAAATCAAACTAGATGAGCCACATGAAGTTCAAATTTATTTACCAACTCATGGGAAAAATGATATTGATCGATTGAATAATTTAGAGCAAGAGATTACACAGATGAATCAGCAATGGAAGGGCGCGCGTCCTACCAAGATTCCGATGTTATCTAAAACGATCTCTATACATAATTTTTATACAAATCCACAGGTACAAGAGATGTTAAATCAGCTACAACTACCACTTGCTCTAAGTAAAGAAACTACAAATGTCGTTGGTTTCGTACCAGAAAAACATGGTTATTTTGTGATTGGAGACGATACGCCACAGCAAACGGAATATATTGAGCGTATAATCGTTCAAAACTTTAAACATTTTGAAGGAAAAGCACAAAGAATTGTGTTTAATGGGAGCGAACGATTTGGCAGATTCACAGAAAGCTTCGATGTGATTGTGTCAGATATCGAGTATAGTACCTTTGTTAATGATCTAATGAGTGAAATTGAAGAAAGAGAGACACGTAGTGAGAATCAACCGATGTTTGTGTATATTCCAGATGCGCAAACATTTGGAGATAAAACGTTTATTTCGGATGAAACATTCAATAAATATTTAAAAAATGGTTCTAAAGTAGGTGTTTATTTCATATTCCACGGTAATCAAAAACAAATTGAGAACAGTTATGATGAATTTAATAAGCGATTACGAGCAAATATTCCAGCAGGGATGATTGGAACGCGTTTAGCTGACCAAGGATTTATAAATGTGAAATCTAGTTATAGTGAACCAACAGTGGAATTAGATGAGTCTCATTTCTTTGTTGGACGAAATGCAGGACGAGTGAAATTAGTTAGTGAGTAGGTCATTTTATCCCGCCTCAAAATTCAGAGAAAGCAAAGAAGTTAAGCAGGAGATAAACTGCCCGAAAAACCCCGATTGGTGAGGGGTGATAATCATTGGGGGATGGAGAAAACTCCCAATGATTAAAGTTTCACTTTATCTATGAGTGGTGTGTATGGCTGAGTATATAAATGCAAATTGAAAAACCGGCACAACCATTTTTGTAGTTGGAAGAGAGCATCCGGCTGGGTGTAGTAGCGGTCAGTGCCCTATTTAGCCCCATGCCAAGTGAGACCAAAACGAGAAGGTGAGCGCAGGTCATCATTTGGTTCTTCATAGCTACAAATGATAGGTTGGAAAATCAAAATGGATATATATAGTTACAAACAGAAAGGTAGTCTTGATAGGGAAATAGATTTTGAGGAGGGAAAAATGTAATGGCTCAAGTGGAAGATAAAGCCAAAGAAGCTGCACGAATAGCGGATATCCATGCACGTGTTGATCGATTTAAGGCAAGTTATGATAGTAAAATGGCTAGCCACAGGGCAAATGCCCAAAAGTTAGAGCGCTTAAAAGCCGCAAAGAAATCTTTACAGGGAGAACTTCATCATTTTGATTCTTATAAGAAAGAGTTTACCAATTTAAGCAAGAGTCTAACAACAAGCCAGTTTAAAGGAACACGTCGTGAGAAATTTGATACACAATTACAAGAAATTATGACAGCACTTGATGCAGATAAAGAGAAGCACAATGAAAAGCTAAATGCGATGAATAGTAAAATTGCTCTATTAGAAATGGATCAGTCTATAATAGGTGACGCGATTGCGAGCATTTCAGCAAGTATTAGCGGTTTGCATGCTATGTTATAGAAAAAGGAGAAAATACCAATGGGGAAAATAGGTATAGATACAGAGAAATTTAAAGGAGTAGTCACAGCAGCAGAGGGCGCAGTTCGTGGGATAGAGAAAGTGCCCTCACCGAACATCACCAAGAACAATCTATCTCGGTTGACGAGTTTTCAAAATTTAGTAGAGAAAGCCGGAACAACTTTAGAAACATTTAAAGAAGTATCTGCTGCTGATACAGGCAAAATGAAAGATGTCGCAAATAAAATTGCCGATGAAGATGCCAAGATGGCGAATGTAATCCAACAAAATACAGCGAGGTTCAAATAATATGGGTGAATACAACAAACGAGAACTTTTAGAAGTTGTTTTACAAAATGACAAAATATTAGATTTAGAGATTACTGACGAACTATTACAAATGGGTAACTTGCTGGGGAATCAGCCTTCCCTTTTTCGTGAGGTTTACAAGGCGTTTCGAAATCAAGAAGATGTCTTTGAAAACAAACCAAAAATCGGCGCGAAATTCTCAGTGATATTTGACTACGCGAATGAGACCATTCATTTTGAACGATTGGAAACGCTATTAGACATTCCATTTTCTCAATTTTTACGTTTGATGGGTTTGATTGATGCGTGTTATAGTGAAATTTTACCGCTGGGTACCGTTGTGGAATTAGACATAGACATGATGCCAGAAGTGATTCAAAACATGTTCAAGGATAGTAAAATCGGAGAACTCGTGATTTTAACAGGGCGCAAAGTACCGTTAAGAGAGGGATTTAACGATTATGTGGTAGATTATCTTGGTTACTTGTGGCCGTTTGGTGAAATGAGCAACACACCAGCGATTTATGTGTCCAATATGATGATTAAGCGAGTTGTTTCACTTGGGATGAAGAATGAATGGGAAGAACAATTTGCTTTTACTTTCTTACGAAGTATGCAAGTAGCAAATGGCAAGTTGTCCAGTGCCTTTTTACCACTAGATAAAGCACTTGCTTTCTATGAAGCTGTTCATACTTCACCAGAAAGAGAGGCGGATTAAATGGGCTTTCAAGTAGATTTAAAGGAATTCAATGAAATACTGGCAAAACTCCAAACAGACACCAGTAAAACCAATGATCAACTTGAACAAGCCAAAAACGCATTGAACGGCATTATCCAGGCCGATGCCATGCAGGGTGAAACAGGAAAAGCGATTGTCAACGATATCAATAATAACCAAAATACAGTTGTGGTTGGGTTGAAAGATACCAATGAATTACTCATTGCGGAAATGGCGAAAACTTTACAGGATTTTCAGTCAACAACGGGAGAAACTGATGGGAATGCGGTTATTCTGGAAGATGCGTTACTGCAAGCACAACACAAACTTTCCAGCCTCCAACCGAAGAAACATGAACTGGATAGTCGCATCTCTAATATTTACAACAGTGTGAACGATGTGATTTCACTGAGTATGCCGAAAAGCCAGTTCGATGAAAAACTGGTTGCAGCCAGCAAAGAACTAGAGGATACGATTCAAAAAGTACAGCAATTTGAAAGCAAAAAAGAAAAAAGCAAGGCGGAAGAAATTCTCGATGCCCTAAACCAACAAGTTCAAATCGCAGGAAAGATGGGCAGTTTATCTTATACTGATCCGAAACTGCAAGCTTTCTTTGCGCAAGATGCGTTGGCAAAAGGCATTCATGAAATGGATACACAACTTACGAAGGCGGAAAAAGAAGCAAAACTACAAGCTGAAAAAGAAATGAAGAAAAAACAAGAAGAATGGGCGAACAATCATCCATTGGAAGCTTGGCTTCAAAACTTTTCCGATCGTGCCGGTGAGAAATGGGATGTATTGAGGAAAGGTACAAAATGGGTAGGGGACAACATCCCTTTCCTGAAAGACCTTTCTGATAAAGCCTTGGTGTTAGAAGGTTTTATAGGCGCGGCGGGTTCCGCGATTAGTGGGATTGCCATAGGTGCGACGAAACTAGGTTTCCTACTCGCAGAGCTTGGTGAGTGGGGTTATAACTCGATCCGCGGCGTAGAAACAGAACAGTGGAAACTAGATGATATTTACGGAGCGGGTAATACAATAAAAAATCTTGGACAAGCCATCATCAGCTGGCAAGATTATCCTAAGTATGGTAAGGCACTACTTCATTCCGTAAAAGGTTATGTAGAAAAAGCCCTGACCGATCCTTATGCTCTTGGCGGCGCAATATTTGATATTGGTAGTTGTTTTGTCGGCGTCGGTGAAGTAACCGCCGCAGTGAAAGGAACAGCTGCATTAGGAAAATTCGCAGAGGGTACAAAAGTCTTTCAAGCAGCCGCGAAAAGCGGTAAAATAGGTAGTAAGTTGGAAGAAATAACGGCATTAGTGAATAAGTTGCCGGGTAGTATGAAGAATGTCGCGGAGAAGATTAAAAATATTGAGATCCCGGGTTTATTCCGTGAAACTGCAGCAGCTGGCGTTGGGAATCTAGGAGAAAGACAGACACTTGGAGAGTTGTTTTCTGTTGCTAAGAGTGAAACGAAGGGGCAAGCGCAAAATGCGAACCGGTTATCTGGGGAGAAACTTCCTGCAGAGGGGGCAGGTAAAGCTAGTTGGAAATTAGGAAAACCAATGAGTGAACTTACACATACAATTTCCCCTGATGCAAAAACACACCTAATTGCTGAAAATAAACCAATCAGTGGCAAAAAAGGAGTTTTAGGAACACATAATTCTGAGGAATTTTATAACAAACTAAAGTCTACGGGTAAAGATATCAACAATATGATAGATCCTAAGAATATTGTATATGATAAAGATTTTCCAGGATTACAGACTATAGAATACAAAATACCAAAAGGTGATGGGAAAGAAGGGTTCTTAGATGAATATAAGACCATAAAATCTCCTAAAACAGTTTATGATCCTTCAAAATATAGTAATGAAGAAATGTATCAGTGGGGCTTGGAAGCAATGACAAATGGATATTTAGATGGGTACTTGATTTGTGGTGAAGCATCAAACGGAATGAAGTTTATGGGGTATTTTAGGAATGGGGAAATTACAAACTTCCACCCAGTAACAAGTTTTGATTAAGATATATAGTTAGGAGAATGTTTATGAACGAGAAAAAGATTATGGATGATGAATGGAATAAGAATTTTATTAGAGGGATTTTTATTAATAAATCAAGAATAATAAAATGTATAAATGTAATTTTAACAAAAGAAGAAGTTATTTTTGATGATGTTTGTATGATAGCTACTTACGGTACCTATGATGATGGTGATTCTGAAAAGTGTGAGATGGATGAGGTTGTATTAAGCATGGAATTTCCCGGTTATCCAGAAGAGATATCATGTTTAAAATATAAAGAGTTTTTTAAATTAATAGAGTATGGCTTAGAAGAGAAGATTTCTAGATTTGAGGAGTCAGAAAAAGAAGAAATCTTAAAGGAACTTGAAAAAGCAAGGAGTTCAATTGGATAGTTTTTAGGGTTCTGGTGCAAAGATGAGAGAAAAGAAAATATAGCATATATATTTCTAGCAGAATGGTATGTTATGCTGTTAATCCAAATATTTGATGAATGAATTCTTTTTGATTTTGAACAGACTGATCCCGTAAATCAATCTGTTCTTTTTTCATCATATGCATGGCTTTTACTCCTGCAAGAATGGATGTAGCTGTACGAAAAGACTTGAATCCTAACATAGAACGTATACGTTTCTTAATAAAACGATGATCTTGTTCCACAATGTTATTCAAATATTTGAGTTGTCTCGTTTGGATGCCTACGGGCATCTTTTTTTCTTTCTTCAATTTTTCAATAGCAATTGGATAAGCTGGATTTTTATCAAATGTAATCACACGAGGTTTGGAAACATGAAGAGACCGCAAAGCTTTCTTGAAGAATCGCTTTGCAGCCTTATGATTTCTAGCTTTACTCAGATAAAGTGAAACTTTAATCAGTGGGGGTTTTCTTCATCCCCCACTGATTATTAGTTGAACCAATCGGGCTTTTACGAGCAGTTGATCTCCCACCTAACTTCTTTGCTGTCGCTGAATTTTGAGGTGGGAGTCTTACTGCTCGTTAATGCGGGATAAAAGTCAATCGTATTTCCTTCAGAATCAACGGCACGATATAAATACATCCATTGTCCCTTTACCTTTACATACGTTTCATCCACTCTCCATGAATCATTCGTTTGTTTGAGATGACGTCGGATTTTCTTGTCAAATTCCGGTCCATATTGATGGACCCAACGCAATGGTAGTATGAGCCAAGGATAATCCTCGTTCCTTCATCATTTCTACTAAATCACGAAAACTTAAGTTGTACCGTAGGTACCAACGTACAGTTAGCAAAATAATATCTGGCTGATAATGCGTCCATTTGAACAAATTTTCCTTTTCCATACCGATCACACACCTTTTGTAGAGTAATAGTATCAGTATGTCCAAGTTTAGGAGATTACTTGCAAGAACTTTAGAATTTTTGCACCAGAACCGAAATAACTTAGATGAATTTAAAAATAATTATAAAAAATCTGATGAATATTTAAATTTATCTAACTCAAAGAAAAAAATAATTAACCGGAAATTAGATAAACTAGGATGGGGTAATGTTGCAACAGCAGAAGTTGATATTTCAGGAATAAAAAAGATTTTAAAGCACATAGTCAAATACATTCTAGCGATTCATTGGGTTATGCAGATGATTTTTCAATTACTCCGTCAGAAAAGGATAGAGTTCTAACGAATTATGTGGACGATGTACACCCAAGGTATAATGACACAGAAGCTAAAATTTTAGAAGATATCGCTTCTAAAATAAAAGACCCCAATATAAAAGGAGAGATAAATTTATTCTCTGAACTAGATTGCTGTCAAAGTTGTACTAATTTAATATTTGAATTCAGGAGAAAATTTCCTAATATTAAGGTAAATGTTATTACAAATAACACGTTAAAATGACAAAAAGGGAGATTGGATATAAATGAGCAACTCAATAAATTATGAATATATAATTGAAGCAGTTCAATTAGACTTGGATGAATATGTAGATGAAGATGGTTTAACTGTTACTCAAGCCAGTGGAAAAATCATTGAGGAAGACTGGCAAAATATTAATACCAGTGATTTTATAAAGTATTCGTATCTTGTTAATCTTGTGTTAGAAGGAATAAAAAGAAAACAACTTCCAGATTTTTTATATGAAAAATTGTCTCATGCTGGAGAGGCTATTTCAAAAATAGAAAACAATGAATCAGAAGAATTAAAAAAAGATTTTAATATATATCAGGATAATTTAAAACAGAAATCGTTTAATGTTATTGAGACTAGTGCTAGTGATAAATCAAGAATTGATTATATTTTAAATCAAAAACAATAGTTTATTTCTCTAGATTCTGAGGGAAATATTCTCAAGGTGAAAGGGGCAATTCCGAAAGGGATATGTCCTTTTTGTATTATCTAGCCGTTTAGAGGGAAGCGTCTAGATAACATTGAACAGAGAAAAACATTTTAAGATATAAAAGAATTATGCAGACAAACCAGTATGAGTGGAAATACCATTAGAGGAAATCGAATATGAGATTGTAGGCTCTATCACAATTGCGGCTTCTTATCTTAGTGTTTTCTTAAATAATCCCGCATTCACGGACAAAATTCCCGTGCTGGATAACCTCGATAGATCCTTTAGAAAAGACCAAAAAGAAATGTTCAACACAGTGAAAGGTTATATAGAAAAAGCCATGATCGACCCTTATGCCCTTGGTGGTGCGGTATTTGATAGTGGCAGTTGTTTTGTCGGTGTTGGTGAAGTAAACGCCGCAGTGAAAGGATCAAAACTCGCAGAGGGTGCAAAAGTCTTTCAAGTAGCAGAGCAAAGCGGTAAAATAGTTGGTAAGTCGGAAGAAGTAGAAGCATTAATGAATAAGTTGCCGGGTAGTATGAAGAATGTCGTGGAGAAGATTAAAAGTATTGAGATCTCGGATTTATCCCTTAAACCTTCGTTAGCTGGTGTTGGGAGTGTAGGAGAAAGAAACGCACTTGGTGGAGAGTTATTTTCTGTTGCTAAGAGTGAAACTAAGGGTACGGGTAAAGTGGTCACGACGGATAGTCGCCCTGATTTTGTTGGTAAATTAAAAGGTGAGGAAGTCAAACTTCCTAATGTTAAAATAGAAAAGGTTACGTTTAATAAAAGAAATCCCAATGATACAGCACAATTGCGAAAGGATTTTAATAAAGTCAGGAAAGATTTGATGAAATCTATGGCTGATAATCCTGAAAAAATAAAAGAATTAAAAAAAGCTGGAATTTCAGATAATGATATTGAAGATATGATGGAATACGGACTAGTTCCTGATGGTTGGCAAGTCCATCATAAAATCCCTTTAGATCAAGGTGGTACTAATGATGTGGAAAACTTAGGTTTAATAAAAAACCACCCCTATCACAAGGTTATTACAAATGAGCAAAATTCATTAACAAAGGGTATGAAGCCTGGGGACAGTAAGATAGTGGATTTTCCTATTCCAGAAGAAGGCATTTATCCTCCTAATAAGGAATAAATAATAATATTTAGAAGGTGATTATATGTGGAGAGAGCAAGTTAGTCAGATTTCCAAAATAAGAGAGAAACGAAATCGAAGACTCAATTTACCTACCAATGAAAATGAGTTATCAAGATTTCGTAAATCTGTAGTAGAAAAATTTGGTGAAGATGTACTGCCACACCAATACTATGAATTTTTACAAACAGTTAATGGAATTGAATTTAATGGACTTAAAATTTATGGGATTGACCAAAATTTTTTGGATTCTAAGCCAATAAATCAGGTGGATAGTTTTTTTGATGCGAATGAAACATGGGAGTCAATTAAAGACGAAGATGAGCTAATTTTTTTTGGAGATTCAGATATAGCTTGGTATTGTTATAATGTTTCTAAAAAAAGTTTTGTTGAACTAGATAAGCCTTCAGGTGAGCATATGGAAACTTTTTGCGATTTTAATACTATGCTTGAATCTGCTTTCTCCGTAGCACTTAGTTAAATGTAAAATCCATAGAAAACTTTTGGCGGATGGAGAGGGTCGTGTAGCACACAGAACCTGATTAACGGCTAATTGTTTAAGGATATAATAGCATATGAATCTGGTTATTTATTATTGGAATTGGTAAAGAAAGAAATTGAAGATTATAAATCACTATTTCTGACCTTGATTGGCTCATGCCTTTCAAGGTTTTTTGATTCTTAAATAACTCGTTAATATTTGATTAAATATAGACACACTAGTCATGTATAAAAAGGGATGAGATAACAACAATGATTTGTTTGAGAATCGAAAGCTCATGATGGTAGTACCATCAAGGAGTTTTATTTTTATAATGGGCTATGAAGAAAAGTGTGAGAATTTGGCGAGATGACATTTTACTGGGCGATGAATATAAATACATGGAATGTATATGAAACTAACGAACTTGTACAAACTCGTAAGTTTTAACGTATTACTTGTCATGTCATATAAAGGGTTTCATACTGTTACTAGAAAAATTACAAAGTTATGCTACATAAAACCAGTTGAATTTAAAGCACTTAATTGTCGATTAAAGGCAACAAGTGCTTTTTTATTAGTAGGGGACCTATAGCTTCATAAACGTATTTTTTATAAATTAAGGAAAATACAAGTTGCTAGTATAATTAAAATAGTAAAAGCAGAAGACAACGTATCCGCCGCCTTTAAAGGTGTGGAAATATTATCATACGGGGCAGAACGAACTTCAGCGGAAAAGTTAAAAAGCCATGATATATAGTTGGTAAGTTGTAAGAAGTAACGGCATTCATGAATAAGTTGCCGAATAGTATGAAGAATGTCAGGGAGAAGATTAAAAATATTGAGGTCCCGAATTTATTCTCTGAACCTTTGTTAGCTGGCGTTGGGAATGGAGGAGGCGGAGGATTAAACTCTCTGAAAGATGCTTATCAGTTTATAAGGAGACTGGGGAGAAGATTTTTGGTACGGGTACGGGGGATACTGATCATCCTATTAGAACATATCGTGATGTTGTAGATCTTCAAAATATAGATCCAGTTTATATTGCATCTCAACGTACAGTCGTTGAGATGCCTTTTGGTGGGAAAGGAGAAAAGTACACTAATGCTGAAGGTTGGAGACGTGACTTAAAATACTTTTGGAGGGAACTACTTGATCGACATCCAGAAGCGTTTAGCCCGAATAATAGAAGGGAGGAATCCGCCCTGTTAATGATAAGGTGTTTAGGGAATAATTCTCTCAATATGACGTTAAAGGTGTTAGGGGAGATAAATTAGTTCATCATCATATTGGTGGAGGTGGACAAGCATTTCCTGTGCCTCAAAAACTACACCCTGGCTCCGGTGGAATTCATAATATAGAAAAAGAAGCAGGAATATGGGGTAAAGATAAAGTTTATTCAGAGTTACTACAGAAACTTATTAAGGAGTGATTTCTAATATGAAAGAGGTTATAAAAGATTATTTTGAAAAATTTCTAGATAAATGGATGGAATACAACAATTCATTACCGCAAATAGCATGGAATGAAGATGTAGATGGATTTATATATACAGGTAAAGAAGATGAATATGGATATATTTCTTGGAAACCAATAGAGAAGGGAGTGGAATTTGACTTCGATGAAATTGAAAGTCAATATAACGTTCAGTTACATGATTCGGTGAAGCAGTATTTCAATTCGTATTGGTTTTTAGAATTAACGGGATGGATTTCTTCTTATAATATTAATTTGCACCCCGTTATCCCGGGAATTGAACCAGATTATTTTATTTCACTTGTTAAAGACTACGCAGAATCTAAAGGTGCTATCTTTAAATATATACCAATTGGTTATGAAGCAAATGGGATGTTAATAGTGCTAGACAACAATACAGGTGAGATTTTTGTTGAGGATTTTGAATTAAATGAGTATAAACAAATAACTAATAGTTTAGAAAACTTCATTTTACAATTGAAATTTAAGGATGAAGAATAGAGATGCAATAAGCGAGAAGATGATGTGTAAAAAACTTGATTGGGGTTTGTCTTGCAAGATTTTTCTGTGGAGTTTTAAGCAGGAAAAACTCTGTTAAAGAGGTGAGACAATTTTAAAATCATTTATAGGCTACATATCTTATAAATGAGTAAAGTAGAATGGAAATTTGCTGATGAAGCTGTAAGTGATTGGTGTGTAAAAAATGGTAATGGAATAGGTATCAAATTTTTAAGTGATTATATAAAATGTGTAGCTGTAAATAATAGTATTAATGTTGAACTAGAATTATTTAATGTGAATAATCGTGAAAATTTTTTGGAGCCTTATTATCTTTTGCTGAAAATAGTGACGAATATATAGTTGATGTATGTAATGACTTTAGCGATACATGCTTAAAAAATTAATTTCATTTGGGTTTGCTCCTTCAGGGAATTTAATTTGCTTTGATTATAAAAATCATGAAGAAGATCCGATTGTCGTCTTTTGGGAACATGAAGATGCATAGGAAAAAGAAGCGCTAATGTAAAGTGAAGGGATTACAGCAGAAGAAGCAGCAAGAGAAAATGTATTTTACGTGGCAAGTAATTTCACTGAGCTTTTAAACAAATTGTATGATTAATAGATAGTTGAAATAAAAAGGGTTGTCCCATAAGCCGGTTTTACTTGCTTATGAGATGGCCCTTTTTGTTTTAGAAGAAAATTATTTGTTTAACTGATATTTTAAATAAAAGATTCATATAAGCAAGCTGATAGCTAGTTTATTTAAAACTGGTCAGCTTAAAGATAGAAAACTTGGAAATGACAAGATGTATTAGCTTGGTAAAAGAATGCCGCAAAACATAGATAATATGACAGCCAAAACCAAGAGATTTGAAATCAATGAACATGGTGTAATAACAATTAAGCAAGGTGGTACATATTTCCATGTCTGGGTTGATAAGCATCATATAGAGAGTAAAAAGATTATAGATGATAAGATAAAGAGTGTAGAGGCTTCGTTTGCTAAGGGTACGGGAGAAGTTGCTAAGTTTGTTATAGAGAAAAAGGAATGGCTTGAGAGTCTAAAAAACATAGAAAAAATTATTTTAATAATAATTCTAACAAATATGAGTTGAGACCTGTTGTTAAAAAGGAACATCCAGATATAGATGGAATTTTTTGATATAGAATACAAAGTAAAATGCGAAAAAATGAATTATACAGGGGGAAATTGGACAGGTGAATACAAAGTAATACCTAATGGAGATAAAGTGTATAAAAAGACGGTGTATAATCCAAAAATTATTTCAAATGATGAAATAATAACTTTAAGCAAAAAGGCTATGGAAGAAGGTTTAAATAATAAAAGAGAGATTCCATTATTAAAACAAAAAATGATGAAAATACAAGGACAAACAGACTATAATGGAAAAAATTTAAAATTTGAAGGTATTATGAATTCAGAAACTGGAGAGATAGAGAATGCTTATCCAGTATTAGATTGGGTGGATTAATATGAGCGTATATGAGGAATTTATTGAAATAATGAAACAGAGCAATTTGAATAAAGAGGCAGTTATTGATGTTTTGAATATATATGTAAATGGACGTAACTTTCTACAACACCTAGAAGATTTTAAAAGTAAAGCTGGAGAGTGTCGGGAATATAATGGAGTAATTTATTCAGATGAATATGAACAAGATGATGAGGAGTATTTTGGACAAAATAAAGTTTTATTTTATTCTGGCGATGGTGATGATGACTACGATATTGTGAATTATGATGAATTGTACCAGTATTTAAGTGCTGCATGTGAATTTTATATAGGAAAAAATCCTGAAAAGAAAGCGATTGCTGAAGAGTTGTTGATGAAAATTAAAGAGAAATATAATATTAAATAAGTAATAGTAAAAGCACTTCTGAATAAATGAAGTGAACTCAAAAAGCGAGACACATATTTTAAGCAGCTAATGAGGAATGCGTTCTGTATTGTACAGGGCTCATTCCTTTTAATTTTGTTTTAATTCGGTCATGCTTATAGTAGTGAATACATTTTTCTAATTTAAAGTGTTCTATATTTTCGAACTTTTGTAAGTAAAGTAGTTCAGACTTTAATAAGCTAAATAAATTTTCGATGACTGCGTTATCTAAACAATTCCTCTTACTCAAAAAGTAATAGCTGATAAAAAATCTGGCTTTATCTTAATGTCTCCTGATAATATAAAAAAGCTTCGGCATATGTTAGACCAGAGCGATAAAACGCCTAACAAAGAAAAGTATGCTAGATATTCTAGAACGTTGGGAAAAAGGAGATTTCTCTCAAGCAGTCGGGGAACATAATTATATATGGGAGCGAGAGGGTGGTGAAAATGTTGGGGAAATTGGTGGAGAAGCGATAAGATTAGCTACTCAGAAAGAAGAAAAACATATGCCTGAAGGTATACAACTAAGGCAAGTTCAATATCTCAATAATATAGTGGAACAAGACCACCGGTTTATTAAAAGACGAGTTCGTTCTATGTTAGGGTTAAAGTCATTTAAAACAGCAATCTCTATATTAAGTGGTGTTGAAGCCATGCATATGCTGAAAAAAGGACAACTGCACCGACAGGTGAAGTCTGCCCAAAATGAAGTTAGATTCATACATAAATTGTTTGGAATTGCATCATAAACTGTCACTGAACAGCTCATGTAGATTCTATGTCTCAATCAAATGGTTTTTGCACCAGAACCGAAAATGTTAATACAAAGATTAACAACATACTAAAGATCTTTTTTATATGTCGTGTCTCCCTTGCTATACCTATTAATTTTGAAATCTATTCATTTCTTCCTCTTTTGCGGAAAAATAAAACTAATGTTGCGGCCATTAATATAGTGTCAATTAGATAAAATAGTTAGCACTATACCGCCAGTATTTGAAATATTCCATTCATTTTTTGTGTTTTCTACTTTTATTTTTTGTACTGATGATGAAACCTCTACCTCAATTGGATTTCTAAATAACATATATCCATTTGGTGCTTGAATTTCTTTCACTGTGTACTTCCGAAGCATAGTGGTTCAGAAGTAGCCTCACCATTTTCATCTGTTGTTAGTTACCCAACCTCTTTACCATCTTGGGCTAAAATTTGGAACACAGCATTTTTCAGTTTTACATTTGAATCAGCAGCATCCACTTTCTCAATCTTAATTTGTCCAAGCGATTGAACTGGAATTTTGGCTGTTGGTTCTTGCGGTGGTACATTATCTCCTGTGACTTTCGCTGTATTTTGAATCTCTTTTCCAGCTCGGCCCTCTTTGATTTTTGCATGGAATACCACTGTATGCCACTCTGTATTTGTCACATCTCCAAATTTTCCGTTTACAAACATAATGCTGTTTTTATATTAGGACCGAATACATGAATGAAAAACAAAGTATATGTGAAGTGTATAGAAAAAATGATAAGGTGTTTGAAAATACATACTCCATGATGGTTGTATCTTACAAACTTAGAAACCAAATGAACTTAAAGCACTTGATTGTCAATTAAAGACACTAAGTGCTTTTTAATTGGATTGGTATGTTTTAACCTCATAAATAGTTGGTAAGTTGGAGGAAGTAGTGGCATTCATGAATAAGTTGCCGAACAGTATGAAGAATGTTGTGGAGAAGATTAAAAATATTCATATCCCGAATGTATCTCCTAAACTTTCAGTAGCTGGATTTGGGAATGTAGGAGAAAGAAAAATACTTGGGGAGTTAGTTTCTGCTGTTAAGAGTGAAACTAAGGGTACGGGAGAAGGTAGCAATATTCCACCTGCCTTCAAGCAAGAGGAATTTTCCAGTACATATGATCAAGATTTAAGCAAACACCCGCAGAAACAAATTCAACGGTTTTTTTTCGAAGGGGCTAGAGATGAGTCTTTATGTATTCTAAAACCACCACCAGATCCTACGTGACAGAAAATCTTAAATGAAGCTGGTATTAATGGAATTGAGTATAAAAATGGAGTTCCTGATTTTTCACCTGTAGCAAAAGCACAGATTGAAATTGACTATATGCTAGGTGGCAAAAATGGTTTTGGAGGAAAAGCTAGAAGAATTAATTTTGTTCAATCTGATCAAAAATTGGCTGATCAACTTAATAGTTCACCTGAATTAGCAAGCCAATTTGGTATGGAATCTAGTAATATTAGTGTAAGAGATATAAAGAAATATAGAGAAAAAATAAATTAACGTGGCATGAATTAAATGATGGTAAAACAATGCAACTCGTGCCAACAAACATAAATGCTGAATTTGGACATCTGGGTGGTGTAGGAGAGATAAGCGCAGGAGCGTTTAAACCCGAAGGATTTGCTAATAGGCATAAGGAGGAGCTTGTAAAATGATTTTAAATGATTCGGTTTTCGGTGAACTTGAATATGAGTATGGTTGGATTAAGGATACTACAATTCGTTTTTGGGGAAAAGAAACTGAGATAACTTTAATGATAGATGGGGAAGAGGACGGCAATTTTGATGAGGAACAATATGTAACATATACTTCACTTATGCAAAATTGGGAACACTTACAACGGAACTTTTTACAATCAATATTAGACTATTACAAACAAAGAAGGAATAAATTAGGTTATGATATTGAAGTAAATGAAAATTATCCACTAGTTGAAACAATGGATCAAATATTAGAAATGATAGATTTAGACGGGATTGTTGTTCCTTATGGGGATATGTGTGAAGGTAGAGACATTAGATTTACACTTAATTGTACATGGGATACAGAGAATGGGCTAGGAATTCGTATGTTAAATGAGATAGTAACCGAAGTGGGTTACCAGGATATTGCGATTTAAGTGTAACTATTAATCAATAATACACATGGATTGGAACTTGTGCCATTTGGTATTCATAATAAGCATAATGGTGGAAGGACAAAAGGACATTGGGCAGACGCTCCACGACATTAAATTAATTAAGAGGTGAAAGATTATGGGAATTCAGAAAGAAAGTATAATTTATCCAATTCCAGATAAGAATTTAATTAAACGCGTGGAAGAGAGTTTTGAAATTAAGTTTCCCATAGATTTTACAGATTTTATATTGAAAAATAATGGTGCTGTTCCAATAACTAGTTTTTTTCAATATAAGTCTAATAGATATGTAGTTGATCGTTTTCTTTGTTTATTGGATAATCCAGGTGAAAATGACAGAGGTATGTACGATATAAAGGTTGTATTCAGTCAATTAGATGAAAGAATTATTTCGGATGAAGATTCTACAGGGGCTGAATTAGTACCCTTTGCAGCTCTGTTTGCGGGGAATTTCGTTTGTTTAGATTATAGTGAAAGTAAAACAAATCCAGCAATTTGTATTTGGTATAATGAAGATTCAGGTGAGTTTGAACCAGTTACAGAAAAAATTGCAGATAATGTAAATGATTTTCTAGATATGTTAGAGGAATAACAGCCTTTGTATGTTTAGTGCAAAATAAAAATACATAGTATTACTCTTCACTTTTCTTTGCAATTGTCTACACTTTTGTTTTGCAGAAAACACTCTGCAAAAAGATGGAGTGTTACAGGATTAAATTTGAATTACAATATAAAGAAAAAATTGATGGGTCTTTTCAGGTGCGAATTTAAAGTTAGCATTTAAACCTAGAAATAAATAAAAACACTTGATTGTCTATGATAGACAACAAGTGCTTTTTTAATTGATTGGTATGTTTTAACTTCATAAATAGTTGGTAAGTTGGAGGAAGTAGTGGCATTCATGAATAAGTTGCCGAACAGTATGAAGAATGTTGGGGAGAAGATTAAAAAATATTGAGATCCCGAATGTATTCCCTGAACTTTCGTTAGCTGGCGTTGGGAATAGAGGAGAATGAAACGCACTTGGTGGAGAGTTATTTTCGGCTTTTAAGAGTGGCAATAAGGGTACTGGAGATAGTAGACCTAAAATTACTGTGAATCAAATTTCGAAAATTGAAAAGGTACAGATTCAGTTTAATCGAAATGTAAACCATGATCCAGGAGAATTTACTCGGCAACTGAAAGAGCAAGAAAAGGGGTTAAATGATTTAACGAAATGGGAATATTTAGATAATAAAAAGCGTTATATCAGAGAGGGTAAATCCAACAAAGAACAACGTGAATTTAGAAAAGAAATATTAAAAGAAAAAATTACTGAACTGCGTAATCAAGGGATGTCTAAACAAGAAGCTACCGCCGCTGCTAAAAAGAAAAGATGCTTTACATAATCCAGAACGAGTTGCAGGGGCTTCCCTCAAAACATTGGAGGTTTAGGGGATTCTGGAATTAATTCATCAATTGGTAGACAATGGAAAGATAGGATAGGTGTGTTAGATACGCATATAAAAAATGTTATTAAAGATATTCCAGAGGAATTATGGGATAAGACACATCTTAATGTAGAATTTAAAAGAATAGGAGTGAAACGGTTGGACAAAATAGAAGTTTTAAAGGATTTTAAATTAGAGAATGAGGTACCTGAGGAATTAATAAAAAATTATCAAAATAGTTTACCCAATGAATTGCTAAGAGTATGGAAGGAATACGGTTTTGGCACTTTTTTAAAAGGTTATTTAAAGATAATTAACCCAGATGAGTACAACGATTTGTTGGAAATTTCATATCAAAGACACAATAATGCGGTTCCTTTTATGGTAACTAGCATGGGAGATATTTTAATTTGGGAAAAAAATAAATATATAAAAAGTTTGAATTATCGAAAAGGATATGTTGAGGTTATTTCTGCAGGTTTTGATTATTTTTTTGAAGATTTACTAGACATGGATGATATCGGAAAAGAATTGCAATGGAGGCCATATCCAGATGCGGTTAAAAAATATGGTGAGCCTACTTATGATGAATGTTTTGGTTATGTGCCATTATTAGGACTAGGTGGTTCAGAGAAGGTTGGAAACTTACAAAAAGTGAAATTAAGAGAGCATGTCTTACTTATTACTGAATTTATGGGGCCGATTGAGTAAAATGTATAGAAATTTATTCTACTCAAGATTATGATGTGAGATGATAAAGAAGAGTTATCCGTTATTTATTGGGATAGCTCGTCTTATTCTACGTAAATATTTATATGTAATTGAATTAAATTCATAACTCCCATTCCTGATATACCAAGGATTTTGAGAACACAAAAAAGGAGTATCTCCCCAAATCAAGATCACTGATATTGGATTCGGCGTTGATGAGTTACAGGTAAAGGACTGGAATAAGAAAATAGAGTAATTCATAGGGAGGATACAATGATAAACCAAAAAAAGTTAGAAATGGCTTTTAAAAGATATAGCAAAAATTTTGTGGATGGAATCAAATTTGAAGATGTGAAAGATAAATATAATGTTAGTAGAAGAGAGAATGAGAAAATCATTGAGCAAAATGAAACAGAGAAAGATCACATACTATTAATAAATCTAAGCAAAATTTCCTCATATCACTTGTCACTATGGAAAAACGATGTATTGATCAGCGGTGGAAACAATGCAGAAGGATTAAAAAACATGCAGAAAGTCTTATTTTACCAGTGCATGGGACAGGATCTTTATACAATCAGGTATCCAAGGATGTTCTTGGGATATTCGTTTAGCGAAGTCGTCTTCACATTAGTTCATTTTGCAATGTATGGATGGGAGAAAGAAGAAAATATCTTATTTGATTTTATGGATCATCACTTCGGTGGACATTTAATAAATGCCAATGAAGAGGATAGACATATTTGGTTTTTGCTAGAGCTGTACTTGCAGTATAGAAATAAAACCATCATGGGAACGAATAAAAAATTGCATCTAGCCGTGATAAATAAGTTTAAGGAAGCTGAACTACGATGCGATTTAATCCCTGAAGACCTGAACATTTATGATGAAGTGCTGGGACGTTGGTCGACTGGTAATTTAGAAGAAATAGAACATCTCATTTCGCTAATGTCTCAGTATCATTCTGCATTAGCTTCTGAAATCGGACAGCTAGGTGAATTTGGTGATTTCGGATACGGATTTTATCCTTTTGAAATCTTATTCTTGATCCATGTAAGAAAACAACTAGGATTGCCAGTACCTACTCAATTCGATAATTTTCTGATGAATACTCCAGAAGCGAAAATGGTATTTGGAGAACGTGAGCCATACCCTGAATGGGATCCCGTGCTTCAGATGATCGATCAATTTTATCGTAAAAATTACCCGGAATATATTCCTAACAAGCATGGAGAATTATTTCAATAAAAGGGAGGAAGCTAATATGCCTGATCAAGGGATAGCGCAGATTATATTTCCTGATAGCAAGGATTTAGAAACGTTTTTGAAGGAGCAAGGAAGTTATGACTTACATGAAGATCTATTAAAATATGGATTGACGACGAAACAGTTTTTATACGTTGACTATAAAGGTGAGCAGTACCAAGAAATTGTCAATTTTATTCTTGATTACGAATTTGCCCATCAAATTGAATTAGCAACACAAGAAGAACTCGAGAAGTTAGAAGCATTTCATTATGAATTTTTACCTGAAAAGATCAAGGAAACCAACAAAATACTGTCACCAAAGGGGTATGGACTATTTACATATCCAACTTCCGGCGACTTCTTCGCACTATTCATTGTAAAAATAGAGAATATAGCAAAATTGCTGCAAGAAGAAGTGCTGCTTGATGATAGAATCCCTTTTCAAGAAAGGTGTATCAAGTATTATAGATAGACCTAAGATTGTACGTCTTCAACCTTGACTCCGATCAAGGTTTCCTTATAAGTTAATATCAAGATTGCATAGCTATCTAGAATAACTTCTAAAAGGCTTACAGTAATAGTTATATCTAAGTTGAATGAATAACTTATGATGGTTGTATCATCATAGAGTGTTATGTGCAATCCTAGAATAGAAAAAGAAGTACGAGCTTAGGCGAGATGACATTCTACTATGCGACGAACATAAAGACATGGAATGGATATTAAACTAAAGAACTCGTAAACGTGTAAGTTTTAACGTAGTAGTTGTCATACTATTACCACAAAACTTACAAATTTAATGCTACTTAAAAATACATGAACTTAAAGCACTTGATTGTCTATGAAAGGCAACAAGTGCTTTTTTGTTTTAGCATGAAAAGTGAAACGAGCGTTATTTTCCAATCTTCAACCGAAGAAACATGAAATGGATAGTCGCATCTCTAATATTTACAACAGTGTGAACGATGTGATTTCACTGCGTATGCCGAAAAGCCAGTTCGATGAAAAACTAGTTGCAGCCAGCAAAGAACTAGAGGATACGATTCAAAAAGTAAAGCAATTTGAAAGCAAAAAAGAAAAAAGCAATGCGGAAGAAATTCTCGATGCCCTAAACCAACAAGTTCAAATTGCAGGGAAGATGGGCAGTTTATCTTATACTGATCCGGGGCTGCAAGCTTTCTTTGCGCAAGATGCGTTGGCAAAAGGCATTCATGAAATGGATACACAACTCACGAAGGCAGAAAAAGAAGCGAAACTGCAAGCTGAAAAAGAAATGAAGAAAAAGCAAGAAGAATGGGCGAACAATCATCCATGGGAGGCTTGGCTTCAAAACTTTTCCGATCGTGCCGGTGAGAAATGGGATGTATTGAGGAAAGGTACAAAATGGGTAGGGGACAACATTCCTTTCCTGAAAGACCTTTCTGATAAAGCCTTGGTGTTAGAAGGTTTTATAGGCGCGGCGGGTTCCGCGATTAGTGGGATTGCGATAGGTGCGACGAAATTAGGTCACCTAGCCTTAGAGCTTGGTGAGTGGGGCTTTAATTCGATGCGCGGCGTAGAAACAGAACAATGGAAATTGGACGATATAAATGGAGCTGGTAATACGCTAAAAAATCTCGGACAAGCCATCATCAGCTGGCAAGATTATCCTAAGTATGGTAAGGCACTACTTCATTCCGTAAAAGGTTATGTAGAAAAAGCCCTGACCGATCCTTATGCCCTTGGCGGTGCGATATTTGATATTGGTAGTTGTTTTATCGGCGTCGGTGAAGTAACCGCCGCAGTAAAAGGAACAGCTGCATTCGGAAAATTCGCAGAGGGTACAAAAGCCTTTCAAGTAGCCGCGAAAAGCGGTAAAATAGGTAGTAAGTTGGAAGAAATAACGGCATTAGTGAATAAGTTGCCGGGTAGTATGAAGAATGGCTTGGAGAAGGTTAAAAATATTGAGATCCCGGGTTTATTCCGTGAAACTGCGGCAGCTGGCATTGGGAATCTAGGAGAAAGACAGACACTTGGAGAGTTGTTTTCTGTTGCTAAGAGTGAAACTAAGGGGCAAGCGCAAAATGCAAACCGGTTATCTGGGGAGAAACTTCCTGCAGAGGGGGTTACTGGAGCTGATAGGTTAAAGCAGCTCAATTTGCAAAATTCTAGAGAAACAATGATAACTGACTTAAATAACTTTAGAAAAGATTTACTCAAAAGTGGAAATGCAAAGGATATAAGCAAAATTTGTGCTATTGTGGATACGGAAAATCCATCTTTGAAAGGTATTGCAGGTAGCGGGAATTGGAAGTATAATCCAACTATAATTGATCATAGAGGGATTGATCCTAGAGAATTTTGTAAAACAGCTGAAGATTACACTAAGTATTATAGAAGTCTATTATCGGAAGAGTATATAGATAGTTTACCTGATAGCTTTTTTATTGGAAAAAATAAAGAGTTTATAAGGGAAGATATGGCTAAATTAAGAGCTAGTATAGAAAGAGTAAGAGCAGAAGCAGAAAAGTCAAAACCGCTTAATCAGTATGGAGAACCAAGCTTTCAATATGAGTGGAATATTGATAATTGTGCAGAAGTTTGGAGCGCAAGAGATGCAATATTAAAAGGCGCAAGATATGATAATTTTATCGTTAGAACGGAAAACTTATCAGGTGGATTTGCTAAACCATGTAAGAATTGTAGAAGAACGTTTTTTGATTTCTATAATATTGATAAGTAGGAGGAATGAAAATGGAAATATCAAATAAGACAATAGAAGAATTAAAAAAAGCGGGATGGTACGAGGGGAGAAAAATAGACATATCAGAAAATGTAAAGTTTCTTGAAGAAAGAGGATTTGAGGTTTTTGAAAGTGCAAAAAAATTTATGGAGGAGTTTGGAGAATTACAATTCAATGTTGAAAACATTTGGCCAGATGGGGTTACTAAGGACATATCTGAACATACCACTTGTATTAAGGAAGTCATAGGTGTGTTAGATAGTTCGTGTTTTGGCTTAGAGGATTATATTGATGATAAAGTCATTCCAATAGGTTCACTATATGATTTCGGGCTAAATTTATACATATCGGAATCAGGAAGAATATTTAAATCAACAGGGTGGGCAGGAGATAATGCTTTAGAGGCATTTGATAATATTATTCTTGAAAAAGGAACAGTGATTTGGGATAAATTTGAAGGGTAATAATATTTTTTAATGCAAAATTATGTCCTAACCTACTGCATAACTGTAATTAAGCGGTAAGTAGTGGGAAGGGGCCAAAGTGGTAGATAAAATTAAAGGTAATTTTAAGTTAATGAAACTAAAAACTAGTTTTAAAATATCTTGCCACTTAATCATCTTTTGCTCTAAATGAAAGATGTAGTGAAAAGAAAAAATAAATTTATATTATAACTAAGAATAGAACCAATGTCTCTAATGGAAGGAGCGTTGGTTCTATTTTTATGAAAAGAAATTGAAAGGAGTAATAACAATCTATCAAATAATTGAAGATTCTAAGATAAGTCTAATTGAGAATGATAAGTGTCCTAAAACAATTGAAAGCTATGTTGGTGACATTAAAGCTTTCATAGAATTTTTAGCAACTAAAGGAGTTGATTTCAATGGTATCTACAAAGATTCTACGTAACTACTCGATAATTCTGCAGAAATTTGGAGCGCAAGAGATGCAATATTAAAAGGCGCAAGATATGATAATTTTATGATTAGAACAGAAAACTTAGCAGGTGGATTTGCTGAACCTTGTGCTAATTGTAGTAGAACGTTTTTGGATTTCTATAACATTGATTACTAGGAGGAATGAAAATGGAAATATCAAATAAGACAATAGCAGAATTAAAAAAAGCGGGATGGTATGAGGGGAGAAAAATAGATATATCAGAAAATGTAAAGTTCCTGGAAGAAAGAGGATTTGAGATTTTTGAAAGTGCAAAAAAATTTATGGAGGAGTTTGGAGAATTACGAATCAATGTTGAAAAGATTTGGTCAGATGGATCTAAGAGAATATCTAAACATAACACTTGGATTAAGGAAGTGATAGGTGTGTTAGATAGCTCGTGTTTTGATTTAGAGGATTATATTGATGAAAAAGTTATTCCTGTAGGTTCACTATATGATTTCGGGCTAAATTTATACATATCAGAATCAGGAAGACTATTCAAATCAACAGGGTGGGTAGGAGATAATGCTTTGGAGGCATTTGATAATATTATTCTTGGAAAAGGAACAGTGATTTGGAGTAAATTTAAAGGGTAAGGATATAATTTTCTAATGAAAAATTATATCCTTACCTAACCTACTGCATAATTGTAATGAAGCAGTGAGTAGGTGGAAGAGTAATAGATAAAAATTAAAAGGTGATTTAAAGTTGATGAAACTAAAAAATAGTTTTAAAATACTTTGCCACTTAATCACTTTTTACTTTAAATGAAAGATGTAATGAAAAGAAGAAATAGATTTATATTATAACTAAGAATAGAACCAATGTTTCTAATGGAGGAAGCGTTGGTTCTATTTTTATGCAAAGAAGCTGGGAGGATTAATAATAATGTATCTGAATGTAGTAAGAAAAACAGATACGATCATATACAAACGTAAAACTAGTTAGAGAAAATTTGGATTCAAGGCTGCAGCTGATTTGATTTCACTGCGTATGCCGAAAAGCCAGTTCGATGAAAAACTGGTTGCAGCCAGCAAAGAACTAGAGGATACGATTCAAAAAGTACAGCAATTTGAAAGCAAAAAAGAAAAAAGCAATGCGGAAGAAATTCTCGATGCCCTAACCCAACAAGTTCAAATTGCAGGAAAGATGGGCAGTTTATCTTATACTGATCCGAAACTGCAAGCTTTCTTTGCGCAAGATGCGTTGGCAAAAGGCATTCATGAAATGGATACACAAATCACGAAGGCAGAAAAAGAAGCGAAACTGCAAGCTGAAAGAGAAATGAAGAAAAAGCAAGAGGAATGGGCGGACAATCATCCAGTGGAGGCTTGGCTTCAAAACTTTTCCAAGAGTGCTGGTGAGAAATGGGATGTATTGAGAAAAGGCACAGAATGGGTAGGGGAGAACATTCCTTTCCTGAAAGGACTTTCTGATGATCTCTTGGTGTTAGAAGGTTTTATAGGGGCGGCAGGTTCCGCGATTAGTGGGATTGCGATAGGTGCAACGAAATTAGTTCACCTAGCCTGGGAGCTTGGTGAGTGGGGCTTTAATTCGATACGTGGCGTAGAAACAGAACAATGGAAACTGGACGATATTTACGGAGCAGGTAATACGATAAAAAATCTCGGACAAGCCATCATCAGCTGGCAAGATTATCCTAAGTATGGTAAGGCACTACTTCATTCCGTAAAAGGTTATGTAGAAAAAGCCCTGACCGATCCTTATGCCCTTGGCGGTGCAATATTTGATATTGGTAGTTGTTTTATCGGCGTCGGTGAAGTAACCGCCGCAGTGAAAGGAACAGCTGCATTCGGAAAATTCGCAGAGGGTACAAAAGCCTTTCAAGTAGCCGCAAAAAGCGGTAAAATAGGTAGTAAGTTGGAAGAAATAACGGCATTGATGAATAAGTTGCCGAGTAGTATGAAGAATGCCTTGGAGAAGGTTAAAAGTATTGAGGTCCCGAATTTATTCCCTGAACCTTCGCTAGCTGGCGTTGGGAATGTAGGAGAAAGAAAAACACTTGGAGAATTATTTTCTGTTGTTAATAATCCTAGAACAAGGTTACCGAGAAATGATGGTCAATGGAAAGGTGAGCCAGGTAATGGGAAATGGTATTCTGATAAAATTGAAGTTAAAAGTATAACGAATGGTGAAGGTGTAGAATTCATTGATGGTAGACCTAACTTCACACCTTGGAGTAAAGGTTCTATAAAATTTAAAGAAGGTATGTTAGATGGCTCTAAAAATGATTTTAATTTAGTGTATGAAAAAATTATGCAATTAAAAGGGTTTAAATCAAAGAATCAAGCAAAGGTCTGGTTAAAAGAAAAAGGGTTAACACCTCACCATAAAAGTTCTACTGAAATTGAGTTAATTCCAACAGATTTACATGCTAATGTACCACATATAGGTTCAGCATCAGATTTAAGAGAGAGAGCTGTTAAGGCTGAACAACATGTACAGAAGTTATTGAAACAATCAACTTGTACGACTGATGAATTACATGCTTACTTAAATAATATTGACAGTAAGTTAGCAGAAGAATTCAAGAAAACAGGGCAATGGCCAGAAGAAGTACAAATTCCCAAGAATTCTGATGTCTTAAGGGCTGATGGACAAATTGATTGGGGGCAAGTACCAAACGGAGGCTATGTTGTAAATAAAGATGGGAAAGTCATGAAGGATGAATATACACTAAAAATAGGTGAAGTTATTGACCGATATGGGCCGTCAAATGGTACGTATACATCACCTGTGGTAAATGGAAAACCTTATAGTTACGATGAGAGAGCTCTTCCGTATTTGGAAGATGTGAGCAAATACCATCAATATGAGGTTGTAGGTGATTTCTCGAATATAAAAACCTATATTGATAATTGTAGTGATCCTACACTAAAAGCACAGGTAGATGCTGCTATTCAAAAGTACTATTGTGGTGATTATAGTAAATTAAAAGCACAAATTGGAGAGATAGCTCCAGGTTTTGGGACAATAAAAGGAGGAACACAAATACAACTTCCTTTAACAGTTGAACAATTAGAAGGTTTGAAATTATTGAAACAAATAAAATAAGGAGGATAATTTTAATATGACAAGAGATGAGGCAAAACGAATTCTATCAGAAGAAGGGTTAAAATATTATAACTGGTTTCATGAAAAAGATGTGAATCCGGATGAGGTTCTAATTTATAAAGAGGATAATAAGTGGGTTGTTTGTGCAGCTGATGAGAGAGCGAGTATTGTAGAAACCTCAATTGCTCATTATGGTAATGAAGAAGAGGCATTAGATGATTTTATTAAACGAGTAAGATTGGAAAAGATATTAAAGCCATGAAGATAAAAAGTTGAATTAATTATTTTTTGAATATAGTTAAAAAGCAGTAACCCGAAATTAACTTCAGGCTACTGCTTTTTAAGTTAGTCCTCAAAATCATCAAGGTTATAAGTTTTTTTCTCAATAGCTTTCCCATCGCAGTGAAAGGAACAGCTGCATTCGGAAAATTCGCAGAGGATGCAATAGTCTTTCAAGTAGCAGAGAAAAGCGGTAAAATAGTTGGTAAGTTAGAAGAAGTAGCGGCATTCATGAATAAGTTGCCGGGTAGTATGAAGAATGTCGTGGAGAAGATTAAAAATATTGAGGTCCCGAATTTATTCCCTGAACCTTCGCTAGCTGGCGTTGGGAATGTAGGAGAAAGAAAAACACTTGGAGAGTTATTTTCTGTTGTTAATAATCCTAGAACAGGGTTACCGAGAAATGATGGTCAATGGAAAGGTGAGCCAGGTAATGGGAAATGGTATTCTGATAAAATTGAAGTTAAAAGTATAACGAATGGTGAAGGTGTAGAATTCATTGATGGTAGACCTAACTTCACACCTTGGAGTAAAGGTTCTATAAAATTTAAAGAAGGTATGTTAGATGGCTCTAAAAATGATTTTAATTTAGTGTATGAAAAAATTATGCAATTAAAAGGGTTTAAATCAAAGAATCAAGCAAAGGTCTGGTTAAAAGAAAAAGGGGTAACACCTCACCATAAAAGTTCTACTGAAATTGAGTTAATTCCAACAGATTTACATGCTTATATACCACATATAGGTTCAGCATTAGATTAAAGAGGAGGAAATTAAAATGAACAAAAAAATAAAGCAAGTATTAAATGAAATAATTGATTCGGAAATGGTAGTCTCAAAAAAAGAAGATGCATATAAGTCAATCGAAACAATTGAACGAATATATGGTGTAGATTTACCATTAGACTACAAAGAGTTTTTGCTTGAATATGGAGGGTGTTTTATTAAAGATAATAGAATGTATCAGGCAATTGAAGTTACCCCTGTAACCCCCGAGGATGGTTTTGACTCGATAGGTGGCTTTTATGGTATTACTAATGATGCCTATGAAATTGAATCAATCATTCAAACTTATAAGGATATTTTAGGAAGTATTGTAATGCCTATTGCAGATGCGGACGGGGGAGATTTAATTTGTATAGGCTTAAAAGATAAATACAGGGGTAAAATTTATTATTGGTATCATGAAGGTGACACATTAGACGAAGATGGAAAAGAATATTATTATCTTATAGCAAACTCTTTTGAAGAATTTATTTTAAAATTTTCAATTCATGAAAGAAAAAAAAATGTAAATTTAGATGACATCGAACTCTTTTTAGACGAAGATTTATTAAAAGATTAATATGAATAAGACTCAATTTGCAAAAGATATTAGAAGTGCCATAAAAAGTGGTCAATTGGGTACTTTAAGAGATTTACTTGAGAAAGAACCAGAAATGTTAACATGGATGACACCTTTTGGTACGTGGTTACATGTAGCGGCAGCTCATGGACATTTAGAGATAGTAGAATATCTTATTAATGCTGGAATAGATATTAATGCAAAAGGTGGAACTTTCTCTACAAATGCTCTTGAAAGAGCGACTACAAAAGGACATTTAGATATTGCTGAATATCTAATTAGTCGGAATGTAGAGATTGATATTAGTGAACCAGATAGAAATCCTCTGTTTGCTGCAATATACGGTGGGCATTTGGAGATTGTTAAATTGTTAGTTGAGAACAATATAGGTATATCTATAAAATACTCTGGTGACACCATGAAAGATATGGGAGCTTATGAATTTGCTATTGAAAGAGGGCAAACAGAGATTGCTGAATATTTAAAGCAGAAGATGGATGAAAAAAATAGGCTGTTAAAAAGCACTTACTTCATGATGGTTGTATCATCATAGAGTATTATGCGCAATGATAGAATAGAAAAAGAAGTACGAGCTTAGGCGAGATGACATTCTACTATGCGATGAACATTAAAGACATGGGATGATATGAAACTAACGAGCTCGTACAAACTCGTAAGTTTTAACGTAGTAGTTGTCACGACATATAAAAGGCGTCATACTATTACTACAAAACTTACAAGTTTAATGCTACTTAAAAATAGATGAACTTAAAGCACTTGATTGTCAATTATGGCAACGAGTGCTTTTTTGTGTTTTAACGTGAAAATTTAAAAGAGAATTATAATTTTATAAGTGTATTAACTGTTAAATTTTATAGATTGTAAGGGCTGTGAACAGTGTATGATGATAGTAGAGGGGAAAAATAAGGATCTGTTGCAAAGTTTGAAGAAAGCATAAACAGATTGGTAAATGAGGAAAAAGGATTAGGAAGTGGCTAGCAATTGTTGAAGTTCATTGTATGTTGAAAAAGCGGAGTCTCTTTGCAGACTTTTTCTGAGGTTAAGAATGGAACTAAGGGTACGGTTAAAGGTGGCTCTGGCAGTAACATTTCAGACAATATCTCAAAAGAAATTAAAAAGTTAGATAAAGAAATAGAAAGATTGAAAAAAGAGGAAAATGACAAAGAAGTCAAAAAATTAACGCGAGAAAGAAATAAATTGGCCAACAAGTTGGATACGAAAGATGTTATTAGTCATCATTATGACTTGGAGGTTGCAAAGGAGTATGAAAGAAAAATCGATAATTCTAAATATTTCTCTCATGATAAAGTTGATTTTTGGGGAGAAGTGACAAAAATCGT
This sequence comes from Bacillus sp. C1, assembly GCF_054570475.1. NCBI lineage: Bacteria > Bacillati > Bacillota > Bacilli > Caryophanales > Bacillaceae > Bacillus > Bacillus sp. C1. The sequence goes on from NZ_JBTMZT010000002.1 coordinate 654,512, forward strand.
AGCTAGAGACAGTAATCTAGGTCAAGACGTTTCCGATCTGTTCCAAGTGGGGAGAAATGGCATAGATGCAGCGTTCCTATCGGAAGGGCCGCCGCCAAAGTTAACGATTATTGAATCGAAGGCATCAGATTCCGCTAGTTTTAGTTACTCGGATAAACAGAAAAAGGGCGGAGATACGTACTTCCAAGACATGATTAAAAGCAAAGATCCTAGGTATGCCAGTTTTAGTGCTAACTTAGAGGGACTGATGAAGGAGCGTCCTGATCTACAATTCGATTTTATTAGAGTTGAAACAGATATCAAGATCACTGATATTGGATTCGGCGTTGATGAGTTACAGGTAAAGAACTGGAAGGAAATAGATTAATTCATAGGGAGGATGCAATGATGAACCAAAAAAAGTTAGAAATGGCTTTTAAAAAATATAGCAAAAATTTTGTGGATGGAATCAAATTTGAAGATGTGAAAGATAAATATAATGTTAGTAGAAGAAAGATTGAGAAAATCGTTGAGCAAAATGAAATAGGGAAAGATCACATACTATTAATAAATCTAAGCAAAATTTCCTCATATCACTTGTCATTATGGAAAAACGATGTATTGATCAGCGGTGGAAACAATGCAGAAGGATTAAAGAACATGCAGAAGGTTTTATTTTACCAGTGCATGGGACAGGATCTCTATACAATCAGGTATCCTGGGATGATTTTGGAATATTCGTTTAGCGAAGTTGTCTTCACATTAGTTCATTTTGCAATGTATGGATGGGAGAAAGAAGAAAATATATTATATGATTTTATGGCTCATCACTTCGGTGGAGATTTAATAGACGCCAATGAAGAGGATAGACATATTTGGTTTTTGCTAGAGTTGTACTTGCAGTATAGAAATAAAACCATCATGGGAACGAATAAAAAATTGCATCTAGCCGTGATAAATAAGTTTAAGGAAGCTGAACTACGATGCGACTTAATCCCTGAAGACCTGAACATTTATGATGAAGTGCTGGGACGTTGGTCGACTGATGATTTAGATGAAATAGAACATCTCATTTCGATCATGTCTCAGTATCATTCTGCATTAGTTTCTGAAATCGGACAGCTAGGTGAATTTGGTGATTTCGGATTCGGATTTTATCCTTATGAAATCTTATTCTTGATCCATGTAAGGAAACAACTAGGGTTGCCAGTACCTACTCAAATCGATAATTTTCTGATGAATACTCCCGAAGCGAAAATGGTATTTGGAGAACGTGAGCCATACCCTGAGTGGGACCCTGTGCTTCAGATGATCGATCAATTTTATCGTAAAAACTACCCAGAATATATTCCTAATAAGCATGGAGAATTATTTCAATAAAAGGGAGGAAGCTAATATGCCTGATCAAGGGATAGCACAGAATATATTTCCTGATAGCAAGGATTTGGAAACGTTTTTGAAAGAACAAGGAAGTTATGACTTACATGAAGACCTATTAAAATATGGATTGACGACGAAACAGTTTTTATACGTTGACTATAAAGGTGAGCAATACCAAGAAATTGTCAATTTTATTCTTGATTATGAATTTGCCCACCAAATTGAATTAGCAACACAAGAAGAACTCGAGAAATTAGAAGCATTTCATTATGAATTTTTACCTGAAAAGATCCAGGAGGTCAACAAAATACTGTCACCAAAGGGGTATGGACTATTTTCATATCCAAATTCGGGCGACTTCTTCGCACTATTTATTGTAAAAATAGAGACTATAACAAAATTGCTACAAGAAGAAGTGCTGCATGATGATAGAATCCCTTTTCAAGAAAGGTGCATCAAGTATTATAGATAAATCTAAGATTGTACGTCTTCAACCTTGACTCCGGTCAAGGTTTCCTTTGGTGTCAGATTTCCAGATGATTACCGTGAATGCATTAAAAAAAATAACGGTGGTTATCCTGATCCTAATATTTATGATATTAATGATGATGAGGGTGGAGCAGTCTTTGATTGTCTATTAAGTTTTACAAGCAAAGATGCAAATATAGAAGTTGTTTATGAATTAACTTCACTTCCGGAAGGTATTATTCCATTTGCAAGAGACCCATTTGGGGGACTGATTTGTTTTAATTACTGTGATACTAAAGATTCTCCGTCAGTAGTTTTCTATGATCAGGAATCAATGAATGAGGATAAAATTAAATTAATATGCGACTCTTTTTCTGAATTGATTGAGAGATTATACTCTGATTGAGAAAAACAAAATGAACAGGAAAGAAGGTTAATTGTATGAGAAATTTAGATTTTGAATATACTTTTACCTCTATTGGTATTGAGGATATCGAAAATTTCGAAAATAAGTATGGTATATTGTTCCCTGATGATTATAAACAATTTTTGTTGTCTAAAAATGGAGGGAAAACTGAGCAACGAAGATTTAAAACTAATGATACAACTAAGAAAGGCGTAATAACATCGTCTGTTTCAATGTTTTTTCCTCTATCAATAGAAAATGAAATAAATCTAGAAGAGAAATTAAGAAGTTATAATTTGGCGCAAGTGGTACCAAGTAATTTGCTTCCAATTGGAATTGACCCAGCGGGGAGTTTGATTTGTTTATCAATTGATGGGAAAGATAGAGGTAGTGTATATCATTGTGATATGGATTACTTTGAAGAGGATAACGAGTTAAGAGAGGAATACATCCGACTAATTTCTAAAAGTTTCTCTGAATTTGTGGATAATTTATATATTCCTGAAAACTAATGATAGGATTTTATTGATTCGAATTAGTTAATAGTTGGTTAATCTGAAGTGAACCCAAAAAGTTAGACACATATTTTAAGCAGCTAATGAGGAATGCGTTCTGTATTGTACAGGGCTCATTCCTTTTAGTTTTGTTTTGATTCGATCATGATTATAGTAGTGAATATATTTTTCTAATTCTAATTGAAAGTGTTCCATACTTTCGAACTCTTGTAAGTAGAGTAATTCAGACTTTAATAAGCCAAAGAAATTTTCGATGACTGCGTTATCTAAACAATTCCCTTTACGAGACATACTTTGTGTAATTCCTTTTTCTTTTAATACATGTTGGTATTCCTTCATTTGATAGTGCCATCCCCTGATCCGAGTGGAGGATAGGAAATTCACCATCTACGTTATACGCAATAATCTCACCATTATATAAATCAAGTATCGGAGATAAATACAACTTCTCACCATGTATGTGGAATTCTGTCACATCTGTAACCCAATTCTCATTTGGTTTCGTTGCTCCAAAATCACGTTTTAGAATGTTTGGTGCGATGTTGCCAACTTTCCCACGATATGAGCGATACTTCTTCATACGGACAAGAGATTTTAAATTCAGTTCGTTCATTAAGCGACGAACTGTTTTGTGATTTAATAGGATACCTTGATTGCGTAATGTCCACGTAATACGACGATAGCCATATCGACCTTGGTGCGTATGAAAAATCTGTTGGATCATTTCTTTCACTTCGTGATATTTATCTGGGAGGTCCATTCGTTTCACCCAGTAATAATAGGTACTGCGCGGAATATCAGCGACTTTTACTAAGTCAATGATTTTAAATTCGTGCCTCAACTCATAAATTATTTGCGCTTTGTCTTGTTCTGTGACTTTTCCTTTTCTTGAATTAAGGCATGTAACTTTTTTAAATACGCATTCTCCATACGTAATCTCTCAATTTCAACTTTTAATGCTTCTTCCGATCCATCTACTTGTTGGTTGTTTTCTAGCTTCTTTTTCATAAGTGGACGCCCCTTCTCCTTTGGTTGAAGAGCGTCAATCCCTTGTGTCTCAAATAAATGTTTCCACTTCCACACAGTGCTAGAAGTAGGAATATTAAATACTGCCGTAGCTTCTGCGATGGACGCTCCCATCTCGTTTATAAATTTAAGTACGTCCATTTTAAACTCAAAAGAGTAATTTGTATATGTCTTTTGAAGACCTGCCAATCCATGCCTTTTAAACTTAGCTACCCATTTTTTTAACATCGTCATATCTACACAATGCTTTTGAGCTACATCTTTAAAGGATTCTACGCCATTAAGATAAGCAGTAACAGCCGATAACTTGGTTTCTAAAGAGTATTTCGTCATAAAAAAACTGCACCTCCAATTGTTAGTTGTGTCTAACAATTGGGGTGCAGTTCATTGTCTATGGAAGGCAACAAGTGCTTTTTTGTTTTAGCATGAAAAGTGAAACGAGCGTTATTTTCCAATCTTCAACCGAAGAAACATGAAATGGATAGTCGCATCTCTAATATTTACAACAGTGTGAACGATGTGATTTCACTGAGTATGCCGAAAAGCCAGTTCGATGAAAAACTGGTTGCAGCCAGCAAAGAACTAGAGGATACGATTCAAAAAGTACAGCAATTTGAAAGCAAAAAAGAAAAAAGCAATGCGGAAGAAATTCTCGATGCCCTAAACCAACAAGTTCAAATTGCAGGGAAGATGGGTAGTTTATCGTATACTGATCCGAAACTGCAAGCTTTCTTTGCGCAAGATGCGTTGGCAAAAGGCATTCATGAAATAGATACACAACTTACGAAGGCAGAAAAAGAAGCAAAACTACAAGCTGAAAAAGAAATGAAGAAAAAGCAAGAAGAATGGGCGAACAATCATCCATGGGAGGCTTGGCTTCAAAACTTTTCTAAAAGTGCCGGTGAGAAATGGGATGTATTGAGAAAAGGTACAAAATGGGTAGGAGACAACATTCCTTTCCTGAAAGACCTTTCTGATAAAGCCTTGGTGTTAGAAGGTTTTATAGGCGCGGCAGGTTCCGCGATTAGTGGGATTGCGATAGGTGCGACGAAATTAGTTCACCTAGCCTGGGAGCTTGGTGAGTGGGGCTTTAATTCGATGCGCGGCGTAGAAACAGAACAATGGAAACTGGACGATATTTATGGTGCATGGGAAGGTACGAAGAAACTCGCCGAATGTGGGATTGTGGGCTCTATCACAATTACAGCTCCTTATCTTAGTGTTTTCTTAAATAATCCCGCATTCACGGACAAAATTCCCGTGTTGGATAATCTCGCTAGAACCTTTAGAAAAGACCAAAAAGAAATGTACAACGCAGTGAAAGATTATGTAGAAAAAGCCATGACCGACCCTTATGCTCTTGGTGGCGCAATATTTGATATTGGTAGTTGTTTTGTCGGCGTCGGTGAAGTAACCGCCGCAGTGAAAGGAACAGCTGCATTCGGAAAATTCGCAGAGGGTACAAAAGTTTTTCAAGTAGCCGCGAAAAGCGGTAAAATAGGTAGTAAGTTGGAAGAAATAACGGCATTAGTGAATAAGTTGCCGAGTAGTATGAAGAATGGCTTGGAGAAGATTAAAAATATTGAGATCCCGGGTTTATTCCGTGAACCTTTGTTAGCTGGCATTGGGAATGGAGGAGGAAGAAACGCACTTGGTGGAGAGTTATTTTCTGTTGCTAAGAGTGAAACTAAGGGGCAAGCGCAAAATGCAAACCGGTTATCTGGGGAGAAACTTCCTGCAGAGGGGGTTACTGGAGCTGATAGGTTAAAGCAGATCAATTTGCAAAATTCTAGAGAAACAATGATAACTGACTTAAATAACTTTAGAAAAGATTTACTCAAAAGTGGAAATGCAAAGAATATAAGTAAAATTTGTGCTATTGTAGATACGGAAAATCCATCTTTGAAAGGTATTGCAGGTAGTGGTATATGGAAATATAATCCAACTATAATTGATCATAGGGGGATTAATCCTAGAGAATTTTGTAAAACACCTGAAGATTACACTAAGTATTATAGAAGTCTATTATCGGAAGAATATATAGATAGTTTACCTGATAGTTTTTTTATTGGGAAAAATAAAGAGTTTATAAGGGAAGATATGGCTAAGTTAAGAGCGAGTATTGATAGAGTTAAGGATGAGGCAACAAAGGGAAAGTTATTTAACAGATTTGAGGAACCAAGTTTTGAAGCCAATTGGGATGTTGAGAATTGTGCGGAGGTTTGGAGTGCAAGAGATGCAATATTAAAAGGCGCAAGATATGATAATTTTATCGTTAGAACAGAAAACTTACCAGGTGGTTTTGCTGAACCTTGTAGAAATTGTAGTAGAACGTTTTTCGATTTCTATAATATTGATTACTAGGAGGTATGAAAATGGAAATATCAAATAAGGCAATAGAAGAATTAAAAAAAGCGGGATGGTATGAGGGGAGAAAAATAGATATATCAGAAAATGTAAAGTTTCTTGAAGAAAAAGGATTTGAAGTTTTTGAAAGTGCAAAAAAATTTATGGAGGAGTTTGGAGAATTACGATTCAATGTTGAAAGGGTTTGGCCAGATGGGGTTACCAAGGACATATCTAAACATACTACTTGCATTAAGGAAGTGCTAGGTGTGTTAGATAGTTCGTGTTTTGGTTTAGAAGATTATATTGATGATAAAGTTATTCCGATAGGTTCACTCTATAATTTCGAGCTGAATTTATTTATATCAGAATCAGGAAGACTATTTGAATCAATGGGATGGATAGGAGATAATGCTTTAGAGGCATTGGATAATCTTATTCTTGAAAAGGGAACAGTGATTTGGGGTAAATTTAGAGGATAATAATAATTTTCTAATAAAAATTATGTCCTAACCCACTGCATAATTGTAATTAATCAGTGAGTAGGGGGAAGAGTAGTAGATAAAATTAAAAAGTGATTTTAAGTTGATGGAACTGAAAACCAGTTTTAAAATACCTTGCCACTTAATCATCTTTTGCTTTAAATGAAAGATGTAGAGAAAAGAAAAATAAATTTATATTATAACTAAGAATAGAACCAATGTCTCTAATGGAAGGAGCGTTGGTTCTATTTTTATGCAAAGAAGCTGGGAGGATTAATACTAATGTATCTGAATGTAGAAAGAAACATAGATATGACCATATACAAACGTAAAACTAGTTAGAGAAAATCTGGATTCAAGGCTGCGGCTGATGTGATTTCACCGAGTATGCCGAGCCAGTTTGATGAAAAACTAGTTGCAGCCAGCAAAGAACTGGAGGATACGATTCAAAAAGTACAGCAATTTGAAAGCAAAAAAGAAAAAAGCAATGCGGAAGAAATTCTCGATGCCCTAAACAAACAAGTTCAAATCGCAGGGAAGATGGGCAGTTTATCTTATACTGATCCGAAACTGCAAGCTTTCTTTGCGCAAGATGCGTTGGCAAAAGGCATTCATGAAATGGATACACAACTTACGAAGGCAGAAAAAGAAGCGAAACTGCAAGCTGAAAAAGAAATGAAGAAAAAGCAAGAAGAATGGGCGAACAATCATCCATGGGAGGCTTGGCTTCAAAACTTTTCCGATCGTGCCGGTGAGAAATGGGATGTATTGAGGAAAGGTACAAAATGGGTAGGGGACAACATTCCTTTCCTGAAAGACCTTTCTGATAAAGCCTTGGTGTTAGAAGGTTTTATAGGCGCGGAGGGTTCCGCGATTAGTGGGATAGCGATAGGTGCGACGAAATTAGGTCACCTAGCCTTAAAGATTGGTGAGTGGGGCTTTAATTCGATGCGCGGCGTAGAAATAGAACAATGGAAACTGGACGATATAAATGGAGCTGGTAATACGCTAAAAAATCTCGGACAAGCCATCATCAGCTGGCAAGATTATCCTAAGTATGGTAAGGCACTACTTCATTCCGTAAAAGGTTATGTAGAAAAAGCCCTGACCGATCCTTATGCCCTTGGCGGCGCGATATTTGATATTGGTAGTTGTTTTATCGGCGTCGGTGAAGTAACCGCCGCAGTAAAAGGAACAGCTGCATTCGGAAAATTCGCAGAGGGTACAAAAGTCTTTCAAGCAGCCGCGAAAAGCGGTAAAATAGGTAGTAAGTTGGAAGAAATAACGGCATTAGTGAATAAGTTGCCGGGTAGCATGAAGAATGGCTTGGAGAAGGTTAAAAATATTGAGATCCCAGGTTTATTCCGTGAACCTTTGTTAGCTGGCATTGGGAATGGAGGGGGCGGAGGATTAGACGCTCTGAAAGATGCTGCTCATCAGTTTATGAAGAAGACTGGGGAGAAGGTTTTTGGTACGGGTACGGGTGAAGGTAGTAAGGCGATTGGTGGGGCTAGAAAGCTAGAGCTATCAGATTTTACTAAAGAAATACTAAAAACGAAGCCAATGAATTCGCCTAAGCCCGATAAATGGTATAAGAAAGGTGGAAGTATCTCCATCGATAATAATGGCACTTGGACATATACTAACAAATCTGGAGTATCAGTAAATTATCCGAATGGTTACCCAGATTTTACACCTTTTATGCATCCAAATGTTAAGCCTGTACAAATAGAAGTTCATTCACCTAAAAATAATCCGAAAGATTTTGAGAATGCAAATAAAGCAGCTAAACTTACAAAAGATACCGATCCACCATTAATAGATAATCAAAGGCCACCAGATGGTTATACATGGCATCATCATGAAGATGGAAAAACTATGATGCTAGTAGATGAAGAGATCCACAGAGAGTTTAGACACATTGGTGGTCAATCAAAGGTTAATGGGAAAAATAAAAATAAGTAATGATATAGGAGTGAGAGTATGACAAAAATGCTTAGTGAAAATCCAAAAGTTTCTTTACAGGATATAAAACAATTTGAACAAAAGTGTGATGTTACACTACCTAAGCAATATGTTGATTTTTTATTAGAATACAATGGAGGATTTCCTCAAGAATCTAGCTTCAAAATCTCTGATGATGAAGGAGAAAGCTTAGTCAATAAGTTTTATGGAATTGGGGATATGAAAAGTAATCTAGGCAAAGTTTTTGAGGTTTTAGAAGGAGAAATACCAGAAGATTTTATTTCAATTGCTAATGATCCAGCAGGAAATGAGATTTTATTAGGAATTAATGGAGATTTTCAGGGGAAAGTATATTTTTGGATTCATGATATAGAACCTGAAGACGAAATGGACAATATGTTTATCCTTGCAGATAGTTTTGTTGAGTTCTTTAATAACTTATATGAATCTGAATAATGGATACCATAGAAAGCTATGGAGTTAGTATGGTCATATGGACACAACTTAGTTAAGTCCTTACAATGGATTTCAAGGAGGAAGTGTCCGTATGACAAACAAGAAATTTAATGAAGAGTTTAAGAAAATGGTAGTTGAATTATACCGTTCAGGACAATCTGTAAAAGAATTAAGCAGCGAGTATGGCGTACCAGAAGTAACCATTTATAAATGGATTAAAGCATATTCTCCTATCACATCAGTTGATGAGGATGAAATGACACTAGAAGATCTAAAACGAATGAAAAAAGAAATGCTTCGTTTAAAAGAGGAGAATGAAATTTTAAAAAAGGCTATGGCCATATTCGCGAGAAAATAAAAGATACAGAATTACACCAATTTATTGATTGTCAAAAGGAAACGCATTCTGTTCATATGATGTGTCAAACTCTTGGGATAGCAAGAAGTTCTTACTACCAATCTCATCATAAAACAGAGTCAAATCGTAGTCGTGAAAATAAAGAATTAACTAAAAAAATCAAACAAATTCATCAAGATAGCGAAGAGCGTTATGGTGCACCAAAGATTCATCAAACACTATTGGAACAAGGGTTACAATTAAGTATAAAACGTGTGCAACGACTTATGAAAAAAGAAAATATTCGCTCCATTATCTTAAAGAAATATAAACCACATTCATCAAAATCGACTGTAGAAGAGCGAATAAATCTACTAAAACAAGACTTCTCTACAACGACCATTAATGAAAAGTGGGTAGCGGATATTACCTATATTCACACCCAAAAAGATGGCTGGTGTTACCTAGCATCTGTGATGGATTTGTATTCTAAAAAAATTATTGGGTATTCATTTTCACGAAATATGACAACGAACCTTGTGGTAAAAGCGTTAGAGAACGCTTACTATACACAAAAACCACAAAAAGGTCTTATTCTACATACTGATTTAGGAACACAATATACAAGTCAGGAATTTCAAACCTTACTCGCGAATTACAACATAAAGCCCTCTTTCAGCAAGAAAGGCTGTTCATATGACCACGCTTGTATTGAGTCGTTTCATGCCATTTTAAAGAAAGAAGAAGTATATCGTACAAAATATATCTCGTTTGAAGAAGCAAACTTAGCGCTATTTCAATACATTGAGGGATTTTATAATCGTAAGCGAATCCATAGTAGCATTGGTTATAAAACTCCTCAAGCAATAGAAAATCTGGCTACAAGAGTAGCTTAAATTTAACTTTTTTGTGTCCAAAATATTGACTCAAATCCACTAGGTGAGATGACATTTTAAACTTAAGAAAGTATTGTTACGGCTAAAAAGCAATAAACTTACGAAATTAAACAAACACGTAGGTTTTAAAGATATGATTAGTTAGGAATTACTTTAAATCTAAAGCACTTGATTGTCTATGATAGGCAACAAGTGCTTTTTTTTATTGATCGGTATGCTTTAGCTTCATAAATAGTTGGTAAGTTGGAAGAAATAACGGCATTAGTGAATAAGTTGCCGAGTAGTATGAAGAATGGCTTGGAGAAGGTTAAAAATATTGAGATCCCGGGTTTATTCCGTGAACCTTTGTTAGCTGGCATTGGGAATGGAGGAGGCGGAGGATTAGACGCTCTGAAAGATGCTTATCAGTATGTGACAGGGATAAATCAAAGGGTTAAACATAATCTAAATCGTAATAAAATGGAAGAGGAAACTAAAGAAATCTATGAAAAAGCTATGAGGAATGCTGCTGGAAATCTACCTGATTATAATAAAAAGCCGATAATGCCAAGGCAGTATAAGCGGAAGGTTTATAATGAAGATGGAACAAGTACATATACATTTGTTTCAAAAAGAAACGGAAAAGAATATGACGTGAAGTATGATAAAGAAGGTTTTCCTCTATTCAACTCTAAGGAAGAAATGCTTTTAGATAAATCGTTTTATTTAGAACCAGATAAAGTACAATTTCGAGAGTTATCGTTAAGGCTATATGAAAAGATACAAAGAGATCAAGATTTGGCATTGAAATTTACTCCAAGTGAAATAGAGTATTTAAAAAGAGGGAAAGTACCCAAAACATTGACTTGGCATCACCATCAAGATCCAGGAAGAATGCAAATTGTTGATTTCTTTGAACATGATGCAGCACCACATACAGGTGGGAGAGCAATCTGGGGTGGTGGCGTTCCAGGAAGGAAAGGTCATTTAGTAAAACAGATTTTGGAGGGAATTGTGACATGGAAAAAGTAAATTGGCTATTTACAGAAGAATTAATTGATGAAAAAATAATATCTAAGGTAGAGAAATTTTTTGGAGTAATCTTTCCACAAGATTATAAGGAATGTGTAATGAAGTATAATGGTGGATGTCCGGAACCAGATAACTTTAATTTTGAAAATGGTGGAGAAGGTGTAATAAATAATCTATTAAGTTTCACAAGTCAAGATATGAATATAGAGATGTTTTACGATCCAATACAGCCTGAGATAGAGGGGATTGTTCCTTTTGCAAGAGATCCTTTTGGAAATCTAATATGTTTTGACTATCGTGCGGATAAACTATCACCGACAATTGTATTTTGGGATCATGAGGAACAAGGAGAAGCAGCTATAGAGATAATTTGTAATACATTTTCAGAGCTATTAGATGGATTATATGATGAGTGAAAACCTATTTATAAAAAGTGAAGGAGAAATAAATATGAACTTTGAATATACGTTTCCTCCAACAGACCAGAGAGAAATTGAAAACTTAGAGGAGAAATATAATATTAAGTTGCCAGATGAGTATAGACAATTTTTATTATTGAATAATGGGGGGAAAGCGGAGAAAAGAAGATTTGTTACAAATGATGACGGGAAAGAAGGTACTATCGAGTCTTCTATTGTACTGTTTTTCCCTTTAACTACTGAAACGAATCTTAATTTAGAAGAAATGTTTAACAAATATAACTTAGGGAAAGTAGTTCCTTCTCATTTTTTCCCAATTGGTTATAGCATAGGTGAAAGTTTAGTTTGTTTATTGCTCGAAGGAGAGGGGAAAGGTAATCTTTACTATTGCGATATGGATTATTTTGAACAAGATAATGAATTATTAGATGAAGATATAAAATTTATTGCAAAAGATTTTACAACATTTATAAAAGAACTTAAAGCACCACCGAAAAGTTAATGTGTTATATGATGGGAATGTTGTATTAAAAAAGGATAAAAAAATATTGTGAAAATGAGCGGGAAATGTATAATTATATTTGAAAAATATATCTATAAAAAATAATATAAAAAGAGTACATCAACAAATAAAACTGTTGATGTACTCTTTTTATGGATCTGAGAACCAAATCGATAGCTTATAAGGCAATATATTTCCAATGATTAAGAAAAATCATATTTGAATTTATAGCTCATCTTAGTAGGTAGACACATGATATTGGATACAGTGGCTTTATAAGAGGGATAACCACACTTATTTAATACTTGATTTATATTCATTTACCAGAATGACAAAGCTCATGATGCTAAAGTTAAAGATGCAAAGGCATCTAAAACAAGTGAACGAAACAGAACGGATTTTTGATGGGGGGGAGTAAGAGCACTTATTTGGTGTCCTATTATTATTCTATTAATACAAAAAATGTCTTTAACTATTAAAAAAAGACATCCATAATTTTTCTACGTGATTGAAATGTATTATAAAATTTAAGTGAGGGCAATTAAATGGAGTGGTGATTGTAATCATGAATGAGAAGAATAATGATAGAATAAGAGTGATAGAGATATTAAGTAGATCTCAATACAATGATAAGATTATAGATGAGTTAGATCTTACTTTTTCAGACTTGTCAGAGGTAATGGGAAAGCGTATTATGGCAAAACGAGTTATGTTAAGGGCTTCCACATTAATGGGAGCAGCGTTTCGTGATTGTGATTTTGAGCTGGCTGACTTTAGAAGTTGATTTTGAATCGTATGTAAACTTGGCAAATAAGTTTTAATGTATTATTTGTCACAACATGTAAAGGGTGTCACACTGTCACTATAAAACTTGCAAACTGAAAGCACTTGATTGTCTATGAAAGGCAACGAGTGCTTTTTTGTTTTAGCATGAAAAGTGAAACGAGCGTTATTTTCCAGCCTCCAACCGAAGAAACATGAAATGGATAGTCGCATCTCTAATATTTACAACAGTGTGAACGATGTAATTTCACTGAGTATGCCGAAAAGCCAGTTCGATGAAAAACTGGTTGCAGCCAGCAAAGAACTAGAGGATACGATTCAAAAAGTACAGCAATTTGAAAGCAAAAAAGAAAAAAGCAAGGCGGAAGAAATTCTCGATGCCCTAAACAAACAAGTTCAAATCGCAGGAAAGATGGGCAGTTTATCTTATACTGATCCGGGGCTGCAAGCTTTCTTTGCGCAAGATGCGTTGGCAAAAGGCATTTATGAAATGGATACACAACTCACGAAGGCGGAAAAAGAAGCAAAACTACAAGCTGAAAAAGAAATGAAGAAAAAACAAGAAGAATGGGCGAACAATCATCCATTGGAAGCTTGGCTTCAAAACTTTTCCGATCGTGCCGGTGAGAAATGGGATGTATTGAGAAAAGGTACAAAATGGGTAGGGGACAACATACCTTTCCTGAAAGACCTTTCTGATAAAGCCTTGGTGTTAGAAGGTTTTATAGGCGCGGCGGGTTCGGCGATTAGTGGGATTGCGATAGGTGCGACGAAATTAGGTCATCTAGCCTTAGAGCTTGGTGAGTGGGGCTTTAATTCGATGCGCGGCGTAGAAACAGAACAATGGAAACTGGACGATATAAATGGAGCTGGTAATACGCTAAAAAATCTCGGACAAGCCATCATCAGCTGGAAAGATTATCCTAAGTATGGTAAGGCACTACTTCATTCCCTAAAAGGTTATGTAGAAAAAGCCCTGACCGATCCTTATGCCCTTGGCGGCGCGATATTTGATATTGGCAGTTGTTTTGTCGGCGTCGGTGAAGTAACCGCCGCAGTGAAAGGATTAGCTGCATCTGGAAAACTCGCAGAGGGTGCAAAAGTCTTTCAGGTAGCCGCGAAAAAAGGTAAAATAGTTGGTAAGTTGGAAGAAATAACGGCATTAGTGAATAAGTTGCCGAGTAGTATGAAGAATGTCTTGGAGAAGATTAAAAATATTGAGATTCCGGGTTTATTCCGTGAACCTTTGTTAGCTGGCATTGGGAATGGAGGAGGCGGAGGATTAGACGCTCTGAAAGATGCTTATCAGTTGATGAAGGAGACTGGGGAGAAGGTTTTTGGTAAGGATACTAAAAAGGCTAAAGGATTAAGAAAACAGTATGTAGGAAGGACACCTGGAAAGAAATCACGAACTAGACGTGAAGTAATAGAAAGAATGAAGAATGAAAATCCACCAAGAATTAGGACAACACGTAGTGGTATAACAGAATTTAAGGCAAGTGATGGAGAGTGGTATGAGTTAAGTCAAGCAGATATGGCTCATAGAACGGATGCTGTCTCGTGGTGGAATAGTGTTGGTAGACATTATGGAGCAAAGTCCAAGGAAGTTAGAAAATGGATGTTAGACTCCGATAATTATGAATTGGATCATTATAGTTTGAATAGATCAGCAGGTGCAAAATTAGGTGAGAGATACTTGCCACCAACTAAAAAATAATTGGAGGTAAAGAATATTGGAACTTGATGATAAAGTATACGATCAAATTGTACAATTGTGTGAAGAAGGAGATATTCTATTTGAAGAAGAACAATTTGATAAGGCGATAGAGAAGTATTTAGTAGCTCTAGATATGGTGCCAGCACCGAAGAATGACTGGGAAGCAAGTACTTGGTTATATACAGCATTAGGGGACACTTATTTTTTTAATGATGATTATGAAATGGCAAAAAGTAATTTTTATAATGCGTTAAACTGTCCAGACGGTATTTCAAATCCATTGATTTTATTGAGACTTGGGGAGAGCTTGTTCGAATGTGGAGAATTTGATAAAGCTAAGGAATACTTATTAAAGGCATACATGTTAGAAGGTTACAAGATGTTCTTTGAAGAAGATGATAAATATTTTGAATTAATTAAAGACATTATTTAAGGAGGAGAAATATGGCCATATTACAATCACCTATAAAAGAAAAATTTGAAAGTCTCGTTAATAAGAGTAATGATGAATTTGATAAGGGTAACCATAATGAGTCTATTACATTATTAGAAGAGGCTTGGAGTGTATTACCTGACCCGAAAGGTATTTATAGTGAAAGTTATCATCTAGTGAAGGATATTATTGATACTTGTTTTATAATAAATGATTTTAAAAAAGCAAAAGAATGGTCAGATAAAATATTTTTAACCGGATTTATGCGTATAGATACAGGTGAAAGGGAATTTATTTCAGGAAAAGTTGCTTTTGAATTGGGTGATTTAGAGACAGCAAAAGAGTTTTTTAGCATTGCTAATAAAAAATCAGAAGGAAGATGTTTTGAAGATAAAGATGCTAAGTATCTTAAAGTCTTTAAAAGTTAAAAGTTTAGGTTGGATGGTAGGTAGTTTAATATTTTGCACATGATGAAGATGATAAGAAAATATCTATTCAGTATTAAGGAAATTGGAGAAAATATTCTACTAAATATGAATGTTCAACAATCCTACTCAATCTATATATTATGTTATTAATCCGAGTAATACAAGTGAAGCGTTGTCAATGTTAAAGAAATATTTAGAGTATGAATGGTATGAAACACATAAAAGTGAACATGTTACATACAGCGGTTACTGGAGTTTTGAAATCGGAGTAATTGCAAAGAGTTTAAAATTAGATGATTCAATTCTGAAAGAGACTCCATATTACCCTTATGACATGTTACATTACCAAGAAAAATAATTGTAAGAATCCATAGTAGAAGATTTATTTATGTACTGCACCCCAATTGTTAGACATGAAGTGAACCCCAAAAGTTAGACACATATTTTAAGCAACTAATGAGGAATGCGTTCTGTATTGTACAGGGCTCATTCCTTTTTGTTTTGATTCGATCATGATTATAGTAGTGAATGTATTTTTCTAATTCTAATTTAAAGTGTTCCATGCTTTCGAACTCTTGTAAGTAGAGTAATTCATACTTTAATAAGCCAAAGAAATTTTCGATGACTGCGTTAGCTAAACAATTCCCTTTAAGAGACATACTTTGTGTAATTTCTTTTTCTTTCAAGACATTTTGGTATTGCTTCATTTGATAGTGCCACCCCTGCCGCAATGTTCCGATGTTTTTAAAATGGAGCAAGGTGATAGATGGTGTAGCAGGAGGAATTAATGTGGCAGCAAATAAGTTATTCGGTAAAGTCCTAGATAATTCCTTAGCCTACGCTTACGCTGATGATGCCGCTAATGGGGACAAAACAGTTCTTCGCGGAACGGATTTGAGAGGTTCAGTGAAAGCGACTTTTGAAAAAAAGGAAATAGTTTACAAAAACTTGTTCAAGAAGGTCAAGAATTATTAAGAAAGCATGGGATAGAGACGATAATTGGTGACGAAAATCTTGTTTGGGCACCAAATAGAATCGCTGGACAGCACGGTATAGAACGTCTTCAACATATTGTTGATAAGTTGAAAGAAGTAGATGCTATGGGTGGAACTCGAACTCGTAAAAGAATGGTTAAAATACTTAAGCTACTAGGTGAAGAAGCAGCAACAATGAAATAAAGATACTTTAGGAGGATTCTATGAATAAGGAAAAAGCAATAGAAATTTATGATTTAATTGACGATGGTGATATAGAACAAGCGAAAGAGATAATTATTACTGATAAAAGTTTGCTTGATTTTGTAACACCATTTGGAACGTGGCTACATGTTTCGGCTAGAGCTGGTGAACTGGATATGATAAAATTTCTTGTTGAATCTGGTATGGATATTAACCTTAATGAAGGTGTACCAAAGTCAGCGCCTATTGCACATGCAGCTAGTGAAGGTGAAATTGGTATTGTAGAGTACTTATTTGATAATGGTGCAATATTAGATGTTAGTGACCCAAATAGAAATCCTCTATTCTCAGCGATTTATGGTGGGCACCTTGATATTGTAAAGTATCTTGTTCAGAATGGTATTGATATTACTGTTAAGTATACAGGGGATACTATGAAAGATATGGGAGCTTATGAATTTGCTATTGAAAGAGGGCAAACAGAAATTGCTGAATATTTAAAGCGGAAGATGGATGAAAAAGAATAGGCTGTTAAAAAGTACATACTCCATGATGGTTGTACCATCATAAAGTATTACGTGCAATGATAGAACAGAAAACGAGGTACGAGCTTAGGCGAGATGACATTTTACTATGCGACGAATATAAAGACATGGAATGGATATGAAACTAAAGAACTCGTAAACTTGTAAGTTTTAACGTAATAGTTGTCACGACATACAAAAGGCGTCATACTGTTACTACAAAACTTACAAATTTAATGCTACTTAAAAATAGATGAACTTAAAGCACTTGATTGTCAACTAAAGACAACAAGTGCTTTTTTGCGTTTTATGATAGAAAAAGGGATAGTCGGATCTCTAATATTTACAACAGTGTGAACGATGTGATTTCACTGCGTATGCCGAAAAGCCAGTTCGATGAAAAACTGGTTGCAGCCAGCAAAGAACTAGAGGATACGATTCAAAAAGTACAGCAATTTGAAAGCAAAAAAGAAAAAAGCAAGGCGGAAGACATTCTCGATGCCCTAACCCAACAAGTTCAAATTGCAGGGAAGATGGGTAGTTTATCTTATACTGATCCGGGGCTGCAAGCTTTCTTTGCGCAAGATGCGTTGGCAAAAGGCATTCATGAAATGGATACACAACTCACGAAGGCAGAAAAAGAAGCGAAACTGCAAGCTGAAAAAGAAATGAAGAAAAAGCAAGAGGAATGGGCGAACAACCATCCATTGGAGGCTTGGCTTCAAAACTTTTCCGATCGTGCCGGTGAGAAATGGGATGTATTGAGGAAAGGTACAAAATGGGTAGGGGACAACATTCCTTTCCTGAAAGACCTTTCTGATAAAGCCTTGGTGTTAGAAGGTTTTATAGGCGCGGCAGGTTCCGCGATTAGTGGGATTGCGATAGGTGCGACGAAATTAGGTTTCCTACTTGCAGAGCTTGGTGAGTGGGGTTATAACTCGATGCGCGGCGTAGAAACAGAACAATGGAAACTGGATGATATAAATGGAGCGGGTAATACACTAAAAAATCTTGGACAAGCCATTATCAGCTGGCAAGATTATCCTAAGTATGGTAAGGCACTACTTCATTCCGTAAAAGGTTATGTGGAAAAAGCATTGACTGATCCTTATGCTCTTGGCGGCGCAATATTTGATATTGGTAGTTGTTTTGTCGGCGTCGGTGAAGTAACCGCCGCAGTGAAAGGAACAGCTGCATTCGGAAAATTCGCAGAGGGTGCAAAAGTCTTTCAAGTAGCCGCGAAAAGCGGTAAAATAGGTAGTAAGTTGGAAGAAATAACGGCATTAGTGAATAAGTTGCCGAGTAGTATGAAGAATGGCTTGGAGAAGGTTAAAAATATTGAGATCCCGGGTTTATTCCGTGAACCTTTGTTAGCTGGCATTGGGAATGGAGGGGGCGGAGGATTAGACGCTCTGAAAGATGCTGCTCATCAGTTTATGAAGGAGACTGGGGAGAAGGTTTTTGGTAAGGATACGGGTAAGAATAATATAAGTGATGTTGATATAGATATTAATAATTTTAAATTTGGTAAATATTTAAAAAAACATATTGGTGAACCTCCTAAAGAAATGAAAGATCCTCATGCACATCACATTCTTTTTAAGAAAGGTCGTGGAAAAGCTCAACAAGAGCTTGTTAAGGAAGGACAAGAAATTTTAAAAGAATTTGACATCGATCCAATTTTAGGACTTGAAAATTTGACTTGGGCACCAAATAGAGTTAAAGGACAACATGGTACTGAGGCACTTCAAAAAGTTGTAGATGATATTAAAGCAGTAAAAAATAATGGCGGTGATCGAGATGATATGATTGCAATACTTGAAGAATTAGGTAACATAGCCGCCAAAAGGAGATAGTGATAATATGGAAAATATCCAACTAGCTAAAGAAATTCGTACAGCTATTAAGCAAAATAATGTTGAGGGTGTAGTTGAGTTAATTGGTTCAGATATGGAGCTCTTGAATATATCGATGAGACCGTTTGGAACTTTTCTTCATGTTGCAGCCACACATGGAAAGCTTGAAATAGTCAAGCGACTTATAGAATTAGGTGCTGACATAAATAAGCGCGGTGGTGTATATGGTGGTGGGGCACTTAACCAAGCGGCTTCAAAAGGCCAGTTTGAAATTGTCAGGTATCTATTGACTAGTGGAGCTGAAATGGATGTGAGTGAACCGGAAAGGAATCCTTTGTTTGGTGCTATTCAGGGTGGATATATAGATATTGTAAAACTTCTGATTGAAAATGGAATTGACAGTCGCGTTAAGTACACGGGAGAATATATGAAAAATATGGATGCGTTAGCATTTGCACATGAACAAGGGCAAATAGAAATAGCGAATTTATTAGATTCTACTAAAAAAGAGGTATATAAAGATACTGGGGAAAATGCAAAAACTGATATTTTAGATTATATAACAGAACAATTTGGTCCCATTAATGATACAATCAGTGAAATCATACCTGGTAGTAAAGTATCAATTGATATTCAAATTATATTGCCATCAAAAGAACGTGATTTTATAACTCTTGTGACTACTGGGATGAGTGATTTTGCAATGGATGATTCAGAAGACAGTAAGGGATTTAAGTATGCTGAATTAGTATTAAAGTTGCCTGCAAATTGGCCAATAAGCAAAACAGAATTGATGAACAAAGATAATTATTGGCCTTTGAAGTGGTTGAGAATGGCTGCTCACATACCTCACAAATATGATGGATGGTTAGAGAAAGGGGTCATTCTCCCAAATGGAGAACCTCCAATGCCATTTGCTTCTAATACAGAATTATCATGTATTTTAATCGATAAATCTAAAGAGGTAAGAAGTTTTATAGATTCAGAAAATAGAATAATTAATTTTTATACTTTAATACCCATTTATACAGAAGAAAGAATAAGTGCTTTACAAAAAGGACATGAATATTTAATGGGAAAATTTGATGAATTTGGTGTTTTAGATGTACTTGATATAAAAAGAGAAAACATTGGTTTAAAGGAATAAGACTAGAGATGTTACTTTTACTTGTTATAACATGTTTGATATGAAAGGTTATTATGCCAGTATCCATTGACCATGGGTACTGGTTTTTTTAACAGATATACAAAATTTTAACA
This sequence comes from Bacillus sp. C1, assembly GCF_054570475.1. Classification (NCBI taxonomy): domain Bacteria; kingdom Bacillati; phylum Bacillota; class Bacilli; order Caryophanales; family Bacillaceae; genus Bacillus; species Bacillus sp. C1. The sequence continues at coordinate 674,879 of NZ_JBTMZT010000002.1, forward strand.
TTGAGTATATGATTTTGAATGAAATAGAAAATTTAAAAGGATTAGCTGATAACTTGTTGAATTTAGGGGCAGAAGTGAAGACATTTGATAGTGATGAATACGATGAAGGGATTTTTGATTATCAAGAGATTTCTTACAGGTGACCCATCTGTTGCCATGAAAAATCCATATGTACATCATATTTTATTTAAGAAAGGCCTTGGTCAGAAGCAACAAGAACTGGTTCGAGAAGGTCAAGGAATATTAAGAAGGAATGGGGTAGACCCAATAATTGGTGAAGAAAACCTTGTTTGGGCACCAAATGCCGTAGTAGGACAACATAGTCTTGATGCTTTGGAGATTGTTGTAAAGCGGTTAAGGGATGTTGAAGCTGAGGGCGGTGACCTTGACGATATTGTTGACGCTCTTAAAGAATTAGGTGGATTAGCTAGTAGAACATAATTGAATTTAAGGAGGATATGTTTTGGGTAAAAAAAGTGTAAACAAAGCAATAAGAAATGCAATTAAAATTGGTGATATTAATGAAGTGAAACAATTAATAGGTAATGATAAAGAAATTTTGAACACAATGACTACATTTGGAACATGGTTACATGTAGCTGCCAAGAAAGGACACCTTGAAATGGTTGAGTATCTAATTAATAAAGGTATAGATATTGAAGCTAGAGGTGGTACATTTGATGCTTCTGCATTAAATTTGGCAGCAGGAGAGGGGCATTTGGAGATAGTAAAGTATTTAATTGAGACTGGCGCAGAATTAGATGTGAGCTTAGCAAAAAGAAATCCATTATTTGGTGCGATTTATGGTGGACATAAAGAAGTAGCTGAGTATCTAGTTGAAAAAGGAATAGATATTGCAATTAGATACACTGGAGAAAATATTAAGAATATGAATGCTTATGAATATGCTAGAGAATTTGGACAAACAGAAATCGCTGAACATGTAAAGCAGAAGATGGATGAAAAAGAATAGGCTGTTAAAAAGTACATACTTCATGATGGTTGTACCATCATAGAGTATTATGTGCAATGATAGGATAGAAAACGAAGTACAAGCTTAGGCGAGATGATATTTTATTGGGCGATGAATATAAACACATGTACTGTATATTGAGGTACGGCAACATCGTCATCAAGCTAAGAAAAACAAATGCCCCTAAATACGCAAAGTAATGCTGGCGCTTTGTCTAAGAATAAAAAAATTGTAGATGTTTTTATACCCTTTTGATATAATTTCTTTACATTAGTTTATAATGAAATAACGATTTATTAGGTAGGTAATAGAGTTATATGAAAGATATTAAGGTAACAAAAACACATGAACAATTAACAATTGAATGGCAAACTGCAGAAATTAACATTCTGTTTGAGGACATTGTTGAGATTATTGAAGATAATGACTATGTTCCTAATAATAAAAAGTTAGTAAAGATAGGAACACAAAGTGATGAATCAGATTGTATATTAATTAGAACTACAACTTTTGATTATGCATTATTTACAATGAATAAAATTTCATTTTTAAATAAAATTAGTTTGTGAACTACTCACCTGATATACTAATGCTTAAAGAATGAACAAAAAAGAGCGGTTTCCGCTTTTTTTTTGCTATTAGTTATGTTATTTTTTTATAAATTTTTAACGAATACAGTTGTGATTTGATACTTGTACCTATAACTTAATGAAACCAGTTAAAAGTATCTAGAAATATATGTATTTTATTAATACTTTTTGAAATGAATCATTTGTATAGAAAAATATATATATATATAATAGGTGGAATTATAGAATTTTTATTTTTTACATGTATTATTGCTTGCTTTCGTAATAATATCAGATAATTCACTTTGCTCCATCATACGAATAATTAACTTATCTAGGTCTTGACTAAGTTTTAGTACCTTAGGGTGACAAAAACCATAGTGTTTAACAAGTTCAATTAATTCTTCTTTTCTTTTTTCAATTAAATAATGTAACTTCCTCATCTCCATATTCTCGTGTAAACCCCTCTATTCCCATAATATTACTTAGAAGATTATAGTATAATTTCTTGAATAAGGAAACAGTATATTTAAACATATTATAACATTTTTATGAAATTTTAAAGGAAATAGGATTCTAGTGCAACTATATGAAGAACATGGATGATAGTAGAGTGCTAACGAGATCGTATTCTATCATATCTTTCGAGAGGACTCCCACCTCTAAACATATGTGAAGGTGGTGAGGTGAATCGAAAAAAATATTTTATGTTCAAGTAAAATGATAGGAATGTATGTTCTTGTTTTGGTATAATATCCGTAACAAGGAGGTGAAAAAATGACAACGGAAAAGAAAACAAATTGTAAAACGCTTCAAATTTGGATTAAAAAAGGACATCGTATGTATTCTTATTTTCAAGAATCTTGCCAACATGCGAAGAATATGTACAACACGACAAACTTTTATATACGACAAGTGTATACAGAGGTTTGACACAAAATAAGGATTTACAACCTTTACAAAAAGAAGTTTTAGATACAATTGCTAAAAACATAGGGAAGATGAATGAGACACAAATTCTTGCCTATCAAAAGAATGTGGAAAAATAGAAGAATTAAAAAAAGCGGGATGGTATGAGGGGAGAAAAATAGACATATCAGAAACTGTAAAGTTCCTTGAAGAAAGAGGGTTTGAGGTTTTTGAAAGTGTAAAAAAATTTATGGAGGAGTTTGGAGAATTACGAATCAATGTTGAAAAGACTCGTTCAGATGGGTCTAAGAAAATATCTAAACATACCACTTGCATTAAGGAAGTGATAGGTGTGTTAGATAGTTCGTGTTTTGGTTTAGAGGATTATATTGATGAGAAAGCTATTCCTATAGGTTCACTAAATGATTTCGGGATAAATTTATACATATCGGAATCAGGAAGAATATTTGAATCAATAGGTTGGGCAGGAGAGAGTGCTTTAGAAGCATTGGATAATATTTTTCGTGAAAAAGGAACATTGATTTGGGGTGAATTTGAAGGATAATAATAATTTTCTAATGAAAAATTATGTCCTAACCTACTGCATAATTGTAATGAAGCATTGAGTAGGGGCAAAGGAAGCAGAGTGATAGATAAGATTAAAAAGTGATTTAAAGTTTGGAGTCCGTATGACAAATAAGAAATTTAATGAAGAGTTTAAAACAATGATGGTTGAATTATATCGTTCGGGACGACCTGTAAAAGAAGGAAGCAGCGAGTATGGCGTATTAGAAGTAACGGTTTATAAAGAGATTAAAACATACTCTCCTATCACATCAGTTGATGAAGAACTAGCTAACGAGGTAGCATAGACTTAATTTTTTTGTCCAGTTCAGTGTAGCCTATCCGAAATTTTGAATATAGAACGAAATATAGTATCAAATTAACGTGTGAGGGAAATGGTTCCGTCAAGAAGCCTGGATGAAGAATCATTCAATGTAAATACTGAGATGTGCAAAAAATATCTCGAATTTGAGATAATTTACTTGCTTTTTAATCACTTGAGTTGTAAAGTGATAGTAACGAAAGGAAGTGAGTCATATGAGAAAGAGTACGCTCAGTTCACTAATCTGGTTTCGTACTGCTCGTTTTACACATCAAAGTAATTTATTATCGAATGAATTCTTAAAACAGTTTCATATCACAGCTGCTCAGTTTGATGTATTAAATCAGGTTTCTGTTTATCAGCCTCTCATGCAAAGTCAATTGGCTACTAAAGTAACTGTGTCAGAGGGTGGGATTTCACGTATGCTTACTCGACTTGAGCAAGAGGGATATATACAGCGTAAGCAGGACTGGAAAACGAAATGGATTACTCTTACTCCAAAAGGAGAAGAAAAAATAAATGAGGTTTTTGAACACCAACTTAATTTCCAAACGTCCATTCTCAATGAGTGCTTAACAGAGGATGAACAAAAAACACTATATAAGATTATGACTAAGCTACAAAAACATACTGAGAATAAATTGGAAAGTTAAGAACCATATTATCTGTGTTAAATGTTATTTTTAATTATCACTTGATTAGTAAATCGAAAACGGAGGAATCACGGATGTATAAAATTAAAGGGCATCATCACACTTCAATGATTACAAAAAACACAAGTGAAAATAATTCCTTTTATAAAAACGTGCTTGGTTTGCGCCGTGTGAAAATGACGGTAAACCAAGATGACCCGTCGATGTATCACTTATTTTACGGAGATAAAATAGGGAGCCCAGGTACTGAACTAACATTTTTTGAAATTCCTCTAGTCGGAAAAACATATCGTGGTACAAATGCAATTACTCAAATTGGATTACTCGTCCCTTCAGAGGACAGTTTGTATTACTGGAAAGTACGATTTGAGGAATATGGTGTGTACCATGGTGAAATCACAACATATGCAAATCGTCCTGCCTTGAAATTCGAGGATCCTGAAGGTCTTCGTTTGGTGTTACTCGTTTCAAATGGAGAAAAAGTTAAGCACTGGGAAACATGGGGGAAATCTGAGGTTCCTGTTGAACATCAGATTCAAGGAATGGGTTCTGTGGAAATAACGGTGCGTAGACTTGATAAAATGGCGAGCACACTTACAGATATGTTTGGTTATACAGAGGTCAGTCGAAATGACGCAGAAGCAGTTTTTCAGTCTATCAAGGGAGAGGTTTTTGGAGAAATCGTAGTGAAATATTTGGACGGTCCTTCTGAAAGACCAGGTCGCGGTAGTATTCATCATCTAGCGATTCGTGTGAAAAATGATGCAGAGCTTGCCTATTGGGAAGAACAAGTGAAAGAAAGAGGTTTCCATTCCTCAGGAATTGTTGACCGTTTCTACTTTAAGAGTTTATATTTCCGTGAATCAAACGGGATTCTTTTTGAAATTGCGACAGATGGACCAGGATTTACAATTGATGGAGAAGTGGAACATTTAGGAGAAAAACTGGATTTACCGCCGTTCTTGGAGGAACAGCGAGTAGAAATTGAAGCAAAATTATCTCCTATTGAAGAGAAGTAATAATGGGAAAATGTTATATTGATGAATCCAAAAGTATAGAAGAAAAAGTACAACTGTAAAATATAAATTAAAACTAATGGAGGAATACAAAGTGAACCAACTAAAAGGAATACACCATGTTACAGCTATTACAAGCAGTGCAGAAAAGAACTATGAATTTTTCACTCATGTGTTAGGAATGCGTTTAGTTAAAAAAACGGTAAATCAAGATGATATTCAAACCTATCATTTATTTTTTGCGGATGATAAAGGAAGTGCAGGAACGGACATGACTTTCTTTGATTTCCCAGGCATTCCGAAAGGCGTACACGGTACAAATGAAATTTCAAAGACATCGTTCCGAGTACCAAATGATGCAGCATTGGAATATTGGGTAAAACGCTTTGATCGTCTCGAAGTACAACATACTGGAATTAAGGAGCAATTTGGCAAGAAAACTCTCTCTTTCTCTGATTTTGATGATCAACAATATCAATTGATATCAGATGAATTTAATAAAGGAGTGGAGTCAGGTACACCTTGGCAAAAGGGACCAATTCCACTGGAATATGCAATTACTGGTTTAGGACCTGTTTTTGTTCGTATCGCGAACTTTAGTTACTTCAAAGAAATGTTAGAAAAAGTTCTATTATTTAAAGAGACTAATCAAGAAGGAGTATTCCACTTATTTGAAGTAGGAGAAGGTGGAAATGGTGCCTCGGTCATTGTAGAACATAATATGATTCTTCCTGAATCCCAACAAGGTTTTGGTACAGTGCACCATGCAGCATTCCGCGTAGAGGATCGCTCCGTATTAGAAGAATGGATTGAGCGGATGAATAGTTTTGGATTCCATACATCCGGCTATGTAAATCGTCACTTTTTTGAGTCATTATACGCAAGAGTTGCACCACAAATTTTATTTGAGTTTGCGACAGATGGACCTGGTTTTATGGGAGATGAACCTTATGAAACGCTTGGGGAAAAACTATCTTTACCTCCATTCTTAGAGCCAAAACGTGCACAAATAGAAAAATTAGTTCGTCCAATTGATACAGTGAGAAGCACGAAGGAATTCAGCAAAGAGTAAAAAAGAAACATATGTAATCAAATAGTTATTCATGAAGAAAAATTAAATGTAAAAAGGATGAAGTTTTATTCCTTTAATAGCTTACCCAAATGATGAATCTAATTAAGAGATAATTTTAGTTTTTTATTCTTAAATATCTCGAATTAAAGATAATTAAATTCGAGATATTTAAGGTAAGTATGAATGGAACTATGTAATGTCACCAAGATTAAATGTAAAGAATGAAAAGAAATACGGAAATCGTTCATGTTTAATCATTAAAGGGGTTTTCAAAAAACAAATAAAAAGGAGTAGACACAATGAATAAAAAAACGATGGGGATTCATCATATTACAGCAATTGTAGGACACCCACAAGAGAATGTAGATTTTTATGCAGGGGTGTTAGGATTACGTTTAGTAAAACAAACGGTAAACTTCGATGATCCAGAAACGTATCACCTTTATTTTGGTGATGAAGGAGGAAAACCAGGAACGATTATTACGTTCTTTCCATGGGCAGGTGCTCGTCAAGGAATGATTGGAGATGGTCAAGTTGGAGTGACGTCTTACGTTGTTCCGAAAGATGCTATGGAGTTTTGGGAAAATAGATTGGAAAAGTTCAACATTCCGTATACAAAAATGGAACGTTTTGGGGAACAATATTTAGAGTTTGACGATCCACATGGCTTGCATTTAGAGATTGTTGAAAGAGCAGAAGGTGAAGAAAATAACTGGAGTTTTGGAGAGATTAAACCAGAAGTTGCAATTAAAGGCTTTGGAGGAGCAACTCTTTTATCTACTCAACCAAACAAAACTGCTGAGTTATTAGAACATGTGATGGGACTTGAAAAAGTTGGAGAAGAAGGTGACTTTGTTCGATTCCGTTCTTCAGCTGAAATTGGAAATGTTATTGATCTAAAATTAACTTCCATTGGACGTGGACAAATGGGCGTTGGTACAGTTCATCATATTGCATGGAGAGCTAGTGATGATCAAGATCAATTGGATTGGAGAGAGCATGTTTCACGCTATGGATATGGCGTAACACCTGTGAGAGATAGAAATTATTTTAACGCGATTTACTTTAGAGAACATGGAGAAATTTTATTCGAAATTGCAACTGATCCTCCAGGGTTTGCGCATGATGAATCACAAGAAACGATGGGTGAGAAATTAATGTTACCCGAACAATATGAGCCACATAGAAAACAGATTGAACAAAGATTACTACCATTTGAAGTAAGAAATGTAGACTAATTTACGAAAGGGCTGGTTTCTATGCTTTCAATCGATCCGTTACAAAATACTGAAAGAGAAAATTATAAGTTTTTAATAGGAAGTATTATTCCAAGACCGATTGCTTTTGTTACTACAATCTCAAGGGATCGTATTTTAAATGGTGCACCTTTTAGTTATTTTAATATTGTTTCCTCTAATCCTCCAATGATTTCATTGGCAATTCAGCGCTCAGAGGGGAGACAAAAGGATACAGCAAAAAATATTCTCGATAGTAAGGAATTCGTCGTTCATATTGTTGATGAAGAAAATGTAGAAATGGTGAATAAAACTGCTGCTAATTTACCGTCTAATCAAAGTGAAATTGAATTGGCAAATTTCACAACGGTAGAGAGTGAAAAGATTTCTGCATTAGGAGTACAAGAGGCTAAAATTCGACTGGAGTGTGTATTAGAGCACTCCCTAGAATTAGGTGGTTCAGATTCTCCTGGATGTGATTTGATTATAGGAAAAGTGGTTCAATTTCATGTTGAAAATGAAATTTATGAAAAAGAAAGAATTGATCCGAAGGGATTGGCAGCTGTGAGTCGTTTAGCAGGCCACAATTATGCGAAAATAGGTGAGATTTTTTCCATTGAAAGACCTCAGTAATTTAAATATGGCTTAGTAATGAAATGGAGAGAGAATCGTGTCAAATAAAATAGCAGGTATTCATCATATTTCTGCAATGGTAAACGATGCACAACGAACAATTGATTTTTATGCAGGTGTTCTAGGACTAAGACTTATAAAAAAGACAATCAATTTTGATCGACCAGAAGTGTATCATTTGTACTTTGGAAATGGATCTGGTGAACTAGGAACTCATCTTGGTTAGAACCAAGATGAGAAGAATTAGAAGAACTCTTACCTCCTATTGAGGTGCGGGTTTTGGGAGGAGATAAATAATGAAACATTTTTTTCATAAAGGGAAGGATTTAACAAAGCCAACATTATTATTACTTCATGGTACTGGTGGGAATGAGTTAGATTTATTACCACTTGCAGGCAGAATTGATGAAGAAGCTTCTATATTAAGTGTTCGGGGAAATGTATTGGAAAATGGAATGCCTCGTTTCTTCCGAAGATTAGCAGAAGGCATTTTTGATGAAGAGGATCTTGTTTTTCGTACGAAAGAATTAAACGAATTTCTTGATGAAGCAGCAAAAACATATGAATTTGATAGAGAAAATATAATAGCAATTGGTTATTCTAATGGTGCAAATATCGCAGCAAGTTTATTATTCCATTATCAACACGCACTGAAAGGTGCCATTCTTCATCACCCTATGGTACCTAGAAGAGGAATAGAGCTTCCTGATTTATCAGGTAAATCTGTATTTATTGCAGCAGGGACAAATGATCCAATTTGTTCACCTATAGAATCAGCAGAATTACAAACGTTATTAGAAAAGGCGCATGCAAATGTATCATTACATTGGGAAAATAGAGGGCATCAGTTAACTGTGAGTGAAGTAGAAGAAGCTGCTCAGTGGTATCAGACTGTTCTAAATGCGTGATAAAAAGATTGTATGGTATGAATTATAATTAAAAAAAATAGGTAGGTATAATAAAGTGGGTATTTGATCCAAGTGAGTTGGAAGTTTATCAATAAAGAAGAAAAAACAATGTAAAATTAGCAGTGATTTATTACAGTATGGGTGGAACAAATTATCAACTAGCAAAATGGGCTGAGGAAGGCGCAAAAGATGTTGGTGCAGGTGTAAAACATCAAGCGAAACGTACAGTAACTGTTGCAGAGTGGATAAAGAAAGCAAAGCAATAAAAAGTAATAAGGAAAAAAGAAGGTTAATATAATGCTATTCAAAAGGATTTTCTTATTACTGAAATAGCGTACAATGTATCCCAAACACAAACAATCCAGCCTATGTTTTTATTGATGACAAAGGCTGGATTTTATATTTACAAACGCTTATAGAAACTTCAGGTAATCATTGAATCAATGAGAGGCTATTCTGTTATTTTAGGACATACTACAAGCTTTTCCATGTTTGAAAACAAGTTCTTTTGATATATCAGTAAAGGATAGGCATAAACATTTTGCGGGAGGAAAGCATTGATGGAAGAGAAAAAAGTAACGTGGCTGGAACTATTTTTTGATTTAATTTTTGTAGCTGCTATTTCAAAAGCGACACATTTGTTGCTACATTTGGAACAGGGAATGATTCCATTTGAGTACGTATTAAAATTTGTATTAATTTTCGTTCCTATTTGGTGGGCATGGGTAGGACAATCATTATACGTTAACAGGTTTGGGAAAGATTGTGTCGCGCAACGATGGTTTATGGTTATTCAAATGCTTTTTATCATTTTAATGACAGCCAGCCTGTCTGTGAATTTTGATCCGTATTATGTCTCCTTCCTTATAGGGTATGTTGGTATTCGATTTTCTACATCTATGCAATATATATGGATTAGCAAACAAGAAAATGGCTCGCGTAAAAAGACAGCTGAATATTTAGGATATGGATTTTTAATAGGAATTGCAGTATCTTTGTGTTCTATTTTCTTTGATTCGTGGGTTCGATATCTTATTTTATATCTAGGGATTTTTATTGATATCATTGTCCCTATTTTTGGCCGAAGATACTTGATTCAAGCACCGACAAATACCCCGCATTTATTAGAAAGGTTTGGCCTTTTTACTATTATTTTATTTGGGGAATCAATTGTTAGCTTAATTGCTGTTTTGCATCCAGAAAAAGGGAGTTGGGATGCGATTAGCTTTGTACTTGTATCATTTACAATTGTTATTACCATGTGGTGGCAATATTTCGATAATGTTGAAAAAAAGGTCGATAAAGAAGTGGAAACGACTGGGCAAGCCATTATTTATGGGCACCTATTCATTTATATGTCTTTAAGCATGATTGCGTCAGCTATCCAATTAGCGTTTTCGCAGGATATTCATTACTTATTTTTAGTAATGTTAGTTTTCGTATCTACCTTTATCTATTTCTTGTCAACCACGTTTGTTTTTCATAAATATCGATTCGTCAAGAACCGACTGAAGATTTACCATTTAGGTTTATTTATGTGTATTTTCTTTGTCTTTTTATTATTTGACCTGTTTATTGTAGTTCCAAACATTCTCATCTTTGTTCAGGTAGCTGTTTTCTTCCTTATATATACAAAAGTAACAATTTAATAATCTATACGAAATGTATGATTCTGTCGCAACGTCAGGCTGAAGAAAAGGCAAAACAAGAAGAACAACAACGTCAAGAGGCTGAAGTGCAACGCCAGGCTGAAGAACAGACAAAACAAGAAGAACAAGCCAAACAGAAGCGTCAAGAATCCGTACAAGATCCGAAAAACGATGACTGTAATTTGTCACCGGAGAGCGGTATCACTTGTGAACACGTAAAACAAGAATGGGAAAATGAGCAAAAAATCGAAGCAGAACTAAAGGCGAAAGAAGAGGAGCGAAAAGCACAGGAGGCTGAATACAACAAAAGTCACCAGTTAAGCCAGGATGTAGCTAACAAATTAGTGATCGGAACGAACTTTATGAAATATGATTCTCTTTTGCCATTACCTTCGGATGCACAAACAGGAATTGATGGTACTCAAATTTACATATACAAGCAAGGCAACAAACAAATTCGTATGACAGTTAACAAACATGACAAAATTACTGACGTTAGCTACACAGAATAAAAAAACAAAGGGAGAAAAACAGAATGAGGTACCACCAGCATTTTAGAAAAAAACACGTTAAGCAAATTTCAGCATAAAAAGATGTTAATTTTGTCCCGATAAGAGTATTTCAATGCAACACAATTTACTCAAATGATCTAATTTCGTATACAACACAATTTAAATTAGTGCTAAAACCACTCAAAAATCTTTATCGTGGTTTATGTCCGATTCGCTGTTGGTACCCCATATAAAGGTGGATTCTCATACATGGAGGATTCACCTTTTTTGTACCTATTTTCGATTTTAGTAGTTTTCATTTGTTTATTTCTTTTTGTTTGGTATATACTGTGATGCATACCGAAAGATAAAGGAGATTGACCAAATGACACAAGAAATGCAAAAAATACAAGATTACTATACATATCCGGCGATTTTCCATTATGCAGATGACGGCATTAGTATTTCATTCCCAGACTTGCAGGGGTGTTTGTCATGTGCGGATACAGATATCGAAGCTATGTACATAGCGCGCGATGTATTAGGCGGGTTTTTAGCATCTATGGAGGAAGATAACGACACGATACCAAAACCAACGCCGTTGAGAGAAGTACAAGTAAAAGAAGATGAACGAGTGGTATTAATTGATGTTTGGATGCCACCAGTTAGAGAATCTGTTCAACATGTATATAAAAAGATTAGTGTATCAATTCCAGTAGGGTTACACATGGAAGCAAAGCGGAATGAGATTAATATTTCAAAAACGTTGCAAGAAGCTTTAAACGAGAAATTAGGAACAAGATACAACGCCAATTCTCACAAAAACAAAACATATTATGATAAAAATGGTGACTTTAAATTTTAGGGAATGGATCAGGCAGGAATTCTCAAATAAATAAACTAATGAGGTGAAGGTATTATGTCATTAAAAGATATGTTGGTAGACGTAAACATGATTAATGATATTAAAGGGGCAGATTGCCAAACTAATAGGTGTTCACGAAAATACTGTCAGACGGTGGATTCAGAACGGAACACCTGATAAGGAACTTACAAAGTTACTTGATGAGGAAACGTTTATGAATAGTGATAGAGTCGTTCAGCTTGGGTTTTGCGATGAAGTAATAGATTCGGTTATAGAAACGGATACAGTTAAAAACAAGTGCAGCAGCCGTTCCAAATAAGTTGTAAAAAGCCGTGCAAAATGTAGATAGATTTTTAAAGGTTGCTAACTCATTAAACAATGCAGCTAAAAGAGTAAGCGCAGCACAAGGGGACAACGTAGAAAAGGTATTAAGTTTCCTTGATCGGTTTGGAAATTCGGTAAGAAAACGTTATAAATAAAATCCCAGGCGGTTAACTCATTGAATTGAGCATAACTGCTATTTTTTATGCTCATATATTAAGGGAACATTCAGAAGTTTAGTATTTAACCCTTTAATAGGATTAAAATAAAATTTTCTGCTCCCAAAGTGCTGTTCCAGCCTTTATAGTAAACTGTTATACATAAGAAAAACCCTTTAATATAAAGGGCTTTAGGCATGATCCCGACTGGGTTCGAACCAGCGACCTCCACCCTGTCAAAGTTAATAATCCTTTAGGATTGTAACAGATGATAGATGATAAACATTGTTGTATCAGTGTTATATCAAATCTATGTAGGATTTAAAATGTTTGAGTTTGATACAAAATTACGGCGTTCTGCCCCATTTCTGCCCCATAATAAAAGTTGGTCGAGATTAGTTGTATCAATGCTTTGAGGGTATATTTAACCTTAAAACGTACTAAGAACCCTCTCTGTTAAACGGATCTATAATTATTGGCTTTTCTGTAACAATCTTATTTACGGAAGAAAGTGTAGAAGTTATGTTATTAGTTTTGTCTTTTAATACAGGAATATCATCATCATTCTTATCGAAAACAAACTGTTTGTGTATTTTATTGTCTTTTTCAAATTTCGTTTCGGAATAAGAGCACATTTCGAAATAACTTTGTTCTAAATAACTAAATCCAAAAATATTAGAAATTCCTTTTTTTTCGTATATTTTTGGATCATTCAAATTTGTAATATAATTTGATATGGATCTTGCGAAAAGGTCTGCAACTAAGTAGGCTTCCTTTTGGCGTGGGGGTCTTTTGGGATCTGAAGTATAGTTTAATAAAATATTATTTACATGTTCTTTAAGTCCTTCAATGTCAGCGCCGCTTCCAATTAAATATACCGTATGTTTTTCTAATTCATTTATAATAGCTCCGCTGCCCTGAATGTAATCGATATGAAAAGCTTTATTTGAATAACTAGCCTCGTCAATTATAAAACCTAAAGCACTAAGTTTTTTTCCGTTATCAAGAATGGGTGTGGCAGATAGAGCATAGTCACGCAAAATACTAAGGAATTCTTCAATGAAATTTTCATGTTCTATTTCTTGTAAACGTGCTTCTTCTCTTTCAAAAAATTGATTCCATCCATTAACATTGCCAGCTAAATATAACCCTACGGAACTACCTAACTGCTTAAATTTAAAGGCGTTATCTGCTCGCAGAGATTTTGATCGGATAGTCGTACGAAAATCGTTAACAAACACTGTTCTGTCAGGCTCGTATGAATATGCTGCAATTAAAGTCATGTGCTTTCTCCCTTTCGTAAATTATACTTTGTAATTTAATAATAACAGTTACAATTAAAGTTGTCCCTGTAGTCTACTTTGGGAATTAAAAGATTACAGGGACATTTTTTATAGTAGATTATTTTTGAAATGATTTTAACAAATAAGTAGCAATAATTTATTTGTTTAATTTATTTTCTCTATAGAGTTAATTAATAGTTCTAGCTTATTTGAAGCTCCCTTGTCTGCTGATTGCAACGAGTGAGTGTAAATATCAATTGTTGTATTAATTCTGGAATGGCCCAAACGACTGGAAATAACTTTCATGTTTTCTCCAGCTTCTAATAGAAGGGTGGCAGATGTATGACGTAAACCATGAAAGTTAACATGTCTTAGTTCGTGTTTCTTAGTAAACTTGTTCCACTTTTTTGTAATATGACTTGGATATAAAGGTTTACCGTGCCAAGAAGAAAATACAAAGAAATATTCTCCAGCTTCCCATAGATCACCACAAGATAAACGTTTTTCATTACAATCATTTTTATATCTTTTCAGCTTTTCAATGAGAGAAATAGGGATAGAGATTGTGCGTTTTGATGCTCTTGTTTTTGGCTCTTTTATATAGTATTGACTATTTGCATATGATACAGCTTGTCGTACTGTTACAGTGCCATCTTCAAGGTTAATATCTTTCCATTCTAACCCTAACAATTCGCCACGTCTAAATCCTGTCATAATGGCTAATTGGAATAGAATTTGATACATGGTTTCTTCTTGTTCTAAAAGGCTCATAATTTGTCTTGTTTCCTCTAAGTCATAAGGCTCTTTTATTTGGTATTCATCTTTTAGTTTTGTAAGTTTTTCAGCAGGGTTTTTTCTTATCAATTGCCACTCATGAGCACGTTTGAAAATGTTTTTAATGACACGTATTACATAATTAATTGTAGCAGGTGATAAAGTACCTTCTTTACCATCTTTACGAGTATCGCCTTTAAGTTGATCTGCAAGAGTGATTAAGTGCATAGGCTTTACGTCTTCTAATTTCATATTTCCAAGAGTAGGTAGGATGCGTAATTTTAAATGACTGCAATACGTTTCATATGTTTGAGGAGATAGGTTATTGATAGCATATTTCTTCTTCCATTCCTCAACAAAGTCTTTAAATAACATCTTTTGCGGCTTGATATATTCACCTGCTTCTATTTCAGCAATAAACAAAGCAAGTTCTTTTTCTGCTTCGCGCTTATTCTTTGCAGCAGCCATTCTTGAACGTCTAATAGGATTACCTTTTTCGTTATAGCCAACTGTTACACGCATACGCCAGTTAGTACCATGTTTTTCGAGTGTACCTTTCATTTTTTACAGCACCACCTTAGAATGGTAATTTATCAGGAATGCTTGTTGTATGCACAGGCTTAGCAAATGGATTATTATGGTTGTCAAGATTTTTCATTTCAATATTGTGTTTACTTTCCTCCCATGGAAGTAATAAGTTTTGTCTATAATAAGTGGATTCATTTCCACATTTCACACAAAATCTTGCATCGCTATCTAATAGCGTATTACAGGCATTGTCGTATCGGAAAATGACGTTTTCGTGTTTATAATAGTCATGATCATTAATGTGTAGGTGAGAACATTTATTTACTAAGTATGTTGCACATATTTTGCAATAATCTCCTTCGTAATTTAAAGAAGTATTCTCACATTTAGGACATTTAATAGCTCTACTATATTCATCTAATTCATAGCCATCGTTATAGTTCATTTTCAGTCTCCTTTAAATTAAGCTTTATCAATAATGGTAGATCTATTTATTAATAAATAACCAAAATAATATTAGCTTTTATCGGGATATTCTTTAATTAAGATACTAAAAAGGTGGATCGTCATTTGATACACTAACAGTAAAAAAGGGTTGTATTTGTTTGGTTGCAAGGTGTTCTTTGTTCCAAATAAGTAAAAAGCCTTGTTGGAAAAAAGTAGATTCGTTACCGCACTTATGGCAGTGCCTTGCGTTTGAAGCTAATTTTGTATCACACGAATCTTGAATATAGTGGAAATTTGAAGGGCTTATTCTATCGGTATTAGAACATTTATTTACTAAATAGGAACCACATATTTTACAATAATCTCCCTCATAATCTAACTCTTCATTATCACAACAAGGACATTTTAGTGCGCGACTATTTTTATCTAATCTCAAGGTACTTTTGTATTTCATAGTTCCTTTTCCTTTCTTCATTGATTCTGCACTACAAATCGGACAGAAAGTCGAGCCGTATAATGGGTAGCATCCGCACACTAAGCAATACTTAGAGGCTATATATTGAATAAACCGTTTTTCTATTTCTGGATAGTAAGAAAAAGAATAAGTCTTGTGTAAATAACGAATGGTATTTTGAGATACCTCCATAGAGACATTACATATATCCATGATGTCTCTATAGTTAATTCCTCCCCACTCCATAGATAACTTTTTAAGAACAGGAGGTGGAGTAAGTAAATAACGTGCAAACATATTTGCTTCTTTTTCAAATTCTTCATATTGATTATTTGAGAGGCTATATCTACTAAGTGTAGTTTTTTGTGTGATTTCGTTATGCTTTAAAAAAAAATGTCCTAATTCATGGGCAATTGTAAAACGTTTTCGTTCAAATGTTTGTGTAGGAGCATTGTTATATAAAATAATATATTGCCCTTTTTTACCTGTAGGTTTATAAATCAGACAGCCTTCCTCACTAAGAGAGATTTCTTTTACTTCTGTGACTGTTAAGTTTGTTTTTATAGCAAATTCTTCATATGAGAATATTTCTAAATTCTCGTAGTTTTGAATGATATCCATTAAATTAATAGGTAGGGAATGAATATTATTATGTTTTATTACATGCAATACTTCCTGTCTTACAAGGTTAAAATCAGCTTTAATGTTCATCTTTTTTAAAAATGCCATCGAAAGCTAAGTCTAATATTTTTAATGCTTTTTCTCTATCATTTTTTGAAAGTGATTGCATTCCCCTTTGAATAGCTCGTACTTCTTGAGGACTGTTCTTAGACTCATCAATGTCATTAATAAATATATAGTCAATCGAGCAATCGAAAAGTCTACTCATATTGATTAAGGTTTGTCTATCTGGTTCATTTTTACCAAGTTCCCACATTCGAACAGTACTAACTCCTTTTCCTAATTTTTCTGCAAGCTGAGCTTGAGTCCAACCTTTTTGTTGCCTTAATTCTCTAATTCGTTCACCATAATGTTTTGTCATTTTGTAATCCTCCTTAAATAAAATATAAGCACATTATGTGCTGTTTTTCAATGATTAATGCGCTAAATGTCATTTTTTATGCTTAGCATTTTTTATGATTGACAGCATTTAAAATGACTGTTATTATAAATTCCAGAAGGAGGGTTATTATGGATAAATTAAAAATTTTCAGGCAGAATAAGGGTCTTTCCCAAGTGAAATTTGCACAAAAAATAGGTGTATCTCAATCAATGTATGAAAAGGTGGAACGAGGATACATGAAACCTTCACGTAACTTCATGGGTAAATTAAAAAAAACTTATCCAGAGGCAAACATTGATAGTATTTTTTTTGGTTTTTGAGTCATAAAAAATGCTGTTAATCACTTTAAGTGCTCATAGGAGGCTATACTGATGGAAACGGTAACTTTAACTGCTAAAGAAGCAGCTAAATATTTAGGAGTATCTTTGGATTTAGTTTATAAGGAAAGTATTTATGGATCATTGCCATGTGTTCGTATTGGCAGGAGGAAGTTATTTAGGAAAGAAACACTCGATCGTTGGATGACAAAGAAGGAGTTGCAGTGCTTAGTAGGTGGACAAACTATAAACCTATGAAAGGGAGAATGAAAAATGACAGATCAATTAATAGTAGCAAATGAACAGCCGACTCTATCGAGTTTGGAAGTTGCAGAAATGATAGGTAAACGGCATGATAATTTAATGGCAGATATTAAAACATACATTGGCTATCTAAGTGAAGATAACCCCCTGAAAATTCAGGTGGTTGAATATTTTAGCAAAAGTACCTATTTAGACAAGAAGAAAGAAGAACGTCCATGTTATCGAATCACTAAAAAAGGCTGTGAACTAATTGCTCACAAACTGACAGGGAAGAAAGGGGTATTGTTCTCAGCGTCTTATATAGATAGATTTCATATTATGGAAGAGAAACTAACGAATAACGGATTTAAAGTACCTGGCACATTTGCAGAAGCTCTACGATTAGCTGCAGACTTGTCAGAGAAAAATGAGAAGTTAGCAATTGAAAATCGAGTGTTAAAGCCTAAAGGTGAATACTTTGATGAACTCGTAGAACGAAATTTATTAACAAATTTTCGAGATACAGCTAAGGAATTTAAGATGGGACAGAATGGATTTATTAATTGGCTCTTGGAGCATGGATATGTATATCGAGATACAAAAGGAAAGTTAAAGCCTTATGCGCAATATGTGCCAGGGTTATTTGAAATTAAAGAGTGGAAAAAAGGTAAGCAATCTGGAACACAAACTCTTATTTCTCCAAGAGGAAGAGAGACGTTCCGATTAATGCTACAACAACGAAAGGCGGTTTAAATATGGAGAAAAAAAGTATGTTAACAGAACGGGAACATAAAGTCTTATCACTTATTGGTTATGGAAAGGAAAATGCTCGAACCGTTAAGGATATTATTGCAGTGATTGGAGGGACTGATGAGGAAATCAGGGCCAGTGTAAGAAGGCTAATAGAAAAACATGGCTATCTAATAGGTTCAAGTAATCATATTGGAAGAAGTGGATATTATCATCCAGCGACAAATGAAGAGAAAGAGGAGGCTGTAAGTAAGTTAGAAAAAAGGGCAGCTGAAATATTAAAGCGTGCTAATACTATGCGTAAATTACCTTTAGTTAATAAAGATACAACGTTTTAAGAAGTTAGGAAATGGTAGGGATAAAAAATCCATATGAAAGGGCCAACTTTCATACGGAACATAAAAAATATATAAACTAACCTAATTTTATCATAAGAAAGTACGAGAAGAAAATAGAAAATGCGAATTGAAAATACGGAATATTACATCAATTAAAGTGGTTAACTTAATAATGGAGTTTAACCACTCTTTTTTGAAGATATTAGCATAGGTGTTCCTTACGGGGAATTAAATTTAGCTGTAATAAGTTAAAAAAAGAGGGATTCTTAATGATAAGTATCGAGCAACTCAAAGAAAATATCTCGATTGTTGAAGCTTTAGAGCAATACACTCATGTAAAAGTAACCAATCCTAATCGTAGAAGTATCAGTGTAAGGTGTCCGTTTCATTCTGATGGCAGCCCATCAATGGCAATCTATCCAAATACAAATACATTTAAATGCTTTACGGGATGTAATGAGGGACGTGTAGGTGATGTGATAGACGTTGTTCGTTTAGCACATAGTGTTGATGTCAAAGAAGCGATTATTACTCTTGCAAAAGATTTTGGGTTACAGAATCCAACGGCAGAAGAGAATCAGAAGTTGTACCAAAAAAGAAAGTGGAAGAAGGAAAATACATTAGCTGCTGCAGCATTAAATATTAAGGTGATTGAACAAATCAATAATTTAAATGATCTTGCTAAGGCTATTCGGACACAAATGAAGGCTATAAAAACGATGGAAGAGTTAGAACAATTAGGGGAAATGTATCACCTTTTACCGCAAATAGAGTATTGGTTAGATTGTTTAGTAGATGAAAGCGAGTATGTGAGAATAACAACTTTAGAAGAAGTAAACCGCTTATTTAAGGGATTAGAGGGAAGTGAATCATAAATGAATTTAAAAGCAATTGAAGTAGTGAGAAAGAGCCTTGGTGCTGAAAAGATAAATAGTATTTTAGGAACCAATCTTGCAGAGATAACATCGGATGAGATTACGTCAGCAAACTCACAACAAAATAATGACCCAACAAGAGTGTGGGGAGAGATTATTCCCTTTGATGAATATGAAGTACCTCTATTTCCAATTGAAGTGTTTCCAACATGGCTAAGGGACTATATAGAAGGTGTGGCAGAGCAGACACAAACACCTATTGATATGGCTTGTATGATGGTGCTATCCGTTTTATCAGTTGCTTTGGCTAAAAAGTTTAGTATCGAACCAAGTAAAGGTTGGTATGAATCGTTAAATACATATTTGATTACATTCATGCCACCAAGTAATCGAAAGTCGAGTGTGTTTAAGGCATTCACGTTTCCGATGCTGGAACATGAAAATGAAGAGAATACCAAAAGACGAATTGCAATAGAACAAAGTAGACATGAAAAGGATGTATTAGAGCGGCTTATAGAGGATTTAAAGAAAGACTTGGTTAAAGCTAAACAAAAACAATCGGAAGAAGATGCAGCTGCCATACAGGGTGAATTAAATGCCAAGATTGAAGAAATGGAAAAGGCAGAGTTTGTTCATCCTATACGTTACTTTACGGACGATGTTACACCAGAACAGCTTATAACACTTATGCTAAATAACGCTGGCCGTATGGCAGTGTTATCAGCAGAAGGCGGATTCTTTGATTTAATCAAGGGCAGATATTCAAGTAATACCAACATAGATGTATATCTGAAAGGATTTAGTCAAGATCAGATAACGGTAGATCGCAGAGGAAGAACGGAAAAGGTAGACGATCCACATTTAACAGTGGGGCTGTTTGCACAATTAGATGTTATTAAGCGTTTACCGGAGTATTTCTATAATCGTGGTTTAATGGCACGCTTTTTATATGCAGTCCCTAAAAGTTTTATAGGGTATCGAAAAATAGAAACAGCAGAGATAAGAGAAGAGGTACAACTACTCTATAGCAAGCAGATTAAGAGATTATTAAATTTACAGCATGAAAATGTTGTTTTGGTATTAAGTGATGAGGCGCAAACGCTTTTTAATAAGTATCGCATTCATATGGAAACTCTCATGAGAGAGGGGAATGAGTTGTCTTATGGCCACTTTCAATCCTGGGCAGGTAAGTTAGTTGGACAAGTAGCGAGAATCATTGCACTTATTCATATAGCACATCATGCACATTGTGAAAGGATTCCGACTGAAATCAGTAAAGAGACTGTTCGCAGTACATTACACGCTTCTAAATACTTTATAGATCATATGATGGCCACATTCGGTTTGTTAAGTGAAGGCAATACGGATGATGATGCTAAGTTTGTGCTCAAACATATTTTGAAGAATGATTGTGAGCAAATCCCTTATAGAGATATTCAACAAGCCACAAAGAAGAGAGTTAAATCGGATAGGTTGAAAGTTATTTTAAATGAGTTAGAAGAACGAAACTACATTCAAAAAATTAAAGAGGCTAAAAAAGAAACAATAGTTGTTAGCCCATATTTAGGAAGAGAAAAAAGTATACTGTCTTAGAAATATTCCCCCAGTTCCCCCGAAAGGTCATGAACCTTAGAGCAGCAAGGGATTACGGTGGGGAATAGTAAAATCCCGCTTTTCCCCAGTTCCCCACTTAGCAAGAAAAAGGGGATTAAACTGGGGAAACGGGAACAAGTGGGATTTGGGATGGGAACACTCCAACCCTTACAGCCACAAGGGATACAGCTTATTGGGGTAATTGGGGGAACTTTTTGTGTAAATAGAAATAAAGGAGACGATAAACATGCCAACTGCTCCTGCATCGAATCAAGATGAAACAAAGAAAAGAGATGAAAAAGCAAAGGCAGCAGGTTACATGGTAGCACTGAGCGGAACACTCTACACATTAACTCTAAGTAAGACAAGCTGCGTGTATATCGATTATATAAACGGTTTCTGGACAGCTTGGAGGGAATCGCACTGGAATACTGATAAACAACCTTCCAGTGTAAAGATAATCGCTAAGGCAGCTACATTTGACTATGTATTAATGAAAACAAAAGGCTACTTAGATTTTATAAAAAGGAAGAAATAAAACGTTAAAAGTTTTTTGATATTAAAGGAGGGAATTTGATGATTATTGATACAAAAATAAAAATGTTGAAATCTTTAGCTACTGATTTAACTGACAAGAGAGTAGAGAATCCATATAACTTATTAATTAAGTTAGGTCGTATATTAGATGGATTTCCTACAGAATTTGTAAAAATCAATCCAGAGTTGGGGTTAATGGTCATAAACAAAGTTGACGAGTTGATGTTATTTAAACGCATAGAGGAGTTTTTTACATTATTTCCGCCCATAAAGAACTATGTGGAGGATGGGACTTGGACATATAAAAATACCTTAGAGCATGTTGTAAATAATCATGGAGAGTTCTTTGGAAAAGATGTATTTAAAGAATTTCTAATGAATAGATGCTATGAGAATAAATTTGTTTTCAATGTAGGATTAGCTTTTATAATAGCTATTTCTACGATCAGAAGAAGAGAAACAGGAATAGATATGTTCACGGAGTTTTTTACTTATCACTCTAATAATTAGGCATGCAGCTATTTCTAAAACAGTATTTGAGAATTAATTAAATTAGTATACAGCTTGAGCAGGAGCATAATCTTTTACAGCTGTAGAATAACGGAGGGAATAGGAATGACAAACGTAGTATCTTTAAGTAAAGTGGTTGATGTAATTAATGAGAAAGAACTATCTATTAAAGATGAACTTACATATGCTACAACAATGTATGAAGCAGGTATGCAAGATATATTAACTCAGGTTGCAGAGCAGATTTTTAACAGAGAAAAATTCGACGAGTCTAAGTCTACATTAGAATACGAAAGTACATTAAAAGAGATCATGAACAGTACTAAATCAAATGTTAATGAACTTGATGATGCGATAAATTATTATTGTGCTTTATCTTCACATGATTACTTTATTCATGGATTTATACAAGGATATTTGTATTTAAAGAGATATATTGAACATAATAATTAAAAGTAATAAAAAAGACGCGGATAGTTCGCGTCTTTTTTGATGATTAAATTAATTTTAACTACTATGTAGTGTATTTAAAACAGTAGTGTAAGAATGATACTGGTAACGCTACTTACGATAACAGTGTATTTGTGGCCTTTTTCATTTATAAGAAAACGTGTCATTATATCTATTCTAACAATATAAACTGTATTTAAAATGTAAGTAACTAAAAAACGGACGCAAAAAAAGACCCAATTCTAACAATACATATTGTATTTAAAACTGATAACAAATTTTTAACGTTTTGCGTCAAACCCGTATTCTAACAACACATATTGTATTTAAAACCCCTATTCTTTTTCATAAATAATCCTTGATATATCAGTACTTTTACATCATTAATTTTTACCCGTTTGCAATAAACCTTTAGTACTGCTTTAGATTCAATTGTAAAAAACATTAAACCTATGGTATAGCTACTTTTACAACATGTATCGGAAATCTTAGGTTTGATGCAGTTTTTATTTTAAAACAATATGTATTGTCCTTGTGCGGTAACGCAACACACAAGCTTAACACCTTGATGAGTGATTACTTGATATATCCTCACCCTAAGGACGGAGAATCGCCCCAGCGCCATTGAAAATCAATGGTATTACTGACTCAGAGTCACGCTATTTCATTATTCCTTTTATAATATTCACTTTCTTCTTTCCTTGTAATGTAATTTTTACTCTTTGCAATATTACGAGCGGCATTAAAATCGGCATTTTCTTCAAAACCACAGGATTTACAAAGAAAATTAGCTTGTTTTTCTCTTTGTCCACCTTCATAGTGATCACATTTACTACATGTTTGTGAAGTGTTAAATGGATCAACATATTTAATTAAGATTCCTTCTCTTTTTGCTTTGTATTCAATGAATTGTTGTAATTGATAATACGACCAATTACGTAATAGTGATTTTTTTTGCGTTTCTTTTAAAGTTAACAATTCTAAATTAATCTGTTCAACACCGTATTGAATAGCTAAACTAATAATTTTTTTACTAATAAAGTGATTATAGGTTGTGACATATCTTTTTTCTTTTCCTTTAAATTGATCTAACGCTTTTAATTTCTTTTTCCTCCCTTTTCCACCTTTAGAGGATTGGAGGGCGCGTTCTAAACTCCGCTTTTGAGATTGTATGCTGGTACGGACTTTTAGAAAGTCTTCAATTTTACCGAGGGCTTTTCGGATATAAGGAGCATCATTTACTGCAAAGTAAGCAGGTATTTTAAGTCCTAAATCAATTCCTGCAATACGTCCTGGAACTTTCCTGTTTTCATCCTTATCTGGCATGTTTAATGTTAGGTTCATAATTAGTTTATTTTGTTGATTAAAATTCATTGAACTATCACATATTTTATAGTTTCCAGCAAGTACGCATTCTAATGTTTTGTAAAGTTCAGTTTTATTTTGATTTTTAACTCCCAGAATACATTTAAAGACAATCCCTTTTATCCACTTTATAAAGAACTCATTACCTTCTTTATATAAGACGGTGTTTCTACCTCTTATATAGAGAGGATTATTTTTTTTATAGGTTCTTAATGAGCAATTACCAGATAAAACTTCAGCTATATCGTTTTTGAAATCCTGATTTGCAATCATTGTGAGTCGGTCCTTCGTATCTGAATGTAAGTTGAATTGAGAGGAAATGATATCACGTAGATGTGTTTGTTCAACCTGTCCAATTATATTCTTATATTCTTGGAATGAATCTTTACTTCGACTTTTACGTAAATGACTTACCTTTTCTTTTGCTTTCTCGTAAGCATTTTTTGCTTTGATTAAACGTTCTTTTAAAGTTTGTTTCTTTTCAAAATCTTCTTCTATGCACTGTTTTCGCTCAAGTTCTTTTAGTGTATTAAATGATTTTTCTTGTGAATTTATAGTGTCTTTTAATTTTTGTTGATACGCTTCATCAGCTAATAAAATCTTTTGTCTGGCAATAGAATTAAAGTACAAATGGTTCAGAGCAACGTTTAGGGCTTTATTTTGCTCTCTCATTTCTTTACGAATAAAGTTATAGGCTTCTGTTGCATTATCCGAAACTATAGAAAGCCTAATTTTACGAGATGTAATCAAGTTTTATCCTCCTTTCTTGATAAAGTCTTTTCCAATAGGGAGGTTTGGTAAACGTTATATCTTTAAAAATTTATAGATCAATCGGAATTATAATTTTTTTGTTTTTTCTTATTTAAAGAAAAGAAGCAGTTAAGTGAAAAAAAGAACATATATTTATTAATCTTGAAGTCTAAATGTATTTTCAACTAAAAAATACTATATAAAAGAGCTGCACATTAGTACAATAATATATATAAAGGTTTAGCTGAAATGATGATTCACATTGTTAGGAGGAAAAAAATGAAACTTAATAATTTATATAATTTTAAAAATGCAGTTAAGCATTTTCTTGATATTGATATACTTAAATTACCAACAGATATATCCTCATTTGATATTAGTAAACTGATCTGGGTGGAACCTTTTAATTTTAGAGTTAAAAAACAAGAAGATACGTATCGCACCCTTAAAATGCCGAATATTTTAAACTTTGTAGTTGCTTATGAACATTTTAAGGATTTATCAAATTTTGATACCATTCAAAATTTAGATCCTTTACATAAACGCTTATCTGCAAATATTGATACTGGAGATTTTGTATCAGGAGAATACGATAGACAATTAGAAGATGATTTTAACAGATTATGCGTATATGACCAGCTGCTTAAAATGGATATAAAGGAATACTACGGAAGGATATATACCCATTTAATAGACTTTGAGGAACATGAAGAACGATTCCTATCCAATATGAATCAAGGAAAAACAAATGGATTAATAATGGGGAATTACTTGTCATTATATTTCGCAGAAAGTAACTTGAAGAATATCAGTAATGACATTGAAGAAGAAATTAGAAATTCGAGGATTGACTGCGAGTTCTCCTATTTCTCTGATGATTTTTACTTTTTCTGTAATAAGAATGATACTGATGAAGTAATAAAGATTTTTGATAAAGTGTTGGAAAAATATGAATTAGAAAGAAATGATAACAAAAAAGAAGTTTGGACATATGAATCTTTCAATAATTACAACTTAGTTGCAAGGTACTGGAAAAAATTAATTGCCCATTGTAATGTAAGATTCGACAAAGAAAGAGAGGATAACAAGCTATATTTTATTAACCAACTTGTTTTTAGAGTGTCAAAATTGGAGGATGATAAACTTAAGAAAGTCTTTATAAATAATTTTTTTAAGACGAAATATTTTAGAGAGCTAGACCTTGAGCAATATCAAGTTAAGGATTATGATTACCACCAACTATGTTTTCTTCTTAATTTATCTCCCGAGACTATGTTGTATACGGTGGATAAATTTAATGCTATGAGCAATTTTGATAAGAATAAATTTCTTAAATTTTTCCAAGTTAGATATAGAGAAGCACTTAAAACATCATTTAATGAAGAGCAATTATATTTTTATTACGCAATAAAAATATTTGGTTTTACAGATGTATTGATAGAAAATAGAAGTAGAGTAATCGAAACAAACAATCAAATATTAATTTCATATTACCTAAAAGATGGGTACTTCGAAAAAGAGGAAATTGATAAGTTAAAAGAAAAGGTTGATGAACAATACTGGTTTCAAAATTATCATCTAATATTGTATTCTGATGATTTACAAGTTGATTTAGAAAGCAGTATTGTTAAATATTTAATTCCTAAAAGGGCAAAAAAGGAGAAACAAAAAAATTCTTATATGAATTTTTACAAGGAAAATATATTATCAGAGCTTCCTATAATCAGAGACATTCCTGATGTTCTTGATGAAATTGAAGATTACTTAGCATTGAGAATAGAGGAAAGTGAGGAGAACTTTGAAGATTAATATACGGATATATAAAATTAATTTGTTGGTTGTGAAATATGATTATTAAAATAATTAAACTTTTTTATAAAACAGAAAGTTCATTCAGAAATAGAAAAGAATCCATTTTGATCAATCTTTATTTCAAACAAATATTTACTATACTTTTCACCTGTATTTTCACTCAATGGACCTGTTGTTTATTGGACAAATTGGACACCTAAGAAGAAATTGTTCAAATTTAATACAACTCATAGATTAGAAAAAGGTACCACAAGAAAATACACCTTCACGAGTGTCTAAGTTTAATACACTCTATTATGTAAAATATAGCTAAGGAAGGAATAAAACAATATGTATGAACGTAATGAACCATGTCCTTGTGGAAGTGGACGGAAATATAAGAAATGCTGTATCGATAAAATTCAAAAGCCTGTAGATATTTGGAAACAAAGAGCACTTCAATTATCATCAGAAATTCCTAATAACGAGAGATTGGTGGAAACATATTTCGCTGTTTTTAATCATGCTATGAGAAAGCAATGGATTGGAGCTTGTCATGCACTTTCAAGTATTTTATATATTTTACTTAAAGAGCAAGGATTTAAGCCGAATTTAGAAATTGGATTTACTAATTCTTCAAAAATACCTTTTCCATTTTGTCATTCGTGGATTACTTTAGATGGATTTCCTTATGATGTAGGACTATATCGTTCTCATTCGCCATTTCAACATGATGTTAATCCGTATATTGAAATATCGACTCCTATTTTTAAAGGAATTGACTTAGAAGATGGAGCGGTAACTAATATTTCTTTTGGGGTTCCATCCAATCGAGAATCTATTGATAATAATTTCAAACAATTAACAAAAATGAATTTAGGGGAATACATGAAGAATTGGCCTAATCACAAAAATGGGCTTTGGGGAGAAACGATAGAAATTGCAGAAAGAATTGGGCTTACTTTAAAGATCGATGAACTAAAAGCTAAGTATTATGAAGATAGATTCCAAAGATGTGTTATGTCTTCGTGAAATTTCCAGTGCAAAATAATGAATTAAGGATGGTGCGTTATGATTACTGAAAAAGAACAAGAATTTTGTAATTGTGAAAAAAATAGTAGTATTTTCTCTGAACCAGGGGAATGGGGTTATTGGGATTATTGTAGCGACTGTAATAAGAGAATTGAAGATTCTTATCGTAGTTACGATGAGCCAGCAGCAGAAGATCTTTACTAAAGGTGAAAATAAATTATAATAGTCATCTTATAGAGGGGTAGTGTAAAGTTACTCTTTTTCTCTTTAAAATCTGTGACAAATCTTATGTATGGATAGCTGTTTACTTTGTATTGACATTATCACTTGTAATGGTTACTTTTCTATAAAAGAAAATTAGAGGTGATTGATATATGTTAAATAAAAAGACAAAGACTCGTTGCAAAGAATGTGGACATGTAGCCGAAGTTAAAAAATTATCAGCTGCTAAATTTGGGGTTTATTGTAAAAATATTCAGTGTGCAAAAAAATACATCAAGGAAGAGCAGTGGTGGCAGAATATTAATAATCAGATTCAATTACCATTGTAAGATAAAAGATTAATGGAGTACTTTTATAGAGTACTCCTGCGTTACTCCATTAGAATAAGCTTGTTTTATGGAACGTTTTAAAAGTAACGTTACCATTACTAAAAGGAGCGTTCTCTTCGCAAAACAAATTTGAATGCCTAAAATGTTACTTTAACCTATATAATGCACCTTTTTATATGTAGTACTCATTGTAGTGCTGCACCCTTTTTGCGTAGTATTACATAGAATTTTACAAAACAAACGAACTCAATATATGTATGTTGACTGTTACTATTGATAAGAAATGATAAGGATTTTATGGTAATGTTGTACAAAATAAAAATCACTTAATTTAATGTCTTTAATTTCT
Organism: Bacillus sp. C1; assembly: GCF_054570475.1. Classification (NCBI taxonomy): domain Bacteria; kingdom Bacillati; phylum Bacillota; class Bacilli; order Caryophanales; family Bacillaceae; genus Bacillus; species Bacillus sp. C1. Next base: position 703,217 of record NZ_JBTMZT010000002.1, read on the forward strand.
TGATATTAAAGGGAATTGAAGTGAGATTATTGGAATGTAAAGCAAAATCAATTCATTAAAATGTGAAACATTTTAATAGTAATATTACCGTTCACAAAAGAAATGTTACCATTCGCTCCTTTTGCAAAACAAACTCAAAATATAAGTATGTTGCTTTTCAGACATATAAGGCATGGATTGCGTGCAACATTTCAATGTAGTACTGCACCCTTTTTATGTAGTACTACATTGAGTTTTACAAAATAAACGAACTGAACTTCGATTCCACTCTAACCAGTAGTTATAGTGGAGAGATGCGATTGTTAATATATAAATCATCTTTGGGATAATGGTTTAAAAGCATTATCCCAAAGTGGTAGTAACCAATCAGCTTCATTGAGTAACTACACAGAGGAAGAACAGAAGCTGCTTAAAAAATTCTATCGAGTATTAGCAAGAGAATTTCATCCAGATATAAATAAGGATAGTGGAAAGGCTATGGTACTTGTGAATAAATTAAAAAATCAATGGGACTTATAGCATAAAAAGTAGAATACGAGAATTGATTTTTGTGTTATATATTTCCATGGTATAATATTGAAAATCGTTTTAAGGAGATGTTGAAATGTCATTGTTGGATTTTTTAATACAAGAATACCAAAAAGCTGGTTTAAGAAATCGATCCGCCTGTATAAAATATTCTTTTAAAGTTTCAAATACGACAATCAATGCATACTTTGATTGTTATGATAAAGATATTCCGGCGCTATCTTTAATTCTTATTTTTAAACCTGATTATTATTTGAAAAGTTTTAACCCTAATCTGGATGGTGGTGTATTTAACGAAAGGTATTTAGAAAATGTCCCTAAAGGAATCTTAGAAGATATTTTAGTAGACGATCAATTGAGTGTATTTTATGAAGAAGTGGGAAAAGCTATTCGTGAGACCCCTTATGTTATGTGTAATTATGAAAAAGATGGATATTTTAAAAATACTCGAAAATATCAAAAGGAAGATGAGGATACTATAAAATCTTTCTTTTATCACTTGAGAAAAGTTCCAATGAGTGATGAACGTTTGGAGGATTTGCATGCTCATTTAAATATTTCTAAAGAGAGATTAAGAGGAATGCAAAAATTAGGATTTAATGTAGTTACTACTAATGATCCAGTAAAAAGAAAATTATTTGTTGATGAGTGGGAAAGAATAAACGAAAAATGATATTTAGGTTTGAAGGGTAGAATGTTAAACAAAAGCGTTAATGGAAAATACATTTTTTGTAGATAATTATATTCGGCTTATTATAGTGCTTTCAAGAAACCTAACAAAACTTGACATTTTGTTTATAAAGGAATTAATGATAGTTTAAACATATTCAATGTTAAGATGGATACTGAAGGCTTAAAAGAATCAGTTTGTTATAGCAAACTCTAAATGAAAGAGTTTTATCTTGAGTATTTTAGAGTGCAAAAATAATATTTAGTAGGAGAGAAGAAATGGAAAGAATTGATCAACAGTTATATTGTTATAGTTGTAAAAAGAAAACAAACCACATGCATGTACAGAACAACGAAGGGAAGAAATTAGAGTATATTAAGTTAGCCACGCCAGAAGAATCTCAGGATTTTCAATATAGGGATAGTTATTCTATAGTGCAGTGTTTGGGGTGTGATGAAGTATCCTTTTTGAGGGCATATTGTGATGAAGATATGTTGAAAATAGGATACGATGGTAATTGGGAGAGTTATGAGGAGTATACGGTATATCCTGAGGAACCTAAAGAAGAAACAAAAGGTTTATATTTAGAGTATAAAAGTATCTATGAATTCAATAATATCCCTGATTTTATTTTTGATTTACGTGAAGAAGTAATAGAGGCATATCGTAAAGAAATGTTTTTACTTTGTAGTATGGGAATTAGAATGCTGTTGGAAGGGATATGTAAAGAGAAGGGAATTGTACAAATACAAAAAATTAAAAATAAAGAACTGCAGTTCGATAAAAGTGGTAATCCTGAAATGAGAAATCTTTCTCTTCATGAAAAAATTGAAGAGTTACATAAACAACAATATATTATAGAATCGCATAAAGGTGTTTTACACCAAGTTAGAGGTATGGGAAACTATGCAGCACACGAAATGATTACCTATAGTCCAGAGACTATCGCACAGGCTTTAAAAATTATTGAGCACATGCTTTATAGCATTTATGAGATACCGCATACTAAGATTGAAAAGTGAGATAACAATAGTTTGTCTTTTTAAGATACACTTTAATTAACTTGTATATTTTGTTTGTATTGTACTCTAATAATTAAATACAGAGTGCATTTAAGGGGTTCTCATAAATAAGAGTCCCTCTTTTTATTGCAAAATTACTAAGAAATCCTAAGTTTTAGGTTTGTGAGATGCATAATTCTTAATATTATTGTATAGATTTGTTAATGTTTTTAGTGATTGAGTGATAAACATGCACTCTATAAATTAAAAGTGATAGGAGAGGGGAAAGGTGAATTTACAGCAAGCAAAAGATTTAGTTGAAAAGTGGAGTCATTTTATTGAATTGGTTTCAAACTATGAGGTGACGTCTTTAGAGACAGAGGCAATATATGAGTATGCTTTAGATAACAATATTGCAAACGTAGCTGTTAAATTGAACGAAAAAGGCCATAGAATCCAAGGTGTTAGAGGACCGAGAAAGTTGAATAGTAATGATGTGACAGAGATATTACAAGGTGAAATTATAGATGAGTTACATGGCATTATAAAAAATATACTTCAAAAAAATCAGCGAAAAATGAGAGGACGTAGGTGAAATTTTATTGAAGCGCTGAATAAAAAGCATTTAAAAAATATTTTCTGCCCCATTTCTGCCCCAAAAGGACTGTTTCAGCATTTTTAGATAGCTGTTATACATAAGGAAAACCCTTGTTTATCAAGGGTTTTCAGTATGACCCCGGAGAGGCTCGAACTCACGACCTCCACCCTGTCAAGGTGGCGCTCTCCCTGCTGAGCTACAGGATCATGATAAAATGTTGATTTTGATATATCTGATAATTCTGTAAGGTCAATTATACAAAAATAAGTAGCATCTTACAATAGTTTTTCATTACAATCTTTAAAATAGGATTTGGTAGAATTGCGTATTTATATAGTTTACAAGAAGATGAATCAATCATGAAAATGGATTGATTTTCCGTCTCTTAGCAAGACAGTGTATTTATTAATTATTAATGTAGATATTTTTATACAATAAAAAGGTATACTTTGTTTTTAAAGTGTACCTTCTTGAATGAAAATCTATTTATTTTCGCTTTGTTCACCTAAATCATCAAACCGTTCCAGTACCTGTAATAAAATAGTTAAAATAATAGTAGAAACAATCGCTACAATTAAAATGCCATGAGGCGATAATTGAACGGAAGTTAATTTGATCTTTGCGAGTCCAAAGTATCCTACATACGTAGCAAGGAACGATGTAGCTACTGAAATGGTAAAGCCTAAAAATCCTAATTCGTCGAGCTTTTCCTCGGTCAATTCACACATGTTTAAAATCTTTGTGAAAATGGCTGCGATGATAAATAATTCAATGGATAAAATGAATAATGACATGATTCCTGGATACATAATTTCATCTGGCATCCATTTTCCTAATGCTAACATTAAAAATGCAGGAAGGAAAATGGGTAAAAATAAGCCTGAAATTATAACCAAGACAGCTATTTTATTGGGTGTTTCATTATTATTTTGATTGTTCATAAATGCTCCTATATATTAGTATGAATCATAATTTCTGAAAGAAATTAATCCATAATATCATATTAAATGGATTGATTTCATATTATTTTTTATTCAGAAAATGTATTGATTGTTTTGATTGAGAGCTAGTGTTTATGACGACTATATACAGTAATATGGTAAGCTTTATATTTATGTTTGGTAGGATATTCTTTTTACAAATTCATGGAAATAAGGTATAACAGAAATAGGAAATAGATTTATAAACTATTTTTATTAAAGAGGTATATACAATGGTCAGAAAAACTTTCAAACTGCGTGTGCCTAAGAATAGAACGATTTCAATTAATGGGGCGATTCTTGATGTTGATGTGTCTCATGATGAGTTTTTAGATGAGTTCATTGAATGGGTAGATGCAAAGGGTTGGTCTTTTATGGGAATGACGGATGAGATTACGGAAGAAGAAGCAGGAAATAATTTAATAGATTTACTAGTGGATGAGAAGGATAAGCAAGAGTGAGTCCTTCTTATTTTTATCCGCATAATTATGTCTTTCCTTGTAAAATTATGATATAGTGAAATGTGGTAATTGATTTTCCATTTCAATTCCAATTCTATGTTAGATTGGTAGAATTAGTATATAGAGTGAAAGAAAATAGAAAAGGGAGAGTCATATGTTGAATTGTAAGAAGATTTTGGTTTTTGTGATGGCGATGTGTGTATTCTTTTTAACGCCTATGACGTTGTATGCTGAAACGAATGCTGGGTCAGTGCCGCCCTCAGGACCGGGGCCGCATGTATTTGGTCAGTTTGCTGTTTCTATTGATGCAAAAACAGGGGATGTTTTGTACGACAAAAATGCATATCAGCGCGCATTTCCAGCAAGTATGACGAAAGTATTGACTGCAATTTTATTAATGGAGCATGCGAAGAAAGACGATCAATTCACGTTCTCACAACCGGCATTAGATCAGGAAAAGAGTAATTATCAGCTTGAGTTTCAAGTAGGGGAAACAGTCAATCGTGATACAGCGTTAATGGTGTTAATGGTATTAAGTGCGAATGATGTTGCGTATGCGATTGGTGAAAAAATTGGCGGCAATATAGAGAACTTTGCGAAGATGATGAATGAGAAAGCGAAGCAGCTAGGGGTAAAGGAGAGTCATTTTATAACGCCAAATGGTTTGCATGATCCGAATCATTATACGACGGCATATGATATGGCAATGATTACAAGAGGGATTCAGAAATACCCTGAGATTTTACAAGCGATGAATACGAAACGGACGACGGTTACAACATCTAGACAAACGGTTTCGATTTTTAATAAGGCGACTTATTTTGAAAATCCATATAGTATTGGCGGGAAAACAGGTTTTACGAATGAAGCGCATAATACACTTGTTTTATTAAATGAGAAAGATGGTAACCGCATTGTCAATGTTGTGATGGCATCACAAAAACCAGAAATTTACGAAGATATGCGGCAAATTGCGGATCATTCTTTTTCGCAATTTGAGAAACAAATTGTCGTAGATAAAAATAATTGGCATCAGAAAGCAACATATTTAGAGAAAGATATAGATTGTGAACTTGAAAAAAATGCGGAATTGGTGCTGAAGAAAGATGAAGGGAAAAATGTAAAAACAAGCTTTCGAGCAAATTCGCTTGATGCAGAACAGTTATATCAAAAAGGGATTCATCGCGGGGATGTCATTGGAACAGTTGATGTGATGAAAAATAATCAAACGATTGAACACATTAATGTTCTTTCTAAAGAAGATGTTACATTTGCCATGCCGAAAAAAAATATAAAGCCAGCTAAACCTACTTATCCTTTTGGGTGGATGATAAGCATTGGAGCTGGAATTATTACCTTTGTGATAATCGGTTTATATATGGTAAGACAAGCTAAAAAGAACGCAGCTTCAGAAGCGAAATAGGCAATGATCAATTGCCTATTTTTTATTGCGTTTTCTGTTCGTTCATTATAGTATTGATTTAAGTTCTCTTTTAAGAACACCTTAGGATATCCTAGTTTTTACGTGCATATATATACTAAAGAGGAGGAGATACAGATGAAACTAGTTTGGAAGATTATAAGTAACGTCATCTCATTTGTGTTATTTGCGGTAATGGTTTGCTTAGCGTTTATTGTAATTTCATCAAAAGCAAGCGGCGGGGATCCGACTGTAATGGGATATAATTTTAAAACCGTGCTATCTGGATCAATGGAGCCAACTTTTTTAACAGGATCAATTATTGCGATCGAGCCAACGAAAGACGGATCTAAATATCAAAAAGGTGATGTGATTACTTTTAAAGAAAGTGAGAACAAAATTGTAACGCACCGTATTATTGATGTGAAAAATGCCAATGGGAAAGTGATGTATGAAACAAAAGGGGACAATAATAATGGCCCGGATTTAAAACCAGTCTTAGCAGAAAACGTTATTGGGAAATATGGAGATATTACAGTTCCATATGTGGGATATTTGTTAAACTATGCGAATTCAAAAGCAGGGGCAGCTTTGCTTTTAATTATTCCAGGTATATTTCTACTTGGGTATTCTGCAATTTCTATTTTTAGTGCAATCCGTAGTATTGATAACGAAAAGAAAAAGAAAGCTACAGATGTAGGACAATCTGTGTAATTTCGTTATTTTTTCCATTTTGGAAATTATAAATATATAGATAGTACTGGGGGATATGGACATGACTTTAAAGAGAAAAATAGGAATGGGAATTGCATCAGCGGTTATGGGGGCAGCCTTAATCGGAGGAGGAACATTTGCATATTTTAGCGATAAAGAAGTCTCAAGTAATACTTTTGCAGCTGGTATACTTGATTTAACGACCAATCCAACAGCAATTATTAATGTTAATAATCTTAAGCCTGGTGATACAATCACACGTGATTTTGAATTGGTAAACAGCGGAACGTTAGATATTGAAAAAGTATTATTATACTCGGAATATACTGTGAAAGATGCGAAAGGTGATAATACTGAAGATTTCGGCAGTCATATTAAAGTAACAATCTTAAAGAATACGGATAAAGGTCATAACATTATAAAGGAAAAGAAACTATCTGAATTAGGAGGCAAACCATCTGTACCAGTGAATAATGATGCGCTTGCTGAACAATTAGATGAAAAAGGTATAAAAGCAGGAAACAAAGATAAGTTTAAAGTGAAATTTGAGTTTGTAGATAATGGAAAAAATCAAAATCAATTCCAGGGAGATACACTTGAATTGAAATGGACATTTGATGCGCAGCAAACGTCTGGTGTAGAGAAATGATTATATAAATAGGCTATCAATTTGATAGCCTATTCTACTATATGTATGACTTTCCTCAAAAAAACAATTTTAGTTGGGCGAGAGTATCTGGCCATGCATAGAAGCGATGGGAGCCTAAAAGCAAAAAGAGGAAATAAGTGAAGAACCGTTTTTGTTTGCTAGTATGTTAAAAAAACAAAATGGATTTATAGAGTATACGAAAAGTTATAAGTCACAAAACATAAAAAGTTTCTATGATTTTCGCACTCTATTCTTTATAAAGAGTATGGTGCGAGTAATGGGAGAGGTTGGAATGCTGAAATCATCAAAAAAAATCAAAAAGATGCTTATGTTATCTTGTATGTGTTCGGTAGCTTTCTATATGGGATCACAAGTCGTTACGTATACGGAGGCTACTTTTGTAAATGAGACAAAAATACATTCCACTGTTTCAACAGCGATTGTCTTCCCAAAAACGATTGATACGATGGTGAAGGAAGCGAAGCAGCGTGAGAGTGTTATTTTAAAGCTAAATGAAGGAATGAATAAGGAAGTAAATACTGATTCTGTGGAAATGCTGGAGCAAAAAGTGAACGAATTGCGAAAACAGGTTGAACAAGTGAAAGTAGAACGTGAAGCTTTGCAGCGCATATATGTAGAAACAGAAAGCTATTATAAGCAATCAGTAGAAAATGTAAGCGTAAATAATAGCGATTCCAGTAAGGAAGTACTTCAGTATGTACAAGCTGGTTTTACGACAGTGAAGAACATTACGGATAATATGGATCAAAACATATCGGTACCAAAAATAGAAGAGTTTATTTTCAACATACAAAAGAAAATAGAAGATGAAAAAACGAAACAGACGAATAATACGACTAACAAATCTGAACAAGCAGAGCAGGAACAAGTGATACCTTCTTCTAAGCAACAAGAGTCAAGCAAACAAGAAGAAATAAAGCAACCTTTACAATCTACACAAGAACAGCTTAATCAAGCTGAAAAAACGGAAAAAAACAATCCGGTATTACAACAACAAAAAGAGAATAAGGAAGAAGTGCAGCAACAAGACGCAAGCGTTGTACAGGAAAACCGCTAATTTTGTAGTCATATCGCCTAGAAGTGCAGGGGTTTACATGAAAAATGTAGTTCAGTCATCAGTAACAGTAAGATTTCAACAATGACCAAAAACGCAATTTCAAGGCACTAAGCTTGAGCTAAAATGAATATGTAAAGCAGAACGAAGAATCAGAAAAATAATCGAATGGATAGAAAAAAGGTGGAAGGTCCTGCCTTTTTTCATAGCAATTCGTGTTATATGAGGGATGCATATGAATAAGAAGTGGTTATTTATTATGAGTACATGTCTGATTTTTGTATTATTCATTGGGGTTACAAGAAATATTGACCAAGTGTATGCGGAGGAGCGGCGAGAAATAGATATAAGCCTTGATCCAAAAGAAGTACTATTTGATGCTTCCAATATGAAGCCAGGAGATTGGGCGAAACGAAGTATACGTATTAGTAATGAAGGGACAAAGCAACTATCCTATCGTATAAAGAGTGAGATTTCAGAAGGGTCTACAAAATTATATGAGGCTCTTACGGTCACTGTAAAAGATAAGCAAGGTCTGTTATATGAAGGGAGTTTAACAGAACTTCAAAGTATGGAGAAGCGTCTACTGGCAGTTGGTAGAACCGATGAACTTATCTACACGGTACATGTTCCGAAAGAGTTAGGAAATGAGTATCAAGGTTTACAAACAATAGTGAAATTTATTTTTTATGCGGAAGAGCCAATTGGAAATGGGGCGGGAACAGAGACGGGAACAGGTGGCCCTCAACCTTCTACACCCACACATTCTAATAGTAACTGGCAGCTGCCACGTACAGGTGCGCAGCAAAATAGCATGCCCTTGATAGGGATTGGTTTAGTAGGCTGTGGACTTTATTTTTATAAAAGGAATATGCAAATGAAGTATAAGAAGGATTAAATCTATAAAAAGAGAATCGTTTTTGAATTCGTAAAATTAATATTATTTAATGGTTGCAATTATACCGCTTCGTTCTTTATAATGAACTTATGGTATCTTTTTAAAGAACAGGAGAATTCAGGGGTATTGTACATAACGTTGGCTATAGAAGGCTAACAGTCGTTCTATTCGTTATACCTCTTATCCTACAATTAAGAGATAACAATAAAAAACCGCTAGGGGGAATTTAAAGTGAGTTTAAAGAAAAAATTAGGTATGGGTGTCGCTTCAGCAGCATTAGGTTTATCTTTAATTGGTGGGGGAACATTCGCTTACTTTAGTGACAAAGAAGTATCGAACAATACGTTTGCAGCGGGTACATTAGATCTTACTTTGGACCCTAAAACAATTGTAGATATTAAGGACCTAAAACCAGGGGATACTGTTAAGAAAGAGTTCTTATTAAAGAACAGTGGTACGTTAGCAATTAAAGATGTGAAATTAGCAACGAAGTATGCTGTTACAGATGCGAAAGGCGATAACGCTGGGGAAGATTTCGGTAAGCATATTAAAGTGAAATTCCTTTGGAACTGGGATAAGCAAAGTGAGCCTGTGTATGAAACAACTTTAGCAGATTTACAGAATGCGGATCCAGATGTTTTAGCAAAAGACATCTTTGCTCCAGAATGGGGTGAAAAAGGTGGTTTAGAAGCTGGAACAGAAGACTACCTATGGGTACAATTTGAGTTTGAAGACAATAAAGAAGATCAAAATAAATTCCAAGGCGATGCATTAAACTTAGAATGGACATTTAATGCAAACCAAACCGAGGGCGAAGAGAAGTAATAAGTAAGACAATAACACTTGAAAAAGCGGGGGATCCCCGCTTTTTTCGTCAATAAAAATAGAGTGCTCCCCAGTATGCACTCTATTTCGTATATATATATATTATTGCTGGTTTTTCTTCCATTTTGTAAACTCTAAAAATTCGCGGAATTGCTCTTTTGAGACACCAGAGTTCATGGCTTCTTTAACGAGATGTGTCCATTCCGAATCCAGTTGGTTTTCGGGTGTTGTTTCATCATGAAGGAGCGTGTCTACTGGTACTTGCAAAACTTTTGCAACTTTTTCAAGAAATTGAATGGAGGGGTTCTTTTGCAAATTACGTTCAATGGAACTGATGTAAGACTTTGCAACCCCTGCTTTTTCAGCAAGTTCTGTTAAAGAAATTCCTCTTTGCAATCGAAGGCGTTTTATACGTTCTCCTATCATCTTTGCGCACCTTTCTATAAGTATGTAGTCGGCTTATGATGTCATTATTATAACACAAATTTCGTTAAAAAGAACGCCCCTGCTACGCCGCTAGTTTCTAGTAGATTGATTCATACGTTGGAAAAATTGTTCAATATCTTGAATAGCAATTCCAGCATCTAAAGCTTCGAGCATTAAATCAATCCAATCCTGATCTAGCGTATCTGCCTTTTCTTTGTACAAAGTGTATTCCTCCCTCATGTTAATTGTAAAGAATCGTACAAAATAACAACCTTTTAAATGTATTATAATATTTAAAAAAGTTAATTTGGTAAAAATAATGTTAATTTATTGTATATTTTGTAAGTGAAACCAATGAAATTTTTTTATTTTGTCATTTCATAAGGAAATTGTAATAGTTTTATCAAAACTTATCAATATGTTCAGAAATAACTGATATATTGAGAAATATTTTTTGTTGAAATTATCAAAAATTACAAAAAGATTACAAAAGTTACAAAATAACACAAATTAAAACAAAATATTGAAAAATTACTGAATTTTTATTATTATCTAAATATTAGCATTAGTATTAGTATTTATTAGGGGAGGAAATAGGGATGAAAAAGAAACCATTTAAAGTGTTATCGGCACTTGCTGTAACAGCTGTTCTTGGTAGCTCATTTGGCGCTGCTGGTCAATCTGTTTATGCAGAAACACCTGTAAAAAAAGTAGCAACAAGCCCAATTGATGATCATTTAATTCCAGAAGAGCGTCTAGCTGAAGCACTGAAAAAACGTGGAGTAATTGATCCATCTGCTTCAAAAGAAGAGACAAAGAAAGCAGTTGAAAAGTATGTAGAGAAAAAGAAGGGTGACAAGCCCGGAAAAGAAGAAGCAACTGGGGATTCTGTTACAAAAGACGCATCTGATTTCTTGAAGAAAGTGAAGGATGCAAAAGCAGATGCGAAAGAAAAATTAGAAAAACCAGCAAATGGAAATGGGAACGGGGGAGTTCCTGCTAAAGGCGCATTAAATGGTAAAGTGCCAACGACTCCTGCACAAGCAAAAGAGTATAACGGGGAAGTCCGTAAAGATAAAGTACTTGTATTGCTTGTAGAGTATGCTGATTACAAGCATAACAATATTGATAAAGAACCTGGTTATATGTATTCTAGTGATTTTAACCAAGAACATTATCAAAAAATGTTATTTGGTGACGAACCATTTCAATTAGAAGATGGGACAAACATTGAAACATTTAAAAAATATTATGAAGAACAATCTGGCGGTAGCTATACAGTAGATGGAACCGTTACAAAGTGGTTAACAGTTCCAGGTAAAGCATCTGATTACGGTGCAGATGCTGGAGATGGCGGCCATGATAATAAAGGCCCATTAGGACCTCGTGACTTAATTAAGGATGCGTTAAAAGCAGCGGTAGATAGCGGTCTTGATTTATCAGAATTTGATCAATTTGATCAATATGATGTAAATGGTGATGGCAATCAAAATCAAGCAGATGGTTTGATCGACCACTTAATGGTCATTCACGCTGGTGTGGGGCAAGAAGCTGGCGGCGGTAAATTAGGAGACGATGCAATTTGGTCACATCGCTGGACAGTTGGTCAAAAACCATTCCCAATTGAAGGAACAGAAGCAAAAGTTCCGTATTGGGGCGGTAAAATGGCAGCATTTGACTACACAATTGAACCAGAAGACGGTGCAGTTGGTGTATTCGCACATGAATACGGTCATGATTTAGGTCTTCCAGATGAATATGATACAAAATATTCTGGTGGCGGTGAGCCAGTTCAGTCATGGTCTATTATGAGTGGTGGTAGCTGGGCTGGTAATATTGCTGGAACGACACCAACAAGTTTCTCTCCGCAAAACAAAGAATACTTCCAAAAAACAATTGGTGGAAACTGGGCAAATATTGTGGAAGTAGATTACGATAAGTTAAACCGAGGAATTGGTTATGCAACATACTTAGATCAAAGTGTAACAAAAACAGATCGACCAGGTATGATTCGTGTCAACTTACCAGAGAAAGAGGTAAAAGGAATTGAGCCTGCATTTGGTAAGAAGTACTACTATAGTACAAAAGGCGATGATTTACATACGACATTAGAAACGCCTTTATTTGATTTAACAAATGCAACAAATGCAAAATTTGATTACAAATCGTTGTATGAAATTGAAACAAATTATGATTTCTTAGAAGTACATGCGGTAGCTGAAGATGGATCGAAAACATTAATCGATACAATTGGTAATAAAAATGTCAAAGATGGTGCAGATACAACGCTTGGAAACTGGGTAGATAAATCTTATGATTTAAGCCAATTTAAAGGTAAAAAAGTGAAACTTGTATTTGAATATGTAACGGATGGTGGTTTAGCATTAAATGGCTTTACGCTTGATAATGCAGCATTAACAGTAGATGGTAATGTTGTATTCTCTGATGATGCAGAAGGCGATACGCAGTTTAAGTTAGACGGCTTCGTTGTTTCAAATGGACTTGAGAAGAAGGACCATAACTATTATGTGGAGTGGAGAAACTACGCTGGTGCTGATGAAGCATTAAAATATGCTCGCGGTCCAGTATATAACACAGGTATGGTTGTATGGTATGCAGATTCAAGCTATACAGATAACTGGGTTGGCGTACATCCAGGGTATGGGTTCCTTGGTGTAGTTGATTCTCATCCTGAAGCAATTGCAGGAACGTTAAACGGCAAGCCAACATTTAAAGATAGTACACGTTATCAAATTGCTGATGCGGCGTTCTCTTTCGATCAAACACCAGCATGGAAAGTCGTATCACCAACTCGTGGAACATTTGAATACAATGGACTACCAGGTGTTGCGAAATTCGACGATTCGAAAGCTTATATTAACAAACAAATTCCAGATGCAGGACGTATCTTACCGAAGCTTGGTTTGAAATTTGAAGTGGTTGGCCAATCGGATGATAAGTCTGCAGGTGCAGTTCGCTTATATCGTTAATGATGAAAAAGCTGTTGAAGGGTTTCCTTTCAATAGCTTTTTTTTATGAGCAAATGTAGTTCAAATGAATAATAAACTCATATATAATTAAATTTTAAGAGTATAAGAGTTTTTCAGATGGAAAAGAGGATACATCCTAGGTAGATCTAGACAATGTGAAAACAAAGGTGTAGATCACATCTTGTTGTTCGTAGCAATGACTTATATAAATCCAAATAAAAAAACGAACATCAAACCATTCTTTTCAGATGGATGAGAGGATTCGGCCATGGATAGAAGCGGTCAGTGCCTTTTTTAGCCCCATTCCATGTGAAAACAGAAGGAGAAAATGAGTGAAGGTCTCTGTCTGTTCTTCATAACCATAATGTATCTGTTAGAAAGTCAAATTGAATTTATATATACGGAAAAACAAATAGGAACATAGAAGGTGGGAATAGCAAGTGGACATTACTTCTATCGTAAATACACAAAAGTCATATTTTTATAAAGGTCATACAAGAAATATAGACGAAAGAAAGCATCATTTAAAAAGATTATATGAAGGGATTCAGCGTTTTGAATCTGATATTTTTCAAGCGCTAAAATTAGATTTAAATAAATCAGATCATGAATCATTTACGACAGAGGTTGGATATGTATTAAAGGAGATTTCGTTCTTAATCAAACATCTTTCCTCGTGGAGTAAGCCAAAACGTGTTCGTACAGCGCTGACGCACGTTGGTTCGAAAGGGAAAGTAGTTCCAGAACCTTACGGTGTGACCCTTATTATCGCTCCGTGGAATTATCCATTTCAACTGGCGATTGCCCCCCTTGTAGGGGCAATCGCCGCTGGAAACACAGTTGTTTTAAAGCCATCGGAATTAACACCGAATGTCTCGAAGTTACTTGCTAACATGTTAAGAGAGTTGTTTCCAGCTGAGCTTGTTGCGGTTGTCGAAGGGGATGCAAAAGAGAGTACAGCGCTGCTACATGAGCCATTTGATTATATTTTCTTTACCGGTAGTGTAGGGGTTGGAAAGATTGTTATGGAAGCAGCAGCGAAAAAGTTAACGCCTCTTACGTTAGAACTTGGCGGAAAGAGCCCGTGCATTGTGCATAAAGATGCGAAGATAGATGTAACAGCAAGGCGCATTGTTTGGGGGAAATTTTTAAATGCGGGCCAAACGTGCGTTGCGCCGGATTATATATATGTTCATTCTTCTGTAAAAGAACAATTACTTGCAGCGTTACGAACTGAAATTAAAAATCAATATGGAGAACAACCTTTGCAAAATGAAAATTATGTTCGGATTGTTAGCAAACGTCATTTTGAAAGATTATGTTCTTTTTTACAAGATGGTAAGGTTGAAATTGGCGGAAAATATAATGAAGAAACGCTTCATATTGAACCGAGTGTTGTCACAAATATTACATGGCAAGATTCGATTATGGAAGATGAAATTTTTGGCCCGATTTTGCCGGTTATCGAGTATGAAAAAATAGAAGACATTATAGAAAAAATTCAGAGACAACCGAAATCATTAGCTTTATACGTATTTTCAGAGAGTGAAGAAATTCAAAAACAAATTACAGGTAATATCTCATATGGTGGTGGTTGTATCAACGATGTTGTGTATCACCTTGCAACGCCCTATTTACCATTTGGTGGCGTTGGAAGCAGTGGATTAGGGAGTTATCACGGAAAACAAAGTTTTCGCACATTTTCACACTATAAAAGCATTTTATCTCAATCCACAGTGTTTGATATGAAAATTCGTTATTCTTCTACAAAAAGTGCTTTAAAATTTATACGAAAGTTGTTAAAATGATGATGGTGTTTATCAGTAGGCGTAGCCGTATGATAAAAACCCCTTCTCGCATGAAGGGGTTTTTCTGTTCGACATATGTATCAGGCGAAAATGAATCAAACATACTACATAAGAATAGGAAAGAACGCTGTTAAACAAACATTTTTGTTTGGATCGAAACAAAAAAATATATAAAACTAATATTTATTCATGAATATAAAGATTAAAAATTTGAGGTAGATAGGACGGGAAAATGAAAAAGATTATTAAAGTTGAAGCGGTAGAAAAACATTTTGGTGATCAAGTGATCATTCCACCTCTTTCTTTAGATATTAAAGAAGGAGAATTTTTAACAATTCTTGGACCGAGTGGATGTGGTAAAACCACATTACTTCGTATGATTGCAGGTTTTGAAACTCCTACAAAAGGTAATTTGTTACTGGATGAAGAAAGAATCAATGATTTACCACCTTATAAGCGTCATATGAACTTAGTGTTCCAGCATTATGCATTGTTTCCACATATGACGGTAGAGAAAAACATTTGCTTTGGTATGAAAATGCAAAAAGTATCTGCAGCAGAACAAAAAGAACGTGCAGAAGAGGCGATGCGTTTAACGCAGCTCCTTGAATTCCGTAATCGTAAGCCTTCTAAGCTGTCTGGTGGACAACAGCAGCGCGTTGCAATTGCAAGAGCAATTGTTAATAACCCGCGTGTGCTATTACTAGATGAACCGCTTGGAGCACTGGACTTTAAGTTAAGAAAAGACTTACAACGCGAATTGAAAAACTTACAGCGGGATTTAGGAATTACATTTATCTATGTAACGCATGATCAAGAAGAAGCAATGAGCATGAGTGATCGCATCGTTGTTATGAATAAAGGGCATATCGAGCAAATTGGAACGCCAAAGGAAATTTATAACGAACCGAGAACAATGTTTGTTGCGACATTCATTGGTGAAAATAATATTATTAAAAATGGGGAAAACTACGTAGCAGTTCGCCCTGAAAATGTGAAAATACGTTCAGTTGAACAACCAATTTTAAAAGAATACCATCTTGGACATATTGAAGATATCGAATTTGTTGGAAATATGGAGAAGCTTTATGTACGTGATGACAAAACATCAGAATTACTAATGGCATATCAAACTGCCGAAGAAGCAGCGCAGTGGAGTATTGGAGATAATGTATACGTAGGCTGGGAGCAAGAGGATGAGGTGACCTTAAATTGAAAAAAGGGAAACTACTCGCATTACCTACAGTTACATGGTTATTAATCTTCTTTTTATTACCACTTGTATGTGTATTAGCATTTGCGTTTCTTGAGCGCGGAGCATATGGGACAGTGGAAATGCATTTTACGTTAGAGAATATCTCGCGCGTGTTTGATCCCTTGTATATGAATACATTGTGGGAAACAGTGAAAATTGCTGTTATTACGACAGTCCTTTGTTTACTCATCGGCTATCCATTTGCTTATACAATTACAATTGTTGATCGTAAATATCGTTCGATTCTTTTATTATTAGCAACGATCCCATTTTGGATTAACTTTCTTGTGCGTTCATATGCATGGATTGTTATTTTGCGTTCACAAGGACTTGTAAATACAGCATTACTAAAATTAGGTATCATTACGGAACCGTTAAATTTATTGTATAATACACCATCTGTTGTATTAGGGATGGTATATTCTTTACTACCGTTTATGATTTTACCTGTGTATGCAGCGATCGAGCAGCTTGATAAACGTAAATTAGAAGCAGCATACGATTTAGGAGCAACACCGCTGAAAGCATTTTGGCATGTGACATTGCCAATGACAATGTCAGGGGTTGCGACTGGTTCGATTTTAGTATTTGTTTCATCTATCGGAATGTTTGTTGTATCAGACGTTATGGGTGGATCGAAAGTGGCGTTAATTGGAAACGTAATTCAAAACCAATTTTTAGGTGCACGTGATTGGCCATTTGGTTCAGCGTTATCCATGATTGTCGTTCTGTTCTCAGTTCTGTTAATTTACTTATATTATCGTGCGACGAAAATATATAAATATGGAAACGGAGGGGAATAGACAAAGATGAAGAAGTTTTTAGTCTCTTATTCTTGGTTAATTTTATTGTTCTTGTATTTTCCAATGATGGTTCTAATGGTATATTCTTTTAACGATTCTCGTATTAACGCAGAGTGGGAAGGATTTACGTTCCATTGGTATACAGATTTATTTCAAAAGCAAGATGTTATTGATGCGTTTATCAATAGTATTACAATTGCGATTGTGACAACAATTGTCACAACGATTCTTGGTGTGATTTTTGCTGTTGCCTTACATCGTTATAAATATCGTTTTGAAGGAGCAATTAATGGTCTCGTATATTTACCAATTTTAATTCCGGACATTTTAATGGGATTATCTTTACTTATTTTATTTAGTCAAATTGGTATGGAACTTGGACAAGTAACAATTATTATTGCTCATATTACATTTAGTATTTCATTTGTGGTTGTCATTTTAGCAGCACGGCTTTCAGGTATGGGACGTGATTTAGAAGAAGCAGCGAATGATTTAGGGGCAACACCGTGGCAAACGTTTCGCTACGTAACGCTTCCTGGAATTGCACCTGGTGTCATTTCAGCAGCTTTATTAACATTTACATTATCAATCGATGATTTCGTAATTAGTTTCTTCGTATCCGGTCCAGGATCAACAACATTGCCATTATACATTTATAGTATGGTAAAACGCGGTGTAACGCCGGAAATTAATGCTCTTTCTACAATATTAATTGTTGTAATTGTTGGCTTAATGGTGGCATCAGAAATATTCCGTAATAAAGGTGCAGATGGTGAGGAAAACTCTGGAGGACATCTTCCGCTATAAATAAAGAGCAACTTACAAAGAAAGAGGAGGGAATTCATCGATGAAATGGATGAAAACAGTAACTGGTGCAGCGATTAGCTTCAGCCTTGTTGCCGGCTTATTAGCTGGATGTGGTGAAAAGAAGGAAGAGTTAAACATTTACAGCTGGGCTGATAATTTTGATGAGCAAGTCATTAAAGATTTTGAAAAGAAATATAACGTGAAAGTTAATTATGATAAATATGCAAGTAACGAAGAAATGCTTGCGAAATTACAAGCTGGCGGCGCAAAATATGATTTAATTCAACCGTCTGATTATATGGTTAAAACAATGACAAAAATGGATTTACTAGAGCCACTTGATAAAAAGAATATTCCGAATGTGGAAAACCTTGTTTCAAACTTTAAAACACCTCCATTTGATCCAGAGAATAAATATTCTCTTGTATACACTTGGGGAGTAACTGGAATTGCATACAATAAAAAGTATGTAAAAGAAGTACCAACAAGTTGGAGCGACTTATGGAATGAGAAATATAAAGGACATGTTACTTTATTGAATGACTCTCGCGAAGTGCTAGGAATGGGACTTAAGAAGAACGGATTCTCAAATAGTACGAAAGATGATGCACAGTTAAAGACGGCAGCTACAGATCTGCAGAAATTACTTCCAAACTTACTTGCATTTGATACGGATAATATTAAGCAAAAATTCATTACCGAAGATGCTTGGATTGGAACAGTGTGGTCTGGAGATGCGGCATTTATTGCGAAAGATAATAAAGATATAGAGTATGTTGTTCCAAAAGAAGGCGGTACAATTTGGGCGGATACGTTAGCAATTCCAAAAGGTGCGAAACATAAAGAACTTGCAGAGAAATTTATGAACTACTTAATGGATGAAAAAGTAAGTGTGAAAAATTATGAATCCATTGGATACAGTAACCCAAATGAAAAAGCACGGTCACTTCATAGTAAAGAATACCGCGACAACCATATGATTTTCTTATCACAAGATGAGTTAAATCGTACAGAGTGGCTTGTTGATGTAGACGATAAATTAAAAGAATATGACCGTTACTGGACAGAGTTAAAAACAAAAGGAAAATAGAAACGTACAACTTAATCTTTTAGGTGAGAGAGAGGATCTGGCCAAGCGTAGAAGCGGGTCAGATCCTTTTTTATATGTTGAAAAAGCAGATTGGATATATAATAAAATGCGTTTTCTTAGTAGAAATCGTTTTTTTATAAGTAGGGGGAAAAGATTTGCAACGAAAATTACATACATACGAGCTTGCTTGTATTTTTTTATTGTTGGCTGCATTTACGCTCATTGCTTGGAGAGTACATGCAGATGGTGTAACAACACTTGATGCCTATGTAAAAGAAATTTTAAGAGGATCACAAACAGAAAGTTCACTTTCATTTTTTTCATATTTTACAAAATTGGGTTCTGCAATTGGAATTACCGGTACGCTTACTCTTAGCCTTTTCGTTTTTTGGAAAAAGCGTTATTATGTAGCGATGGTTATGTATCCTACAGCTATATTAATAACACACCTTGTGAATAAAGGAATGAAAGAAATGATGAAAAGGGATCGTCCGAGTTTAAATGAAGCGCTTGATGCACTTGGATATAGCTTTCCAAGTGGACATGCGATGTTATCTCTGATTACGTATGGATTTCTTGCTTATATCATTGCTGTAAATGTAAAAAATGTGACTGGAAAAGTTTTTATTACAATTGTTATGGCGTTATTAATCATATGGATTGGATTAAGTAGAGTTATTTTATCAGTCCATTATCCGACCGATATTTTAGCGGGATACTGTGTAAGTGGTATATTATTAATTATCGCTATTTATTTTCATCGCTTATTTTCAGAGCGATTTGGAACAAATTAAGAGAGATGAGAAACGTCCGAAAAAGCCTAAATTATGAGGCTTTTTTGGACGTTTTTTAATATCATAATGAATGGTGGTCGTGTGTGCTAAAATATATATAGCCATATTAAAAAACGATTAAATAAGAGATGGAAAAGCAATCAGAGCTTTTTTCGCGCTATGCTAAGTGAAAAGAGAAAGAAAAACGAGTGCACATCTTTTGTTTTTTAGAGAAGCAATATACAGGTTGAAGAGAAGGATTTACGAATTATATAAAGTAGGTGAAGAAGCATGAAGACAAATGTACATAACGTAGATAAGTGGGGGAAGCTAGGTACTTTTCTTTATCAATTTCGCTATACAGTGATTGCCTTACTATTCATATTAGTGATCACGCTCGGTATTTTCGCACCAAAACTTCCAGGGGTACTAGGGGGCGATGGTTTTCAAACAAGAGGAGACTATGAAACGACGAAAGAAATTTTAGACAAAGACTTTAAGCAGTCGCAAGATACGCTGCTTCTTGTTTTCGAGAAGAAACAAGGGGTTTCAAAAGAAGATTTTCAAAGACGAATAGAAGAATTGATAACAAAAATTCAAAAGAAAGAAACTTACGATTCCTTTCACCATTCGTTAGAAAATAAGGAAATGCTGAAAGATAATATTGCATATGCAACGATTTTATTTTCCGGGAAAACAAATAAAGAACGAAATGAAAAAACGTTACAGTTTGCCGATGAAATAAAAAAGGAAAGTAACGATGTTTTAAAAGTAACACCAACAGGGTTTCCAAAGATTAATCAGGAGATTAATGAACGAACACAGAATGATTTGAAAGTAGCTGAAATGATTGGGTTGCCCATTGCTTTTCTTGTGTTACTCTTTTCATTTGGTAGCTTGCTCGCTTCCATTTTGCCGATTATAAACGGCGCACTTAGTGTAATTAGTACAATGGGAATTTTATATTTTATCGGTGTAAATAAAGAGTTATCAATTTTTGTATTGAATGTTGCACCGATGATTGGACTTGCTTTATCAATTGACTTTGCATTGTTATTTGTAAATCGCTTTCGAGAGGAAGTGGCACATAGGGAAGTAAAAGAGGCGATAGCTGTTACGTATCAAACAGCAGGACGCGCAATTGTGTTTTCGGGATTATGTGTATTTGTCGGTTTATCCGGTTTGTTTTTCTTTGAAATTGATTATATTCAGTCTGTTGCGATCAGTGGAATGATTGTTGTTGTGATGAGTATTTTATTTTCACTCACACTCCTTCCAGCTTTATTATCGTTAATCGGGAAGAGAGTGCTGAAAAAGAAGCAAACTGCACCACGAACTTCAAATATGTGGCGTAAGTTTGCTCAATTTGTAATGAAGCATCCTATTTTGATGATCATCGTTGTTACAACATTTATTATCGTTTGTTTGCTTCCGCTTCGTACTGCGAATCTTCAATTTCCAGGTGTAGAAGCATTGCCTGAGAAAAGTGATACGAGGATTGCTTATGAAAGATATGAAGAAGTATTTAATAAAGTCACGAAAACTCATGCTGATGTTACAGTCGTATTGGAGACGAAAAGTAATGTTATAGAGAAAGAGAATTTACAGAAGGTAGAAGAGATTGTTCAGAAACTGAAAAAAGATAAGCATGTATATCAAGTGAAAAGTTTATATGAAGAGTTGAACGGTATGACAGCCACACAGCTTACTCCATTGCTGCAATCGCCTCAGCGTGAACAAGTGAAACCAGTAGTAGATGCCTATACAAAAGATAACAAAACGACGCTTCAAATTTTCTTACATACAAAGCCTAAGGCGGAATCAGCAAAACAGTGGGTTCGTGATTTTAAAGATACGTATAAAAATGACAGTATTACGTATTATGTAGGTGGAATGACAACATTCCAACAAGAACTAGAGGACGAAATAAAGGATAAAGTTTTGATTGGGATGTCTGTTATATTTGGTTCTACGTTCTTTATTTTATTGTTTGCGTTTCGATCTATACTCATTCCAATTAAGGCCATTGTGATGAATATACTGAGTTTAAGTGCCACCATTGGTATTATCATTTGGCTATTTGAAGGTGGACATTTTGGATTAGAAGAAAGTCCAGTGTTATTCGTGCTACCAATCTTTATATTTGGCCTTGTATTTGGCTTAAGTATGGACTATGAAGTATTTCTCATTTCGCGCATTCATGAGTTATATGAAGAGACGGGAGACAATGACGTAGCAACGCTAGAGGGACTTGTATCAACAAGCCGAATCATTACATCAGCGGCGCTCATTATGATTGTTGTAACAGGAGCATTTGCCTTTACTGACATTTTACCAGTAAAGCAGATGGGGCTTGGTGTAGCACTTGCTATTTTTCTTGATGCAACGGTTATTCGGCTTATGCTTGTACCAAGTTTAATGAAAATGTTCGGAGATTGGAACTGGTGGTTGCCGTTTCGGAAGAAAAAAGTAAAATCATCAGATTGAAAAAAGGGCTCCTCATCTTGTAGAAAGGTCACTGAAAAAACAGAAGTGTTTCAGTGACCTTTTTGATTTACTAGCATATCAATCGTGGCTATGAACATAAAAGTGACTCTTCTCTCACTCAAAAAGAAAAAAATTTAGCAGTTTCTCTTATAGATACGTGCTTTTTTCATGAATAGCATTACCTGTTTTTTGCAAATAGTATGTGGTAAAGAATATATAAAAGCAGGTGAAGACAATGTTTCGTTATTTTAAATTTAAGTTGAATGATACTGTACAGTTTGCAGAAAATGATGGGCACATGTATCGCATTGTCGGCTATAGGTTAGAAAAAGGATTTTACCCAAAAGATGAATGGACACATATTATTTATGAATTACTAAGGGAATTTGATGGGTATACAATGGATGCAGAAGAAGAGGAACTGGTGAAAGTAATTCAAGTAGAAGAAGAATATTATAAAATACATGAGATGTCCGGTTATCGGTACCCTGTGAAAATGAAACCGAAGCTAAACGTTTCTAAGGAAGAAACGATAGATGATTTACTAGATGCTTACAACGACTATAAGCGACTAGCAGACTTTTTTAAAGATTTATCTTACGAACAAAAAGCAAAAGAAATGTTACAAGAAATGAAGAGGTTACATGCTTAGTGGGCAGTCTATTAGATAGACTGTCTTTTGATTTAAACGATGCATAACGAATCATTTTCCGTTACAATAGTAGAATCAATAGAAATAAGGTGGATACAGCATGGAAATGAAAAAAAAAGGAGAATGGTGTGAAATTACGATTCCTGCCAAATGGAATGGTATAAGCATTGATTCTTTGTTAAAAGAAGAATGGGGCGTCCCAAAAAAGTTATTACACAGGCTTCGTATGGAAAAAGGCGTTATTATAAATGGCGAACGAAAAAGGTGGAGTGAACCTTTACAAGAAGGGGATAGGCTGCAAGTTCATATGTTTATGAAGGAAGAGTATGGTATCCAGCCAGAGTACGGTGATTTAGAAGTACTATTTGAAGACGACCATGTATTAATTGTAAATAAACCTGTCCATATGGATACGCATCCTTCTAGCAAAGATGGAATAGGAACGCTTGCGAATCTTGTTGCTTTTCATTTGCAAATGCAAGGTGTGGAGACGAAAGTACGTCATATTCATCGATTAGATAAAGATACAACAGGTGGTGTTGTATTTGCAAAACATGCTATAGCAGGCGCTATTATGGATCAGTTATTAATGGAGCGTAAAATTAAAAGAACATATATGGCGTTAGTTGAAGGGAAAGTGAAACCGAAGCAAGGAATAATTGATGCACCGATTGGAAGAGATCGACATCATGCAACAAGACGCCGCGTTTCTNAGTACGTCATATTCATCGATTAGATAAAGATACAACAGGTGGTGTTGTATTTGCAAAACATGCTATAGCAGGCGCTATTATGGATCAGTTATTAATGGAGCGTAAAATTAAAAGAACATATATGGCGTTAGTTGAAGGGAAAGTGAAACCGAAGCAAGGAATAATTGATGCACCGATTGGAAGAGATCGACATCATGCAACAAGACGCCGCGTTTCTCCACAAGGTGATCAAGCTGTAACACATTATAGAGTAGAAAAATACTTTAAGAAGCAAGATGTAACCCTTGTAACATTACAATTAGAGACAGGCAGAACGCATCAAATTCGTGTCCACATGAGTTATGGTGGTCACCCACTAGTTGGTGATATGTTATATGGGGGACAAGCAACATATATGTCAAGCCAAGCTTTACATGCTATGCGGATTGCTTTTTTACATCCTATGACAAAAGAAAAGATAACAGTAGAAGCGCCGCCGCCAAAGGATTTAAATCGTATCGTAACATCTTTTCAAAAATCGAATTAGTAAAGTGTTTCGATTTAGTTGAGAAAGATATTTTTTGCAGGGATTTTTTTGTGAAAATCGAAGCCGTAAATAGAAAAGAGAGGTGAAGAGTATTTGATAAAATATAAATATATGATCGGTATATTTTTTTCTTGCCTTCTATTTACGTTATTTCTATATCCATATTTACCAAATGAGCTAGCAGTGCATTGGAATCAGAGTGGTGAACCAAATGAATACGCAAAGAAACAAATTGTTGTAGTATTCATTCCGTGTCTTATTATTTTTCTTCATGTTTTGTTGTATATTATTTCACATTACGTATATAAGTTTAATAAGAACAACAACGATATTATGATGAGATTTAAAGAGAACGTCTTTTTATTTTTATTATTTATTCACATACTTATTCTTGTCATAGGTACTGGAGTAGATATTCGATTTCAAACGGGTCTTATAATAGGGAGTAGTGCGTTTCTTTTTATGGTTAGTAAAGGATTCAAAGAAGGAAAACAAGAAAAGGAGCCCATTGTATTACAAAAAATGCGTGTATGTAGTCAGCGTATTTTTCGGTACATGGCGCTGATCGTATTCATTTGTTTGTTCTTGAAATTGGAATGGGGATTTTATCTAGTAATCGGTGTGATTAGTCTTGGATCTATTTCGTTTATGTTTTTTATTTTGTATTCTTATATACTAGAAAATTATGAAACATAAAGGAGTCTTCCGTAACAGGAGACTCCTTTTATATAAATCTATTTTGAGCTATATTCCAGCATATAAGTCTGGGCTATGAAGCATCAGCAGTTGATTGCTTCTATCCAAAGTCGGACACTCTCGCCCACCTAAAGGAAAGGTTGTATGTCGTTTATAGACTTACTTCGTAATAAATTGTTGTGTCCAGTAGTTTCCACTTTCAACATAGCCAACACCAATGTGAGTAAAACCGCTATTTAAAATATTTGCACGGTGACCTTCACTATTCATCCAAGCTTGTACAACTTCTTCTGGTGTACGTTGACCTTGTGCGATATTTTCACCTGCAGACGTATAAGAAATACCAAATTTTTTCATCATATCGAATGGAGATCCGTATGTTGGGCTAGTATGGTCGAAGTAGCTGTTTTTTTGCATATCTTCAGACTTAATACGTGCAACTTTGCTTAATTCAGCATCAACTTTTAATGCAGGTAAACCTTGTTTTGTACGTTCAGCGTTCGTTAATTCAACAACGCGTTGTTCAAATTCACTTAGAGAACCTTTTGTTTCTTCAGCTGGCTTGTTTTCAGCTGGTTTTTTTGATTCATTCTTGTTTGAGTTGTTGTTTTCAGCCGGCTTTTGAGCTTCTGGCTGTACAGTTTCTTTCTTTTCAGTAGATTGCTCTTCTACAGGTTTAGTAGTTTCTGGTGTAACAGTCTCAGGGGTAGTAGGTACGACTGGTTGCTGACCAGGAATAAAGCAGTTACCTTGCTCCCATTGTACTTGTTGCTCCCACTGTACTTGCTGCTCCCATTGTGCTAGAGAGTTAACGCCCATAGATTGTAAGAAAGATTGTAATTCTTGTTGATTCATATGTTGCATAAAAGGTTGCCCTTGTTGCACATTATAAACCTTCATTGTAGATGGTACGACTGTTGCCGCTTCCGCGTTAAGAGTAGACGCTCCGAATGTAAATGCAGTTGCTGCTGCTACAGATAATAAAACACGTTTTTTCATGAGATATGTATCCTCCTATATAAAAGTTTTAAACTGTTCTCACACAGATTTATTTTTGACAGCCTGTCTGACTGACCAATTCATCGTAGCATACAAATTGCGGGAAAAAAGATGGAAAAAAATACATAGACTATAAAATTTCCTGTTTTATCCTAGATTTAAATATGGGGTGAAATGAGAGAAAACTAGATTGTAAAAGGAATTTTCAGCATTTTCTGCTCTGGTTAAAAAGGCAATATTTTGGTTATAATTACCTGTTTTAGAACGAGAAAAGCCATTAGCATCAAGGATTGTAACTTTTTTATGAGGAAGATAATGGATGTTTTTTAACACAACTGTAATCTTATTGTTGTTCTTTTCTTATAGAAGGTAACATATTTTTAATCTTGTAGTGGATAAAAAAGCGGCTATCTCTTTGCAATAGAAGAAAGAGGTGGCCGTTTTCCTATTGTTACATATATTACGAGTTTAATTCAATTGTTTCTAAAAAAGTAGGAGAGTTCTTTTTCTATAAATGAATCGTGTGTGTGTTTGTACGAATGATCATATTTTTAGTGATGAGTCTCTAGGCGTTATGGAAGCTTTTGTTTGCTAAAGTGAAAAAAGTATAATTTACACACCTCTATTTGGTGTACATTATAGATAAGGGGATTTCACAATTTCCTCACAAATATTTGCTATTTTACTAGTATAACGAAAATAGGTAAGATGGAGGGAATCTTTTGAAGAGATACTTGTTTCTGCTATGTTTTTTGTTTCTATTAGCAGGATGTCAGGGGAATTCATATACACCGATTGCTAAAAATAAAAGTATGGTCATAACGACAAATATGAAAGAAGGTAGTATTAGTTTTATTGATGAGAAGTCGAAGAAGACCTTTACGACATGGGAATTAAAAGAACCTATTACAGGAATCGTACTACTGCCAAATGGAGAAGACATGCTCGTATATGGTAAGCAGTTAGAATATGCATATGTATATTCATTAACAAAAGGAAAGCAAGTGAATAAGTGGAATACGGGAAAAGGAATTACGAATGCCATTGTAGCAAACGATGGAAAACAATTATTCATGGCCGATCAAAATGAACAGAAAGTCCGATTCTTTACGATAAAGGGAAAAGAAACGGGGAGTGTGTCAGTAGGAAAAGGGCCTCTCACATTGATGCAGCATGGTGCACAATTACATGTACTAAATTTTTATGATACACAGCTATCTACAATTGATTTAGAGAAAAAGCAAGTTATGCACTCCTTTATGGTACCACCAGCATCAACTGGGGCCGTGGTTAGCGCTGAAGGAAAGGAAATCTGGATTGGCGGACATGGAGATGGCAACCAAGTGAATGAGAAAGTATTGGTCTATTCTCTGCAAGATGGATCGATGGTTCGTTCTTTACATGCACCATTTATGCCAGTCAGTCTTACGGGAGATGAAAAGTTCGTGTATGCATTAAGTCATGGATCAAATACATTAAGAAAATTTGATGCGCAAACATATCAAGAAGTAGGATCGCTTGAGGTAGGATCGAATCCATTTTCTTTTTTAAAAAATGGAAAAGAAGGCTATGTAGCTAGCTATGATAGTAATGAAGTGTATGTAATTGATATGCAGAAAATGAAAGTGAAACAAACAATCGCAGTTGGCAAGGGTCCATTTCAACTAGCGCTGCGAGAAGGGAAAGAGACATGAATAAACATAAAGTGTTACTTGTAGATGATGAAAGTGATATGAGACAGCTTGTTGGCATGTATTTAGATAATTTTGGATATGAATGGGGAGAAGCGGAAAATGGAAGAGACGCCCTTCATATGCTTAATACAGAGCATTACGATTTTGTTATTTTAGATATTATGATGCCAGAGATGGATGGTATATCAGTCTGTAAAGAAATCAGAAAAACATCAGATGTACCGATTATTTTTTTAACCGCAAAAGGTGAAGAATGGAATCGTGTCAATGGTTTACGAATTGGAGCGGACGATTATATTGTAAAGCCGTTTAGTCCAGGGGAGCTTATTGCACGTATGGAAGCTGTGTTAAGACGTTATACAAAACGTGAACAACAAGAAGAGCTTCAATTTGGTCCAATCGTAATTAATGAAAAAAGCCGGCGGATCGAAATAGAAGGGGAGCCTGTTTCTCTCACTGTAAAAGAGTTTGATTTACTGTATTTTCTTTGTGGACATAATGGACAAGTATTTAGTCGTGAGCAATTACTTGAGAAAGTATGGGGCTATGATTACGCCGGAAGTACGAGAACGGTAGATACACATGTGAAAACGATGCGTTTAAAACTTGGAGAAAGTGGAAACTACATTCAAACGGTTTGGGGTGTAGGTTATAAATTTGAGGTGTAACATGTTTACAATGGTACAAAAACTTTGGCTTACAGTAGTGTGCGCAGTATGTGTAACAGTTTCATTTCTTTATTTTGTTTCCTTATACTCGTATGAAAAGTTATATGTGCAAAATATTGAAGATTCATTAGTAGTAGAAGGGAAGCAGCTCGTATCCCAATATAAAAAGGGTGAGAGTTTAGCGTTCGAGGAGAAAGTGCAAGCGTTTGACCGCATCTCAACTGCGAACATACTTTTTATAAGTAATCCGCGTGATTTAAGTGCTTGTTTACCTTTTGATGTACATCATCAGTCTATTATTAGTGAGAGTGATAGACAAACTTTGTTAGACGGGAAGACCGTTACGAAGGTTGGATATGAAGAGCATTTCGGACGTCATATTATGGGAGTCGTCATTCCGGTTTTAGAAGAGAAAAAGTTAGTTGGGATTGTGTACTCATATATTCCATTAAAGAGCATTAAAGATTTAATCTACGATATGGGACTTATTTTAGCTCCATTAGCTTTCGTTATGATTTTACTTACAATATGGATTGGTAGAAAAATTATTATTGCGATTACAAAACCTCTTTCCCAAATGGAACGAGTTGCGAATCATATGGCGAAAGGTGATTTTTCTGAGCGTATTACCATTTCGTCAGAAGATGAAATTGGACGTTTAGGAAAAGCATTTAATAAAATGGCAAATTCATTGGAAATGGAAGATGCAAAGCGTAAAGAGTTTTTAGCGAACGTTTCTCATGAACTAAGGACGCCGCTCAGTTATATTAAGGGCTATAGTGAAGCGATTTTAGATGGCGTTGCAAAGGGGCAGCAACAATCAAAATTTACACAGCTCATTCATAAAGAAGCCGGCCGTATGCAACGGCTTGTTCATGATTTGTTGGATTTGGCACAACTTGAAGGAGAGCATTTTCCTTTAAAAAAACAACCGATTGTATTTGCGCAGCTTATTGAAGACGTATTAGAAACGTATGAATTGAATTGTACCGAAAAACAGCTGCATATTTTAAAGGACCTGGATCCGGATATTATTGTTATGGTTGATGAAGACCGCATGCAACAAGTGCTTCATAACTTAATGGACAATGCGATTCGTTATACAAATCAAGGGGGGAATATTGCTGTACAATTGAAGAAAAAAGATAAACTGTGTGAATTGAACATACGGGATACGGGAATCGGTATTGATGCTGAGCATTTAGAGCAGCTTGGTGAACGTTTCTATCGGGTAGATAAAGCGCGAAGTCGCAGGTATGGTGGAACTGGTTTAGGTCTTGCCATCGTCAAACAAATTGTACATATCCACGGCGGGGAATGGCGAGTGGAAAGTGAAAAAGGAAAGGGAACAAGGGTTAGTATACAATTACAGATACATAATTATTAATTCCTTCTATATATAACAAAACTTTGGCGTTTTTATGAATAAAATATTTGTACTTCTTACTAATTCGTTCTAAAATGGTTATTGGGTGCTACGTTCTTATAAAGCGTTTGAAGTGTTGTTTGGATGATACTGAGGTGATTTAAATGGAATACAAATCGATTAAACCAAAAAAAATTTACGAAGAGGTATCGGAAGCTATTTTAACAATGATTAAAAATGGTACGTTAAAACCTGGTGACAAACTTCTTCCTGTTCATCAATTAGCCGAGCAGTTTCAAGTTGGTAGATCTGCAGTTCGTGAAGCACTTAGTGCCTTACGAGCGATGGGGTTAATTGAAATGAAACAAGGTGAAGGAACATATGTAAAGAACTTCGATTCTTCTTCATTAACAAAGCCATTAAATAATGTGTTGTTACTGAAGAAGGAAGATATTTTGAATTTATTGGAAGTGCGGAAGGTGCTTGAAGTGGGGGCGGTTCGAGCTGCAGCAGTAAAACGCACAGAAGATAATTTGAGAAATATGAAGCATTGGTTAAATGAAATGGAAAAAAGTAGAGGTAATGAAAGCGCTGGTGAAAAAGCGGACTTTAAGTTCCATATGGGAATTGCAGAGTCTTCGCATAATAATATTTTACTTGAACTTATGAATCATGTTTCAGAAATGATTGCTGAAGCGATTGGAGAGTCAAGACGCATTATTTTATATGGTGAACAAACAACAGCAGAACGACTTTTAGAAGAGCACCAAGCTATTTATAATGCGGTATTGAAGCAAGATGTGGAATCTGCACAGCAAGCAATGCTGGATCATTTAACGAATGTAGAACATATTGTCATAGGTAAATAAGATATAAATTCGTGATGTAGTCTTTAAAAAATTCATTTTTCTGATAAAATAGAGGAAGATTGAGTAAGCGTTTTCTCGAGAAAAGGGAAGAGATAGGCAGAGTTGGCATGCCTTGCTTCTTCTTCTCTAGTCATCTGATGACCATATGAATGTTAGCGAAGTTGTAATGAGGGGGAATTATAATTATGAAAGTTACTTTGTTTGTTACTTGCTTAGTCGATATGTTTGAAACAAATGTCGGTAAAGCAACGGTTGAAGTGTTGGAGCGTTTAGGTTGTGAAATTGAATTTCCAGAAGCTCAAGTTTGTTGTGGTCAACCTGCTTATAATAGCGGTCATGTAGAAGCAGCGAAAGAAGCGATGAAACATATGATTGAAACTTTCGAAGATGCAGAATACATCGTTACGCCATCGGGTTCTTGTGCGACAATGTTTCATGAGTATCCACACGTTTTTAAAGATGATCCAAAATGGGGACCCCGCGCACAAAGAGTAGCAAATAAAACGTATGAACTAACACAGTTTATTGTAGATGTGTTACAAGTTACGGATGTGGGAGCAAGCTTAGAAGGAACAGCAACTATTCATAAATCGTGCCATATGACACGTATGCTTGGAGTGAAGGAAGCACCAGGGATTTTATTATCAAATGTAAAAGGATTAACTGTAAAAAAATTACCAAACGTACAAAATTGCTGTGGTTTTGGGGGAACGTTTTCAGTTAAAATGACACCAATCTCTGAGCAAATGGTAGATGAAAAAGTGGATAGTGTAATGGAAACGGGTGCTGATTATTTAATTGGTGCTGACTGTGGGTGTTTGTTAAACATTGGCGGACGTATTGAGCGCTTAGGTAAAGAAGTAAAAGTAATGCACATTGCTGAGGTATTGAACAGTCGCTCATGAAGGGGGAACATAAGCTATGTCTATGAAAATCAGTGAGAAAAAATTTAATGATCGTGTTGGTGATGGAATTCAAGATTCATTTATGCGTGGCGCAGTGTCTTCTGCGCAAACGCGTTTACATACAAATCGATTAAAAGCAGCCGATGAATTAGGAAACTGGGAAGAGTGGCGTGAACTTGGTGAACAAATTCGTCAGCATACGCTTGAAAATTTAGATTACTATTTAATGCAGTTAAGTGAAAATGTATCAAAAAGAGGCGGACATGTTTTCTTTGCGAAAACGAAAGAAGAAGCTGCACAGTACATTCAAGAAGTAGCGAAAAAGAAAAACGCGAAAAAAGTTGTAAAATCAAAGTCGATGGTAACGGAAGAAATTAGTATGAACCATGCACTTGAGGAAATTGGATGTGAAGTGTTAGAGAGTGACCTAGGTGAGTACATCTTGCAAGTGGATAATGATCCACCATCTCACATTATCGCACCTGCACTTCATAAAAACAGAACGCAAATTCGCGATGTGTTTAAAGAAAAACTTGGATATGAAAATTCTGACGACCCATATGAAATGACAAAATTTGTTCGTAAGCAACTTCGTGAGAAATTTATGGATGCTGAAATTGGGGTAACGGGATGTAACTTCGCAGTAGCAAATACAGGTTCACTTTGCTTAGTAACAAATGAAGGGAATGCCGACCTTGTTATGTCGATTCCGAAAACACAAATTGCGGTAATGGGTATGGAACGTATGGTGCCAACTATGGAAGAACTAGATGTTCTTGTTGGATTACTTTGCCGCAGTGCGGTTGGGCAAAAATTAACAAGTTATGTAACGGTAGCTGGACCAATTCAAGAAGAAGAAGTAGATGGACCAGAGGAATTCCATTTAGTTGTTGTAGATAATGGACGTTCTGAAATTTTAGGTTCTGAATTCCGTCAAGTCTTACAATGCATTCGTTGTGCAGCTTGTGTAAACGTATGTCCTGTATATCGTCATGTTGGTGGTCACTCTTATGGATCCATTTATTCGGGTCCAATTGGTGCGGTATTAACACCACTTTTAGGTGGGTATGATGATTATAAGGAGCTTCCATATGCATCTAGTTTATGCGGAGCCTGTACAGAAGCTTGCCCAGTAAAAATTCCATTACATGATCTACTATTGAAGCATCGTCAAGTTATTGTAGAAAAAGAAGGACGTGCACCACTTGCAGAGAAACTAGCCATGAAAATGTTTAGTATGGGTGCATCTTCAGCCGCTTTATACAAAATGGGATCGAAAATGGCTCCGGCAGCGATGAGTCCGTTTACGTCTGGTAATCGTGTATCAAAAGGAGTAGGACCCCTTAAAAACTGGACGGATATTCGTGAGTTCCCAGCGCCAAGTAAGGAAAGATTCCGTGATTGGTATAAAGATCATAAGAAAGGCGGAGACAAGTGATGACAGGGGTAATTCAAAACCGTGAGTCCTTTTTAGATAACATTGCGAAAGAACTTGGGCGTGCTCGTAAAACAGAAGGCGTAAAGCGTCCAGCTTGGAAAAATAATGTGAACGTAAAAACGTTGAAAGATTATTCAGAGGAAGAATTGTTAGAAGTATTCAGGAAACAATGCTCGAATATTCATACGACTGTAATTGAAACGACAAAGGATGAACTAAGTGCAGTCGTTCAAAAAGTAATTGCTGAAAATGGCGGCGGACCTATTTTATTATCAGAGGATGCTCGCTTTCATGCATACGGCTTACATTCGTTGTTTTCGAGAGAGCTTCCAGACCAAAATGTCGAAGTGAACACGTGGGATCCAGAGAAAAAAGAAGAAAATATTCGTTTAGCTGAGAAAGCAAATATCGGCATTGCCTTTAGTGATTACACATTAGCAGAATCCGGTACAATTGTCGTACAAAGTCATAAAGGCCAAGGGCGTTCTTTACATTTCTTGCCTACAATTTATTTTGCAATCATTCCACGTGAAACAATCGTGCCGCGTATTACACAAGCGGTTCAGGATATGAATATGCGTGTAGAGAATGGAAATACGGTAGCATCTTGTATCAATTTCATTACAGGTCCAAGTAACTCCGCTGATATTGAAATGAATCTTGTTGTAGGTGTACACGGACCATTAAAAGCATATTATTTTGTAGTGTAAAACGGAGAAAAGCAGGCCAAGAAATGGCCTGCTTTTTTATTAGAACAAAGATAATACAAAATGGAAGTACCGCACTCTTTTTGTTATATTTCTTAGGGAAAGGAGAGGATGGTATGACATTTTATTTATATGCCTTTTTAATAGGAGCAGTGCTAGGTTCTTTTTATACAGTTGTAGCAGTGCGTATACCGAGTGGACAATCCATTATTACGCCTCGTTCTTATTGTCACCATTGCCGCCTTACTTTAGGGCCAAAAGAACTTATCCCAATTATTTCGTTTTGTTTGCAAAGAGGGCGCTGCGTTCATTGTAAAATGAAAATACCTGTTACGTATACACTTTTTGAAGTAATAACAGGGGGGGCATTTCTTTTTTTTGCATGTGTGATTGGAATGGAAAAAGAACTTGTTTTTATATGGACGTTACTTTCTTTGCTCATTATTATTACAATGACAGATTTGTTTTATATGGTAATACCAGATAGAATTTTAGTCTGTTTTGCTTGTTTATTTGTAATAGAACGTATATTTATTTTACCTGCCCCTTGGTGGGATAGTTTGATTGGCGGAGGAACGATATGGATTGTACTATATCTCGTTCAACGCATTTTTCCGAACGGACTTGGAGGCGGAGATGTGAAATTACTTTCTTTACTTGGATTTCTAATAGGAGTTAAGGCAATTGTTATTGCGTTGTTTGTTGCTTCTAGCATGGGACTTTGTTTTGTTGGAATTGCGATTTTATTAAGGCGAATGAATCGAAAACAAGCTTTACCATTTGGACCGTTTATTGCATTTGGAACAGTATGTTATTTGGCGATGCTATATTTAGGGTAAGGGGGTACTTTCCCTGCAAATAACAAGAGAAGGGAGAAGGGGAAACTGAACGTATATATGGATGATCAAAGAACGAGTCCGGTCGGTTATGTTTTAGTAACAACGGTAGAATGGGCTTTGAAAATGGTTAGAGACTATGATGTGAGTATTCTATCTCTTGACTATAATATGGGGTGGCGTCAGAAAAATGGTTTTGATTTTTTAGAAGTTTTTTGTAAGGAAGGCCTTCATGTACAGGAAATTCATTTGCATACAAATGATTCAATTGGTATGCAGTACATGCTAGAGCGAATAAATAAAGGGAAAGAAGCAGGAGATATTTCCACACATATACAAGTGAAGTGCACGGGAAGTTAAAAAAGTTCCAATGAAATCATTGGAACTTTTTTCTTAATGTTTTATATGTGCTTGTAAAGGAATAATTTCTTCTTGTTGAACAGTTTCTAGGTTGTCTTCTGCCATTTTAGATGCTGGATTTTTTAGAGTTAAATAATGATATACCATACCAACGAATACAGATCCACCAACAATGTTACCGATTGTAACGGGAATTAAGTTATGGATAGCACCAGCGAAAGAAATTGTATCAGGATGTGGTGATAGTAAAGCTAAGGCGAATAATGATAAGTTGGCGATGCTATGTTCATAACCAGATAAGAAGAAAGTAAAGACAAGAAACATTATTACTAGTATTTTTGCTGTATCTCCTTTTACTTGAGAAGGAAGGAAACATGCAAGGCAGACAAGCCAGTTACATAAGATCGCTTTAAAAAATAATTGCATTGTCGGTGTTCCCATTTTTACGCTAATGACTGTGTTGATTAAATGACCATGGTTGATTGATTCGAAAATACCAGTGGCATAAAACAATAATGCAAAAAATACGGCACCTGCTAAGTTTCCGGTATAACAAGCAAGCCAATTTCGAAGTGTATCGCCAATTGTTGTTTCTTTTCGCAAAGTTGCAACTGTAAAATACATTGTATTTCCTGTAAATAACTCAGCTCCGCCATATAAAATTAATATAAGTGCAATGCCAAAAAACATAGAAGTTGTTAAATAGGTTGCAGGTGAATTTGCAACGTTAAAGAAATTCCCTAATTTAAAACATAGTACAATAACAAATCCAATATAGACGCCAGCTAGTGCTGCACGAATGAAGTATTGCATCGGATTTGTATCCAACATTTGTTTCTTTTTTTGTGCAAGTTGTACAACGTAAACCAATCCTTGTTCTAGCATAAGTAATACGCTCCTTTAGTACATCGTCTGTAAGTACCCTTTATATGATTAAAGTACACGTATTTACTCTTCCTTTCAATAAGTTTGTGCAATGTTTCACAAAAAGGACATACAATCCAAATGAAAGCGTTAACAAACAGTAGTATAATACCATATTTTTGTAAAAATAGAGGGGGGCGTGTTTTTGTCGTTTTTTGTTGGTTAGTCGATATCCTTTGTCGAATCGCTGATATATTGTGAGAAACGGTCGATATATTATCAGCCCTCACCAATCGGGCATTTAGGGGTAGCCCGACTCCCACCTATCTTCTTCGCATTTCTCTGAATCTTGAGGTGGGATCTTACTGCCCGTTAATGCGGGGTGAAATTTCATTCACCAATTTATATGAACCAACCTCGTCATCTCAATATGTTTCTTTTTATCTTTTTCCAGCACTTCTTTTTTTCCATGGCCTGAAAAAAAGCGCTGTTGTTACAGCGCTTTTTCGTCCAAATTCTTTTGTGTTGTTTGCATATTCGTATCTTTTGAGAAAAACCAACCGCCAGCAGCAATTCCGATTAATACAATCCAAAATCCAATTTTCCATGGAGCGGATTCTGGGAAAGAGTGTGGGATAACGCCTAAAGCTGGATGTGCTAAAGTGTAAACAGCTAATTTAACACCAACCCAACCAACGATTAAGAATGCAGCTGTTTCTAAGCCAGGTTTGCGTTTCAATAATTGTACGAAAGCAGATGCAGCAAATCGCATAATAACTAATCCGATTAGACCGCCTGCAAAAATAACAAGGAATTGTCCTGTATCAAGGCTACCAATTGTACCAAGACCTGTTTTTGGCAAAGTCATCGCTAATGCAACTGCAGCTAAAATAGAATCAACAGCAAAGGCAATGTCAGCAACTTCAACTTTAAATACTGTCCACCAAAAGTTTTCTTGTTTTTTCTTCGTCTCGTTCTCTTCCGTTTCCTCATGTTGATTCTTTTTAACGTATGTTTTGAATAAATGGTTACCAGCGATAAACATTAAGTAAATCGCACCTATTGCTTGCACTTGCCATACGTCGACTAAAAAAGAAATAATAAACAACGATCCAAAGCGGAACACGAACGCTCCTGCTAAACCGTAAAATAATGCTTTTTTTCGTTTTTCTTCTGGCAAATGTTTTACCATAATAGCAAGGACTAGTGCGTTATCTGCTGCTAAAATTCCTTCTAGCGCAATTAAAATAAGTAACACCCAACCATACTCCAATAATAATGATACATCCATGTACATTCTCCTCTCATTTGTATAAATCTTAAACAAGTGAAGAAATTCCCCACTGTTTAGTTTCCCCATACTCCTGCCTATCGACGGTGGAAAAGAATGCAAAAAAGACCTCTGCCGTTGATAGGCAAAGGTCTTGCTAGACATATGTAATGAAAATGCCAACAAAGCCGGAAGAACTAAGTTCTACGTAATGACGACTTTGTTTCCAAGAATATATTCTTGGACGCTACTCCCCTTTGGAGATATGTTATTGTATTTTCATTATATGGGTGATGTGAAAGTTTGTCAACCTAGTAAAATGGAAAATTGGCCAAATAAGGTAAATGCTTATCCAGTGTCAACAACAACGAGTCCTGTAATTGTAATGGTAGAAATAGTTGTGAAAAAAGCATCTATTCAAGAAATTAAAGTTGTAGTAGTGATAGGAAGTTTTAACAAATATGTGCAATGGCTAGGATAATAAAAGATTATGTAAGTACACGGGGTGACTCCATTTTAGTACTGATTCATATTTTTTCTTTCGGCATGTTCTTTATAGTATGTCAAAAAGGGAAGTGGGCAGAATATATCTGCCCACTTCAATCCATTATTTATAAAATTATCCACGTAACTGTTGTTGAGCTAAGGAAACAAGACGTTTTGTTACTTCGCCACCGACAGATCCGTTAGAACGAGAAGCTGTATTAGAACCTAAACTTACACCAAACTCTTGAGCAATTTCATATTTAAATTGTTCTAACGCTTGCTCAGCACCAGGAACAAGTAATTTATTCGTTTTTACCATCAATAACACATCCTAAATCTATATTCCAGTTTATTTGTTGTTAATCAGCAGAAAAGGGCTGCGTTGCTGATATAAGCCCACTGTATAAACTGGTATCATTAGTGTATGTGTTATGTGTTTGGGCATACACGGAAGTAATCGGTGAGATTAGAAGTTATTGGATACGAAAAAAGAGTAGCGATTTTGCTACTCTTTTTTCATTATTGTCGCTGTACCTTCGACAACGATATCATTCAATTGATTATATACATTTGTTTGTAATGTAATAATTTTTTTATCATCACGTTTTTTTATAACTTCAGCAACTACCCGCAGTGTATCACCAATTTTTACAGGTGCACGAAATGATACGTTTTGTGATAAATAAATTGTATTTTTCCCAGGCAATTTTGTTCCGAGAACGGTAGAAATAAATCCTGAAACAAGCATACCGTGTGCAATTCGTTCTTTAAACATCGTCGTTTTTGCAAAAGAGTCTAAAATATGAATAGGATTTACATCCCCGGTCAATTTTGCAAAATTGATAATGTCTTCATTCGTAATCGTTGTCGTTAATGATGCTTGATCGCCAACTTGAATCTCATCATAATGAAGCTCTGGAACAGATTGCGCTTCTTGAAATGGATTCATTTTTTCCTCCTTCTTTTCCATATCGAAAAATGTAAGCCATCTTGATGTAATGGGCGGAAGAAAGAGTTTAGTTTGTTCTGCGGTAAGCTTCCACATTTTCCTTACTTGATGGAAGTAAATAGATTTTTTGAGTTTTCCTCGAACTTTTTTACTAGTTCCAGTTGTGTAGATTTGAATTCTTCCAAAAAACCCTCTAGTTGTTTTTGAACCTCATCACGTTGAAGCTGTTGTTGTTCAATGAATTGTTTCGTTGTTTCTTCAAATTGGCTGCTCGTTTGAGTAAGAATTGACAAAGATGTTTTTGATGGAGAAACAGTAAGTTGATGCATATGATTAGAAAGTTCGTTCCACTTTTCTTGCCAGTCATTAATTTGTTCGTTTAAAGAGTTTCCTGTAAATTGTTTCACATATTCTGTATATTGGTTATTAAATTGAGTAGTGAATTGTTGTAGTTCTTTTTCAAGTTCATCTACCCCTGATGTTAATTTATGCAAAGCATCCTGCTGTTGTTTCAACGTTTCTAAAGTAAGCTGCTCAAATTGTTTCCCTGCTGAAGAGAAAAGGGAAAGAGAATGTGACCAATTTTTCCAAAATGCATCGACCAGTTCGTAAGGTTTAGTTTCCATGGTTTGACCTCCAAATATTTTTTTGCATATTGTGAACG
The DNA here is from genome assembly GCF_054570475.1 of Bacillus sp. C1. Taxonomy (NCBI): domain Bacteria; kingdom Bacillati; phylum Bacillota; class Bacilli; order Caryophanales; family Bacillaceae; genus Bacillus; species Bacillus sp. C1. The sequence continues at coordinate 742,137 of NZ_JBTMZT010000002.1, forward strand.
CAGATTATTCTGCTGTACCACCAGGTGAAGATGAAGATTTTTTTTCATCCTTTTCTGGAGAAGTAGAAAATGGAAAGAATGCATTGGTGTATAACGTGAAGAATGTTCGTAGCATATTTTGATAATGTTCAAAAGAAGTCGCGCATGTTGCTAAATATTGCTCCCCATATTCTGTTAAAGAATAAATTCGCTTTGCTGGCCCTCCGTCACTTGTATCCCAAGTAGAAGAAATAAGATTTTCTTTTTCTAACTTGCGCAATGTTCTGTAGACATTACCTTGGTCAACAGAAGAGAAGCCGATGTCCATTAGCATTTGAATCAGTTTGTAACCATGAAGACTCCAGTCTTTTAGACAGAGAAGTAAGAAGGGAACTAAGAAGTTTTTTGGCATGGAGTTTGGCTGTTTTGCTTGGTTCTTTTCCAAACTTTCTTGTTGTTCTGGTTCATTATGTAGCATGATTGTACATCACCTCATGAATCAGTTAGATGGAATTTTTTGCTTATAAGTGCAATTTACACCTATCTGTTTTTTATGTCAATACATTTGTTTGAATATAGAAAAAAATAAAATACATACTTGAAGTTTTATTCAGAATATTAGAAAATAGTGAATAGGTTGAATTGTTTCAAAAACGAATAAAGGAGTGTAGGAGAAGTGATTGATCAAAAATTCGATCCACTACAAGCATGGAAAGACGTTTATGACCAGACTGAAACATTTTGGGGAAAAGCGCTTAATGAATCAATCAAAACAGAAGAGTATTCTGCTTGGATGGGAAGCGTTCTAGATTTAAATTTGTTTTATCAGAAGATGTTAAACGATGCAACAAAGGGATATTTAGAAAAAGTGAACATTCCAACCCAAGAAGATATCGCAAGAGTAGCTACGCTTGTTATTAATTTAGAAAATAAGGTTGATAACATCGAGGAATTTTTGGAAGAAAAAGCAGCATCTCTAGGACAATCTCCTACGTTAAAACGTGATGTAACAAAAGTGAAACAGGATATTCAAACATTGGAAAATAAAGTAGATAAAATTTTAGAATTGCTTGAAAAACAAAATGAAGCATTGGCAAAATTGCAAGAACCTGCGAAGGAAGTAGCAAAAGCACCAGTGAAACCAGAAAATAAAAAGTGATAAATAGGCGTCTTATTTACATGTTTCAAAAAGGAAAGGGAGAATCCTTTTTTGAGGCAGTATAATGGCGGAAAATATTATATATGGGGCTTCTTTATATAGGTGTTATATAAGTGCCAATTTGATTCATTATCGTTCACAAATATGTTAAAGGAGGAAAAGAAATGACTCAATTAAATGGTAAAGTAGCAATCGTAACAGGTGGAGCGAAAGGGATTGGAAAAGCGATTACAGTAGCATTAGCAATAGAGGGAGCAAAGGTCGTTATTAACTACAATAGCAGTAAAGAAGCGGCGGAAAATCTAGTGAATGAATTAGGGGCAAAAGGTCATGATGTATATGCAGTTCAGGCAGATGTTTCTAAGCTAGAAGATGCGAAACGTCTTGTAGATGAAGCTGTGAATCATTTTGGTAAAGTAGATATTCTCGTAAATAATGCTGGGATTACAAGAGATCGTACGTTCAAAAAATTAAACCGTGAAGATTGGGAACGCGTAATTGATGTGAACTTAAGTAGTGTATTTAATACAACAAGTGCAGCACTTCCTTACATAACAGAATCTGAAGAGGGAAGAATCATTAGTATTTCTTCTATTATTGGACAGGCTGGTGGATTTGGTCAAACAAACTATTCAGCAGCAAAAGCTGGTATGTTAGGATTTACAAAATCATTAGCGCTAGAGCTTGCGAAAACAAATGTCACAGTGAATGCGATTTGCCCAGGATTTATTGATACGGAAATGGTGGCAGAAGTACCAGAAGACGTTCGTCAAAAAATCGTTTCTAAGATTCCGAAGAAACGTTTTGGACAAGCTGATGAAATTGCAAAAGGTGTTATATACTTGTGCCGTGATGGAGCGTATATCACTGGTCAACAGTTAAATATTAACGGCGGATTATATATGTAATGAAGGACGGAGAAAGTGCATATCCATAGCAGGAGTGCACTTCTTTCTTGAAGAAGGAAATCTATCAAAAAGGAGATAGGAAAATGACTACATTCGTAACAGAATGGGAAAAGCAATTAGAACTATATCCAGAAGAATATCGAAAAGCATATCGTCGTTTTAAAAGAGCAAGTGAAGTTTTACTGCGTGAACCAGAGCCACAAGTTGGTTTAACTCCAAAAGAGGTCATTTGGACGAAAAATAAAACGAAGCTGTATCGTTACATTCCGAAGCAAGAAAAAACACATGGGGTTCCTATTTTATTAATTTATGCGTTAATTAATAAACCATATATTATGGATTTAACACCAGGAAATAGCCTGGTAGAATATTTAGTAGATCGTGGTTTTGATGTGTATATGCTTGATTGGGGTACATTTGGGTTAGAAGATAGTCATTTGAAATTTGATGATTTTGTGTTTGACTACATTGCAAAAGCAGTAAAAAAGGTAATGAGAACTGCAAAATCGGACGAGATTTCCTTACTTGGTTATTGTATGGGTGGTACACTAACATCTATTTATGCGGCGCTTCATCCACATATGCCGATTCGAAACTTGATTTTTATGACAAGCCCATTTGATTTTTCTGAAACAGGATTATATGGTCCATTATTAGATGAAAAGTACTTTAACTTAGATAAAGCGGTAGATACATTCGGAAATATTCCGCCAGAAATGATTGATTTTGGAAATAAAATGTTAAAACCGATTACAAACTTTGTTGGTCCGTATGTGGCTTTACTTGATCGTTCAGAAAATGAGCGCTTCGTAGAAAGCTGGAAGCTCGTTCAAAAGTGGGTTGGAGATGGTATCCCATTCCCAGGTGAATCATACCGACAATGGATTCGCGATTTTTATCAAAATAATAAATTAGTTAAAGGTGAGCTCATCATTCGAGGACAAAAAGTAAAACTTGAAAATATTAAGGCGAATGTTTTAAATATTTCTGCTAAACGTGATCATATCGCATTGCCATGTCAAGTAGAGGCGCTGCTTGATCATATTTCTAGTATAGATAAACAGTATGTATGCTTGCCGACAGGACATATGTCAATTGTATACGGTGGAACAGCTGTAAAACAAACATATCCGACAGTTGGAAACTGGCTTGAGGAACGTTCTAATTGAAGTGAAGCATTGATAGTAGGAATAAAATGAAAAATCCAGGTAGCTTATGCTGACTGGATTTTTTTATGTAAAATAGCAAAGAAATAAAAGGGGGGACATTAAATTTTAGGAGTAGAGTTATGAAATTAACATTAGGGAAGTTATTCTGGAATGAAGAAGCTTGCATGCCTTGTTATCCACAACTAGAAAATGATATGATATGTGATGTATTGATCGTAGGTGGCGGTGAAACAGGTGCTCACATTGTATATTTTTTAACGTTATTAGGCATGAAGGTTATATTGATTGATAAAGGGAAAATTGTAAATGGGAGTACGCTTGCAAGTACAGGAATACTCCAAGTTTCTCATGATAAATCATTAACTTCTTTGATTCATACATTTGGGGAAGTAAAAGGGGTACGAGCTTATCAGCTTTGCTATGAGGCGCTGCGCACATTAGAACAGGTTGTGCCAATGTTAGATATAGATCCTTGTTTTATTCCGAGAAGTAGTCTGTATTACGCAAGTCGAAATGAAGATATTTCATTTCTCCAAGAAGAGTATCGTACATTACAACGTTACGGATTTCCGGTTGCGTATTTTACGGAATCTGACATTAAAAAGCGTTATTCATTTACAAAATCGGCAGCACTATATACAAATAGGGATGCAGAAGTGAATCCGTATTTGTTAGCTCATAGTCTTATACATAAAGCAAATCAACTAGGGGCTTCTATTTTTGAAAATACAGAGGTCCTGCATATTAAGCCTGTTCAAAAAGATTTACTTGCCTATACAAAAACAGGTGAAAAAATTATTGCAAAAGCAGTGATTATGGCGACAGGATATGAAAAAGTATGTGGGAAAAAAGCAGCAAATACAACAGTAGAAACTTCTTATGCTATCGTTACAAGTGAGCAAGAACATTTTAATGGATGGCACGATCAATCATTAATTTGGGAAACTGCTCGGCCGTATTTATATTTTCGTACATATAAGAATCGTATTATTGTAGGTGGCTTGGATGAAGCAATACCAATTCAAAAATTAGGTGATACGAAGTTATTGCATAAACGAGATTTGCTTATTAACATTATACAAGAAATGTTTCCAAATCTTTCAAATGTAAAAGCTGAATATTATTGGGCTGGTGCATTTGGTGGAAGTCATGATGGCCTTCCTATATTGAAAGAAGATAGTAAAACTTCTAATTTGTATTATGCATTACCATACGGAGGAAATGGAACCGTATATGGAATGGTATTTGCAAAACTATTTCAGCAGTTATTTACAAATAAAGAAAATGATGATTTTTCTTTATTTAATCGATAGAAAAAAGGTAGCGAAGTGATGGAATGAGAGATATAAAGAAATTTTTACAAAAGTTACGACCGGTACAGCTTATTGTTTTATTTTATTTGATAGCAGTAATTGTTTCGGTCATTTTATTAAGTTTACCATTTGTCATTAAGCCAGGTGTAAAGTGGACTTTTATAGATGCGTTATTTACATCCGTTAGCGCTGTAAGTGTTACGGGGCTTTCTGTAGTTTCTATTCCAGATACATTTAGTACAGCAGGTGTTATTATCTTAGCCCTTATATTACAATTAGGTGGCTTAGGAATTATGGCACTTGGTACATTTGTTTGGATGATAACAGGCAAGAAAATAGGTTTGCAGCGAAGACGATTAATTATGGCAGACCATAACCAAGGGAATTTATCAGGGCTTGTTGAACTTATGCGATCTATTTTAATTTTGATTATTTCGATAGAAGTGGTTGGTGCCCTTCTCTTAGGAACAAGGTTTTTACTGTATTTCCCAACTTGGCAAGAAGCGTATTTCCACGGTTTTTTTGCCGCTGTTAGTGCAACAACGAACGGCGGATTTGATTTAACAGGACAATCGCTTATCCCGTACCAAAAAGACTATATTGTACAAATCATTCATATGCTTCTTATTATTTTAGGCGCCATTGGATTTCCTGTGCTAATGGAAGTAAAGCAGTATTTGAGTAAGGAAAAACATCAATTGTTTCGTTTTTCATTATTTACAAAATTGACAACAACAACATTTTTCTCCCTTGTTATTGTTGGAACAATCGTTATTTTTTTATTGGAGCGAAATCAATTTTTAATGGGGAAATCCTGGCATGAAACGGTATTTTATACACTGTTTCAATCCGTTACAACGAGAAGTGGCGGATTGGCGACGATGGATATACGGGACTTGTCACAGTCAACACTTTTATTTATGAGCGTTTTAATGTTTATTGGTGCTTCCCCAAGTTCAGTTGGAGGAGGAATTCGTACAACGACATTTGCTGTTAATATTCTTTCTTTATACGCGTTTGCAAAGGGGAATAGAACGGTACGTGTTTTTAAACGCCAATTGCATGAAGAGGATATTTTAAAAGCATCGGTTGTGATGATGATGGGATTTTTATTATGTATGTCAGCGTTATTTATTTTATCAATGACTGAAACTGTACCATTTATGAGCTTAATTGTTGAGGTATGTTCTGCATTTGGAACAACTGGATTATCAACAGGTATTACTGCTGATTTAACAACCATCGGAAAGCTTGTATTAATTGTGCTTATGTTTATTGGTCGTGTCGGTATTTTAACATTTATTTTAGCCAGTGGTGGAAGGGAACAACCGCCGCGCTATAAATATCCGAAAGAGAGAATTATTATTGGATAACATGAAACCATTCTACCGATGAAGGTAGAATGGTTTTTTAATCGTTAATACCAAATTGAGGGTGCATAAATGGATCTTCTGTTCTGTCTGGTTTGTTCTGTAACAACTCTTGATTTTCTTCTGAAATCCATCCGATATCGTTTGTAGGATGAATCCACTCCTTACCAGCCATTATGGCTGGATCGATTTCATCGCTCCAATTGTTAAGTGGGCTATTTTTAGAATTATATTTACTATCTCCGATTACAACACCGTATTGATTAATAAATGGTTGCTGCATTTGTTTTCCTGTTCCTTTGAAGGAAGGGAAATTAATTTGATGAGGAAGTGTTTCATCTAAAATAGGTGAATGAATTTGCTTTTTTTTCTTCAAAGTAATCGTTCCTTCTTTACTATAGTAGGAAAGGTAAATTCCTCGTTCATGTATAGTGTTTCCAAATATCGTTTCTTTGTACTTGTTAACACTTCCCATCAATAATTTTTGGGGATTTTCTCAAACTAACCTAGCAAGTGATAGGCTATTATTAATGAAAGAAGGTACTACCGGATGGTAAAACGAAAAGTAAAACAACATGCAGCAATGAATCATAATAAAACCCCAAAAGAAAGTCTGCCAGATGCAGAATTTGCAGTAGAGTATGAAAATGAAAATCCAGCGAAATATGCAAATCGTAATTCAAAAAACAGTAAGCAAAAATAAAATGAAACTTTAATTAGTGGGGGATTTTTCATCCCCCACTAATTATTAGCCCGTACGAATTGAGCTTTTACGGGCAGCCATACTCCCACCTAACTTCTTTGCGTTTGTTGAATGAGGTGAGAGTCTTACTGCTCGCAAATAGCGGGATAAGTTAGATGTAAGCTTCTTACTATGGCGTTTACAAGGTCTATAGTTCTAGCGTGCTAATGAGGGAAGTACGATATGAAAGTTTTGCGTCAGTGCAAAAAAAATGGACACATTTTTTGGTTTTCTTCATATAATCTATCAATAGAAAAAAAGTTGGCTGAAGGAAAGAAGGGGAAGAGGTGTCAGAACGTTTATATAATAAACTTATATTGTATACAAATATATTACAAAAACTTGGCATTATTACAGAACGAGAAAAGAGTACGATGCTGCAAATGGTAAACAAAAAGGCTCTGTGAAAGAGCTTTTTTTCGTGAAATCTATGCCTAAATTTCAAGTGGAATGGAGAAATCGTATTGACAAAATGTGTTTCCCATGTGATAATTCAATTAAATTTTTGGAATAATCAAAAAATAATTCCTTTACATAAAAATGGCTGAACCATTATCGGGATATTTTTACGGAGGTGACGAAATGTTGTTTTTTTTAAAGAAGTGGAAAGAGTTGAGAGATGTAAAAATGGAATTAGCTCTTCGGGATTGGTTTTATGGTACAAAAATTAGTTTATCTATGCGAACATCACAAGAACCATTAACATTTCTAGTCAATATTGAAGGGAAAGACAAAGGATTATTTGCAGAAGAGGATTTTATTGTAGTAAATAGTATGTGTGAGCCTGTATTTGCAAATGATGAAAAACCAGCAGTTGAATCTTTTATGCATGCGGATATTTATAAAAAAGGTAATGCAGAGTGTATTTTGCAGGTTCAAACTGTAGATAGTCATTTAATATCAGAGTTATATGAAACAGAAGAAGAAGTTACATTTGAAAAACGTACTGTAGAACGTGTTTTTGGAAAAGAAGGAATTACAGAGATTACGATTCCAATTGTAGAAAACGAAAAGAAGTTTGCTGATTTATTAGAGAATCATGTTCCTAATTTTATAGAGGGGGGCGGTGCTGTACTTGTCCATAATTATGGAATGATTGTATGGGGAAAATCACCAGAAGAGACGAAAAAATGGCTAGAAGGGTTAGAGTATTTAATGAATTATCATGTGAAATTATTGATGATTAAAGGAACTAAGAGTTCAGTTATATAAAAGAGCGAATTGTTACAAGAAAACTAATGAAATGAAAGCGTTTTAAAAGTCGTTTCACTCATAAAATATGGGTCTCCTTATTATATATAGATTACATGTCGTCATGTGAGGAGGAACGTATTTTGCGAGTTAAATATCATTTTCTGCCGAAACAACAGGTTATATTTTGTAAAGATAATGATTCGGGGGCACAGGCGTTACAAATTATGAATGAGCAGGGATATAGGGCGATTCCTGTACTTGCAGAAGATGAAAAAACATTTAAAGGGATTATTTATAAAGTAGATATTTTAGAATGTAAATGTAATGAAGGGTTAGATGATGTATGTGTGGAAGATATTGTGAAAAATAAATCTGCATTTATTTTTGAAAAGGATTCTTTTTTTCAAGCTTTTTATGTAATTAGGCGTCTTCCTTTTTTAGCTGTATTGAATGAATATAATGAATTTGTTGGCATTTTAACACATTCTAATATATTTGATGTTATTGAAGATTCATTTGGGATGCAAACAGGTGGATATATAATAACAATTGCGACGCAAGATTGTAAGGGAACGATTAAGGAATTGGGAACGCTACTTAAGTCTTATCATATTGGTGGATTATTTACATTGGACAATGGGGATCGCTATATGCGTCGTGTTATTGTAAATATTGCAGATAACTTAAGTGAAAAAGAATTAGAAACGTTAATTGGAAAAATAGAGAAAAAAGGATTTCGCGTGAGTCATGTAGATTATATATAAATCCAAATGAAAAAACGAACATAAAACCATTCTTTTCAGATGGATGAGAGGACCCGGCCATGTATAGAAGCAGTCAGTGCCTTTTTTAGCCCCATGCCAAGTGAAAACAGAAGGAGAAAATGAGTGAAGGTCTCTGTTTGTTCTTCATAACCATAATTTTGAAAAAATGACATAAAACCATTATTTTTAGGTGGGAGAGAGGATCCGGCCATGTATAGAAGTGGTCAGCCCATCTTCCTGCCCCATGCCAAGTGAAAACAAAGAGAGAAAATGAGTGTAGTTCACTTTTTGTTCTTCCTAGCAGCGGGTTATGTGTCGAAAAATCAAAATGGATATATATAAGATTTAGGAAACAGTATGAAAAATAGAGAGCAGCATATAGCTGCTCTCTATTTTTATCATTTTATCCCTCTAAACAAAGTGAAGGTGGGAGAATTCAATTGGAAACAGGTGGTGGTGAGAGGACAAGATCCGATAAGAAAATAAAGTCTGCGTGTTCACGTACTTTTGGAATAGAGGATTCAATAACGCGAGAAGTAATCTCTCCAGGAGGACCGACATGCCCAATTGCAACTACCACAGGTTTCTCTTGGATTTTTTGTAAAAGTAATTGTGCTTGCTTTGTAATGTGAGATGACGTATAAACATCATCGAAGAATAATTGATTTTCCACAATGGGAACGTCTAATTCTTGACCGATTTTTTGTACTACGCTCTTTGGATTCGTTTTACTATCTAAGTAAAATAGGCCGTGTTTTTTACATACGGATAGTATAATTCGCATAATTCGTTCATCAGCTGTTACTTTGGAACCCATATGATTGTTCATTCCAATTGCATGTGGCACTTCACGGATTGCTTGTTCAATCCGATTTTCAATTTCACGATTACTTAAATCAGTTGTAATGGCTTTCGGACCAAGCCATTCTTTCTTTCCTTTAATCGGTTCCATTGGCATATGAATAATAACTTCATGTCCTTTCTGGTGTGCAGCTACTGCATCTTGTTTTGTAGAGGGAAGGAAGGGCATGACCGCTATAGTAAGTGGTATGGGAAGGGATAGCATTCTTTCTGTTCCTTTCATATTATTTCCAAAGTCATCGATGACAATAGCAATCTTATTTGTATGAGCATACGTTTGAAGAGGGAAAATGACAGCAGATAATGAAATGAAAAAAATGATGATGTGTTTACGCATATAAGAAGTTCCTTTCTCGTTGAGTGATTTGTTATATAGTGAAACTTTAATCAGTGGGGAAATCCCTGTTCATTAGAGTTTTACTTTTTCTAATCAAATAAAATTGCTGCTTTTGTTAGGCAGATGGAAACGCAAATCATAATTATGATTTGCTTTTTTTATATAAATTAAACGAGAAAAATGTCGAAGGGATACATAAAATAAAAATTAAAAAGTAGAGTTTATCTGCTGTTTATAAAAAATAACATGAAAAAAATGTCTATTATTGCGAATGTATTTACAAAGATAGAATAATTTGTAATAATTCTCAAAGTGAGGATAAAGATTTGTAAATTACAGGGAGAAAATGTTAGAATTTCTGAGGATTCAAATACAGATACAATATGCATTTGTGCGTATGGAGTAAAAATAAAGTAGAGAGTATGGAAGAATGATGAGGGGGATATGGATGTTTACAGCAAAACGGAAGTACACAATGGAAAAACTTTCGCGTGATATTCATATGAAACGTGAAGAAATGATTCATTTAGGTTTAACAAACGGATTAAATAGTAAGGAAACCATTCAAGTGAGTCAAGAATTGGACAGGCTGATTTTACAGTATCAACGCTATAAAGAGCAACAAACATCAAGATGGTCAGCATTTATAAAGATACCTTTTTTTCAAATAGAATATGAAGGGAAATCAAGTGCTTTTTGGAAAATGTTTGTAACTGCATTTATGAAATAAACATAATTACCCTCCGTAGAGAAGGATAATTATGTTAAATCTAATGGAAGCTTTATATGGACAGTGGATCCTTTATTTTCCTCGCTATCAATCATAATTTGTCCATCATACATTTCTAGAATTCGTTTGCATATGACAAGGCCAAGACCTGTTCCGGTATCTTTATTGGTAAAGAACGGATGAAAGAGGTGTTTTTGAATATGCTTTGGAATACCTTTTCCAGTGTCGATAATGTGTAATTGTGCGTGCTTGTTATTACTGGTTATTTGAATCGTTAATATGTCACCAGATGACATAGCTTCAATTGCATTTTTTGTAATATTTAAAACCACTTGTTTCATATGATCTTTTGAACAACGGATATGAACAGGATGGTCTGGTAACTGCAAGGTAAATGTAATATTATGCAAATTCGCTTCTGATTGAACAATTAATGCTACCTCTTTAATAATATCTCTTACATCATACTTTTTTTCAATAATCGCTGTCGGTTTACCGAGAATAAGAAATTCGCTAACAATCTCATTGATACGCTCTATTTCTTGTTCAATAATAGAAAAATAAAATTGGTCTTGTTCTTGTTTGTGTTTCTCTTTTAAAAGTGTAACGAGACCTTTAATTCCAGTCAGTGGATTACGGATTTCGTGAGCTGTACTAGCTGCGAAAGCACCAACTAATTCAACTTTTTGTATTTCATTTTGTTGTCTTTCTAATTTCGTTTGTCGTTTTAGCAAAATATATTGAACGAGTAAAAGTAAAATTGTCATTAAAAATAAAGTCACGATACACTCTACCATAACCGTTTTGTATAAGGTTGTCTTATCAATAGGTAATGGAGAAACAGAGATTTTCCAATTTAAATTTTGTAGTGGAGTAGAAAGCATGTTAGTATGTTGTTCAGCCGATTCGTTATTATCATCTGTTAAAAAGGTTACACCGTGTTGATCAGTTACTTCGAAATGATATTGCGGTTTAATAGCATTTAAAGTAGAAAATATATAATCAAAACGTAAACTAGCTAATAATAAGCCGGCAGTTTGTTTATTTTCTGTGAAGATTGGTGTGGCAATCATAATCGCTTGGTGTCCAAGAACACGATCTGTAATGACAGATGATACAGTTGTTTTTGTAGATTCAAAGGCTTCTAGTATATAGTTTCGATCTGCGACAGAAATTATCTCGTTCAAGCCTTCTGATGCTGCGGTGATTAAGCCATCCTTATTTGTGTAATATAGTCCGGAAAAACGTTTTTCTTTTTCATCAGTTTCCTGTAATATTTGCTGAATGCCGTTTGTATTTCCTGTTTCGGTATGTACGACCATAGCAAGCATCTCTAAAGCAGAAATGGCTTGACCAATATGATGAGCTAAGTAGTCTCTATATAAAAATAAAACGGTATGAGCAGCTTGTTTGTTTTCTTTTTTCATTTGGTACGTGTGATAAGAATAAAACGTCAAACCAATTCCTAGCGTGGGTAATATCACAAGTAATACATATATAGTTACGCTGCGTAATTTCCCGTTCAAAATGATTACTCCTTCTTTTTTTAGTATCATTATATATAAACTATGTTAAAATTGTCATGTTTTTATTTAATGTGTGATTAGTATATAGGAAAGAATAGAACTAAAAAGTGATTGAGCAATCACTCGGAGGTTAAGGATAAACTATTACTAGCTATTTTACTTTATCAGTAACGTTTTACTTGATAGATGGGCGCGCATTTTTATGAATTTAAATGAAGGGTTGAAATCGTATGAAATTGAAGGATGAGCGAGAAGATGTTTCTCAATCTTTAAAATTGTTTATTGCACTATCCCGTGTACACCGCTTTGTTATGGATACTACAAATAAATCGATACAAAGTAATGGACTAAATCCAACTGAATTTGCTGTGTTAGAATTACTATATCATAAAGGAAGCCAGCCGCTTCAACAAATTGGAGAGCGTATTTTAATCGCAAGTGGAAGTATTACTTATGTTGTTGATAAATTAGAAAAAAAGGGGCTTGTGAAACGAACTCCATGTCCGAATGATCGCCGTGTTATATATGCACAATTAACAGGAGAAGGAGAGGAGTTTATCGCTTCTATATTTCCAAATCATGAAAAAGTTATACATAATTCCTTTGAACTGTTAACAAAAGATGAAAAAGGTGACTTGTTATCTTTACTGAAAAAAGTTGGAAAATATGAAAAATGATATATGGTAAATACAAGTTGAAAAAACAACAAGAAATCTTCTTTTTCTGATGGAAGAGAACAGCTAGCCATTACTTTATATGTTGGAAATGAACAACGAGAGGAATGATATGTTGAGAAAATAAAATGAATGTATATCACATATGAAAAAACTTTTGATGTAAAATGGTCAAAGGCTTTTTTGTGTATCTTGTTATTGATTTGCAGGTGAAAGTTTTACTTTATTTTATATCTACATAGGTAGCGTTCATTGACAGCTCTCTAAGAAGTATAGAAGGAGATTTAGAAAAGGAAATGGAATTATAGTAAAGATACATATAAGCAGAAGGAGGCATATTCATGTCATTTCAGAACTATGAATATAAACGTCCAAATACGGAAGAATTACAAGAAAAATTTACTGCGGCTTTAGAGCAGTTTGAGAATGCAAAAACAGTAGAAGAGCAAAAGCAAGTGGTTGGTGTAATTAATGAGATTCGCAATGATTTTGGTACAATGGGAAATATTTGTTACATTCGCCACTCTGTTGATACAACAGATGTATTTTATAAGGAAGAACAAGATTTCTTTGATGAATATTCTCCGATTGTACAAGGCTATACAACGAAATATTATAAAGCATTGATAAACTCTCCGTTTCGTGATGAACTGGAAGCTTATTATGGGAAACAGTTATTTGCTTTAGCAGAAAGTGACTTGAAAACATATTCAGATGAAATCGTGAAAGATTTGCAATTAGAAAATAAATTATCCTCACAATATACACAGCTTTTAGCGGCAGCAAAAATTGATTTTGAAGGAGAAGAGCGAACGTTATCACAGCTAGGACCTTTTATGCAACATACAGATAGAGATATGCGTAAAAGAGCAAATGAAGCTTATTATGGTTTTTTAGAGAATCATGAAGAAGAACTAGACCGGATTTACGATGATCTTGTAAAAGTAAGAACGAAGATTGCTAAAGTACTGGGCTTTCAAAATTTTGTTGAACTTGGTTATGCGAGAATGTACCGGACAGACTATAATGCGGAAATGGTAGCAAATTATCGGAAACAAGTATTAGAGTACATCGTTCCAGTTGCAACAGAGTTACGAAATAGACAAAAGGCACGTATCGGTGTCGAAAAACTAGCTTATTATGATGAAAGTTTTGAATATGCAACAGGTAATCCGACTCCAAAGGGAGATGCAGATTGGATTATTAATCATGGAAAAACGATGTATAAAGAATTATCAGCAGAAACAGATGAGTTTTTCAATTTTATGTTAGAAAATGACTTGTTAGATTTAATTGCGAAAAAAGGAAAAGCTGGCGGTGGATATTGTACATATATTGAAAATTATAAAGCTCCGTTTATTTTCTCTAACTTTAATGGTACATCAGGTGATATTGATGTATTAACACATGAAGCGGGCCATGCGTTCCAAGTATACGAGAGCCGGAAGTTTGAAATTCCAGAATATAATTGGCCAACGTATGAAGCTTGTGAAATTCATTCTATGAGTATGGAATTTTTCACCTGGCCATGGATGAAATTATTCTTTGAAGAAGATGCGGATAAATATTATTTCTCACATTTAAGTTCAGCACTTCTATTTTTACCATATGGTGTATCTGTTGATGAATATCAACATTATGTGTATGAAAATCCAGAAGCATCACCAGAGGAGCGTAAATCAGCGTGGCGTAACATTGAAAGAAAGTACCTACCACACCGAGATTACGAAAACAATGATTATTTAGAACGGGGTGGCTTCTGGCAACGCCAAGGGCATATTTATAGTTCGCCTTTCTATTATATTGATTATACATTGGCTCAAATTTGTGCACTGCAATTTTGGAAGCGAGCAAGAGACAATAGACAAGAGGCTTGGGAAGACTATGTGAACCTTTGTCAGCAGGGAGGAAGTAAATCTTTCCTAGATTTAGTAGAGGTAGCAAATTTAACATCACCATTTGTTGATGGATGTGTACAAAGTGTAATTAATGAGATTCAAGCGTGGTTACATGCAGTAGATGACACAAAATTGTAAAAATACCTCTCTATTTTTATGTATTTTGCAATCGACACATTCATAAAATAATGAGATAATATAAGAAAATTCAGATTTATTTGAAGGGGTGTTTCTAAATGAGAAACGCCTCTTTTTACCAAAAAAGAGGGGGGAGAATTATGCTTCAATCAAATACGAATGTTAGTTTGGAAAACGTATTGCAATCATTACAAATAACGAGAAACACACTATTATCAGAAATTGAGATGTTAAATGATACGGAAGTGAATGTAAAACCGCGTCGTGATAAATGGAGTATCATTCAAATTTTACATCACTTGCATCTAATTGAACAATCAGTTACTTCATCCCTTGTATACGCTTTGCAAAAAAAGGAGAGAAAAGTAGTTCCGCTCAAAGATCTCCAACTTACTCTTGATCGAACATATAAACGAGAGGCTCCTCAACAAATGCAACCAACAGAAACATTAATGAAAAAACAGCAAGGGATTCAATTACTTGAACATTCGCGTGCAGAATTGTTGCATACACTGCATAGTATTATAGATGAAAAGGAATTATTCGAAAATTCTTTAAAACACGCTGTGTTTCAGGAACTTAATCTATATCAATGGATTCAATTCCTTGATTTACATGAACAGCGTCATCTTACACAATTAAAAGAAGCAAAATATGCGATTTTGCAAAGATAAGAAAAATTTATTATTCATATGGAAATGATGTTTAATGATGAAAAGAAGCGAGATAGTAGTCAGCTCGCTTCTTTTTTTCGTTCTCTCTTTAAAGATTTAGAAAAAGAAGCTGGCGGAGATAAACCACTTATGCAATCCAGATTTGTCAGGAATAGTTGTCTGAAGAAGATAAAGAAAAGGGATTGATGCATATTTTTATCTCTTATTTTGGAATAATACATACAGAAAGTATACGAAGGAGTTGAAAATATGTCACACAAAAAGAAAGAGCAAGAGCGCAGCTGGAAGGCACGAAAAGAAAATCAAAAACCACATGGGAAAGTAAAAACGTTTGCAGAACTTGTGGATGAAACGGAAAAAACGTGATGAAATCTTCATCACGTTTTTTGTATGAGTAGGAAATTAACTTCATTATCAAAAACAGAAAAATCAGAAGTTTCCCCGTGAGATATACAGTATGTTACAATATGTGATGTCAATGAAAGAAGAAATTCCATGTATATCATGGGAGAGGTTCGTGAACTCCCTCTATAAAAAACTATTGAAACAACAATATCCTTAGGTATTGTTTTGTTTTTTTATTGTGACAGTTCAAGAACGTTCTTTCTTCTTATTCGTATTAGAGAAGGAGAATGAGTGAGATGAAAAAAGAAAAAGCAGTTGTTGTTTTTAGCGGTGGTCAAGATAGTACAACATGTTTATTTTGGGCAATGCAGCAGTTTGCAGAAGTAGAAGCGGTGACGTTTAATTATAACCAACGTCATAAGTTAGAAATTGATTGTGCAGCTGCTATTGCGAAAGAGCTAGGAATTAAACATACAGTACTTGATATGAGTTTATTAAATCAACTTGCTCCAAATGCGCTAACGAGAACGGATATGGAAATTACACATGAAGAAGGTGAATTGCCATCGACATTTGTAGAAGGACGGAATTTACTGTTCCTATCATTCGCAGCCGTGTTAGCAAAACAAGTTGGAGCACGTCATATTGTAACGGGTGTATGTGAAACAGATTTTAGCGGCTATCCTGATTGCCGTGATGTATTTGTAAAATCGTTAAACGTTACTTTAAACTTATCTATGGATTATCCATTTGTTATTCATACACCACTTATGTGGATTGATAAAGCAGACACATGGAAATTGTCAGATGAACTAGGTGCATTCGAGTTTGTTAGAGAAAAAACATTAACATGTTATAACGGAATAATCGGCGATGGCTGCGGTGAATGTCCAGCTTGTAAACTTCGTAAAGCAGGTTTAGATACGTATTTACAAGAACGCGAAGGGACGAATGTATAATGGAACAGAATTTTTTTGGATTTCGCATTGTAGAAAACTTACAAAAAGTGGACAAGGACATTCAGCGTGAACAACTGAAATATCATAATAAACGAGTGATGGTAAGTAAAGAATTTACATTTGATGCAGCACACCATTTGCACTGTTATGAAGGGAAATGTAAAAATTTACATGGTCACACGTATAAAGTTGTTTTTGGGATTAGTGGCTATGTAAATGAGATTGGACTTGCTATTGACTTTGGAGATATAAAAGAAATTTGGAAAAATGAAATAGAAATTTATTTAGATCATCGTTATTTAAATGAGACGTTACCAGCGATGAATACAACGGCTGAAAATATGGTCGTTTGGATTTATGAAAAGATGACTGAAGCACTTGCAAAAGAAGAACGCGTCCGTGAATATAAAGGAGCACGCGTTGAATTTGTTCGTCTATTTGAAACTCCAACAAGTTATGCGGAAGTAAGACGGGAGTGGATGATCGGTGAGTAAAATTCCTGTTTTGGAAATTTTCGGACCGACCATTCAAGGTGAAGGAATGGTTGTTGGACAAAAGACGATGTTCATTCGTACAGCAGGTTGTGACTATAGTTGTGCGTGGTGCGATTCTTCCTTTACATGGGATGGATCAGCGAAAGAGCAAATTCGGCAAATGACACCAGAAGAAATTTGGAATGAACTTGTTAAAATTGGTGGAGAAAACTTTTCGCACGTAACCATTTCAGGTGGGAATCCGGTGTTGCTAAAACATATGGCGGATTTTCTAAAGTTATTAAAAGAAAAGCAGATCCGTACAGCAATTGAGACGCAAGGAAGTAAATGGCAAGAATGGTTGCTTCATATTGATGAAATTACAATTTCGCCAAAGCCACCAAGTTCACAAATGAAAACAGATTTTATTATGTTAGATTCTGTTATTGAAAAATTAGTAGGAAAAGAGTTTAGTTTAAAAGTAGTCGTGTTTGATGATCGTGACTTTGAATATGCAATAAAGGTGCATGAACGTTATCCGTACGTACCATTTTTCTTACAAGTTGGGAATGATGATACAAAAACGGTAGATGATGCAATGCTTATTAAAAGTTTACTACAAAAATATGAATGGCTTATCGAAAAAGCTGTTCAGTGTAAAGAGATGAATGATGCAAAAGTGTTACCGCAGCTCCATGCATTAGTATGGGGAAATAAACGAGGCGTATAAACAACTTTTACGAATTCAACTGAAGGGATGTATAAAAAATGACAGGAAGATTAGACGAAGATTTAAAAGATGTAACGTTACTTGGAAATCAAAATACAAAATATTTATTTGAATATAGTCCGGAAATTTTAGAGACATTTGATAATAATCATCCAAACCGTGATTATTTTGTAAAATTCAACTGTCCTGAGTTTACAAGCTTATGTCCAAAAACAGGGCAACCAGATTTTGCAACGATTTATATTAGCTATATTCCAGAACAAAAAATGGTTGAAAGCAAGTCTTTAAAGTTATATTTATTTAGTTTCCGTAATCATGGAGACTTTCATGAAGATTGTATGAATGTTATCATGAACGACTTAATTAAATTAATGGACCCACGTTATATTGAAGTGTGGGGGAAATTTACGCCACGTGGCGGTATTTCAATTGATCCATATTGTAACTACGGTCGTCCTGGTACGAAATACGAGCAAATGGCTGAATATCGTATGATGAATCACGATTTATACCCTGAAACAATCGATAATCGTTAATGAAAAAGGATCTGTATGTAATGATACAGATCCTTTTTTTCTATTATATTATGCATGTTGATTAATAACTTTATAGTTCTTATGATTTACAACTGTAAGAGGTTCCATATCTAGTTCTCTGAAATTTTCCATAATTGTTATATCGACAATAACGGAGTTTTTATTTACTTTTTGAACACGGCCTTGCATTCCACCTTTAAATTCGATAATATCTCCAGCTTCTGCGATTTTCATAAGCAACTCTCCTTGTTACAGTTTTGCTAAAAAAGAACAAATGTAGTCTTTTTTATTTCCCTTTATTTTGAACTATATTCCCTTATTTGTAAATGTTTCCATGAAAAATTTCCGGAAAAATAGTCATTTTTTGTAAAAATCGTATAAATGTATTTCCATATTTAGGGGGATATCGTGAATAAAAAGTTTTTATATTACAATATAAGAGTATAATGAAATGGGGGCGGTAAAATGACATTTGAAATTGTCGGAAGTTGTATAGTGCTTTTTTTATTTATATTTTCATATAAAGAGTTAAAGGTTATACGGATGCGTGAGACAAGTACATATTTTGATGGGATAGATGGCGTGCATGCTTCTATGATTCATGAGAGCGGGGCGGATATGTAAGGAAGTATAACTTTCTTCTTCTCCATGGTATGATGAAAAGAAGAAAATACACATAATCATATAAGTGATGAGCGGTGAATGGAGAGTGAAAAAGATGCGAATTTCTTTTATTCGTCACGGTCGCTTACGTAATGTTACAGAATCAATGACAGTATCATCGTTTCACAAATGGATAGAGGAATATGATGTAGCTAGTATGGAAAAAAGGACAGATATACCAATTGAGACAATTGAAGCAATCGAATCGGCAAAGCTGATTGTAACGAGCGATCAAACACGTGCGGTACAGTCAGCAGCAAAATTAATGGGTTCGCTTTCTTTTATACAAAGTGCTCTTTTTCGAGAGGCGGAAGTACCGTCTAGCTTTTATGTTCCACCCTGGGTGAAGTGCAGACCTGAAGTATGGACATTTATTGGTCGCACATTATGGGTGGTTGGATATTCTAAAGGTGTTGAGTCTTGTCGTGAAGCGCAAGGAAGGGCAAAGCAAGCGACTGATATGTTAGTTGGGTATGCATGCGTACATGGGCATATTGCACTCATCGGGCATAGTTATTTTAATACGATGATTGGGGCTGAACTGCGTGCTAGAGGATGGTCTGGTCCTCCCATTTTTCATAGGAAACCATGGAGTTGTACAGAATATACTTTTCACGAGGCGATGAACGGAAATATATTGAACACCAATTTAACATAAAAGCACACGATTACAATGAAGAATCGTGTGCTTTTTTTAGAAATGGAAGCTTTTTAAGAAACGAAAGCCTTTTTATATAGTGGCTTCACTAAATGAGCATATGGCTCTCCAACAAGCATAACAGTTTTATCCTCTTGGTAACCAAGTTTTTTATATAAAGAGAAAGCGCGCTTGTTTTCTAAATTTACAAGTAATGCAATTTTCTCATAGCCTTTTTCATAGGCGTCATTTTCCGCTGCTTGAATTAGCTTTGAACCGATCCCACGTCCGCCATAAGCGCTTGAAACGGATAATGTGTCAATATAGTATTCATCGAGTTCAGCTTCTTTTTCTAGCATAATAGATGAATCTTGATGGAGTTTTCGTAAGTGGTTTACAATTGGAGTATCTAGTCGTTCTGCGTGACCGCCATGGTAGGCTACGATAATCCCAACTGCTTGTCCATCTAGTTCTTCAACGAAACAGTTCTCAAAGCTAAGTCGATTTCCTTTTTTTGAAAACCAAGTTTCAAGTCCTGTTAAAACTTCTGTTTCTGTCTTCCCACCTGTGATTTTTTCAGCAATTTCGTGCAGAGCGTTGTACAATAAAGGAGATATTGCTTTCGCGTCTGTCTTTTTTGCTTTCCGAATCATATTATCCCTCCTAGTTGTCATTCTTATTGTAACATAAAATAAAATTTCAACCAGTGATTCATCAATTTCTTGAATTTTATAGATAAGCTTGAACATCGAATAGATTTAGTATAAGGAAACTGTTATGGTGGTATACGGTATTTCCTGTGCATGTAAGAAATTTAACATTGTCGACTTGTGAAAGATAAGATAAAATATTGCAAAGAGGTGAAATACATGGATCAACAATTAGCAAATACAATTTTAGATCAACTGAAAAGTGGAGAGATAGAAGAGTATGTTGTAACAAAAGATGTATTTTATACGTTTCGTGAGGTTGTAGTCAATCGAGAAGATTTTAAACATTTCAGCGGAAATGCACAGCGCGGCGGAAAAATTATTTATACATATACAGAAACACCGCGATCTTAATAGAAGAAAAAGTGGAGGAGAATGATGGGGGAATTTAAGCAAGGCATTTTACCACATTGGGATTACATGTGGAAAGATGGCGCGGGAAATCGCTTTGTAGGAATGGTTCTGTTTCCAGAGAAACGGAAACGTACGAAAGAAGTGATAGAAAAATTGAAAGTAGCATATGAGCAAGAAATCCAAATTCAAGCAACTGTAAAATTTCAGCATATGAATCAATATGTAGCGGGAATGGTTGTATATTTCGATGAAGAGGCGCCAGTATTTACAATGCAGGACAAAGACGAAAATTTTCATCATTTATTTATAAAGGATATTGTACGTGTTGAACATCGCAAATGAGTGATCCTCTATGTATAGTTTTTTTCATTTTCATTATATGAATGAATAAAATGGTGTGCTATAATAATATTTTTTATTGTGTAACAAAAAAGAAAGGATATGTATTCTTTCATAAACATTTACTCCATGAGGGAGGAAATTTCTTGCTTGTGTGATGTAAATAATGTGTAGCCGGTTTCGAACAGATTCCCTCGTAGATTCTGTTCTTTTTTATGTGATGCTGGAGAAATATATTTCTCCAGCATTTATTGTTTTTTGACAAAATATAATGAGAACATTTTTATAAATATGGTTAAATTCGTTGACAATTTTTTTGCAAAGCACTTTATTGACATGAGTTTTAGAATGTTGTTTCATAGTCTTTGTATTGAAAAAAACGACTCGTCATGTCGAAAAGTAAAAGTTTAAAAAAGAAAGAATTTATACATATATCTTGTGTCTTATTTTGAAACGTAATACAATATATAGGGAAAGCATGATTCGGCATCAAGATATAAAAGGAAGAAAGGGAGGGTCGGAGATGTTAATTGCATATGATTCTATGACGGGAAACGTGAAGCGTTTCATTCACAAATTAAATATGCCGGCCGTTCAAATTAATGAGGATTTAGTAGTAGACGAAGATTTTGTTCTTATTACGTATACAACAGGTTTTGGAAATGTGCCAGAACGTGTTTTAGAATTTTTAGAACGCAATAATGCAAATTTAAAAGGCGTATCTGCAAGTGGCAATCGCAACTGGGGAGATATGTTCGGAGCAAGTGCAGATAAAATCTCATCCAGATACGAAGTACCTATTGTATCAAAATTCGAGTTATCTGGAACAAATAAAGATGTAGAATATTTTAAAGAAAGGGTGCGGGAGATTGCGACACATTGAACTGAATAATGAAATCACGCAAATGCAAGATGGTTTCTATCAACTTCATAAAGATAAAGAAGCATTAGAGGTCTTTATGGAAGAAGCGAGAGAGAATACCGTTCATTTTGATAGCGTGGCAGAACGAATTAAGTATATGGATGAACACGATTATTATTACAACGTTCTGGACGAGTATAAATTGGAGGAAGTAGAAGAAGTATACAACGTTGCATACGGTGAAAACTTCGAGTTCCAATCTTATATGGCGGCATCTAAGTTTTATAAGGATTATGCGTTAAAAACAAATGATCAAAAACAATACTTAGAAAGCTACGAAGATCGCGTTTCAATTGTGTCATTATACTTAGGACGCGGTGATGTTAACAAAGCAAAACAATTTGCAAGCATGATCGTAAAACAAAACTACCAACCAGCGACACCAACCTTTTTAAATGCGGGAAGAAGCAGAAGAGGAGAAATGGTGTCTTGTTTCTTGTTAGAGATGGATGATAGCTTAAATTCGATCGGATTTAATATTAATACGGCGATGCAGTTATCAAAAATTGGTGGCGGAGTAGCTTTAAACCTATCTAAGCTACGCGCACGTGGTGAGCAAATTAAAGGCATTGATAACGCGGCAAGTGGTGTTGTACCAGTTATGAAATTGCTTGAAGATTCGTTTTCGTATGCGAATCAGTTGGGACAACGAAAAGGTGCCGGTGCAGTATATTTAAACATTTTCCATTGGGATATTATAGAGTTTTTGGATTAATTGGTAGTCCCTCTATACAGTAATGTATATGAGAAAACCTTGTGAACCTAGCCAATAGGGTGTCGCATTAGCGGCTAACGGTATCAGTTGAATAAGGGGAGAAGAAAAAGAACCCACGAAGAAGCTGACTAAGAGAGCCTACGGTCCATTTTATGTGGATAGCAGGTAATACCGTGCCAAGCTTGATAGAAATGCTTTTTATCAATTCTTTCGAGAAGGTGTAGAGACTATCGAACGCACGTCAATAGACGAAAGCTAGTAGAGTAGGCTGGAAATAGGCACCAGTCGAAGTGCAAGGCAACCAGTTACAGGTTGATGATATAGTCCAACCTTCATAGAAATATGAAGATAAGTTGACCAAAAAAATCAATGCCGACGAGAAGAGCCGTATTCAGTCTCTGTCAATCGGTATTATCGTTCCAAGTAAGTTCTTTGAGCTTGCTGAGAAAAACGAACCGTTCCATGTTTTCGCACCTTACACAGTATATAAAGAGTACGGAAAACATTTAGATGATATAGATATCGATGAAATGTACGATGAACTAATGAGCAATCCGAAAGTGAAGAAGAAGCCGCTTGATATTAGTGCGCGTGATATGCTCATTAAAATTGCAATGATTCAGCTTGAGTCTGGTTATCCATACTTAATGTTTAAATCAAATGCGAACAAGCAGCATCCGTTAAAGGATATTGGAACTGTGAAGATGTCGAACTTGTGTTAACTATGTAGCACCTTCTAGTAGAAATGCTAGTCGAAAACTCCGTTAAACGGGGAAAGCCTCGATGAGAGGTAACCTACCGTGCTAAATCTTATCTTAGAATGGATCGTATAAGAGTCAGAGAGTATCTTATTATTTTGTATAGTGCATAGATTACAGAACAACATAAAATAATAAGAGACTTTCTGAAAGATCGAGATAAGTAAAAGCCTAACGACTATCCCATTGGGGAGTAGGGCGCAAGCGATTGGCGTTCGAAAAGCGGAGCACCTAATCAGGTTATGCTGTAGGTGATGATATAGTCTGTCCTGTATGGCGACATGCAGCAGTTGTGTAAGCAACGGGCTGAGCGTAGCAACCTCAGTTGAACATTAGAGACCGAAATCTTCCAGTTACAAGAAACATCCGAAATTAACGACTACGGTACAGATGATATTATTCGTCGTGATATTAACTGTAACTTAGGATCATTAAACATTGTAAATGTAATGGAGAATAAAGAAATTCGTGAAGCAGTTCATGCAGGAATGGAAGCTTTAACAGCTGTTTCTGATATGACTGTCATTCCAAACGCACCAACTGTGAAAAAAGCGAATGATGAGCTTCATTCCGTTGGGCTTGGGGCTATGAACTTGCATGGATATTTAGCGAAAAATAAAATTGCTTATGAAAGTGCAGAAGCGAAAGAGTTTGTTCGTACATTCTTTATGATGTTAAACTACTACTCGATTGAAAAGAGTATGGGGATTGCAAAAGAAAAGGGCGAAACATTTAAAGACTTCGATAAGTCTGATTATGCAAACGGCACATACTTTGAAAAGTATGAAACGACAGATTATAGCCCTGAAACAGAGAAAGTGCAAAAACTATTTGAAGGAATCTATATTCCAACGAAAGAAGATTGGACAAGTCTAAAGGAACAGGTGCAGAAGCACGGGTTATACAACTCATATAGATTGGCCATCGCTCCGACACAATCGATCAGTTACGTGCAAAATGCGACTTCAAGCGTAATGCCGATCGTAAGTCAAATTGAATCAAGAACGTATGCAAATGCAACAACATATTATCCAATGCCGTATTTATCAAAAGATACATTCTGGTATTATAAATCTTCTTACGATATGAATCAGTTTAAATTAATTGATTTAATCGCAGAAATCCAAGAGCATATTGACCAAGGAATTAGTACAATTCTGTATGTAAATAGTGATATTTCTACTCGTGAATTAGCACGTTATTACATTTATGCGCATAAAAAAGGATTAAAAAGCCTGTATTATACAAGAACGCGTAAGTTAAGCGTGGAAGAATGTGTAGCTTGTACGGTTTGATGCAAACTAAAATTGATTCATATACAAAATAAAGAGTAAGACATCATGAGCAGGGTTTTTCTGACCCTGCTCATGCTTAGTTATAAAATTTAAGACGTCTAACAAGCGGTTAAGTTTTCATTACAAACTGAAAGCTTTACCGCTTGTTAGAAGAGCTTATTGATAGAGAAGGGGCGATTCAATGCGCGCGGTAAACTGGAATAAAAAAGAAGATGATTTTAGTTTAATGTTTTGGAAGCAAAACATTGCTCAGTTTTGGACAGAAGAAGAAATCGCAGTATCTTCTGATAAAAATACTTGGGCGCAATTATCAAAAGAAGAGCAAATTGCTTATAAGCGTGTGCTAGGAGGATTAACACTTCTAGATACAAAACAAGGCGGAGAAGGGATGCCGCTTGTACTTGTTCATCTTGAGAACCTGCAAGCAAAAAGTGTATTAGCTTTCATGGGTGCGATGGAAGAAGTACATGCGAAGAGTTACAGTCATATCTTCACAACACTTGCAACAGAAGAAGAGATTGATGAGATCTTTGAATGGGTCGATAGTCATCCACTACTTGAGAAAAAAGCAGGTATTATTACAGGTTACTATCGTCGTTTACTAAAGCCACAAGTAACGAAAAAGGAATTATACATGGCTATGGTAGCAAGTGTATTTTTAGAAAGTTACTTGTTCTATAGTGGTTTCTTCTATCCGCTATATTTAGCAGGGCAAGGGAAATTGACTGCAAGTGGTGAAATTATTAACTTAATAATTCGCGACGAAAGCATTCACGGCGTATTCGTCGGTATTTTAGCACAACAAATCTTCGCCGAGCTTTCTGCAGAAGAACAACAAGAAGTGCAAAAAGAAACACAAGAATTATTAGTGGAACTGTATGAAATTGAAACTGCCTATACAGAAGAAATTTATACATCTATCGGTCTTGTCGAAGATGTAAATCGCTTTGTTCGTTACAACGCGAATAAAGGGCTTATGAACTTAGGATTAGAACCACGCTTTGAAGAAGAAGAAATTAACCCAATCGTATTAAACGGTTTACGTACAGATACGAAAAACCATGATTTCTTCTCTGTAAAAGGAAACGGGTATGTAAAAGCAACGAATGTTGAAAAGTTATCAGACGATGATTTCGCATTTGATTTTTAATAAATAAGATTGAAAAAGCTGTCTTCCATATGTGAAGACAGCTTTTTTTGTTAAGATTCAGTTTACATAATGTTATTATTTTGTGGTGATTTTTGTATTTCCTGACTAATTAAAGTTTCATTTCATTTGTAGGTAAGTGGTATGAGAGATTGAATAAGTTATGTCAAAATGAATAGAAATTGAAAGAAAAACTTAGAAAAATAACTTCGCCTATCATTCTTTTAGAACGTAAAAAAATAGGGAGATTCTATGAATTTTTTTAGTGAAGACAATTTTGGCTCGATAATTGCATGAATATTTTAAAAACGAGGGAGGTTTTGTAATGAGACGTATATCATGCGCGGTTCATTGAAAGCGTTTTCTGCTTAGCTATGAATCTTTACATGGAAATTAGATAGAGAAAACAGGAGGAATGATAGGTGGGGAAAGTAGTTGGTTTAAAACGTTCATTAGGACTTTGGTCAATTGTTATGCTAGGTGTTGGGTATATGACGCCGATGGTGGGATTTGATACGTTTGGAATTGTTTCTGAAAAAACGGGCGGGCATGTTCCTGGGGCGTACCTGATCGCATTAGCGGGGATGTTATTTACAGCCGCAAGTTACGGCAAAATGGTAAAGGCTTTTCCTACTGCAGGATCTGCTTATACGTATACACAAAAGACGATTAGTGCAAGGCTTGGGTTTCTTGTTGGCTGGTCTGCGTTATTGGATTATTTGTTTTTACCGATGGTGAATGCACTATTGACGAGAATTTACATGTCAGCACTTTTTCCAAGTGTTCCAGAGTGGGCATGGGTTGTTGGCTTTGTTCTGCTGATTACACTTATCAATATTATTAGTGTAAATGTTACTGCCAATTTCAACACGTTCTTAGTAACGTTTCAAGTGCTAGTAATGGTTGTGTTTGTTTTTCTCGTTATAAAAGGCCTAATAGCAGGAGAGGGAACCGGAGAAGTTTTTTCCATTCAGCCGTTTTTCGAATCAGATATACACATATCGCCGTTAGTGGCAGGGGCTACCATTCTTTGTTTTTCATTTTTAGGTTTTGATGCGGTAACAACATTTGCAGAAGAAACACCAAACGCAAAGAAGACAATTCCTCGAGCGATTTTTCTTACCGCTTTAATTGGCGGAATTTTATTTATTGTCACTACCTACTTTACACAATCCTTTTTCCCGGATGCATCCGTATTTAAAGATCAAGAATCAGCAGCCCCAGAAATTGCACTATATGTCGGAGGGAAATTATTTCAAACTTTCTTTTTAGTAGGAACCATTATGGGAACAATTGCGTCTGGTTTAGCTTCTCATACGAGTGTATCGCGCCTATTGTACGTAATGGGGAGAGATAACGTGATTCCACAGAAAATATTTGGTTATATTCACCCGCGCTTACGAACGCCTGTTTACAACATTATTTTTGTTGGAATGATTGCACTCTCTGCCATGTTTATCGATTTAGAAACAGCAGCATCTCTTATTAACTTTGGAGCGCTGATTGCATTTACGTTTGTTAATGTATCTGTTATTTCGTACTATGTGGTCAAACAAAAAAGATATAAAACAGCAAAAGACTTTTTTAATTTCTTAGTTATGCCTATTTTAGGAGCAGGTACAGTTGCGGTGCTCTGGTTTAACCTCAATATTCATTCGCTTATTCTTGGAATTAGCTGGGCTGTTATTGGAATCGGTTATCTTTTATATATTACGAACATGTTTCGTTCAGCACCTCCGCAAATGCATTTCGAGGAAGTTCAGGAAATGTAAGAAACGAAAACATCGGAATTTACCGATGTTTTTTATTTTGGAGATTTTAAAATCATGCAATATTGCATAAGTCATTCAACTATTCATACGGAAGAGGAGCAAAAGTATAAGTGGGAAGGCTGAAACGATACGACCAGCATAATATTTCCACTTGGCACGATTATTGCTTTCTAATACTAGTAAAAATATATAAATGAGGTGTTATCGTGGCAATTCAATCAGAAAAAGAAGATGTAACAAAATCTATTCAAGAAAAAATTGAGGTGGAAAATCCTTTAGCGGAATTTCAGGCCATATTAAAAGAAGCACTCCAAGCTTTGCGTTATCCAGAGGAAGTATTTGATTTTCTTAAAAAGCCGATGCGTTTTTTAGAAGTAAGTATTCCTGTTCGAATGGATGATGGAAGAACAAAGGTATTTCAGGGGTATCGTGCCCAGCATAATGATGCAGCAGGGCCAACAAAAGGTGGTATTCGGTTTCATCCAGATGTTACAGCAGAAGAAGTAAAGGCGCTTGCTGGTTGGATGAGTTTGAAATGCGGAGTGACGGGACTTCCATATGGAGGTGCAAAGGGCGGGATTATTTGTAATCCACAGGGTATGAGTTTTAGAGAACTAGAATTACTTAGCCGTGGTTATGTAAGAGCGGTAAGCCAAATTGTTGGACCTACGAAAGATATTCCAGCACCTGATATGTATACAAATGCGCAAATTATGGCCTGGATGCTGGATGAATATGACCATATTAGAGAATTTGACTCTCCAGGTTTTATTACTGGCAAGCCATTACTGCTAGGAGGATCACAGGGACGGGAAACAGCCACGTCTAAAGGAGTGTTTTACACGCTTCAATTAGTCAGTGAGCTAAAACATATTCCACTTCAAAATATGCGAGTGATTATTCAAGGATTTGGAAATGTTGGAAGCTATTTAGCAAAATATTTACATGATATTGGTGTGAAAGTAGTAGGAGTATCGGATGCTTTAGGCGGCATTTATAATCCAGATGGCTTAGATGTTCCGTATTTACTAGAAAAACGAGATTCTTTTGGTGTCGTCTCGAACCTGTTTAGTCAAACAATCTCTAACCAAGAGTTGTTAGAAAAGGAATGTGATGTACTCATTCCAGCAGCAATTGGAGGAGTGATCACGAAACATAATGCAGACAGGCTTGGGTGTAAGATTGTCATTGAGGCTGCTAATGGTCCGACAACAAAAGAAGCGATAACAATGTTAGAAGAGAAAGGTATTTTAGTTGTTCCGGATATTTTAGCGAATTCTGGAGGCGTTATTGTTTCTTATTTTGAGTGGTGCCAAAATAACCAAGGATACTATTGGACAGAGCAATATGTTGATGAATGCTTAAAAGAGAAAATTACATCTAGTTTTTCTAATGTATTCAATACGTCAAAACATTTCGGGGTAAATATGAAAATCGCGGCTTATATAGAAGGTGTTCGTAAGGTTGTAGAAGCGTCGCGTCTTCGAGGGTGGTTGCATTTCTAGTATAAAGGGAGGGAACATATGAAACTGGATATTTTACTAGAACAAATTGAAAAACAACCGATTTGGTATTACTGTATTGTATCAAATCATCATCGGTATGATATAGCAGTTGCCTATTCACAGCAGTTTTTTGGAAAAGCGATGGTTACCTCTATTCAAAATGGAAGAATGGTTCTATTAAGTCAAGAAGATATTGAACTAAAGCAATATTGGGCACCTAAGCTAGAGATTGAAGTAGAGGATATAGAGGATTTTCAGAGCTTTTTTCAGACGATTCTTCAGTCACAAATGTTGGCAGAACAATATTAATAGAATAAAAGAGGGGAATGATTCATTTTGTATTATGAAATAATTACGAGCCCATGTTATGGAACAGTTGAAAAAGTATCGATTGATAAAGACTCGCGAATTTATGAATGGGAACCACTATTCGCTATTAAAAATATGAGTGGTAAGCTGGAAGTAATTAAAATGGGATGTAGCGGAGAAGTACAGTCTTTAGAAGTGGAAGCAGGAGACAAAGTAATTCCGGGAATGGTATTAGCTTATGTTCAAGAAGATATTCCAATTAGTGGTAGCGATTGATTTTAAGGGGGAAGATGGAACTATTCATCTTCCTTTTTTGATTCATCAACGTAACATGGGGTGATTCTTTGTAAATAAATCAATTTTCATACACGGAACGGAGAGTGCATCTACATGTTACCTCATCTTTTGGTGATGCTCCCTTTTTTTATTAAAATAAGCAAAAAATGTATATTGTCAGATTAATTAAAAAAATCCGATTTTAATGATACAATACAAGTTAAGCAGTTTAAAGGAGGAGTAGCAGAATGTTTTCCATTGCTCATAACAAAATTAGACCTATTGTTTCTCTGCCCATCGATCAACCTGAACAGGAATGGAATATAGATGTTAAACATATAAAAGAATCTTTTCTATTTCTGAAAAGAGAAGACAAGCTATTTGCATACGTTCATGTGAAGGATCTGCTATTAAGAAGTGAGGGAATCACGACCAAAGCATTGCTTGCAAATGCGGCTTCACTCGATACAATTTGTCATCTTAGCAAAAATATTTCTTTAACAGCTCTCTTTCAAATTATTGGGGCACCGATCGCCATCGTGAAAAATGAAATAGGAGAGTTAATGGGATACATAAGAAGAGAGGATGTTTTTGCAGAGCTATTTAAACAAGAAAATCAAAGTGTAGATATATTGAAAATCATTTTAACGTCTATCCCAATGGGGATTTTTGTAGTAGACCGTGACAAGAAGATTGTAAATTGTAATGAATCTGGTTTGAAGATGATTAAATCAACTTCTGAAAAAGTATTGCATGTACCAGCAGAACAGATTTTTAATGGAGAACATATTAATAATGTATTTGCAACGGGAAAAACGATTTTAAATCAACTACAAATAACAAATGAGATGGGAGTATTAGTTGATTACAGTCCAATTCCAAACTTCGACCAAAGAATTGATGGAATGGTTATTATTGTGCAAGATTTACCAATGGTTGAGGATATGGCCATGGAAATTGAATATATAAAGGACTTAAATAAAGATTTACATGCAATCTTATCTAGTATTTACGATGAAATATTAGTTGTTAACCATAAAGGAGAATTAATTCGTTATAGTGAAACGGTTATCAATGATTTTTGGGGAAGTAATTTGAAAGATCTTTTAGGAAAGAATCTTTTAGAATTAGAGAAGAATGGATTATTTAGTCCATCCGTTACGCGATTAGTATTAGAACAAAAGAAAAAGGTATCCATTGTACAGGAAACAAAAAGTGGTAGAAAAATATTAGCAGTTGGAAATCCTGTATTTAATGAAAATGGAGAGCTGCATCGTATTATTATTGCTTCAAGGGATATTACAGAGGCAACAAGGTTAAAGACGGAATTGCATGAAATAAAAAAGATATCTGAACAGTATAAGAAAGAGTTGGACAGCTTTAAAAATAAAGATCGCTTTCTTAAGAAACTGATTTATTGTAGTCCCAAAATGGAGCACATTATTAATCAAGCTAAAAAAATCGCTGACTTTTCTTCCAATGTTCTTATCTCTGGAGAATCGGGTGTTGGGAAGGAAGTGATTGCACAAGCGATTCATCAACTCGGGAACAGATCTTCACATCCGTTTTTAAAATTAAACTGCGGTGCGATTCCGGAGACTTTGTTAGAAAGTGAACTGTTCGGTTATACAAAGGGTGCTTTTACTGGTGCTGATAAAAATGGAAAAGAAGGATATTTTAAGCGAGCGGATCAAGGTATTTTGTTTTTGGATGAGATTGGCGAAATGCCGTTACATTTGCAAGTGAAGTTACTTAGAGTATTGCAAGAGCGAGAGGTAATTCCGATCGGAAGTACAGTGCCTACAAAAATCAATGTTCAAATTATTGCTGCTACAAATAAAAGCCTTGAAAAGATGGTGGAGGCTGGCACGTTTCGGGAAGATTTATTTTATCGCTTACATGTAATTCCTCTGCATGTTCCTCCGCTAAGAGAAAGAATGGAAGATGTTCCAGTACTCGCATTTCATTTCTTACAGGAGCTAAATGAAAAATATAATAAAAGCTATCATTTAACTCCTGATGCACTTAATTTACTAGAGTTTTATTCATGGCCAGGAAATGTAAGAGAATTACAGAATATGATTGAACGTTTAGTCGTATCGGCAGATGATTCAGTCATTGATGCTGAATTTGTTAGTAAATTTTTAACTCCTGGATATGATTTTAAAAAATCAAAGCCTGTAATTACAAGAGTTTTACCATTACAAGAAGCATTGCATTCTGTAGAAGAACAATTAATTTTACTTGCGATGAAGCAATATAAAACAACAACAAAGGCAGCGAAGGCTCTTGGAATAAGCCAATCCTCTGTTAGCCGTAAATATCAAAAAATCATGAATGACAAGGAAATAGCG
The DNA here is from genome assembly GCF_054570475.1 of Bacillus sp. C1. NCBI lineage: Bacteria > Bacillati > Bacillota > Bacilli > Caryophanales > Bacillaceae > Bacillus > Bacillus sp. C1. The sequence goes on from NZ_JBTMZT010000002.1 coordinate 774,372, forward strand.
GTTGATACGATTTCATATTTTTAAAGGAGCAAGGGGGAGTCTACATAGACTGCTCCTTTTCTTTGTTATTTAGGTTGTAATTATGCGAAATGTAATAACTTATGCAAAAGTGCATAAGTTTATATGGTTTATTTGAGGGAATAGTCAGTTTTTTTAGGGCTACTAAGTATATAAAGTGAAACTTTAATCAGTGGGGGGCTTTATCCCCCATTGATTATTAGCCCTCACGAATCGGGCTTTTACGGACAGCCCGACTCCCACCTAATTTCTTTGTTTTCGCTGAATTTTGTCCGCAAATAGCGGGATAAAATGTTGGCACAATTCTTGCTTATATAATATATGAGCGATTGACAAAGGGGGATTATATATAGTGCTAGATTTAAAAATGTATCTAAACGGTGAATGGAAAGATTCTAGTAATCAAGAGAAAAGATCTATTATTAACCCTGCGAATGGTAAGGTTATTGCATATGCACCTGAAGGAACAATCGAGGATGCAAAATATGCAATTGAAGCGGCAAGAGCAACTTTTGATAGCGGAATTTGGTCAGAAACTTCCGCTGCAGAAAGAGCATCTTATTTATTTAAAATTGCAGATGAAATTGATAAAAATTTAGAAGAACTTGCGCGTTTGGAAACGATGGATAACGGAAAAACATATCGAGAGGCAGAAGGAGATATTGGGGATGCAGCAGCTTGTTTCCGCTATTATGCGGGGCTTATTACAAAGCCAGACGGACAAACATATCATGTAGCTGATCCGATGCAAGCGATGGTTGTAAGAGAACCAGTTGGTGTTTGTGGTTTAATTGTTCCGTGGAATTATCCGTTATTAATGAGTGTGTGGAAAATTGCACCTGCTTTAGCAGCTGGAAACACGATTGTATTTAAACCTTCTGAAGTGACACCACTTACTGCAACGAAGCTATTTGAAATTCTTGAGAAAGTAGAGTTGCCAAAAGGTGTTGCCAATATGGTAATGGGGGCTGGACCAATAGTAGGAAACGAGATTGCAGCAAGTAATAAAGTTGATATGATTTCCTTTACAGGCGGAACAAAAACAGGAAAGCACATTATGAGGGCAGCGGCAGATAATATGAAAAAGATTTCGCTTGAACTTGGCGGGAAATCTCCAAATATTATTTTTACAGATGCAGATTTTGAAACTGCTGTTGATTACGCTCTGTTTGGTATTTATGCAGGTAGTGGACAAGTATGTTCAGCGGGATCAAGAATTCTTGTAGAAGAAAGCATTCATGATAAATTTGTTCATCGTTTCGCAGAACGAGCAAAGCAAATTAACGTTGGACCTGGTGATAATCCAAAATCAGAGATGGGACCGCTTGTAAGTCAAGAGCATATGGAAAAAGTATTACGCTATATTGAAATTGGAAAAGATGAAGGGGCAGAAATTGCTTGCGGAGGGAATCGTATAACGACGGATGGGAAAGGTGACGGTTTCTTTATTGAACCAACGGCCTTTGTCAATGTGAAACCTGATATGCGTATTGTGCAGGAAGAAATTTTTGGACCAGTTGTAGTAATCCAAAAGTTTAAAGATGAACAGGAAGCAATTGAGCTAGCAAACGGTACAGATTACGGCTTAGCTGGAGGAGTATTTACAGTTGATGGTGCAAAAGCGATGCGCGTCATTCGTAAGCTACGCGCAGGCATTACGTGGGTTAATAGTTATCACCCAACATACAACGAGGCACCTTGGGGCGGATATAAACAAAGTGGTATCGGTCGTAGTTTAGGAACGTTTGGTTTAGAAGAATTCCAAGAAATTAAGCAGATTAATATAAATTTAGAAGTAGAACCAATTGGTTGGTTTGCAAATAAAAAGACTGTAGGAGTGAAATAGATGGGAACGAATGTGAAAAGTAAATCTAATGAACAAGATGTGCAGAATACGAGTGTAAATGATTATATTACGAAAGTACTGGGGCTCATCGAAAAAGAGAAGGTTTCTGAAGAGGAAGCGAATTGGATTCAAAAAGAAACAGTAGATGGATTTAGAGAACACGTAAATCCTGGCTTTCTCGCATATAGAAAAACGGTAACAAAAGATGGACAATTCGCAGCAGTAGAATGGTCTGACGAAGGATCTTGCTTCATGGATATCAATGGTAAAAAATATATTGATTGTTTAGGTGGATTCGGGATTTATAATGTTGGTCACCGCAATCCGAAAGTAGTAAAAGCTGTTACGGATCAATTAAAGCGCCAAGCGTTGCACAGTCAAGATTTACTAGATCCACTTCGTGCCATTCTTGCAAAAATTTTAGCAGATATTACACCAGGTGATTTGAAATATGCTTTCTTTACAAATAGCGGAACGGAAAGTGTAGAGGCAGCATTAAAGCTAGCAAAAATGTATAGTGAGCGAACAACTTTCATTTCAACAACACGCGCTTTCCATGGAAAGAGCCTTGGTTCATTATCTGGAACAGCAAAAGGAATGTTCCGTAAGCCGTTTCTACCATTAATTCCAGGATTCCGCCACGTTCCATTTGGCGATATCGACATGATGAGAAAAACATTTGAAACGTGTGCATTAGTAGGAGAAGATGTTGCAGCTGTAATTTTAGAACCAATTCAAGGAGAGGGCGGTATTATTTTACCTCCAGAAAATTATTTGAAACAAGTAAGAGAACTATGTGATGAATTTGGAACATTACTTATTTTTGATGAAGTACAAACGGGAATGGGACGCACAGGGAAAATGTTTGCGGCAGAATTATATGATGTAGTCCCAGATATTATTTGTCTTGCGAAGGCATTTGGCGGAGGGGTAATGCCAGCTGGGGCAATTGTTGCGAAAGAAAAAGTATTCAAAAGTTGGTTTGAAAATCCGTTTATGCATACAACAACATTTGGCGGAAATCCACTTGCATGTGCAGCTGCAATTGCAACAATCCATGTGTTATTGGAAGAAAATTTACCAAAGCGAGCTGCAGAAGTTGGAGAGTATTTCTTAAAAGGATTGAAAAAAGCAGCAGAAGGACATGAAGACAAAGTGTTTGAAATTCGTGGTCAAGGTTTAATGATCGGTATTGAATTCCACAAAGATGAAATTGGTTATGAAGTATCGAAAGCAATGTTTGATCAAGGCATTCTTGTTGCTGGAACATTAATTAATTCAAAAACAATTCGTATTGAACCGTCACTTACAATTAGTTACGAAGAAGTAGATACAGTCATCAATGCATTTCAATCAGTGTTATCACAAGTAAAAGCACAATAATTAGTGAATACGGACCAGTAAAACCACCATGTCGTCTTTCTCATTGGTTTTACTGGTTTTTACTATAGGAGGAGAAGAAGTGGAATGTGCACTACAAGGGATTACCATTATTGATTTATCTCGAGTTCTTGCTGGTCCTTTTTGTACGATGATTCTTGGTGATTTAGGTGCTGAAGTGATAAAAGTTGAAAATATAGGAAATGGTGATGATACAAGGGGCTGGGGACCACCATTTGTAGAAGGAGAAAGCGCGTATTTTCTTTGTGCGAATCGTAATAAAGAGTCGATTACATTAAATTTAAAGTCAGAAATGGGAAAGGAAGTTTTGAAAAAGCTTGTTTCTCATGCAGATATTGTTGTGCAAAATTTTAAGCCTGGAACACTTGAGAGAATGGGACTTGGGTATGAAGTATTAAAAGAGGTGAAGGAAGATCTTATTCTCGCCTCTATTAGTGGTTTTGGTCAAAGTGGTCCTACTTCCCATCTTCCTGGTTACGATTATATGATTCAAGCGATGAGTGGACTTATGAGCATAACAGGAGGAAAAGATGAAGAACCAGCAAAAGTAGGAGTGGCCATTTCGGATGTACTCACGGGCCTTTTTACGTGTATTGGAATTTTAGCGGCCTTGCAGCACCGAAATAGAACGGGAGAAGGACAGGAAATTGATATTTCTTTATTTGATTCACAATTAGCAGCATTAGTAAATGTAGCGAGTAATTATTTATGTACAGGAGAATTGCCAGAGAGACTTGGAAACCAGCATCCAAATATTGCTCCGTATCAAGTATTTAAGGCGGAGGATGGAGAACTTGTTGTTGCCGTTGGAAACGATGAACAGTTTCATAGATTTTGTATATTGCTTGGTAGAGAAGGTGTATCTCGTTTAGATCGTTATAAAACAAATGCGAAACGTCTTTTGCATAAGGAAGAGCTCGTAGACATTATTGCACAAGAAATGAAGAAGAAAAAGAAAGAGGAATGGAAACAACTTTTGGATGAAGCTAGCATACCAAATGGTCCCATTCTGAATGTAAAAGAAGCGCTAGAAACAGAACAAGCAGTGGCGAGAGATATGACAATTCATATGGAGCACCCGACAATCGGAAATCTTAAACTTGTAGGCTCACCGTTAAAGCTTTCAAAGACACCGGTTCAGATGAAGAAATATCCGCCGCTCCACGGAGAGCATACAGAAAAGGTTTTGCAGAAATTAGGGTATTCTCAGGAAATTATTATGGAAATGACAAAAAATCAATGGATATAAGGAGGAAGTACAAATGAATTTTTCGTTAACAGAAGAACAACAAAGTGTTAGAAAAGTAGTGAGATCGTTTGTGGATAATGAAATTATTCCATATATTAAAGAATGGGATGAAAAAGGACATTTTGAACAAAAAATCTTGAAGCGTTTAGCAGAACTACAATTTATGGGCGTTTGTATCCCGGAACAATATGGCGGAGTGGGCATGGATTATAATACGCTGGCTATTGTTTGTGAAGAATTAGAACGTGGTGACACTGCTTTTCGTACAGCTGTATCTGTACATACGGGGCTAAATAGTATGGCACTTCTTCAATGGGGAACAGAAGAGCAGAAACAAAAGTATCTTGTTTCACAAGCGAAAGGTGAAAAGATTGGGGCGTTCGGTTTAACGGAACCAAACGCAGGATCAGATGTCGTTTCTATGCAAACAACAGCGGTAAAACAAGGCGATTACTACGTATTAAACGGATCAAAAACGTGGATTTCGCTTTGTGATGTGGCAGATCATTTCTTAATATTTGCAAAAACAAATCCGGAATTAAAGCACCGCGGTATTTCTTGTTTTATTGTAGAGCGAACATTTCCAGGAGTATCAACAAAAGCAATAAAAGGAAAACTTGGTATTAGAGCTGGCAACACAGGTGAAGTATTTTTAGATGATGTAAAAGTACCAGTAGAAAACCTCCTTGGAGAAGAAGGAGAAGGTTTCAAAATTGCCATGGCATCATTAGATAACGGGCGATTTACGGTAGCAGCGGGAGCATGTGGACTGATTCAAGCAAGTTTAGAAGCAAGTGTAAAGTATTGTGAGGAGCGTAAAACATTCGGAAAAGAAATTGGAAAACATCAGCTCGTACAGCAAATGATTGCGAAAATGTCTGCGAATCTAGAAATCTCTCGATTACTTGTTTATAAAGCAGGCTGGCTCAAAAATGAGGGGAAACGCAATACAAAAGAAACATCTTTAGCAAAATGGATTGCTTGTGACGCTGCATTTGAAGCGGCAAATGATGCAGTACAGGTACACGGTGCTTATGGATATTCAAATGAGTTCCCTGTGGAGAGATATTTACGAAATGCAAAAGCACCAGTTATTTACGAAGGGACACGTGAGATTCATACAATTATGCAGGCAGAATACGCACTTGGTTATCGATCCGATAAGGACCTTCGTAACATGTTACCGAAGTGGCCTTTTGAGGAAAGTGAGGCAGAGGTGATAACGAAATAAGGTTAAGAAGAAAGGTAGTCCAATGTATATGGAACTACCTTTTTTATTTTTAAAATTACGGGTATTTACATATCTTTTGTCTTAGTGTACTATTTAACTAGTACACTAAGACAAAAGGAGGGAAGAAATGAAAATTGAATTTTCTCCCAACATACCGATTTATATTCAAGTGATGGAATACATCAAAAAAGAAATTGTAACAGGTCGCTTATCACTTGGTGACAAAATACCCTCTGTACGTGAATTAGCGAGTGAATTGCAAGTGAATCCAAATACAATTCAGCGTACATTTCAAGAATTAGAACGAGATGGGATTGTTGTAACACGTAGAGGGATGGGAAGATATGTAACGAGTGAAGGGGAGAGAATTATGGATTTACGAAAAGATATGGCAAAAGAGCTACTTTATTCTTTTATAAATGGCATGGACAATTTAGGATTTACAGAAGAAGAAATTCTCTTGATTCTTCGCTCTTCATTAGAAGAGAAAAGGGAGGATAACTGATGACGCAGTTGCTGAAAATCGAGAAACTTTGGAAGAGATATGGTTTAAAGGCAGTGATTCGTGATTTAAACATCGAGATTACAGAAGGCAAGATTATTGGTCTTGTTGGCGATAATGGGAGCGGAAAAACGACATTATTGAAAATGATCGCAGGCTTGCAGCACCCTTCGGACGGGAGGATCACAATTGCAGGACAGAAAGTAGGTTTAGAAACAAAAAAGATTGTCTCATTTATGTCTGATAGACCTATATTTGATGATTGGATGACAGTAAAGGATGCGGTATTTTTTTATCGTGATTTTTATCAAGATTTTGAAATGCAAAAAGCAGTCGATGCAATCGCAGCATTTAAAATCCCGTTAGAAGAAAAAATTACAGCTTTGTCAAAAGGAATGATTGAAAAGTTACAGCTTATTTTAACATTTTCAAGAAAAGCAAAGTTTTACATATTAGATGAGCCGCTTGGTGGAATTGATCCTGTTTCACGGGAGCATGTGCTTGAGCTCATTCTTCAGTTTTATCGTGAAGACTGTACCATTCTCATTTCGACTCATTTAATTGGGGAAATTGAAAATATCTTTGATGAAATTATCTTTTTGAAGAACGGAGAAATTGTATTACATGAAAATGTGGAAGATCTTCGTTTTCAGAGAGGAAAAGCAGTGACTGAGTTGTTTAAGGAGGTGTTTAAATAATGAATCAGTTACTTGGTTATGTATATAAGTGCAATAAGAAAAAGCTATGTGTACTCTATGTAAGTTTTATCACAGTTTCACTTACTCTCTTTTTCTATATGAGTGGTTCTGCCAAACGCACATTTTCTATGAAACAAGAAACTACATTAATTTTATTTACAATACTAATTATAATGGCTATATTTTCAATTTTTTTATTAACGATATCTTCTTTCAAAAAAATAATAAATAATTCCATGATTCGATATACAGCGATATCAGCAAAAAAATATCTATATGCAAATATAATCTTTTTTCTGTTAATGCTAGTTGTATTAGCTATAATGAGTTTGGTATTTTTAGAACTTTTTTCGAGTTATATATCTGAAGTTCTGAAAGCAGGGGACATTGAAGGGCCGATTAAAAATTTGCATAGCTATGGCTTAGCTCATTATTTCTTTTCTATCTTTCTATGGGCTGTAGATCTAACTTGTTTGTTAACTTTAGTACTCCTTATAAATGTAATTATTAAATGGTTTAATGTAAAGCCGGGCATAGGGAAAATATTATTCTTCGTCTTTTTTGTTGTTTTCGCTATGATTTACGGAGAATTAATAGATCTTGTTGGAAAAATAGGAAGTTCTATACTTTCTATTAGATATGTAGAGTTAATGAATAGTGAAGGATATTTTGAGACGTCTTTTTATCCAGGAGATGGATTAAATATATTTAGTTTATGTTTTGAAGGCTTATTAACATTTGTACTAATACTTTTAATAGCCTACATCATCGACAAAAAACTAGAAATCTAAAGGAGGAACAATCATTGGGAAACGTAGTAGTGAAATTAGAAAACGTTCATAAAAAAATCGGAAGAAATGAAATTATTCGTGGTCTTTCATTTGAAGTTCACGAAGGGGAAGTATATGGTTTTCTTGGGCCAAATGGGAGCGGGAAGACGACGACAATTCGAATGATGACGGGTTTGATTGCGATGACAGAAGGAGATATAACGATTTGTGGTCATAGCATTCGGACAGAGCGTGAAAAGGCGTTAGAACAAATTGGAGCGATTGTTGAGAATCCTGAATTATATGATTATATGACTGGGATGCAAAATTTAAAGCATTTTGCAAATATGGCAGTTACACCAATTCGTAAAGAGCGTATTACTGAAATTGTAAAGTTAGTTGAATTAGAACATGCAATTCACAAGAAGGTGAAAACATATTCACTTGGAATGAAGCAACGTCTTGGGATTGCGCAAGCACTTCTTCATAATCCTAAAATTTTAATCTTAGATGAACCGACGAACGGATTAGATCCAGCTGGTATTCGTCAAATTCGTGATTACTTACAACGGTTAGCGAAGGAAGAAAATATTGCTGTCATCGTATCGAGTCATTTATTGAGTGAAATTGAATTAATGTGTGATCGTGTTGTGATTATTAAGCAAGGGCAGTTTGTACAAGAGTATAACTTACATGAACAAGCGAAGCATGATGAAACGGTTGTAGTGGCATTTGAGGTAGATCAAATGCAGAAAGCGAATGAAATCATGAACGGTAAGGTACAAGGAAGCGTCGTAGTGAAATCTGTAGCGAAAGAAGAGATCCCACAACTTGTGAAAAAACTTGTTCATGCGGATGTTCTTGTATATGGCGTTACAGTGCAAAATAAAACGTTAGAAGATGAGTTCTTAGCAATTACAGGGGGAGTGAAAGCATAATGTTTACATTAATTCAAAATGAGTTGTTAAAGTTACATGCGAAAAAAGGAATGTATATTTTAATAGGTGTGATTGCTGCATTGGAAGTTTTAGGCGTCCTTCTTATATTAAAGTGGGGCGAAGCTAAGGATTTTAACGGAACATATTTAGACTTTACACATTCAGATATTAGTTTAGTTATTTTATTTGCGACAATCTTTGGTATTACCATTGCTTCACGTACGATTACTGATGAGTTCCAAAAAGGAACAATTAAGCAGCTGTTAATTCGCCCAAGAAAAAGAGTTATGATTTTATTTTCTAAATATGTTTCAGTTTTATTAGCAATGTTTTTTGTTATCGTGGCAGGTACCTTAATCGCGATGGTTATTGGTGCAATCGTTATGAATGGTGGGAAAACAGAGTTAACATTATGGGTATTGCTTAAAGGGATCTTATATAAACTTGTATCTCCGTTCTTCTTTGCGACACTTGCCTTTTTCTTCGCAAATGTTTTTCGAAAATCAGTCTTACCATTAATCATTGCACTGTTCTTATTCTTTTTACAAGGAGCAATTAGCACGTTACTTATGATGTTTGCAAAAGGTGCTGCTAAATTTTTTGTATTTTTCCATTTAAATTTAAGTATGTACGACAGCAACAAATTAATTAGCGGTGGAACAGAACCACCATTTACAGAATTTACGTTCACAACATCATTACTGTTAGTACTTACATATGTTGTAGTCTTACTTATTGCATCAAGCGTGTTATTCCAAAAACGTGATGTATTATAATATTCTAATAAACAAAATAACCATGAAAAGAAAGCTTTTATCAAGCTAGAGTGGTTTATATTTTTAATATATGATTAAATGTGATACCTAGAAAAATCCCCATTATTGCAATGGGGATTTTTTCAGAGTGATGGGAAACAGGAGCTAGGGGGCTCTGTTTTTTGTCGTTTTTTGTTGGTTGGTCGATATCCTTTGTCGAATCGCTGATATATTCAAATTTGCGTCGATATATTGTGAGAAACGGTTGATATATTTGAAAAATCGCTGATAAAATTTCATTCACTGATTTATACAAACAAACCCCGTCAGATCACCATGTTTCTCTTTCTTTAAGTCCTAGAAAAAAACATTATTTTAATGAAAATTTCTTCTAACTAAATTTGTTTCTACTTTTTACGCTGGTAGTATTATATTTTTTAAACGGGCAATGCTGTCATGAATTCATTCACCACATTGCATATATTCTTAAATAGTTCATATAAGAAGCGAGGGTAGAAAATTAATTAAAATAGAGTTAGTATCATATATCTTAATAGATATGCTGTTTAAAAGCGAACTGAGAAAAATAGGAAGAATTTTAATGATATTCATATTACAATGTAAATATATCGTTTTGGAGGTGTTTTTCATTCAGTACGCATTTTCACGTATACGACTTCGTAGTTTTTTTGCATGGATGATTTTAGGATTGTTAGTAATGGTGTTGCCGCTTTCCTTTGCGGGAGCTCCAAACAGCATCATAGATGTTGTAATGCAAATTTTTGTGTTTTTTGTATTCCCACTATTATGGTTATATGTAAAAACAAGAAAACATAATATTATATTTACTAGTTTCTTTGATAAACCGTCACGATTAAATTGGAAGTTAATTATAGTAGCAACTGTAATGGGAATGATTTTTGCATTCGGTGTATCTTTTATCCAATCGTACATACTGGCACATACGTTTCCTAATTTTTTAGTCGATATGTTGAATGATAACGATGTGATGGATAGTAGCAGCATGTATACACAAATATTCGGTTTCATTTCAGCGTGTATTTTTGCACCTATTATGGAAGAAGTGATTTTTCGAGGGTTCTTCTTACAGCGTATGGCGTTTAAATGGGGAATAAAACGAGCTGTGATTATATCTTCTCTTATTTTTGGTTTAGGCCATTTTGATATTGTGGGTGCTTTTGTATTTGGCGTTGTGATGTCTCTTCTTTATATAAAGACGAAAAATATATGGACGAATATTGCTGTTCATGCATTGAATAATTGTATTGTAACCATCATCCAATTAACGAGTGAAGAAGGGGCAGATGAAGCAATTTCGATTGCTGAATTACAAGCACAAAGTAATCTATGGGTTGGGATCGTTGTGATTTTGCTTAGTTTATTATGGTTAGTGCCTTTTATTCGAAAAAATTGGCGAACTGTAAAAGAAGTAGGAGTACCGCCCCTTCGTTTTATGAATGAAGATAAGACGGCCCAATCATTACAGCAAAATGAAATGTATAGCCAAATTGTTGTAACAGATCAGCGTATGGCGGTAAAATTGCCGGATGGGGCTGTGAAGCAATTAGCATTAGAAGAGAATGATTACGTAACGGTTGTCGTAGAGAATGATCAAATTATTATAAGGAAAGCAGAATAATGATAAGCATATGAAAAACGAAAAATAGCAGCTCTCCAATAGTAAGAAGGAGAGCTGCTATTTTAATAGATAACAATTTCAACGTGAAAATTGTTACCTTTCTTTACATATTTAATATCTGTAACTGTCCGAACCGCTTTTAAAATTTCCACCTTTTCCCCAATTCGAGGAATGGTGGGAACATTATCCCATATACCAAGCAAATCATCTTCTTGAGTTGTTTTTTCGTAAAACCAGATTTTCAATGTAATGCCCCTTTCTCGAACTTTATGTATTTTAATACATAATAAAACATTTTTATTCTTTTTGTAAGGGGTTTTTTATGAAATTGTGAATAAAAATTAATTTTATTCTTCTGGAAAAATGTGTTCGATATCAGGAGTAAGGGATACTTCTGATAATACGATATGAGAAACAGTTGTTGCATAGGAAGAAACATCATTAATAAATTCCTCAAGTTCAACTAATGATGGGACAGAAATTTTAACGATATAACAAAGACTTCCTGTTACGCGATAACAAAAGCTTGCAGATGGATACGATTGAATAAATTGTTGCATGCGTGTTGTATCACCATTTTTTAAGGTGATTTCTAAAATGCAGTCTAAAACGAGCCCTGCTTTTTTATAGTCAATATCAATTGTATATTTTTGAATGACGCCTTCGCTCTCTAACTTACGAACACGTTCTGTAGTAGATGGTGCGGATAAGTTGATACGTTTTGATAACTCACGCATAGAGAGGCGGCTATCATTATATAATTCATTTAAAATTTTACGATCGATACGATCTAATTGCATATGTAAACATACCTCCAGTAAACTAATCGTTTTTGTAAATAAAATATATAAATAAAGATTCATATGAAATGTAAAAAGGGTCTCTTTTATTTTACAATAAAACAGGAAGGGAGAGAAGAAATGATGGAGAGAATTGTATTATCAAATGTAGGGGAAACGAAATTTCAAAAATTATTAGGACATCGTCCAAATATATTACAATCATGGAGTGCGTTAGAAAGTACGTTATATGAAACGGGAACGCTTTCTGAAGAGTTAAAAGAGCAAGTACGGAGAACACTTGCATTTGGAAATGAATGTCCATATTGTATGGCAAAAGGAAAACCAGAGGATGTGCAAAAGATAGAAGAGATTAGTATTGCTGTAACTTTTGCGCATGTATTTGTACATAATCAGTCAGCGATAGATGATAAGATGTTTGATGTGTTAAAACAATATTGGAGTGAGGCAGAGATTGTAGAGCTTTGTGCATATATTTGCTTCATCACCGCGTCACAACAACTTGGCTTTTTATTTCAATTACAGCCAGGAGAATAGGGGGAGTAGTAGTGAATCAGCCAGCACTAATTATAATTGATGTACAAAAAGCGTTTGACCTATCGTATTGGGGAGAGCGAAATAACGTTTTTGCAGAAGAAAATATGAAACGTTTATTAGAAGAGTGGAGGGGAAGAGATTTTCCAATTTTCCATGTTCAGCATGTGAACATGGAAAACGCTGAATCAATGTTTCATCCAAATGCAGAAACAGTTAAATTCAAAGAAGAAGTGCAACCATTACAAGGAGAAATAGTCGTTCAAAAGCGTGTTAACAGTGCATTTATTGGAACTGATTTAGAAAAGCAATTAAAAGAAAAAAACTGTGAATCGGTTGTTATTGTCGGATTAACGACGAATCACTGTGTCGAGACAACAACACGGATGGCTGGAAACTTAGGATTTTTAACGTATTTAGTAAGTGATGCGACAGCTACATTTAACCGAAAAGGGCCAGATGGCATACAATATTGTGCAGAAGACATTCATAATATGACACTAGTGAATTTGCATGAAGAGTTTGCTACTATTGTGACAACATTAGAGATAGTAGAGAAGATAAGGTGAATTTGATACTATTTTAATAAAATATTTGGATAATTATGTAGAAAAAAATAAGAATATTTCGTATAATCAAAGTACAATCATTTTGAAAACAGGGGTGGCAGCATATGGAGCAAATTCCAGTAAAGAAAATAGAAACAGTACTCGTTCTAGCGGAAGAGGATAAACAAAAACAGAAGGAATTTTATGAACTGCTATTAACAACTCAGTTTTATGTTGCTGGATCGATAGAGGCGGATGACTCTGCAGCAGAAGGAACACTTCGTTTGCGCTATTTCCAAGGAGAGGGTAGATGGATCGTACCGTTCTTTACACAATTAGAATTTGTGAAAGAAGTGTTGCCGGAAGAAACGCCCCTTATTACGATACGAGGGAAAGAATTGTTTAAAAATTTAGATCAAGAAGCAACAGCGGTATTAAATGTTGGGACAGAGCTTAGCAAAACATTTATTCCGGAAGAAATTGCGGATATAGCATCTGGACGTATTTTTCATTATTACCAGTAAGAAATCTCGGTATAAGGAAAGATAATAAAAAGGAAAAGCGATACAGGCTTTTCCTTTTTTGCTGTGAATGTTTATTTACCGAGCGTTTACTGTCAGTTAGTGTGGAATACATTTTATACCAGGAGGGATAGAAATGGTATTTTTTTCAGTGTTCATTGTAACAGTTATTCCAAGTGGTATCCCGATATTGGGCTGTATATGTCCAATAGGAAGACCAAATAATACTGGAATATTGTACGGGGAGAGATAGTCATACAATATGTTTTGTAATGATAAAGATTGCTTTGAAGTAATGCAGTCATGGCAGCTTGTGAAGATTACCCCCGCGCATTCATGCAATTTTCCTGCTAAATGTAGTTGGTTCAACATGCGATCAATACGATAGGGCTCTTCTCCAATATCTTCAAGTAATATAATTTTATTTGCTGTATCGATTTCGTAGGGGGTGCCTAGTGTACTTGCCAAAACCGTTAAATTCCCCCCAGTTAATGGGGCGGAAATAACGCAAGTAGATGTAGTTGCAATACATTCTGCCCCAAGTAAAATGGCCGAATACGGATGGAATAGTTGATTGAAAGAAGACAAAGAGAGGGGTTCAATCCCTTTCCCTACTTCCTCAATCATTGGTCCATGAAAAGTAATAAGTCTTGCATATTGTGAAAAAGCAATATGTAAAGCAGTGATATCACTATATCCCCAGAAAATTTTTGGATTGCTTGAAATGAGTTCATATTGAATATGAGGAAGAAGACGACCACTACCGTATCCACCTCTTGCGCAAAAAATAGCTTTTACTTTAGCGTTTGCAAATGCTTCATGTATATCATGAAGGCGGATTGCATCATTGCCAGCGAGATAGCCGTATTTCTCGTAAACACTTTGACCCACTATGACGGATAGCCCCATTTCTTCCAATGCTTTTTTTCCTGTAAGGACGTGTTCTAATGCGGGTGGTCCTGCTGGAGCAATGATCATTACCATATCACCTTGCTTTAGAGCATTTGGCTGAATCATGTAAATCTCCTCCTTCACTTTCAATATATTCGTTTATAAGGAGTTCAATCCTTTTACAAGAAGGAAAAGCTTGTTGAATCAAGAAGATATAAGAGGAGGTAAGAAGGGAGAAGAACGATGTTTACAAGCAGAGTAACTGACATACTACAAATAAAATATCCAATTATTCAAGCAGGCATGGCAGGAGCGATTACGACACCAGAACTTGTTGCGGCTGTAAGTAATAGCGGTGGACTCGGAACGCTTGGGGCTGGTTATATGAGCCCCGAACAAATTCGTCAATCTATTTATAAGATACGAGAGTTAACAGATAAGTCGTTCGCAGTTAATCTGTTACTTACGAAAGAAATACAAATTGAAGAAGAAAAAGTACAAGCAGCTAGAAATGTGTTGGAACCGGTGCGAAAGGAATTAGGTATAGAGGAAAATCATGAGCCTTTGCAACTTCCAAAAGGTTATAAAAAGCAACTGCAAGTATTGATGGAAGAAAAAGTTCCAGTTGTAAGCTTTGCATTTCACACGTTAGAACAAGAAGAAATCGCATTATTGAAGAAAGAGAACACAAAAATAATTGGAACAGCTACAAATGTAGCAGAGGCGAAGGTACTTGCGGAATTAGGTGTTGATGTAATTGTCGGACAAGGCAGTGAAGCAGGCGGACACCGGGGAACTTTTATTGGGAAAGAACAAGATTCTATGATCGGTATATTCGCATTAATCCCACAAATAGTAGCCGCAGTACCACATATCCCAATCGTCGCGGCAGGAGGCATTATGAATGGCCAAGGCATGGTGGCAGCTTATGTATTAGGTGCAGAAGGCGTTCAAATGGGATCGGCCTTTTTAACGAGTGAAGAGAGTATTACACACGATGTATATAAAGAGGCAATATTACAAAGTACAGATACAAGTACAACTGTAACGAGAGCATTTTCTGGAAAATACGCACGAGGGATTCGTAATGTATTTATCGAGCAGCATGAGGGGAAAGAAGGTGGTCTCCCGATGTATCCAGTTCAAAATGTATTAACTTCTAAAATACGTCAGGAAGCAGCAAAGCAAAATAAAGGGGAATATATGTCCCTTTGGGCTGGACAAGCGTCTTCATTAGCAAGGGAAGACTCAGCAGAGAAAATTGTGGAACAGGTGGTGGAAGAAGTAAATGTAACGGTAAAAAAATTACAAGATGCATACATAAAAAGACCACTTGAATAATTCAAGCGGTCTTTTTATTAGTTAGTTTTATAAAACTGCTGGATGGCTTCGTCGATGTATACCCAGCCTTTCCATCCTAAGTGCATATGATCTTTTAAGAAGTACTTATCATACTCATGATTTGAGAAGTCAGCAATTGGATAGCCAGCTTGTTTAATTTGCTCATGAACTTTCGTATAGTATAATTCGCGTCGTTCTTTTGGGAAGCCAGCATAATCATACCATGGGCCTTTTACAGGCACAGAAATGAAGAGCGGTTTTGCACCTGCTTGTTTTAATAAATCAAGTGCTAGTTGTAAATCTTCGTATTCTGGAGATTTATCATAAGCATCATGTTTTAAATAACCTGCACGTTGCTTTAATTTCAGTTTAATTTTTTTATTGAAGTAATCGTCTTCAATACCATATTGATTAGATTTTGATTCTAATGCACCAGTTTGATCAGCGTGTTTACGTGCTTCTTCCCAGTTCATATTTTGTAATGAAGGGTCAAGGTGTTCTTTAGGTGCTTTAATTTTAAACATGATGTTAAATAAGTCTTTTCGATCTAAAATGTTACGATACAGATAAGCGAAAGGTTTAGTAGCAATTGCTTTTATTTTATGCTTTGTATCATCGTAGACAATGCCTTCTAAAGAAGTTTTTAACAATGTTTCTTTTTTTACAATCTCAAAGTTTAATAAACGCTTTGCAATTTGCTTTTTCATTTCAGGCTCTAAATCATTGTTAAAAATGAAATGGTAGCCTTGTTGTTTTGAAAAGTTGGGTGCAAAGTGTGTCTCATCAATTCCATGTGGTACAAACCATTGTGGTGAAAGAACAAAGACTAGTTTCTTATCTTTTAAATCATCCATTGTGGATGCGAAATTTAAAACATGAATAAGGTCTTGTGTTCCACCGCGACCGAGCAGGAATGGAGTAAAGCCTTCAGATTTTACTTTGAAGTAACTAGATGGATGATATGCATCTAGTCGTTTAAATTCCGATGAACCATACATCGGAAGATATTTCGGATCTTCTAACATTTTTTGCTGTAAAATCATACTTTGTATTTTTTCTTGTTCGCTGGAAGCAGCAGCTTGTTCTACTTTCTTATCACTTACAAGTGGAAGTAGGAAGCGTGTTGGAATAAGTAAGAATACAGCAAAAAGGGCCAATGCTAAGAGCATCGGTCCAAAAGTCGCTTTTTTCATCGGATCTCTTCCAACTTCTTAACGATCATGTTTGGTGTTGCCCACTCATCACGATCGAAATCAGAAATAGATACTTCAATCTCTAAACGTTCTTGGAATTCTACTAATAAAGATACTGTACCGAAAGAATCAAGGATACCTTCTTCAAATAATTGAACATCTGGATTTTCTTTTACAATATCATTTTCACAAACTTCTTCTAAAATATCTAATACTTGATCTTTAAATTCTGCCATTTTTAAAATCTCCTTTATATCCGGAATGTATTATGTGTAACTTCTTAGTTATAAGAAGCTATTCATTAGAAATATCTGTTTAGGTGACCAGAGAAGATTAGGAAACCGAAACATACGAAATGGAACGTGATCACAATTGCAAGGACATGCATGAATTTATTATTTGGCCAAAACTTATGCTTCTTATTTTTTCGCTCGAAAATATCAAACAAAATAAACAAAGCAGCATGATAGAGTCCGTAAATAATATACTGATACACGTGTGCACCTAAAATATGCCAAATCCCCATAATGAAAAAGTTTAAAAAGGCACCAATGTATGAAATGGTGTAGCGATTTTTAATTAACTTTTTCTTTGTTGCAAAAAAGACGAAGCGCATGTAAATAAAATCACGGAACCAGAACGATAAGCTCATGTGCCAACGGTTCCAAAAGTCTTTAATATTACGACTGATGAACGGTTTATTAAAGTTTTCTGGCGTTTTAATACCCATCATATAACTGACACCAATTACGAATGCGCTATAACCTGCAAAGTCGAAGAATAGGTATAAACTGTAACTATACATATAGATGGTATTAGAGAAAATGGTATCTTGATTTGCAAATACCGCATCAACGAAATACTTCTGTAGTAAATACGCGATAATAAATTTATACAAGAAACCTTGGAAAATACGGTTCATCCCTGTGTATAGTAACTTTTGATATTCTTCAGCACTTGGTGGTTTTTGAATATCCTTTTGGAATCTACGATAACGATCGATAGGTCCAGTTGAGATAGCTGGGAAGAACAAAACGAACTCCCAGAAATTAAAGAATGTAAGTTCTTTAATTAAACCATCACGAACCTCAAATACCATTTGTACAGCCCTGAATGTTACATAAGACATACCAGCAAATACAATGAATTTCAATTCAGGTACAAATGGTGCGATTTTTGTCAGAATTAGTGGCAAAATCGATAAAATAACAGCCATGTAAAACATGAACGTGCTATTTTTTTGTTTTCTTAATAATAAATAGCCTTTAATAAGGATGTATTGCCAAATAATAAATGCTCCTAACATCATCGCTTGCTTTGGTTTATCCGAGAAGATAATAGCAAGCATGACTAGTGTTAGAACAGCATTGTATTTACGCAACATTTTACCTTTTAATCCAGCTATGATAGTAGGTATTAATAAAATGCCTACTATAGCGAAAAAATAAAATGATCCATATGCGGTCATGCTGTAACCTCACTCAATAATTTTTTGCGATCTACCTTTCCATTTGGTGTCATTGGAATAGAAGATTGATACATGAACTTTCTTGGGATCATGTAATTTGGTAATCGCTCATTGAGTTCTTTTTTGATTGCAGATGTTAGTTTGAATTCTTTTTCAAACGAATGCTCTCCTGGCACAACAATCGCTAATAAGTAATCATATTTTTCACCTTTTTTAATTGGAATTACGACAGCTCCTTCTACGTAAGAGCAGCCACGAAGGTGATGTTCAATTTCTTCTAACTCCATTCGATAACCGTGTAATTTAATTTGGAAATCGAGACGACCATTATAGAAAAGAAGACCATTTTCTACATAGCCAGCATCTCCTGTTTTGTAGGCACGTTCGCCATCAATAACTGTAAATGCTTTTTCTGTTAATTCAGGGCTTCCTAAATAGCCAACACTAACGCTTGGACCAACGATTACAATTTCACCTTTTTCACCATCTGGTGCAATGCTGCCATCTTCTTTCATAATAAGAATGCGGCAATCAGACTTACAATACCCAACTGGAAGTGATTGATATGCATCAACAGTTTCTTGTGTAACATGAATACCTGTTACAGCTACAGTTGCTTCTGTTGGACCGTACGTATTCATAATTGTTGCTTTTGGGAAGCGCTCAATTAGTTTTCTTGCTACATCGTTTGATAATACTTCACCGCAGAATAAGAATGTTTTCATGTTTGGCAGCATACCTTCAGAGAAAGATGGCTCCATTAAACACATTTCTGCAAACGATGGTGTGGATGTCCAAACTTGTACATCTGATTGTTCTAAAGAAGCAAATAAATCTTTTGGACGTGCAATCATATCTTTGTCAATTGCCCAAAGCGTACCACCTGTTACTAATGATGGGTAAACATCCATTACAGATAAATCAAATGAGAAAGGTGCTTGGTTTAAGAATACTTGTCCTGTTTGTAAGTGGAAGTCTTCTACTGCCCATTTTGTAAAACTTACAAGACAATTATGCGTGATTTGTACACCTTTCGGATTGCCTGTACTCCCTGATGTGTAAATAATGTAGAAGTTTTCATCATCTTTTACCGCATGCGTAGGGTTTGGTGTTTTCCCTTTATGAGTAAAGAGAATATCTTTTAAGTTGTTTTCAGATACAGTGCGAACTGGTAAATCAGTTACTGCCACTTCTACTGGTGATAGAAGTAATTTCGCACCAGAACTTTCAGCAATACGTTGTACACGATCAGCTGGAATAGATAAATCTACTGGAATGTAAGCATGTCCGGCTTTGACACATGCTAAAAAGCTCATGATCATCTCTGGTTGCATATGGCCATAAACCATAATTGGTGAACGATCATCTGCATACTCGGAAGAAATCCAATGGGCTAACGCATCAGAGTCTTCCTTTAATTGTCTGTACGTAATTTTCGCATCTCGCCAAACGAAAGCGGTTTGGTCTGGAGTTTCAATCGCCCACTTTTCGATTTGTTCTAATAACTTCATAACGTTCCCACCCTAAAATTCATTGTAAATAAATGTGCTTGTGTTTGTATCATGGAATCCATACAACCAAAGCAAAGCAAATAAAATTGCCAGGTAATAAAAAGTTTTTGCAAACCATTGTATGAGTGGTCGAGACCATATCTCTTTTAATCTTTCCATGTCTTTCCCTCTCTTATGAAATAATAACTATATGTAGATATCATAACCTACATCATTGTGAAAAAAACAAAATTCCACATTTTAGGTAAAAATAAGATAAAAAGGCTCTTTTTTGATAGTAGCACTAAATACTAAAAAAGAAAATCCCTAACTTAACAATTATATTACATTCTACATGAATTTGTAATGGATTTGTTGTTTTACATGAGTAGGAAGAGTGTTCTCTGAAAAAGAAACCCGTAAGCAATTGCATTGAAATAAGCAATAAAAAGGAGGCCGTTAGGAATGGAGCGTTTGAACAAAGTGTGGCAAATATATGTGTCAGAGGAAAATATTATAAAGTGGCGGAGGCATCTTCATCAATTTCCTGAACTGTCCTTCCAGGAAGAAAAAACTTCACAATTTATATATGAAACACTGTGTTCATTTGCAAATTTTGAGGTGACAAGACCGACGCCATACAGTGTAATGGCAAAAAAAAAGGGGAGTAAGGCTGGAAAAGTAGTAGCAATTCGTGCAGATATGGATGCTTTGCCGATTCAAGAAGAAACATGTAAGTCGTATGCATCAACTATTTCAGGAGTTATGCATGCATGTGGACATGATGCGCATACTGCAATTTTATTAGGGACAGCAGAAGCAATCGCAAATATGAATGAAGAATGGGAAGGAGAAATTCGCCTTTTATTTCAGCATGCTGAAGAAGTGTATCCTGGTGGTGGGCAAGAAATGGTGGAAGCTGGTGTCATGGACGGTGTAGATTATATTATCGGACTACATGTCATGTCGGGGTTAGAAACTGGAAAGATTGGAATCGTATATGGTCCGATGATGGCTGCTCCTGATGTATTTACAATAGAAGTAAAAGGGAGAGGAGGCCATGCTGCTAGGCCAGAAGAAACGATAGATCCGATAGCAATTGGTGCACAAATCATTGCGAATTTACAACATATCGTATCTAGAAATACAAGCGCTTTTATGCAAAGAGTTGTTTCAATTACACAATTCCACGGGGGAACAGCAGATAATATTATTCCAAGTGCAGCATATTTGATGGGAACAGTTCGTTCTTTTGATCAAGCATTGAGAAAAGAAGCAGAAGAGAAGATCGAACAAATTGCTAAGGGAATTACAGAGGCACATGGTGCGGCGTACACGTATACATATCGCTATGGGTATGATCCGGTAATCAATGACCCGTTTATTACAAAAATAGTAGAAGAAAGTGCGGTAGAGTTGTTTGGAAAAGAGAGAATTGTAAAACTCGCTCCTTCAATGGGAGGAGAAGACTTCTCTGCATACTTAAGAAAAGCACCAGGATGTTTTATTAAATTAGGAACTGGAAATGAGAAAATCAATACTTGTTATCCTCACCATCATCCAAAATTCGATGTGGATGAGTCCGCTTTAATTGATGGGGCAGAGTTATTTTTACAAGCGACAATGAAGTTACTACAAGCTTGAAAATAAAAAAGGCAACTGCGCCTATCGCAGTTGCTTTTATTTCTTTCCGTTAGAGAGGAATGAGAAAGAACTATGCTCATTTATAGTATATGAAACGTTGGCGGACAAGCTTGTGCCTTTTCATTATTTTTTTTAAAAAAAATCATTGACTTTGATAATCATTTTCAATTAATCTAAACATACAGTCAGAATTGATAATTATTATCAGCGGATTAATAGGCCTTAGGATGAATGAAAGAGATGAAAAAATATTCCGTTTGTGACAAAGGGAATTTTAAAATAAAGATATGGAATGGCAATGGCGTGTAATTCGTGCTGAATATGTAGATGAGAAGAAAACAAATAATACAGAAAAAATATACATAATTAAGGGAGAGAGTCAATTGAGTAAATTAGTAATGGTTTTTGCAAGTATGAGTGGAAATACAGAGGAGATGGCTGATCATATAGCTGGAGCGATTCGTGAAACAGGAAATGAGATTGAAGTCATTGACATTATGACGACACCAGAGGCTTCTATATTAGAAGAATATGATGGAATTATTTTAGGGGCGTATACGTGGGGAGATGGTGAACTTCCTGATGATTTCTTAGATTTTTATGATGAGATGGATGAAATTCATTTAACTGGTAAAAAAGCAGCGGTATTTGGTTCTTGTGATTCTGCATATCCGAAATATGGAGTAGCTGTTGATATTTTAGAAGAAAAATTACGAGAGCGTGGTGCTGAAGTTGTACTAGAGGGGCTAAAAGTGGAATTAACACCAGAAGATGAAGATGTAGAGAAGTGTCTTCAATTTGGTACTGAATTTGTAAAAAACCTTTCTTAAATGGTGAGAGGGAGATGAAGATAGGTGCAGGGGAAAATAGCAATTAAAACGATGACAGATTATCATTTATATGATTTTATGCGTTGTCCACATAAGTTTTATTTTCGTCATATAAAAAGAAGAGAACCTTCTTCATTTGAATGGCAACAAATGGTGCAAGCGATTGTAAATCAAATTATTAGTGACTATTACACGTCACCACCAGAAAGACAAAGTACAGTTTTTTTGTTAGAGTTGTTGGAAAAACATTGGCATAAAGTACAGATTCGTATGTTTGCTTCTAAAGCAGAATACTATATTGTTTTGGCGAAATTAACGGACCATTTATTGAAATTTGTGAAAAATGAAGTGAGTAAAAGGCTACCTTTATTTTTATATGAGAAGTTTCAAACATATATGGAGGAACTAGGAGTGGGCATTTCATTAACGTTTGAAGTTGGTGAGTGGTCCTCGCAATCGTTTGTAATCAAAAAATATGTTATTGATGCAAATGAAGAGATGCTTGCACTTTGTCAAAAGTTAACGGCTGTTTTTAGCTATAAAGCTTTTGGAATTCTCCCTGAAAGAATTGAAATTGTTAATTTAATAGAAGGAATTAAGTATGATTATGTTCCAAAAGAGCAAGATATTATGGACGGAATGAACGATTTATATAGAATGAAAGAGCTGTTACAGCAACCAAAGCTGTATACAGAACGAACATTTCGTCCTGAGTGTATTGGATGCGCTTTTCGTAATGAATGTAAAGTAGACGAAGTGCAACATGCAACAATTCAAAACCATTCAATAATTCATTAAAAAAGGGTGCAAAATTTGCATCCTTTTTTGTTATTGACATGAAAAGCATTTCATCATTTATGTTACGTATGTAAAGTGAGAATAGAAAATGGAGGGATAATCAGTGGGAAATGAAACAAGAGTATTTCAATGGTTAAAAGAACAACAAGCTCCTTTTTGGATTCAATTACAAATTTTGCAGGCGTTTCAAATGTATAAGCTAATTGTAGAAATGGATAAAAAATTAATGAGATACGAGGAAAATGAAACAAGGGAAAGAAGTTAATTCGTTCCCTGAAGCATAGTTTGTAAACCTGTTAGATTCTTTTTTATTTCCTGTTCATTATTTGTTTCAAAGCTATATACAAGGGTGTGGAGCAATGGACTATATTGATAAAATCGAATGACCCGTTTCAAAAAAGATGAATCATGATGAGGAGTGCAGTTGCAGTACTGTTTATAAACGTCATTTGTAAAATCACTACCAAAATCATTATATAATCCAGCAAAGTCAAATGCAGAATCTCCAATTTGGGCATCACCAAAATCGATAATACCAGTAATGCTTCTTTTCTCCTCATCAAATAAAATATGATGATGCGTGAAGTCAGCGTGGATCATTGTTCTTTTGAAATCAGATGCACGCACCTGTTCAAAAAAGCCTTCGAAGAAACCATTAAAAGCATTTCTTTCTATTGATGTAAGTATGTGTGAGAGAGAATCATACAATTTTAATTGAAGTTGTCGCCAATATGAGATAGATTTCTCAGCAACAAACCCCCATTCTGTCGCCTCTTCTATTGGAATGGTATGTAAAGAAGCGAGAAAGGTGGCGAGCTGTGTGGTAATTGTTTTACGATCTTGTACAGTCAATCTTTCTATTATCTTTCTTGTTAATGGCTTTCCGTGAATGAGTTTATAGTAACTACAAAATGGAATGCAATCTGATTCGCTTTTATACAAAACATTGTATTTGGGGACTTCTATCTTTTGTAATGATTGAGAAAGTGCTTCGCATAGTTGTTTTTCGCGAGGTATTCGCTCTGCATACTCCGCTTTACGTGGGAAGCGGAAGAGCCATTCATGATTCATAATAATCGCTACATTATCCCATCCGTTCTCATTTTGTTCATAAGAGTGTATGGTGGTATTCGGTAGTGCTTGTTGTATATATTGTTTGTAAGAGTACATATATTTTTCCTCATTTCTCCCTTAAATAAGTTAGGTTAATTTCATAATAACAGAATTTTCTATCTTTGTGATAAAATAAGATAAATGACTTATAGAAAGGGTATATGATGCGAAATAAAAACAAAAAAGTAGCAATGATGATTTTGATCTTGTTCGTTTGCATCTTGTTTTTAGGAATATATAAAATGCAAGCTTTTGCGAAATTTAAGCCGAAAAGTCAGTATCAAATATGTGACGAATTAAAGAGAAAAGAAGTAGAACAGTTAACTTTTGATGAAAAGAAAAGAATCGGAGAGTATCTTGTTACAGCACAGTTATCTATTTTTTCTCTTCATGATAAAGAGAAGATAAAAAAGATAGGACTGGAAATCTTTGCAGAAGATAATAAAGAGAGTGGTTATAGACAACTCATGAGAAACTATTATCCGAATCGTTTTCATACGTTAGAATATAGATTTTCTAATGAAGAAATATGTGAAGAAATGGATGAAAGTTTTACTTACTGTGCTATAGCATATGTTTCGGGTATGGAGAATGGTAAGAGAGGGGAAATGAGTTTAAACTTTAAAATGAGGATTGTAAAAGAGAATGAAACGTTTAAGATTGCAGGGCAGCGGCAGTATGTAGAATAAAATGTCCCCAGAAGCAGGGGACATTTTTGTTTGTAACAATATGTTAGTAGAAGTCTCCTTCCTCAAGTACGTGTAGGGAAGGAGATCTTCATAGGTTCTCATTTTGTTGGCCAATTTCTTTTTTTGCGATTTCTAAATTTCCTTGTTCTACTTGTTTATGCACATTTACAGAATCGCCTGCATAACCTTTTTCTGCTTTTACAACTCTTTTAGAAAAGATGGAAGATTGTTTGGTCATATAATTCCCCTTTCATTTAAAGTAGACGAAAATAATAAGTACAAGTAATATTGCGCCAAAAATACTAATTCCAATTAAAAAGGACGTGTTTTTATATTGAGGTGGTTGATGAATATCTTGTCTGTATCCAGGTGAGATTTCAGGAGCGAACTCCTCATTATAGGGTTTCTGTTTTTTCTTTTCATCCATAGGCTCACACCTTTCTTTTTCATTATGTTACACGTTTGAATGGGAACTATGCATGAAAAAAAGTCACTATAATGAGTGACTTTTTTTCGCTGTATATTTACGTTGTACTTGAAAGAGACGAACAAGCAGAAAGGTGGCTCCAAATGCGAGTCCGATAATAAGACCGATCCAATACCCTTTCGCTGCCCAAGAAGTGTAGGTTGCAAATATATAACCGAGTGGTAAACCGATGACCCAGTAGGAAATAAGTGTAATAATTAAGGTAACATTCACATCTTTATAACCACGGAGTGCCCCTTGTACTGGAGTGGCAATTGCATCTGAGATTTGAAATAAAATCGCAAAAATGAGAAATTCTTTTGCTAAATCATGAACAACAATATTTGTTGTATAA
The DNA here is from genome assembly GCF_054570475.1 of Bacillus sp. C1. Lineage (NCBI taxonomy): Bacteria > Bacillati > Bacillota > Bacilli > Caryophanales > Bacillaceae > Bacillus > Bacillus sp. C1. The sequence continues at coordinate 800,121 of NZ_JBTMZT010000002.1, forward strand.
ATAGATGCAATTTGATCATCAAAGAAAAAGAGTAGGATGGAGTATAGTAAGGCGAAAGCAAGTGCCAAACCAATTCCAATAAAACTATATTGTTTGGCATTTGTATAGCGATTCGCGCCCACTTCAAAACCAACTGCAATTGTCATCGCCATCGCTAAGCTTAAAGGTGTCATATATAAAAGTGAAGCAAAATTCATCGCTGCTTGATGTGCAGCAATTGTTGTTGTATTAAAATTACTCATCATGAGTGTTACCGCAGCGAAAATACTTGTTTCAAAAAAGATGGCAAATCCGATAGGTACCCCAAGTTTTAATAATTCTTTCCAGCTTGAAAGAGAAAGTCGGTATAAGCGTTTGAAAATGCCAAAAGATGCAAATGGTTCCTGCATGCGGATAATAACAATCGTAATAAATAAAATACACCAATATGTTGCTGTAGAAGCAATTGCTGCACCAACGCCTCCTAGTTTCGGAAAGCCGAAATGACCGAAAATAAGTAAATAGTTTAAAATGACGTTAATAGGTAAGGAAAGCAGTGTAATAAGCATTGTTGTACGTGTTTTGCCTAATGCATCAATAAACCCACGTAATACAGTATAGACAAATAAAGGAATGATACCAATTGCAATAATGTTTAAAAATTGAGCAGCGATGTGTTCAACCTGTTCTTCTAAATGCATACCTTTTAAAATTGGTGAAACGACAAAGAAACCGATAAGAATAACAAGTAAACTAACTGCGACAGCTAAATACACAGCTTGTATGACGATATGAGGAACTTTCTCTTTTTGTTTTGAGCCAACAAGTTGGGCGATAATAGGGGTAGTAGCCATTAAGATTCCTGTTAATCCAGTACTTACAGGAATCCATATACTTGTTCCAATTGCGACGCCCGCTAAATCAGTAGCACTCGCATGTCCTGACATTGTTGTATCAAAAAAGCTCATCGCAAATAAAGACATTTGTGTTACAAAAATCGGGAAAAATAGTAATACAAATTGTTTTATTTTTTGTAAGAATGAATGTGTTTCTTTCATAAAAGCTCCTTTCTATGTAGAACCAAACTCTTTCTATCATACAATTGAATAAGAAAATAGAAAAGAAATATACATATGTGAATATATTGTTATATTTTGAAGGAATAAAAAAAACAGATGCACTTTGAAAATGGATAAGGTATTATGATAAGGTGTGAAAAAAAGTAAATATAAGGTATTAAGGAGGCACTACTCGTGGCTGATTGGTTAATTGGTTTAATCATGGGAGCTGTTGAAGGATTAACGGAATTTTTACCAGTTTCTTCAACGGGACACATGATTTTAACAGGACATTTAATTGGATTCGATGATGAGAGAGCGAAAGTATTTGAAGTTGTCATCCAATTGGGATCGATTTTAGCAGTTGTTGTTGTATTTTGGAAACGTTTATGGTCATTAGTTGGGATTGGAAAGGTAACACAAGGGCCATCTTTAAACTTATTACATATCATTATCGGTATGATTCCGGCGGGAGTACTTGGTGTTTTATTCCACAGTAAAATTAAAGAAGTTTTATTTGGAACAGGACCTGTTGTTATTAGTTTAGTTGTTGGTGGTATTTTAATGATTGTTGCTGAGAAATTTTCAAGACCAAGTACAGCAAAAACATTAGATGAAATCACGTATAAACAAGCATTTACAATTGGTATGTTCCAATGTTTAGCATTGTGGCCAGGTTTTTCACGTTCTGGGTCTACAATTAGTGGTGGATTACTAGCTCGTGTATCTCATACAGCAGCTGCTGAATATACATTTATTTTAGCAGTACCAATGATGGTTGCAGCGTCAGGGTTAGATTTAATTAAAAGCTGGGACGTATTAAGTTCGGCAGATATTACATTATTTGTAAGTGGCTTTATTACAGCATTCCTTGTTGCGATGCTGGCGATTGTTTCATTCTTAAAATTATTAGCTCGTGTAAAGTTAACACCATTTGCTTATTATCGCTTTATTTTAGCAGCGGTGTTCTATTTCTTCATTATGTCATAAGAAAAACTGCCGAAATGGCAGTTTTTTATTTTACGATTTTTTTAATCATATCTTCCAGAACATGTTCCCAAAGTGAAGTGTCATCAGCTAATGTAGCACGGAAATTCGCATACATTTCTTTCTGTTTTTCTTCAAATTGTGGATCGTCTTTTTCTGGTAACGTAGCACGCATTGCGGTTACTAGTTCTTGTACTTTTGGAGCACGTGGTCCCCAAACAGCTTGTTCTTTCCCATCCTTATCGATGAAAATAAAGATTGGAATAGCACGTGCTGTTCCGTTCGTTAAATATTGATCCATTAGTTCTAAATTTTCATCACGAATGAGTAGGTTCATTTCAATATTGGAAACTTCACAAATACGTTTCATAACGGGTACGCAAAGAAGGGCGTCCCCGCACCAATCAGCAGTTAGAACAATCACACGCCATCCGTCATTTTGACGCTCTTCTAACACAGGAAGTAGTTCGTTCGGAATTAAAAAGTTATTATAAATATGTAGTAATTCATACTGGTTTACAGTCATGTTATTTACGTATGTATCAAAGGACATGCCTTTATCAGCCCATTGTTGTAATGTCATAAGTAACACCTCTTTCGTATATTTTGCTTTTATTGTATCAATTTTTATAGAGAAAAGCTTGTAATTTTACTCTTTCTTTTTGTTATCAGTAGGCCATGCTTTATCCAAAATAAAAAAGACAAGAACAATAAGTAGTTCGGCTCTATTTGAAATCAAAACACTTTCCATCCAATCATCTGCAGTATGAATAGCAAGCCAATTAAGTGAAATTTCTATGAGAGAAAAAGATGAGAAAGACATCCATTTTGGTGTGTGTTCGAGCAGGGGTGTTAAAAGTACTTTGAAAAATATCATTAAGAAACTACTAATGCCATTTAGTATGAGAGTTAATAAAAAAAAGAGAAATAGTGCAGTTCGCGATGTATATTCGACACCAATGAGACGAAAAACGCCGACAGATACAAAGAAGATAAAGGTGATAGCAATAATGATAAGAAGGGTAATACTACTTATAGCGATTGTTTTATCTTTTTTACTTAGATCAGAAAATTTTTCTTCATTTAAATTCATTATAATCCTCTTGATCATTCAATTTATAAAATAGGGTATTTTTTACAATTTATTATAGCATGATAAAGCAAAAAGGGTGCGACAAATCGCACCCTTTTTGCGGCTGATGTGAGTTTCAGCGTGTTAGAAAAGCAACCTGTATCATTTATTTCCAAATAGATAATAAATGATACGTGATCTAGTGAATAACAGTTTTTTCTAGTATTTTTTTGTATGAAAGAAGTGAATCCGATATGAGGGATTTTATAAGGAAAAAAGATGACAAAATGTAAAATATAAGGTAATATAATTCATATAGTTTTTATTTAACTATATGAATTAAAAGGGAGATGTAAACGTTGTCTCATAATCGTGAACAATTAATGGAGGATTTATCTACAAATGTTTTTGCTATGTTTCGTTCATTGCGGAATGATATTGGGAAAATTTTTGGAGATTATATACCTTGGAACGAGTTCCTTGTGCTCCGCATATTAAATCGTAATGAAAAAGAGATGGTTTCTCGTGTAGCAAATGAACTACATGTATCAAACAGCCATATTACAGCTGTTACAGAAAAGTTGATTAATAAAGGTTTTGTGACGCGTTCTCGTTCTCTATCCGATCGTCGTGTTGTATATTTGGAAATTACGGAACAAGGAAAAGAGTTAGTAATAAAGATGGAATTGGCGAAAAAACAGTATTTAAAAGAAAGATTTTCAGCCCTATCTGAAGAAGAAATGCATCTAATGATATCTATTTCGAAAAAGCTTATATAGAAAGAAGCTGTATGAACTATAGCTAATAGAGAATCCTTCCTTGTCTTTGGAGGATTTTTTTATTTATCCTGCGATTTGCGGGAAGCGGGCTGCCCGTAAAAGCCTGATTGGTGAGGATTGATTAAAGTTTCATTTTATATGAAATGAAAAATCAAAATGTGTTACATAGAAGAATGTTATGTGTATGATTACGACAAGAAAGACATACTAACAATGATGAAAGGGGGGAGAATGATGAGTAACCGTAACGGAAGTCAGGGAAGTGGCAATCAAGGTTCACCAAAATCAGGACAATTCCAACAAGAGTTTGGTTCGGAAATTACAACTGGTAATGATAATAAAGGGAAAGAATACCGTTCGAAAAAAGGAAGTAAATCAAAAAAGGAGTGAATCTATTCACTCTTTTTTTGTTGGGAAATTTGAATGGTATTCTAATATAAAAAAATAGGTCATCTTGTTAATACAAGATGACCTGGGAAGGGGACAATTTATGTCAATTTTAATTAGGGATGGAAGCTGTTTGAGACACTGGGGAATGTCTCATTATTAGGGAGGACAGCTTCGATAGTTATAATATAAAAGATAAATGTGACTTCAATGTGAACTTGAAGTGAAAGGTATGGGGATTTTAGAAATATGTTGATCATGGTAGATAAGGAATGGAAAAGCAGCTAAGTATTTTCTTAGGAAACAGTAAGAATGATTAGGAGCACATTGGTGAAATAAGGATAAGGAACAAAAATAGTCAAAAAACTGTGTTTTTGTATGTAGAATTAGTTTGGTAAACGAATGAATACTAGTTCAATGATTGTGAAAATAAAAGTTGAAATATAGGAAAAAAAGGATTATGCTCAACTATATTATAAGAGTATAAAGATTTATCCATACGAATAAATTCGCTCTAAAAGTGTGAGGAATGGAAAAAGTTAGGTGGTAATTTACTTTCCGTAAGATTTTGCTTATTGAAAACGAGTTATTATCGTAAGGATAGTTGTTTTACTTTATTAAGGGAGTTAATGAGATGGAAACAACAAAAAAACAAGGGTTTTATAATCGTATAATACGATTAAGTCCGCCGCAAATTTTAGCAATGGGCTTTTTTTGTTTAATTGTTGTCGGGGGAATGTTATTGAAATTACCATTCGCGACAAAAGAGTCGATTAGTTGGGTGGATGCATTTTTTACCGCAACATCGGCAGCGACAGTAACTGGTTTAGGAGTAGTAGATACCGCTAGTACTTTTACAATGTTTGGTCAAATTATCATTATGTTGTTAATTCAAACAGGTGGACTCGGATTAATGACGATTGCTATTTTAATTGTTTGGGTACTAGGGAAGAAAATTGGACTTCGTCATCGATTATTAATTGGGGAAGCGTTTAATCAAACGAATATAGGCGGACTTGTAAAGTTAGTGAAACGAGTTTTTGTTTTTTCAATTTGTATTGAGTTAGTAGGAGTCTTTTTTTTATCTATTCGATTTATTCCGGAATTTGGTTTTGGTAAAGGATTATATTACAGTATTTTTCACGTTATCGCCTCTTATAATAATGCAGGGTTTGCGCTATGGCCAGATAATTTAACAAGGTATGTAGGGGACCCTATTATTAATATTGGGATTTGTTCTTTAATTGTTACAGGTGGTTTAGGATTTACAGTGTTAATTGATATATGGTATAGCCGTAGTTTTCAGAAACTATCACTTCATTCGAAAATTATGATTGTTGGAACAGTAGCGTTTAATGTTATTGCGATGATTGTAATTTTTATATTAGAGTATAACAATGTGAAAACACTAGGACCCCTATCTTTCAGTGAGAAGTTATGGGCTTCGTTTTTCCAAGGAATTACACCGAGAACTGCAGGATTTAATACGGTTGATTATGGAGGAATGGAAGAAACTTCGATCTTGTTTACGATGATTTTAATGTTCATAGGTGCAGGAAGTGTTTCAACAGGTGGAGGAATTAAGTTAACGACGTTTGTCATTTTAATTACATCGGTCATTTCCTTTTTTAGAAAGAAAGAAGACTTTGTTTTATTCCATCGTACAATTAAAATATCGACAGTAACGAGAGCTTTAGCCATTGCTGTTGCTAGTCAAATTCTTATTTTGGTATCAGTATTTTTATTGATGCTTACAGAGAAATTCAGTTTTATTCAACTATTATTTGAAACAATTTCAGCTTTTGGTACGGTTGGATTGACGATGGGAATTACAGCAAAGTTATCAGCGGTTGGAAAATGTATTATTATGTTTGTTATGTTTTGTGGGTTAGTTGGTCCATTAACGCTTGTATTTTCTCTAGCGCGACCAGCAAAACAAAAAATTCGATATCCATCAGAGGATGTTTTTACAGGATAAGGTATCTCGCAAAGGGCGAGATACCTTTTTTCTTTAAAAGAGCGAGAACAATAAACCAATAATTGCCATGCGGAATAAGAGAGCGACAAGTGCAGCAATCCCACCTACAATAGCTGCGATCCCACCAGTTACAGTAGCTCCGCGATTATATGCATAAATACCAAGTAAAACGGAAACAAGTCCAAAAAGTGTAGGGAATGTAAAGAGAGACAATACAGCAAGAGCGAGTGCGATAAAACCAGCAGTTGACCCCGCTGTATTTGATTTTACTTCATCTACTTCGTCTCTATCGTTATAGTTGATATGCTGAGGAGCAACTTCGGCCGCGTATTCTTCCTTATAATCGCCTTGTTTCGCTCGACTTCGTTCATTATATTTATCAGTCAAAATAATCTTTCCTTTCATTACAAGATTCATTAGTAGTATATATATTTTTTTCTTTTTTATCCGGTCAGAAATCGCTAGTTATAGTATTACTTAAAAATATAAAGATTTCGGAGGAATTCGGTTAATTCTCCATTGATCCCGATGATACTGCACTGGACTGAAACGAAGGATAGCTATACTGTCTTTAGAGTCTAGGGATAAGAAAGTTGATGGTAGAACAGTGACTTTGTGAATTGTAAAACTTGGTATGAGTTCCTCTATTTTGGAAAGTATAAAAAGAACTAAGAGGAAAAGGTGGTTTAAATGATGGAACATCCGATTGAAAATTTAATGAAAACTGCGATGACAAATTTAAAAGAGATGGTTGATGTAAATACAATTGTTGGAAGTCCTGTTTCAACAGCGGACGGAAATGTCGTTTTAACTGTCTCAAAAGTTGCTTTTGGGTTTGGGGCAGGTGGAAGTGATTTTAAAGGAGAGTTCAAAAATGTTGTGGGACAAGGACAACAAAAAGAGGTGAAACAAGTGCATCCGTTTGGCGGTGGAAGTGGTGCAGGAGTTTCAATTGCTCCGGTTGCGTTTTTAGTAGTGGGATCGAGTGGTGTACAAGTGCTACATTTACATAGTGGGACACACTTGATTGAAAAGGCTTTGAATACAGTTCCAAGTACTGTGGATAAGTTTATAAGTGGTCGTTAAAAAGTAAAGTTGCATTTTTTAGGAATTATGATATATTAGAAAAAGTGTGCTTATGGATAATAAATGTAAATTTGAACTTTAATATATATGATTTGTAAAATGAGGGAGAGGTAGTTATGATTAATATCAAGGATTTTACTGTCGGCTTATGTATGCTGGTGAGCGGATTCGTTGTGTATGTAGTAAAAGAAAAGGCTCCATTCTAAAACAGACAGATTGTGATGTCTGTTTTTAATTTTCAAGAAAACATTGACGGATTTGTTTTTAAGTGTTAAGATTTTAATTCGTGTCTCGGTTCAAGCTAGTATATATTGAATATTTCTTACAAGTGTAACGTGAAAAGTTTGCGAAAGATCGGGTAATTTTACTAACAACTTTTGTGAATAAACCCAAAAAGTTGTGTTTGTAAGCTTATACACATACTAGTATATCAAGGAGCGGTCAGAGGAACCGTATTGATGAGAGAGAGGTAGGGCTTTCATCCAGTATATGTTACTTTCCCGTCAGGTGAATATAAAGAGAAAAGTCTCCTTAATAAAAAGGAGGCTTTTCTTTTTGGTAAATTTTCGCATGTAGTAGTCGTATCATTTTTTAAATCTGTTTGTGATTGGATAGTACATTTCATATATAAATCCAATTAATTTTTTAACATTTAAATTGAGGCTATGAAGAATAGACAGAGGCTTCCGCTCATTTTCTCCTTCTGTTTTTACATGGCATGGGGATAAAACTGGTACTGACCGCTTCTATGCATGGCCGGATTCTCTCACCCACCTGAAAAGAATGATTTGATGTTACTTTTTTAATTTGAATTTATATATTAGTCGTTATACACACCAGTAAGCATTTGACTGACAAACTGATCATTTAATTGATCTTGAGTAGAATCTTCATTCGATTGGATATCAACCAATGCGGTGAAATTGTTATTTTGTTCTTCATTTGGATATACCTCTACGTAATTGCTAAATTTACACAGGCCTTTTGTATCCATTAAATCAAATAGTTGTAACATTTCTACTACCTCTTGTCTTGTTCCTTTAATTTGTACACACGCCATATTATTTTCCTCCTTCATTTGACAATTTGTTTTTTTTAAATAGGATTATGAAAGTTACATGAAAAATATGATTGTTACTTTTATACAATGTTATTCTATTTTACTTTTCCTCCTTTGCCATTAAAATTCGTTTTTATTCTTGTATATATAAAATTGGACGTTCGTTTATTGAATACAATAGATTCGCACCGTTTGACAAAAATCCTTCTTCTAAACAAATATTTTTTACGATGAAAAATGACGGAAAAAATTTTTTGATATTTTGTAAACGGTAACAATATTGATAGGTCAATGTACAAGAGGTTGTACATAAATTTAAAAATTAAAAATTTTCTAAAAATTAACTTGATTTATTTAAAAAGGAGAGTAAACTAGGAAACAATAAAAAATTTAAAGAATATAGGGAGGCGCTTTGAAGTGAATGAGCAATGGATTTTCTTAAATGGAGAATTTGTTCAAAAAGATGAAGCAAAAGTTTCAGTATACGATCATGGTTATTTATATGGGGATGGGGTGTTTGAAGGAATTCGTGTCTATAGTGGAAATGTCTTCCGTCTTAAGGAACATCTTATTCGTTTATACGAGTCTGCAAAATCCATTATGTTAGAAATTCCATATACGTTAGAAGAAGTAACAGCAATTGTTGTCGAGACGATTCGTCAAAATAAGCTATCGAACGGATACATCCGTTTAGTAGTATCAAGGGGGGCAGGCAATCTTGGGTTAGATCCTGATTCTTGCTTGAAACCGAATGTAGTTGTAATTGCAGAACAGTTATCTCTATTTCCGTCTGAATATTATGAAAAGGGGATACCGGTTGTGACGGTTGCAACACGTCGAAATCGTCCGGACGTATTAACGCCACAAGTAAAGTCTTTAAACTATTTAAATAATATTTTAGTTCGAATTGAAGCAAAGCTTGCTGGTGTGCAAGAAGCGCTTATGTTAAATGAACAAGGTTATGTTGCAGAAGGATCTGGTGATAACGTGTTTATTGTAAAAGGTAATAAATTAATTACACCGCCAAGTTCTGCAGGAGCATTAGAAGGTATTACAAGAAATGCTATTTTAGAAATTGGAGAAAAGCTTGGGTATGACGTAAGAGAAGAATTATTTACAAGACACGATGTATATGTAGCTGATGAAGTGTTTTTAACAGGAACTGCAGCTGAAGTTATTGCGGTTACGACAGTTGATGGAAGAACAATTGGGACTGGGAAAACGGGTTTACATACAAATCGCTTATTAGAAGAGTTTCGTAAATTAGTTGTAGAAGATGGAGAGAAGATTTACCAAGAGAATCAAGTTGGATAATAGCAGTGTAATTCATTATAAATTTGTAAAGCGTTAATAGGGAGGAGTAGTTGATTGTGAAGCCTCACAGAGAGTCGGTGGTTGCTGGAAACCGATGGTTCACGTCGACGAACATCGCCCTTGAGTGCTAAGCTGAAGCATTTGTCTAGGCTTAGACGGTGGCTCCGTTATTAGCTAGACTCATCCCCTGAGTCACTGAGGCAAGGGTTGTTCTTGCAAAGAAGGGTGGTACCGCGAAATCTTTCGTCCCTTCAGCACATAGCTGGAGTGTGGACGTAGGATTTTTTTATTGTAAAAAAACGATTTTCAAGGAGGTTCATAAAAGAAATGTCTTCAAAAACGGAAGAGAAGATGGCAACTGGTGCACAGCTATTGTTAGAAGCGTTAGGAAAAGAAGAGGTAGAAGTTATTTTTGGTTATCCAGGTGGTGCTGTTTTACCGCTTTATGATGCAATTTATGATTGCGAAATTCCTCATATTTTAGCAAGACATGAACAAGGGGCGATTCATGCAGCAGAAGGATACGCACGAGTTACAGGAAAGCCTGGTGTTGTTATTGCGACAAGTGGTCCTGGTGCGACAAATGTAATTACTGGTCTTGCAGATGCAATGATGGATTCATTACCTCTTGTTGTTTTCACAGGTCAAGTAGCTACAACGTTGATTGGGAGTGATGCTTTCCAAGAAGCGGATATTATGGGGCTTACGATGCCGGTAACAAAACATAATTATCAAGTGCGCAGAGCATCGGATTTACCAAGAATTATTAAAGAGGCATTCCATATTGCAACAACGGGTCGACCAGGTCCGGTTGTTATCGATCTTCCGAAAAATATGGTAGTGGAAAAAGGGGAGCGATGTAGTGACGTCCAAGTAGATTTACCAGGATATCAACCAAACTATGAGCCGAATCTATTGCAAATTAACAAACTATTACAAGCGATTGAGATTGCTGAGAGGCCGTTAATTTTAGCTGGAGCGGGTGTATTGCATGCGAAAGCCACGCAAGAATTAACAGGTTTTTCCCGAATGTACAGTATACCTGTTGTTCATACACTTCTTGGATTAGGGGGATTTCCACCAGATGATCCGTTATTTCTAGGAATGGGGGGAATGCACGGTTCGTATACAGCGAATATGGCTTTGTACGAATGCGATTTACTCATAAATATCGGAGCAAGGTTTGATGATCGGCTTACAGGGAATTTAGAGTATTTTGCTAAAGAGGCGACCGTTGCACATATTGATATTGATCCAGCAGAGATTGGAAAAAATGTTCCGACAGAAATTCCGATTGTAGCTAACGCTCAGCATGCTTTAAAGGCACTAATTTCCTGTAAAGGCGAGAAGAAAAATCATAGGGCATGGCTATCGCTTTTGGAAACAAGAAAAGTACAATATCCTTTTTCATATGATCAAGATTGTGATGAAATTAAACCGCAAGCAGCAATTGATATGCTATATGAAATTACAAAAGGAAAAGCAATTGTTACAACAGATGTTGGTCAGCATCAAATGTGGGCTGCACAATATTATCCGCTGAAAGACCCAGATAGGTGGGTAACATCAGGGGGACTTGGCACAATGGGATTTGGATTTCCAGCTGCCATTGGTGCGCAAATTGCAAAGCCGAATGAATTAGTTGTAGCGATTGTTGGCGATGCTGGTTTTCAAATGACATTACAAGAACTTAGTGTATTGAAAGAACATTCCTTGCCAGTTAAAGTTTTGATTTTAAATAATGAAGCTTTAGGGATGGTAAGGCAGTGGCAAGATGAATTTTATAACAAAAGATATTCGCATTCTTTGCTTTCTTGTCAACCTGACTTTGTAGCACTGGCGAAGGCGTATGGACTAAAAGGGATTCGCATTGAAAATCCATTGTTAGCAAAAGAGCAGTTACAATACGCGCTTACTTTACAAGAGGCGATTGTAATTGATTGCAGGGTACTGCAGTCGGAAAAAGTGATGCCGATGGTTGCTCCTGGAAAAGGTGTTCACCAAATGGAGGGGGTGAAAAAACGATGAGAAGGATTGTTACGGCAACCGTTCGAAATCAAAGTGGGGTATTGAACCGGATTACAGGTGTTATGACGAGGAGGCACTTTAATATCGAAAGTATTTCGGTTGGACATACAGAATCATCTGATGTTTCGCGAATGACATTCGTTGTTCATGTTGAACGTGAGCAACAAGTGGAGCAATTGATTAAACAACTGCATAAACAAATTGATGTGTTAAAAGTCTCTGATATAACAGAAGAAGCAATGATCGCAAGAGAGCTCGCTCTTATTAAAGTAGCGACAACAAGTGTATCCAGAACAGAATTATATAGTTTAATTGAACCGTTCCGAGCTGCTGTAATAGATGTTGGGAAGGATTCCATTGTTGTGCAAGTAACGGGTACACAAGAGAAAGTAGAAGCGTTAATTGAGCTAATGCGACCATATGGCTTAAAAGAAATTGCTAGAACTGGTGTTACTGCATTTACGCGAAGTATGAAAAAACAAGATAAACAAATTATGTTAATTCATTAATCATTTAAATATAGGAGGAGAAAGAAAATGGCAAAAGTTTATTATGAGAAAGATGTAGCGGTAAATGTACTAAAGGGCAAGAAAGTAGCAATTGTTGGATATGGATCGCAAGGGCATGCCCATGCACAAAACTTACGTGATAACGGTTTTGATGTAGTAATTGGACTAAGGAAAGGGAAATCGTGGGAAAAAGCGAGAGAAGATGGTTTTTCTGTATATTCAGTGGCAGAGGCAACAAAATTTGCGGATGTAGTGATGATTTTACTTCCTGATGAACTACAACCGGAAGTGTATGAAGCAGAAATTGAAGCAAATTTACAAGCTGGAAATGCACTTGTGTTTGCACATGGATTTAACGTTCATTTTAATCAAATTACACCACCAAAAGAGGTAGATGTATTTCTAGTAGCTCCAAAAGGACCAGGTCATTTAGTGCGCCGCACGTTTACTGAAGGGGGCGCGGTTCCAGCTTTATTTGCTGTATATCAAGACGCGACAGGAGTAGCAACTGAAAAAGCTTTATCCTATGCAGATGGAATTGGGGCAACAAGGGCTGGTGTATTAGAAACGACATTTAAAGAAGAAACAGAAACGGATCTATTTGGAGAACAAGCGGTACTGTGCGGAGGGGCTACTGCACTTGTAAAGGCAGGATTTGAAACATTAGTAGATGCTGGTTACCAACCAGAACTTGCCTATTTTGAATGTTTACATGAACTAAAGCTCATTGTTGATCTTATGTATGAAGGTGGTCTTGAAAATATGAGATATTCTGTTTCGGACACAGCACAGTGGGGAGATTTTGTATCAGGGCCACGTATTGTAACGGAACATACGAAGAAAGCGATGGGGGAAGTGTTGAAAGAGATTCAAGATGGTACATTTGCAAAAGGCTGGATTGCGGAGCATAAAGCAGGAAGACCGCATTTTCATGCAACAAATAAGAAGGAGAATGAGCATCAAATTGAAGTTGTTGGACGTAAATTACGTGAAATGATGCCGTTTGTGCAACCGAAAGTAAAGGCAGAGGTTAAATGATATGAAACAGATTTTGTTCATGGACACGACGCTTCGTGATGGCGAACAATCACCCGGAGTCAATTTAAATGAACAGGAAAAGTTACAGATCGCAAGGCAGTTAGAAAAACTGGGGATCAATGTGATGGAAGCGGGGTTTGCAGCAGCTTCTGAAGGAGATTTTCGTTCAGTACAACGCATTGCGGAAACAATTAAAAACGCTACTGTTATGAGTTTAGCAAGAGCAAAAGAAAGTGATATTCGAAGAGCATATGAAGCTTTGAAACATGCAGTATCTCCAAGATTACACATCTTTTTGGCAACGAGTGATATTCATATGAAATATAAGCTCTGTATGTCAAAGGAGGATGTATTAAATAGTATTCATCGTTCTGTAACTTTAGGGAAATCTTTATTCCCTACTGTACAATTTTCCGCAGAAGATGCAACGAGAACGGAGCGGCCATTTTTAGCGGAAGCTGTGGAAGTTGCGATTCGTGCTGGAGCAGACGTTGTTAATATTCCTGATACAGTAGGTTATACAAATCCAGAAGAATATTATTCTCTTTTTAAATACTTACAAGAATATGTTCCTTCTTATGAAAAGACTATTTTCTCTTGTCATTGTCATGATGACCTTGGTATGGCAGTGGCAAATTCATTGGCGGCAATTGAAGGAGGGGCACTACAAGTAGAAGGGACGATGAATGGGATTGGAGAGCGTGCAGGTAATGCTGCTTTAGAAGAAGTAGCAGTTGCCTTGCATATTCGAAAAGACTATTACGAAGCGAAATCTTCTATAACGCTAAAAGAGATTAAAGCGACAAGTACATTAGTAAGTCGTTTAACGGGTATGATCGTTCCGAAAAATAAGGCGATTGTTGGAGCGAATGCATTTGCACATGAATCGGGCATTCATCAAGATGGTGTATTAAAGGAAGTAACAACATATGAAATTATTGAGCCAGAACTAATTGGTGAAGTACAAAATGTATTTGTACTGGGGAAACATTCTGGTCGTCATGCTTTTACTGAAAAAATGAAGGAACTCGGTTATGAGTTTACTGAAGAAGAGCGAGATATAGCATTCAGCGCGTTTAAGAGATTAGCCGATCGCAAAAAGGAGATTACAGAAGAAGATTTGCGCGCATTAGTACTGGGAGAAACAGCATTTTCAACACAGCAGTACAATATTAAACAATTACAAGTGCATTTTGTGTCAAATAGTACACAATGTGCAACAGTTGCGCTGGCAGATGAGAAAGGGAATGTGTACGAAGACGCAGCAACTGGAGCGGGGAGTATTGAAGCGATTTATAATGCAATTCAAAGGATTCTAGGGCTTGCGTGTGAGTTAGCTGATTATCGAATTCAATCTATTACACAAGGGCAGGATGCGCTCGCTCATGTTCATGTTGAATTGAAAGAAGGAACTCATCAAGTTGCAGGTTTTGGGGTTGCGCAAGATGTATTAGAGGCATCGGCTAGAGCTTATGTGCATGCAGCTGGAAAGTTAAAGGCTTTGCTGTTACTTGCAAAGTAATGTTTGAGAAGTGGGGGAATCTCCCACTTCTCCTTAGAGAATTATGGATAATCAGTAAAATATAAAAAGGGGTGCTGATCATTGGAAAAACGTATTGTTTGTTTAGCAGGTGACGGTGTTGGACCTGAGATTATGGAGAGTGCCAAGAAAGTATTGCATATGATAGAAAAGTTATATGGTCACCATTTTTATTTACAAGATGAACAATTTGGAGGAGCGGCGATTGACTCGGTTGGGCAACCGTTGCCGCCAAGAACTTTAGCAGCCTGTTTATCGAGTGATGCGGTATTACTTGGCTCGGTTGGTGGACCACGCTGGGACGATGCAAAAGAAAGGCCAGAAAAAGGATTGCTTGCGCTTCGAAAAGGACTTAGTGTGTTTGCTAATGTTCGTCCTGTCACAGTAGATGGAGCAACTGCCCATTTATCTCCATTGAAGGCGGCAGGTGAGGTGGATTTTGTTGTCGTTCGGGAATTAACGGGTGGGATTTACTTCTCTTTTCCGAAAGAAAAAACAGAAGAGTTAGCAACAGATACGCTTACTTATCATCGTCATGAAATTGAGCGCATTGTTTCTTACGCTTTTCAATTGGCAAGTAAGCGTCGTAAAAAAGTTGCTTCTATTGATAAAGCAAATGTTTTAGAGTCGAGCAAACTTTGGAGGGAAGTCACAGAAGAAGTAGCACTTCGCTATCCGGATATTGAACTTGAACATATTTTAGTAGACGCAGCTGCAATGGAATTAATTCGTAATCCAGGTAGGTTTGATGTCATTGTAACTGAGAACTTATTTGGAGATATTTTAAGTGATGAAGCATCTGTATTAGCGGGATCACTTGGAATGCTTCCTTCAGCAAGTCATGCAGAGAATGGACCTTCGTTGTACGAACCAATTCACGGATCGGCACCAGATATTGCGGGGAAAAATAAAGTGAATCCAATTGCGATGATGAGATCGGTTGCAATGATGCTTGGGCAATCATTTGAATTAAGAAAAGAAGGATACGCAATTGAATCGGCAATTTCAGCAGTTCTTCGTTCTGGGAAATATACAGCTGATATTGGCGGAAATGAAACAACGACTTCGTTTACAAAGGCTGTACTTCAAGAAATGGAAGAACAAGCGTTAGTAGGGAGAGGGAGATAATGGGGAAAAGGTTACTAGATAAGCTGTGGGAGAGACATGTTGTTACGACCAATGAGAATGGATTAGATTTATTATATATTGATCTTCATCTTATACATGAAGTGACATCACCGCAAGCCTTTGAAGGCTTGCGGCTTGCAAATAGAGGTGTCAGGCGGCCTGATTTAACATTTGCAACAATGGATCATAATATTCCGACAAAAGAGGTTTGGAACATTACAGATCGTGTTGCAAAGCAGCAATTAGATACGCTTCGCGAAAATTGTAAGCAATTTAATATCTTATTAGCGGATATTGATGATGAAAAGCAAGGGATTGTTCATGTGATTGGCCCTGAGCTTGGACTAACGCAGCCAGGGAAAACGATTGTATGTGGTGATAGTCATACGGCAACACATGGAGCGTTTGGAGCACTTGCCTTTGGAATTGGCACAAGTGAAGTGGAGCATGTATTAGCGACGCAAACATTATGGCAACGAAAGCCAAAGGCAATGGGAATTGAATTAAAAGGGAAAATACCAAAAGGAGTATATGCAAAAGATATTATTTTACACCTGTTAGCTACATATGGTGTAGCATTTGGAACAGGATATGTAATGGAGTTTTACGGAGAAACAATTGTAAATATGGAAATAGAGGAGCGTATGACACTTTGTAATATGGCAATTGAAGGTGGGGCAAAAGCGGGAATCATTGCACCAGATGAAAAAACAGTCGCTTATGTGAAAGGGCGTAAGTATGTACCGAAAGAATTTAATGTGGCAGTAGCAAATTGGCGTGAACTCTATACAGATTCAGATGCAGTATATGATACTTGTATTTCTGTAGATGTTGCCAAACTAGCACCGTATGTAACTTGGGGAACGAACCCAAGTATGGGAATACGTATCGATGAACAGTTGCCGGAAATCCGTGATAAAAATGATGAACGGGCTTTCTCATATATGGGACTTCAGCCTAGGCAAAGTGTATGTAAAATTCCGATTCAACATGTATTTATTGGCTCTTGTACAAATTCACGTTTATCAGATTTAGAAATTGCAGCAGCTGTTGTAAAAGGAAAAAAAGTAAAAGAAGGAGTAAGAGCGCTTGTTGTGCCAGGTTCTAAAAGTGTACGAAAAGCAGCGATGGAAAAAGGATTGCATCATATATTTGAAGAAGCGGGATTCGAATGGAGAGAGCCTGGATGTTCCATGTGTTTAGGGATGAATCCAGATCAAGTGCCTGAGGGAGAACATTGTGCATCTACTTCAAATCGAAATTTTGAAGGGAGACAAGGAAAAGGTGCAAGAACACATTTAGTCAGTCCTGCAATGGCAGCAGCAGCAGCGCTTTATGGTCATTTCATTGATGTGAGAAAGGAGAGTTATGATGGAGCCATTTCGTATTCATAAAGGTACAGTTGCGGTACTAATGAACGATAACATTGATACAGATCAAATCATTCCAAAACAATATTTAAAAAGAATTGAACGAACAGGATTTGGAGAATTTTTATTTGATGAATGGCGTTACGGGGAAGACAGGAATGAGGATCCGAATTTTCCACTAAATGCGCCAGAGCGAAAAGGGGCAAGTATATTAATTACGGGTGAAAATTTCGGGTGTGGTTCATCAAGGGAGCATGCACCATGGGCGCTTGCTGACTATGGATTTCGTGTTATTATCGCAGGAGGATTTGCAGACATTTTTTATATGAACTGTATGAAAAATGGGATGCTTCCTATAGTTATGAAAAAAGAAATGCGTGAAAAACTAGTAGATGTGGACTCAAGAGATGTAATAGAAGTAGATTTAGAAAATGAAGTGATTACAACCCCGCTTCATTGTTTTCATTTTACCATTGAAAAAATGTGGAAAGAAAAGCTATTAAGTGGTGTAGATGAAATCGGAGTTACACTTCAATATGAACAAGAAATTCAAAAGTATGAACAAAAAAACAGTTCACTATATATATAAACCTAAATTAAAAAACGAACATCAAACCATTCTTTTCAGATGGATGAGAGCATCCGGCCATGGATAGAAGCGGTCAGTGCCTTTTTTAGCCCCATTCCATGTGAAAACAGAAGGAGAAAATGAGTGAAGATTTCTGCTTGTTCTTCATAACCATAATGTATCTGTTAGAAAATCAAATTGGATTTATATACATTCAAATGAGATTCTGAGGTCGTGAAAGGAAGCACTTAGGTTGCCTCGTGTTAAGTGAAAGTATGCAAGGTACTTTTTTCATAACAACGTGTATTTTATGTATATAAGGCTTAAAAAGTGTTTACATTCTGAATTTTCCGTTATATACTATGTGAAAATAAGAGGAGAAAGGGAGTAAGGATAATGTTTACATCACAGTCTATTAATATATTTACACAATTACATCATCATACATAAACCCTTGAACCTAGCGTGAACAACGTGTAGGTACAAGGGGTATTCCCGTTGTACCTACACGCTATGAAAGAGCCTTGTAGGTATTTTTTCTACAAGGCTCTTTTTTTTGATCGTGATTGCTATGGTGGGCATACACTAAAAGAGGGAAGTTCACTGATTAGAACCGAAAGGAGTGTGAAGCAATATGACAAAATGGAAACGAGCAAATCCAGATGGAACAAGAGATTATATATTTGAAGAGTGTACATTAATGGAAGAAGTTGAACAAAAGTTACGACGGACTTTTTTAGAGAGAGGTTATGAAGAAATTCGAACACCTACAATTGAATTTTATGATGTTTTTGCTTTTCGTAATAGACCGATAGATGAAGAAAAAATGTATAGGTTTTTTGATCAACAAGGCCGGATTATCGTTTTAAGGCCGGATATGACAATTCCTCTAGCAAGAGTAGTGGGAGCGCTTCGAGAAGATTCAGCTTTGAAACTAACGTATAGTGGAAATGTATTTCGGGCAAACGAATCACTATCTGGGAAATATAATGAAATCATTCAAACGGGGATTGAAATTATTGGGATTGATAATATACGTGCTGAAATAGAATGTATCGTAAGTGTAATTCATGCTCTTCAAGCGGTAGGGATTCAGTCTTTTACAATAGAATTAGGGCAAGTTCAGTTATACAAGTGTATTGTTAAAAAGCTGTCATTTGGAGAAGAAGAGGAGTCGCTCTTACGTACGTATATTGAAAGTAAAAATGTTGCGGAGCTATCCCGTTTTTTGCAAGAAAAGAAATTAGATCGAAGTGATGAAACTGTACAGTTACTCGAAAAGTTACCAAGATTATTTGGAAAGCTTGAAGTAATTGAAGAAGCAGAAAAGCTTGCTTCCAATCATGAGATGAAGCAAGCGATATTACGAGTAAAAGAAATCTATAAAACGATGGAGAAATTAGGATATGGATCGTATATATCGATTGATCTTGGGATGATTCAACATTTGTATTATTATACTGGAGTTATTTTTAGAGGTTATGTATACGATGTGGGAGAAGAAATTGTTCGTGGCGGAAGATATGATGAATTGCTTAGTAATTTTAGGGGACCAATGCCAGCAGTTGGGTTAGCTGTACAAGTAAATCAAATTGTACGGATATTACAAGAACAGCAAAAAACGTTCAAACGAAAAAAATTAGATATGATTATTCATTATTCTTTGGATATGATAGTCGAAGCAGAAAGACTATGTGGTTTACTCCAAAAAGACGGATGGAAAGTGGAGTTATCTATGTTTGAGAGTTTACAAGATACATTTCAGTTTGCAAAGAAGAATGGAATTATAAAAGTAATTGAAGCGACCGAAAAAGCAGTAGTGGAATATGCCTGGAAAGATAAATGGGTGATACAGAAAGAAGGGGAAACTTCATGCGCAACATTCAAATTGCATTAACAAAGGGGCGGCTTGAGAAACATGTCATTCCACTACTTGAAAAAAGTGGAATTGATTGTTCAGAGTTGATGGATAAAGGAAGGAAGCTTGTATTTCAAAGTGCTAGTAGGAATGTTTCTTTTATTTTAGTGAAAGCGGTAGATGTTGCAACTTATGTAGAACATGGTGTTGCAGACATTGGTATTGTTGGAAAAGATATTTTAATGGAGTATGAGAAAGATATATATGAGATGGTTGATTTAAAAGTAGGTTGTTGTAAGTTTTGTGTTGCTTCTATTCCGGCGTATAACCCGAAAGGTTATCGGAAAAAGAGAATTGCTACAAAATATCCGCACATTACTTCCAATTATTTTCGTGATAAGGGAGAAGATGTAGAAATTATTAAAATAGAAGGATCTGTAGAAATCGCTCCGCTCCTTGGGCTAGCAGATGCAATTGTTGATATTGTCGAGACAGGGAAAACATTACAAGAAAATGGCTTGATTGTTTTTGAAGAAATGTATTCCATATCCGCCCGTATGATTGTAAATAAAGCTGCTTTAAAAACAAGAAAAGACGAAATATTTCATATTATCAATAGGATGGAGTGGGCAACTACTTCAGATAAATAAAAATGGGGGATTGTAATGGAGATAATATATGAAGACTATGCGGAAGCGTTGAAGAGAATAAAACAGTTAAGAAAACAGGCTAATATAATAGAAGAAACTGTGCAGCTACGTGTAAGAGAAATAGTTGAACAGGTGAGAGAAAGAAAAGATGAGGCACTATTTTCTTATACAGAAACTTTTGATGGAAGGAGACTACAACAATTTCATGTTACAAAAGAAGAAATAGAAAACGCAAAAAAATATGTGGATAGTTCATTTATAGAAGCTTTGCAAGAAGCAAAAAAAAATATTCTATCTTATCATGAAAAGCAAAACAAACAATCCTTCTTTGACTGTGAAAAACAAGGGATTATTAGGGGACAGCTCATTCGACCACTTGAAACTATTGGAGTATACGTACCAGGAGGAACTGCATCCTATCCGTCATCAGTACTTATGAATGTATTACCTGCCAAAATTGCTGGTGTTCAGAAAATTGTTATGGTAACTCCGCCAGGAAAAGGAAGAATAGATCCGCATATTTTAGTAGCTGCTGAAACTGCTGGTGTAGATGAAATTTATACAGTAGGCGGGGCACAAGCGATAGCAGCATTAGCATATGGGACGGAATCGATTCCGAAAGTTGATAAAATTGTCGGGCCTGGAAATATATATGTAGCTTTTGCGAAGCGGGAGGTATTTGGGGCGGTTCATATTGATATGATCGCTGGACCATCTGAAATCGTTGTAATTGCTGATAAAACTGGAAGGGCATCTTTTATCGCAGCAGACCTATTATCTCAAGCTGAGCATGACGTGAGAGCTACAGCGATTTGTATTACCACTTGTGCCGAACTAGGTAAAGAAATAGAAAGTGAAATAGAAGTGCAACTTCAAACATTGCCAAGAAGTGAAATAGCCCGTGAATCAATAAAAAGAAATGGAGCCATTCTCGTTGTTTCTTCGCTAGAACAGGCCTTTCAATTATCAAATGAGATAGCACCCGAGCATGTAGAGTTACACATACATGAACCGATGACGGCCTTAGCTTATATTAAGCATGCGGGTTCAATTTTTGTTGGTCCTTATGCACCTGAGCCGTTAGGAGATTATTTAGCAGGTCCCAATCATGTATTGCCGACAAGTGGAACAGCCCGTTTTTTTTCACCGTTATCCGTTGATGATTTTGTGAAAAAATCGAGCTTTGTATCGTATACGAAAGAAGCATTGCAAAGCGTTCAACATCATATTACAACACTTGCGGATAAAGAAGGGCTACACGCGCATGCAAGAGCAATTCAAATTCGGTTTGAGGAGGAGAAATAATGCGCAAGGCAAGTCAAGTGCGGGAAACAGCAGAAACGAAAATTAAACTTTGCTTACAATTAGATGAAAGTAAAAATGTTTCTATTCAAACAGGGATTGGATTCTTTGACCATATGCTAACTTTGTTCGCAAAGCATGGCCGCTTTGGGTTGCAAGTTGAAGCAGAAGGTGATGTGTTTGTCGATGCTCACCATACTGTTGAAGATGTTGGGATTGTGCTTGGAAGTTGTTTGAAAGAAGCATTGCAAAATAAAGAAGGTATGAATCGCTATGGGGCAGCATATGTACCAATGGATGAAGCGTTAGGATTTGTAGCGATTGATATAAGTGGAAGATCGTATCTTGTATATCAAGGGGAATTGAAAAACCCTAAGTTAGGAGATTTTGATACTGAACTGACAGAGGAGTTTTTTAGAGCGTTTGCCCATGCAGCGAATGTAACACTACATGCCCGTATTTTATATGGAAGTAATACGCATCACAAAATTGAATCGTTATTTAAAGCTTTTGGCCGCGCACTGCGTGAAGCGGTAGACAAAAATGACAAAATTGTTGGTGTAAACTCTACGAAAGGACTGTTGTAATTGATTGCGATTGTTGATTACGGGATGGGGAATATTCGCAGTGTGGAACAAGCGTTAACTCGTATTGGGGCTAAGCATATTGTAACTGATAATAAGCAGAGGATATTACAAAGTGACGGTGTGATTTTACCAGGAGTTGGAGCTTTTCAAAAAGCAATGATTGCCTTGCAGAAAAAAGGCCTTGTTTCGGTGATTAAAGAAATTGAATTACAAGAAAAACCACTCCTTGGAATTTGTTTAGGGATGCAACTTTTATTTGAAGAAAGTGAAGAAATAAAGAGAACAAAAGGGTTAAGTTTGTTACCAGGAATAATTCGAAAGCTGAAAGTTCCTTATAAAATACCGCATATGGGCTGGAATCAATTAAAGAAGAAGCGGGAATTTGAGTTATGGAATGAAGTAGAAGATGGTTCATTTGTGTATTACGTTCATTCTTATTATGCAGATTGTCCAAGTGAGATTGTATACGGTAGTAGTGACTATGAAGTTAATATTCCAGGATTTGTTGCGAAAGGAAATGTTTTCGGAGCGCAGTTTCACCCTGAAAAAAGTGGAGATATTGGGATTCGAATATTAAGAAATTTTAAAGGAGTGGTAGAGTCATGGAAGTCTTCCCAGCAATCGATTTAAAGCAAGGACGATGCGTAAGGCTGTATCAAGGAGAATTTCAAAAGGAAACAGTTATGAATGAAAATCCAGTTGCACAAGCGTTATTGTTTGAAAAACTAGGAGCAAGAAGATTACATATTGTCGATTTAGATGGAGCGGTTGCTGGACGATCTGTAAATTTATCTGTAATTGAAGACATATGTAAAGCAATTCGAATTCCAGTTCAGGTGGGAGGTGGAGTGCGTTCTCTTGAAACGATTGAAATATTATTAGCAGTAGGAGTGGAAAAAGTTATTTTAGGAACAGCAGCATTATATGATCGGCTTTTTCTGGAAGAAGCAGTTCGCTTATATGGCGAAAACATTATCGTTGGTATTGATGCAAAAAATGGTTACGTTGCAACGAGAGGTTGGTTAGATATGTCTGAAATTTCTTACATCGATTTCGCGAAGGAAATGGAAACTGCCGGGGTAAAAACGATCATTTTTACAGACATTGCAAAAGACGGTACGTTAGAAGGGCCAAACTTTGAGCAATTACAATTATTACAGAAGGCGGTAGCAATTCGTATTGTTGCATCAGGCGGAATTTGCTCGCTACAAGATGTAAAGAAACTAAACGAGATGAACGTATATGGCGTTATTATCGGAAAAGCGCTATATGAAAAAACAATTGATTTAGAAGAAGTATTGCAGGTGACGAAGACATGTTAACAAAGCGAATCATTCCATGTTTAGATGTAAAAGGTGGTCGTGTTGTAAAGGGTGTGAATTTTGTAGGATTGCAAGATGTGGGAGATCCTGTTGAAATAGCTGATTTGTACAATCAAGCAGGCGCGGATGAAATTGTTTTTCTAGATATTACAGCAACGCATGAGGAAAGAAAGACGATTGTGGATGTTGTAGAGAAAACGGCATCAAAAGTGTTCATTCCCCTTACAGTTGGGGGGGGAATTTCAACTGTTCAAGACATGTATACATTGCTAAGGGCAGGTGCGGATAAAATTTCATGTAACTCGTCGGCAGTACGAAATCCAAAGCTGATTGAGGAAGGGGCTGAGCATTTCGGTTCGCAATGTATTGTGGTCGCAATTGATGCAAGGAAAGTACAGGAAAACAGATGGAACGTATATGTAAACGGTGGACGGATTGATACAGGGATCGATGCTATAGAGTGGGCAAAACGGATAGAACAGCTAGGGGCGGGAGAAATTTTACTTACGAGTATGGATGCAGACGGGACGAAGAATGGTTATGATCTTCATTTGACAGAAATAATCTCACAAGCTGTTTCTATGCCAGTTATTGCATCAGGGGGATGTGGAAGCGCTGAACATATTGTAGAAGTGTTTCAAAGGACATCAGTAAATGCAGCGTTAGCGGCCTCTATTTTTCACTATGGTGAGTTAACAGTGCAAGAGGTGAAGCAAAAGTTACAAGAAGCAAAAATCGAGGTGAGATTATGATACCTGATTTTTCAAAAGGACTGCTACCAGCTGTTGTTGTAGAAGAGGGAACAAAAGAAATATTGATGTTAGCATATATGAATGAAGAAGCGTATCGAAAAACGCTAGAAACGAAGAAAACATGGTTTTATTCACGTTCTCGGCAAGCTTTATGGAATAAAGGAGAAACGTCAGGGCATGTGCAACATGTTCAATCTCTTTTTTTAGATTGTGATCAAGATTCGATTGTTATCGTTGTAAAGCAGGTGGGGCCTGCTTGTCATACAGGAGAAAAAACATGTTTTCATTATAAGATTATATAGGGGGAAACGGAGATGGAAGACGTACTGAAGTCTTTATATGAAACCATCGGTAAACGTAAAGAAAATCCAATTTCGGAATCATATACAAATTATTTATTTACAACTGGTGAAGATAAAATTTTAAAAAAAATTGGGGAAGAGTGTACGGAAGTTGTAATTGCTGCAAAAAATGATAATAAAGAAGAGCTTATAAAAGAAATGGTCGATGTGATCTATCACTGCTTTGTTTTATTAGTTGCAAAAAATATTCCCTTAGAAGATATGTTAGAAGAAGTGAAAGAAAGACAAGGAAAACTTTCAAAAATAGGAGAGCGTAAAGAAATTGATACGTTATAAGGGGGAGAGACAATGAAAGTGGATTATCACCTTCATTTGGAAGAGGGGCCATATTCGATAAGATGGCTGGCGAGAATAAATGAAGCGATAGAATATTATCAACCGTTAAAAGAAGATCGGCATTCGATTGAATGGTTGATGAAAACGCAAGAACGTTTGCAAAAAAGAGTACAGGACGGACCATTTACAGTAGAATGGATCGATCTCTATTTAGAAGAAGCACTGCGAAAAGGAATAAAAGAAGTGGGGATTGTTGATCATCTCTATCGTTTTTATGAAGCGAAGGAGTATTATGAAAAATATGTAGACATTAGTGAGTCAGGCCTCGGCTGTTTGCAAAAAGAATGGTTAGATCAAGTACGGGTAGCATCGCTTTCTGATTTTACAAAAGCAATCCAAGAGGCAAAGGAACGTTGGCGAAAAAGAGGGGTAGCACTGCGTCTAGGGATTGAAGCGGATTATTTTATTGGTGGGGAACAGAAATTACAAAAATTGTTGGCATTAGGTGAGTGGGATTACGTAATTGGTTCTGTCCATTTTATTAATGGCTGGGGATTTGATAACCCAGATACACAGGAATATTTTGAAAATCATGAACTACCTGTATTATATGATACGTTTTTTGCGACAGTCGAAAAAGCAGTTCATTCTCAATTATTTGATATTGTAGCTCATCTTGATAATATAAAGGTATTTAATTATCGATTAGATGAAAATATACAGATTCCATATTATGAACGAATTGCTAAGGCGTTAATCGAAACGAATACAGCAACGGAAGTAAATGCTGGATTATATTATCGTTATCCTGTTCGGGAGATGTGTCCAAGTCCGCTTTATTTACAAGTATTAACGAAATATAAAGTACCAATTACGCTTTCGTCAGATGCGCATTACCCAAATGATTTAGGAAATTATGTCCAGGAAAATGTGAAAACATTACGAAATCATGGTATTTCTCATATTGCTACATTTGAAAAACGGGTGAGGAAGATGCAATTACTTGAAGAAGAGCCCGTAACGATTTCAAAGTAAAAAATGATTTTGTGATAAAACCCTTCTTTTTGTTCAAAATAAGAACGAATGATAAAGGAGGGTTATAAATGCCGAAGCAAAATAATAAGCAGAGCATGAAAGTGACGAATCAAAGTTATACTTCCAAAGCGAATGAAGAAGTCGATTCTGTAGTACAAGAACAAATTAGTGATACGGTAGCAGAAGGAACGATTGATGCAAAGCTTGGACAACAATCTAATGAAGAGGAATAAGAAAAAGGGGGATATGTATCTCCCTTTTTCTTATTCGGCTATTTGCGGGCAGTAAGATCCCCGCTTTCAAGATTCAGAGAGAAGCAAGGGGGGGCAGGTTGCCCGTAAAGGCCCGATTGGTGAGGGTTGATTAAAGTTTCACTTTATGAAAAAAAGTATTGTTTTTTAGAACTGTAATCAAATTTCTTGGCTTTTTTTAGTTAGATTTCTTACAATGTAATATAGGGAATTCCTATTTTTAATAGAAGAGGTGCTTCGTAATGGCAAAAATATTAGTAGCAGGAAATATTCCAGAAATCGGATTACAGTTATTACAAAATCATGAAATAGAAATGTATGACAAAGAAGGATTAATTAGTATTGAAGAATTAGCAACACAGGTTAAAGGTAAAGATGCACTGTTAAGTTTACTTTCTACAAAGGTAACGAAAGAAGTCATTGATGCAGCGCCTAATTTAAAAATTATTGCCAACTATGGTGCGGGTTACGATAATATTGATTACATGTATGCGAATGAAAAAGGGATTGCGGTTACAAATACACCGAAAGTTTCCACAGAAGCAACGGCAGAGTTAACATTTGCTCTTCTTTTAGCAGCTGCAAGACGAGTTCCAGAAGGAGATACATTATGCCGTACACTAGGATTTAATGGGTGGGCACCGCTCTTTTTCCTCGGACGAGAAGTGTATGGGAAAACAATTGGAATCATCGGTCTTGGTGAAATTGGAAAAGCAGTTGCCAAACGTGCACAAGCATTTGGAATGAATATTATTTATACAGGCCCAAATCGTAAGCTAGAGGCAGAAGTAGAATTAGAAGCAACGTATGTAACGTTAGAAGAATTGTTACAAACAGCAGACTTTGTTACGATTAACTGTGCGTATAACCCAAATCTTCACCATATGATTGATGAAGAACAATTTAAAATGATGAAGAAAACATCATACATTATAAATGCAGCGCGTGGCCCAATTATGAATGAATTAGCGCTTGCTCAAGCGTTAGAGGCGAATGAAATTGAAGGGGCAGCTCTTGATGTATTTGAATTTGAACCGAAAATTACAGAAAGATTAAAAGGACTGAAAAATGTTGTTCTTACTCCGCATATTGGAAATGCAACGTTTGAAACGCGGGATGCTATGGCTGAAATGGCAGTGCGTAACATTTTAGCGGTATTAGAAGGAGAAGAACCATTAACGCCTGTGAAACAAAAAATAGTAGTTACAAAATAAAAGAAATCCTTCCGAATGATCGGAAGGATTTCTTTTATTTTTCTTTATTTGCCCGTTTTTTATGAGATGGTCTTTGTCTAAGGAATTGAGATAACATAAACAAAATATAAAGTGAAATAGCAACGAATAGAAATACTGAAATGTTACCAAAACTTGTTTTATACATTGTATAAATACTACCAATTAAAAATAGTGTAACAATGATACTGTATCGTGGAATTGGCACATCTTTTAAACTTGGGATACGGATGCGACTTACCATTAAAAATGCAAACGTTACAAATACAGTAATAAGGACAATTTTTGGAATGGTATGTGAAAACAATGTTAAGAAGGCAACAAGTCCTCCTGCTGCAGTAATAGGAACGCCAGTGAAATACTTCATAGAAGTAGAGGAAGGCGTTACGTTGAATCTTGCTAAGCGATATGCTCCAAATAGAGGGAATAAGCCTGCTATGTATAGTCCAATAATTCCATAATTAGAAAAGGAAGTATAGTACATTAAAACTGCAGGTGCAGCCCCAAATGTTACAACATCTGCTAATGAATCGAGCTCTTTTCCCATTTGTGAATCAACACGTAGTAAACGAGCAACCCGTCCGTCAAGACTATCTAACATCATCCCGATTAGTACTAAAATAGCAGCTGATTTATAATACCCTAAAGATGCATAGCCGATTGATAAAAATCCACTGTATAAATTTCCGAGCGTAAATAAGTTTGGAATTGCTGCTCTATACAAAATCTGATCCCTTGCTTTCTGTAATGAATTCTTAATTAGTGTATGAAAGTTTACTCATTTTATCATACCATAAATTTCTTTCCGCGTACGAAAAAATTCCCATTTTGTGAAAGATTTCATAATGTGAAACTGTATGTAGTAATGTAGTTTAGTAAGGCCAGTTTTCAGAAGTAGTGTATCCTTCTCCTAACTTTTTTATTTCTGCGGAGCCTTCAGTTGAAGTACGGAGATTACTACTATATAAATCCATTTTGATGTTTTGGTATACAAGTTGCTTTTATCACGAACAAAAGGTGACTTACATCCATTTTATCTTTGTTTTCATCCAGCATGGGGCTAAAAAAGGATCTGATAGCTTTTATATATAGTCGAATACTCTATCCTGTGTAAAGGGTAGGTTTTATATCGGGTTTTAAATTGGTATTTATATAATAAAGTCATTATATTTATGAAAAGCATTTTAGTTAAGATAGAAAAAACCTCAAGGTGTTATTTGAGGTTTTTTCTAAAATTATTCAAATTTAGTTATCATTGTTCCTGTTTTATATTTATTGTTAGGATCAAACCTTAATAAATCTCCATAAATAAGTTTATCGGAATAATCCAATTCTGTTTTTGCTTTTTCAATATAGGGCCGGCAATTTGCTGAATCAGTAGGTTCACCTGTACTTTTTTTGTAACACATATTTTTTGTATAAGCATAATCGTTTGTTACGAAACTACCATCACGCATAACCAGGAGTGATTGCTCATTTTTTGTGAATAAATCAGTACCAAATTCAATCGACTGGTTCGTTTTGATCCCAAGTAAATGGAGTAGTGTTGGTTTTATATCAACTTGTCCAGATACTTTGGAAATCATTTTGCCCTCTTGACCAGGAATGTGAATAATAAGTGGTACACGTTGTAACTGCATCGAATCAAAAGGTGTGATGGATTCTTTCCCGAGAAATTGAGCCAGAGCAGCATTATGGTTTTCAGAAATACCGTAATGATCGCCATAAATAATAATAATTGAATTATTATATAGCCCATCTTCTTTTAATCGATTAATAAATACTTTAAGAGCTTCATCTGTATAGCGAACTGTTGGGAAATAACGATTTAGTACACCACTTTCAGAAGTATATTCATTAATATATCGATCTTCTGGATTTAACAGAAATGGGAAGTGATTGGTTAATGTAATAAATTTTGTATAAAACGGTTGTGGTAAAGATTTAAGTTTAGAGATCGATTGTTCAAAGAACTCCTTATCTTTTAGTCCCCAACCGACAGACATTTGTTCTGTTCCTGTATAATCATTTAGGTTAAAATAACGATCGTATCCGAGTGCTGGATACATTACATCTCGATTCCAAAAGGTTTTATCATTGGAATGGAAGACAGCAGAATAATATCCATATTTCTTTAATTGTTCAGGGGTTGCGGTGTATTCATTGTTTGCATGTGTAAAGAATACAGAGCCGCGGTCTAATGGATATAATGAATTTTCTACAATAAATTCAGCATCGGATGTTTTTCCTTGTCCAGTTTGATGATAAAAGTTGTCGAAGTAATAACTATCTTTTATAAATTGATTTAAAAATGGAGTAATTTCTTCTCCATTTATTTTTTTGTTGATAACAAAATTTTGAGTTGATTCCATTGAAATTAAAATGACATTTTTACCTTTTGCGATCCCGAATAAATTTTTATCAACTTGTGTATCTTTTGAATTTACATAATTTTTAATTTCAGAAAAACCGTCGCCACTTGCAAATACACGCTCTGTAGACGATTTAGACTGAAGGGTAATGTCAAATAGGTGATATGTGTATAGGCCTAGATTTTTCACAACCGTTTGACGATCGAAAGAGTGTGAAAATAACTGCGGTTTATGAATGACAGAAATGATCATTTGCAATGCTAGTAAGGCTGTTACACTACTAAAAAAGCTTCGCTTTTCAGAGCGAGATAGCGGCGTGTTATCACAAAAGCTTGGGAACTTACGTGAAATAAATATGAGAATAATGGCATCCGCAAATAGAAGTAATGTCTTGTACGTAAATAGTTCTTTAATACTTGTTCCTAAATCAGCCATGTTATTTGTTTGGAATAGCACAGGGAATGTAACAAAGTCATTATAAAAACCATAAAACATCGCATTTCCAAATAAAATAAATGACAGCAAAAAGCTTATGCCAATAATAATTCGATTTCGATATTTAGATGCTAATAAAGCTAGACCAAAAAATAAAAGCAACGAAGCAATGGGGTTCAACAAAAGTATCATTTCTTCAAAGAAGCTATCAATTTTAATATCGAAGGCTAGCTTGTACACAATATATGTTTTAATCCATAATAAAACGACTGCAACAAGTGCAAATCGTAATTTTGGAAACAAATGTTGTAGCATAATATACTCCTCTCTTACTATACGTGACAGTCATATATAAGAGTGTTCTTCTTATATATGAACTGTCTTTTATTTTTATAATTATTATACTATGTGTACCATTATACGAAAATAAAGTAGAATTGTGGATGGTTTTCATAAGGATTGGTTAGAAAAAGAGGAGTTGGGTGACAATAACCGTATCGCATTTTGATACGGAGGTTATGATGAAAAGGTTATTTTGTTTCATGTGTAGCGGTTTTTTATTATTTTCAAACTATACAGTTTTCGCGGAGCGGTATGATGTACCTTTATTGGAGGATGCCCTTTATTCTGTGTTGTTTCCACAAATAAATGTAGCGATTCAAAAGCATTATGGGAAACAAAAACCGTATGAATGTCCGAAGATTGTTAGTTTGAAAAAAATGTATAGTGGTACATACTTATTTCAAGCTGTAATTGAGGTAACAAAATATGAAGCTATAGGTGGGAAAGTCCTTCCCCCATTTGAAAAAATAAAAATTACGTTTGATAATGATGAAGGAGAATGGACTGTAAAGAAAATAGAGATAAAGCATTTACCAAAGGATACGAAATTAAATTGTAAAAAATAATGTGAAAAATTGTTTGACAAAGAATTTATTCGTTTGGTATTGTTAATACCAATATAAGCTGTTTGAAAATTAAATAGTTTTACCTCATCTACTCTCAAAGGTAGAGGCCGCGATAGGAAAGAGTAAACTATGGGAGATTTAGTGGAATCTGTGATCATAGATTGAAAGGGACTATTGCCGAAATATAAGATTGACCACGTCATTCATATATTGGGACTACATTGAATAAATGTAGTACTGTCATAAGATTTTATTTTATGGAGAGCTATTTGGAGATGTTGATGCGGTTTCTTATTTGAGAAGATAACAACTCGTTTATTTTTTCATGATACATGATTCCTAATAAGAAACGCGTGTGAACATTGTTCCGCGCGTTTTTTGTTTACCCTGCGTGAATGGAAAATAAGATTCCGTCCCTTCAAATGTAAGAAGTTAGGTGATTCATGCCGATAAGGCCTAATTGCTGAAGGTTAGTAATCAAGGGGAACTAAGGGCGCGCTGCAATGAATAGAAGATTGGGGTTATGAGTTTTAGGAGAAATAAGGGAGGAATTCAAATGTATTTACACGGCACAAGCCGAATCAATGAGCAAGGACACTTAGAAATTGGGGGATGCGACACAACGCAGTTAGCTAAGCAATATGGGACACCACTTTATGTATACGATGAGGCTTCTATTCGGGAAAAATGCCGCGCGTTTCATCGTGCTTTTCGTGAAAGTGGGTTCTCTTACCAAGTAGCTTATGCAAGTAAAGCGTTCTTGTGCATGGAGATGTGCCGCGTAGCTCGTGAGGAAAAGATGTCATTAGATGTTGTTTCTGGAGGAGAACTATTTACTGCTTTGCAAGCAGGATTTCCTGCCTCACGTATTCATTTTCATGGTAATAATAAAACAAAAGAAGAGATGGTAATGGCGCTTCAGGCGAATATTGGCTGCTTTGTTGTAGATAATTTCTTTGAAATGGAAATATTACATGACTTAGCAGAGCAATATGGAAGAATTGTAAATATATTAATTCGGGTTACACCTGGGGTAGAAGCTCATACACATGAATATATAACAACAGGGCAAGATGATTCGAAATTTGGTTTTGGAATTTCTACAGGTCAAGCAAGACAGGCGATTCAAATCGCGCTAGAGAAATCAAATTATAATGTGTTAGGTATTCATTCGCATATTGGATCACAAATCTTTGAAACAGCAGGGTTTGTTCGAGCGATTGAAGTATTGCATAAATTTTTAGAAGAGATACGAGAACAGACCGGTTATGTTGTAACGGTGTTAAACGTCGGTGGTGGTTTTGGTATTCGCTATACAGAAGCTGATACACCACTTACACTTGAGACATATGTGCACGCTGTAACAGATGCAGTGAGAGAACAATTTACAAGAAATCATTATCCTCTCCCTGAAATATGGATTGAACCAGGGCGTAGTATCGTTGGGGATACAGGCACAACAATTTATACAGTAGGAGCTGTAAAAGAGATTCCTGGCATTCGTAAATATGTGTCTGTTGATGGAGGAATGACAGATAATTTAAGACCAGCTCTATATGGAGCGCGTTATGAGGCGACGTTAGCGAACCGAGGGAAAGCGGCGGCTGAAGAAGTTGTTTCAATTGCTGGAAAGTGTTGTGAGAGTGGAGATATGCTTATTTGGGATATAGAGTTACCGCAAGTTGCTTCAGGGGATCTGTTAGCAATTTCTTGTACAGGAGCATATGGATATTCTATGGCGAATAATTATAACCGTATTCGTAGACCAGCTGTAGTATTTGCAAAAGATGGAACATCGCAAGTCGTTGTTGAGCGTGAAACATATGACAATATAATTGGGAACGATCGCATACGTATAAAAGAGCTTGTATAGTCAATAAAGAGGAGTTGCTTGAGATAGGTAGCTCCTTTAAAAGAAAAAACAAAATATATCGGAAAACTAGGATTGAAAAAAATCAGAATTATGATAAAATACAAATACAAAGCTTATCAAGAGAAGCGGAGGGAACTGGCCCTACGAAGCTCAGCAACCTGCTTAATAGGAAGCAAGGTGCTAAGTCCAGCAAAATGGTGTCCATTTTGAAAGATAAGGTAAAATATATTACCGAACAGTCTTTTCGAAATGGAAAAGATTTTTTTTTATGAATAAAAAAGGGGGGCTGTTCGTGGGAGTACGTGGACATTTTGACGAAGTAGCGGAGAAGATTCAAACGATGCTTGCTGATATGAAATATGGTTCGATTACAATTGTTGTGCAAGATGGAAAAGTGATCCAGCTTGAGAAAAGTGAAAAGGTACGCTTAAAGTAAAAAGCGCTGACTAGAAAAACTAGAGGCGGTTTTAATCTATTCATTAGGTTAAAACCGTCTTTTTGCGTTACAGGGGGAAAAAACATGTTGACGTATGAAACGTGGCAAGATGATGTCGTTTCTTTTTCGGAAGAAGATGAAACAAAAGGAGCGTTGCAAGTATTAGAGTGGGCCTATAAACATTATGAGGATGAAATTGTATATGCGTGTAGCTTTGGTGTAGAGGGGATGGTTTTACTGCATCTTATAAACCAAGTAAATCCATCTGCGAAAGTTGTATTTTTAGATACAAACGTTCATTTCCAAGAAACATATGAATTAATTAAACGGGTGCGCGAAAAATTTCCTGATCTTCAAATCATCGAAAAACAACCTTCGCTCACATTGGAAGAACAAGTAAAAGAGCATGGGGATAAGTTATGGGAGCATAATCCAAACCTTTGCTGTAAATTAAGGAAGATTTTACCACTTGAAGAATCTTTAGTGGGTGGGAAATCTTGGATTTCGGGGTTAAGAAGGGAACAATCTGAAACTCGTAAGCATACAAAGTTTATAAATCAAGATCATCGTTTCCGATCTGTTAAAATTTGTCCGCTCATTCATTGGACATGGAAAGAAGTGTGGCGTTACGTATTTAAGCATCATTTACCTTATAACCCTCTGCACGATGTTGGGTATCCAAGTATAGGCTGTGAAAAGTGTACGTTTCCTGTAGGCGAAGGGGGGGACTCAAGGGATGGGCGATGGGCTGGCAAGACAAAAACGGAATGTGGTCTTCATTATCAATAAAGACTGAATGAATTTTAAATGCATGGAAAGAGGGGGATCAGGAAGATGAGCAAAGCACTAGTAAATCGTGTTGATGAAACATATGAAATAAAGAGAATTACAAAAGAAATTGAATTAGACAAAATCGCTTTAAGTGATTTAGAGCTCCTTGCAGTAGGGGGATATAGCCCGCTTACTGGTTTTTTAAAGAAAGAGGACTATCAATCCGTAGTAGAAACAATGCGTTTAGTAAGCGGTGATGTATGGAGTATACCTATTACACTACCAATCACAGAAGAAAAGGCGCAGCAATTTCAAATAGGTGAAGAGGTCAGGCTTGTGAAAGAAGGGGTTACCTATGGTGTGATTCAAATTGAAGATATCTTCACACCAGATAAAGGGAAGGAAGCGTTGCTTGTTTATAAAACGACTGATGCCGCTCATCCAGGTGTAAAAAAAATATATGACAGGCCCAATGTTTATGTGGGAGGAACGATTACACTTGTGAAGCGTTTTAAAAATGATAAGTTTGCTTCTTATCATTTAGATCCAAGTGAAACTCGTGCTGAATTTGCAAAACGTGACTGGAAAACAGTGGTGGGTTTTCAAACGAGAAATCCTGTTCATCGTGCACATGAATATATTCAAAAATCTGCGCTGGAAATTGTAGACGGCTTGTTTTTGAATCCGCTTGTTGGTGAAACGAAGTCAGATGATATTCCAGCTGATGTGCGGATGGAAAGTTACGAAGTGCTTTTGAAAAATTATTATCCGAGTGACCGTGTCTTTTTAAGTGTTTTTCCAGCAGCAATGCGTTATGCAGGACCACGTGAAGCGATATTTCACGCGCTAGTTAGAAAAAACTTTGGATGTACACACTTCATTGTTGGACGGGATCATGCTGGAGTAGGTAATTATTATGGTACGTACGAAGCGCAAGAAATTTTTAAGTATTTTACAGTAGAGGAGTTAGGAATTACACCGCTCTTTTTTGAACATAGTTTTTACTGTACAAAATGTGAAGCGATGGCTTCTACGAAAACGTGTCCGCATGGTAAGGAAGACCACGTTATTTTATCAGGTACAAAAGTACGAGAAATGCTACGAAATGGAGAAATTCCGCCAAGTACATTTAGTCGTAAAGAAGTAATAGAAGTATTAATTCGTGGTTTGCAAAAAGAAGTTGTTACGAAATAAGGGGAGAAAGAGGATGAATAGAAATATTACTTGGCACACAGCATCTATTTCAAAAGAAGAAAGACGAAAGAAAAACGGCCATCACAGTTTTGTGCTCTGGTTTACAGGATTATCTGCTTCTGGAAAATCAACAGTAGCTAATGCGGTCGCTAGAAAATTGTTTGAAAAAAATATTGGGAATTACGTGCTCGATGGCGATAATATTCGTCACGGTTTAAATAAAGATTTAGGATTCTCTGAAAGTGATCGGACAGAAAATATTCGTCGTATTGGTGAAGTGGCGAAGTTATTTGTAGACCAGGGAGGTATTGTACTAACAGCATTTATTTCTCCGTTTCGAGTGGATCGTCAACAAGTAAGAGATATTCTTGACAAAGATGAATTTATTGAAGTGTTTGTCAAGTGCCCAATAGAAGAATGTGAGAAGCGTGATCCGAAAGGACTCTATAAAAAAGCAAGACAAGGCGATATTAAACAATTTACCGGTATTGATTCGCCATATGAAGAGCCTGTAGGGGCAGAAGTAGTTGTAGAAACACATTTGTATTCAATTGAACAATGTGCAGCGCAAATTATCAGTTACTTACAAGAACGTAGCTTTATACAGGGGGAGTAAAAATGAGTTGTGAAAAAGTGTGGGCAAACAATGAAAAGTTAAATGCTACAGAAAAAAAGAAATTAGAAAAAGATGGATTAGAGATTTTTAAAGATATTCCGTATTATGCTGAAAATGGGTTTGCTTCTATTCCGAAAGAAGAGTGGGATTCCTTTAAATGGGCAGGTTTATATTTACAGCGTCCAAAAGAAGCAGGGTATTTCATGATGCGTGTAAATATTCCTTCTGGTATTTTAACGAATGAACAAGTTGAAGTATTAGCTTCTATTGCAGAAGATTATGGTCGTGATGTTCTTGATATTACTACAAGACAGGCGATTCAATTTCATTGGCTTGAAATTGGTCAAATACCAGACATTTTTAACCGCTTAGAAAAAGTGGGATTATCAACAGCTGGAGCCTGTGGTGATATTACAAGAAACATTATTGGGAACCCTCTCGCTGGTATTGATGGTGATGAATTATTTGATACAGCACCAATTGTAAAAGAGGTATATGAGTTCTTCCAACATAATGAAGAATTTTCGAATTTGCCTCGAAAGTTTAAAATGTCAATTAGTACTAATGTATATAATGCAGCAAATGCTGAAATTAACTGCGCTGCCTTTACTCCGGCTACAAAAGAAATTGATGGGAAAACAGTGGAAGGCTTTCATTTACGAGTGGGCGGGGGATTATCTGCTCGTCCGTATTTAGCTCAGGAGTTAGATTTATTCGTTCTTCCTGAACAAGTGAAGTCGGTAGCAATTGCAATTGCTACAGTTTTCCGTGACTTCGGATATCGTGAAAAGCGGCATTTAGCACGTTTGAAATTTTTAGTCGCTGATTGGGGTCCCGAAAAATTCAAAGAAAAACTATTAGCATATACAGAGCCTTTACACGATAAAGGAAAAGATGCTTTAAAAGGATGGAATGCAGGTTATTTTTACGGTGTTCATAAGCAAAAACAAGGTGATTTATCATATGTGGGCTTTAATGTACCTGTTGGACGTTTACATTCTGAGGAGTTATTTGAAATTGCTAGAATTGCGAAGCAGTATGGAAATGGTGAAATTCGTACATGTAACTCGCAAAACTTTATTATTCCGAATGTTCCGAAAGGTAACGTTGAGGCACTTTTACAAGAACCATTGTTTGAATCGATTTCAGCAAAACCAAAATCATTCATAGGATATGCAGTTTCTTGTACGGGAATTGAGTATTGTAATTTGGCATTGGTAGAAACGAAAGCAAGGTTACGAAACATTGCTGACTATTTAGATACGCAACTTGTACTTGATGTGCCAGTCCGTATTCATATGACGGGATGCCCGAACTCATGTGGCCAAAGACAGATTGCTGATATCGGATTACAAGGAGTGAAATTGAAAACAAAAGAAAAAGGGATTGTTGAAGCGTTTGAAATTTATGTAGGCGGTACGTTATTAGATGGTGGTGTTTATAATCAAAAATTAAAAGGAAAGATTGATGGAGAAGATCTTCCGAATGTTCTTGTATCATTTTTAACATACTTTAAAGAACAGAAACTACCAGCTGAAACTTTTTATGAGTTTGCAGAACGCGTTGGAGTAGAAGATCTACAATCAGTGTTAAATACAATTTTAGAAGAAGTGATTGCATCTTAGGAGGGAGCAATATGGATTTGTATCGTTTTGAAGCAGTGTTGGCAAATGGTGTTGTTCCTGTAGTGGTTGTTGCCGAAAGTGAAGAACAGGCATTTAGACTTGTAGAAGTAGAATTAGAGAAGTATTTTTTACCACTACCAGAAGTGAAGGAAATCTCTCTGCATGAAAAAAAGAAGATTCGAAAAGGTGCAGCATTTGTTATTCATGAGCAAGAAACATTGTAATACGAAAGATAGATAAATATAGGATTAAAAATAGATAGAAAATCCTTCTTTTAGGCGAAGGGAGGAGCTATAAATAGAATAGCCTTATGTTAAGTGGAAATAGAGGAAGGAAATGAGTGGACGTCCTCTTTTGTTTTCATCACCGCGGATTACATGCTAACAAATCAAAATGAATATATGGTAACTTCCATTCGTAATCGGGATGGAAGTTTCACTTTATAGTAGAAATGAGGAGAGATGATGGGGAAAGTATATATCGTTGGAGCAGGACCGGGGGATCCGGATTTAATTTCTGTAAAAGGGGTCAAGTGCATTGAGCGAGCAGATGTCATTTTATATGATCGGCTTGTTAATAAAGAATTACTTTCTTATGCTTCAGCAGATGCAGATCTCATATATTGCGGGAAGTTACCGAACTATCACACAATGAAACAAGAGACGATTCATGCTTTTCTTGTTAAATATGCGAAAAAGGGGAAAATTGTAACACGTTTAAAAGGTGGGGATCCGTTTGTGTTTGGAAGAGGTGGGGAGGAAGCGGAAGTGTTAGCGAAGCATGGTATTCCATTTGAAATTGTACCTGGTATTACAGCAGGTATTGCTGCTTCAGCGTATGCAGGTATTCCTGTTACACATCGGGATGTAAGCGCAAGTTTTGCTGTTGTGACAGGGCATCGAAAAGATGAAG
Source organism: Bacillus sp. C1 (assembly GCF_054570475.1). Classification (NCBI taxonomy): domain Bacteria; kingdom Bacillati; phylum Bacillota; class Bacilli; order Caryophanales; family Bacillaceae; genus Bacillus; species Bacillus sp. C1. The sequence continues at coordinate 838,771 of NZ_JBTMZT010000002.1, forward strand.
CTGAAGAAGAAGTAAGATGGGAAAACTTAGCGAAAGGTGTCGACACGCTTGCTGTATATATGGGGGTAAGTAATCTTCCTTATATATGTGAACAACTTTTGAAACATGGAAAAGAGGAAGACACGCCCGTTGCTATTGTGGAGTGGGGAACTACATCATCTCAGCGAACGATTACAGGTACGTTAGGAACAATTGTAACGCGTGCTGAAAATGAGAGGATTCAAAACCCGAGTATGATTGTGATTGGTGAAGTTGTTCGTTTTCGTGAAAAAATTCATTGGTTTGAAAAGCAAGCTGAAATTACGTATCCAGTAAGCGGAGTGTTATAAAATGAAAGCTGTATTATATATATGCCATGGGAGTAGGCTCCAAGAGGCAAAAGAGGAAGCGATAGCATTTATTTCTTCTTGTATGAATCGTGTATCAGCTCCTATTCAAGAGGTATGCTTTTTAGAGTTGGCGAGACCTTTTATTTCAGAAGGTTTTGCTGCTTGTGTAAGAAGAGGAGCGACAGAAATTGTTGTTGTTCCTGTTTTTCTATTAGCAGCAGGGCATGTGAAAGAAGATATTCCAAATGAATTAAAAAAAATAAAACATAAATATCCTCACATTGCACTTACTTACGGAAATCCATTTGGGGTTTCAGAATCCCTTGTATCAGCTGCTTATGAGGGGAGTGGTATGAAAGCTTTTGAAAGTGAAGTAACTGTATTGCTTGTTGCAAGGGGAAGTAGTGATCCTAGAACGCTGCAAGATATCAGGCGCATCGCTTCTTTATTTGAACAAAAAGAGAAAGTTAGAAAGGTAGAAGTCTGTTATTTAGCTGCGGCGGAGCCTAGATTCGAAGGGAAGCTAGACGAAGTTATCAAAAAAGTGCCTGGGAATATTGTTGTTCTTCCTTATCTATTATTTACAGGTTTATTAATGAAGCACATTGAAAGTGAAGTGCACAGATACCGTTCTTCAAATATATATGTAAGTCCTTATTTAGGGAAAAATCGTGTATTTCAAGAAAGGCTAATCCAAAAAACAGAAGAAATATTAAGGGGAGATGAGTGTGTATCCACTTACATTGCGAATTGAAAAGAAACGCGTTGTTGTCATTGGTGGTGGCAGAGTAGCTGCGTTTAAAATAGTTCCTTTACTACAAGAAGGGGCAGATATAGTCGTGGTCAGCCGTGAATTAGATAAAAGTCTAGTAGGGCTTGTAGAGGCTAAGAAGATCCGTTGGTTTCAGAAACAATATGAAAAAAGCGACATTGAAGGAGCGTTTCTAGTGGTAGCTGCTACAAGTGATCCAAAATTAAATGAATCTATTGTAAAGGATGCACCATCTAATCAGCTCGTTAATGTAATTACTAATCCAGAAAGTGGAAATGTTCATTTTCCAGCGACTATACATCGAGGAAAGCTCAACGTTGCGGTTTCTACTGGAGGTGCTAGCCCAAAACTTGCGAAAAAAATTCGAGATGATATCGCTGTGAAATACGATGAGGCGTATGAAGAGTACCTTGATTTTTTATATGAGGTAAGAATGAAGGTAAAGAAATTGTATTTAGAAAAAAGAAGACAAAATATTTTGCTAGAAGAAGTGTTGAAGCATAGGTATATTCAAAATCAGCAAAAAAGAGAAAAGTTTTTACAAGAATTAGATGAGAGCGTAAATATAGAATAGCATGTATATGTTGTAGTAAAAAATAAATCATTTTTATTAGGAAGAATAAAGTGTCTGTTCCTAGATAGAAGTGATTAGATCTAGATTTTACCTATTCCAAAGCGGAAAAATGAGGGGAGGTAACTTTGTGTCCTTCTTGGCAGTAGTGTATATAGCATAATAAATTCTTCTTTACAAATATAGTAATCTCCTCTATAATCACAAGTAACTTCAACATATGAAATCGATGAGCAAGAAGAGTACGTATATTTGATGCGTTCAGAGAGCTGGGATAAGGTGCGAGCCCAGTACGATAAAATATACAGAATGGGCTTGCGAGAGGTATGCTGAACATTTTAGTAGGCAGCCCGGGTTCCGCCGTTACAAGGATAGGGTATCGGAATTTTTCCTGTACCTGAACAAGTGGGATTGTTTTAATCCAATCGAGGTGGTACCACGGTATTTTATTACATATATCGTCCTCTACATGCATAGTAAGCGTGTAGGGGACTTTTTTATTTTCTAAAAGGAGGTGTGCGAGTATGAAATGAAAGTGTATAATTGGGAAAAGTGTAAATATTCAGAAAAGGAGAAATTACAATGAAAGAAACACAGCAATGGACATCGAAAATAGGTTTTGTGCTCGCAGCAGCTGGAGCCGCAGTAGGGCTTGGGGCGATATGGAAGTTTCCATACGTTGCAGGTAATGGAGGGGGCGGAGCATTTTTCTTAGTCTTCTTATTATTAACTTTATTTATTGGTATGCCTCTTCTTTTAGCGGAGTTTGTCATTGGTCGTAGTACACAAAAAGAAGCGGTTACTGCATATAAATTGTTAGTACCGAACAGTAAATTATATCCATGGATTGGTCGTATGGGGGTTGTTACTTGCTTTAGTGTACTAGCCTTTTACAGTGTTGTAGGTGGTTGGATTTTATTATATTTATATTATAGTTTGACAGGAAGCTTTTGGAATGGGGCGGTTGAGTATGGGAAATTGTTTGAACAAACAATTTCGAATCCTGCTAGTGCAGTAGGTGCGCAGTTCCTCTTTATGCTTTGTACTATTTTTGTTGTAAGTAAAGGTGTAGAAAAAGGGATCGAAAAGGCAAGTAAGTATATGATGCCGCTATTATTTATTTTGTTTATTGCGATTATTATTCGTTCTCTTACACTTGATGGTGCATGGGCTGGGGTAGAGTTTTTCTTAAAGCCCGATTTTTCAAGGTTAACAGCGGATACAATTTTATATGCAATGGGACAATCTTTCTTTTCGCTAACAGTAGGGGCTTCGGTAATGGTAACCTATAGCTCATACTTAAAGAAAGAAGAGCATTTAGCGAAATCAGCAACATCAATTGTGAGCTTAACAATTTTTATTACAGTGCTTGCAGGACTCGCGATTTTCCCAGCGATTTTCGCTTTAGGAGTTAAACCAACAGAAGGGCCTGGTTTATTGTTCATTGTTCTTCCAGCTGTATTTGCAAAAATACCATTCGGACAATTTTTCTTTATTATGTTTTTAATTTTATTTTTCTTTGCAACATTAACTTCGGCAATCTCGATGCTTGAAATTGTTGTGGCATCCGTCGCGAAAGATAATGAGAAAAAACGCCCTTCAGCATCGTTTATTATTGGATTACTCATTTTTGTAGTTGGAATTCCATGTGCACTTTCATTTGGAGTTATGAGTGATGTGAAAGTTTTCGGGAAAACATTTTTTGACTTAGTGGATTTTGTGGTAAGTAATGTATTGCTGCCGTTAGGTGTACTAGCAATTTCATTGTTTGTACCGAATAAAATGAATAAAGATTTATTAATGAAGGAACTAGAAGTTACAGAAGTGAAAGGAAAAACATTATTTAATGTGTGGTTTTTCTTGCTACGTTATATTATTCCAATAACGGTAGTAATTGTATTTTTAAATGTAATTGGTGTTTTTAAAATGTTTACAAAATAAAAAAAGACTCGGCGTGCACCGAGTCTTTTTTAGGCCGTAGAGAAGGGGAAATACTACGAAATTAAAAAAAGAAACATGATAATCTGGCGAGGTTGGTTCGTATAGAATGGTGAATGAAGTTTTATCGACGATTTTTCAAATATATCGATCATTTCTTACAATATATCAGCAATTCGACAAAGGATATCGACTAAACAGCAAAAAACGACAAAAGAACAGGAGGTCTCCTAACACTCTGAAAAAAAGGCTCGGTATGCACCGAGCCTTTTTTAACCTCCGATATAACCAGCAGGGTCAACTGCGTTTGTTTTACCTACATTCCATTCACCAATATGGATCTCAAAATGTAAATGTTGACCAGTAGATTGCCCGGTGTTCCCCATAACCCCTAACTGTTGTCCTTGCTTTACAGTTTGTCCGACCGATACAGAGCGGCTGCTCATATGAGCGTATACTGTTGTATATGTTTTTCCGTTCATTCGATGTGATAAATAGACAACATTTCCGTAACTAGATGACATATCAGAGCGAATGACAACACCATCAGCAGCTGCCATAATTGGTACTGTACCAGAATTTGCGATATCTAAACCAGCGTGGTGACCGCGGGAAGGGTCGTTAAACCCTGAACTAAATCTTCCTTCGGCTGGTTTTATAAAGCCAGTTTTGTTTGAATCGGACGGTGGCGCTCCTGCTTTAGTGGCAGCTTCTTGTTGTTGTAATTCTGCAGCTTTCCGAGCTTCTTCTGCACGTTTTTCTTCTTCAATTGCTTTTTGAACAGCTTGGCGCTGATTTTCTAAAATGCTTTTGGATTCTTCTAAACCTTCAATCTCGGAATCTACTTTTGATACTTTACTATGCAAATCGCTAATAAGTTGTTGTTGCTCCTGTTGATTTTTTTGAAGTTCTTGTTGCTTTTGCTCCGCTTTTTGCTCGGATTCTTTTAGTTGTTGTTCTTTCTTTTCAATGGTCTCTTTTTCCGTTTTTACAGTTTCTTGATCAGTTGTTTGTTTTTTTACGATATCTGTATCGTTGTTTAAAATTAAGCTCACAGAATACATATTATCAACAAGATCTGCGAAGTTGTTTGAAGTCATTAATACTTCAGTTATGATATTTGTTCGCGGTTTTTCTTGCATAGATTGCAGTCGTTGTTTAATGACATCTTGACGAGTATCAATGTTTGTTTGTAATTGCTCGATCAGCTTCTTTTTTTCGGCAATTGTTTGCTGGGTTTTACTAATTTCTTTTTTTATATCATTTAAATCAGCTTCGTTTTTATTAATAGAAGTTGTTAAATCATCAACTTTTTTCTGAAGCTCTTGAATTTCTTTTTCTATTTGTTCTTTTTCAGCTGATTTATTATGCAACTCTTGTTGGTTGCCTTCGAGTTCAGATTGAATATTAGATAATTTATCTTGACTTGTTTCTGCATATACAGGTGATAGAAATTGAGAAACAAGAATCGTGCTTACTGCTAAAACGCTAAAAGTTGTCAGTTTCTTTTTCATTGCTGTCTAGCTCCTTTCTCTATGATGTATATATCATAAGCGCAAGAATGCTGTCTATTGTTGTAATCATAATGTAACGAAATTATTATAAATATGCTATGAATTGTCGGAAATGAGGTAAATTTTGTATATTATATTACTTAATAGAGATAGTGATAAAGGAGAAAAAGTATGGATATATCCGCTATGGAATTGATCTCATGTTAGGTTTTCTGACATGGGTTTTGTTCTTGTCAAGAAAATTATTTGTATTCGTGCAAATTTATTTTGTTGTCAGATTTCCTTTTTTGATTTATCATTTTTAACAGGGACAAAATGTAGTGAATTGTCGAATAATATGTATTGCTCTTGATTTATTGGTCTATTGGCTTAATAGAAACATAGAGTTATAGCATCAAAGAAGGGGGTTGCAGTAAGTATGAAAAGAATTGGACTTGCATGGCAAATTTTAATAGGGCTTGCACTTGGTATTGCAGTTGGGGCGATCTTTTATGGCAATAAAGAGGTAGTAGGATATTTACAACCAATTGGTGATATTTTCATTCGATTAATTAAAATGATTGTTGTACCAATCGTTGTAGCCAGTATCGTAGTTGGTGTTGCTGGCGTTGGTGATATAAAAAAACTAGGCCGATTAGGCGGAAAAACAATACTTTATTTTGAAATTATTACAACAATTGCAATTGTTGTCGGTTTATTGATAGCGAACATTTTCCAACCTGGAAACGGCGTTGATATGGATAAATTGACAAAGACAGATATTTCTAAATATACAGCTACAACAGAGCAAGTACAAAGTCACTCGTTTGCGGATACGTTTGTAAATATCGTTCCGACGAACATTATGAAATCATTGGCTGATGGCGATATGCTTGCCATTATTTTCTTCTCTGTATTATTCGGTTTAGGAGTTGCAGCAATTGGAGAAAGAGGAAGACCGGTTCTTCAATTTTTCCAAGGCGTAGCTGATGCAATGTTTTTTGTAACGAACCAAGTTATGAAATTTGCTCCATTTGGTGTATTTGCACTAATTGGTGTTACAGTTTCGACATTTGGTCTATCTTCATTAATTCCATTAGGAAAATTACTAATTGTCGTATATGGAGCAATGATCTTCTTCGTTGTAGTTGTATTAGGACTTACGGCGAAATTATTTGGAATTAATATTTTCCAATTTTTCAAAATTTTAAAAGACGAGCTTATTTTAGCATATTCTACTGCGAGCTCAGAAACGGTTTTACCGAAAATTATGGAGAAGATGGAGAAATTCGGTTGTCCGAAAGCAATTACATCTTTCGTTATTCCAACTGGTTATTCGTTTAACTTAGATGGATCGACGCTATATCAAGCAATTGCGGCACTTTTCTTAGCGCAAATGTACGGTATTGATTTATCCATTACACAACAAATTACATTGTTACTTGTGCTAATGGTTACATCTAAAGGTATTGCGGGTGTACCAGGTGTATCTTTCGTTGTATTATTAGCAACACTTGGTACAGTAGGCATTCCAGCAGAAGGTTTAGCATTTATCGCAGGTATTGACCGTATTTTAGATATGGCACGTACAGCAGTTAACGTAGTAGGTAACTCTTTAGCAGCTGTTGTTATGTCTAAGTGGGAAGGTCAATATGATGAAGCAAAAGGACAAGCCTATTTAAAAGAGATTTCAGAGAAACAAGCAGCTTAATGGTTGTTACGAAAGCCCTCACGTAAGACGTGGGGGCTTTTCATATAGAACTGGGGTGTTAAGAAAAATGAAACGAAAGTATGGGGATGGTTCGTCGTGGAATCGCTTAATAGAGAAATCGTATTCAGTGAAACACGTACAAAATGGTATGCTAGGTACATTGCAGATGAAAAAGGTGAAAGAGCCTAGTTATAAGCGATATAATCATCAAAAACTTTGTATTGCAAATGACAATTATACGTGGTTGCAATATTTTATAAACGATAAGAACTTTGCAATTACAGCTATGTTAAATGAAAAAAAAGAATTGGTTCAGTATTATATTGATGTGGCAAAAGAATATAAAATAGATGAACGCGGTATGCCGTATTTTGATGATTTATATTTAGATGTAGTATTATTACCTAATGGTAATATATATTTGCTAGATGAGGATGAATTAGAAGGAGCGTATAGAGCCGGAGATATTTCTAAAGAAGAGTATGATGTAGCTTGGAGTACAGCTAAGTGGCTTATCGCAACAATTGAAAAAGGAAAATTTTCTTGGATTACAATTTTAAAAACAGAAATTCAAAAAATAAAGTGATATTTGTGTGAAATGCTTGGATTATTCGCCCTTTTGTACAAATTCCAAAAAATACTAACTTTTTTTATGCAAATAATAATTGACTTTTGATTTGTAAGCGAGTAAAGTTAGGAAAGAAATTATTATTAAAAATAAAATATGAAACCTTCTTATAAAGAGAGGCGGAGGGACTGGCCCTACGATGCCTCGGCAGCGGACTCGATTTTAGAGTGCTGTGCCAAATCCAGCAAGCGTGTGCTTGACAGATGAGAAGAGTGTTTCTTATAGATGTATAAGACCTCTTCTCTTGGGAAGAGGTCTTTTATTGTAGAAAGAAAAGGTTTAGAAATAGGGAGAGATGTTATTTTGAAACAAACGAAGGGGAATGGCTTAGCTTTATTACCGCTTGGAATATTTTTAGCGCTATTTATTGGCTCTGGGATTATTACAGGTGATTTTTATAAGTTGCCAATACTTGTAGCGATTTTAATTGCTGTAGGGACTGCATTAGTAATGAATCGTAAAGAAAGCTTTACAGCTAAAGTAGAACGATTTGCTAAGGGTGCTGGCAATCCAGATATTATGATTATGGTGTTAATTTTTGTACTTGCAGGTGCATTTTCTGAAACGGCCAAAGGAATGGGCGGGGTTGATGCTACAGTAAATTTAGCGCTGTCTATTTTACCGCAAGGATTTATCGTTGCCGGAATTTTTGTTATAGGTGCTTTTATTTCGTTAGCAATGGGGACCTCAATGGGAACAATTGCTGCATTAGCACCAATTGCTGTAGGGATTAGTGGACAAACAGATATTTCGATTGCATTGACAATGGCGACAGTTGTCGGAGGAGCGATGTTTGGTGACAATTTATCATTTATTTCTGATACGACAATTGCAGCTGTTCGTTCGCAAGGGACAGAAATGAAGGATAAGTTTAAAACAAACTTTTTAATTGTATTGCCAGCTGCAATCATTACAATTTTATTATTGGTTTTCATTACATTAGGAAATCATACAGAAATAAAAGCTCAGACGTTTGATTGGGTGAAAATCTTACCATATGCTGGTGTGCTTGTTACGGCGTTACTTGGATGGAATGTACTTATTGTATTAACAGGCGGAACAGTGCTAGCTGGAGTTATTGGACTTATAGATGGAAGTTATACATTGGAAAGTTTCTTTAAAAGTGTAACAACAGGAATCGGTGGAATGATGGAGCTCGTGCTACTAGCCATTTTAATTGGTGGAATGGTTGAAATTATTCAATATAATGGTGGTATTCAATATTTAATGGATATGTTGACACGTAATATTCGTTCGAAAAAAGGTGCGGAATTTGGAATTGCTGGCTTAGTCAGTTTGACAAATATGTGTACAGCAAATAACACCATTTCTATCATTTGCACGGGTTCACTTGCAAAAAGTATTGCTGATCAATACGAAATTGATCCAAGAAAATCAGCAAGTGTATTGGATCTATTTTCATGTTGTATTCAAGGGATAATCCCGTATGGGGCGCAAATGTTAACAGCGGCGGGATTTGCGGCACTGTCTCCAATTGAATTGTTACCATATGCATTTTATCCAATTTTGGTTGGGATTTGTGGCATAATTTCTATTGCTATAGGCTTTCCACGTTTTTCAACAGCAGTAAAAAAAGAGGAATATAATAAAACAGCTTAATAAAGGAAATGTCTACTGAGGATTCATTTCAACTGTATATCGCATTCTTTTCTCAATATATTAGCAGAGAAAAGAATGTGATATTTTTTTACAGTTTTTGATGATTAACATGTAGTTTTTTGGCATGTTTTTTATTTTTTGTGTCTCTTGTGCGATCGAACAGTAATCTCCCATCGAAGGTGTGCTTTATAACAGTTGGGAGTTACCTTCTATATTCAGAGAACTCAAAAAAGTTAATCTGGTGTTAATATAGTAACTGTTTTAGTATAGTCCGTTGTTTGTTAGAGCACTATAGCTTTATTAAATATCACTTCTTTTAAAGTGGATAAGCGATCCGATTAGAATGATAAAACAGAAAATGGTCCAACCGATAGCTGAAATATAAAAGCTAGTTTGAGGTATGATCATCATACTAGGTAAGCTTTGTAGCCCACTCATAATGACTAGACACATGATTATTGAAAGGATTAAAGTTTTAGTAAACAGAGCAACAGAGAAAAATAGAATGGAATAAAATATTAAAGTGAAAAATTTTAGTTTAATAAGTATCAAAAGTTGATAAAAATCAGCAGTTGATATCACTTCAAATCCTGAAGAAATGGTAGCCATTACAATACAAGATATAAGATTAATAATCAATAGCAAAATTGAAAATAAAATTGCTACTAATAATTTTGTAGCCATGACTTGAAGACGAGATAACGGACGAATGAATAGTAATTTAGCAGTACCTGATGAGAATTCATTGCTTACAATTTGTGAAACAGTGATTATAATAATAAGGTAAAAAATTTGATTTTCTGTTTGAAATAAATAACAAACAGTTTCCCAGAAGCCTAGAGTACTTTGGTCATCACTCACTGCACTTAAGAGGAGAACAAATAAAACAGAAAGAAAAGCAATTCCAATCAAAGCCCAACTAGATGGTTTACTATAGATTTTCATATTTTCATTTTGAATATGATGAATAACGCTCATGTGTAGCCACTCCTATTGTTTTATTGAAATTTTACCTGTATCGCTACTTATAGTAGCTTTCGGAGTATTTTCCGTTTTTTGCCCAATACTCCCTGAAATTTTATTTATACCCGATTGTTTCCAATGGTTTTCTGTATTTGAATTTGTGATATCTAGATTAGTCTCGATATATCCATTTGAATGTAGATCAAGGGAAAGAGAGCTTGGTAATTTATTTGCACCGATTTGAACGTTTCCCTTGTTTGTATAAATTTCGCTATTTGCTAGAAGATGTGACCATTCATTAATTTGTATATTTCCGGAATTTGATTTGATATTAACATCTCCACTCAACTTGTTAATACGAACATGCCCACCAGTATTAACGGTAAATTTTTCTCCGGTAAATCTTTGTACATCAAGATTGCCAAGACTACTAGTAAATTCTAATTTTTTAGTGTGTAAATTACTATTAACATGTAAACTCGACATTTTCGTACTTATCGCTATTTTTTTAAAGTCTTTTTCCGGTAGATAAACATGTAAAGCAATCGTTTTTGTGAGGCTCAAAGCAGAAGCTCCCCCATTTTTTTCTACTGTATGAATTTCGATTGACTGGCCTTTTGAAGAAATAGTCGCATCATAATCAGCAAGTCTCGAAGCTTTACCTGCTATATTTGCATGGATTTTTCCATCTTGGCTAGGGTGAATTTTAATTCCTACTAGATCACTATTGATGTCTATATTGTCGATTCCGCTTGCTGAAATTGATTTTTGTTGTGTTTTGAAATCCTTTGTAAAGAGACTATTTACAGCCAATACTCCGCCAATTAATACAATGAAAACGAGTATTATACTAATCCAATTTGCATTTTTTTTCATTTTTTAAACTCCTTCTACTAATTCCTAACTTATATATCTTGTTTTTTGAATTGTGTCCATCCAATAATTGTGAAAATCATATAGAATGTCGTCCAGATTCCTAGAGATAAAGGGATACTAAACCCTGGAATAATAGGGATGTAATTACTAGTAAATAGAGAAATCATTAAACTAATCAGGAGGCTAAGCCCGATATTACGAGTCAAAATAGCTAGCGCAAAAGCTACAGATGTGTAGAATGGAAAAATTAATAGTTTGAGCATAATAGGCCCAGAAAGTGAAAGAGCTACATCTAGTTGAGTAATTCCCTTAAAACCAAATAGTATAGCTGCATTTATACATCCTAGTATAATGCTTCCCAAAAACCCTAATAGTGAAAATAATAGTGTGGCAAGATATTTTGATAGTAAGATATTTGCCCGAGAATTAGATGAAATTAATAAAAGTTTAATTGTTCCTCCTGAAAATTCGCTGTTAATGATTTGAGAAGCGATTATAACAGTAAGAACAAAGAAGGCCTGATTAGCACTTTGAACCACATAAGCAGTAAATTCCCAAAAAGATGTAGCAACTACTTTTCCTTGTAATGTTTGTATATATACAAATGAAAAAGTTAAAATGTATGCGATAAGGAAAGATATATAAGTGGTACGTTGTTGATAAAGTTTCATGTTCTCATTTTTAATTAAGTTTAGTAGACTCATATTTTGTTACCTTCTGTAATTTCTAAAAATTTATCTTCTAATGTTTGTGTCTCATATTGGATTCCGTAAACTTGACATCCTAAATTTAGTAGTTCTTTCATTAATGTCGATATATTTTCTTTATCAGTAGTAATGGGAATTCCTTTATCTGTAATTTGAATAGATTGGTCAGGAAAAACTTCTTTAAAGTAAGAAATAGCAACATTAGCAGGCTCCACTTGGAAATAAGCAACCATATCTGATGACGCTTTTAAGTCGGCTATATTTTGTACCTTAAGTAGTTTCCCGTTTTGGATAATTCCTATTCGATCACACATGAGTTCAATTTCTTGGAGTAAATGCGAGGAAACAAATACAGCCATGTTTTCCTTGTGAGCTAGTTTTCGAATATAGTTACGGAATTCACGAATTCCTGCTGGATCAAGTCCATTTGTCGGTTCGTCTAGAATAAGTAATGATGGAGAGTGAAGCAGTGCTTGTGCTAGTCCTAATCGTTGGCGCATACCTAAAGAATAGGTTCCAACTTTTTCATGAAGTCTGTTTTCTAGACCGACTAACTTTGATACTTCCATAATTCGATTATGATCTACTCCTTTATGCATACGAGCAAAATGTAATAAATTTTTATAGCCAGTTAGATACTTATAAAGATCAGGGTTTTCAATAATAGCACCAACATGAGCAATTGCCTTGGAAAATTGACTTTTTAAATTGTGACCTTGAATGAAAACTTCTCCTTTTGTGCTCAAAGATAATCCAACAATCATTCGGATCGTGGATGTTTTCCCAGCTCCATTTGGGCCTAAAAAACCAAAAACTTCCCCTGGATAGATATCTAGCGATAGATTGTCAACAATCACCTTCTTTTCAATAGTTTTTGTTAAATTTTTCAGTTGTAATACAGGTTGCTTTTCCATACTATCACCTCGGATAATTAATATTTATGTATATTTCATACAGATAGAGTAAAAGTTTACTGAAACATATACTTCATAATATTTATTGATATTGACTCATGAATGCAAAATGTAAATCATAATTTTTAGTGTTTGAAACAGTTTATGTTTAATTGTATTAAACATAAACTGAAAAAAAAAATAAGGATTGAAATTTTTTCCCACCGTGGATATGTTTGATTGAAACTTAGTTATTTCTAGTAACTAACATAAGCGTAGCACAGACAATGGAAAGTAAGAGACCACCATACATCGCGTATTGAGCATTTTCTTGGCCTACAACGTAATAGAGAAATGCATTCAAGCCTACTGAAAGGATACCAATTAGGGCTCCCCATTTCATTACTTTAGTTAGTGTCATAATATATTACCTCCAATTATAGATAAAATTTCTTCGCAATTTCGTGCACGTATACTTAGATGACTTTAAATGTATATTTATTGATAGTGCCTCATGAATACTAAGTATAAATCATAGTTTTTAGTGTCTGAAATGGTTTATGTTTAATTGTATTAAACATAAACTTTAAAAAAATAAGGATTGAAAATTTTTTCATCGTGGATTGGTTTGATTAAACCTAGTTATTTCTAGTAACTAACATAAGCGTAGCACAGACAATGGAAAGTAAGAGACCACCATACATCGCGTATTGAGCATTTTCTTGGCCTACAACGTAATAGAGAAATGCATTCAAGCCTACTGAAAGGATACCAATTAGGGCTCCCCATTTCATTACTTTAGTTAGTGTCATAATATATTACCTCCAATTATAGATAAAATTTCTTCGCAATTTCGTGCACGTATACTTAGATGACTTTAAATGTATATTTATTGATAGTGCCTCATGAATACTAAGTATAAATCATAGTTTTTAGTGTCTGAAATGGTTTATGTTTAATTGTATTAAACATAAACTTTAAAAAAATAAGGATTGAAAATTTTTTCACCGTGGATTGGTTTGATTAAACCTAGTTATTTTTAGTCACTAATGTACGTATACCTCTGACAATGTCCAGCTCTAATAGCAGCATATATCCCGTATATAAGATTTTTGGGTCTAGAGTAGCAGAGGAATTTCCATTTATGACTATTGTAAGAATACTAAATAGGAATACTTATTTCATTACTTGATTTGGTGTCATCGCATTACCTCCAATTATAGATGAAATTTCTTCGTAATCTCCTATACTTAGATGATTAATTACAGTAGTCACAAAATAATTTGCCAATTCTAGTTGTTAGAAAGTAAATAAATTTAACAATTGAAACCAAGGTGTAGTAAAGAAGTTTCGATACGTTATTCTGTTCTATACTGTAATTGCTCTTTGTTTAGAAACGACGTATTATGGATATGGATTTATATGAACCATACAAGTTAATGTTACACTATACACTCATAATTTGGCAATAGTTTACAAGCGTTCCCTGAAATAATTTACATTAATTTCACTTTTCTGTTTTTTTTTGATAAAAAAGCTTTCCTTTAATTTACACAAATGTTATCATTTATCCATTCGAATAGTTTTATCTGTAATTATCCGAATTTTTAGATGTTTGTAACGTTTTATAAAATTATTAATGTGTATTAAGGGAGGATAATAATGGAGTCTACTACAAACTTAAAAATTGTTAATCTTGAAAGCTCTCCTAAGGATTTTGCGGGGAATTTAGTTGATTTGTTTGAAAAAATTATGAAACAGCACAGTGATGATGTTGATATGCTTCAAATAACAATGAAGGAATTTGGAAATATTTATTATGTATTAAATGCGGAACTAGTGGGTAAGATTTTAGCCAAAAGTTCGTCGAAAATTATAAAAGTTCCTCATGGGCATAAAGTGTTAGAGCGCTTTATTGGGGATTCAGTTTTTGTTAGTAATGGAAAAGATCATAAAAATCAACGTCGATGGATCAATCCAGCATTTAACAAAAAAAGGTTTGATGTGATGACAGATGGGATTGTCAATTGTACGCAAGAGTTTATTTCCAATTGGAAAAATGGAGACGAAATAAATATTTTCAATCAAATGATGGATTTAGCCATCCGGATTATCACTAAAAATATGTTTGGTGAACAAATTAACTCAGAACAATTTGAGTTAATAAATCAAACATTAAACAGATTGCTGCAAATATTTGTGATACCAAGACCATTAACACAAGAAGAAGAACAAGAAGTGGAAGGGCTAATTGCGTCTTTTGATGAAGTAGTTTACACAGGGATTCAACTACGCAAAAAGAATTCAGAACAATTTCATGATCTTTTATCTATGTTGGTTCAGGCGCAAAGTAAAAGTGAGTATGCGGAAGGAACAGAGCAAGAAATGCGTAATAATGTAGCAACAATGTTTTTGGCAGGTTATGAGGCGACAGCTACAGCATTAACTTGGACTTGGTATTTGTTAGCACAGCATCCGGAAGTAGAAAATAAGTTTTGGGATGAATTAGATACCGTACTATCTGAAAACTTACCAGACTTCTTAGATGTCCAAAAATTAAAATATACTAATCAGATATTCTTGGAATCAATGCGATTATACCCACCTTCTCATCAAATTGGTCGCGCTGTAATTGAAGATATAGAATTAGAAGATTATACGATTTCTAAAGGTAGTGTTCTTACATTTAACCAATATATCATGCATAGAAGCCAAAAATATTTTACAAATCCTAATGAATTTAACCCAGAACGATTTACGAATGAATTTATTAGAAATTTAGATAAGAATGCTTATTTTCCGTTTGGTTTAGGTTCAAGGATTTGTATTGGAAAAGATTTCTCTCTTGTATTATTAGTGCTTGTTGCAGCTGTGATCGGGAAACAGTATCGTTTCGAGTTGCTAAACAAAGAACCTGTGAGACCAGTTGCTTTAACAACACTAGTTCCAGAAACTGAAATAAAAATGAAAGTGTTTAAAAGATAAGAAGCATAAAAATAGAAGGATAGATTGTATGAAAAGAACAGTATGACAACTGTAACTATAAGTTACTAGTTTTGAATATGTGAAATACCTGTTTAATATTTTTAATATTCAGAAAAACAGAATTATGTGCCAGAAACTATTTTTTGGCACTTCTACAACGGTTCAAACCGTCAATATTTAGGGAGAAAGGTTGTATGAAGTTGGAAAAACTCAGAGAGGTCGAACTAGAACAATTCAAATTATACATAAAAGAATATTTACAAGACTATGAAAATGTTGCTAAGATCCCTAGACAAATATGTGGAGCGGAAGGTAGTAAGGATGACTTTCAAGAAGAAAATTTTCATTTACATAAAGATTTAGTAAGTTCACTAGCTTTGTTAGCTAAAAAAGAGAAGGTTGAATTACAAAGTGTTTTCCAAGTAATTTGGGGTATTTTATTACAGAAATACCATAATAGAGACGATATTGTTTTCAGTTCTAGTTTAAGGAAGGAAATTTCGGGAAAAACAACTGTGCCAATTATTCCGATAAGGGTGAAACATCATAAATATGAACCTTTTACTGAAGTATTAGCTAGAACATATAAGCATAATGTAGAACTTGAGGAGCATTTTTTTGAAGCAGGTATTCAAGTAATACAAGAACAATGTAGTAATTTTATGGATTATTTAGTTGCATTTGGAGACGATATTACAATTGATTATAACGTTCACTTTATTTGTTCAATCATATTAAGTGAGAGTTACACTATCAAAATGACGTATAATCAGAGATTCTTTACAAGAGCGTTTGTTGAAAATTTATTTGCTAATTTTGTACAAATTATAAAACAACTTCGTGAAAATCATGAAGTCTTTATAGAAGATATTCAAATTGTTTCAGAAGAAGAAAAAAAGATTCTTTTAGAAGAATTCAATCAAACAGAAACAGAGTATACGCGTGAAAAAACAATTCATGAACAGTTTGAGGAACAAGTAGAGAAACATCCAGATCGATTAGCTGTTGTGTTTGAAGAAGCGACGGTAACTTATAGAGAGTTGAATGAACGGGCAAATCAAGTTGCTCGTGTGTTACGAGAGAAAGGTGTGGAGCGAGAAGCGTTTGTTGGGATTATGGTAGACCGCTCTATTGAAGCAATTGTCGGTGTGCTA
>NZ_JBTMZT010000020.1:0-48840 GCF_054570475.1 Bacillus sp. C1
TTGGTGATGATGGCAGAGAGGTCACACCCGTTCCCATACCGAACACGGAAGTTAAGCTCTCTAGCGCCGATGGTAGTTGGGACCTTGTCCCTGTGAGAGTAGGACGTCGCCAAGCAATTAAAGCACGAGTCAATGGACTCGTGCTTTTTTATTTTAAGGTAAGAAGATAATAAAAAGGTTTCATTATGTGAATGACAAACACACTGCCTAAATTTTACTCATATCATATGTATATAACAAAACGATGTATATTTTTCTAAAAAGTGTTAAGGAATAGGAATAAGTATATTTTAATTCAAAATAGAGAGGGAGGGAATCTCCATCGTCTTCATTTAAAGGAAAATGAAGGTGATTGGGAGAAGCATATGGAAATAAAATATGAGGTTTGCATTGTATGCGAAAATAGAAAAAATGATGGCATATATGTACAAACGAGTTTTATATGTGGTGATTGTGAACGAGACATGATCGAAACTGAAACAAACGATCCGAAGTATATATACTATTTACAACGACTGCGAAAAATTCAAATATCATATTGATAAATAGGCACACATGCCTATTATTTTTTTTGCCAGAATATCTTTGTATAATAGATAGAGAATGAAAAATAAGGAAGAGATGAATATGGATCAAAATCGAATACCGTTATATGAAGCTTTAATCCAATTTCGAGATAAAAACCCTCTATCTTTACATGTTCCAGGACATAAAAGTGGCTTGAATTTCCCGGAGCAGGCACAAGCGGGTTTTAATGATGTACTTTCTATTGATGTAACAGAATTAACAGGACTAGATGATTTACATAGCCCGTTTGAGTGTATAGATGAAGCGCAGCAGTTACTAGCTGATATATATAATGTAAAAAAGAGTTATTTTTTAATCAATGGTTCTACAGTTGGAAATTTGGCGATGATTCTATCATGCTGTGAGGAACACGATATTGTTATTGTACAAAGGAATTGTCATAAATCTATTATCAATGGCCTAAAATTAGCTGGAGTCAATCCAGTGTTTTTAGAACCTTGGATTGATGAATTATATGGTGTACCAGTTGGAGTTCAGCATGAGGTGATTAAGCGAGCTATTGAACGATATCCAGAAGCTAAGGCATTGATTTTAACTCATCCTAATTATTATGGTATGGGGATTGATTTAAAGGAAAGTATTACGTATGCACATGAATATAAAATTCCAGTGTTAGTCGATGAGGCTCATGGAGCCCATTTTTGTATAGGAGAGCCATTTCCGAAGTCGGCACTAGAATATGGTGCTGATATAGTTGTGCACTCAGCGCATAAAACATTACCTGCTATGACCATGGGTTCTTATTTACATATCAATAGTGATTTAGTTTATGAAGAAAAAGTTTCTTCTTATTTAAGTATGTTACAATCTAGCAGTCCATCTTATCCAATTATGGCATCATTAGATGTAGCTCGCTTTGCATTGGCAAATATGAAGGAGAAGGGTTGCCATAAAATTGTTGAGTTTTTAAAGAAATTTAGAAATGAATTGCAGCGTATTCCACAAATCTCTGTTTTAGAGTATCCTTTACAGGACGAACTGAAGATTACAGTACAAACGCGCTGTGAACTGTCTGGATATGAATTACAATCTGTATTTGAAAATATAGGGGTATATGCAGAAATGGCAGATCCGTATAATGTCCTACTTATTTTACCATTGCAAGTGAATGAGCAGTACACGAAAGCGGTAGAAAGAATACGATTAGCATTAGGGAACTATAAGGTAAAAGACAAGATACCATCTATTCGGTATACTTACAAGGGGAGCTTTTCTGCCCTACCGTTTACTTATAAACAATTAAGCAAGTATAAGAAAAAAATTGTACCATTACAAGAAGCTATTGGGATGATTGCAGCAGATATGGTTATTCCATATCCGCCGGGTATTCCATTACTTATGTATGGAGAAAGAATTACTACAGAACACATCGAACAAATTTCTTACTTAGAAAAAATAGGTGCTCGTTTTCAAGGAAATATACAATATATGAATGTGTATGATATAGAAAGTAGGTTTTAGGATGAAGGGATTATTTGTAACAATTGAAGGACCAGAGGGTTCAGGGAAATCGACATTAATTACAAAGCTGTTACCTTATTTCGAAAAAAGAGAACAAGAAATAATAGCAACAAGGGAACCAGGTGGTATTGCGATTTCAGAAGAGATTCGAGAAATCTTACATAAACAAGAGAATACGATAATGGAAGCACGTACAGAGGCACTTTTATATGCTGCAGCGCGTAGACAGCATTTAGTAGAAAAAGTTATGCCAGCTTTAGAGAGAAACTGCCTTGTATTATGCGATCGTTTTATTGATAGTTCTCTTGCTTATCAAGGCTATGCAAGAGGGTTAGGTATTGATAAAGTATTTGAAATTAATCGATTTGCAACAGAAGACTGTATGCCTGGTTTGACAATCTATCTAGATATTGAACCTGAAGTGGGATTAGCACGTATTGAAAAAGATGAGAATCGTGAAGTGAATCGTTTAGATATGGAAAGTATCTCTTTCCATAGGCGCGTACGTGAAGGCTATCTACAGGTTGTAGAGCGCTTCTCAGACCGTATAGTTGTTGTGAATGCAGATCAACCAATGGAAAAGATAATGGAAGAAGTTATACAGCTTATAGAAGATAAATTGTTATAATAGAAGGAAATTATAAAACAAATGAGGTATGCATTATGACGAGAACGTGGGAGCAGCTTTCTGCTATACAACCCATTGGTGTAAAAATGTTGATGAATAGTATTGCAAAAGGGCGTATATCCCACGCTTATTTGTTAGAAGGTGCAAAAGGAACTGGAAAATATGAAACAGCAATTCAAATGGCAAAAAGTTTTCTATGTGTACAAAGAAATGGTGTAGAACCATGCCACACATGCACCAATTGTCGCCGAATTGATTCAGGCAATCACCCTAATTTACATGTTGTAAAACCAGATGGATTATCTATTAAAAAACAACAAATTCATGATTTACAAGAAGAGTTTTCAAAAACAGGTTTAGAGGCAAATAAAAAGGTTTATATTATTGAACACGCAGATCGAATGACAGCTAATGCTGCGAATACTTTATTAAAATTTTTAGAAGAGCCAAGTAGCGATACAACTGCTATTTTACTTACTGAACAAAGTCATCAAATTTTAAATACTATTTTATCACGTTGCCAAGTTGTTACATTTAGACCGCTATCTACGGAATCTTTAATTGGGAGATTGCGGGAGGAGGGAATCACAGTTTCGTTATCTGCTCTTGCCGCGCAACTTACGAATAGTTTCGAGGAAGCATTATTACTGTGTAATGATGAATGGTTTGCACAAGCACGAGATTTAGTGATAAAATTATGTGAAGCGCTCGAAAAAGATACGGCCTCTCTTTTTTTTGTACAAGAAAAATGGGGGAAACACTTTGGAGAGAAGGAACAATTACAACAAGGTCTAGATATGTTACTCCTTATTTATAAGGATTTATTATATGTTCAACTAGGAGAAGAAGATCGTCTTGTCTTTCAAGAGCAAAAGGAGATGTTCCATTCTTTCTCCTACGCTCAGAAGCGCATTGTATCAGCTCTTTTTAATATATTAGAAGCAAAAAATAGAATCAACGCTAATGTAAATGCGCAGCTTGTGTTCGAACAGTTAGTGTTGCGGTTGCAGGAGGGATGACCGTTTTGTATGATGTAGTAGGTGTTCGCTTTAAGAAGGCCGGAAAAGTATATTACTTTGACCCAAATCAATTTGATATCTCAGAAAATGAATTTGTGATCGTGGAAACTGTGCGGGGGATCGAATATGGGAAAGTCGTTATTACAAAGAAACAGGTTGATGAAAACGATGTTGTACTACCGCTAAAGAAAGTCATTCGCATTGCAAATGAAAATGATCGAACAATTGTTGAAGAAAACAAACATGCTGCAAAAGAAGCATATCAAGTTTGTCAACAAAAGGTAGGGGAACACAAACTTGATATGAAACTTGTAGACGTAGAATATACGTTTGATCGTAATAAGATTATTTTTTATTTTACAGCAGACGGTCGTATTGACTTTCGTGAGCTTGTAAAAGACTTAGCTGCAATTTTTCGGACAAGAATTGAGCTAAGACAAATTGGTGTTCGCGATGAAGCGAAAATGCTTGGTGGTATTGGTCCGTGTGGTCGTATGCTTTGTTGTTCTACATTTTTAGGTGATTTTGAACCTGTATCCATTAAAATGGCGAAGGATCAAAATTTATCATTAAATCCTGCGAAAATTTCTGGCTTATGTGGTCGGTTAATGTGTTGCTTAAAATATGAGAATGACGAGTATGAAGCGGCAAAAGAGCAACTTCCTGATTTAGACCAACGTATACAAACACCGCATGGTCTTGGACGCGTTATCGGATTAAATATTTTAGAAAGATTAATTCAAGTGGAATTAGTAGACAAGGAACGGATAGTAGAATATACGTTAGATGAATTAATTAATGAAGGGGTCGTTTCGAGTCAAACCACAGATTAATGAGGTGGGTGCTTGTGGAGAAAAAAGATATTTTTGCAGCTGTTTCCAGTATGGAAGAGCAAATTGGACATTTATATAAGCAGTTGGGAGAATTAAAGCAACATCTTGCAGAGTTACTTGAAGAAAACCAACATATTAAAATGGAAAATGAAAATTTGCGACATCGTTTTGAAGAAGTACAGAATAAGGAAAAACAAAAAACTCAAAAACGAAAAGAAATGAAACCCAAAACGGATATTGGTGAAGGATATGATAACTTAGCTCGCCTATATCAAGAAGGTTTCCATATCTGTAATTTACATTATGGGAGTGTACGTAAAGAAGGAGATTGTTTATTCTGTCTGTCATTTTTAAATAAAAAATGAAATTACCTTTCCAAGTATATTGGAAAGGTAATTTTTTATACATGAGAATAATGATAAGAGGGAATGTATCTTATTGTTACATTAATAGGGAATCAAATGGGGTAGGTTAAGTATAAGAAAGGAAATCGTATATGCACTTATATGAAGATGAACGTTTAGATTATTTATTAGCAGAAGAAATGAAAATTATTCAAAGTCCATCTGTGTTTAATTTTTCTTTAGATGCAGTGTTACTTGCAAATTTTGCGTGGGTTCCGATTCAAAAGGGAAATTTGCTTGATTTATGTACAGGAAATGCTGTTGTTCCGCTTTTATTAAGCACAAGAACAAAAGGAAATATTACAGGTGTAGAAATTCAAGAACGCTTGTATGATATGGGAATCAGAAGTATTCAGTATAACAAGCTAGAGGAACGTATTCATTTAATTCATGGCGATTTAAAAGAAATGCCAGAAAAGCTTGGACGTCATCAATATGATGTTGTAACATGTAATCCGCCGTATTTTCAAACGCCAAAGGCATCTGAGAAGAATATTAATGAGCATTTAGCTATAGCTCGTCATGAAATTATGTGTACATTAGAGGATGTTGTATATGCTAGTAGCCAGCTGGTAAAGCAAGGTGGAAAGGTAGCGTTTGTTCATCGACCAGGTCGATTACTTGATATTGTAACACTTATGAGAAAGTATAAGATTGAACCAAAACGTGTGCAGTTTGTATATCCTAAAGCGGGTAAAGAAGCGAATACGCTACTAATAGAAGGAATCAAAGATGGAAGTGCGGATCTGAAAATTTTACCACCGCTCTTTGTATATGAGGAAAACAATGAATATACAAAGGAGCTTCGTTCAATTTTATATGGAGAAGAATAACCATTATTTTTATGTAGTAGAATGTTCAGATAGAAGTTATTACGCAGGATATACAAATAATTTAGAGAAACGAATTCAAACTCATAATAGTGGGAAGGGGGCACGTTACACTCGTGCTAGACTTCCTGTTGTTTTAAAATATGTAGAGGTTCATAAAGATAAAACAACAGCGATGCAGGCTGAATACCATTTTAAACAATTAAAACGAAAAGAAAAAGAAGAATATATGAAAAAAGGAGAACGCTATGTGGCAGCAAAAAAGCTTTCAAGCAAATGAAAAAGGGGTCTTATATTTAGTTCCAACGCCGATTGGTAATTTAGAAGA
The DNA here is from genome assembly GCF_054570475.1 of Bacillus sp. C1. Classification (NCBI taxonomy): domain Bacteria; kingdom Bacillati; phylum Bacillota; class Bacilli; order Caryophanales; family Bacillaceae; genus Bacillus; species Bacillus sp. C1. The sequence goes on from NZ_JBTMZT010000020.1 coordinate 6,092, forward strand.
TATGACGTTTCGTTCGATTCGGATATTGAAAGAGGCTGATATCATTGCTGCTGAAGATACGCGGCAGACGAAAAAGCTTTGTAACTATTTTGAAATTGAAACGCCGGTTATGAGTTATCACGAGCATAATAAGGGAGTAAGTGGACAGAAAATTTTAGATAAGCTAGAAGATGGAAAAACGGTGGCCCTTGTAAGCGATGCAGGTATGCCTTGTATTTCGGATCCAGGTTACGATATTGTTGTAGAAGCTGTAGAAAAGCAATATCATGTTATTCCACTTCCAGGAGCAAACGCTGCTCTTACAGCGTTAATTGCATCAGGATTAGAAACGAAACATTTCTACTTCTATGGATTTTTACAAAGAAATAAGAAAGAACGTAAGGCAGAATTAGAAAAACTTCGTTATGTTCCGACTACCATGATGTTTTATGAGGCGCCACATCGATTAGATGATACATTAATTTCTATGAAGGAGGTACTTGGAAATAGAGAAATTGTATTGTGCCGGGAGCTAACGAAAAAATTTGAAGAATTTATTCGTGGCTCGATAGAGGAAGCGATTGAGTGGACAAAGCAAAATGAAGTTCGTGGAGAATTTTGTATATTAGTATCTGGATCAGAAGAGGAAGCTGCGCCCGAGGAACAATGGTGGGAAGCTATATCAGTATATGATCATATCGAACACTACATAAACGAGCAAGGAATCTCTTCAAAGGATGCAATTAAAAAAGTGGCCAAAGATCGAGATTTGTCGAAACGAGACGTCTATCAAATCTATCATGTCGATAAAAAATAAGCTTCTCATAATTGAGAAGCTTATTTTGCTGCTTGAATATATTGTTGAAGTTCGTTTAAGACTTGTTCAGCGCCTTCTTTGCTTAAAATAATTTTACCTTCAGCTAAAGAAAGGTTACCATCAGATACCTCACCAGTTACTTGGCAAGTCATGTTTGGTTTGTATTTTTTTAGGATGATTTTTTCGTCATCAACGTAAATTTCAAGAGCATCCTTTTCAGCAATACCTAATGTACGACGTAATTCAATTGGAATTACAACACGGCCTAATTCATCAACTTTACGAACGATACCAGTAGATTTCATATTCGTTATCCTCCTCAGATTCTGTAAGTTTGCGAGTCTATATTTTAATTCGTCATTTTTCGACAAAATACCCTATGAACATATGATACCAATCATTTACATTTCCGTCAATTCTTAAATTTTATATTTCATAAAAAGAATCATAGATTTATATATTTCTTGTATAATACAAATTGAAAGAATTAAACAAGTATTTTATTATATTTTTAAATTTTATCAATATTTCAGACAAAATGCTGTATATTTTTTGCGGATATAAGTAATAGATGATAAAGATAATCGAGCATTAATTCGTTTTTATACGTCAGTTTTTGATATACTGTTTATAAATACATATGAGGTCATTTGGGAGGTTCAAAACAATGACAGAGGAAAACAAAACCTTTTATATCACTACTCCAATTTATTATCCAAGCGGAAAGCTTCATATTGGACATGCTTACACAACGGTAGCAGGAGATGCAATGGCACGCTACAAGCGCATGCAAGGATATGATGTTCATTATTTAACAGGTACTGATGAGCATGGACAAAAGATTCAAAAGAAAGCTGAAGAACTACAAGTTACACCGCAAGCATATGTTGATAACATTGTAGAAGGAATTAAAGAGCTGTGGGGGAAAATGGACATCTCTTACGATGACTTTATTCGTACAACCGAAGATCGTCATAAAGAAGTTGTCGAAAAGATTTTTAAACAGCTTGTTGATCAAGGGGATATTTACCTTGATGAATATGAAGGATGGTACTCTGTACAGGATGAAACATTCTATACAGAACACCAACTAGTAGATCCGATTATGGAGGATGGAAAAGTAGTCGGTGGAAAAAGCCCAGATAGTGGTCATGCTGTAGAACTTGTTCGTGAAGAATCTTATTTCTTTAGAATGGGTAAATATGTAGATCGACTGTTACAATTTTACGAAGAAAATCCACACTTTATCCAACCTGAATCACGTAAAAATGAAATGATTAATAACTTCATTAAACCAGGATTAGAAGATTTAGCAGTTTCACGTACTTCTTTTGATTGGGGAGTTCGCGTACCAGGTAATCCAAAACACGTTATTTACGTATGGATAGATGCATTATCTAATTACATTACAGCACTAGGGTATGGAACAGATAATGAAGAGAAGTATAAAAAATATTGGCCAGCAGATGTTCATTTAGTAGGAAAAGAAATTGTACGTTTCCATACAATTTATTGGCCAATCATGTTGATGGCACTAGATTTACCACTGCCGAAAAAGGTATTTGCTCATGGCTGGATTTTAATGAAGGATGGAAAAATGAGTAAATCAAAAGGAAATGTAGTGGATCCTGTTACGTTAATTGATCGTTACGGATTAGATGCATTACGATATTACTTACTTCGTGAAGTTCCGTTTGGATCTGATGGGGTATTCACGCCTGAAGGTTTTGTTGAACGTATTAACTTCGACTTAGCAAACGACTTAGGAAACTTATTGAATCGTACAATAGCTATGATTGAAAAGTACTTTAATGGAGAAATTCCTGCTTTTAAAGAAAGTATAACTGAGTTTGATGGAACATTAGTAACATTTGCACAAGATACATTGCAAAAAGTAGAAGAAGCAATGGAAAACATGGAATTTTCAGTAGCATTAAGCTCCATTTGGCAATTGGTTAGCCGTACGAATAAATATATTGATGAAACTCAACCTTGGGTATTAGCGAAAGATGAGAGTGATCGTGATAAGCTTGCTTCTGTAATGGCACACCTTGCAGAAATGCTTCGTCAAACGGGTATTATGCTTATGCCATTCTTAACAGCAACACCAAGCAAAATTTTTGCACAACTTGGTCTTATAGATAAAGCGCATCAATCTTGGCATAGTCTTTCTAAGATTGGTTGTATTCCAGCGGGTACGAAAGTAGTTAAAGGACAACCTATTTTCCCACGCTTAGAGGTAGAGGTAGAAGTTGAATATATTAAAGAACAAATGAAAGGTTCTGCTCCTAAAGTGGAAGAGAAGAAGGAAGAAGAACCGAAAGCAGAAGAGATTACAATTGATGATTTCTTTAAAGTCGAATTGCGTGTAGCAGAAGTAATAGAAGCAGAGCCTATAAAAAAAGCAGATAAACTGTTAAAGATTCAACTTGATTTAGGCACAGAAAAGCGACAAGTTGTTTCTGGAATTGCTAAATTCTATACACCAGAAGACTTAAAAGGGAAAAAAGTTATTTGTGTAACAAATTTAAAACCAGTGAAATTACGTGGTGAATTATCACAAGGTATGATTTTAGCGGGTGAAGAAAACGGCGTATTATCATTAGCAACAATCGATCAAAATTTACCAAATGGTACAAAAATCAAGTAATCTTGACAAAGTAAGAGATGTTTCACGTGTAACATTCGTGGAGCATCTTTTTCTTGTTAGGAGCATTTTTAATATTACATTTTTTGTATTAATATTGTAATGTTGTTATCATTACGTTGTCAGGAAAGTTTTTTCCCTATGATAGAATTTATTTCAAATAAAAGGAGTTATTTGTCATGTTGTTTGATACACATTCACATTTAAATGCAGAGCAATTTGAAGAAGATTTACAGGAAGTCATTGCAAGAATGAAAGAAGCAGAGGTTACCTATACAGTTGTTGTTGGTTTTGATGAAGCGACAATCAAGAAGGCAATTGAACTCGCAGAAACATATGATTTTATTTATGCAGCAGTTGGCTGGCACCCTGTTGATGCAATTGATATGACGGAAGCTCATTTAGTTTGGTTAGAAGAATTAGCTGCTCATCCAAAAGTTGTTGCTCTTGGTGAAATGGGATTAGATTATCATTGGGACAAATCTCCAAAAGAAATACAGAAAGAAGTATTTCGTAAACAAATTCAGTTAGCGAAAAAAGTAAAATTACCGATCATTATACATAATCGTGATGCGACACAGGATATTGTAGATATATTAGAAGAAGAAAATGCAGCTGAAGTAGGCGGCATTATGCATTGTTTTAGTGGCAGTGTGGAAGTAGCGAAGCAATGCATTGATATGAACTTTTTGATTTCGTTAGGAGGACCAGTAACGTTTAAGAATGCAAAGAAACCAAAAGAAGTTGCTATGGAAATCCCAATGGAAAAATTATTAATAGAAACGGATTGCCCATATTTAACGCCACATCCATTTCGCGGTAAACGAAATGAGCCAAGTTATGTCAAACTCGTAGCAGAAGAAATTGCAAATTTAAAAGGGATTTCATATGAAGAGGTCGCACAAGTGACAATGGAAAATGCAAAAGCCTTATTTGGTGTTAAGTAAGACGAAGGAATAGGGGGCTCATTCCTTCCATATATATTCGTACGGGCCTTGATAAGAAAGAGATATTGCTCACAGAAGCGCAGGCAGAGGATTTTTTCTCCTCTGCTTTTTAAATTACATGAATGGGAAAATAATAATGGAAAAGTATTCGTTTTTTTGTTTTACTAAGTAGAGACGAAATGAGTGTGGAGGCAGGCATGAAAATTAAAGAGATTATCGTTGTAGAGGGTAAAGATGATACAGTTGCGATTAAACGTGCTGTTGATGCAGATACAATTGAAACGAACGGTTCAGCAATCGGTGATCATGTCATTGAGCAAGTAAAGTTGGCACAGCAAAAAAGAGGCGTTATTATTTTGACAGATCCTGATTACCCAGGAGAACGTATTCGGAAAATTATTTCTGAAAAGGTTCCGGGGTGTAAGCATGCTTTCTTACCGAAAGAAGAAGCGCTTGCCAAGAGAAAAAAAGGAGTCGGAATTGAACATGCTTCTAACGAATCCATTCGACGTGCTTTAGAAAATATTCATGAAGAAATGGAAGCATATACGAGCGAAATTAATTGGAGTGACTTAGTGGACGCCGGTTTAGTGGGTGGAGAACAAGCAAAAAGTCGCAGAGAGAAAATGGGTAAGCTATTAAAGATTGGTTATACAAATGCGAAGCAGTTACATAAACGTTTACAAATGTTTCAAGTTTCAAAAGAAGCATTTGCGGAAGCATATAAACAAGTATTACAGGAGGAAAAAAAATGAAGGATATAGCAACGCCGAATCGCACGAAAGATATTGTTGAAAAGTACGGATTTTCATTTAAAAAGAGCTTAGGACAAAATTTCTTAATTGATACCAATGTATTAAATCGGATTGTGGATTATGCAGAAGTTGGCTCAGAGAGTGGTGCAATTGAAATTGGTCCTGGTATTGGAGCGTTAACAGAACAGTTAGCAAAACGTGCCAAGAAGGTAGTAGCTTTTGAAATTGATCAACGACTATTACCAATTCTAGATGAAACATTAGCTCCTTATAGTAACGTAACTGTAATTAATAAAGATGTTTTAAAAGCAGATGTACATGAAGTGTTCGGGGAGCAGTTCGAAGAAGGGCAAGACGTAATGGTAGTAGCGAATTTGCCATACTACGTTACAACACCAATTTTGTTTAAATTACTAGAAGAGAAGTTACCAGTTCGTGGATTTGTTGTTATGATGCAAAAAGAAGTAGGAGATCGCCTAGCAGCTAAACCAGGAACGAAAGATTACGGTTCTTTATCTATTGCGATTCAATATTATACAGAAGTAGAAACGGTTATGACTGTTCCACGTACCGTATTTGTACCGCAACCAAATGTAGATTCGGCAGTTATTCGTCTTTTAAAACGTCCAAAACCGATTGTTGAAGTAAAAGATGAAAAGTTTTTCTTCGAGGTAGTACGAGCAAGTTTTGCACAGCGTCGTAAAACATTGATGAATAATTTATCAAATAATTTAAATGGTTTCCCAAAAGATAAAGAATTGTTAGATCGGATTTTAGTAGAGGTGGACATTGATCCAAAGCGAAGAGGCGAAACATTATCAATTGAAGAATTCGCTGCATTGAGTAATGCATTAGTTTCCTATAAACAGTAAAATGACATTGTGCATCAGTGGTGTATTATGAACTACTGCTGGCAGCAGAAAAGGGCAGCTCAATTCGAGTTGTCCTTTTTGTCACCTTTTCTCTCCTAAATTCATACGTTAAAAACAGAACATGGTTAGTGAGATGGCCTAGTGAGTTTGGAGGTAGGATAATGGCTGTACATGTTGGAGATTTAGTGGAACGAAAGTCCTATAACCGAGACATTCTTTTTCGCATTACAGAAATAAAGGGTGAAATTGCAATATTATTTGGAGAAGAAATTAGGCTTGTGGCAGATGCACCGCTTGAAGATTTAATTAGCATTGATCAGAGAGAATATAAAAAAAGAGAAAAGCGTGAAAAGGAAACGATCGAACGAACATATCGTCTGTTTCAACAAGATTATGTTTTGATGAAGCAACGGCATGAACATAATTCCACAGGTGGATATACGAGTGAAGTTAATTATTTTCAAATGCCAGGTAGGGTGTTGCATATAGATGGGGACCCATTATATTTACGGAAGTGTTTAGATCTATATACAAAGATAGGAGTTCCAGTTCAAGGCGTACATTGTAAAGAAACAGAAATGCACGAAAAGGTAGTTGATTTAATTGATCATTTTCGTCCAGATATTTTGGTAATTACAGGTCATGATGCATATACAAAATCAAAGGGAACTATGGGAGATTTAACGGCCTATCGTCATTCTCGTCACTTTGTACAGGCCGTTCGGGAAGTACGAAAAAAATACCCTTCTTTAGATCAGCTCGTTATTTTTGCTGGGGCATGTCAATCCCATTTTGAAGCTTTAATTCGAGCTGGTGCTAATTTTGCTAGCTCACCTTCACGTATCAATATTCATGCATTAGATCCAGTATATGTAGTAGGGAAAATTAGTTTTACTTCTTTTATGGAACGCGTAAATGTATGGGACGTTGTTCGAAATACCATTACTGGGCAAAAAGGTCTTGGAGGTATTGAGACCCGGGGGCTTTTGCGAACAGGATTACCTTTTCAATATTATGAGGAGTAAGCAAGGTGTAGATACCTTGCTTTTTTTTGCGCGAGAAAAAACATTCTATAAACAAGGATTTATAGGTGGTTGGATAAAAACAGATAAGAACGTGCAGACTATAAAATGATACTTTTATAATATAGTAATTCTTTTATCTATTCGTACGCATTAGGTTCTTGCGAAAATATTGTTTATTATATATAGGCAATAATTAGGATAGATATATCATGGATTTAATCTAAATTACAGCGAGGTGTAGCAAAGTATATGTCAAAACGTTTAGATGAAATTAAAAGTGAATTAGATCACCATCTTGGAAAACGTCTTATGTTAAAGGCGAATAGTGGAAGAAGAAAAACAGTGGAGCAATCAGGTGTATTAGCAGAAACATATCGCTCTGTTTTTGTTGTCCAATTGGATCAACAAGAGGATACACTGCAGCGTGTTTCTTATAGTTATGCAGATGTTTTAACAGAAACGGTAGAATTAACGTTTTATGATGATCCCCATAATGAGGTTATTTTAGGATAATCACCCACTCTGCTACATATATTCCCATAAATAAAAATGATATTTTTTTGCATACTAATTATACCGCAGCGAAATAAGGAGGGACCCTGCATTGAGTAGGCGAAGAGGAGTCATGTCAAATCAGTTTAAAGAAGAGCTTGCAAAAGAGCTTGGCTTTTATGATGTTGTTCAGAAAGAAGGATGGGGCGGAATTCGTGCGAAAGATGCTGGTAATATGGTGAAACGTGCTATTGAAATTGCACAGCAACAATTAATGAAAGAAAACCAGTAGTTGTAAGATAACTTCTATGCTGCGGTAGCCGAGGAGAATTTCCTCGGCTTTTTGCACGCCAAAAGGTATCATCATTTTGCATAAGTAGTTTCATTCTGAATGCTTTTCGTTATAATAAGGGAAGTGTCATCGTCTTACTATAAATTTATGGTAAAATAAACGATAAAAGATTGAGTACATAGAGTGGGTGAATAGATTGAAGCTACTAGTGAAAGCACCGGCAAAGATTAATTTGTCGTTAGATGTACTAGGGAAAAGAAAAGACGGTTATCATGAAGTAAAGATGATTATGACGACGATCGATTTAGCAGATCGTTTAGAGTTAACGGAGTTATCAGAAGACCGGATTGAAATCGTGTCTCATAATCGGTATGTCCCAGACGACCAGCGTAATTTAGCTTATCAAGCTGCAAAATTATTAAAAGAAAAATTTAAGGTGAAGCAAGGTGTATCTATTGCTATTGAAAAAACAATTCCAGTAGCAGCAGGATTAGCAGGTGGAAGCAGCGATGCAGCTGCTACATTACGAGGGCTTAATAAGCTGTGGAATTTAGGTCTAACGATAGATGAATTAGCGGAACTTGGAGCAAAAATTGGATCAGATGTATCTTTTTGTGTATACGGTGGAACGGCGATTGCTACAGGAAGAGGGGAAAAAATTAACCATATAAAGACACCTCCTTCTTGTTGGGTTATTTTAGCAAAGCCTCATATCGGTGTATCTACTGCTGATGTGTATGGGAATTTACAATTAAATCGCGTGACACATCCAGATGTAGAGCAGATGGTTGAATACATTAATAGTGGTGATTACAAAGGAATTTGTAGTGCCGTTGGAAATGTACTAGAAGGCGTGACGTTTGCGATGCACCCTGAAGTTGCGCATATTAAGTCACAGATGAAACGTTTTGGTGCAGATGCAGTTTTAATGAGTGGCAGTGGACCAACTGTATTTGGATTGGTACATCATGACTCACGTATGCATCGCATTTATAATGGTTTAAAAGGGTTCTGTGAACAAGTATACGCAGTACGCCTATTAGGAGAGCGAGAAACGCTTGAATAAAGGCGTATAATACGGTATGATTTGTTTAGAATATTCGTGATTTGGGGTGAGAGTGTGAAAATTAGACGAAGTACAAGATTAGTCGATATGACTTATTATTTATTGCAAAATCCTCGTCAGCTAGTTTCTCTCACTTTTTTTGCTGAACGGTATCAATCGGCTAAGTCTTCCATTAGTGAAGATTTAGTTATTATTAAGCAAACGTTTGAACAACAAGGGGTCGGCACATTGCAAACGATACCAGGGGCAGCAGGAGGAGTGAAATATATTCCATATATAAGTGAAGAAGAAGCAAATCTGGTTATTAATGAACTTTGCAGTTTATTTGAGAATCCAGATCGTATCCTTCCAGGTGGATACTTATATATGACAGATCTTTTAAGCAATCCGCGTTATATCAATGGAGCAGGTCGTCTATTTGCTTCTGTATTTGCGAGACAACCAATTGATGCTGTTATGACGGTAGCAACAAAAGGAATTCCGCTTGCATATGCGGTAGCGAACTATTTAGATGTACCTGTTGTAATTGCAAGAAAAGATAATAAGGTAACAGAGGGACCAACAGTTAGTATTAACTATGTATCAGGTTCATCTAAGCGCATTCAAACAATGACTTTAGCGAAACGTAGTCTTCCAGAAGGGGCTAATGTTTTAATTATCGACGACTTTATGAAGGCTGGCGGAACAATTCAGGGTATGATTAGTATGTTAGAGGAATTTAATGCTAATGTGGTAGGAATTGGTGTGTTAGTAGAGTCAACAGATATTGAAGAAAGACTCATTAATAACTTTGTTTCTTTAATCCGTTTGTCAGAAGTGGATATTAAAGAGAAAACGATTCAAGTGGAAAAAGGAAATTATTCGCTCGTACCATTTAATGAAGGGCTTGTAGAAGCTGAATAAAAAGGTAAAGCATAGGCTTTATCTTTTTTTGTAAATGAAAGTGCTAGTAGGCGTTAAAACTTTTCTTATATAAATCCATGTAACGGCATCATTTCTTTATTTGTTAGGTGGGAGAGAGGAGAGGCTGATTAGATCCCTTTTCGTCTCACGCTAAGAGAAGACAGATAGAAGTGAATGTAGGGAGGATTTGAGTCTTCAGGACAGTAATTTATCTCGATGTTCTTGGTTGGATAAAGTTCCACTTTATATGTTAAAAAATCAAAGTGGGTTTATATAGCTAAAGTTTTACCCCCTACTAGCAAGGTACATTTTATTTGTTCAGAATAGATGACTAAGTGTGTATGGGGAAATTATGTTTGAAAGTAATAATAAAATAATAAAAGGGTGAGAAAATATGAAAGTAGTTCAAACAAATCAAGCACCGCAAGCAATCGGTCCATATTCACAAGGGGTTATTGTAAATAATATGTTCTATAGTTCAGGACAAATTCCATTAACAGTGGATGGAGACCTTGTAACAGGTGATATCAAGGTACAAACAGAGCAAGTATTTCAAAATTTAAAGGCTGTATTAGAAGAAGCAGGCGCATCATTTAATACGGTTGTAAAAACAACTGTATTTTTAAAAGATATGGATGATTTTAATGATGTAAATGAAGTGTATGGAACGTATTTTTCTGTACATAAGCCAGCTCGTTCTTGTGTGCAAGTAGTAAAATTACCGAAAGATGTTTCTGTCGAAATCGAAGTAATTGCCCTTGTAAAATAAGTTTTGTAAGCGATAATTTCTGCTAATTCGTATATTCCATTGAAATAAAAATTTTTATCTTAAAAATTTTTAAAAAATTAAAGGGAAAATAGAAAATTTGTGGAATTTATACAAACATATCGCTTATTTAGAAAAGGGTGGTGAACACAAGATGGAAGTGACTGACGTAAGATTACGCCGCGTAAACACAGAAGGCCGTATGAGAGCAATTGCCTCTATTACCCTAGATCATGAATTTGTTGTTCATGATATTCGCGTAATTGACGGCAATAATGGATTATTTGTAGCAATGCCAAGTAAACGTACTCCGGATGGGGAGTTCCGTGATATTGCGCATCCAATTAATTCTAACACACGCTCAAAAATTCAAGATGCGGTTTTAACGGAGTATCACCGTTTAGGCGAGTTAGAAGAAGTTGAGTTTGAAGAAGCTGGAGCTTCGTAAAATTCGAATGAAAAGAGCCCTAATAAAAAGAGCTCTATAATTTTGCAACAAACTCCTGTAAACACTTACAGGGGTTTGTTTTTTTATTCTTTCGTTTGATATATAGCTCCAAAGTAAAATGGTGGAAAAAATAAAGAAGAAAATAATCCGATCGCTACTATGCAAGGATACTCTTTCCTATCTAAAAGAAAGGTTTTATATTTATTTTGAACAAATCTTCAATTTACTGCCCACGTTATATGTAAACTGCTCATTTCTTTAAAATTACTTGAAATAGTATATCTTATTTCTTAAAAAAAGATACTAAAGAGTAAAACAATCTTATAAGAAGTATGGTAAAATTTAATAGTTATGCCATGTTTCTTGAAATATATAATGATTTAGGATAATATCTTTAATGGATAAATAGGTTGCGATGGAGGGTCTATATGTCAAACAGATTTGCAGTGATTCTAGCTGCAGGTAAAGGCACACGTATGAAGTCCGAGCTATACAAAGTGCTTCATCCTGTATGCGGAAAACCAATGGTACAGCATGTAGTCGATCAAGTATCTCAGTTAGGATTGCAGAAACTTGTAACGGTAGTTGGACATGGTGCTGAAAAAGTGCAAGAACAACTAGGAAACGTAAGTGAGTTTGCATTACAAGCAGAACAACTTGGTACGGCACATGCTGTTGATCAAGCTACTGACGTACTTGCAAATGAAGAGGGAACAACTTTAGTTATTTGTGGTGATACACCACTGATAACAGCAGAAACAATGGAAGCATTGCTTCAGCATCATGAAGAAGCAGGGGCGAAAGCAACAGTGCTAACGGCATACATAGAAGAACCTGCTGGATATGGTCGTATTGTTCGTAACGAGAATGGTCATGTTGAAAAAATCGTTGAGCATAAAGATGCAAATGAAGTAGAGCGAGCTATTAAAGAGATTAATACAGGTACGTATTGTTTTGATAATAAAGCGCTATTTGCTTCACTTTCTAAAGTTTCAAATGATAATGTACAAGGTGAATATTATCTTCCAGATGTAATTGAGATTTTGAAAAACGAAGGTCATATTGTATCAGCTTACCAAACGGAGCATTTCGATGAAACATTAGGTGTTAATGACAGAGTCGCTCTATCGCAAGCGGAAATGATTATGAAAAAACGTATCAACCAAAAGAATATGGTAAATGGTGTTACAATTATTGATCCAAATAACACATACATTTCTGCTGATGCAATTATTGGCAGTGATACAGTTCTTCATCCAGGAACGATTATTGAGGGTAAAACTGTAATTGGTTCTGATTGTGAAATTGGTCCACATACAGTGGTGCGCGATAGTGAAATTGGAAACCGCACGATAATTCGCCAATCTACTGTACATGATAGCAAGCTTGGTACAGAAGTTTCGGTCGGTCCATTTGCACATATTCGCCCAGATTCAGTTATTGGAGATGAAGTACGCGTTGGTAACTTCGTGGAAATCAAAAAAACTGTTTTTGGTAATAGAAGTAAAGCTTCACACTTAAGTTATATCGGGGATGCACAAGTTGGAGAAGACGTGAATCTTGGTTGTGGTTCAATTACGGTGAACTACGACGGCAAGAATAAATTCAAAACTGTTATTGGAGATGGTGTATTTATTGGTTGTAATTCAAACCTTGTTGCTCCTGTAACAGTTGAAGATGGTGCTTATGTTGCAGCAGGTTCTACAATTACAGAAAATGTTCCATCAAAAGCATTATCAGTAGCACGTGCACGTCAAGTTAACAAAGAAGACTATGTTGATCAATTGCTGAATAAGAAAAAATCATAATGTGGAGGGTTAATCTAGATGTCGACTCAATATCTAAATTCTAATTTGAAAGTATTCTCTTTAAACTCTAATAAGGAACTTGCTGAGCAAATTGCAAAGCATATTGGAGTAGGGTTAGGGAAATGTTCTGTTGACCGTTTTAGTGATGGAGAAGTTCAAATTAACATTGAAGAAAGTATCCGTGGTTGCGATGTATTCATTATTCAATCTACAAGCTTCCCAGTAAACGAACATATCATGGAATTACTTATTATGATTGATGCATTAAAACGTGCATCAGCGAAAACAATTAATATCGTTATTCCTTACTATGGTTATGCGCGTCAAGACCGTAAAGCGCGTTCTCGTGAACCAATTACATCGAAACTTGTAGCAAACTTGCTTGAAACTGCAGGTGCAACTCGTGTAATCACTCTAGATTTACATGCTCCACAAATTCAAGGATTCTTTGATATCCCAATCGACCACTTAATGGGTGTACCGATTCTTTCTGATTACTTTGAGACAAAAGGCCTTAAAGATATCGTAATCGTATCTCCTGACCACGGTGGTGTAACACGTGCAAGAAAAATGGCAGACCGTCTAAAAGCGCCAATCGCTATTATTGATAAGCGTCGTCCTCGTCCGAACGTATCAGAGGTAATGAACATTATTGGTAATATCGAAGGCAAAACAGCAATTTTAATTGATGACATCATTGATACAGCTGGTACAATTACATTAGCGGCAAACGCTCTTGTTGAGAACGGTGCTTCTGAAGTATATGCTTGCTGTACACATCCAGTTTTATCTGGCCCAGCAATTGAGCGTATCCAAAACTCAAATATTAAAGAGTTAGTTGTAACAAACTCTATCGTATTACCGGAAGAGAAGAAAATTGATAAAGTACATGAGCTCTCTGTTGCTCCACTGATTGGAGAAGCAATTATTCGTGTTTATGAAGAAGAGTCTGTGAGTGTATTATTCAATTAATTGGATAGAATGAGACGTAACCAAATTTGGTTACGTCTTTTCGTATCGTAAACAGAAAGTAGTGATGCAAGAATGAAATTAATAGTAGGACTTGGGAACCCAGGTAGAGAATATGAATTAACAAGGCATAATATCGGATTTATGGGTATTGATGAATTGGCGAAACGATGGGGCATTTCCTTAAATGAACAAAAATTTAAAGGCATGTATGGTTCAGGCTTTGTTAATGGTGAAAAAGTAGTTTTATTAAAGCCGCTGACGTATATGAATTTATCTGGGGAAAGTATTCGTCCGCTTATGGAGTATTATAAAATTGATGTTGAAGATTTTGTTGTCATGTATGATGATTTAGATATTCCAGTAGGTAAATTGCGTCTTCGTATGAAAGGTAGTGCAGGTGGTCATAATGGTGTGAAATCGACAATTTCCCATTTGGGAACGCAAGAATTTCAGCGGATTCGTATGGGTATTGATCGTCCGAAAAATGGTATGAAAGTAGTGGACTATGTATTAGGGCGTTTTACAGCTGAAGAGTTACCAGAGGTAAATCAGTCTATCGACAAGGCGGCGGATGCATGTGAAGAATGGTTGAAAAAGCCATTTCTTCAAATTATGAATACTTTTAACGGTTAATGTTCTAATCTGGAATATTTTATGATGTTTTTATCCATACTAAAAGTAATTGCAAATTTAGGAGGATAGTATGGAGGGACATTATTACTGTAGACATTGTGGGGAGAAGTTGGGCTCCATTTCCGCAGAAAAGGTATACAACAAAGTTTTATTTCAACTAACAGAGCAAGAGCGATTGGATATGATTCATTTCCATGAAAATGGAAATATATCTATAAAAACAATCTGTGAGTCGTGCCAAGAAACGCTCTCATCTTATCCGGAGTATTATGAGTATGAAAAGTTTTTGCAATAAAATGTTGTCGCTTTGGCGTGTCCAAAGCATTTTTCTGTTTTCTTTTTCCAAAATATTTGCATAAAAATATATTAACTTGCTCTTTTATGTTGAGAGGAGTTTTAAAAATGATAGGTTTATTAGAGCGATTTTATAAAAATAAAGAAATACAATCCATTATTAATGGACTAGAAGAGGGATTGAAAGAGCAACTTGTATCAGGTATGGCCACTTCTTCTCGTTCTCTATTAATGGCTGCTGTATATAAAAAAACAAAGCAGTCACAGCTTGTTGTGACGCATAATTTGTATCAAGCACAAAAGGTGTATGAGGATTTAGTATCATTGCTTGGTGAACAAGATGTATGGCTATATCCAGTTAACGAATTAATTGCGTCAGAAATTGGGGTTGCGAGTCCTGAACTTAAGGCACAGCGTATTGAAGTGTTAAATCGCCTAGCTATGGGAGAGAGTGGGATTATCGTTGTCCCTGTTGCTGGATTACGCAGGTTTTTACCAATAAAGGAATTATGGAAGCAAAAGCAAATCGAGATTAGTCTAGGGCAAGAGATTGATTTAGAGGCACTGCTTCATACATTACACCATATTGGTTATGAACGTAAGTCGATGGTAGAGGCTCCTGGAGAGTTTAGCTTGCGTGGAGGGATATTGGATATTTATCCATTAACTGAAGAGTTACCATTGCGTATCGAATTTTTTGACACGGAAGTAGATTCTATTCGTTCGTTCGATGTAGAAGAACAACGCTCTCAGGATAAAAAGGAAAGCGTGAAATTTGGTCCTGCAACAGAGTTCCTATTTTCAAGGGAAGAGTTAAATGTAGGTATAGAACGACTTGAAAAAGGTTTAATGAAGACGATGCAGAGGCTCTCTGATGAAAAAATCAAGACAGCAGTACTTGAAACGGTTAGCCGTGAGATCGAAATATTAAAAGATGGACAGCCAATAGAGCAAATGTTTAAATATTTATCTATTTTCTATAAAGAACATGCTAGTCTAATAGACTATTTACCTGAGAACGGTGTAGTTATTTTAGATGAAATTTCGCGTATTCAAGAAACGGCATCACATCTTGAAACAGAGGAAGCAGAATGGTATACATCACTTCTAAGTGAAGGGGCAATTATTCAGGATTTAGTGTTTTCGCATCAATTTGAAGAGTTTTTACATCATAAAAAAAGAAGTTTTGTATATTTAACATTATTTTTACGCCATATTGCACATACACACCCACAAAATATCGTTAATGTAACGTGTAAAACAATGCAAGATTTTCATGGACAGATGCAACTTTTAAAAACAGAAATCGATAGATGGACTGAAGGGGATTTCACGACAGTCGTACTAGGGACAGATGAAGAACGTGCGAAAAAATTACAATATATTTTAAGTGATTATGATATTGAAGCAGATATTATTGAATCTACAGATATATTGCTTCCTGGCCGTCTTCAAGTCGCTGTAGGCGATTTACATGCGGGATTTGAAATGCCAATGCAGAAGCTAGTTGTTATTACAGAAAAAGAGCTTTTTCATAAAAAGGTAAGAAAATCACAACGCAAACAAAAATTATCAAATGCAGAGCGTATTAAAAGTTATTCTGAGTTAAAAGTCGGCGACTATGTTGTTCACGTGAATCATGGTATCGGTAAATTTTTAGGGATTGAAACATTAGAAATTAATGGTGTTCATAAAGATTACTTAAATATTAAATATCAAGGTAATGATAAGTTATATGTGCCAATTGAACAGATTGATCAAGTACAAAAATATGTAGGGTCAGAAGGTAAGGACCCGAAAGTTTATAAATTAGGCGGGAATGATTGGAAGAAGGTTAAAACAAAGGTAGAAAAGTCTGTCCAAGATATTGCGGATGACTTAATTAAATTGTACGCAGAACGTGAAGCCTCAAAAGGTTATGCATATACACCGGATACTGCGGAACAACAGGAGTTTGAATCATCTTTCCCATATCAGGAGACCGAAGATCAATTGCGTTCTATTGAAGAAATTAAGAAAGATATGGAACGTGGGCGTCCGATGGATCGACTTCTATGTGGTGATGTAGGATATGGTAAAACAGAAGTTGCGATTCGTGCAGCATTTAAAGCGATTATGGATGAAAAGCAAGTAGCGATTTTAGTACCGACAACGATTCTTGCGCAACAACACTATGAAACAATTCGGGAGCGTTTTCAAGACTATCCAATTAATATTGGATTGTTAAGTCGATTCCGCACGCGAAAGCAACAAAATGAAACAATTAAAGGCTTAAAAGATGGAACAGTTGATATCGTTATTGGAACACATCGTATTTTATCTAAAGATGTAACTTATAAAGATTTAGGCTTGTTAATTATCGACGAAGAGCAACGATTTGGTGTTACACATAAAGAAAAGATTAAGCAATTGAAAGCGAATGTTGACGTATTAACATTAACGGCAACGCCAATTCCGCGTACGCTTCATATGTCGATGCTCGGTGTACGAGATTTATCTGTTATTGAGACGCCACCAGAAAATCGTTTCCCAGTACAAACGTATGTGGTGGAGTACAATCCAGGGTTAATTCGAGAAGCGATAGAGCGAGAGCTTGCAAGAGGCGGTCAAATTTATTTCTTATATAATCGTGTTGAAGATATTGAAAGAAAAGCAGATGAAATTTCTATGTTAGTGCCAGAAGCGCGTGTGACGTATGCACATGGAAAAATGAATGAGAGTGAACTAGAATCCGTCATGCTATCATTTTTAGATGGACAACATGATGTACTTGTAAGTACGACGATTATTGAAACAGGCGTTGATATTCCGAATGTAAATACATTAATTGTATTTGATGCTGATCGCATGGGATTGTCACAGCTTTATCAGCTTCGTGGACGTGTTGGTCGTTCAAACCGGGTTGCTTATGCATACTTTTCGTATAAGCGTGATAAAGTGTTATCAGAGGTCGCTGAGAAGCGTTTACAGGCCATTAAAGAATTTACAGAGCTTGGATCTGGATTTAAAATCGCAATGCGAGATTTATCCATTCGTGGTGCCGGAAACTTGTTAGGTGCTGAGCAACATGGATTTATTGATTCAGTCGGATTTGATTTGTATTCTCAAATGTTAAAAGATGCGATCGAGCAGCGTAAAGGAACACAAGGGATTGAAAATGTAATTGATGTTGAAATTGATTTAGAAGTGGACGCATATTTACCGGATGCGTATATTTCAGATAGTAAACAAAAAATTATGATGTACAAACAATTTAGAGGTGTTTCTACAATTGAGGATATTGAAGAGTTGCAAGAAGAAATGATTGATCGTTTTGGAGATTATCCGCAAGAAGTTGGATATCTATTGCAAATTGCGAATATAAAAGTGTTGGCAATGAAAGAACAGATTGACCTAATTAAACAAACAAAATTCGAAGTGACATTTTTATTCTCAGAACAAGCGAGCCAAAACATTGATGGTGGAAAATTATTCATGCTCGGTAATAGTTTTGGTCGCATGATTGGTCTTGGTATGGAAGGTTCTCGTTTGAAAATTGTTATGAAAACGAATGGATTAGAGACATCAAAATGGTTAACAATTGCTGAAAATTTATTAAAAGGCTTGCCTGACGTGAAAAAAGAAGTAATAAATGCGTAAAACAAAATAAAAAATACAATTCGGCGTGCATAGAAGAAGTAATGTGTAAAATACTATGTCTAACAGTTGGTGATTTTTACATGAACAGGTAAATTCACCACTTTCATCATCAGTAGAAAGTGAGGCAGCATTAGAATGAAAGCAACTGGAATCGTACGTCGAATTGATGATTTAGGTAGGGTAGTAATTCCGAAAGAAATTCGTAGAACTCTTCGTATTCGAGAAGGGGACCCGTTAGAAATTTTTGTTGATCGCGATGGAGAAGTAATTTTGAAAAAATATTCTCCAATTAGTGAATTAGGTGATTTTGCAAAAGAATATGCTGATGCTTTATACGATAGTTTAGGACATAACGTACTCGTTTGTGACCGCGATTCTATTATCGCTGTAGCTGGGGTATCTAAAAAAGAATACTTAAATAAAAGTGTTGGTGATTTAATCGAAAAAACGATGGAAAATCGAAAGTCTGTTATTATAACAGATGAAAGTGAAATTTCGATTATTGATGGGATAACTGAAAAGGTTAGCTCGTATACAGTTGGTCCGATTGTTGCAAATGGGGATCCGATTGGAGCTGTTATTATCTTCTCGAAAGAAGCGGTTATAAATGAAGTGGAGCATAAAGCGGTAAATACCGCTGCAAGCTTTTTAGCAAAACAAATGGAGCAGTAATCTTTCTTAATTATAATATTTTTTACAAAAAAGGAATTCTTTTCGGAAAAGCAAGATTGTAGTTTGTTAAAAGGTAGCGTTTTGCTACCTTTTTTATTGTATAAAGTTAAAAAAGCCTGTTTTTTTCTTTGTGATATAATACGAGGGATGAGAATAGGAAAAGGAGTTTTCTCGTATGGAAGCGAAGAAATATCAAGCTTTTTGGCGCGGGGCTATTATATTAACGATTGCAAGTTTTGTTACGAAAGTATTAAGCGCTTTTTACCGTATTCCATATCAAAATATAGCAGGTGATGTTGGTTTTTATATTTATCAACAAATTTACCCATTTTATGGATTTTGCTTAATTTTAGCTACTTATGGTTTTCCCATTATCATTTCTAAGATAGTGGCAGAGCGTTTGGAACGGGGGAAGCAAGAAGAGGCAGAGGAGATTATTTGTGTTTCTTTTTGGTTTTTATTAGGAATTGGTTGGGTAGGTTTCTTTACGCTATTTTTTGGTGCTCATACGATTGCATCATTTATGGGAGATGTAAATTTAGGTAAACTGTTAAGGGTTATTTCATTTTCATTTTTGTTAATGCCCTTTTTATCTGTTGCAAGAGGATACTTTCAAGGGTTTAACAATATGATGCCGACGGCTATATCACAAGTGATTGAACAAACAATTCGCGTATCAATTATTGTATTTTTATCGCTGTTCCTCATGGCACACGAATTTGATTTATATACGGTTGGCGCAGGAGCGATGTTTGGATCAATCGCAGGCGGATTAATTGGTATAATAGTACTTCTGTTTTATATGCGACACAATTTCCGTTCTATTTTTCTGCAAGGATGGAAGAGAATACGAAATAAGAAAGCGATAATTCGAATCCTTTTTTGGCAAGGGATCGCGGTTTGTGTTAGTAATTTAGTATTAATTTTTATACAAATGGCAGATTCAGTTTCATTTTATACTTTGCTTATTCAGGCAGGAGAACCAGGGGAAGTTGCCAAAGTATTAAAGGGTGTTTACGATAGGAGTATTCCTCTCGTGCAGCTTGGTACAGTTGTGACAACTTCATTTTCACTTTCGCTTATCCCAATTATTACGGCAGCGAAAGAGCGAGGGGACCATCTGTTTATTCAACAAAAGGTGCAGTTAGCGATAAAGATAACTTTTGTAATTGGAGTTGCGGCCTCATTAGGATTAGCCTGTATTATTAAACCAACAAATATTATGTTGTTTGAAAATAGTGAAGGCTCAGGTGTACTAGCTATTTTAGCCGTTTCTATTTTATTTAGTTCTTTATCTATTACAACAGCTTCTATTCTACAAGGTCTTGGGCAAACCGTCAGACCAGCGTTATTTGTTGTATTTGGAGGCTGTCTAAAATTATCGTTCAATTATATGTTAATGCCACATTTGGGTGTAACTGGAGCGGCTGTCGCAACGGTAATTTCACTCATAATTATTGCCTTGCTAAATAGTGCTTTACTTATTCGAGTTGTAGACGAGCCGCTTATTCATAAACAAGGCATATTTGGTGTAACGGTCAGTGGAGTAGGAATGGTTATTATCGTAATGCTATTCATGCGTATTTATGAAAAATTTGGACTAGCCATTGCTGTAGGATATAGAGGAGTGGCTACAATTGAAGCGTTATTAGGCGTAGCGATTGGTGGATTAGTATATCTATTTTTAATTATGAAATTAAATGTTTTTACAAAAAAAGAATTAGGAACTGTTATGAAGCAAGAAAAGATACAAGCTTCATTGAAGAAGAGTGGATAGAGGTGACTGGTTGTGAGTGGAGTAATCACGATTTTAGGATTAGGTGCTGGTGAGTTAGAGCAACTAACGATGGGTGTGTACCGAAAGATTCAAGAAACAGATCATATGTATGTTCGTACGAAGGAACATCCGGTTATTGATGAGTTAGAAAAAGAAGGTGTGAAGTATACTGCTTTTGATAATGTATATGAGGCGCACGATACATTTGAAATTGTATACGAAACGATTGCGAATACGTTAATAGAACAAGCGCAGGGTACGGAGATTATCTATGCTGTACCAGGTCATCCACTTGTCGCTGAACGAACTGTTCAATTGCTTTTACAAAAAGGAAAAGAAAAACAAGTCGAGATACGAATTGAAGGTGGACAAAGCTTTTTAGATCCGATGTTTTCCAGTTTGAAGATAGATCCTATTGAAGGATTTCAGTTGGTTGATGCAACTTCGTTTGAGCGAGGTCAATTAGAATTACGACAACATTTAATTTTTTGCCAAGTATATGATGCGTTTGTTGCATCTGAGGTGAAATTAACATTAATGGAAATGTTGCCTGATGAGTATGAAGTATACATTGTAACAGCCGCAGGGACATCTTTTGAGCAAGTGAAAAAGGTTCCGCTGTATATGTTAGATCATGAAACAGAATTGAACAACTTAACGAGTGTGTATGTGCCACCTGCCACTGAGCGTTCTTCTTTATATCAACAATTTGATGTGCTTAGAGGAATTATTGCTGAGCTTCGTGGACCAAATGGTTGTCCGTGGGATAAAAAGCAAACGCATCAATCTTTAAAGAAATATTTAATTGAAGAAGCGTATGAAGTACTAGAAGCAATTGATGAAGAAGATGATGATCATTTAATTGAGGAACTTGGTGATGTGCTCTTACAAGTTATGCTTCATGCTCAAATTGGAGAAGATGAGGGCTGGTTCTCTGTTGATGATATCATTCGAACGCTATCTGAAAAAATGGTACGCCGTCATCCACATGTATTTGGAGATATAGATGTAGAGAACGCAGAAGAAGTTGTTGCAAACTGGGAAGATATTAAAAAACAAGAAAAAGGGTATGTACGAGAATCAGCTTTAACTGGAATTCCAAAAAGTTTACCACAATTAATGCGAGCGTATGAAATTCAGAAAAAAGCTGGAACAGTTGGTTTTGATTGGGATGATGTACAGCCGATGATGGAGAAAGTTTTTGAAGAATTGAAAGAGTTCGAGCAAGAAGTTGCAAAGATGGATAAAGAAAAAATGTTAAGTGAATTTGGAGATTTATTATTTGCCTTTGTTAATATTGGTCGTTACTATAAACTGAATCCAGAAGAGGCACTGCATACGACAAATGAAAAATTCATGAGCCGATTTCTATACATGGAAACGAAAGTAGCTGAAATGAATAAGGAAATGCAGGAATTAACGTTAGAACAAATGGACGTTTTATGGGAAGAAGCGAAACAGATAGAGAATCAATAGGGGGGAAATGAGATGCGCTTAGATAAGTTTTTGAAAGTGTCGCGTCTAATTAAAAGAAGAACATTGGCAAAAGAAGTAGCTGATCAAGGGAGAATTACAATTAATGGACAAGCTGCAAAGGCGAGTTCTGATGTGAAGGTAGATGATGAGCTTACAATTCGTTTTGGACAAAAAATAGTAACTGTAAAAGTAAATGAATTAAAAGAAACAACGAAAAAAGAAGATGCAGCAAACATGTACTCAGTCGTTCGTGAAGAGAAAGTAAAAGTGGAAGAAGGCTTGTTCTAAATTATTTTATCCCCTCATACATTATTTACTAGATAGTATAAAGCTATGGGGGGATTGACGTGAATCAGGGCTACTCAGCTATGTCTTCTAATCAACAGAATGTTTCTGTAGAACATGATATTATTATGCGAGGTAGACGTGTAATAGATATTACAGGCGTAAAGCAAGTGGAGAGTTTTGATAGTGAAGAGTTTTTATTAGAAACTGTAATGGGCTTTTTAACAATTCGCGGTCAAAACTTACAAATGAAAAATTTAGATGTAGATAAAGGAATTGTATCCATTAAAGGGAAAATTAATGAGATATTGTACATTGATGAGAATCAAGGGGAGAAAGCTAAAGGCTTCTTTAGTAAGTTGTTTAAATGAGTTTAACGATTCAACTGTATACAATGCTTTCTATGATTGGAATGGGTGCTTGGATTGGAGCAGCGTTAGATACATATCAACGTTTTTTACAGCGACCCCAGCGTAAGCGTTGGCTTGTATTTATATATGATATACTGTTTTGGATTGTCCAAGCACTGTTTGTCTTTTATGTATTGCTCATTGTAAATGAAGCTGAATTACGTATATATGTTTTCGTAGCTTTGCTTTGCGGCTTTGCTGCATATCAAAGTTTATTGAAAGCAGTGTACATGCGAGCATTGAATTTTCTTATTTATATTTTTGTGCAAACGATACAATTTTTTATTCAAATTGTACAGCTACTTATGATAAAACCTGTTATTATTATAGCGCAGCTTATTATTGCTTTTATATTATTTTTATTTCGTATACTACTTTCAATCGGGCGTTTGTTGTGGAAGTGTTCCGCAGGGATATTACTTTGGATATGGAAACTTTTTTTCTGGCCTGTTCGATTTGTTACTTTGCTCATATGGAAACTTCTCCCTAACCGTGTTAAACTTTTTATAAAGAGACATGTAGGATTGCTGGAACATACAAAGAAATTGAAGCAGTATATTTTTCAAATCTGGGATTGTATAAAAAAGAAGTTAGGGGGACCTCGGAGATGAGGGAACTGAAGCAAAGAATGATTGTAGAGGAGAATCCAAATTCTGTAAAAGAACATATAATACAGACGAATGAAAATAGGAGGCGATTATATCGCCGATTAGCAGTTTTTTTGGTTTTTGCTTTTACAATTATTGCGAGTATTAGTGTAACATTTTATCAACAAAACAGTTCCATTAGAGCAAAAGAAGTAAAGATTGAAGAAATGAAAAAAGAACTAGGCTCATTAACGAAGCAAGAGAAAAAATTGCAAGATGACGTTCAAAAATTGAATGACGAAGAGTACGTTTTAAAGATTGCTAGGAGAGATTATTTCTTCTCTGGAAAAGGGGAGATAATTTTTCCTGTTTCTAAGTAGGGTGTGTCTTATTGACACTATATTTTAGGATTATATATAATAAAGTAAAATTTGACTTTTTAATTACTAAGGAGGAGCATTTTTTTTATGTCAATTGAGGTAGGCAGCAAGTTACAAGGTAAAGTAACAGGTATTACAAATTTTGGGGCTTTTGTGGAGCTGCCAGAAGGCTTAACGGGTCTTGTTCATATTAGTGAAGTTGCTGATAATTACGTGAAGGATATTAATGATCACTTAAAAGTAGGCGATGAAGTAGAAGTAAAAGTCATTAATGTTGAAAAAGATGGAAAAATTGGTCTATCTATCAAAAAAGCAAAAGAGCGTGTAAGACCAGAAGGAGAACGTCCACGCAGTGAATATCAACGTGGTGGTGATCAACAACGTTCTGGACGTCCACAGCGTAGTCGCTCTTTTAACAGAGATAACCGTGGTGGCCGTGATAATGGTGGAAACCAAAAAGAGACATTTGAGCAAAAGATGGCACGCTTTTTAAAAGATAGTGAAGATCGTTTAACGTCTTTAAAGCGTAATACAGAATCTAAACGTGGTGGCCGTGGCGCTCGTCGCGGATAAAACGAACGTTTTATTCTTAAACATATAGAGAGGTGCCCAGAGTAAATTACTCGGGGTACTTTTTTATGTGAATGATTATAGTTAAAAAAATTTTTTAAAACATGTTGACTTTAAATTGTATTTGATATAAGATACTAATTGTCCGTTAAATAAGACGACATGGCGGTGTAGCTCAGCTGGCTAGAGCGTACGGTTCATACCCGTGAGGTCGGGGGTTCGATCCCCTCCGCCGCTATATTTATTTTAACGGCCCGTTGGTCAAGTGGTTAAGACACCGCCCTTTCACGGCGGTAACACGGGTTCGAATCCCGTACGGGTCATCTAAAAAAGATCATGCATATATTGCATGATCTTTTTTTGTTAAGAAATTGTAAATAAGTACAAGCCTTCTACAAAAACACCTTTTATTTTTTGAATTTTTAATCTTTTAAAGGCACTTAATCTTAGCAAATTGTATATATATAGGTTTATTTTGAATAAAAAGTCGAACGATTATGTAGATGAGAACTGTTGTTTTGACAAAAATCCCAATAATTATCTTTTATAATGACAGTAATTAAACTATGCAGGTGGTGTTAAAAATATGCCAAAAGCAGGAAGGAATACTGTAAACACAAGTACACTGGCTATAAATGATGGACAACTTAGATCAATAACATGGACAAGCAAGTTGAAAGTGAAATTAGAGCAAGTTTTCTTTAGATGGGGTTTTGTGATTGCTGTAATCGGTTTTCTTTTAGGACGAGCATATATATTAACGAACATTTTACCGTTTGCACTACCATTTTTTGCTGCTGTCTATGTAATGAAACGCGATAAAGTACCGCTCGCATTTCTCGCCCTTATGGGTGGCGCGCTTTCCGTTTCAATAGATAATTTATTTTTTGTCTTTGCATCTATTTTTACTTTCTTTATTTATAACATCTTCTTTAGTCGGTTTACACGTAAAATTGTTGGACTTGTACCATTTCAAGTGTTTATCTCCGCATTAACCGCACATCTCGCTGTGGTTTACTTCGCACAGCAAACTGTTACTATGTATGATTTGCTTGTAGGTACCATTGAGGCTGGGGTTAGTTTTGTTTTAACGATGATTTTTCTGCAAAGTGTACCATTATTAACAGAAAGAAAGGGAAAACAACAATCATTAGAAACGGAAGAAATAGTTTGTTTAATTATATTGCTTGCGTCTGTATTGACGGGTACAACGGATTGGTTTATTTATGACGCTTCAGTTCAACATATATTCACTAGATATTTAGTACTATTATTTGCTTTTGTTGCAGGTGCAGCTACTGGTTCAACTGTAGGGGTTGTTACAGGATTAATCTTAAGTTTAGCGAATGTAGCTAGTTTGTCACAACTTAGCTTATTAGCATTTTCGGGGTTACTTGGAGGGTTATTAAAAGAGGGGAAGCGTCTTGGAGTGAGTTTAGGGTTGTTAATTGGTACAAGTTTAATTACATTATATGTGGATAAGCAAACAAATATTATAACAACTTTAATAGAATCGGGAGTAGCGATAGGATTCTTTCTATTAACGCCCAAGGTAATAATTGATCGGCTTGCTAAATTTATGCCAGGAACACAAGAGCATTCACATGACCAGCAACAATATTTAAGAAGAATGCGTGATGTTACAGCAAATAAAATTAATCAGTTTGCAAATGTATTTTCTGCGTTATCTAATAGTTTTTCGGTATATGGATATGTGGAAGAGGAGGACAAAGAAACAGAGGCTGATTTGTTTTTAAGTACAATTACAGCAAAAACGTGCCAATCATGTTTTAAAAAGGATCAATGCTGGGTAGTAAATTTTGATAAAACATATGATTATATGAAACAAATTATGGTTGAAACTGAAGAAGGAACGTTTCAACATAACCGTAAGTTAGTTCGTGAATGGGAAAAGCATTGTGTAAGAGGAAAGAAAGTAACAGATTTAATGGAGGGAGAATTGAGTCATTTCTATGAGGGACAAAAGTTACGAAAACAAATGAAAGAGAATCGTAGAATTGTGGCGGAACAATTATTAGGTGTTTCAAAAGTAATGGAAGACTTTGCAAAAGAAATTCAGCGGGAACGAGAAAATCATCAAGTGCAGGAAGAACAAATTTTACAAGCGTTTCGTGACTTTGGTGTCGAGGTGGAACATGTTGATATTTATTGTTTAGATAGAGGGAATATTGATATTGAAATGATGATTCCAGCGGCATCTAATCAACATGGTGAATGTGAAAAGCTAGTTGCTCCAATGCTCTCGGATATTTTAAAAGAAAATATTGTGGTAAAACATGAGGAACCTTCCGCCTATCCAAATGGTCATAGTATGATATCTTTTGGATCGGCAAAAACATTTTCTCTTGATACAGGACTTGCTACAGCGGCAAAAGGAGGAGGATTTGTATCAGGAGATTCGTATGCAATGATGGATTTAAGTGTCGGAAAGTATGCTCTTGCTATTAGTGATGGGATGGGAAATGGAAAAAGAGCACATATGGAAAGTAAAGAAACTGTTAAATTGTTACAAAAAATATTGCAATCTGGTATTGATGAAGAAATCGCTATTAAGTCCATTAATTCAATTCTTTCGCTCAGAACGACAGAAGAAATGTTTACGACGCTCGATTTAGCTATGATAGATTTACGTGATGCAAGTGCTAAGTTTTTAAAAATTGGTTCAACACCAAGCTTTGTAAAACGTGGGAATGACGTTTTACAAATAGAGGCTAGCAATTTGCCAATGGGAATCATTGAGGAAGTTGAGGTAGACGTTGTAGGTGAACAATTAAAAACAGAGGATATCCTAATTATGATGAGTGATGGGATTTTTGAAGGAGCACAGCATGTGGAAAACCATGAATTGTGGATGAAACGAAAAATTAAAGAGCTACAAACTGATGATCCACAAGAAATCGCTGATATTATTATGGAAGAGGTCATTCGTTCTAGTGATGGATATATTAATGACGATATGACGATTGTTGTTGCAAAGGTAAAAAAGAATATGCCAAAGTGGGCTACGATTCCGATTGTGAGCAAACAAGCGCAATAGAGAAATGTAAGTTTTCGTGGTTTGGTTATGAGGTCTAGGGTAATAATACCTAGGCCTTTTTTTATAGGGTAAAGTAGCTTCAGTTACTATATGAAGGTAGGGGAGATAGGAAAGATAAAAATATGAATTTTATACATCTTTTTTTTGCACAAAGTTTGTAAAAGTTGTACCATTATAAGCAAGATAAGATATTGTTTTTGTTTATTGAAAGGTGATTGTAAAGTTGAAGGATACATTTGTTGAAAAAGTAGATGAGTTTACAAAGCGGCATGATGTATTAAAAGAACATTCGACAATTGTTGTAGGAGTTTCTGGAGGCCCTGATTCTTTAGCCCTTTTATATTATTTGTTAGAGAAAAAGGAAGAAAAGGGATTGGAAATTGTAGTCGCACATGTAGATCACATGTTTAGAGGGGATGAATCCTACAAGGACTTACAATTCGTGGAGAAACTTTGTCAGAAAGTCGGGGTTGTTTGCGAAACAGTAAGAATTAATGTATCGCAATATCAACGGCAATATGGAATGAATGCACAGGTGGCTGCTAGAGAATGCCGGTATGCATTTTTGGAAAGAATAATGAAGAAATATGACGCGTCGTATGTAGCTCTTGGACATCATGGGGATGATCAAGTAGAGACAATTTTAATGCGCCTCGTCCGGGGAAGTACTCCGAAGGGATACGCGGGAATTGCTGTGAAACGTCCTTTCCATACCGGATATTTAATCAGGCCATTATTAGCGGTAACAAAAGAAGAAATTAATGCTTATTGTAATAGGTTAGGTATTACACCACGTATGGATCCGAGTAATGAAAAAGAAGTATATACAAGGAATCGATTGCGTAAACATATTCTACCTTATTTAAAAGAGGAAAATCAGCATGTACATGAGAAATTTCAAAGTTTTAGCATGCTTATGCAAGAGGATGAGGCGTATTTGCAGGAATTAGCTTGCGAAAAGATGAATAAAGTAATTACAAAAAAAAGTGATAAACACATTGTCTTATCAATTCCTGCTTTTGAATCTATACCTATGCCTTTACAAAGGAGAGGGATTCAACTAATATTAAACTATCTTTATGAATACAAGATTCCGTCTTCGCTTTCTTCTATACATATTGACAAAGTTATTGCATTTTTTAAGCGAACACACCCTTCAGGCTCACTTGATTTTCCTGATGGCCTAAAAGTTGTTCGTACATATGAAGAATGTAGTTTTCGATTTAAGCAAGAAATTGTTTTTCCTTTTTCACAAGTTTTATCGGTACCGGGCGCAGTTACATTAGCAAATGGGGATGAATTTGTAGCAGAAATAAATGAGGAATTACCAAGCGACATGAATGAAACAGTATTTGTTGCTAAGTATAATGATATATCATATCCTCTTCATATTCGCTCAAGAGAAAATGGAGATCGCATGTCAATACAAGGTATGAGTGGTACAAAGAAGATAAAGGCTATTTTTATTGAGGAAAAAGTACCAAAAGAAAAAAGAGAAGAGTGGCCGATTGTTTGTGATGCAAGTGGGAATATTATTTGGATTCCATTGTTGAAACGATCTGGATTTGCTATTTCACATGGAGTAGCAGATAAGGATAAATATATGATTATTCACTACAAAAGCAAGGAGTCTTCCGGGAGGATCATGAAATGATGAATCAAGATATCGAAAAAGTATTAATTTCCGAAGAACAAATACAAGAAAAGGTACGCGAGCTAGGTGCAGTTATTGCAGAGGATTATAGAAATACAGTACCTCTTGCAATTGGTGTATTAAAGGGTGCAATGCCATTTATGGCAGATTTATTAAAAAGAACAGATACATATCTTGAAATGGATTTTATGGCTGTTTCTAGCTATGGTCATTCTACCGTTTCAACAGGTGAAGTAAAAATTTTAAAAGACCTTGATACTTCTGTAGAAGGTCGCGATATTTTAATCGTTGAAGATATTATTGATAGCGGTCTTACATTAAGTTATTTAGTGGACCTATTCAAATATCGTAAAGCGAAATCTGTAAAGATTGTTACGTTGTTAGATAAGCCGACTGGTCGTAAAGTCGATCTAAAGGCAGATTACGTTGGATTTACTGTTCCTCATGAATTTGTTGTAGGATATGGCTTGGATTATAAAGAGCAATATCGTAATCTTCCTTATGTTGGAGTATTAAAACCAAGTGTTTACTCAAATTAATTAAATACAGGCGTTATCATTGGATAGGACAGTTTTTCTATGTTACGATTTACTATAGTGTTTATGCCGTGAGAGGAGGTTAGGAATGAATCGTATCTTCCGTAATACCATCTTTTATTTACTGATATTCTTAGTAGTAATTGGAATCGTGAGCTATTTTAATGGTTCAACACAAAAAACGACATCAGTGAGCTACGATAAATTTATTACTAAACTTGAAAAGGGTGAAGTGCGTAATGTGCAACTTCAACCGAAAAATGGTGTATTTGAGGTGAAAGGACAATTTAGCAATGCCAGTCAGGAAGAGCAATTTGTTACCTATGCACCGAATACTGAAGAATTACAAAAGAAAATTAATGACAAAGCGCAAGGTGCTGAAGTGAAGTATCAACCAGCTGAAGAAACAAGCGCTTGGGTGACATTCTTTACTTCTATCATTCCGTTTGTGATTATCTTCATTTTATTCTTCTTCTTGCTAAATCAAGCTCAAGGCGGTGGTAGCCGTGTTATGAACTTTGGGAAAAGTAAGGCGAAGTTATACAATGATGAAAAGAAAAAAGTACGCTTCAGAGATGTAGCTGGAGCTGATGAAGAGAAGCAAGAACTTGTTGAGGTCGTAGAATTCTTAAAAGATCCTCGTAAGTTTGCTGAAGTTGGTGCCCGTATCCCAAAAGGTGTCCTATTAGTTGGACCTCCAGGTACAGGTAAGACATTACTTGCACGTGCTGTTGCAGGTGAAGCTGGCGTTCCTTTCTTCTCTATCAGTGGTTCTGATTTCGTAGAGATGTTCGTCGGTGTCGGTGCTTCTCGTGTACGTGATTTATTTGAAAATGCGAAGAAAAATGCTCCTTGTATCATTTTCATTGACGAAATTGATGCGGTAGGTCGTCAACGTGGTGCGGGTCTTGGCGGTGGTCACGATGAGCGTGAACAAACGTTAAACCAACTTCTTGTTGAAATGGATGGATTCGGTGCAAACGAAGGTATTATTATCATCGCTGCAACAAACCGTCCTGACATTCTTGATCCAGCGCTATTACGTCCAGGACGTTTTGACCGTCAAATTACAGTAGATCGTCCAGATGTAAACGGACGTGAAGCAGTACTAAAAGTACATGCTCGTAACAAACCACTTGATGATGATATTAACTTAAAAGCAATTGCAACTCGTACACCAGGATTCTCTGGTGCGGATCTCGAAAACTTATTGAACGAAGCTGCATTAGTAGCTGCGCGTCAAGATAAAAAGAAAATTGATATGTCTGATATCGATGAAGCAACGGATCGTGTTATTGCAGGTCCTGCTAAGAAAAGCCGTGTTATTTCTGAAAAGGAACGTAATATCGTGGCATTCCATGAAGCGGGTCACACTGTAATTGGTGTTGTCCTTGATGAAGCTGATATCGTTCATAAAGTAACAATTGTCCCTCGTGGGCAAGCTGGTGGATATGCAGTAATGCTTCCGAAAGAAGATCGTTACTTCATGACAAAACCAGAGTTATTGGATAAAATCACAGGTTTACTTGGTGGCCGAGTGGCTGAGGAAATTGTATTTGGTGAAGTAAGTACAGGTGCTCATAATGACTTCCAACGTGCGACTGGCATTGCAAGACGCATGGTAACAGAATTTGGTATGAGTGACAAACTAGGACCAATGCAATTTGGTAGCTCACAAGGTGGTCAAGTGTTCTTAGGAAGAGACTTCCATTCAGAGCAAAACTACAGTGATGCAATTGCGCATGACATTGATGTGGAAATGCAAACAATTATAAAAGAATGTTATGCTCGTGCAAAACAAATTCTGACTGAAAAACGTGATAAGCTTGATATTATCGCTAAGACGTTACTTGAAGTGGAAACGTTAGATGCAGAACAAATTAATCATTTATATGATTATGGAGTTTTACCTGAGCGTAAGAAGTCATCTGAAGATGTGAAAGTAAATATCACAATGAAAAAAGATGACGAGAATACAGAAGATAAATAAAAAATGAAGGAGTGACAATAGTCACTCCTTTTTTCTATGTTAAGAAATTTGTGTGTTTGTATATAAATTTGAAATTTCTTTGCATTAAAAATTGAAATGATGAACAATCTTTTTGTAAAATGATGAAGATAGAAAAAATGGTTATATAGGTATGTATGATATGATGGCATTATCAGTTTTGTACATACTGCAAAAATATAGATTAAATGAGATAAGTGGTGAGAATATGATTTTTGTATTGGATGTAGGGAATACAAATGCGGTGCTTGGTGTATTTGAAGATGGGAAACTTCGCCAACATTGGCGTATGGAGACAGATCGTCATAAAACAGAAGATGAATATGGCATGTTAGTAAAACAATTACTTGAGCATGAGGGTCTTTCTTTTCAAGATGTGAAAGGGATTATTGTATCATCGGTTGTACCGCCAATTATGTTCGCCTTAGAGCGTATGTGTGAGAAGTATTTCAAGATCAAACCTCTTGTAGTAGGACCAGGAATAAAAACAGGTTTAAATATTAAATATGAGAATCCACGTGAAGTTGGAGCAGATCGAATTGTAAATGCTGTAGCTGGCATCCAGTTATATGGAAGCCCGCTTATTATTGTCGATTTTGGAACAGCTACTACATATTGTTATATTAACGAGAATAAGCATTATATGGGAGGTGTAATTACACCGGGTATTATGATTTCAGCAGAAGCTTTATATAGCCGAGCGGCAAAGCTCCCTCGTATTGAAATTACAAAACCAAGTAGTGTTGTTGGAAAAAATACGGTAAGTGCCATGCAATCGGGTATTCTTTATGGATATGTTGGACAAGTGGAAGGTATTGTAAAGCGTATGAAAGAAGAAGCTAAACAAGAGCCGAAAGTAATTGCAACTGGTGGATTAGCGAAATTGATTGCAGAAGAATCAAATGTAATTGATATTGTAGATCCGTTTTTAACATTGAAAGGCTTGCATATGTTATATGAACGTAATGCAAATTTACAACATGAGAAGGGTGAATAAATAAGGATGAAAGATTATTTAGTAAAAGCATTAGCGTTTGGTGGAGAGGTTCGCGCGTATAGTGTACGTACAACAAATACAGTAAGTGAGGCGCAACGACGTCATGATACATGGCGAACTGCTTCAGCGGCACTTGGGCGTTCGTTAACAGCTGGTACAATGATGGGAGCTATGTTAAAAGGTGACCAGAAACTGACGATTAAAGTAGAAGGAAATGGCCCGATTGGTCCCATTTTAGTGGATGCTCATGCAAATGGAGATGTGCGTGGATATGTAACAAACCCGCATGTGGATTTTGAAGCAACAGAGCAAGGGAAATTGCGTGTCTATCAAGCTGTAGGTACAGAAGGATTCGTAACGGTAATTAAGGATATCGGTATGAGGGAACCGTTTGTTGGACAGTCTCCAATTGTTTCGGGTGAACTGGGAGAAGACTTCACATATTATTTTGCTGTTTCTGAGCAAACACCTTCTTCTGTTGGTGTGGGTGTTCTTGTAAATGGAGATGATAGCATTTTAGCGGCTGGAGGGTTTATTTTACAAATCATGCCAGGTGCGCAAGAAGAGACAATTTCATTTATTGAGGAACGCCTACAAAAAATTCCGCCTGTGTCCAAGTTAATTGAACAAGGTCTTTCGCCAGAAGAGTTGTTATTTGAGGTATTAGGGGAAGACGAAGTGAAAGTATTAGAAATAATGGATGTTCAATTTAATTGCACGTGTTCCCGTGAGCGTATTGAAACAGTATTAATTAGCCTTGGTAAGGAAGAATTAGAACAAGTTCGTGAAGAAGAAGAGGAAACAGAAGTACATTGTCACTTCTGTAATGAACGATATAAGTTTTCTAAAGAGGACATTACAAATTTAATTGAAAGCTTGTAATAAGAGTAATTGTACGTGGGGATCGACTGTTCAAATGGATTGACAAACAGCAAATTTTCTGACAAAATCAAAATATAGACAAAACCAATAAAAATACTCGGTGTTAGGAGTGACAGGAATGCGAGTGGCACAATCAGTTTCAGAATTAATCGGGAAAACGCCGATCGTTAAGTTGAACCGCATCGTAGAACAAGACAGCGCAGACATTTATTTGAAATTAGAGTTTATGAATCCTGGAAGTAGTGTGAAAGATCGTATTGCGCTATCTATGATCGAAGCTGCTGAAAGAAAAGGATTAATAAAAGAAGGCGATACAATCATTGAACCGACGAGTGGTAATACAGGAATTGGTTTAGCAATGGTGGCAGCTGCAAAGGGATATAAGGCAATCTTAGTAATGCCAGAAACAATGAGTATTGAGCGTCGTAACCTATTGCGTGCTTATGGAGCGGAATTAGTATTAACTCCGGGTCCAGAAGGAATGGGTGGTGCAATCCGTAAAGCGACTGAATTAGCGAAAGAGCATGGTTACTTTATACCACAACAATTCCAAAACCCGGCGAATCCAGAAATTCACCGTTTGACGACAGGTCCAGAAATTGTTGAGCAAATGGGTGATCAATTAGATGCATTTATCGCTGGTATCGGCACCGGGGGAACAATTACAGGTGCTGGTGAAGTGTTAAAGGAGACATATAAAGATATTAAAATTTATGCAGTAGAACCTGCAGATTCTCCAGTGTTATCTGGAGGGAAACCAGGTCCACATAAGATTCAAGGTATTGGGGCTGGATTCGTTCCTGAAACATTGGATGTGGAAGTATATGATGAAATTATTCAAGTGAAGACAGAACAGGCATTTGAATATGCGAGACGAGTAGCCCGAGAAGAAGGCATCTTGGTTGGTATTTCTTCAGGCGCTGTTATTTATGCTGCGACAGAAGTTGCGAAAAAATTAGGCAAAGGGAAAAAAATTCTTGTTGTTATTCCGAGTAACGGTGAGCGTTATTTAAGTACACCCCTTTATCAATTTGAATCATAATTAATACTGTAGAAAAAAGCATTCCTGAAATGGGGATGCTTTTTTCTTTTTTTGTTTGAAAATAGGAAAAGAGTGAATGACTAGAAAACTTCATGTAAAATAAGTAGTAAAGTTAAAATATTTTCACTAGCTCTCAAGGACAATGCTTTCATACTAACCATCTGTAGTTTGAGGTGATTAGTCTAGGAGAGTGGGATAAAAGAAGACGGGGTGTTGATATGCAACGAAGAAAATCTTTAGCGCTTTCTATTCCATATCAGTTAGATTTTTTTAGGCAGTATAAATTTCTTTCTCAGAATAAGAATCAGCATATTTTATTAGAAAGTGGACGCGGGGGGCGTTATACGATTGTAGGGCTTGATCCTGTAGCGGTGATTCGGGGAAAGAATGAAACGTTACATATAAGTGAAAGTGGTAAGGAAACAATAAAAAGAGGGAATCCATTAGATTTGATGCAACGTTATATGGAACAATGGAAAACGGAGCATAATCCGGAGTATCCTCCATTTCAAGGAGGGGCAATTGGATATTTTAGTTATGATTGTATCCGTTATATTGAGAGGCTTCCATCTCTTGCTAAGGATGATCTGGATATACCTGACATATTCTTTTTATTATTTGATGATGTGTTTGTGTATGATCAAAAGGAAAAAACATTATGGATTATTACACATTATATAGATGAACGTGAAGAAGCAGAAAATCGTTTGAATGAATGGAAGAATCTTTGGCTTAGGGAAGTTCCTGAAGTTACAGTACCATTTGAATGTCCTGAAAATAAAAATGAAGCAGTAGCTTTTACAGAAGAAGAATTTATGAAGGCCGTTCAGCGTATTCAAGAATATATTGGATCGGGGGATGTATTTCAAGTGAATCTGTCGACAAGACAAGAGAAAACATTACAAACACATCCACTTGAAATTTATACGAGTCTTCGTGAAATTAATCCATCGCCATATATGGGGTATTTAGAGCTTGGAGACTTTCAAATTGTTAGCGGTTCACCTGAATTGTTAATTAAGAAGCAAGGGGATGAAGTGAGCACTCGTCCAATTGCTGGTACGCGTTCCAGGGGGAAAGATGAACAAGAAGACGAAAGTTTGGAGAAAGAGTTAATTGAAAATGAAAAAGAGCGAGCAGAACACGTGATGCTTGTAGATTTAGAACGGAATGATTTAGGGCGCGTTTGTAAGTATGGAACTGTTGAAGTAGATGAATTTATGGTGATTGAAAAATATTCGCATGTGATGCATATCGTTTCTAATGTGCGTGGTGAAGTTAGGGAAGATAAGGATGCTTTTGATTTAGTGAGAGCGGTTTTTCCAGGTGGAACAATTACTGGAGCACCTAAAATACGTACAATGGAAATTATAGAAGAATTAGAACCGATTCGCCGCGGGATTTATACAGGTTCAATTGGTTGGATTGGTTACTCAGGGGATATGGAGTTAAATATTGTGATTCGAACGCTTTTGGCAAAAGGTGGACAAGCGTATGTACAGGCCGGGGCAGGAATTGTAATTGATTCAAATCCAAAAAATGAATATAAAGAGTCGTTAAAAAAGGCAATCGCTTTATGGCGTGCAAAAGAATGCAGCGAAGAAACGGTTAGGTGAGAGAAATGATATTGATGATTGATAATTATGATTCTTTTACATTTAATTTAGTACAGTTTCTTGGAGAACTTGGCCAAGAGCTTGTAGTTAAGCGTAATGATGAAGTTGCAATTTCGGATATTGAACAGATGGAACCAGACTTTTTAATGATTTCGCCAGGACCTTGTAGTCCGAATGAAGCTGGTATAAGTATGGAAGTTATTAAATATTTTGCAGGGAAGATTCCGATTTTTGGGGTGTGTTTAGGTCATCAATCAATTGCACAGGTGTTCGGAGGTGATGTTGTTCGCGCAGAGCGTTTAATGCACGGAAAAACGTCTCAGATGTATCATGATGGGAAAACAATTTTTTCTGAGATTCCAAATCCATTTACGGCAACTCGTTACCATTCTCTTATTGTCAAAAAGGAAACATTGCCAGAATGTTTAGAAGTAACATCTTGGACAGAAGAGGGTGAGATTATGGCGCTTCGTCATAAAACATTGCCGATTGAAGGAGTACAATTTCACCCAGAGTCTATTATGACTTCTCATGGAAAAGAGTTACTACGGAACTTTATTCGTAGTTATAGCTTGCGTGTATCATCATGTTAATTTATGTGAATGGAACATATGTAGAAGCGAATAAAGCGAAGATCTCTCCATATGATCATGGATATTTATATGGATTAGGTGTTTTTGAAACGTTTCGCATTTATGACGGTCATCCATTTTTATTAGATGATCACTATGAACGTTTAATGGACGCTCTTTCTATGCTACAAATTAAGTGGACGATGACAAAAGATGATGTTTGTTATATTTTACAGGAGTTACTTTTAAGGAATAAGCTGAATCATGCGTATGTGCGTTTGAATGTATCGGCTGGTATAGACGAAATAGGTTTACAAACAGAGGTTTATGAAGAGCCTTCCGTTATTGTATTTATAAAGCCTTTGGCTGCCCCTAGTGTAGTGGTAGAAAAGGAAGGGGTTATTTTGAGACAAGTGCGAAATACGCCAGAAGGGGCATTTCGATTAAAATCTCATCACTACTTAAATAACATTTTAGGAAAGCGAGAAATCGGAAATGTTGTAAGTAAAGAGGGGATTTTCTTTACTAAATCGGGACATGTAGCGGAAGGAATTGTTTCGAATCTCTTTTTTGTGAAGGGCCGTGTTTTATATACGCCTTCGCTTGAAACTGGAATTTTAAATGGAATTACTCGCGCTTTTATTATAAAGATTGCTGAAGTATTAAATATGCAAGTAGAGGAAGGTTTCTTTACGAAAGATGAATTACTTTCCGCAGACGAGGTATTTGTAACAAATTCTGTGCAAGAAATCGTGCCACTTCGTCAAATTGAAGAGAAAGATTTCTTGGGTAAAGAAGGGGAGGTTACAAAAAACTTGATGCGTGTGTATGAAATGCATAGAGAAAAGCTTTGGAGCCGGAATGAATTGTGGAGAGGAGATGTGCAAGGTGAAGTGGAACTATGATTTGCGCTGTGGCGAATATACATTAGATTTAAATAAAAAGACATTAATCATGGGGATTTTAAATGTTACACCAGATTCATTCTCAGATGGTGGAAACTATGATGAGGTGAATGCCGCTGTAAGGCGTGCGAAAGAAATGGTGAAAGACGGTGCCGATATTATTGATATTGGCGGGGAATCAACTCGTCCTGGTTTCGCGAAAGTTTCGGTGGAAGAAGAGTTAGGACGTGTAATTCCAATGATTCGCGCGGTTTCGAAAGAAGTAAAAGTACCTATTTCTATTGATACGTATAAAGCTGAAGTAGCTAAGCGAGCAATTGAAGCGGGTGCTCATGTTATTAATGATATATGGGGAGCGAAGGCTGAACCGAAAATTGCGGAAGTCGCAGCGCATTATAATGTACCGATTATTTTAATGCATAATCGTGATAATACAAATTACCGTAACCTGATGGCTGATATGATTGCGGATTTATATGAGAGTGTTAAAATTGCCAAAGATGCGGGTGTACCTGATGAAAATATCATGTTAGATCCAGGTATCGGTTTTGCGAAGACGGCAGAACAAAATTTAGAAGTGATGCGTCATTTAGAAAAGCTAAACGTATTAGGGTATCCAGTTCTTCTTGCGACTTCTAGAAAATCATTTATTGGTCATATTTTAGATTTACCAGTAGAGGAACGTGTAGAAGGTACTGGGGCTTCGGTATGTCTTGGTATTGAAAAAGGCTGTGAAATGATCCGAGTGCACGATGTAAAAGAAATGGCACGTATGGCGAAGATGATGGATGCAATGATTGGTAAGGGGGGAAAGTGATTGGATAAAATTTATATCCATGATATGGAATTTTACGGTTATCATGGTGTATTTCCAGAAGAGAATAAACTAGGACAAAGATTTAAAGTGGATTTAACAGTGGAGCTGGATTTAAAACAAGCGGGCGAAAGTGATAACTTAGAGCATTCGGTAAATTATGGGGAACTCTTTGGACTTTGCAAGCAAGTGGTTGAGGATCAAACGTATAAGCTTGTAGAAAGCATTGCAGAAAATATAGCGGCGAATATATTAAATCAGTACGTAAGTATTTTGCGCTGTACAGTAAAGGTTGTTAAACCGGATCCGCCAATACCAGGGCATTACCGTGCTGTGGCGGTAGAAATTATGAGAGAAAGATCATGAAAAATATAGCATATGTTGCGTTAGGGTCAAATATTGGTGATCGTTATGCTTATTTATTGGGAGCAATTGAGTTGTTAAAACAGAATCCGTATATTCAAGTGGAGGCTGTTTCTTCTGTGTATGAAACGGATCCGGTGGGATATACAGATCAAAATCGGTTTTTAAATCTAGTTATAAAAATTTCTACCAATTTAATGCCGCAAGAGTTGTTGGAAATAACGCAAAGAGTTGAGAATGATTTAGGGAGAAAAAGGAAATTTAGGTGGGGACCACGAACCATTGACCTTGACATCTTGCTCTATAATCAAGAGAATATTGAAGCAGAGAATCTCATTGTTCCGCATCCGCGGATGTTCGAAAGAGCTTTTGTTATCGTTCCGTTGTTAGAGATTAATCCAGATATAAAACAAGACATTTCACATTCACAAGTAGATGAAATGAAAAGGCGAGAGGGAGTAACGGTATGGAAGCAGAAAAATGGGGAAGACGCATTCGTGCTTTTCGGAAATTAAAAGGTTATACGCAGGAAGGCTTTGCGAAGGAATTAGGGGTATCTGTATCTGTTTTAGGAGAAGTTGAGAGAGGGAATAGAACCCCTTCTCAAGATTTTGTAATAGAAGTTGCTAAGACATTAAATATTTCAATAGATGAATTAATGCCAAAGTGAGGATAAAGGAAGGTGATAGTCGAGTGTTGAAAATTGCAAACATTGAAATGAAAAACCCAGTTGTACTAGCACCGATGGCGGGAGTATGTAACTCTGCATTCCGTTTAACAGTAAAAGAATTTGGTGCAGGTTTAGTATGTGCTGAAATGGTAAGTGATAAGGCGATTTTATTTAATAACAAAAAAACATTAGATATGTTATATATCGATGAGAGAGAGAAGCCACTAAGTTTACAAATTTTTGGTGGTGAGAAAGAAACGCTTGTGGGTGCTGCAAAATATGTAGATAAAAACACAACGGCGGATATTATTGATATTAATATGGGCTGCCCAGTTCCGAAAATTACAAAGTGTGATGCTGGAGCGAAGTGGTTATTAGATCCGAATAAAGTATATGAAATGGTAGCTGCGGTTGTGGATGCTGTTGAAAAGCCAGTGACAGTTAAAATGCGTATTGGTTGGGATGAAGACCACATTTTTGCGATTGAAAATGCTAGAGCTGTTGAACGTGCAGGCGGTCAAGCGGTAGCGGTTCATGGACGTACACGTGTTCAAATGTACGAAGGAAAAGCAGATTGGGACATCATTAAGCAAGTAAAACAATCTGTAAATATTCCTGTTATCGGAAATGGCGATGTAGAAACACCTCAAGATGCGAAACGCATGCTTGATGAAGTTGGTGTGGATGGTGTTATGATTGGACGAGCGGCTCTTGGTAACCCTTGGATGATTTATCGTACAGTAAAATACTTAGAAACAGGGGAGTTATTACCGGAACCAACAGTGCGTGAGAAGATTGATGTATGTATGCTTCACTTAGATCGTCTTATTGATCTGAAAAATGAAGATATTGCAGTAAGGGAAATGAGAAAGCACGCAGCTTGGTATTTAAAAAATGTTCGTGGTAATGCAAGAGTACGTAATGGGATTAATATTTGTAATACGCGTCAAGATCTTGCTTCTTTATTAGGTGCATTTGTAGAGGAAGTAGAAGCGAAACAAAAAACAATTCACGTTGGTTAAGAAGAAAGTGGGCGGGAGTGATTGACATTCTTCCGCGCAATTTCTATAATTACGTGAAAGTAAGGAGAACTGCCAGTATACTACTGGCAGTTTTTCTAGTTGAGTAGAAAATGATATACTATATATATTGTAAAATTTAATAGAGCTGGAGTGATATCAATACCATGGATAACATGAACCACGAAGAATTGAATGACCAATTGCTTGTTCGTCGCGAGAAGTTACATAATTTACGTGAACAAGGAATCGATCCGTTTGGTAAACGTTTTGAACGTACGAATTCAACGAAAGAATTATTAAACTTATATGGAGAGTTCTCTAAAGAAGAGTTAGAAGAGAAAGAAATCTCTGTTTCTATTGCTGGACGTATTATGACAAAACGCGGTAAAGGGAAAGCTGGTTTTGCACACATTCAAGATTTACACGGACAAGTTCAAATTTATGTTCGTAAGGATGCTGTTGGTGATGAGCAGTATGAATTATTTAAGATAGCTGATTTAGGTGATTTAGTAGGAATTGAAGGGAAAGTTTTCAAAACAAACGTAGGGGAACTTTCAGTAAAGGCAACAGGCTTTACGTTATTAACGAAAGCACTTCGTCCACTTCCAGATAAATATCATGGATTGAAGGATGTTGAACAACGCTATCGTCAACGTTACTTAGATTTAATTACAAACATGGAAAGCCGCGAAACATTTGTTACTCGTAGTAAAATCATTCGTGAAATGAGAAGATACTTAGATGATAATGGCTATCTTGAAGTGGAGACACCGATGATGCATGCGATTGCGGGCGGAGCATCTGCTCGTCCATTCGTTACACATCATAATGCATTAGATATGGAATTATATATGCGTATTGCAATTGAATTACACTTAAAGCGCCTTATTGTGGGTGGTTTAGAGAAAGTATACGAAATTGGTCGCGTATTCCGTAATGAAGGTGTATCAACACGTCACAATCCTGAATTTACAATGATTGAATTATATGAAGCGTATGCTGACTATAAAGATATTATGAAACTAACAGAAAATATGATTGCTCATATTGCGAAACAAGTACTAGGTACAACAACAATCCAATATGGGGAACAAGAAATTAATTTAGAACCAGAATGGACACGTCTTCATATGGTGGATGCAATTAAAGAATATTCTGGAGCAGATTTCTGGAATCCGATGAGTGTAGAAGAAGCGCGTGAATTAGCAAAAGAACACGGTGTGGAAATTAAAGATACAATGGAAGTTGGTCATATTATTAATGAATTCTTCGAACAGAAGGTAGAAGAAAAGTTAATCCAGCCTACGTTTATTTATGGTCACCCAGTGGAAATTTCTCCTCTTGCGAAAAAGAATGATGAGGATCCACGCTTTACAGATCGTTTCGAATTATTCATTGTGGCACGTGAACATGCAAATGCATTTACAGAATTAAATGATCCGATC
Organism: Bacillus sp. C1; assembly: GCF_054570475.1. Taxonomy (NCBI): domain Bacteria; kingdom Bacillati; phylum Bacillota; class Bacilli; order Caryophanales; family Bacillaceae; genus Bacillus; species Bacillus sp. C1. The sequence goes on from NZ_JBTMZT010000020.1 coordinate 48,188, forward strand.
GATCAAAAAGAGCGTTTTGAAGCACAATTAAAAGAGCGTGAGCAAGGTAATGACGAAGCGCATATGATGGACGATGATTATATTGAAGCACTTGAGTACGGTATGCCTCCTACAGGTGGACTTGGAATTGGTATTGACCGTCTTGTTATGCTATTAACAAATGCACCATCTATTCGTGATGTGCTGTTATTCCCGGCAATGCGTCATAAACAAGATTAATTTAAGCTTTGGAGATTTCTCCAAAGCTTTTCTTTTTGTTATTTTGTTTTCTAGTATAGTGAAGTTTAAATGAATTGTTTTCTATATAGAAGAAAGCTGCTTTTGTGTGGGGATTTGATACTAGTTTTATACTTTTTTATTATGTTAAAAATTTTATTAAAAAAACTATTGCATTTTAATAAATGAACTGGTATATTTATATTCGTTGTCACGAAAGACAACACGGAAAACAAACGAAAACAACTTTTTAAATAAAAAAAGTTGTTGACGAAAATATAACAAAGTGTTATATTAATAAAGTCGCTTCGGCGGCAAGAGAGTTCTTTGAAAACTGAACGAAACAAACAACGTGAAACGTCAATTTTTATTTTAGATGCTAGACAAACTAACTTTATTGGAGAGTTTGATCCTGGCTCAGGATGAACGCTGGCGGC
>NZ_JBTMZT010000021.1:0-26506 GCF_054570475.1 Bacillus sp. C1
CGCCGCCAGCGTTCATCCTGAGCCAGGATCAAACTCTCCAATAAAGTTAGTTTGTCTAGCATCTAAAATAAAAATTGACGTTTCACGTTGTTTGTTTCGTTCAGTTTTCAAAGAACTTGTCCGTCGCCTTTTTGCGACTTCCTTATGTTAGCATCTTCATTTTTTGATGTCAACTAAGTTTTTTCAAAAAAATTCTTTTTCGCTTTCTGCGTTTTCCGCATCAGCGACGTTTATTAATATACCATCCTCATATTTAAATAACAAGCATTTTTTCAAAAAAACATAAAAAATTTATCGTCTAACACGTATCCCCTTCATTTCATATATATTAGACTACTTATTCTCTATATAAAATACAGTTTTATTCGGATTCCTTCTATAGTTATATAAACCTCATATATACAATTGCTACTTTTATACAAACAAAGCACACGCCATCAATTAATCGATAAGAAACGATCGCCTGTACAAAGTATATGTTTGGAGTTTTTTCATTTATCACCATTCGCTTCTTCATTACAAGCTACAACTCAAACCTTATTTTTTAACTTAATAATAAGTTTAGAATATTTTTACATTTAATTAATGAAAAACATCCAGATTTTGTTATATAGTAAAAAGGAAATGAAAAATAGCTTAAACGGGGGAATGGATTTATGGATAGGTTAACCAAGTTTTCATTAAAAAACCGAGCCGCCATTATCATCATGGTCTTTCTGATTTCAGTGCTCGGTGTTTATTCCGGCTCTAAATTACCAATGGAGTTTCTACCTAGTGTCGATAATCCAGCAGTAACTGTCACTACAATGTCTCAAGGGTTAGATGCTGAAACGATGACAAAAGAAGTAACCGAGCCACTCGAAAAACAATTTCGGAATTTAAAACACGTTGATACGATTACCTCCTCTACTCATGAAGGTTTGTCTCGTATCGATATCGCGTATACGTCTGAAGCTAACATGAAGGACGCCGAACGCGAAGTTGAAAAAATTACTGGCAACATGAATTTCCCAAAAGAAATTACAAAACCTGCCGTCAGCCAACTTAACACTTCTATGATCCCACTTGCACAGATTACCGTTCAAAAACAAAGCAATTTTACAAAAGCTGATGAAAAACTGATTGAAGAAGAAATTATTCCGCAGCTCGAAAATATCGACGGCGTTGCTAACGTCATATATTATGGAAAATCAACATCTGAGCTATCTATCTTGTTAGACCCAGAACAAATGAAACAGAAAAACGTGACACCTCAGCAAGTATTGACTGCTTTACAAGGAAAAGAAACATCCACTCCAGCTGGGCAGGTCACTATAAACAACGAAGATCACAATCTTCGCATCATTGGAAATGTAAAAAATGTAGATGAAGTGAAAAACATAGCCCTTGGAAATCAAGTGAAATTACAAGATGTAGCGCAAGTGGAAGCAAAGCAACATTATGACACTGTTACACATGCAAACGGCGAAGAAGGAACTGGATTAGTTATTATGAAAGAACCTAGCAAAAACGCTGTTGAAATCGGGAAAGAAATCGATAAAAAAATTAAAAATATAAGTAAGGAATATAAAGATACTTACACAATTAAGCTGCTTTCTTCTACTCACGAACAAGTCGAAAACGCTGTTATAAGTATGGGGAAAGAAGTAATCTTAGGAGCAATCGCTGCAACATTTATCATTTTATTCTTTTTACGAAGTATTCGAACAACACTTATTGCTGTTGTTAGCATTCCGTTATCCATTTTACTAACACTATTTTTACTAGATCAATCAAATATTACATTAAACATTTTAACTCTTGGGGGCTTAGCAGTTGCAGTTGGACGTCTCGTTGACGATAGTATTGTTGTCATTGAAAATATTTTCCGTCGTTTACAAAAAGACACCTTTTCAAAAGACGTCATTCTAGATGCAACAAAAGAAGTAGCAGTTGCCATTACCTCTTCAACATTAACAACAGTCGCTGTCTTTTTACCTATTGGTCTTGTATCAGGTACAATCGGTGAACTTATGTTACCTATGGTACTAGCTGTTGTATACTCTATCCTTTCATCATTAGTTGTCGCACTAACAGTCGTTCCACTTATGGCATTTTTATTACTTAAAAAGACGAAACAACGCAGTCCACAGCCTTCAAAAAAGTATATCGCTACTTTAAAATGGGCACTTTCGCATAAGTTTATTATTTTATTCTCTTCTTTCTTATTATTTGCTGGGTCAATCGCCGCTTACATATTGCTACCAAAAGCAAATATTAAATCAGAAGACGACACGATGCTTTCAATTAACATGACATTCCCAACAAATTACGACCTTGAGTCTAGAAAGCAAAAAGCCTTTGATTTTGAAAAAAAATTACTTGCTAACAGCGATATAACAGATGTTATGTTACGAATGGGTTCTAGTGCCGAAGATGCACAGTTTGGATTTACAACTAAAAATAACCTTGCATCTATTTTTGTCACCTTTAAAAAAGGATCAGATATCGATCAATATATCAAAACATTGAAAAAAGAGCAGGCAGACTTTAAACCAGCCGAATTTGATTACACGAAAACAAGCTTTTCTAGTTTTGGCGGGGGCAACAGCTTACAATTTAACGTGACAGCAACTAATGGAGAAAATTTAAAAAAAGCTGCCGATGTCGTTGAAACAAAACTAAAAAGTATCGACAGTCTTTCTAAAGTAAAAACAAATATGGAAGAGTCAAAGAAAGAATGGCAAATTCATATTGATCAAACAAAAGCAGAACAAGTTGGATTAACATCAGAAACAGCTGGACAACAAGTTTCATTTCTTATGAAGAAATCACCTGTTGGACAAATTACACTTAACGATGAAAAAACAACCATAATGCTAGAAAATAAGAAAGAAAATATAAATAAACAAGAAGATATTCTGAATACAAATATTCTCTCTCCAGTAAAGGGACAAATTCCTTTACGAGACATTGCAACGATTTCAGAAAAACAGTTACAAACAGAAATCTTCCATAAAGACGGAAAAGAAACGATTCAAATAACTGCTGAATCAACAGATGAAGATTTAAGTAAAGTAAATACTGAAGTGAATACAGCGATCTCAGAATTAGACCTACCAAGTGGCGCGAAGGTTAAAGTTGCCGGTGCAGGTGAATCAATGCAAGAAAACTTCACCGATTTATTCAAAATTATGGGTATCGCAATTGGGATTGTCTACTTAATTATGGTTATTACTTTTGGGCAAGCACGCGCTCCATTTGCGATTTTATTCTCTTTACCATTAGCAGCTATCGGTGGTATTTTAGGATTAATTATTTCAGGGACGCCTGTTGATTTGAATTCCCTAATTGGCGCGTTAATGCTAATTGGGATTGTTGTTACGAATGCGATTGTATTACTTGAACGCGTTCAACAAAATCGCGAACATGGTATGACAACACGCGAAGCTTTACTAGAAGCAGGATCCACTCGATTACGTCCTATTATTATGACAGCTATTACAACAATCGTAGCGATGTTACCATTGTTATTCGGTCAATCACAAGCAGGAAGTATGGTTTCTAAAAGCTTAGCAGTTGTTGTAATTGGTGGTTTAGCAGTGTCAACTATACTTACACTAGTTGTTGTCCCTGTTATGTATGAATTGTTAGACCGGTTCGGTAAAAAACGAAGTTCACGTAGAAAAGTAGATTCTTCTATAGATATACCAAAATCTTAACAAAAAAACGTTATCTTCAAAATTGAAGATAACGTTTTTTTGTTAAGATTATACTATTACATCATTTCACTTACTCATTCATGTATACCATCACTTTATCTATATAATCTTCTAATGGTTTTCTAGAATCCACAATAAGATACGTAAAATTCGATGGCTTTTTACTACCATCTAACCATTTTTTAAACGCCTCTTCCGATTCCACTTTTTCAATTTGACTCATCATTCGTTCTCGTGTCTTTAGCCTATTATTAATTTCTTCTATATTATTAAGATAACATTCGACATATTTGTATTTCACACGATGTTTCTTAGACAACATCTTTCCCTTCTCCACCATTTCTGTATAAAGACACGGACTATCTAGTATTACACTATGCCCTTGGGATAAAGTGAAACTTTAATCAGCGGGGTTTTTCTTCATCCCCCACTGATTATTAGTTGAACGAATCGGGCTTTTACGGGCAGTTGATCTCCCACCTAGCTTCTTTGCTGTCGCTGAATTTTGAGGTGGGAGTCTTACTGCCCGTTAATGCGGGACAAATGAAAATCTATTAACACCCATTCAATTTCATACGAAATCCCACCAGCGGCCTCAGTTTCAATCTGACGAATTTCCAACGACTCTAGTAAAGCTGTTTTTACAATATCATGATCAATAACAACCGCTCCTGTATTTTTCGCTATCTGTCTAGAAAGTGTTGATTTTCCCGAACCCGGAAGGCCTGACATTTGTAGAAAAAACATGAAAAACTTCCTCCCTATCTCCATTCCAGTATTTGCATACAGAGGTATACATACACTATTTCACCTTCATACTCCTGCTATAGCCGAATTTATCGGATTCACTTTATACAAAAAAGCCCCCTGTTTTTTATAAACAGAGAGCTTCTTATCCATTTAGGATACAAGCATTTAAGCTGCTTTTGCTTTCGTTACTTTACGAGATTTCTTCGCTCCCGTAAAACGCTTATGAAGTACAGATGCAACAAAGCGAGCAATAACATTAAAGAGTAGTACCATAATAATTAATACTGCTGCTGATTTTGTTGCAATTAGCTTCGCATCTGGAATAATTCCTTCAGAGTTTAATTTCCAAATATGGACCGCTAACGTTTCAGCTGGCCGAAATGGATTTAACGGATGTGCAGGACTTGAAAAATCGGCTGTAGAATTTAAAATCGGTGATGTTAATCCCGCTGTATAAATTAAAGCCGCTGCCTCACCAAATATACGTCCCGCAGCTAAAATAATCCCTGTAATAATTTGCGGCAATGCTGTCGGGATAATAATTCGTACAATCGTTTGCCATTTTGTTGCACCAAGTCCAAGGCTCGCTTCTTTTACATTAGATGGAACTTCTGTAATTGCACTTTCACAAACGCGTGTCAGTCCTGGTAAATTCAAAATCGTTAAAGCAAGGGCACCGCCCATTACCGTATAACCCCAGCCCGTCATTGTAACAAATATTAACAAACCAAATAAACCAACAACGATAGAAGGCAACGATGCCATCGTTTCAATACATAAGCGCACAAAACCTAAAAAACGACCTTGCTTCGCATATTCCGCCAGATAAATCCCCGCTCCTAATCCAAGTGGAATGGAAATGACTAGTGTAATAACAAGCATATAGAAAGAATTGAATAATTGTGGGCCAATTCCTCCTCCAGCTTTTGTATTACTCGGTTCTCCAAATAAGAAACTCGGATCCCAAAATCCCCAGCCCTTTTGTAAAATTTCGTATACTAAAAAAACAAGTAAAGCGACCACAAACGCTGCAACTGCATATAAAATACCCGTCCAAATATTATTTACTTTTCTCGCATTCATCGTTATCGTTCACCTCTTTGGCCAATTGCTCGAATTACTAAAATAAATAGGAATGAAATAACAAGTAATATCATTGCCAATGTCCATAAAGCGTTATTCCATGCGGTTCCATTTAGCGTATTCGTCATATCCATTGTTAAAATACCCGTCAATGTTGCTGTTGGGCTATATATCCCTTCAGGTAATTTAATAGTATTCCCAATTACCATCTGAACCGCTAACGCTTCGCCGAAAGCACGCGCTAATCCTAATACGATCCCTGTTAAAATACCTTTTTTTGCCGCCGGAACAATAACACGGCTAATCGCTTGCCATTTCGTCGAACCTAAACCATAAGAGGCTTCCAAATAATCAAACGGAACTGAACGTATTGCATCAGAGGCAATACTAGCAATAGTAGGTAAAATCATAATACTAAGCACAATAACACCTGCAATTAAACTAAAGCCAACACCACCAAATGAATCGCGTAGTAACGGAACTAAAATCGTAACCCCTAATAAACCATATACCACTGAAGGAATTCCAACTAATAATTCTAAAACAGGCTTTAATACTTTATTCCCAAACTTTGGTGAAATTAAATTCATAAATATTGCAAGGGCAAGCGCGATTGGCGCACTAATAACGACTGCTCCTAACGAAACAAGCGTTGAACCTACAATAAAGATAACAGCACCAAACGATCCCTTATCAGCATTCGGATTCCACTTTGTTGATGTCAACACCTCAGAAAATGAAATACCACTTTGCGTAAAAGATTGAATTCCTTTCCCGCAAATAAATGCAATAATTGCTAATGTAACAAGAACAATAAATATACCGCAAAATGTAACAAGCGTTCTCCCGATATATTCACTTTTTACATAGTTAATTTGTTTTTTCCCCTTCATCACAGGTCATAACCCCACTTCATAGATTGAAATGAACAAGACTGACCTCGCAGCCAGCCCGTTGAATCTTTTATTTATTTAGTTTAGACATTGGGATATACCCCATATCCTCTACTTGTTTTTCAAAGTCTTTACCTTTTACATAATCAATGTAAGCTTTTGTAGCCTCTTTCGCTTCTCCTTTAGTAACCATGTACTCATAAGACCAGAATGGATATTTTCCAGAAGAAATATTTTCAACTTTTGGTTCTGCACCATCAATTTTTACAGTTTGTAAAGCGCCTTTTTTATCTCCAACCATATAAGACATTGCTAAATAACTAATTGAACCTGGAGTAGAGTTAATCGCCTGTTCTACTGCGCCGTTAGAATCTTGCGTTGTACCTGTTCCATCATTAATCTTTATGTCTTTCATGATCGTCTTTTCAAACGTAGCACGTGTACCAGAAGATGCCGGACGGTTTACTACGTTAATTTTCTCATCTTTCCCACCTAATTCTTTCCAGTTTGTAACTTTTCCAGAGAAGATATCTTGTACTTGCTTTACCGTTAAGTTATCAACCTTCACATCTTTATTTACAACAAGTGCAAATGCAATACCTGCCACTTTGTTATCTACTAATTCTTTCGCTTTTGCTGCATCTTTAATTTTATCTGCAGCTGGAACATCTGAATTACCAATTTGAACCGCACCAGAAGCTACTTGGTTAATCCCCGTTCCACTACCGCCACCTTGAACTTGGATAGAAACGTTCGCATTTTTTTCCATGAATTTCTTACCAGCTTCTTCAGCAAGAGGCTGAAGAGCTGTAGAACCAGCCGCTGCAATTGTACCTGACAATTCTTGTTTTGCATCATTACCACCTTTAGCAGTGTCTTTACCACTTGTGCTTTCTGATTTTCCGCACCCAACTAAAGCACCAGCAACTACTAATGCCGCCAAAGAAAATGTAATACCTTTTTTCATAACCATGTCTTGTACCCCCATTTGGATTATCGCTTTTTCACATTCCTCTACTTCTTTCGAACATAAATTCATTGTAGGACAATAATATTATGTTAGTGTTAAGCATTTTTTAATTTTAAGTAAAGAGAGGTAACATGCCATAAAACCTATATATATCACCTCTTTTTATAAAAAAATGAAAAGAATTCACTCAAATTAACCCGTATTGTAAATTTACTTTAAACAATGTAAATTTACCGTAAATAAAATTCTGTTTTTCACTACTAATATTGAAAATATATTTACAAATCATTTCATTTTTTAATTCCTCCATAACATTTCAGTAATATTTTTCTGTACAACAAAATAAATTGGAACAATTCTAAAAATAATTGAATATTTTTAAAGTACTAATTGACAACAACATTTCATGTAGTCTAGTATATTAGTAACAAAAAGTTTCCCTCGGCAAACTTTTTAAACCAATACTAAAAGTATAGAGAAGAGGTAACTTTTATGGTGGCGGCTAATATCAAACCCCTTTCACTTTTCCAAACAGGGCAGTTTGTACAAATCGAGAAGATACAATTAGAAGGAACTATGAAACGTCGGTTATTGGATTTAGGCTTCATTCCCGGAGCTACTATTAAAGTATTACAAAAAAGCCCCCTTGGGGATCCAATTGCATATCAAGTAAGCAATACAACCATTGCACTGCGTAGTGAAGAAAGTTCCCTTATTTTCGGGAGATTAATAGGAGATGATTTAATATGAAAAACCATCGCATTGCGCTAGCAGGAAACCCAAATACTGGAAAGAGTACGTTATTTAATACATTAACAGGGCTAAAGCAACATACTGGAAACTGGACTGGGAAAACTGTATTAAAAGCAGAAGGCGAATATGAACATAACGGCGGAATATATACCCTAATTGATTTACCAGGAACATACTCCCTTTATTCCAATTCAGCAGATGAAGAAGTGGCACGCGATTATATTATTTTTGAAAAGCCCGACGTGACTGTCGTTGTTATAGATGCAACTGCAATGGAAAGAAATTTAAACTTAGCATTGCAAGTTATGGAAATGACAAAAGACGTTGTAGTTTGCATTAACTTAATAGATGAGGCTGAAAAAAAAGGAATTATTATCGACGAGAAAACATTAACAAAATCACTCGGAGTTCCTGTAGTTAAAATTTCAGCTCGGAATAAAATTGGAATCGGTCATTTACTAAATGTAATAGCGAAAGTAGCAAATAAAAAATTAATCCCTACCCCAATTCAAATTACGTATAATAAACAAATCGAAAGTATGATTCAGGAATTAGAACCAGAAATCTATAAAGTGTTCGGAGATACCTATCCCGCACGTTGGGTAGCACTCCGTATATTAGATGGAGATAAAAATTTTCTATCAGCACTCCAAAAACATCATAAGGAGCCGCTTGTAAGGGAGGTCATAATAAATGGAATCTCATTCAGCCAATAAATCGCTTCCATTAGACTATATTGTTCAACATGCACAATCACTTACGAAAGATGATATACGAGATGATATTGTAGGTGATATTTATCGAACGTCCGCAAGTATATGTAAAGAAGCTGTCCAGTACACGAATACAGATAAGTTGTACCGTTCAGAGAAGCTAGATAAGATTTTCACTTCTCCTATATTCGGCTTTCCAATTATGCTCGGAATTTTATCTATTATTTTCTACCTTACAATTGCTGGAGCGAATGTGCCGTCTGATATGATTGCTGAGTTTTTCGGATGGGCAGAAGGTTATTTAACCGCTTGGTTTCAAGCAATGAACGCACCAGAATGGTTGCACGGCATTTTAATCCTCGGATTATTCCGTGGTACTGGAGCAGTAATTAGTGTTATGTTACCACCTATGGCTATTTTCTTCCCTATGTTTGCTTTATTAGAGAACTATGGATACTTACCACGTGTCGCTTTTAATATGGATCGTTTATTTAAACGTTCTGGCGCTCACGGAAAACAATCATTAACAATGGCAATGGGATTTGGTTGTAACGCTGCAGCCATTATGTCAACACGTATTATCGAATCACCACGCGAGCGTATGTTAGCGATTTTAACAAACAATTTTGTTCCATGTAATGGACGTTGGCCTACACTCATATTAATGGCATCATTATTTATGGCGGCTGGATATACGGGCAGCATGCAGACACTTGTTACAGCGGGTGTTGTAGTCGGCATGGTTGTAATTGGAGTTATTGTAACATTAACCGTATCTTGGGTATTATCAAAAACCGCTTTAAAAGGCGTCCCAACTCACTATACGTTAGAGTTACCACCGTACCGTAAGCCAAAAATTTGGAACACAATTGTACGTTCCACACTTGATAAATCATTATATGTTTTAAAACGTGCAGTTATCGTAGCAGCACCTGCCGCTATACTAACTTGGGTATTAGCAAACATTTATATTGGTGACACAAGCTTACTTATGTATTTTGTGAATTTCTTAGATCCATTCGCTAAATTACTCGGTCTTGACGGATTTATTCTAGCTGCATTCATCCTTGGTTTACCAGCAAATGAAATTGTCATTCCGATTTTATTAATGTCTTATTTATCAACTGGTGCCTTAACAGAACTAGATGATTTAAACCAGATCAAAAACTTATTCTTAGAGCACGGCTGGACTTGGTTAACCGCGTTAAACACAATGTTGTTCTCTCTGCTTCATTTCCCATGCGGAACAACACTGGTTAACATATATAAAGAAACAAAAAGTACGAAATGGACATTCCTATCGTTTGCAATTCCTACCGTTATCGCCATTGTTGTTACATTCCTCACTACGCAATTGGTACATTGGTTAGGGCTTGTATAAAGTGAAACAAAGCATGAATGAAGGATCCCCCTTCATTCATGCTTTGTTGATCCCAAAAGGAAATCTGAACTTTATTCAGGTTTCCTTTTGGGTTTATTCTTTTGCCAAGGTTGCGCCCCGTACTCCATAAACTTCTTATGGATAAAGTATATTGCATATGGAACGATTGCCATTAATAACGTGCAGCCAATTCCTAATGTAGTAAACACACCCAACACCTCTACTGAACTTTTTTAGGCAATGATGAACCTGAATGGTCAATCGCCGGATGAACGTGTACAACAACTTCACACTTACTAAAGTAATTTTCACCTTGATCCCAGTTTTTGTTTACTTTACTCCACGCTTTATAATCGCGCCTCTTATATATTTCTCCTAATTCTAAAACATCTACCTTATACTCTTTTTGAATCATTTTTACCGTTTTTTGAATATGTTTTTCCATCTCTTTCGCAATGAACTGCTTTAACTTTTTCTCTCCCATAACTTGATTTTTTTCACTGAAATGTAACTCAGCTAATGTTCCTTCTATAAATAGATCAATCCTAAACTTCGGAGCTTTCGCATCTCCGGCAGACATCTTCACTTTTCGGTTCACCTTATGAATTTCATATGTTACAAGCTGATTCTCTTTTCGAACCGTGAATAATCCTGCGACTTTTTTTCCTATTATATAATTTAAACCTAATGTATTCTCTCCACTTAAACGACCAACAAACTGATTATCTTTACCGCGAAATAAAGCAGCGCCACTCATTTGTACCCCTTGTTTCGTCAATGTTAAAACAGGTAACACAAAGCTTCTCTTTGCGATCATTTTCTCTTGAACTTCCCCAATTCTAGTCGCTTCAACCATCTGTGCATTTTTACCGGTATGCTCAGTTAACATATCGATATATTTTGCTGGTAAGTTTTCCGGTTTTGCACTTTGATTTAATATATCTCCCGCTTTATCCTTCGAAATAAAAAGCCGAATGTTTCTTCTCATTTCATGATCTCGAAAATAGACGTCTAATATATTTTGTAAAACATTAGGTTTTTTTAATAAATCTTCCGACAAAACTAACACTTGTATATGAGGAAAAAACATTGTACGACTAATTTTTTTAGCAATAATGCGAAATTGTTCAAAAGCGCTATCTGATTTTGCACTTACATTAATATAACTCTTATCGCTTCCACCTTGTTGTCCATTTTGCGGCGTTAATTTACTAGGTAATACGATTTGATACGTTCCTTGCATAATAGGATTAGATCGTTTTTCCTTAACAAGATCGTAGGCGACACCTACTACAAATCCTCTTTCTTCAATTTCTTCTTGCTCTGAACAAGCACTCAGGTAACATAACAGGCTCATAAGCAACAGCCATTTAAGAAGGTGCCTCATTTCTACCATTCCTTCTTTTTATTTTATACACAATCAAAACGAGTAATGGAACTAAGACGATACATCCCATATCTATCCAGGCTAAATATGTACCATAATCCGCTAACTTACTTACATCGCCTGGAATGAGGTTAACCATGAAAATAATAGGAGCGCTTATAAAAATAAAAATCTGTTTCTTAACCTTCGGAAACATCGCACAAAACAATAAACTCGCAATATCATAATACATAGCTGTCGTATTGAAAACGGTAATAATCCAAATCGTAAAGAAAATCGCGTCAAACCTTTCTAAAAAACCTCCTCCAACTTCAATCTCTTTTCCTAATTCAATAGCCGGATATGTTAAACTTCTCGTAGTCATATATGTAAACACACTAATACACGTCACATAAATCAAAATATAGGACATAACAATTACCATGACTCCTTTCGCAACTGCAAAAGGAGCTTTTTTTATATTTCCGTTCAACATCACCGCATAAAAAAGCGCCACTTCAAATCCAATAAATGTAAAAACAGAATCTTTGATCCCTTCTGTATATTGACTTACTTTCGTTTGGAATACAGGAAATAAACTATTCCACTCCATTAAATTTATGTTTAATAAAGATAATAACAAAATGGCAATAAGAACAATCGGGAAAAACAATACATTCAGCCGTAACAATGCCGCTCTTGACCCACACACACCATACACTACTACTAACAAATAAAAAAACGAAAGAAATTGTATAGGTGTATCACTAAATAAATACGTTTGAGAAATAGTTGAAATCGTTCTCACTTCATATGCTGTAAGTGCACTAAATGTTACAATTAACACTACACTAAATACATAGGCGATTGGTTTCGTCAAATGAGCACTTGTATATTGAACAAAATTTTGTTTTGGAAACAAAATGGCCACCTTTGTCACAAACCACGCAAAGAATGCACATATAAGTCCACCCATTAACAAAACAATCCATCCATCTGAAAACAATGTTTTCGTAGCGATAACCCTCGGCATAGAAAGTGCTCCTGTCCCAATAATGGTTGAACATACTGCAAATGCCAGTTCACGTGACCCTATTTCTTCATCTCCATATTCAAAAGGTTTCAAGTTACTTTCACTCCTTTTGACGCAATGTATCATCCTTTGTTTGTAAATAATCTGGTCTTTCCTTGAGCATTGCTTTTGGCAAACGAATAACTTCTTCTTTCCAATCTTTATAAAAAGCTGGTGCGATAGGAGCCATATACGGCACCCCAATACTTGTTAAATTGGTAATATGGATTGCCAATGCAATTAAGCCTAAAATAATACCATATAAACCAAAGGCCGTTGCCGCTAATATAAACGCAAACAGTAGCATCCGAAACGTAATTGTAATGCTATATACCGGAAGCGAAAAGGTCGCAATAGCTGTTACCGCAATAATAATAACGAGAAAAGGATTCACAATCCCAGCACTTACCGCAGCCTCACCAATTACTAAACCACCGACAATCCCGATTGTTTGTCCCATCGGTTTTGGAAGCCGAATGCCAGCTTCTCTTATCAATTCCATTGTCAGCGCCATCATAAGCGTCTCAATATAAGCCGGAAAAGGTACACCTTCTCGAGCTCCTGCAATAGAGTATGCTAATTTAGAAGGAATTAACCCTTGATGAAAAGAAACTAGAGCCACATACATTGCTGGTAACAAAATTGCAATAATACCTGCAATCATACGTAAAATTCTTAATAACGTTCCAATCCCCCATCGCTCATAATGGTCTTCTACTGATTGGAATATGTCATAAAAAACCATCGGAGCAATGAGTGCAAATGGAGATCCATCTACTAAAATGACAGCTTTTCCTTTCGCAAGTGAAGCTACTGCATTATCTGGCCTTTCCGTGTTCAATAATTGGGGGAAAGGTGATAAATTATTATCTTGAACCAACTGTTCAATTGTCCCAGTCTCCAAAATAATATCGGTTTCAATCGCCTCTAATCTTTCATTTAATTCCTCAACGATAAAAGGATTAATAACGTCTTCTATATATACTAACGTTACTTCTTTTTGTGAGCGCTTCCCCATAATATAAGATTTAAATCTAAGATTTGGATCACGTAAATTACGACGAATTAACATTTTATTCATATTAATATCTTCATTAAAACCAAGTCTTGGTCCACGAATTACAGCCTCTGTAATTGGTGATTCCAAACTTCTTTTTTCCCAGGTGCGACTATTAAGCACTATCGCCGAAGGAATCTCGTCAATTAATACAACCGTGTCACCTGCTAAAATAGAGTTAACAACATTTGGAAATTCCTTTGCTATATTCACTTCTGCAATAGACAAAAATCGATCGAGTAAAGTTTGAATCACTCCAGATTGTTTTGGTAGTTCGTCATATTGAAGCGGCCGAATAATAAACTTATAAATCGTATCTTTATCTGTCAGCCCACATAAGAAAATAACTGCACAACGAGTAGAACCACCAGCAAGCGGAAATTCTCTAACCGTTAAATCATTAGGTGAATCTAATCTTTCTCGAATCTCCTTTGTAACTTTAGATATGTTACCTTCTAACTGTAACAAACTCCCCACCTAACCTTCTGTTTAACAAGTTATAGTTAGATTTCACCAATAAAAACAAATATATGCAAAAAAGCTATCCTTTCAGATAGCTGCTTCAGGCTGTTGAGAAACGGAAATGCTACAAAATTATAAAGTGAGACATGGTGAACTGACGAGGTTTGTTCATATAAAATGATGAATGAAATTTTATCAGCGATTTTTCAAATATATCAACCGTTTCTCACAATATATCAGCGATTCGACAAGAGATATCGACTAACCAAGAAACGACAAAAAACAGGAGCCCCCTAGCTTCTGTTTCCAAACAAACTGAAGAGCTATCCTTTCAGATAACTCTTACATATGAATTTACTTATTCACTATTACATGACCTGATTTTACAAACCTATCTTTCGTCAAACTACTGACTACTAGCATTACAATACTGTTTACCAACAATGCAACAACACCTACATTTAAATCTTTCAGATATTGCGGAAAAGACGGAAACATACTTGCTATAGTAGAACCAGATAAAGTAATATACGCAACAATGAAAAGTCCAATCCCCATTCCAGCAATTGCTCCCTGCTTTGTTACAATTTGACGATGAAATAAACTGCATACAAGTGCCGGAAAAAGCTGTGTTACAATACTGTATCCCATTAAAAGAAGTGCACCAATTGTCTCCCCACCTTTAAATGTAAAAAACACAGCTACAAGTGTTACGATTGGAACAAATAATTTTGCCGCTCTTGTCACTTGTTGATTTGACGTAGATGGTGCAAGTACTTGATAAACATTTTTTGCAAGTAATGTAGACGCAGCCATTACAAGCATAGATCCTGGTACTAATGCAGTTAATAGCCCTGCGCTACCAATAATCCCAATAAACCATGGATCAAAAGTTTGAATTGCAAGGCGGAATAAAGAAAGATCTGCATCCGCACCTTTCAATCCCGGCACTTGTAAAATAGCAGCAAATCCCGCAAAAAACACAAACAGTAACACTAAAGAATATAACGGCATAATCGCTGCGTTTTTCCGAAAAACTTTTTCACTTTTAGCAGAAAAAGCAGATGCAAACGTATGCGGCCACATATAAAACCCGAGTGCTGTTAATATAATAGTAGAAACAAACCAAGAAATACTCATTCCTTGCTCAGGTAAGGCTAAAAAACCTGGCTTTGCCGCTTCCACCGCTTCAAACATCGGCTGGAATCCTCCATAATAGTGATAAGGTAAATATATCCCGAGGAACATTACAATAAATAAAATCATAATATCCTTTAACGCCGCCGTCCAAGCCGATCCATGGATACCAGAAATCATTACGTAGATCGTAATCGTAATTGCACCAATCCATACTGCCAAAACAGGTGATACTTTTCCATAAGAAGCCTCAGAAACAATAATCCCTAACCCCTTTAGCTGTAATACTAAATATGGAATAATGGAAACAACGCCAATAACGGAGACAAGAATCCCCAGCGTCTTACTATTATATTTCTTAGTAAAAAAGTCCGATTGTGATACTAATCCATGCTCTTTCGCATATTTCCAAATTGGTGGTAATAAAAAATAAGACAAAATATAAGCTAATGCCCCATATCCTAAAATATAAAAAGTCGGAGCACCTTTGCTATATGCCCAACCGCTTCCTCCTAAAAATGTGAAAGTTGTATAAATTTCTCCCGCCATAAGGAGGAATACAAAAATCGTTCCAAACCCCCTCCCGCCCACCGACCATTGTTCTAAATTCATATCTTTTCCACGCTGTGCGCGAATCCCTAAAAATAGTGCAAAACATAAAAATCCAACAATAATAATAAGCGCTGTCATTATATCTCCTCCTTATTGGCAGGGTCTAACCAATACACAAGTCCCATACAAAAAGAAGCGATAAACACAGATAATAAAATCCAAAATAATAAAAACGGCATACCTAATACATAAGGAGTAACTGAATTTGTAAATACTGGTCCAACAACTAAACAAAGAATTGGAATAAGCGCTAGCATATGTATTTTCTTCATCTCATTCTCCTTCATTCATAAATTTCAAAACAGATGTAACAAACACTTCAACCCCTATCGGCAAGGCATCTTCATCAATTGTAAAACGCGGGTGATGATGCGGATATATAATCCCCTTTTCACGATTCCCAGCCCCAATAAAGAAAAAAGTTCCTGGTACTTCTTGTAAAAAGGCTGAAAAATCTTCCCCTGCCATCGTTGGTGGTAAATGAACTACTTGATCTCTTCCATAAAGTTGTAATGCTGCATTTTCAACAACCTTTGTAACATCCTTATCATTGATAACCGGTCGATATCCATACTCATATGAAAACGTATAATTGGCATCATAAGCTTCTGTCGTATGCTTAACAATCTTCTCAATCTTTTGTGCTACTCTTTCACGCAAATCATGTTTTAAACTTCTAACAGTCCCTTCAATTCGCGCTTCTTCTGGAATGACATTGTGGGTTGTACCTGCATGAAATTGTGTCACAGATAAAACGAGAGCATCTAACGGATTTGTAAGGCGCGACACGATTTGTTGAAGTTGCGTAACGACTTGCGTACCAATTGCAATACTATCAACCGTTTCATGCGGAATACCTGCATGTCCCCCTTTCCCTTTTATTGAGATTTTAAACACATCAGGTGCAGCCATAGCAGCTCCATAAATCACACCGATCTTTCCAACTTCTAACGATGCCCATAAATGCGCCCCGATGATACAATCAACATTTTTCATTACCCCGGCCGCAACCATTTCCTGTGCACCACCAGGAAAATTTTCTTCAGCATGTTGAAATAAAAAACGAACTTCCCCCTTCATGTTTTCTCTTTGCTCTACAAGTGCCTGCACCGCGCCAAGCAACATCGCAATGTGACCATCATGTCCACAAGCATGCATCACACCTGGATGAGTAGAGATAAATTCAAATTGATTCTCTTCTTGAATGGGGAGAGCATCCATATCCGCTCGAATTGCAACTGTTTTACCAGGCTTTTCACCTCTTAACTTAGCCATAACACTATATTTAGTTGGTCTTGAAATTTCTAGATGAGGTATTTTTTGAAGTGTGTCAAATACAAATTGTGATGTTTTTTCTTCTTGAAATGACAGTTCGGGGTACTTGTGGAAATGCCTTCTCCATTCTATTAATTGCTTTTTTGAAAGAACAAGCTCTTTTATCTCGTCCATTTATCCTCTTCCTTTCTTCACCAAGTTAAATATTAGTATAGCTCGAACGAACTATAAAATAAACAATTTTCAGAATATTTAACTTATAAAAACAAAAACTTCTTAATAAAATATGCTATTTAATTGCTGCGTAAAGTAGGATGTCTCGCATCACTCCCTAAATATTCCTATCTGCTCACCACTTGTATTTTTCTTTTGAAGAACATTTAGCCATAAAAAACTGCCCTTCCCTTGTTAGAATGTATCTAACAAAGGAAAGGGCAGTTCAATTCAGATATCTTTATTTTTATAGAATAGCAATTGCTTGTTTCCCCATTTGTTCCCATGCTTTTTCAAATTGTGTACGTGAAACCTTTTTATTTGGAGTACTTGCCAGCGGGTCATTAATATATACAAAATTTTGATCATAGCCAACAACAACTGCACTATGCTCATAATATGTAATATTTACATCCCCATCACTCGTATTCCATGTCTCAAAACTATCTTCATTTAATGGTTGAAATGTCGTATTCGCAATTACCCATACTGGTGAACCTGAACTAATGATTTTGTATATATCTTCTATCTCTTTACCTGTTAAATCAATTACTTTTTCAGGGACATATTTTTCTGCTAGTTTAAAAATCGGCTCATGATATACACCATATCCTGGCTCAGCCTTTGTATAAATATTCCCTACAAATCCTTCATGCGGATTACCACGAAGATTACTCTCTTTAAACGGGACCTGATTTATTTCACTTGCAAGCTTCATTTTATCTACTTGCACACCTTTATATTGCAATAACATTGCCAAACTAGTAACCTCACAACCTCTTTGCAACTCAGGAAGTTGTCTAATAAGCGGAACACCTTCAACCATTGCGGTTTCCTTTTGATCAAAAAAGAAATCAACACGTAATTCTTGCATCTTTTGAAAAATTTTATTTTTCCCTACAAACAATATAACAAGTAGTATAAGTGAGAAAATACATATATACTTGAATTTTTTTAACATATTCAAAACTCCATTACATCATTATTTTCTTATCTTTATGAAATACACCTCTTTTTATTGTACCGTTCTTCCGCTCAATTTTCTAGAAAGATATACTAAATGAAAATTTTGATTTTTTGTAATAAAAAGAAAAACAAATATACATTTTCAGAATATTTTGTTAGAATTAAAAATGTTAATGTGGTGAAAGAAAAAGTATCTCTCACTTACATGAAAACAATTCAAGGGAATTTAATCATAGCTGTTGTTTTTTATTACACCACTGCACATAACTCGGTTTTGTCTACAAAAACTACACTCAGTATATTTTTTATCCCCCACTGACGATTAATGAACCTGAACACATTCTATTTATAGCAACATATTAAACAAGGAAAATATGGGGGTGAAGGGAATATGAATCAAACAACTACAGAACAAACAGGATTAAAACGTACTATGAAAAGCAGACACCTTTTTATGATTGCACTTGGTGGTGTCATTGGTACCGGATTATTCATGGGATCAGGACAAATCGTCCATAACGCCGGTCCTGGTGGCGCTATTCTTGCGTTTTTAGTCGGCGGTTTCGTCATGTATTTAACGATGATGTGTCTTGGCGAGTTATCCGTTGCCATGCCAGAAGCAGGCTCATTTCAAAGTTATGCAAGCCGGTTTATTTCACCTGGTTTTGGATTTGTCGTTGGCTGGATGTATTGGCTAAACTGGGCTGTTACAGTTGGAGTCGAGTTAACAACCGTTAGCATTTTAATGAAACGCTGGTTTCCAGATGTTTCTTCATGGATTTGGTGTGTTACATTTGCAGCGATACTCTTTATTGTAAACGCTTTATCTGCGAAAGCCTATGCAGAAGCAGAGTTTTGGTTCGCCAGCGTTAAAGTCTCAACAATTGTTGTTTTCATTATACTTGGTGGCGCCGTTATGTTTGGATTTTTAGATTTCAGCGGAAAGCCAGCACCTATGCTTCATAACTTCACAGGGAATGGTGGATTATTTCCAAATGGCGTCCTAGCTGTTCTTTTTACAATGATTACAGTAAATTTCTCTTTCCAAGGAACAGAACTGATTGGGATTGCTTCCGGGGAAAGTGAGAATCCAGAAAAAACAATTCCAAAAGCAATTAAAAATACAATTTGGCGTACTTTATTCTTTTTCGTACTAGCAATTGCAGTGGTCGTTGGCTTACTTCCATGGCAAGAAGCCAACCTTGTAGAAAGTCCATTCGTACTTGTCTTTGATACTGTTGGAATTCCGTACGCTGCTGATATTATGAACTTTGTTATCATCACCGCTGTACTATCAGTAGCAAATTCAGGACTATATGCAAATTCGCGTATGCTTTGGGCCATGTCAAAGCAAGGTATGGCTAGTCCTATGTTTTCAAAACTAACGAAAAAAGGTGTACCACTAAACGCCTTAACTTTCAGTCTTATTTTTGCCAGTCTTTCTCTTTTAACAAGTATATTTGCAGCAGATACAGTCTTTTTAGTTCTAACATCTATTGCCGCAATGGCAGCTGTTGTTGTCTGGATGTCAATTGCAGCTTCACAATTTTTCTTTCGAAGAGAATTTATAAAAAATGGCGGAAATATAAACGATTTAAAATACCGCACACCGCTTTATCCAATTGTGCCAATCTTAGCTTTCTCTTTAAACTTTATTACATTCGTTAGCTTAGCTTTCATTCCAGATCAACGAATCGCTCTTTACTGCGGGATTCCATTTATGATTGTTTGTTATATTTTGTATCAAATTAAATATAAAAAAATTGTCACATTTGAACAGCAACGGAGTATGGCAAAAGGAGTAAACTAAATATATGAAATATTCAACTATTTTATCTTATGATAAGATAGTTTTTTTCTATTTCTTGGGTATGTTGGTATAACTTTATTTATCTTAAAATTTTTACAATCATGTTTTCACCCAAAAAATAGTTTACAATGTTATCAAGTTACAAATGTTAATCACCGTAAAAAGTGTGCATTTGTGTCTATTTTTTAACAATATGACAAAAACTATTGCCTTCTATAAATTAATAGGTTTATATTGTTTTATTGGCATAGTTTCAATCCAAGGAGAAAGGAGATTTTCAATCGTGCAACTAAAGAAATCGTTTTGGAAGTTAGCTTCACTTCTTCCGTTATCACTACTCTTGTTCCTCGGTGGCTGTGAGAAAAAACTTGCAGTATTAAATCCACAGGGACCTGTTGCAAAAGCACAGTATGATTTGATCGTTTGGTCATTCGTACTTATGATGTTAATTATTGCAATTGTATTCATCTTGTTTACAGTCATCTTAATTCGTTATCGTGAAAAACCAGAAAACATGGGCTATGAGCCACCTGATCAACATGGTAACACATTATTAGAAATTATTTGGACACTTTTCCCAGTTATTATCGTTATTGCATTATCAATTCCAACGGTAAAAGCTACTTATGCATCTGAAGAAGTGCCAGAACAATCTAAAGATATTAAACCAGTTGAGATTTATGTTACATCTGCAAACTGGAAATGGTTATTCAGTTATCCAGAGGAGAATATTGAAACCGTTAACTATTTAAACGTACCAGCTGGTACACCAATTCAATTTAAATTAACATCTGTCGGTCCAATGAACGCCTTCTGGGTTCCAGAACTTGGTGGTATGAAATACACAATGGACGGCATGATCATGGATTTATTCCTACAAGCTGATAAGCCAGGTTCTTACCTTGGTCGTAGCTCGAACTTCTCTGGTGAAGGATTCACTCACATGGAATTTGAGCTTGAGGCAAAGAAAAAAGAGGATTATGACAAGTGGGTAAAAGAAGTTAAAGAAACTGCTAAACCACTGACAGAAGAAAAATATAACGAAATCATTAAACCTGGTGTAGTAGGGCGTATGACATTCTCTAGTCACCACTTAAAGTATGTAGATCCAAAATCACTTGAATACTGTGATTACAACTACTACAAAAACAAAAAGTAACAGATAATATTCCAACAGATTGGAGTGAACACAGTGAAGCTTGATGAATTTTTTGTCACAGGTGATCCGATTATTTACGGAGCTGACGCCTCTATCGTTCTTGTGACATTAGCAATCCTTTTCGTACTGACAAAGTATAAAAAATGGAAATGGCTTTGGGATGAATGGTTAACAACTGTTGACCACAAAAAAATCGGTATAATGTATATTATATCGGCAGTTTTAATGTTATTCCGTGGTGGTATGGATGGTTTAATGATCCGTGCACAATTAACATTCCCGGATACAACATATTTAAACGCTGAACACTATAACGGAATTTTCACAACGCATGGTACAGTTATGATTCTTTTCATGGCGATGCCATTCGTTATGGGATTAATGAACGTCGTTGTACCATTACAAATTGGTGCTCGTGACGTTGCATATCCATTCTTAAACGCATTAAGTTTTTGGTTATTCTTTATCGGAGCAATGTTATTCAACATCGCTTTCGTTATCGGAGGTTCTCCAGACGCTGGGTGGACATCTTACTTCCCAATGGCTGGTACAGAATTCACTCCTGGCGTAGGAAATAACTTCTACGCGATTGCACTGCAGATTTCCGGTCTTGGTACATTAATGACCGGTATTAACTTCCTGGTTACGATTTTAAAAATGCGTACACCTGGTATGACATTAATGAAAATGCCAATGTTTACTTGGTCAATTTTAATTACAACAATCATCATTATTTTCGCTTTCCCAGTATTAACAGTTGCTCTTGCATTAATGACATTTGACCGTCTATTTGATGCTCACTTCTTTACGATGGCGAGCGGCGGTATGCCAATGCTCTGGGCCAACCTGTTCTGGGTATGGGGTCACCCTGAAGTATATATTGTTATCTTACCGGCATTCGGTATTTTCTCTGAAATCATTAGTACATTCTCACGTAAACGTCTATTCGGTTACAGCGCAATGGTGTACTCAATGGTTGCAATTTCTTTACTAAGTTTCGTCGTATGGCTGCATCACTTCTTTACAATGGGATCTGGGCCAGCGGTTAACTCATTCTTCTCGATTTCGACAATGGCGATTTCGATTCCAACCGGTGTTAAGATCTTTAACTGGTTGTTTACACTGTATAAAGGACGTATTCGTTTTACAGTTCCAATGCTTTGGTCATTGGCATTTATTCCAAACTTCGTAATCGGTGGGGTTACAGGGGTTATGCTTGGAATGGCAGCAGCTGACTATCAATACCATAACAGCTACTTCCTAATCGCCCACTTCCACTACGTATTAATCGCAGGTACAGTATTCGCAATGCTTGCTGGATTTACGTTCTGGTATCCAAAAATGACTGGTCATATGTTAAACGAACGCCTAGGTAAATGGACATTCTGGATCTTTATGAGTGGATTTAATATCTGTTTCTTCCCAATGTACTTCTTAGGTTTAGATGGTATGACTCGTCGTATGTACACTTATTCTGAAAGCCTTGGATGGGGCTGGCTAAACCAAATCGCATCTGTCGGTGCGGTAATGATGGGTATTGGCTTCCTAATCCTTTGCTACAATGTAATTTGGAGCGCACGTCATGGCGAGCGCGATGTAACTGGAGACCCATGGGATGGCCGTACGCTTGAATGGGCAACTCAATCTCCTGTACAACATTACAACTTCGCTAAACTTCCTGAAATTAAAGAAGCTGATGCTTTCTGGTTCATGAAGAAACGCGGAGAAACAGTTACACCAAAAGCAGATGAATTAAAACCAATTCACATGCCAAGTAATTCTGGTGTGCCAATTATTATGTCTAGCTTTATCGGTCTTGCTGGTTTTGCGTTAGTATTTAGCTGGTTCTGGTTAGCAATTGTTGGCGGTATCGGTATGTTAGCTTGTATGATCTATCGTTCATTTGATTATGACGATGGTTACTACGTAAGCGTTGATGAAATTAAAAAAACAGAACATGTAGCATGAGAGGTGAAACGAAATGGCTGCTTTAGATAAAAGCTTACCTTTAGAATATCAGTCTGAACAAAGCAGATTGAACATTCTAGGGTTCTGGATTTTCCTAGGGGCTGAAATTATGCTGTTCGCAACACTTTTCGCCTCTTATCTAGTACTTGCTGGTCGTACGGCAGATGGTCCAACGCCAGCACAATTGTTTGAAGTTAAAACACTTTTAATTCAAACACTCCTACTTTTAACAAGTAGTTTTACATGCGGTATCGTAATTCATGAAATGCGTAAGCATAACCAAAAAGCTATGTTAGGATGGTTCCTTTTCACATTGCTTTTAGGTGCAGGCTTCCTATTCTTTGAAATTGAAGAGTTCATCATGTATGTTGGGGAAGGCGCGACGATTCAAACAAGCGCATTCTTATCTGGATTCTTTGTTCTTCTTGGAACGCATGGTGCCCACGTAACAGGTGGTATCATCTGGGCAACTTGTGTAATCATCCAAATTTTAAAAAGAGGTTTAACACCAGTTACAGCTCGTAAAGTATTCATTATCAGCTTATACTGGCATTTCCTTGACCTTGTTTGGATCTTCATTTACACACTAGTTTACTTGAACGGGATGGTGGCGTAATAATGGGACAAAACAACACTCAAGCAAATGGACACGCACATAGCGGATTTCCATGGTCACACGTTTTCGGGTTCATTTTATCGCTTGCACTAACGTTTCTTGCTTTATACGTTGCGCTTTACACAAACTTGCCACTTTCAACGATATTAACAACTATTATCATCATGGCACTTGCGCAAGGTTTATTACAATTAATTATGTTCATGCACTTACGAGAAGGCGAAGGTACAATTCAAATTCTTACAATGATATACAGTTTCTTCGTTGCAATCGCAACAGTTGGTCTTACTGTATGGATTTTCTTCTCTATGTAATATGTATGAAAAAGACTGCTGAGATTTATCTCAGCAGTCTTTTTATTTATCTCGCTATTTGCGAACAGTAGACCCCCACTGATTAAAATTTCACATTCCCCCCTCTTTCATCCACGTTACGAATTTTATAACATTATCATGTAAACCATACTTATTATGAAAAATGTTAAGAAAACTCTTTCTTTATGGAATCGAATTCACATGCATTGCTTTTCCTCTTATGATATGGCTAAAATAAGTACTATATTATTTGAAGGGAGAGAACGCAGTGGAGCACAATTCCTCCGTCCTATCACTTATGATTGTTGTCGCAATCGCGTTTTTCATTCCCCTTTTGTTACAACGCTTTAAACTAAAAGCACTTCCTGTCGTTGTTGCAGAAATTATTGCAGGAATTTTTGTAGGAAAAAGTGGATTTAACGTTATTGAGCCAGATATGTGGCTTCAAGTCTTATCAACACTAGGATTTATCTTCTTAATGTTCTTAAGTGGTCTAGAAATCGATTTTTCTATGTTTAAACAAAAAGGGAAAAAGAATAAAACGAATGAACCGAATACGTTCCAAGTAGCAAGCATTATCTTCTTATTTATTTTCATCTTATCCTATGCCCTATCACTTATATTTGTATGGCTTGGATTTGTAGATAACGCAATGTTTATGACATTAATTATCTCAACTATTTCTTTAGGTGTTGTTGTACCGACATTAAAAGAAAATAACTTAGGAAAAACAGCAATCGGTCAAATTATTTTGTTAGTTGCTGTTATTGCCGACCTCGTTACGATGATCCTACTTGCTGTATTTGTCGGATTAAACTCTGAAAGTGGCCAAAGCATGTGGCTTCTTCTCATTCTATTTGGCGCAGGTATTGTAATTTACTTTTTGGCAAGACGCTTTAAAAATATTCCATACTTAGAAAACCTAAAAGCTGGTAGTGTACAAATCGATACTCGTGCTGTTTTTGCACTCATCTTAATACTAGTCGGATTATCCGAATCTGTTGGTGCAGAAAATATTTTAGGGGCCTTTTTAGCTGGAGTACTTGTATCCTTACTTTCACCAAATGAAGATATGGTCGAAAAACTCGATTCCATTGGCTACGGTTTCTTCATCCCAATTTTCTTTGTAATGGTTGGTGTAAATTTAGAAGTATGGTCTATTTTTAAGGAGCCTTCTAGTATGTTAATGATTCCAATCTTAATTGTTGGACTCTTTATTTCAAAATTATTACCATCACTCATCCTAAGGAAATGGTACCCACGTAATATCGTATTAGGAAGTGCTGTTTTATTAACTTCTACACTTTCCTTAGTTATTGCAGCAGCACAAATTGGTGAAAAGTTAAATATTATTACCCCAAGTCTATCTGCTTCACTTATATTGAGTGCAGTTATTACATGTATTTTTGCACCTATATTATTTAAAAAGATGTTTCCAAAAATGGAAACACCAAAGCCAAGAGTTTCTATTATCGGTGCAAGTCGAATCACGCTTCCATTATCACTTGATTTAAAACGCGAAGATTATGATGTAACACTATACATGATGCGTCAAAATAAAGTAACTACCGAGGAAGCAAAATCTCATGACTTCCCAATCGTCAAACTAGATACAATTACGATAGAACAATTAGAAGAACAAAAAGCATTCGATGCCGATCGAGTTGTCGTCGCAACAAGCGATGACAACCAAAACTTATTATTAGCAGAACATGCGAAGGAATTAGGCGTTGAACATGTCATTGCAAGTGTAGAAGATCCACTTCTACAAGAAAAAGCGACGCAAGAACATATTGCCGTATTCTCCACCACCAACTCGACACGAATTTTATTACGTGCCTTGATTGACAAACCAAGTCTCATTCGTTTAATCACAACTGCAAACGAAACAGTACGCGAAGTTGAATTACGTAGTAATAAGTACAGCGGTTTACCGCTTCGTCGCCTACCTTTTTTAGGTGACGTACTTATTATTCAAATTTATCGTGGAAATAAAGCGTTAGTCCCCCATGGTGATACGAAATTACAGCACGGTGATATACTACTTGTCACTGGTTCAAAAGAACATATCGATACAATGAAAAACATACTAGAATAATGGAAAGGCCCCTCTCATAATAAAATGTACCCTTTGTAAAGGACATTAAAAAAAGCCTAGGCAGCTTGAAGAAGATGATCTCTGTATTGCACAGGGGTCATCTTTTTTAAATTCCATTGGTATCTGTAGTAATTGTA
>NZ_JBTMZT010000023.1:0-22640 GCF_054570475.1 Bacillus sp. C1
TTCTCTGTAAAAACCCTTTTACTCATAATTTTCTCCAGTCTTTATGTTTTTCTTAATTATATACAAAAAAACCTATAGGGAGACTTTTTTAGTGTCTACTCTATAGGGTACATTTTAAACATTCTTGGGCCTTTTAACACACTTTTTTCTGAGTGCATTATTCAAAGCTTTCAATCTGGTATCCATTTACAAAAAATTTGATTGTTTCTATCTCTTCAGCATTTAATTTTCTTTGCAGCCCCTTAGTAAGTTCTTTCATAATGGCTTTTTCATTCCTCTTATATTTTCCCGTCAGAAATGCTGTATCTTTTAAAAAATTAATTTTCAATTGGAATTCCTCTTTATAAACGGGCTTATCGTGATGAGATAAGAAAAAAATGTCTGCGTCATATTTTTCAAGCTGCTTAACTAGCTGCAAAGTATTTTTAATGGTATAACTCCATTTTTTTGAGTAGAGATTTGCGTACATGCAATCCCCTAGAAACAGAACTTTTTCTTCAGGAATATAAATAACAGTACAATCATCAGCGTGATCGCCACCCACATGTTCAATTACAGCAGTTACTTCCCCTAAATGAATAGATATTTGCTTATCAAATGTAATATCAGGTATTGGAAGAAACACCTCTCTCTGATGACCTAATTCTTTCTTTATTGCTTCCGCGCAAAACGGAATTTCTATTCCTTCTTTAACGCGCTGATCTAAGAATTCATCCTCCCATGATAAATTTTTAAGTCTTTTAATTTTTTGGTGGGTTTTATAATGAGCAATCATTGGTACATCTATTGCACTCATCCCGAATACATGATCCCAATCTGAGTGAGTAAGAACAAGAAGGTCGCCTTTAATATGTACTTCTTCTAATTGTTTAAGAAATAAATTAGCATGCTTAGGTGAGTTTCCAGCATCAATTAATAATGTCTTTTTTGTTCCTGTAACCGCTGCTAAAATTGGTCGATCCGTTTCTTGATACGGCGGTAAGTATACAATTCGATTTGATATTCTTTCTATTTTTTGCAAGTTCCTATGCTCCTTTACATGGTGACATATGTTGCCCTCATTCTTTAGAAAATAATTGTAGCTTATCAAAATTTGACATCCTCATAAAAAATACCACCTTTTCTGTATACTCCCACAGAAATAATAGCGTGTTTTTCGTTATACGAATACCAATTTATCCTATACTTATTACTAAACATTGCATCTCTTATTCTCTGAATTATTTCCATTTACATAAGAACGAAAATATCAAAAAAACCCGTGAATTATTCACAGGTTTCCCCTTTCGAAAAGCTAATGGCAATTGTTCCAGCACCTGCATGAACAGCAAAAGATATAGGAAGCGGGTAAAGTAGAAACTTCATTCCAGGAAATACTTCTCTAAAACTAGCAACCCATTCTTCTGCCCCTGCTTCATCATTAGCGTGGAAAACGTGTACTACTTTCGGAATTTCTTTTTCAAGTTCACTTCGCATATATTCTTTGCATTTTTGTATTTTACGAACTTTCTTCTCTAATACAAGTTCGCCATGTTTTACTTCTAGAATTAAGTTTACACTTAGTAGACTGCCTAGTATAAATTGTACACCTTTCACACGTCCGCTTGCATATAGGCCTTTCAAATCTTTTGGAAATACATAGTAAGGACTACGTTCCACATGTTGGAGTGTTTTTTGTATATCTTGCAAAGTCATACCATCACGGTATAACGTTTGTGCTTTTATTAAAAGTTCATCCATTGGATAACTTGTTGTTTCACTATCTATTACGATTAAAGGAAACCCTGCCATTTCTGCGGCAAGTTGCATATTTTGATAGGTACCACTTACTTTTCCGCTAATTGTGATAGCAAATCCCGCTTCATATTCTTCTTTACATTTCGAAAAAAGAGCAACCATCTCTCCTAAATTAGGTTGTGACGTCGTTACAGTTACACCTTCTTGTAACGCAGCATAGACACGTTCACGGACACCTTCTTCACAATCTTTATAGGCTGTTCCATTAATAACAATTTCAATCGGTATCACAAAATTATCTTCATTTGTTGTAAAACTTGCAGTTGTACTATCAGTAAACCAAGCAACACGCTTCATGTTGTTCCTCCCTTGTGCGCATCCTTTTTGAACTTTTCTCACAATTCTATCTATGTGAATTATAAAAAGGACTATGCTTGTTATCATAACAAGACTACTTCTCTTTTTCTACAGAAGTTGGATCATTTACGGAAAGTTTTCAAATTTCATATCGAATCTACCTGCATTTGGACACGATTTCGACATATTTAATTTTAGTAACTACTATCAAACTAAAAAATAAGACTTCTAACACGTATACAAAGTTAAAAGTCTTATCTCATTGCTTTATTTGTCATTGTAGTTTTTTTATCTAGTTCAGTTTAGCCTATATATAGATCATATATAAATCCATTTTGATTTTAGGGCATATAGCCCGCTGCTAGGAAGAACAAAAAGTGAACTACACTCATTTTCTCTCTTTGTTTTCACTTTGCATGGGGCAGGAAGAGGGGTTGACCGCTTCTATGCATGGCCAGATGCTCTCTCCCACCTAAAAAGAATGGTTTTCTGTCATTTTTTCCATTTGTATTTATATAAATTTAATCATTAATAACTTTCTCCGGTCCTCCCTTTAACATGTATGCAAAACTCGTAATAAACACTACACAAAATATAATAATAGTAGGCCACATATTAAAATGAAATTCTTTACCAACAAATAATCGATACATATTATGGAACAAAATATTAACCCCTATGATAATAGCCCCTAATATTGTACTTGTTGCAAAAACGATCAAATAAAATTTAAATTTCTCAAACATGATACGTTTACCCCTTTTCTAAAATCCCCTTAATTTAATCTGATTAGAAAATTATACCATTCCTAATTTTGATATCTATAAACCTACATACATTTAAGAATACTTTAAGGACGCATTAAGCAACTCTCCATTTTGTTCAAATTGAACCACCTTCACTTCGTTTAGAGGAGAAGGGCTTCTCGGTTAAAATGCTAAAAAGAGCAATCGTCTCCACGATCGCTCTTCAAAGGCTTGCTACAATCCTCACTAATTTTCTCACTTTATATTTAAACATTTTAGAGTAAGTTCTATAACGTAACATTACTCCGGCATATTAGGGATATTAGGATTGGGAACATAATCTGATTTATAATCTTTATATTTTACCTCTGTTACCATCCCTGCTGAAGCATGATGTAAATCATGACAGTGGAACATCCATTCCCCTGGATTATCTGCTATAAAGGCTACTTCATATTCTTCTCCTGGTTTTAAATTCAGAGTATCTTTCACAATTGGGGAACCTTCTATTGGTTTACCGTTTTTACTTAATACTTGGAAAAAGTGACCGTGTAAATGCATTGGATGATCATCCATTTTAGAACGATTTACTAATTTGACTTTCACTAAATCCCCCTTTTTCACTTTGATTGGATCAATATCAGGGAATGTCTTTCCATTAATTGTATACACCATTTCGTTGCCGTTCATTTGAGTATTCAAATCCATTGTATATGCGGCAGTATACTGTTGGTCTAATGTGAATCCTCCTAATTTCTGGACACCGTATTTCGGCATATCTAATTTTGGAAGTTTTTCTTTTTCATTTGCTTTATCTTTCATCTCTTTGCTACCTTCATACTCAATAACAGCTTTCATTCCTTTTACACCTTTTCCTTCACCATGATCTTCAACATACCATTTGCCAGGATTATTCGCCGTAAATTCAATATCATAACGTTCACCCGGTGCAATTGAAATAACTTGATCTTTAATAACTTTTGGATCATTTATTGGCTGACCATCTGTTGCGATTACTTTGATATCGTGTCCGTGAACATGAATATTATGTGATAAGTAACCAGCATTGACCAATCGAAGTCGAACTTTATCTCCTTTTTTCACTTTCAGCGGCTCTACTAAATCTCCACTTTTACCATTGATTGTGAATAAATCATACATACTCATATCATGGCCTTCCATTTGCATACCATTTGACTCTTTATCCATTTTCATATTTCCATGATCCATGCCTTCCATATTACCGGAGTCTTTTTTATCACTTCCCATGTCCATACCTGAATGATCCATGCCTTTCATATCGTTATTCTTTTTCGTATCACTGTCTTCTTTTTCTGCTTTACCTTTTGTCATCTCTTTTATTTGTTTATCGATTTCTTTTTTATCTGTTACCCATTCATCTAACATTAAGGTGTAATCTTTATCATATTTTTCATTTGTATCTTCTACAACAAGAGCACCATACAATCCTCTATCTAATTGATTAACGGAGTCTTGATGTGAATGATACCAATAAGTTCCTGGTACGTTAGCTTCAAATTCATAGGTAAAACTCTTTCCAGGCTCCACCGCATCTTGTGTAACTCCTGGAATTCCATCCATATTATTTGGAACGGGATACCCATGCCAGTGAATCGATACAGGTGCAGATAATTCATTTTTTAATGTAACTTTCACTTTTTCTCCTTTTTTCACACGAATTTCTGGACCAGGAGATGAGCCATTAAATGTCCATACTGGGACAACAACACCGTTACTTAGTTTTTGCTTCTCTTCTTTCGCTACTAAAGTAACTTCTGGTCCTTTTACAACTTGTAATGGTTTTGTTGCAGTTTCAGTCTGTGTTACCTTTTTATCGTTCATATTTTTATGATCACTTGTTGTATTTGTGGACGCAGAACATGCAGCAATTACAGATATTACGGAGATTGTAACTGCTGTTAATACAAACCTCTTCATAATAACTTCCCCCCTTCCGTTTGTTCACAATGATTATATAAAACGATTATCAAGAAATTATGGAGATACAAAAAAATGAAAGGCCCGCCACAATGTGACGAGCCTTTCATTTTAGAGTTCAATAACAATTTATGATAACAAAACTGAGGTAAATAATCTGCAATAGTTACACCTTTTCGTCCGGGAACTTCAATATAGGACGCTTTATTTTGTCTTTATCTTATTTGTAATTAACTACTACAGTAACATTAATAATTGTATTTCTTACATTTCTTCCGGAGCACCCATTCCAAGCAAGCGCAATCCTTCTTTTAACACAATCGTTACTGCATAAACAAGTGCAAGTCTGCTTTCCTTCTCTTCATTATCTTCTAAAATACGAACATTCCCATAATATTTATTAAATGCTTGTGCTACATCTAACAAATATTTCGCAATATGAGAGGGTTCATTTTTAGAAAAGGCTGTTTCAATCACTTGTGGGAATTTATTCAATAATTTTACTGTACTCCAACTATAATCATCACTTAATTCAAATGTTTCAGTTTCAAATTCAGCCTGTTCTTTTCTTAAAATGGAACAAGCACGCGCTTGTGTATATTGAACATATGGTCCTGTTTCCCCTTCAAATTTCAACATTTTTTCTAAAGAGAACTCAATATTGTGCATACGTTCATTTTTTAAATCGTGGAAAATGACTGCCCCAACACCAACTTGTTTTGCAACCTCCTCTTTTTGTTTTAAGTCTGGATTCTTCTCTTCAATATTGTTCTTTGCAAGTGTAATCGCTTCTTCTAATACTTCCTCAAGTAATACGACTTTCCCCTTACGTGTCGACATCTTTTTACCACCTTTTAAAATAAGTCCAAATGGTACATGTGCCATACCTTCTACCCAGTTATAACCAAGTTTTTTCAATACCGTAAAAAATTGAGTAAAATGTAAACTTTGTTCTGCTCCTACTACATACAACGCTTTATCAAACTCATATGTGTTTTGACGATAGAGTGCCGCTGTTAAATCGCGCGTTGCATATAACGTAGCTCCATCTGATTTCTTTATTAAACATGGCGGCATATCTTCTTTTTCTAAATTAACAACTTGTGCTCCGTCCGATTCTTCTAACAAACCTTGTTTCACTAGGATTTCAACAAAATCATCCATTTTATCATTATAGAATGCCTCTCCTTGGAAGTTGGTAAATTCAACACCAAGCAGTTCATAAATACGAGAGAATTCTTTTAAAGACTCATGACGGAACCAATTCCATAAAAAGACTGCTTCTTCATCACCGTCTTCTAATTTCTTAAACCATGCACGGCCTTCTTCTTCTAGCCCTGGATTTTCTTTTACTTCTTCATGGAATTGAACATATAACTTAAACAATTCACGAATCGGATCTTCTTTTACAAGCTCTTCACTTCCCCATTTTTTATATGCAGTAATTAATTTCCCAAACTGTGTTCCCCAATCACCAATATAATTGATCCCTACAACCTCATATCCACACTTTTCAGCGATATGTTTTAAAGAGTTCCCAATCATCGTTGAACGTAAATGTCCCATGGAGAACGGTTTTGCGATATTTGGTGAAGAGTAATCGATTACTACTGTTTTTTCTCTTCCGAAATACCCCTGCCCATATTCTTCTTTTTCAGCTAAAATCGCTTTTAATACGTTATCGCTTACTGTATGACGATTGAAAAACACATTCACATACGGTCCAACTGTCTCCACTTTTGTAAAAAATGAATCATTTAAATTTCCAGCGATTTCTTTCGCGATAATTGCTGGTGCTTTTTTATATTGCTTGGCGAGCATGAAACAAGGGAATGCTGCGTCTCCGAATTCATCTTGCTTCGGAGTTTCAATTAGATCTGTAATCTGTTCCAACGATAATTCTGAGTCAATTACTTTAAATAAACTTTCTGCGAAATTAATTTTATATTCCATATTGCTCCCTCCTTATTTTTTTAAAACAAAAAACTCGTCTCTAAAAAAGAGACGAGTTATCACCCGTGGTACCACCCTTGTTGTTCCGAAGAACCACTTTCCCGTTTATAACGAGGACAGGGGGCCCCGGCTTACTCTACTATTCATTTCAAGCAGCGTCTCTGAAGTGCGCTTCATCCGTTTCTCCGTACTAGGCTCTCACCATCCCTAGCTCGCTTTACTTCTGAACCAGACTACTCTCTTCATCTGCGACATAATATATAATTGATTATTGCTTATTATACATCTTTTCAAATAATTAACAAGGTTCAATTACACCAAAATGAAATTTCGCACTTTTTCGCTTATATACGAAGAAGTTATGCCTTTCAAATCGTGTACTACGGAAATGATCTTTTAAAACAACTCGTTTTCTAGCTACACGCTTTGCTTCTGCAATCGTTTCATCTGTAACATCGTTATACAAAGCAAAGTATTTTAAACCACGAATCCCATCTGATTCAATTACTGTTTCTTCAAACATTGGATCGAGATAAACAACATCATAACTGTTGTCTTCACAGCGCTTTAAAAAATCAAAATGCTCGGTTTTCTTCACTCTAATTCTACGCATCGCTTCATCGATTTCTGAAATACCCGCACACCACTGCTTTAACCCTTTATTCATGATATAAGCCATGTAACGATTTCCTTCTAGCCCTGTTATAACTCCTTCTTCTCCTACAACGTAGCTTGCTACAATGCTATCTGATGCCATACCAAGCGTACAATCTAACACCGTCATTCCTCGTTCTAACTTTGCAGCTTGTACAAATGGATCATGTTCTCCACGCATTAACCTCTTCACACGAAACATCGCAGAATTCGGATGGAAAAAGAACGATTCTTCTATACCTTTTGGATAAATCGCTAATCGATTCTTTCCTACAACAAGTACATCCTGATCAAATTGTTCATGTAGTTTCACCATAGATATATCATTACGTACGACAAAAGAAGATTGTAATTCTTCCGCTACCTCTTTTGCGTAAGTTATCATTTCCTCATTTGTTCGTCCTGCTGTTGTTACAATCATCTTTTCACCTCAAATATAAAGAAAAAAGGGAGAATCACTCCCCCTTTTTTAGCAATGCTTTTCAAAAGCCTGCTCTAAATTATTAATGATGTCTTCCATTGTTGCTCCTTCAATTTCATGACGATGAATGAAGTGAACAACTTCTTTTCCTTTTAATAACGCCATAGATGGTGAAGACGGTGGAATATCCCCAAAGTACTCACGCATTGTAGCTGTTGCATCTTTATCTTGTCCTGCAAATACAGTTACAAGGTGATCTGGTTGTTTTTCAGCACGTACAACTGCTTGACCAGCTGATGGACGAGCTAAACCAGCTGCACATCCGCAAACAGAATTTACAACAACTAATGTTGTACCTGTCGCATTTTCCATATATTCTGTTACAGATTCTTCAGTAGTTAATTCTTCAAATCCAGCACGCACTAACTCTTGGCGCATTGGAATTACCATTTGACGCATATATTCTTCGTATGCATTTGACATCTTGTAATCTCTCCTTCAACTTTCATTCCAAATTCATCATATCACGCTCGTATAATAGGTGCAAAAGAAAGATAGCGTTGTCATCATTTTTTTGAAGGAATTTCACAAATTCCTTCGCGGCAGTGTCCAACAGGTACAAGTTTTCTATGATTGGCGATATAATCATATACTTTATTTCCAAATCCAAGTAGCATGGATAACTTAATAAATGGAACCGCAATCCAATATGCTGGGATAGACTTTGTTAAAACATAAATACTACCAATTCCATCGTACCATTTGTCGTTTTTGAAAATATAAAGTCTTTGTTCCATCTTACTTTGTAATGCTTCAGAAAGCTGATATTCTTCCACAACTTCTTTATCACGAAAAGAGACGAACTTCATCGCACTTTTTCTATCAAGTTTCTCCGTACGCTTTGCCACTGCCGTGCACATCGGACACCAATTATCATAGAAAACGATCATAGGACTATTCCCCTTTTCGAGACTCCGTCATCTGTTTCCAAACTGATCCTTTCGCCTCTTCTCCGCCTTCAATACGTTCTAATGCTAAACGAGCCTGCATTGCTACTTCGAACTCTGGATCATCTTGCGCTACGCGTAGAGCTGGAATTGCACTCTCATCGCCCAGTTCAAATAAAAACATTGCTGCACGCCAACGCACCAATTTACTTGGATCTTTAAGTGATTTAATCATCACAAACATCGCTGCTGGATCGCCTACATCTGATAAACAATCGCCCGCAGTACGGCGTACACTCACAGATCGATCTAGTAAAGCTTTATACAGTAATGGCAATACTTCCTCACCTTTTACCATACCTAAATACGCTGTTGCCAGGCGGCGAATAGATACTTTCTCATCTTCTAGCGCTTTCTTCAATACAGAAATATCTTCTTCTGTAGGGTCCATTTGTTCAAGCGCTGCATAACGATTTTTCCAATCAGGATCCGCCATCATTTCCTCTGTTACTTTATATGGTTCACGCTTTGTAATCGTTACTTCTTTAGCACCCGCTTGATCTAATAATTCTTTTACAGTGTTTTCAACACGTTCCTCTGGATAAGCAGCTACAATTTCTTCGACAACTTCTTTTCCTATTTCTTCAAAATTGCCATAACGAGTACTTTGTTCCACCCATTTCCGTTCTTTCACAACGTTAGGTGCAGACATTTGTACTTTCAGAATTGCTTCTTTAAAATAATCTGGTAAACCTACTCGTTCTTCTGTTGTTCCATCTGTTAATTTCACTTGCATTGGAATCGTAAAGAACATTTGAACGAATACTTTCACTTCACCAAAATGCGAAAGTTGCTCCCTTTCATCTTCTTCTGTCACTTCTTCTCCAAAGACAGCACGAACTTGTTGCAAAAGTACTTTCCAGTCATACTTCGCATTTCGCTCCACTGCTAAAAAGTCTGCTACATGATATACCCCTTTAATACCTTCAATTGTTAAAATTTGTTGCACTTGTTTTGGTGCTTGTTCTGTATTTTCATTTGTATAATTATTACGCGCTCCTGATGGTAGCACTTCATTTAAAATAACTTTCATTGTATTCGGACTTGGCGTCGGTTCAATTGCTTTAATCTTCACGTAAATAAACTCTCCTTTATTGCTTGTTCTTAGCTGTATTGTAACATGTTCTATTACTATAATCCTACTGAGACGCTTGTTTTTTCTAATCGCAATTATAGTCTTAGTAGAACTGGTGAATATCATGTTAGAACTGTCCCTATTGATATATTCTTTTTTCGTATCATGTTCCTTCTCTCTTCCGCTCAAAAAAAGGGAGATTGCTAATAGAAAGTAAAGTTTTAATTAATCCTCTTCCTCGTTTTCACTGAATTTTAAGATGAGGGTCTTACTTCCCGTTAACACAGGATAGATAAAAAAAGGTATTGCTTTGCAACACCTTTTCTCAGCTTGTTGGGAAACAGGAGCCAGGGGGCTCCTGTTTTTTTGTCGTTTTTTGCTGGTTAGTCGATATCCTTTGTCGAATCGCTGATATATTTTAATTTGCGCCGATATATGATGAGAAACGGTCGATATATTTGAAAAATCGTCGATAAAATTTCATTCACCACTTTATACGAACCAATCTCGTCAGATTACCATGTTTCTTTTTATAAGTTCGTAGCAGTTCTCTTTCTCCACGACCTGAAAAAAAGGTATTGCTTTGCAACACCTTTTTTCTACCACCATAAGTTCATTTTATGATGTACTACAATTATTTTGTTAAAGATACTCCGTCCTTTTCTTTCATATCGCGCTCAAGTTTGGCAATTTTCATATCAAATGTATCACGTTCATGCTCTTCATTCATGCGAAGTTCTAAATCACGAATATGATCTTCAATTTCTTCAAATCGTAAGAACGGATTATTCTCATCCATTTTATGAAGAGCTGTATTCATACGACGGTTCGCATGGGCCATATTTTCGCGTGCCATTAATTCCATACGCTTTGCATTCATTTCTTTTAGTTTATTTTTCATTTCAGAAAGACGACGTTCTAACTCATCAATTTGCTCCACTACACCTGCATACATCTCTTCTAAGCGTGATACTTGCCCTTCATAGTATGCTACTTCTTCTAATGCGCGTTCATGCAATTGCATTTCGCCTGCTTCTTGTGCAATGATCGCCTGCTTTGATCGCTTATTTACGAAATAACGAGCCTGCTCAAGTTCACGGGCAAAGTTAGATTTTAACGTTTTATGACGCTCGATTAATTTTTCAATTTTTGTTATTTCACGTTCGCTATCGCGTAAATATTGGTTTAACAGAGCAATTGGATTTTTTCTTTCCTTCTCATCTAATACATTATGAAAATCTGCTAAAATTGCATCGCGTACACGTCCGAATAAAGATTGTTTCATTCTAATCTTCCTCTCTTCTACTTTATGATTTCAGTTATTTTATATATAAATCCAATTTGATTTTCTAACAGATACATTATGGTTATGAAGAATAGACAGAGACCTTCACTCATTTTCTCCTTCTGTTTTCACATGGAATGGGGCTAAAAAAGGCACTGACCCCTTTTATCCATGGCCGGATGCTCTCATCCATCTGAAAAGAATGGTTTGATGTTAGTTTTTTAATTTGGATTTATATATTAGTTTTTCATTAACTTATTCCACTCATCTTCAAAGTTGCTATATCGTTTAGAACCTTCTGAAGCGGAATCAACTACTACATCTTTTTCTTTTTTCCACTCACGGTATCCGTAGTATAGTACTACTATCGCTACAATACCGATCAATGCTGGGGAATGAGAAAGGGCGATTGACAAGCCGATTAAACCGAAAATACCCCAAGCTAACTTTCCAAAAAATGATTGTGCTCGCACAAATGATTTATAGCTCCAGTACACAATTCCTGCTCCAATTGCGAATTCTACAATACCACCAAGACTACCAAGAGCAATTAAAGCCAAAATACCGGCTACGATAAACATTAGAAATTGTTTCATCTTGTGCTTGCCTCCCTTCGATTTGATACTCTTATCTTAACTGTT
The DNA here is from genome assembly GCF_054570475.1 of Bacillus sp. C1. Lineage (NCBI taxonomy): Bacteria > Bacillati > Bacillota > Bacilli > Caryophanales > Bacillaceae > Bacillus > Bacillus sp. C1. The sequence goes on from NZ_JBTMZT010000023.1 coordinate 11,836, forward strand.
TTTTTCATTTTCCATAACGAGCTTAAGAACCGTTTTCAAATCAGACTTAAGACCTATTCCAAGTTAGTCCTCCGTTAAGATGTATGTAAAACAAAATAGAAATTAAGACTATTCATTTTATATAGCATGTATTGTCAACCTAATTTTTATAAGATAAGAAATTAGATCAACTTATTATTCAAATATTTTCGATAATTGTTCTTGCATGCACCAAAAACAAACTAAAAAAATGATTTCGATAGAACATCGAAACCATTTTTTCAGTTTGCTTGGAAACAGAAGCTAGGGGGCTCTGTTTTTTGTCGTTTTTTGTTGGTGAATCGATATCCCTTGTCGAATCGCTGATATATTGTGAGAAACGATTGATATATTTGAAAAATCGCTGATAAAATTTCATTCACCATTTTATATGAACTAACCTCGTCAGCTCACCATGTTCACTTCATAATTTTGTAACATTTCCCTTTCTCAACAGCCTGTTAAAACATCTATTTTATTAGTACATGGTTCTTTTCCCTTATATTTTCTAATTTTACTGTGACGCCCCCTCTCTCTTCCGCTCCAAAAACGTAATTCTTTCAATTACAACTTCTGTTTTATATATTCTTTTTCCCTGTTCATTATCATAATTACTCGTATGAATACGACCTGTAATTCCAACAAGTGAACCCTTTTTACAATACTCGGACACATTTTCAGCTGACTTCCTCCAAACTACACAGTAAATGTAATCAGCTTGTTGTTCTCCTAAGCTATTTCGAAACCCTCTATTTACTGCGACACATATACGTGCATAAGCAATTCCTGGCTTTGTGTAGTATAGCTCTGGATCTTTCGTCAATCTTCCGATTAATACAACTCGGTTCATCATATTTATATCACCTCACATTTTTTCTTTATTGTAGAAAAAAATAGAAGATAGGTAAAAAATGCAAAATGATATATTTCTAATAGGAAATACATACTTTACATCTACTAAAATAAAAAAAGAAATTGTGCATGTTTCAATCATGCACAATTTCTTAAAATCTTTACACTTCATTATCTCACTTATACCTCGCTGCAAGATATGTAATATCCTCCTTGAGCCATCCGTATGTCAACTTGATACAGTGTATTTTCCAAATAAAAAGCAATCGGTTTTACTTTACTCTCAAATTTAAGTTTTTCCTTAGATTCAGCAGCATATGTCTCAATAGCCACGCAAATGGTTTCAGCAGATGGATAAGTCAAAGCATCATCTAGTTCAATGAAAAAGCTCTTTCCTAATAGTTTTTTTAATAGACCTTTCTTTTCTTTCATCATAACCTCTTCCCCTCTGCTATAGATTAATAATTCTTACTACTCCTATCATCCATATTATACCACATATAACAAAGTCTTCTTGATCTAAACAACTTTAAATCTAAAAAACGAAAAAGAAACCCTGCACATTTCAAATATGCAGGGTTTCTTTCAATTAGTCATTTTTCGTAAAGTAAGAAACGAAACGAAGGATTTCTAAGTAAAGCCATACTAGTGTCATCATTAATCCCATTGCACTGTACCACTCCATATATTTTGGAGCTCCACTACGTGCACCATTTTCGATTAAATCGAAGTCTAGTAATAAATTTAATGCAGCAACGACAATCACAACTGCACTAATAATAATACCGATTGTTCCACCTTGATGAATATATGGAACAGTAACACCAAACATGTTTAATGCGAAAACAATTAGATACATGATCGCAATTCCAAAGGTTGCAGCCATTATACCTGTGCGGAATTTATCCGTTACTTTTACAGCGCGAGTCGCATATAACACTAACATCGCAAATAAAATGGAAACTGTTAGCAATACGGCATTTAATACAATAGAATCTCCAAATTTCATTGTATATACCGCTGAAATACTTCCTAGCAAAATCCCCTCAACTGCTGCATAAATAGGTGCAAAAATAGGTGCCATACGCGGGAAGACTATAGCTACAAACGCGACGATCAAAGCAACCACTAACGTCCCGATGACTACTGGCATTTTCATTGTGCCTTGCATCATCTGTATGTATGAATAGACAGACGTTGCGAGAAGCAAGCCAAGCATGATGAATGTTTTGCCTACCGCTCCGCCAATTGTCATCGCAGATGCACCCGCTCCTTGTTTACGAAATGCCTCTTTTTTCAACATTGGATTAGATGTTCTCATTTTTTCCCTCCTAAAATAGGTTCTACCACTAGTGTAAAGTTTTTCTCTTTACATTTCAATATATGCAGCTTGTTTTTATTTTAAACCTTCAACGATGTCAGATAGTTCGCTCCAGCGTTCCATCGCTTTTTCTAGCTCTTCTTCTGTTTGCTGCTGCGATTCTGAAAGCTCCTGTGCTTTCGTAAAATCAGAACCAACCTTTGCCAGTTCTTCTCCGATCGTTTCTAGTTTTTCCTCTAACCCCGCAATCGTCTCTTCAATCGTTTCCCATTCACGTTGTTCGTGATAGGAAAGTTTACGTTTACGTTGTTGTTTTGGCGCTTCCTCTACTCTCTTTTCCTTCTGTACTTCCACTTTTTCTAGTATTTCTTGAGCCTTTTGTATATCTAAGTAATCACTATAACTTCCTAGAAATTCACGAACTTCTCCGCCACCAGTAAAGATAAATAATTCGTCTACTACTTTATCTAAGAAATAGCGATCATGCGATACAGTCAGGACGACACCTGGAAAATCTTCTAAATAATCTTCTAGTACTGTTAATGTTTGTGTATCTAAATCGTTGGTCGGCTCATCTAATAGAAGTACATTTGGCTCTCCCATTAAAAGACGTAATAAATATAGACGTCTTCTTTCACCACCAGATAGTTTACCGAGCGGTGTTCCATGTGAATGCGGTGGGAACAAGAAACGCTCAAGCATTTGGGATACTCCAATGACTTTACCATCCGTTGTATGAATGACTTCTGCAATTTCTTTAATATATTCAATCATACGTTGATTTAAGTTCATCTCTTCATTTTCTTGCGTATAATAAGCAACTTTTACAGTTTGTCCGACTTCAATTTCACCACTATCAGGTGAAAATTTACCTGCAAGCATATTCAATAAAGAAGATTTACCACTACCATTGGAACCAATAATACCAATGCGATCACCAGGTTTTACAATATGGCTAAAATTATGTAATACTGTCTTTTCACCGAATTTCTTTGTTACATCTTTTAATTCAAGTACTTTCTTCCCTAAACGGCTTCCGCTCAGTGAAATATCAACAGATTGCTTCGCCGCTGGACCCTCTTGCTCCTTTAGCTCTTCAAAACGTTGAATACGAGCTTTTTGTTTTGTTGAACGAGCTTTCGCACCGCGACGAATCCAAGCAAGTTCACGGCGATATAGATTTTGACGTTTTGATTCTTGTGCTAATTCTTGCTCTTCACGAAGTGCCTTTGCCTCTAAAAATGTACTATAGTTTCCTTCATAGCTGTACAGTTTACCACCATCTAGCTCAAAAATACGATTGGTAACACGGTCTAAGAAATAACGATCATGTGTTACAAGTAAAACTGCTCCTGTATAACGCGCTAAGTACTCTTCTAGCCATTCTACCGTTTCATGATCAAGATGATTGGTTGGCTCATCTAATATTAATAGATCCGGTGTTTCAATAAAGCACTGCGCCATCGCAATACGTTTCTTTTGTCCACCAGATAAGTTCCCAACAGTCGCTGTGAAATCTGTAATTCCTAACTTCGTTAAAAGTGACTTTGCATTCGCATTCGCTTCCCATGCATTCATCGCATCCATCCGTTGCTGTACCGCAAATAATTGTTCTTGCACTTTTTCATTACTCGGATCTTTTTCTATGTTTAATAACGCTTGTTCATATTCGCGAAGAAGGCGAATGAGCGGTGTATCACCATGAAATACTTGCTCAAGCACTGTTAAATTTTCATTGAAATCCGGTTGCTGTGATAAATAGCTAATTGTATAACCACGCGTATGCGTCATATCGCCTGTATCCGGAATTTCTACTCCTGCAATAATTTTTAATAATGTAGACTTCCCTGTACCGTTTACACCAATAATTCCTGCACGTTGTCCCTCTGCAATACTAAATGATAATCCATCGAATAACGGTTTATCACCATATGATTTAGATACGTTTTCTACTGTTAGCATTTTCATATTTGTGCATTCCACTCTTTCATAAATTGTTCGATAAACGCTTCCATATAACGATGACGAACTTCAGCCTCTCGTTTTGCAGCATCTGTATTCATTAAATCTTTCAACTTCAAAAGCTTTTCATAGAAATGATTTAACGATGGATCATTACTTTTTCGATACTCTTCTTTTGTCATGACTTCACGTGGCGGAATGTTCGGATCATACATTAAACGTCCTTTTGCACCACCATAAGCGAACGTGCGGGCGATACCAATTGCACCAAGCGCATCTAACCTATCCGCATCTTGAACAATCCTTCCTTCTAATGTTTCTACATGACCACCATGTCCACCTTTATATGACATATTTACAATAATATGAAGGATATGTTCCTTTTCTTCTTCAGTAACACTTAATCCTTCCAGCCACTCAGAAACTTTTTTCATACCAGCTTCTTCACTTTCGTTTAACTTTTCATCCGCAACATCATGAAGCAAAGCTGCCATTTCAATTACAAAACGATTCCCCCCTTCTTTGTCAGACAAAGAAATCGCTAATTTATGTACACGTTCAATGTGATACCAATCATGTCCACTGGCATCCTTTTCTAAAATATGTTTTACAAAATCAATTGTTTTTTGTATTTGTTCTCGTTTTTTCATTTATCCTCACCCAATTCCCTATTGTAACACGCCCACATTTTTTCATCACATATTTTCTTGTCCGCCCATAGACTGTTTTATACGTATGATCATGAAGGAGGAAATAAAATGTTCTATAATAACCAAGTCCCTTATTCAGAGACACCATACAATTCTCAAAATCAAGAGCAATCATACTTGGAACAGCAGTTTGAAAATCAAGAGATAGAACCACAACAAGAGTCTCAATATCAACCAAACCCATACTTAACACAACAGTCTCAAGATCCTCAACACCAACATAACCCATACTTAACACAACAGTCTCAAGAAACTCAGCACCAACATAACCCATACGTAGCTCAGCAATTTCAAGAAACTCCTTACTTATCCCAGCAGTTCCCTTATCAGCAGCCACAAATGTATCAACCAAACCAAACTCGTGTTTCACAACCAGGCCCTGGCCCCCAGGCAGTTCCAACTGAACCATCGCAACAGCAAATCCAACAAGCTGTTGGTACAAAATATTTAGCATTAAAAAAACCCGTGTTAGATTTTGTAAATCCGTGGGTTGAGTACGGTATGAACGAAGCTAAATACACATCCCATCAGCACGCAATGACCGAAATTGCTGCGATTATGTTCTTAGTTGGAAGTGGATTTGATCCGACAATCGCTCATTATATTGTTGAATCTTGGGAGAAGAATGAGCAATTTTAAAAGTGTTCATTTTATCACACATTAAAAGTAGGAAAGTGCCATAATTGCCTGTTATATAAGTATTTATGGCGCTTTTCATTTCTCTATATGTAATTCCTAACTTTTCTACTATTCGTATATCTATGGGCGTTAATGTAAGTTCCTTCCTATTATTTTTACTCATCCATTCCCTTCTCTAGCATATAACTGTTGTATATCATTATCGAATTTATGTAGTTTACATAAAATTATTATATGAAATTATTATATGAAATTAGTAAATAGACGGGTTACACCCGTCTATTTACTGGATTGCATTCCATTAAGAACATGTTGGAACGCCTAATGCCAAAAATAAAGCTGCTAAACTTGCTGTGATTGGCACTTTGAATGTGATAGTATCGTCTACTTTTGTTACTAAAAAGAAATTATCTCCTTCTTGTAACACACAAGTTACTAACAATTGTAATTCCATTTATACCCCTCCTTTCAGAGAAGTTATTAGTAGTCTATGAATTTATCGTAGAAACGTAATAGGAAATAAATCTATTTTTCTTAATATAAAGAAAAATAATTGCAAGGCCTATCAATAAGAAATAGAATTTTCTTATTTTCGTTAGAACTATATATTTTCCAATCTATTTCTATATAATGAATAAGGAAAATCTTACAAATGGAGGAATAAAAATGATGTTTTGGAGTAATATTAGTACAATTTTATCTTTAGCAGCTCTTATTCTACTAATCTTATGTATCATTTCATTTTTTAAGAAAAATGGAAAAGCAATGAAATATGGTAGACCTGCGGTTATTTGTTTCATTCTTTCATTTTTAGTCATGGCAACAAGCACTGAAAAAACAGATCACCCTATTATTAACTTTTTCGCTAATGTATGTTTAATCCTATTTATTTTCTTCCTTGTCTTAGCAATTTTATCTATCATTAAGAAAACTGGTATGGCGAAGAAGCAATTTTTAATTACTGCTGTTTTATTTATAGCTTTTGGGGTATTAACAAGTATTGCAGCTCCTTCTACTGGAAAAGTAACAGCAAAAGATAAAAAAGTTACTGAAAAGAAAGAAGTCGATGAAAAGGCTCAAAAGCAACAAGAAGAGCAAAAACGTCAAGCTGAAGAGCAAACTCAACAACAACAAGAAGAGCAAAAACGCCAAACTGAAGAGCAAACTCAACAACAACAAGAAGAGCAAAAACGCCAAACTGAAGAACAAACTCAAAAACAACAGGAAGAACAGAAACGCCAAGCTGAAGAGCAAGCTCAAATGCAGCAAGAAGAACAGAAACGTCAAGCTGAGGAACAAGCTCGTAAACAGCAAGAAGAGCAAAAGCGTCAAGCTGAGGAACAAGCTCAAAAGCAACAAGAAGAGCAGAAACGTCAAGCTGAGGAGCAAGCTCAAAAGCAACAAGAAGAACAAAAGCGTCAAGCTGAGGAGCAAGCTCGTAAACAGCAAGAAGAGCAAAAGCGTCAAGCTGAAGAACAAGCTCGTAAACAGCAGGAACAACAAACAATGCAACAATCACAACCTACAGAAAGTAATAGTAATGTATACTATAAAAACTGTACAGAAGTAAAAAATGCAGGTAAAGCCCCTATATACAGTGGACAACCTGGATATAGCCATAAACTAGATCGTGACGGTGACGGTGTTGCCTGCGAAAGATAATACAAAAAAGAAGCTCTATTCATGAGCTTCTTTTTTCATGTTGTTGAAAAAAGATCTTGTCAATAAAAATATCACCTAAATGTTTTAGACTATAAAAAAGTATTAGTCTGTTAAAAAATAATTGTAGACTAAAAAATTGTTTTCTGTACATGAAAGCACCTTTTTAGTCTGATCACCTAGAAATTAGGAAGTGAACTAGATTCTCAAATAATCCCACATTTTCTCAGTGCATAGTCGATTCCGTCTTCACTGGACTTTTTTGTGACGAAATCTGCAACTGCTTTTAATTGTGCATTTCCATTTCCCATAGCAATCCCAAGTCCTACTAATTCCAACATGTCTATATCATTTCCACCATCTCCAAACGCAATTGCTTCTGATTTATCAATGTTAAAATACTGTAAGACTTTTTTTATTGCTAAAGATTTAGATACTTCTTCTTGTAATACATTTAAAATAAAAGGATGCCATCTAATAAACTTAAGATGTGGGAACTTGTGGATGTATTTCTTTACCATTTCATCAGTAGCATACAAACACATTAAGTAGACCTCTTGATTATAAATATGTTTATTTATAGTTGGATAATCATTTAATGACAACGTTTCATTCAATGCTGCTAGTATTTCTTTATCTCTTATACCATTCATACTAAAATCTTCTGTAAAGAATGATAGTCCGTTATTTTCAACATAAGCAAATTCAACCACTTCACGAATAATGCTTTTATCTATTGGTACTTTATGAAGAACTTCTCGATTGTGTTTCACATAAGCTCCATTCGCTGTGATAAACGTATCTACTCCTAATTTTCTTATTTCATTACACATAGATAACGGTCTTCCTGTTGCTGCAACTACCCTTAACCCTTTATTTTTCAGTGCTTTTATAGCTTCTTTAGTATTGTCTGAAATATGACCACTTTCATGGTGGGTAAGGGTTCCATCAACATCAAAAAATACAATTTTATACTCCATAAGATAGCTCCTTTAATAATTAATACATATGTTAGAAGTTGATTATATAAAATTAATAATAATCAAAAAATATACATTCTAATTATAGAATAAGTATACATATATTAATAGGAGTTCAGCCTCATGCCCATCAATTTAAGAGATTTTAATACCCAAAAAACGAAAATTTTGTGCATTTTTCTCTTTTTATTGTTTTAGAGTAACTAGTTCTTTTAGCTTGATAGGCACACGACGATACCTCACTTACTGTTCATTACATTTATACGTCCCTGTTTGTTATTTTTAATTCCTTGACTATTTTCTTCTTCTTCTCGGGATGGCCGTGAATTTTGTACGCTAAGGAACCGAGTTTTTTAGATTGTTGAACTCAATCCCTCGTTAGTTCCATATTATCCCAGTATCCCTATTGTTTATAATACACGTCATTGGGAGAAACTATGGATGAATAAAGTCAATCTATGAAATTTCCCACAATCTTTTAACCTCCACCAATTCCTGTCCATTGAATTCCATTCTGTATATATCTGGTTTTGATGTATGTAGTAAAAAATTCAAATCATACTTACTGTCATAATATCCCATCACTAAAGTCATAACAGCTCCATGAGTACCTAATACTACTTTCTGTCCTCGATAGGTGTTTAATAATTCTTTTAAGACTTTTATAGCACGTTTCTGACAGTCGATATTAGACTCTCCTCCCGTTAAAGCAAAGTCGGGGTCTAAGAATGACTTTTTTATCAAAGGGAATAATTCTTTATCCGATATTCGTTCCTCTTCAGCGATAAAAATCCTCTCTTTTAAGTCTTCAAATACTAAAACTTCTTGTCCTATTTGCTTCGCTAACTGCTGAACAGTTAGAATTGAACGATTGTATGGGCTTGAGATAACAACATCAATTCCCTCTCCTTGTAATACATCTGTTATTCGTTGAACTTCTAATTTTCCTTTTTCAGTTAATCCTCTTGTTCTTTCTTTTCCGGCTTTTGGTGAATCTCCGTGCCTCACCATATATATGAAAGTTTTCATAATTACCTCCAATTTTTTTAGGTTTCTTTATTCCGTATATATTATATTAATTAAAAAGAACTTTCCTAATGACCATAACTAATACTCACTATAAATCCTTCTACATGCGATATCTTAAATACATTTCTTTACAATTCCCTCTCCACATTAACATATGTATCTAATTTAGTCTCCTTAATAAGCTATTTCCAGTATCAGATTTTCAGGTAAAAATAACCACCCTCACTACATACAAAGCCAATTTCCTTATCGTACAAGAAATCAGCTTTTTATTATTCAAATTTTTCTTAGCGTATATTTTCGTTAAAAAAACCACCCTAAGAGCATGCAAGATTTTATACAGTTTTTCGGCTAATCCAGTAACAAACGGGGACCATGAAACCCACGCCAGGATAGGAATGTATAAAAAAATGAATAGAGTCATAGAAAAAGAAAAAGGAGGATTCCTGGTGAGAGTAGGGATTCGCCTTTTTCTTGCTACCGATAATTGTGCGTTATGTTAATTTCACATGTATGGAATATACACACTATTGTAGATTTGAAATACAGTTACGATATTTGTAAGAAAGATGCGATGCTTTATTTCTTCAATCAAAAAATTTTAAATGAGTTTTTATCAAAATTTTGGTCAAAGTAACGCTTAAAGTCACTATACAACCTGAAGAAATACTTCCACCACAGTAATAGAACAAATAATCAGCTTAACCAAATGTCAAAATTTTCATCCTCATATATTCAAATTCATTACGAAATGATTTTTCTTCCATCTCGATGTAGTTACTAAGTTCAATTAAAATTTCCAATCGGTAAGGACTATATGTTTCAGGAATAATTCTTGGTTCCCAATAACCGAGCCTAACCATGCCTATTTTATTATTGATTTGAACTTTTGCTATAATATGCTCGTGGTCATCCAATTCAGCATGTAAAATAACAACATTTTCTCCTGTTGTATGGTTTAACATAATAGTTATATCCCTTCTCATTTTTGGAGTGTCTAATGTTCAACAAAACACACCCTAGAATAATCAAACATTTTTATAAAAATTCCCTCTATATCTAAAACGGTAAAATCTATTTTAATCGATATTTTTTCAAAATGCATTTTTTGAGACTTCCGTAAAATGGGGAACATATGAGGGTATAGATATTTACGAGATATTGAAAGATTCCTATATGAATCACAAATAAACCAAATATATTTACTTTTGACTAGCGTGGTTTTTTTCCAAAATGCTAGCGATACCCCATCGCTAGCAAGCTAAGCTCATACAACGTCAATTATAGTAGAGGTTGTTTCTTTTTTCTAAAGGCTACGTATAGGGAATTTAAAGATTTGCATACGAAATAAACCCTAATGGGTTTCATTTTTTTGATTTAAGCCGCTTGATTATTAGACAGGGTACAATTGTAAACGACACCTAATATATCAAAGACTGTTTTCTTCTCATATCGATGAGATTTTCGTCCGTTTTGCTGTAGGAGGTTGAACAGGCGAAGTAGAATCTTTGATAGCTCTTGGGTGTCTTTCTTACGATTAGTCAAATGTTTTTTAGAGCTATAATTGATTAAATGCCAGAGATTTTAGGCCAATTAGAATGCAAACCAAATACCCCTAATATGTGTCTATTTTTT
>NZ_JBTMZT010000024.1:0-15656 GCF_054570475.1 Bacillus sp. C1
ACCCGAAGGTCGCAGGTTCAAATCCTGTCCCCGCAACCAATGGTCCCGTGGTGTAGTGGTTAACATGCCTGCCTGTCACGCAGGAGATCGCCGGTTCGACCCCGGTCGGGACCGCCATTTATACAAAGAAAAGAACGAAACAAGTTGTTTCGTATTTTTTTATTTATTTTAAAAAAACTTATAAAGACAGTCAATCTTACCCTTAGGAAAACTCCTAAGGTCTTTTTTTATATGTTCAAAATGAAACAAAGTGAAAAACTCTGTATAATAAAGAGCAGAGAATATTGTGAGTAAGGTAGGTGAATCCTTTGAATAAATATGAAATTAAGACAACTTCCTCTGAAGAGACTCAAAACTTATCAGAAAGGTTGGGACACATTGTTAAGAAACAAGATGTGCTTATTTTAGAAGGAGACTTAGGTGCTGGAAAGACGACATTTACGAAAGGTCTTGCAAAAGGTCTTGGCGTGAAACGAGTTGTAAATAGTCCGACATTCAACATTATTAAAGAGTATAAGGGGAGATTACCGCTATATCATATGGACGTTTATCGTTTAGCGGAAAGTGAAGAAGATTTAGGTTTTGATGAGTATTTTTATGGTGAAGGCATAACAGTAGTAGAATGGGCTCATTTAATTGAATCTTTTCTGCCAAATGAGACATTAAAAATAAGCTTGTTCCATACAGGTGACAATACAAGAAAAATTGTATTAGAGCCAAGTGGTGAACGTTATATTAGATTATGTGAGGAGCTATTACAAGATGAAAGTACTAGCAATTGATACTTCAAATTATGTAATGGGAGTTTCTCTGATTGATGGAAATACAGTTATCGGAGAAATCATTACGAATTTAACTAAAAATCATTCTGTACGTCTTATGCCAGCTGTAGAACAACTTTTGAAGGAATGTAATGTAAAGCCGAAAGAGTTAAATAAAATTGTTGTTGCGGCTGGTCCTGGATCGTATACAGGAGTTCGAATTGGTGTGACTATTGCAAAAACATTAGCTTGGTCGTTGCAAATACCGATCGTCGGTGTGTCTAGCCTAGAAGTAGTGGCTGCGAATGGAGCTAATTTCCAAGGTGTTATTTGTCCATTGTTTGATGGACGACGTGGGCAAATTTATACGGGGTTATATACATATAACGAAGAGCAATTATCTTGTATAGAAGAGGATCGGATTATTCTTATTGTAGATTGGTTACAGATGTTAAAAGATAAGGGACAACCTGTTTTGTTTATCGGTAATGATGTAGATCAACATAAAGAAACAATTGTAGAATATTTAGGTGATCAAGCTGTGTTTGCTTCTTGTCCAAAGAATAATCCAAGACCGAGTGAGTTAGCATTTTTAGGATTGCAAAAAGAAGAGCAAAGTGTACATACATTTGTTCCGAGTTACCTCCGTTTAGCAGAGGCAGAAACAAAATGGCTAGAAAGTCAAAAAAAATAGGAGTTATCGAAATGGATATTACATTTAGACAGATGACGACGGATGATATTGCTCGAATTGTAGCAATTGAAGAAGCGTCATTTGCGATTCCGTGGACTGCCGATGCGTTTCATCGCGAACTGAGAACGAATGAATATGCACATTATATCGTACTAGAAAAAGATGATGTGGTAATTGGATATTGTGGATTGTGGATTATTATTGATGAATCGCACATTACGAATATAGCCATTTTGCCAGAATATCGCGGTCAAAAATTTGGAGATGCTTTGCTAAAAGAAGTAATGGATCAAGCAAAAGAAATGGGAGCAAAAACAATGACGCTTGAAGTGCGTGTGTCAAATGAAGTAGCGAAACAGTTATACCGAAAATATGGATTCCAAAATGGTGGGATTCGTAAACGATACTATACAGACAATTATGAAGATGGTCTTGTAATGTGGGTGAATATATAATGGAAAAAAACACGATTATACTTGGTATTGAAACGAGCTGTGATGAAACAGCTGTAGCAGTGGTGAAAAATGGAACAGAAATAGTGGCGAATGTTGTCGCTTCACAAATTGAAAGCCATAAACGTTTTGGCGGTGTTGTGCCGGAAATCGCATCACGTCATCATGTAGAACAAATCACAGTTGTATTAGAAGAGGCATTAAAAGAAGCGAATATTACATTTGAAGATATTGATGCAATTGCTGTGACGGAAGGACCGGGGCTAGTAGGAGCACTTTTAATTGGTGTAAATGCAGCAAAAGCCGTTGCCTTCGCTCATAATATCCCTCTTGTTGGTGTTCATCATATCGCTGGGCATATTTATGCGAATCGATTAGTAAAGGAACTACAATTTCCGTTGTTATCACTTGTTGTGTCTGGAGGACATACAGAGCTTGTTTATATGAAAGAACATGGTTCATTTGAAGTGATTGGAGAAACGAGAGATGATGCAGCAGGTGAAGCATATGATAAGGTTGCACGTACATTATCTATGCCATATCCAGGTGGTCCTCATATTGATCGTCTTGCTCATGAAGGAAAGCCAACAATTGATTTACCACGCGCATGGCTAGAGTCAGATTCGTATGATTTTAGCTTTAGTGGGTTAAAATCAGCAGTTATCAACACTGTGCATAACGCAAAACAGCGCGGGGAAGAAATCGCGCCAGAGGATTTAGCGGCTAGCTTCCAAGCAAGTGTAATAGATGTATTGGTAACAAAAGCGGTGCGTGCAGCAGAAGCGTACGGTGTAAAACAAGTACTTCTTGCTGGAGGGGTTGCGGCGAACAAAGGACTTCGTGCTCAGCTCGAGGAAGAGTTTGTTAAGAAAGAGGATATTGAGTTAATTATTCCACCACTATCTTTATGCACAGATAATGCAGCGATGATTGCAGCAGCAGGCACAATTGCATACGAACAAGGAAAACGTGCAACATTGGCTTTAAATGCAAACCCAGGTTTAGATATTGAAGCTTAGTTATGCACATATTTAACCACAACTTGTGGATAAAACCCGTATTATCTGTTGATAATATGGGTTTTGTTGTGAATATTAATTGTGTATAACTTTTGTAGTGATTGTGGATAATGTTGAAAAGTTATTTTTATGTTTATATAATAAAGGTGGATATGTGTATAAGGTTGTGGATAATGCTATTGAGGTCAGACCTTCGACAATATCTTTTGTATTGAAAAATAAAAAGGTAGTTGAATGGTTTTCAACTACCTTTTTCATTATATAAATATATAGGGGTTATACGTGTAATTCTTCCCATTCCGCCATGAATTTTTCTAATTGTTCTTGTTTTTCTTGTTTTGTTGTTGTAATTTCACTAGCTCGTTCATAGTCAGCATATACTTCAGGGAGACAAAGTTCTTCTTCTAATTCTGCAATTTCTTCTTCTAACTTTGCGATATTTTGTTCAATTTCTTCAATTTTCCGTGCACGTTGGCGTTCTAGCTTCTTACGTTCTTTTTCTTCAAGATAGTTTAATTTTTCTTGAGCAATTGTCTTTTGAGCTGGTGTACTCTCTTCTTGTTGTTCAAATTCCGCACGTTCAATCATTTCATTTTTCTTTTCAATATAGTAGTCATAGTCACCTAAATATTCTTGTGCGCCATCTGTTGATAACTCAACAACTGTAGTAGTGACACGATTAATAAAGTAGCGATCATGAGAAACGAATAAAAGAGTTCCTGGATAATCAATTAGGGCATTTTCTAAAATCTCTTTACTATTTAAATCAAGATGGTTTGTTGGCTCATCGAGAATGAGTAGATTAGATTTTTGCATCATCAATTTTGCCAGAGCTAATCGTGCTTTTTGACCACCACTTAGGGAAGATACGGGTTTTAATACATCGTCCCCTGTAAATAAAAAGTTACCGAGTATCGTGCGAATTTCTTTTTCTGGTTCTAACGGATAATCGTCCCATAGCTCGTTTAAAACACGCTTAGATGATGTTAAGTTTGCCTGTTCTTGATCATAGTATCCAATGGATACATTTGAACCGAAAGAAACTTCTCCCCTTAACGGCTTCAACTTATTCACAATCGATTTTAATAATGTAGATTTTCCAATACCATTTGGACCGACTAGTGCGACACTATCTCCTCGGGTCAAACGCATATTTACATGCTCGATAACTGCTTCTTTGTCATACCCAATTGAAACATCCTTTACCTGTAATACGTCATTTCCGCTTTGTTTTTCGATGTCAAAGTGGAACGATGCAGATTTAGAGTCACCTAAGGGCCTAGTTAGTAATTCCATTCGGTCTAATTGCTTACGGCGGCTTTGAGCACGTTTTGTTGTAGAAGCACGGGCGATGTTCTTTTGAACAAAGTCTTCCAGCTTAGCAATTTCCTCTTGTTGTTTTTCATAACGTTTCATTTCTTGTTCATATAATGCAGCTTTTAAATCTAAATATTTGCTATAATTTCCAACATATCGTCTACTTTCTTTATTAGAAATTTCATATACTTGTGTAACAAGCTTATCTAAAAAGTAGCGATCATGGGAGACGATTAAAATAGCGCCAGGATAGCCTTGTAAATATTGTTCAAGCCATGTTAGTGTATCGATATCTAAATGGTTTGTTGGCTCGTCCAAAATGAGTAAATCTGGTTTAGTTAATAGTAGTTTACCAAGAGCAAGTCTCGTTTTCTGACCACCACTTAACGTAGAAATTGTTGTTTGGTGTGTTTCGATAGGAAAACCAAGCCCACTTAAAATGGAGCGAATATCAGCTTCATATTGATACCCCCCCTGATCTTTGTAGTTTAACTGTAATTGATCATAATCAGCGAGTAATCTTTCGTATGTAGTAGCATTTGAAAAGTTCTCTTCTTTACCCATCTCCTGTTCTAACCTTCGAAGTTTCTTTTCCATTTGCTCTAGATGTGTAAAGACGGTAAGCATTTCATCCCAAATTGTTAAAGAAGTTTCTAAACCAGTATTTTGGGCTAAATACCCAATCGAAACATCTTTCGGTTTTATAATTTCTCCACCATCGTGGGATAATTCGCCGGCAATTATTTTTAATAATGTAGATTTTCCAGCACCATTTCGACCAACGAGTGCAATGCGATCTTTTGTTTGAACTTCCAATTTAATGTTTGCAAGAATTGTTTCAGCACCGTATAATTTTGAAAGCCCGTTCACTTGTAATAAAATCAATGTTTTCACCTCAACTAATTTCTTAACTTTGCCATGTTTATATTTCTCAATCATACTAAAAATAGTGTATAGTTTAAAATAAAGAGAGAAGTCTTTTCTCTATTATACAAGGAAAGTCATAAGTGCTAAACTTCTGTATTTGTTTTCAGTCTATGAACAAAGATAGGAAGAGAGGAGAGATTACATGGATCAGCAGAAGATTCCACAGGCCACTGCCAAAAGATTGCCTCTATACTATCGATTTATCCAAAACTTATCGCTTTCTGGTAAGCAACGTGTTTCATCAGCAGAATTGAGTGAGGCTGTAAAAGTAGATTCGGCAACAATTCGAAGAGATTTCTCATATTTTGGAGCGTTAGGGAAAAAGGGATATGGATATAATGTGAATTATTTACTATCATTTTTCCGGGAAACGCTCGATCAAGATGATATAACACGTGTAGCGCTTATTGGAGTAGGTAATTTAGGGACCGCTTTCTTACATTACAATTTCACGAAAAATAATAATACAAAGATTGAAATGGCTTTTGATGTCAATGAAGAGAAAGTTGGAAAAGAAATCGGAGGAATCCCTGTATATCATTTAGACGAATTAGAAGAGCGTTTAACAAATGATATACAAGTGGCAATATTAACAGTACCTGCTACTGTTGCACAAACTGTAGCAGATCGATTGGCCGAAACAAATATACATGGGATTTTAAATTTTACACCAGCACGATTAAATGTTTCGGAAAATATAAGAATTCATCATATTGATTTAGCTGTAGAATTACAAACATTAGTTTATTTTTTGAAAAATTATCCACAATAAAACGCAGAGGAATCCCTCTGCGTTTTATTGTGGCTTTTTCTTTGTGAATTTTATTAAGAGAAGTCGAAGTGCCAAATTAAAGTCAATTGTCGCCATAACAGCAAACAGCAGTGTCCAAAAGTTCCAGATTGTATCTGTAACGTTCGTGATTGCATAACGTGTAAAGACACATCCAAGAAGAAAATACAGTGCTGACATGAACAATGGTGAGTTCCTCATATTTTAAAATCCTCCGATAAATCCTTGCATTTGCTCTGCTTTTTTAATCATTTCTTGTATTTGATCGTTACTTATTATTACTTGAGTGATTGCAACTAATGTATTCATTGCAACATGAGCCATAATAGGAACGATAATTCGCTTTGTTTTCACATATAAGAAGGCGAATACAAGACCCATGGCAGTATAGACCAGTAGATGCGTAAAATCAAAGTGAATTGCTGCGAACACAAGGGAACTAATAATTGCAGCGATAAAGAAGTTGAATTTTTTATAAAGTGTACCAAATAAGATTTTTCTAAAGACAATCTCTTCTAAAATAGGACCGATTATTGATATAACAATCAGGAACCAAGGTGTCGTCCTTGCGATATCCATTAACTGTGCTGTATTTTCAGAACCTGGCTTTATGCCTAGTAAGTGCATTTCGATTGTACCTGCAATCGTTTGAGAAAAGAGAGCTAAAAAGAAACCAATAAAGATCCAGCCAATTGTGGCAGGAATAGTAGCACGTTTTGTATTTAAGTGCCGATCGCGAATGTCTGTTCTGAGGAGCAAAAGTACAATGCATAATGCGATGAAAAAGCTAATGATTGCCCAGTGTCCAGTTAGTATTTGTAGTTTTTCTTCTCTAGTGAACCCCCTGTTATCATATAGTCCAGTTTTCAGAAGAAGTGGTAATCCAACAATGCCTGATAACTGCATCAGAATGTATGTAACTATAATCCACCAATATTGTTTTTTCAAACGGTTTAACCATCCTTTCTAACTCTAGTGTATGGGATAGGGGAGGATAGCATGTAAATACCCACCCGAAGATACATCATGTGAATGCATATTATGATTTTTTTGTAAATTTTTATTTGAAAATGAAATAGCAGACAGGAAAAAGTTGTATGTATAGAGAAAACAACTTAGGGTGTCTTTCATATTGTAACATACGATAAGTAGAAACGCAGATTCATATCGCAAAGGCTGTAATTAGAAAAAATGAGAATTGAATAATACAGACAAGAATGCTTATATAGAAAAGCTTATAGAGTAATTTGCGAAAAAATTATGATTTTTTTACTTGCAAAAGAAAATTAGATTATTTATTATTATAAGTGTGTTAGCACTCAAGGTGATTGAGTGCTAATAAGGAAAACTTACATAGGAAAATGAGGAGGTTATTGTTCATGCTAAAGCCATTAGGTGATCGCGTTGTAATTGAGCTTGTTCAAGCAGAAGAAAAAACAGCAAGTGGTATTGTATTACCAGACACTGCAAAAGAAAAACCACAAGAGGGTAAAGTTATTGCAGTAGGTACTGGTCGAGTGCTTGAAAATGGTGAGCGTGTTGCTTTAGAGGTAGCAGCAGGCGATCTTATCATCTTCTCAAAATATGCAGGTACTGAAGTGAAATACGAAGGTACAGACTACTTGATTTTACGTGAAAGTGACATTTTAGCAGTTATCGGTTAATTATATACATTTAAAAAATCCAAGGGGGTCAAATATTATGGCAAAAGATATTAAATTTAGTGAAGAAGCACGTCGTTCGATGCTTCGCGGTGTCGACACTCTTGCAGACGCAGTAAAAGTAACGCTTGGACCAAAAGGTCGTAACGTTGTACTTGAGAAAAAATTCGGTTCACCACTTATTACAAATGATGGTGTAACAATCGCAAAAGAAATTGAATTAGAAGATGCATTCGAAAACATGGGCGCAAAATTAGTAGCAGAAGTTGCTAGCAAAACAAATGACGTAGCTGGTGACGGAACAACAACTGCAACTGTATTAGCACAAGCTATGATTCGTGAAGGTTTAAAAAACGTAACAGCTGGTGCAAACCCAATGGGCCTTCGTAAAGGTATTGAAAAAGCTGTTGTTGCAGCAGTAGAAGAATTAAAAACGATTTCTAAACCAATCGAAGGTAAATCTTCTATCGCACAAGTAGCTGCTATTTCTGCTGCTGACGAAGAAGTAGGTAAATTAATTGCTGAAGCAATGGAGCGCGTTGGTAACGACGGCGTTATTACATTAGAAGAATCTAAAGGATTCACAACAGAATTAGATGTAGTAGAAGGTATGCAGTTTGATCGTGGATATGCATCTCCTTACATGATTACTGATTCTGACAAAATGGAAGCAGTTCTTGATAATCCATATATCTTAATCACTGACAAAAAGATTTCTAACATTCAAGAAATCTTACCTGTGTTAGAGCAAGTGGTACAACAAGGTAAACCACTTCTTATCATTGCAGAAGATGTAGAAGGCGAAGCTTTAGCTACATTAGTAGTGAACAAACTTCGTGGTACATTCAATGTAGTAGCTGTTAAAGCTCCTGGATTTGGTGACCGTCGTAAAGCAATGTTAGAAGATATCGCGATTTTAACTGGCGGTGAAGTAATCACTGAAGAATTAGGACGCGACTTAAAATCTGCTACAGTTGCATCTTTAGGACGCGCTGGTAAAGTTGTTGTAACGAAAGAAAACACAACTGTAGTTGAAGGTGTAGGAAGCACAGAACAAATCGAAGCACGTATTGGGCAAATCCGTGCGCAATTAGAAGACACAACTTCTGAATTCGATCGTGAAAAATTACAAGAGCGTCTTGCGAAACTTGCAGGCGGCGTAGCAGTAATTAAAGTAGGTGCAGCAACTGAAACTGAGTTGAAAGAGCGTAAACTTCGCATTGAAGATGCACTAAACTCAACTCGTGCAGCAGTAGAAGAAGGTATTGTTGCAGGTGGCGGTACTTCACTTATGAACGTATACACGAAAGTAGCTGGCCTTGCAGCTGAAGGCGACGAAGCAACAGGTATCAACATTGTACTTCGTGCATTAGAAGAGCCTGTTCGCCAAATCGCAATCAACGCTGGTCTAGAAGGGTCTGTTGTTGTAGAGCGCTTAAAAGGCGAAAAAGTAGGCGTTGGTTTCAACGCAGCAACAGGCGAATGGGTAAACATGCTTGAGTCTGGTATCGTAGACCCAGCAAAAGTAACTCGTTCTGCACTTCAAAACGCAGCATCTGTTGCAGCAATGTTCTTAACAACTGAAGCTGTAGTTGCTGACAAGCCAGAACCAAATGCACCAGCAATGCCTGACATGGGCGGCATGGGCATGGGCGGTATGGGCGGAATGATGTAATTTCATTCGTCAGCTTAACATCCATCTCTATATAGAGGTGGATGTTTTTTTGCGTATACGGCAGAAAAATTACAGGAATAAAGGTCTCATCGCAATCAGAAAATAATTTCTGTAGAATTTTGTCGCTTTCTCTCTTGACCGTATTGATACTTCATTGTTAGAATCTAGGAAGATAATATAAAACAATCCTTCATATATCCTCAATGATATGGTTTGAGAGTCTCTACCGGGTTACCGTAAACAACCTGACTATGAAGGCAGAGTGTCTTATATTTATAAAGAGCGGAATACTATCTTTATAAAGTCAGACCCCTGCCTTTTCTTTGTTATGAGACTGAGGGCGGAGGACTGGCTTTTTTTATTATATTGGTAATGCTTTTTGCCAAATTGGTGAAAATATTTATATACGAGAACTAACGTTGGGGTGATTATTTTGAAGAAACAGCACGATACGATTATCGTTTTAGATTTTGGGAGTCAATACAATCAGTTAATTGCACGTCGAATTCGTGAGTTCGGTGTATACAGTGAACTTCATCCACATACAATTACTGCAGAAGAAATTAAAGCAATGAATCCAAAAGGTATCATCTTCTCTGGTGGACCAAATAGTGTATACGGTGAAAATGCATTCCACTGTGATGAAAAAATCTTTGAATTAGGTTTGCCGATCTTTGGTATTTGCTACGGTATGCAGCTTATGACAAAACACTTTGGTGGAAAAGTAGAACGCGCAAATCATCGTGAGTACGGAAAAGCAGTTCTGAAAGTAGAGAACGAATCAAAATTATATGCAAATCTTCCGGAAGAGCAAGTTGTATGGATGAGCCATGGTGATCTAGTAACTGGTTTACCAGAAGGATTCGTAGTAGATGCAACAAGTGAATCTTGTCCAATTGCTGGTATGAGCAATGCAGCACAAAACTTATACGGTGTACAATTCCACCCAGAAGTACGTCACTCAGAGCACGGCAATGATTTAATTAAAAACTTCGTATTCGGTGTATGTGGATGTTCTGAAGGTTGGAACATGGAAAACTTTATCGAAGTAGAATTAGAAAAAATCCGTGAAACTGTTGGAGATAAAAAAGTACTATGCGCACTTAGTGGCGGTGTAGACTCTTCTGTTGTAGCAGTATTAATTCATAAAGCAATCGGTGACCAATTAACATGTATTTTCGTTGACCACGGTTTACTTCGTAAAGGTGAAGCGGAAGGTGTTATGAAAACATTTAGCGAAGGCTTCCACATGAACGTTATTAAAGTGGATGCGAAAGAACGCTTCATGAACAAGTTAAAAGGTGTAGAAGATCCAGAACAAAAACGCAAGATCATCGGTAATGAATTCATTTACGTATTCGATGATGAAGCTTCTAAATTAGCAGGGATGGACTTCTTAGCACAAGGTACGTTGTACACTGACATTGTTGAAAGTGGGACAGCAACTGCACAAACAATTAAATCTCACCATAATGTTGGTGGACTTCCAGAAGATATGCAATTTAAACTAATTGAGCCTTTAAACACATTATTTAAAGATGAAGTACGTGTATTAGGGTCAGAATTAGGAATTCCTGATGAAATCGTATGGCGTCAACCATTCCCAGGTCCTGGTCTTGGTATCCGTGTATTAGGCGAAATTACAGAAGAAAAATTAGAAATCGTTCGTGAATCTGATGCGATTTTACGTGAGGAAATCAAAAAAGCAGGTTTAGATCGTGAAATTTGGCAATACTTCACTGCACTTCCTGGTATGCGTAGCGTAGGTGTTATGGGTGACGAGCGTACTTACGATTACACAGTAGGTATCCGTGCAGTAACATCAATCGATGGTATGACAGCAGACTGGGCACGTATCCCTTGGGACGTATTGGAGAAAATCTCTGTACGTATCGTAAACGAAGTAAAACACGTTAACCGTATCGTGTATGATGTAACGAGTAAGCCACCTGCAACAATCGAGTGGGAATAGTATAAAATCAAATTTTCTAGAAAAAGGTCTATCTATAGCGTATATAGATGGATCTTTTTTGTTTAACACGAACGAAAGTAAGGTTAAACTTAAAAATGTTCGTTTTTAAATTGACATATACTTATATGTGAGTTAATATGATTATGTAATTGATACGAAAAATGAATATTATAGCCGTCGTATAATATCGGGGATATGGCCCGAAAGTTTCTACCTAGCTACCGTAAATGGCTTGACTACGAGGCGTTTTAATAAAGGTAAGGGGAACTCTCTGCCTTTGTTTACAGAACGCTTCCATGTATATGTAATGGAAGCCTTTTTTATTTTTATGGATAAAAGAGGGCTAGGGAGGAGTACGACGAGTAATCATATAACGGGGGAAACGTAGAATGAAACGTTATTTTCAGTTTGATGAGCTCGGTACGAATTATAAAACTGAGTTTATCGCAGGGTTAACGACATTTTTATCTATGGCTTATGTGCTCTTTGTCAATCCTGCTACACTGTCGCTAGGAAACATTAAAGGGTTACCAGCCGGAACAGGAATGGATCCAGGAGCGGTATTCGTTGCTACGGCATTAGCAGCTGCGATTGGATCGTTAATTATGGGGATTTTTGCGAAGTATCCAATTGCATTAGCGCCAGGTATGGGAATCAATGCATTCTTTGCTTACACAGCAGTGTTAACGATGGGGATTCCATGGCAAACAGCAATTGCTGGGACATTGATGTCAGGTATTATCTTTATTATTCTTACTGCTTCTGGTATTCGTGAAAAAATTATTAATGCGATCCCGACAGAATTAAAATTTGCGGTAGCAGCAGGCATTGGTTTGTTTATCGCCTTCCTTGGTTTTCAAAATGCTGGGATTATAGTAAAGAATGATGCGGTCCTTGTTGGATTAGGAGATTTAACAAAGGGCACAACATTGCTTGCGATTTTCGGAGTAGTTATTACGATTATTTTAATGATTAAAAAGATAAATGGAGCAGTTTTCTACGGGATGATTCTTACAGCAGTTCTTGGAGTAGCAACAGGATTAATTGATACACCCAAAGCTGTAGTGGGTGCAATCCCAAGTCTGGAACCTACGTTCGGTGTGGCGCTGAGTCACTTCGGAGATATCTTCACTGTTCAAATGGGGATTGTTATTATCACGTTCTTCTTCATTGATTTCTTTGATACAGCAGGTACGCTTGTAGCAGTTGCGAATCAAGCTGGATTAATGAAGAATAACAAATTACCACGTGCAGGAAAAGCATTATTTGCAGATGCGATTGCAACTGTCATTGGTGCGATTCTTGGTACATCTACAACAACGTCTTACATTGAATCATCCGCAGGTGTAGCAGCAGGCGGCCGTTCGGGATTTACAGCGGTTGTAACAGCAGGATTTTTCTTGTTAGCGCTGTTCTTCTCGCCATTACTAAGTGTCGTAACACCAGCTGTAACCGCTCCGGCTTTAATTATTGTAGGGATTTTGATGGTTTCATCTTTAGGGGAAATTGATTGGAAGAAATTTGAGATTGCAGTACCGGCATTCTTTACGATTATTTCTATGCCGCTTACGTACAGTATCGCAACGGGAATTGCAATTGGATTTATCTTCTATCCGATTACGATGGTGGTAAGTGGCCGCCGTAAAGAAATTCATCCAATTATGTATGTAATGGGAGTTTTATTCGTACTATACTTCATCTACGTTCGTAAATAAAAGGGGTTTTTGAAAGATCTAGACTTAATGGGAGTCTAGATCTTTTTTGCGTCTTCAGAAAATCTTAAGGATTTCGTTCCGTTTTTCTTCAGAAGTTTTCTTATAATAAGAAATAGGGACTTTAAAAGCTTTGGGGGCGATATTGTGGCACAAGAGACAATACTTGTTGTAGATGATGAAAAAGAAATTAGGGATTTAATTGCGATTTACTTAAAGAACGAAGGATATAAAGTATTGCAAGCTGGGGATGGAGCAGAAGGATTACAGATATTAGAGAAGAATGAAGTGCATTTAGTTGTATTAGATATTATGATGCCGAAAATTGATGGGATTCATATGTGTATGAAAGTAAGAGAAGCGAAAGAAATGCCGATTATTATGCTATCCGCGAAGACGCAGGATATGGATAAAATTTTAGGTTTAACAACAGGAGCGGATGATTATGTCACGAAACCATTTAATCCGTTAGAACTTATAGCAAGAATTAAATCGCATCTTCGTCGATATATGAAAATGAATGGATTCATCGTTCAAAATGAAAGTGAGATTGAAGTTGGAGATATGAAAATAAATGTAGCGACACATGAAGTGACTGTTATGGATGTAGAGGTAAAACTAACACCACGAGAGTTTTCAATTTTAGAATTGCTAGCTCGTAATTCAGGTATAGTCTTTAGTGCTGAGCAAATTTATGAAAAGGTTTGGAATGAACGATCCTTTCAATCTGATAATACTGTAATGGTGCATATTCGAAAAATACGTGAGAAGGTTGAAGAGAATCCGAGAAAACCGCGTTATATAAAAACGGTGTGGGGAGTGGGGTATAAGATTGAGAAAGATAATTAGGCCTTTTACCTATATATATAAGAAAATAAGAGGATTGATTAAAAAGATAGTAAAGAGTGTTCGGAGGAGCATACGAATCCAACTTATTACTACTTTTGTTGCTTGTGCATTATTAGGACTTTTTGTATCGACGAAGATAGTAGCGCCTGTTTTTGAGGATGCAAATCGAGATGCTCAAATTAATTATAGAGACGGTATGTTGCGAATTAATAGTAAAGCTCAAAGTATGGCAGAGATGATGGCTATAGAAAACAAGGTAGAAGCTTTGCGAAATATGATAGAGACGGAAAATCAAAACTTAGAGCTGGGGCATGGAGGTTTCAAAGTATTAATTACGGATGAAAGTGGTAAGGTTCTTTATAAAACGAAGCAGGCGCAAGAAGAACAAATTAATTTGCATAATACAATTCGTAATGCGACATCATTTGCTATTGATTATTCAAATAATAATGACATTGAAAGATCAAGAAAAGAATTTATCGCTTTTTCACCTATTACAGTTGAAGATAAGAACTTATATATGTTTGTGAGTGGAATTCCTGAAGGGGAAATAGAGTATGAGAAAGTAGATGGGCCATTTCCATTTTTAATTGGGGTTCTTGTGTTTATTTTTTCTTTCTTCTACATAACAAAAAGAAAGATGAAGCAAATTGAAGCGATGGCACAAGGGGTAAAAGAAATAGAAAAAGGAAACTTAGCTTATCGTATTGAGAAAAAAGGTGAGGATGAGATCGCTGCTTTGACTGAGAACATTAATAATATGGCTGAAGAGCTTATGGTTAATATAGAAAAAGAGCGTAAACTAGAGAAACAAAAAAATGAACTCATTACGAATGTATCTCATGATTTACGTACGCCGCTTACCTCTATTATGGGTTATTTAAGATTGCTTCGTGATTCTAAATATGAAAATAAGGAACAACATGATGAGTATATGAGAATTGCTTTTGCAAAGTCGGAGCAGTTGAAAAATTTAATAGAAGATTTATTTGAGTATACAAAATTAACAAATGAAAAAGTGGTATTAGAAAAACAGGAAGTATGTATGAATGAACTGCTTGATCAATTGATAGAGGAATTAGTACCGCAGGCAGAAGAACATGGGCTTGTATTTATAAAGCAATTCCCTGAAGAACGCGTATATGCTGCTATTGATTCAGAGAAGATGGTCCGAGTTTTTGAAAACTTATTAATGAATGCTATTAAATATAGTAAAGATAATGGAGAAATTAAAGTTTCTCTTCAAAGGCAGCGCCGAAATATCCAAATCACTGTTGCGAACCATAGTGAAGAATTTACGAAAGAGGAATTAGGGAACCTATTTGAACGTTTTTACAAGAAGGATCAGTCTAGAAGTAGAGTAACAGAGGGGTCGGGACTCGGATTAGCTATTGCTAAAAGTATTGTGGAGTTACAAGGCGGAGAAATTCGAGCTGAATATGAGGGTGGAATTATTGGGTTTATCGTTTCAGTTCCAATTATAGAAGAAAAGTAGATGAAGAACATTTTATACTGTCAAAAAGGCTTATTTATAAAGAATAAGCCTTTTTAATATTTTTCAGAAAAACATATTGACTATTAGTATATGAGGGTGTAATATTATACGAGTCGCCGATAGCAACAACGCAAAACGCGACAAACGAAATAAAAAACTTAGTTGACATTGAAAAACAAAAGTGTTAACATAAGGGAGTCGCAAATGAGCGACAAACAAGTTCTTTGAAAACTGAACGAAACAAACAACGTGAAACGTCAATTTTTATTTTAGATGCTAGACAAACTAACTTTATTGGAGAGTTTGATCCTGGCTCAGGATGAACGCTGGCG
>NZ_JBTMZT010000025.1:0-14956 GCF_054570475.1 Bacillus sp. C1
TTGGTGATGATGGCAGAGAGGTCACACCCGTTCCCATACCGAACACGGAAGTTAAGCTCTCTAGCGCCGATGGTAGTTGGGACCTTGTCCCTGTGAGAGTAGGACGTCGCCAAGCAAATTAAAGACGAGTCAATTTGACTCGTCTTTTTTTGTTTACTAAAAGATATGGGATGATTCACCTAGTAAGAAGAGTAAAACATAGTAAGGGATTTTCCGGGCAGAGATCCCTAAAAATTGATAAATAAACGGATAATCTTCAGAAGCATAACTTCCTAATAAGTCATACCACCAATCAGTCTCATAGCGAGAAATCATGCTTAAATTGTAGAGCAACAAATAGTGTATGAGTGGTTCTGGGAAGAAAGGTTTACAATTTCTAGGATCATTTGTTATTGGCCAATAGTAAATGTTGCTCTCGTAATCATAAGATAAAGGTGTGCTATATAAAGGGTTCCACGTTTTAGGAGAAGCTGAAAACAACAAATTAGATTCTATCGTTTTACTTGATGCGTATTGTATAGAGAGATGTTTGCAAGACGTTTCAATGTAACGAGAAAAACGTTCTTTTGTCATATGTAAGCGATCCAGCATGGCAGAGGGAAACGAAATATGGTGTTCATCTACTATATTGATTTTATATAGCATTTGTTCTTTTTGGCTATGGCGAAATAAGTTTTTTAATTCGGGAATTCTTGCCAGTAGTTCAAGCATAATAAATTTTTCAGCTTCTAAGTGTTTCATGTGAAACATTTGTTCCGCAACATGTGAAAATAATCCATTCTTTTGTACTTTAACCTCATCCTCTAAAAACTGATATCCTTGTTTTTTGCGTTTTCTTGTTGTTACTCCATGAGCTAAGACGGTTGTTGATTCTGGATAATTGGGATCAACGGTTAATAAACAGGCTTTTAAAAGTTGACTCATTCCATAAAATAACAGCATAGGCTGAATAGAGAAGGGCGCCGTTTTACATAATTCATAATAACTTTTTCCATGTTCTAAATAATAAATGAAAGGATAACAATTTTCGAAGCTTTTTTTTTCAGCGTTTTCAATAGGTAATTTTTCATAGCAACGGGCAAGATAATGCTGTACATGTTGGGATGAAAAAAAGAAACTTAATTGCTGCCAAGCATAAGATGTATCATGCATATATTACGCTCCTTTTATTATCTAAAAATTCTAACATATATATACTTTCTTGACAGTATTTTAACCAATTGTTAAGCTACTAATAATAATTTCTGGTATCATGGGGGGAACAATTATGTGGGAATCTAAATTTGTTAAAGAAGGTTTGACGTTTGATGATGTATTACTTGTACCAGCGAAGTCAGATGTATTGCCAAGAGAAGTAAGTGTTAAAACAGTTTTATCTGAAAGTTTACAGTTAAACATTCCTTTAATTAGTGCAGGAATGGATACAGTAACAGAAGCTGACATGGCGATTGCAATGGCGCGTCAAGGCGGTTTAGGAATTATTCATAAGAACATGTCTATTGAGCAACAAGCTGAGCAGGTTGACAAAGTAAAACGCTCTGAAAGTGGCGTTATTTCAGATCCATTCTTTTTAACTCCAGAACATCAAGTATATGATGCAGAACATCTTATGGGAAAATACCGTATTTCGGGTGTACCAATTGTAAATAATTTAGAAGAGCAAAAATTAGTTGGTATTATTACAAACCGTGATATGCGTTTTATCCAAGATTATTCCATCAAAATTTCTGATGTGATGACAAAGGAGCAATTAATTACAGCTCCAGTTGGTACGACACTAGAAGAAGCTGAAAAGATCCTACAGAAATATAAAATTGAAAAGCTCCCTCTTGTTGATAACAACGGTGTATTACAAGGGCTTATCACAATTAAAGATATTGAAAAAGTAATTGAATTTCCAAACTCTGCGAAAGATAAACAAGGTCGTTTATTAGTTGGAGCAGCAGTTGGTGTAACGGCAGATGCAATGCAGCGTATCGATGCATTAGTAAAAGCACATGTAGACGTAATTGTACTGGATACAGCTCATGGACACTCTCAAGGTGTTATTGAGAAAGTAAAAGAGGTTCGTGCAAAATATCCGAAATTAAATATTATTGCAGGTAACGTTGCCACAGCTGAAGCGACACGTGCATTAATCGAAGCTGGTGCAAATGTTATCAAGGTTGGTATTGGACCGGGTTCTATTTGTACAACACGCGTTGTAGCTGGTGTTGGTGTACCACAATTAACAGCAGTGTACGATTGTGCGACAGAAGCTCGTAAGCACGGTATTCCGGTTATTGCTGACGGTGGTATTAAATACTCTGGAGATATGGTAAAAGCTTTAGCAGCAGGCGCACACGTTGTAATGCTTGGTAGTATGTTTGCTGGTGTTGCAGAAAGTCCAGGAGAAACTGAGATTTACCAAGGTCGTCAATTTAAAGTATATCGTGGTATGGGTTCTGTTGGAGCAATGGAAAAAGGAAGTAAGGATCGTTACTTCCAAGAAGGTAATAAAAAACTTGTTCCAGAAGGTATCGAAGGACGCGTACCATATAAAGGGCCTTTAGCTGATACCGTTCACCAATTAGTTGGTGGATTACGTGCAGGTATGGGATATTGCGGAGCGCAAGATTTAGAATTTTTACGTGAGAATGCACAATTTATACGTATGTCAGGTGCTGGTTTACGTGAAAGTCATCCACACCACGTACAAATTACAAAAGAGGCACCAAATTACTCTTTATAATGTCTTATATGTAAATAGACGGAGATTTGATATCTCTGTCTATTTTTTTTTGATTATGTTAGAATAACGGTTATGTGAGTACAAAGATATTGGGGGTAACAGAAGTGAAAGGTATGTTTTGCAAGCGATTCATTGCAATGGTAACAGTGCTTACACTATTTTGCAGCATGTTCGTTACATATGGCAGTGCATCAGCAGAAACAGGACCTGCTTTAGACGTAGAAGCAGGAGCAGCGATTTTAGTAGAAGCAGATTCTGGGAAAATTTTATACCAAAAAAATGCAGATGAGTTATTAGCAATTGCTAGTATGACGAAAATGATGAGTGAATACTTAGTTCATGAAGCAGTGGATAAAGGGAAACTTAAGTGGGATCAAAAAATAACAGTTTCCGAATATGCATATAAAATTTCACAAGATCGCTCATTATCTAATGTTCCGTTAGAAAATGGTGGTTCTTATACAGTGAAAGAGTTATACGAAGCAATGGCAATTTATTCTGCGAACGGTGCAACAATTGCGTTAGCTGAAGCAGTTGTAGGTAAAGAAGCAGACTTTGTAAAAATGATGAATGATAAGGCGAAAGAGCTTGGATTGAAAAATTATAAATTCGTAAACTCTACCGGCTTAACAAATCATGATTTAAAAGGGCAACATCCTGAAGGCACAACACCGGATGAAGAAAATAAAATGTCTGCGAGAGATGTCGCGATTTTAGCACAACATCTAATTCAAGATTTTCCTAAAGTATTAGACACAGCGAAAATTCCGAAAAAAGTATTCCAAGAAGGTGGAAAATATCCTGTTCAAATGGATAACTGGAATTGGATGTTAAAAGGCTTAGTTAAGGAATACGAAGGTGTGGATGGTCTGAAAACAGGATCTACCCCAGAAGCTGGAGATTGCTTTACTGGTACAGCAGAACGAAACGGTATGCGTTTAATTTCTGTAGTTATTAAAACAAATTCTCATACAGCGCGTTTTGATGAAACAAAGAAACTGTTTGATTACGGATTTACAAATTTTGAAGCAAAAAAAGTATATCCAAAAGGATCTACTGTAAAAGAAAATGAAACTGTACGAGTAGAAAATGCAAAAGATAAAGATGTAACAGTTCAGACTAAACAAGCTATCACGCTGCCGATGTTAAAAGGAAGTAAAGAAGTTTATAAAACAGAATTTAAAGAATTAAGCAAAGAAAAAGAAGCGCCAATTAAAAAAGGTACAACACTTGGTCAAATGGTCGTATCCTCTAAAGATAATAATGATCCTGGATTTTTATCAGGTAAATCATTACAAGTAGATCTTGTTACAAAATCAGAAGTAGAAAAAGCAAACTGGTTCACACGCTCTATGCGTGGTATTGGTTCTTTCTTTAGTGATATTTGGAATAGTGCGGTTGATACAGTAAAAGGTTGGTTTTAAGAGCTCCTCATTGTAGGGGCTTTTTTTATTCCTATTTTTCATACCGACTTTATGAAAAAGTAGTGGACAAGCCTCTGATAGTTAGTGGTAGAATGTAAGAGTATTCTTAATTTTCGCCTTTAACGGGGAAAAGCAATTCACCTAGGGGGGTTTTTGTACATGACAAATGTAACAGGGACAGAACGTGTAAAACGTGGAATGGCAGAAATGCAAAAAGGCGGCGTTATCATGGATGTAGTTAACGCTGAACAAGCAAAAATTGCAGAAGAAGCAGGCGCAGTTGCCGTTATGGCACTAGAGCGTGTTCCAGCAGATATTCGTGCAGCAGGTGGCGTTGCGCGTATGGCAGATCCAACAATTGTAGAAGAAGTTATGGGAGCTGTATCGATTCCAGTTATGGCTAAATGTCGTATTGGCCACCTTGTGGAAGCACGTGTACTAGAATCATTAGGGGTAGACTATATTGACGAGAGTGAAGTATTAACTCCCGCTGATGAAGTATATCATTTAAATAAACGTGATTACACTGTTCCATTTGTATGTGGATGTCGTGATATTGGGGAAGCAGCGCGTCGTATTGCAGAAGGTGCATCTATGCTGCGTACAAAAGGTGAGCCTGGAACAGGAAACATTGTAGAAGCAGTGCGTCATATGCGTCAAGTAAACGCGGAAATCCGTCAAGTTGCGAGCCTACGTGAAGACGAATTAATGACATATGCAAAAAATACTGGCGCTCCTTATGAGGTATTACTTGAAATCAAACGTCTTGGTCGCCTGCCGGTTGTAAACTTTGCAGCAGGTGGTGTGGCAACACCGGCAGATGCTGCATTAATGATGCAACTTGGTGCAGATGGTGTGTTTGTAGGATCTGGCATCTTTAAGTCAGAAAACCCAGAAAAATTCGCGCGTGCGATTGTTGAAGCGACGACACACTATGAAGACTATGAGTTAATTGCAAGCCTTTCTAAAGGACTAGGTACTGCAATGAAAGGTGTCGAAATTTCAACATTATTACCAGAACAACGCATGCAAGAACGCGGTTGGTAATTAAAGGAGATTTTGAAATGATTAAAGTCGGTGTATTAGGTCTTCAAGGAGCTGTTCGTGAGCATGTAAAGGCAGTTGAAGCGAGTGGTGCAGAAGCTGTAATTATTAAACGTGTGGAACAACTTGAAGAAATTGATGGTCTTATTTTACCAGGCGGTGAAAGCACAACAATGCGCCGTCTTATTGATAAGTACGATTTTATGGAATCACTTCGTGAGTTTTCACAATCTGGTAAACCGATGTTCGGTACGTGTGCGGGTATGATTTTACTTGCAAACAACCTTATTGGTTATGAAGAATCTCATATTGGGGCTATGGATATTATAGTTGAACGTAATGCGTTTGGACGCCAAAAGGATAGCTTCGAAGCTGCTCTTTCGATAAAAGGTGTAGGAGAAGACTTTATTGGTGTATTTATTCGCGCGCCATATGTTGTGAGTGTAGGCGATAATGTAGAAGTTCTTTCCATGCATAATGATCGAATGGTAGCAGTAAGACAAGGACCGTTTTTAGCGGCTTCTTTCCATCCAGAGTTAACTGATGATCATCGTGTTACAGCATATTTTGTGCAAATGGTGAAAGAGGCAAAAATGAAAAAAGTTGTATAAGTAACTTGCAACTTGTGTAAGATTATAGTAAATTGATGGTAACAATTTTATAAAATAAACGTGTTGATAGGAAATAGTAACAAATGGTGTTTCTTGTAGAGAGTCGGTGGTTGGTGGAAACCGGTAGAAACAGTTTGTGAATCCATCCTGGAATGAAATGTGGAATATCTCTATGGTTAGTAAACATTTCCGGCGAAGAGTCGTTATTTCTATTTGAGAGGAAAGCAATATTGCTTTCAACTAGGGTGGCAACGCGGGTTAACTCCCGTCCCTTTTTATAGGGACGGGAGTTTTTTGTGTTTTATAAAATAAAAGGAGGAATATATAATGCTTGATATTAAATTTTTACGAGCGAATTTTGAAGAAGTGAAAGCAAAATTACAGCATAGAGGCGAAGATTTAACGGATTTTGGTCGTTTCGAAGAATTAGATATAAGAAGAAGAGAATTGCTTGTTCAAACAGAAGAGTTAAAAAGCAAGCGTAATGAAGTATCTCAACAAATTTCTGTATTAAAACGTGAAAAGAAAGATGCAGAAGCTTTAATTTTAGAGATGCGTGAAGTAGGGGAAAGAATAAAAAATCTTGATGATGAACTTCGCTCAGTTGAAGAAGATCTAGAACGATTGATGCTTTCTATTCCAAATATCCCTCATGAATCTGCACCAGTTGGTGACACAGAAGAGGATAACGTAGTAGCTCGTACTTGGGGAGAGGTAAAGGAGTTTGATTTTGAGCCAAAGCCTCACTGGGATCTTGCAACTAACCTAGGAATTTTAGATTTTGAGCGTGCTGCTAAAGTAACGGGAAGCCGTTTTGTATTTTCTAAAGGTGCAGGTGCAAAATTAGAACGTGCTTTAATTAGTTTTATGCTGGACCTCCATACAGAGAAGCATGGATATGAAGAAGTATTACCTCCTTATATGGTAAACCGTGCAAGTATGACAGGAACAGGACAGCTTCCAAAATTTGAAGAAGATGCATTCCGCATTGAAAGTGAAGATTACTTCTTAATTCCTACAGCTGAAGTACCTGTAACAAATATGCACCGTGATGAAATTTTAAGTGTGGACCAATTACCAATTCGTTATGCAGCATTTAGTGCATGCTTCCGTTCTGAAGCTGGTTCAGCTGGTCGTGATACACGTGGTTTAATTCGTCAGCATCAATTTAACAAAGTAGAACTTGTGAAATTTGTAAAACCAGAAGATTCTTATGAAGAATTAGAAAGGTTAACAAATGATGCGGAGCGCGTGTTACAATTATTAGGTCTACCATATCGTGTTATGAGCATGTGTACAGGAGATTTAGGATTTACAGCAGCGAAGAAATACGATATTGAAGTATGGATTCCAAGCTATGGCACGTATCGCGAGATTTCTTCTTGTAGTAACTTCGAAGCATTCCAAGCAAGACGCGCAAATATTCGTTTCCGTCGTGAACCAAATGCAAAACCAGAACATGTTCATACAATCAATGGATCTGGACTGGCAATTGGGCGTACCATTGCAGCTGTTTTAGAAAATTACCAACAAGAAGATGGTACAATTATAATTCCAGAAGTTCTTCGCCCTTATATGGGAGGAAAAACAGTTATTAAATAAATTGAAATTTTCATCGGTATGAGTGTTATCAGTAAAATACAGGAAATAGGAGGTATTTCCTTTTCCTGTAATCTGTTATAGTGTACTTGACTAACTGTTTTTCTTTTGATATTATATTTGATGTCAATATGGAGGTATACCCAAGTCTGGCTGAAGGGATCGGTCTTGAAAACCGACAGGCGGCGAGAGCCGTGCGGGGGTTCGAATCCCTCTACCTCCTCCAGATATAATTGACAACAGCGCATATAAGTGGAGATTGGAGAACTCGTTACCAACACGTAACGAGTTTTTATTTTAAAACCAATCAGAAAGTATGATGTAAGGCGAAGGAATGCCTTATGAAACACTCATATTCCGATGATTATCTTCATAGATATGAAAGGAGTCAACATGGATCTTATTATACAAACATTCCCTTTAGATGGAAAAACTTTATATTATGTACAATGCCCGGTCTGTAAGAACAATAGAATTTTAAATAGTGGTGCGAACGTATCGCGTATTATAAGTGATGATACATTCCGTAAACTGTGCGGTTGTACTTGTAATGTGAAGAAAGAAGCGAAAAAGGTAGAAGCGCCGAAAGAAAATGTAAAAAAAGAAGTAGCTCCAAAACGTGCTAGTAAAGTGTTAACAGCAATCATTAATGGGAAAGAAATGACTGTTAAAGAAATTGCTGAAGCATACGATATTAGTACAAGTACTGTTCGTCAGCGTATTAATGCGGGGAAAACAGAGAGCGAAATCATAGCTTCAACGAAAAAGAAAAAGTGATCTAATAGGAAAACCCGTGCATCCGCACGGGTTTTTTATTTTACAAGCTTACGTGTTTGTTTTAGGAAATGCCCAATTTTCTTAATGATGGGCTCAATTGAATTTTCATCGTTTAAGATATCATATTCATTAATATTTAAACGTAAGACTGGACATGAATTGAAGTTATTAATCCAGTTCTCATAGCGACCATGCATCTCTTGCCAATATTCAATCGGTGTTTGTTGCTCCATCGGGCGCCCCCGTTCTTGAATACGACTGACAATATTATCAAAAGAACCTTCTAAATAAATTAATAAATCTGGGTGAGGGAAGTAAGGTGTCATAACCATTGCGTCGAACAACCCTTTGTACGTTTCATAGTCTGTTTCTGTCATTGTTCCTTTTTCATGATGCATTTTTGCGAAAATGCCAGTATCTTCATAGATAGAGCGATCTTGAACAAAGCCACCACCGTACTCGAAAATTCTTTTTTGCTCTTTAAATCGCTCTGCTAAGAAGTAAACTTGTAGATGGAAGCTCCAACGCGTGAAATCAGCATAGAACTTATCTAAATACGGATTAGAATCCACTTTTTCAAATGATGTACGGTAACCTAAAGTGTTAGCTAGTGCAGTTGTCATAGTTGATTTACCAACTCCCACTGTACCGGCAATTGTAATTACTGCATCATTTGGTATATCATATTTTTGCCTTAAATTCATTGCTATTTCGTCCCCTTTGATAGTGTATTTTGGAGAGTGGATAAAATTACATTCAAGTCGTCACTGTTTTTTACGAAATCCATATTATCTCCATTAAATTTTAACACTGGAATATCAGGATGATCCTTTTTGAACGTATCCATTGCCGTTTCGTAATCTTTAGTAAGTTGCAATAAGTAACTTGGATCCATATTTTTCTCGAATTCACGTCCACGCATCGCAATTCGTTTTTGTAATGTTTCTAGACTTGCCGTTAAATATACAATGACATTTGGTGCAGGCATATCTTGTGTAAGAATACGATAAATTTGCATGTATTTGTCATATTGAGTGTCTTTTAATGTGCGAGATGCAAAAATTAAATTTTTAAATATATGATAATCCGCTACTACTGGTTTACATTCATTCAAGTATTTTATGTTAATGTCCTCCAATTGTTTGTAGCGATTACAAAGAAAGAACATTTCTGTTTGGAAACTCCATTCGTCAATGTTTTCATAAAACTTTCCTAAGAAAGGATTTTCATCAACAATTTCTTTTAATAAGTGGAGTTGCATGTGAGTTGAAATTTCCTTCGCTAGTGAAGTTTTTCCAACACCAATTGGTCCTTCAACCGTAATAAATGGTACTCCGGTCACGCTGTTTCCTCCTTTCAATTCATAATTTCCTGTAAATAAAAAGCACAAAACAGAATAATTGTAGCATAAGAGGGAAGTGAACGGACTACTTTGTCATAAAAAGTTGAAAAATTGATGTATGCTACTCAAATTTTAATTGAAGAGAAGGTGCAATATTTGCTTTTAATGTTGTTTCCATTATTTTTAGAGCGTGTTTATTATCTTGATCAGAGTTAGAAGCAGTGCAATCTTGAGGTACATAGAGAGTATAGTTTCTCATATGAGCATCATTGGCTGTAAAAAGGATGCAAATGTTTCCTGCGACCCCTGTTATGATGAGTTTTTCAACTTTTAAATGTCCTAATAAAGAATTTAATGGTGTTTCATAAAATGCCGAATAATGTGGTTTAATAAATACATAGTCATCTATGCTGGGGGCAATCGTTTGAATAATATTTTTGCTATACTCATTTGTGCAATGAGTAATTAGTTGGCCGATATCAGCTCTCCATAGTTGATAATGATCGTTAATATAAATAACGGGATAGCCCTTCATTTTCATTGTTCGTTTTAAGTGTAAAATAGGATCTATAATCATTTGGCATTTTTGCGCCAGGACTGGCCCGTGTGAGAATTGGAAGTCGTTAATCATATCGATAATAAGCAGTGCAGTATTTTTCATATGTAATCCCCTTTTCTTTTTCTTTAGATTGGATTGAATATGTAAAAGTTATCCCGCATCTTTAAGAAGGCGTGTAATGTACTATAAATTGAAAAGTGGACATAAAATTTTTCCTGCCATGCCAAGAGAAAAGAACAGGATAAAATAAGTGAAGGGCACTTTTTTGTTCTGTGCAGCAGGGAATTATATAATTATTAAATTAAAATAAATGAATATAGTGACGGAAGATTATAATACTTTATTCGTAATGAGAGGACTATATTATGGAGCAAGATATGTATTTTATGCAACTTGCAATAGAAGAAGCAAAGAAAGCTGAAGAAATTCAAGAAGTTCCGATTGGAGCTGTTATCGTATTAGATGGAGAAGTAATTAGTGCTGCCCATAATTTAAGAGAGACTGAGCAAAGGTCAATTGCTCATGCGGAGTTATTAGCAATTGATGAAGCTTGTAAAAAGCTAGGTACGTGGCGCTTAGAAAATGCAACATTATATGTGACATTAGAGCCATGTCCGATGTGTGCAGGGGGCATTGTTTTATCACGTGTAAAACGAGTTGTATATGGTGCAAATGATCCAAAGGCGGGGTGCGCAGGGACGTTAATGAATCTTTTAACGGAAGAGCGTTTTAATCACCGATGCGAAGTGGTATCGGGTGTGATGGAAGAAGAATGTGGAGCTTTGTTAACAAATTTTTTTAAGGAACTACGTAAAAAAAGGAAAGAACAAAAGAGAAAATCGGATCAAAACATTGTTCGTTAACAAGTTTGCATTTTATGATGAAACAAGTTATACTGATAATGCCTTCGTTAAGGCAACCGAATATTGGTTTTAACTTTGCCGTGCTAAGCGGGGAGGTAGCGGTGCCCTGTACTCGCAATCCGCTCTAGCGAGGCCGAATCCCTTCTCGAGGTTATGTTGCTGTAAGGCCTGCCTTAAGCAAGTGGTGTTGACGTTTGGGTCCTGCGCAACGGGACCCCGTGAACCTTGTCAGGTCCGGAAGGAAGCAGCAATAAGCGGGTCTTCTCGTGTGCCGCAGGAGTGCCTGAACCGAGCTAACTGCTTAAGTAACGCTTATGGTACGTAATCGACAGAAGGTGCACGGCAGTTATATATGTATACAAAACTCACCTTATATAAAAGGGTGAGTTTTTTGTATAGAAAATAACTTTTGGAATCTATAAACAGAATGGGTTATAATATATAAGATAATAACCTTTGAGGGAGGCCGTATTTTCGTGTCATACCAAGCGTTATACCGAACATGGAGACCGCAAAAGTTTGAAGATGTAGTCGGTCAAAAACACGTAACAAAAACATTACAAAATGCCCTTCTTCAAGAGAAAGCTTCGCATGCTTATTTGTTTTCTGGACCAAGGGGAACAGGTAAAACGACAATTGCAAAAGTATTTGCAAAGACAATTAACTGTGAGCATGCTCCGGTGGCTGAACCTTGTAATGAATGCCCGTCGTGTTTAGGAATTACACAAGGGTC
Source organism: Bacillus sp. C1 (assembly GCF_054570475.1). Classification (NCBI taxonomy): domain Bacteria; kingdom Bacillati; phylum Bacillota; class Bacilli; order Caryophanales; family Bacillaceae; genus Bacillus; species Bacillus sp. C1. Next base: position 11,684 of record NZ_JBTMZT010000025.1, read on the forward strand.
TATTTCGGATGTATTAGAAATTGATGCGGCTTCGAATAACGGTGTAGATGAAATTCGAGATATAAGGGATAAAGTAAAGTATGCCCCAAGTGCAGTGAAATATAAAGTATACATTATTGATGAGGTCCACATGCTTTCAATGGGAGCTTTTAATGCGCTTTTAAAGACATTGGAAGAACCACCGCAACATGTTATCTTTATTTTGGCGACGACAGAGCCTCATAAAATCCCGCCTACAATCATTTCAAGGTGTCAGCGCTTTGAATTTCGAAAGATATCGGTACATGATATTGTAGAAAGACTAGAGACGGTTGTTACAAATGAGGGTACAAAAGTAGAAGCTGAAGCGCTACAAATTGTTGCGCGTGCTGCTGAAGGTGGTATGCGTGATGCACTGAGTTTAATCGATCAGGCTATTTCGTATAGTGATGAGACGGTTACGACTGAGGATGTCTTAGCGGTAACGGGTTCTGTTTCTCAACAATATTTAGGTAATCTTGTAGAATGTATAAGAGAGAATGATGTATCAAGAGCGTTGCGTATTATTGACGATATGATGAATAAGGGAAAGGATCCAGTTCGTTTTATGGAAGATTTCATTTATTATTATCGTGATATGCTCTTACATCAAACTTCACCACAATTAGAACATATGTTAGAACGAGTAATTGTTGATGATCAGTTCCGTATGCTAAGTGAAGTGATGCAACCTGAGATCATTTATGAGATTATTCATACGCTCAGTAAGGGACAGCAGGAGATGAAGTGGACAAATCACCCGCGGATTTTCCTAGAAGTTGTTATGGTGCAACTTTGCCAACAGTTTATGATGCAAGCGAATGGGACAGACCGTTTGCAAGCAATTATGAACAGAATGCAACAATTAGAAAAAGAATTGGAACAAATGAAGAAGAATGGCGTGCCAGCTAGTACGCAGCCTGAAGTTAAAGAGAGACGTACAACATCAAAACCTGTGCGGACAGGAAACATGAAAATCCCTGTCGGACGTGTACATGAAGTATTAAAGCAAGCAAAACGCCAAGATTTAGAACAACTAAAAGGCGTATGGGGTGAGTTGTTAGGAAGACTTAAATCCTATAATAAAGTGGCTTTTGCTGTATTATTAGAGAATAGTGAACCAGTTGCAGCTTCTGATGATTCTTATGTTTTAGCTTTCCAATATGAGATACATTGTAAAATGGCAAGTGAAAACCGTGAAGCAATGGATACCGTAGAACAAGTTCTTTTTGAATTGCTCAGCAAAAGATTGAATATGATTGCAATTCCGAAGAGTGAGTGGGGAAAAATACGCGAAGAATTTTTACAACGTGAAGGTGAAAACTCAGAAGAAGCAGCAGAACAAAAAGTAGATCCCCTCATAGAAGAGGCGGTAAAATTAGTAGGGCAACAACTTATTGAAATAAAAGAATAATAACTATTAGGAGGAATTTATTATGATGCGTGGCGGAATGGGAAATATGAATAACATGATGAAGCAAATGCAAAAAATGCAAAAAGATATGGCGAAAGCGCAAGAAGAGCTTGGAGAAAAAGTAGTTGAAGGTACAGCTGGTGGCGGAATGGTTACTGTCATTGTGAATGGACATAAACAAATTCTTGAAGTGAAAATTAAAGAAGAAGTTGTAGATCCAGAAGATATTGAAATGTTACAAGACCTTGTACTAGCTGCAACAAACGATGCGCTGAAAAAGGCTGAAGAACTTTCGAACTCTACAATGGGTAAATTTACAAAAGGTTTAAACTTACCGGGTGGAATGTTCTAGTAGGGGGATATTGACATATGCATTATCCAGAACCGATATCAAAGCTTATTGATAGCTTTATGAAGTTGCCAGGGATCGGTCCGAAAACGGCCGTTCGATTAGCGTTCTTTGTACTAGATATGAAAGAAGATGACGTGCTAGACTTCGCGAAATCACTTGTAAATGCAAAGAGGAATTTAACGTATTGTTCTGTTTGTGGACATATTACAGATCGTGATCCTTGTTATATTTGTGATGATTCACATCGTGATCAATCGGTTGTTTGTGTTGTACAAGAAGCGAAAGATGTAATTGCAATGGAAAAGATGAAAGAATATCAAGGCGTCTACCATGTGCTTCGTGGTGCAATTTCACCAATGGAAGGAATTGGACCAGAGGATATTAATATTCCGCAGTTGTTAAAAAGGTTACAAGATGAAACTGTCCAAGAAGTTATTTTAGCAACAAACCCAAATATTGAAGGGGAAGCTACAGCGATGTATATTTCCCGCCTCTTAAAACCGACAGGTATTAAAGTGACTCGGATTGCGCATGGTCTTCCCGTTGGTGGAGATTTAGAGTATGCGGATGAAGTAACATTATCCAAGGCTTTAGAAGGACGTAGAGAAGTATAAGAGGAGAAATCAAAATGTTTTTTCAAAAAAAGGGAAAGTTGCGAAAAGAATACGATGATAAGTTAATTGCTTTATTAGAAAAAGTGAAGAATGAGTGGCTACGTCAAAAGAGGATGGTAGAACAAAGTGTTGAACCATCACAGGATGTGCTATGTTCATTAAAATTAGCAGAAGCGAAATACTTTTTCTTATTAAAAGAAGCAAAAAGGCGTCCGGTAAAAATGGAACAATGGTAAAGGATCCTGGTTTTGTAACCAGGGTCTTTTTTATATAATTGAACGGCATTTTTTGTGTCCTTGTCCCATACATATAGAATGTATAAGCTATATGTTATATAAGGAGGAGGAAAATGAATTCTATATTGGTTATTGGTGGAATTCTTACTTTAGTATTTATTTTGCTGATTTTTGGTGCTTCAATGAAACCATTGCAATTTATAGGGAAGATTTTCGTTAAAGTAATCATAGGTATAGTATTATTGTTTACTGTTAATGTGATTGGAACATATTTTGGTTTTCATATTCCAATTAATATTGGTACAGCTTCTATTTCTAGTATCTTGGGAATACCGGGGATTTGTGCCCTGGTTATCATTAAATTATATATAATGCCAGGATGAAAATCATTTTGGCATTTATTTTTGAAAAAAGTTTTAAATAGTGTTGACTCATCGATTGTTAATGTGGTAAATTAATAAGCGTCGTCAACAACGAAAGAAAAAATAAGTTGACGAAGTGATTAAGAAATGTTATATTGTAAAAGTCGCTGAAACGCGATGTTGAACTTTGAAAACTAAACGAAACAAACAACGTGAAACGTCAATTTTTATTTTAGATGCTAGACAAACTAACTTTATTGGAGAGTTTGATCCTGGC
>NZ_JBTMZT010000027.1:0-7405 GCF_054570475.1 Bacillus sp. C1
TTCCCATACCGAACACGGAAGTTAAGCTCTCTAGCGCCGATGGTAGTTGGGACCTTGTCCCTGTGAGAGTAGGACGTCGCCAAGCAAGAACCTAAGTCATTTTGACTTAGGTTTTTTGTTGTTTAAGAATATAAAATTATAAGATAAATTCGTCACCTATGTATTTCTTAAAGTGCAGATGAAAAGCTTATATACGAAAAGGGAATATATTTATTTCTTCACATCAATAAGCTTAAAACGCTCACAAACGAGCAACATGTCTTCAGAAAATTCATGTCCAATTGCCTGTAATTCTTCTGTGAAAAATTTTATATGAACATTCTTCCAGTAATCATAAGTTCGATCGCCTTCTCCTTCTGCAATCGCAAATTCTTCTGGTACTTCATTCATTGGTGTTACAGTTACTTCTATTGTTTTAACAATGGCTACAGATTCATCATTGCTATTTAATATAATGCTATAATCATTTATCGTAGGAAGTGGATCATTGTCTAGTTCATAGAAAATATGACCAGAACATGTTGCTGTTTTTATACCATCAATTACTAATTGAGCAAGATAGTCAGGAGATGCTCCAAATTGCCACGCACTGACAGATTGAGGTTTTTCACTTTTTTTCCAATACTCATTCCAATATTTTTGTGCTAATTGATTCATTTATATCGTTACCTCATTTCTTTTGTTTCTCGTTAAATGTGCAGTGTTTCAATATAAGATTTTTTTATGGATGATGCGCTATTTGACGAGATGTGTAAATTATAAATATTTACAAAGAAGAAGATTCTAGTTGAAGTGATGCTAGGAGTGATTATGAAAATATTTATCTCTCAGTGATATCATAGAATATTCAGATTTATTACGTCGATCTGTTTTTAACTATTCATATATTAAATGGTAGTTTGACAACGATAAGAATGCTATTTTGTGAAGGTTTCCTGTATATCCTTAGGAGCCAAATCGATAAAAAAACCGATATCTAATTTGAATATCGGTTGACTAGTTATTTTTCATATAGAAGAGAGTGTTTTAGTTAAAGCAGTACAAAAGTAGTGAATACAATCGCTAATAAAATACGATAATAGGCAAAAGGTTTTAAGCCTATTTGTGCTAGTAGTTTTAAAAATGTTACTACTGCTAGTATTGCTACTACAAAAGAAGTAATAAACCCTACTGCAAACATTGGAATATCGTCTATACTTAAATACTTCCAGCTTTTTAATAAATCTAGGCCAGTCGCACCAACCATGACAGGAAGGGCAATAAGAAAAGAGAATTCAGATGCAGCTTTATAATTAGCTTTTGCTAATAATCCACCAGAAATAGTGGAACCAGCTCTTGAGAAACCAGGGTATACGGCGAAACATTGAAATAGCCCTATTGTTAATGCTTGGCGATATGTTAAATCATCTAATGAATGAGCGGTAGTTTCTTTCTTCTTAGCCTCTGCAAAAATCATAAGTATTGCTCCAGCTACAAGTCCGATCACAACAGTATATGGCTGAAATAAGTATGTTTTGATGACATCATGTAATAGTAAGCCAGCAATTACAGCTGGGAATACACCTAGGAAAACATGTAGTGCATTGAATTTTTTCTCCTTTTGTAAGAGAGGCTTAATGTTGCATAAAGAAACAAGTCGTTTATGATATAAAACAGCAATAGCTAAGATTGCTCCTAATTGTATGACAATCTCAAACGTTTTTGCTTTTTCTCCCTCAAAACCTAATAAGTGTCCGACTAGTATAAGATGCCCAGTAGAAGAGATAGGTAAAAATTCAGCTAGTCCTTCTACAATACCGAGTATAAAGGCAATAATTGTATCGCTCATAATTTCCACTCCTATATAAAGTATTAATGTGAAACTCTATGTAAAATACAATGCTAAAAAGGAATCTTATTAACTTCTTTCTTAGTGAAAAATAATAACGTTGTATAGATGGAATATAAGATTAAAACTGCTATAACGCTATAAATTGTTAGTGTAACAGTAACTGGAGCCCATATTTTAATAAAAGTCCAAGGTACTCCAAGTAATATTTTGGGGAGTTTTAAAATAAATAGTGCTCCACTTAAAACGATACATGTATTTATAAGGAATAATACGAATTTCTTTTTGTTTAATAGAGACCAATTTCGGTGTTTTTGTAATATCCTTCTTATAAATCTTATGGTTAAAATTATAAGTAATATACTTAAGCAAACTGTCACAATGAATATTATAGTTGCTACTTTATCTACTTTTTGAAAGCTATCTATTTGTTTTGTATCAGAAATGTTTTTTCCATTCCAGAGATCCATAACTCCTTGGCCAATTGATGTTGTAACTGTACTTTTCATATTAGATAACACTGCTACACCTGTTTGCGTATCTGGTTGCATTATAATAAAAGACGAAAAGTTTGGGTTTTCCCCATCATGGTATACAATTTTTTGGTCTTTTTGTAAAACAACCCATCCGCTGGCATAGTAGCTATTATCATTAACGGGCTTTACTGTCTTATCAGGCATGTGTGAATCGGAAATTAGTTGCGGATTAATAGAATCGTTTGTTTCGGTTCCTAATTGAAGATTCATCCATTTTGCTAAATCATTTGTATTACTAATAATATAACCTGCAGGTGTATTACCGCGATAGATAGGTTGTTCATATGGGTATGGTCTCATAAATCTTAATTTATATCCGGTAGCCATCTCGTTAGAGTGTCCTTGTAAGTAACCCACTAATGAATTTGTCATTCCAATTTGATTTAAGATGTTCTGCTTCATATAAACTTCATAGGGTTTCTTGGTCACTTTTTCGATTACGAATCCTAAAATATCATAATTAATAGTTGCGTATTCAAAAGAACTTCCTGGCATATGGTTCAATTTCGTATGTTGTAATGTTTTGACGGCTGCTTCCAGTGCATCATCCTCTGTGCTGATGGGAATAGAGCTAATAGTAGTAGAAGGTATTCCGCTAGTTTGATACAACAAATGATTTAAGGTAATGTTTACTGGTTTATCGTTATAAGTTAATTTTAGCCATGGTAAAAACTTTGTGATATCATCAGTCCGCTGTAGTAAACCTTCTTTTTCCAATTGTAAAATAGCTAAACCCGTAAAGGCTTTACTTGTTGAAGCTAACTCGAATAAGGTATCCTCATTCACAGACTTTTTTGTTTTTAAATCTGCATATCCAAATCCTTTTTGATAAACGGTCTTTCCTTTTTCGACAATCACCACTGATATTCCGGGTATTTGACTAAGCTCTTGTTGCTCTTTAATAAATTGATCAATTTGTTGTATACGTTGTTCTTTAGTTTGTTCACTTTCAGCGAAGCTAGTGTGCGTTAATGGGATAAGGAGGACTAGTATTAAAAAACTAATAGACAGGTAATGGTAAAGTTTCCTTTGCTTTTTATTCATTTTTCATAGCTCCTATCTGTAGGGAATAATAGATGATAGAGTTGCTGTCATCATTATAGGAAGTGTTTTAAATCCGCATAATGAGAAAGTAACCCACATCTCAAAGATATGAGAAAGAAACAAATAGAGATGTGGGAACAAATTTTAGTAAAATTTTTTATTTTATCTACTCAGATTAATGAATATCAACCCTTTTAAAATAGAATATGGTTGCGATAAAGCCGATAATAGATGTAGCTGCAATAATGATATAATAATATTCTGGAGGATATGTCGGTTGCAGTTCATTGTTTGCTATATCGAGTGTAGCTGCCCAAGGGAATAGATCTTTGTGTTCCGAGTTTATGGACATGAGATTTATCAACGTTATAATGATTGTTAATACAATAGGAGGAACATAAGTTTTCATTACAAGGGTTAGCAATACAATCGGAGTCGATAAAATAAAGAGAAATCCACCGCATACTAAAAACTTCATAAGAGATTGGAAAAGTAATGAGCTACTGAATCCAGAAAAATTTCCTAATAGCCCTAGTAATAAAGTTAATCCCCAAGCAACTAGAGTTAACATCATAATCCAAAGGAATAGGAGAATAAATTTACTTATAATAAAGTTAATACGTGATACAGGGATGGTTAATAAATTCTTTAAAGTGTCTTCTGTATATTCACGATTAAACAAATAAGCGATAACAACTCCGTATAGTGGGACTCCTAGTACTACAGTAGTGTATAGATTTACTTCAGAGAACAGTTGGGAAAATACAATAGTCGGATTAGGATTTTTTGTATGCATGTGTATATAAGATAATACAACTACCATAAACGGTGCCACAGCCGCCCCAATAATACTAATCAAGAACATATTAGAACGTTTCAATTTTAATAGTTCCGTATATAGTAGATTAACCAATTGCCCCACCTCCAACTAATTTGGTGAAATAATCCTCTAATCGATCCTCGCTCATCATAATTTTTAATACTTCAATATCATTTTGAACAAATGTTCTATTAATCTGCCCTTGTTGTCCGAAATGAGAATAAACACGAATGTTTCCTTCATCATGTACTTCGTAATCAAAAATATGAAATTGTTTTTCTAAAAGCATCGTAGCTTTATTATCGTTATTGACTTGGAATTCTAAGTATTTACGGTTTGTTTGTCGAAGTGCATCAAGGGAAGTTTCTTCTAATAACTTTCCTTCATGAATAATTCCCATATGATCTACTAGCTGTTCGACCTCAGCTAAAATATGGCTAGAAATTAATATCGTTATATTTCTTTCTTGTGCTAACGATTTAATAAGCTTTCGCATTTCTTTAATTCCAATTGGGTCTAAGCCGTTTGTCGGTTCATCTAGTATTAATAATTCGGGATAATGGAGTAGAGTTCTCGCTATTCCTAATCGTTGTTTCATCCCTAATGAGTATTTTCCTACTAGCTTTTTCGTTTCATGCTGCAAGCCCACAATTTCTAGTGCTTCTTCAATCGCATTCCTTTTGTGAACTCCAATTATCTTTGCATTAATTAATAGGTTCTCCCTTGCAGTTAAGTTTTCATAGAATCCTGGAACTTCAACGATAGAACCGATTCTCTGTAAAATTTCTTTTTGATTCCGAAATAGATCTTCTCCAAATATTTCGATTTTTCCACTCGTAGGTTTTATGAGACCTAGTAGCATTCGAATTGTCGTTGTTTTACCTGCACCGTTTCGCCCGATAAAGCCGTAAATCTCTCCTTGCTTTACATTTATATTTAGATTATCTACTGACTTTTGCTTACCATAAATTTTAGTCAAGTTTGTGGTTTTTATAATTGTACTTATTTTGAACACCTACTTTCTATAAGCTCTTAATTACATGATAAAAAGGAGGATTTAACTGCTGCTTAATCATTTCTTAACTATTTCTTAAAAGTAGTTTGTTTTGGGATGGAAAAGCCAAAGGTGGTTCTTTCCCACGGAATACTTTCTACCCATATTTGGCCACCGTTTTTTTCTACGAGAGCTTTTGCAATAGAAAGTCCTAGACCACTCCCGCCGTGCGAAGGGTTCCTTGATTGGTCAATTCGGTACATTCTCTCAAATACGTTCTCTAGATCATCTGTTGAAATGCCAGGGCCTTTATCCCAAATGAGCAGCTGATAGTCGTTAGTCGTTTCTAAAAGTTCGATTCCTACTGTTTTTCCAGGCTTTCCGTAATATATAGCATTCTTTAGGAGGTTGCTGATAACTCGCGTAAGACTAAAAGCATCTGCTGTAATCATGCGAGGTTCTTCTGGAATATTAATTTGTAACTCAATAGCATGTTTTGATAGTTCAGGTAAAAACTCGATTAGCGATTCTCTAGTAATTTCTGCAAAATCAAGTTGTTCTTCCTTTAATAGAAATTCATCCGCATCAAGCTTTGCCATATTGAATATTTCATTAACTAATTGTTTTAAGCTATTTGATTTATTTGAGAGTACTTCAAGATATTCCAGTTTTTCTTCCTCTGAAGCAGCTATACCATCTTTTAATGCGTCAATATATCCAATAATAGAAGTAAGAGGTGTTCGTATATCATGTGAGATACTAGATAGAAGTTGTTTTCTAGCCTTTTGAGATTTTTTGGCTTCAACTTGTACTCTTTCTAGCTCGGTTAATATTTCATTTATCGAAAAAATGACGTCATCTAGTGAATGATCGTTATTTGTATATAGTCGTGTATGTAAATTGCCATTAATGGCACGTTTTAATTTTGTAACCATGGACTTCCGTGTTTGAATAAAATGAAGTCTTGTAAAGAAAAGACCTCCTGTTATAACCATAAGGATAATGAATAAAACTAATTTTAATATGTGAAACATATCGATAAATAGAAGTCCAGTAATGATTATAAACTGCAATAGAATCAGATACAGAACTTTATCACCTTTCATCTTTTTCACCTACAAATTTATAACCAATGCCCCATACAGTTTGGATGAATTTGGGGTTTGAAGGATCAACCTCTATTTTTTTTCTCAGTTTTCTAATGTGTACCATGACGGTATTATCATCTTCTATATAATTACTATCCCAAACATTGCGGAAGAGCTGCGTCTTTGTAAAAACCTGTTCAGGATTTGAGGCGAAGAACTTTAATAGTTCAAGTTCTTTTCCAGTTAAAGATATTTCTTTGTCATCTACGTTAACTATGTACTTGTTTACATCAATTGTTAATCCTTTGAACTTTAAGGGGCTTTTTTCTTGTACGCTAGCGTTACCTCCTAATACTAAAAAGCGCCTCATAAGAGCCTTTACTCTAGCGACAACTTCATTAATACTGAAAGGCTTTGTAATATAATCGTCTGCTCCTATGCTTAAACCTAAAATTTTATCCACTTCATGATCTTTAGCAGTAAGCATTAATATTGGGATATTGGTTGTATTTCTAAGTCTTCTGCATACTTCGATACCATCGACTTTAGGCATCATAAGATCTAGTATGATGAGGTTATAATTGTTTTGTTCAAATAAGCGAAGAGCTTCTTCGCCATTTATAGCGATATCAACTGTATATAATTCTCGTTCTAGATATTTCTTTAATAAATCTCTTATTTCTTTTTCGTCGTCTGCTATAAGTATACGGATATCTTCCATAGTTTCACCTGCTTATAATAGAGTTTTATATTATGTTTTTTATAATGAAAAATACTATAACGGTCTAATTATATACTATTAATTGTTAAAATAAGGGTGTAAGTAGAGATTCGAATGGAGAAAAGGAGAAAGATGAGGTAAAGCAAGTAGGGAGAAAGAGTATTTTAGGATACTCTTATAGTACGGTCTTAAAGAATATATAAATCTATCAAAAATTTTTTTAAAAAGTTATTGACTATTACTATATAGAAGTGTAGTATTATACGAGTCGCCGATAGCAACAACGCAAAACGCGACAAACGAAATAAAAAACTTAGTTGACATTGAAAAACAAAAGTGTTAACATAAGGGAGTCGCAAATGAGCGACAAACAA
>NZ_JBTMZT010000029.1:0-2660 GCF_054570475.1 Bacillus sp. C1
CGCTCATTTGCGACTCCCTTATGTTAACACTTTTGTTTTTCAATGTCAACTAAGTTTTTTATTTCGTTTGTCGCGTTTTGCGTTGTTGCTATCGGCGACTCGTATAATATTACACCCCCATATACTAATAGTCAATAGTTTTTAAAAAAGTTTTTTCATAAAGACATGATTTATTGTAGCGCATTACTAACATACGAAACACAATATTGAAACTTCACTAAATCCAGGCAATACTCCTACCTCAAATAGTAGTATTGAATAAAAGATCATTACCTCCTCTCTCTTAATCTATTTCTCTAATGCATTTTCAATTTAATGCAGCCCAATCTTTACATTTGATAGATCCTATTCCTTTTATCTAAGCTAATAAGCTTACTTTATAACGTGCGAACTATTTTATCATTTTAAACGAGAAGACTATGAGGCGTATTATATCGTGAAATGCTTAGTCGATGTACCTGAAAATCCTCACATGAATTATAGTAAATCGGATGGCGCAATTGGTGTGGATTGCAATCTTGAGCATTTTACTTGGGTCAATGTAACGAAGGCTGGAAATTATAAGGGGAGTGGTTCCCTCCGTTTTTCTATTATGGAGAATTCCACTGGACAAATCACAAAGATAATCGAGATGGAAGTAAGCGAGCGAATGAAGAGCATGTTTACTTCTGAGAAAATGACAAGTGCAATCCTTAGTCGCACAGATAAAAGGGGCGCGGCTGTCTTTCTAGTGAATCCCACCTACACTTCGATCTCAGGAAAGATGAAATATATGCGGAAATTCGGGTCTCCATTCATCAATCCACGGCTATTACGATTGGTCGCTGGGGATTAGGGTATAAAGAAAAAGTGCCTAGGGTGTTGCGGCCTTATATTCTAAAGGAAGACGCACATCACTGGAATCAATGGCATCAATTAAACAATCGATTGGATATTCGTACGCATCATTTCTATCAGCTATACGATGTAAATAACAGAGATTCCATCACACAAACTTTCTTGGGACATTGTTGTAACGAGTTATAACATTTATGTAAGAGAACTAAAAGATTTCGGTATCGCTACAGAATCCACCATTCAAGATGTCCTAGAAAAGGTGCGAGAGAAAAAGGAGAACAAGTTACCCTGCGGTTCTGTTTAAAAATTAAGCTGATAATAATAAAAGGACCAAGATTTGGTCTTTTTACTATATGTATTGTTACTCTCCCGCTATAACGAAATATCCGTATTAAAGAATTCCGAGTAGTCCTGTAAATGATAATCAGCTAAATCACTTTGACTTCGGAAATGCACGTTGAAATTCCTAATTCTTTTGCAGGTAATAAATCTATATAAATTTCAAATAGCCATAAGGAGAATTCCATTCATCCAAAGATTCAACATTCATAAATTCAATCCTATATAACTATGGTGAATACTTAAGCACTTATTGAGGGAATACATTTACTATATAAATGAACCATTATCATAAATGCATTTAGATAAGTACTAATGTATCAAAATAAACTGCATGCACAAACCCCACAGAAGTTGCACGAGTTTCTGTGGGTTAAAAATTACATCAAGAGATTATTAATGTTTCTGTATATGACATTTAAAACCTATTCATCTATTACCTTATACACTGCATAATAGATGAAGGGAACTATTGTTCTTTTAAAGATACTGAACAGCTACCATCCGCACAAAAAGCATCGTCTGTATCATCTGATGAAAGATCTTGAAATTGAGGCTTAGGGTTCTCTTCTTCCCACACCTTTTGAAGCGCACCAACAAATGTTTCAAGTGGTTGTGCACCTGAAATAGCATATTTTTGATTAATAATGAAATAAGGTACTCCGGTAATTTTATATTGTTGGGCAATTCCTTCGTCAATTCGAACATCATTTGCATAAGCATTTTTATTATTTAAAATTTTTAAAGCTTCTTGCCTATCTAAGCCTGAGGCATCAGCAATATCAGCAAGTGTTTCCACATCACTTAAATTTTTAGATTCAGTAAAATATGAAAAAAGCAGATTTTCTATAATACTCTTTTCTTTTCCATGATCTTTTGCAAACTTTGCCAAACGATGCGCATCAAAGGTGTTCGTCGGTTTCATTTCTTCAAAATTAAAAGTTAAACCCACACTAGCTGCCTGATGACCTATTTGGATACTATTTTGCTTCGCTTCTTCAATACCTATCCCATACTTTGATGCAATTACTTCATGAATACTTATTCCAGAATAGATTGGAGCATTTTGATCTAATTCAAAGCTTTTAAACTCAACATCAACATCATTTTTATGTGGAAATTGCTCTAAAGCCTTTTCTAACCTACGCTTCCCAATATAACAAAACGGACATACAAAATCCGACCAAACTTCAATTTTCATACTAACACCTCTTTAAATTTAGGTTTCAATTATTGTAGCACGGGCATTGAAGAATTCAAAAATTTATGCTTCAAGAGGGCTAGACTTATAGTATCAGTATGTTTCTATAGAATATACATTATATTATTAAACACAAAAAAGACGAGTCATTCTGACTCGTCTTAAGCTTGCTTGGCGACGTCCTACTCTCACAGGGACAAGGTCCCAACTACCATCGGCGCTAGAGAGCTTAACTTCCGTGTTCGGTATGGGAACGGGTGTGACCTCTCTGCCATCATCACCA
>NZ_JBTMZT010000003.1:0-567838 GCF_054570475.1 Bacillus sp. C1
TGTATACGGATTCAGAATCCCAAGACACCCACGACCTTCTCTTCACTTCTACTATATAAAAAATAGTAGTGCGAACCAATGCCTTGGTCTGCACTACTAATCTTAGTATGTTTTGTATAGCTTGGAAAAGAAGAAGAAAATAATCTTTAATCATATATATATCCTTATACTCACTCAATTCTCGTTTCTTTTTCATAAGAAGTAATTGCCGCATTTGAAACATGATAGAAGAACAGAGGCGAATACTTCATTCCTTTCTTTTTTTCTCTTACAGTTTGATCTTGTAATCGTTTTTTTGTTGTTCTTTTGTTAGCCGATGGACAGAGTAAAATACTAATGAGTTGCCCATATAAATGAGAGTCTAAGCGTTCTTTCTTAATTTCTTTGCACTTGTCAATTTGAAAGAAAGATTTCCATGTTTTGAACAAAATTTCAATTTGCCAGCGTAATGAATACAAGTCATAGAAAGAAAAAACTGTGACAAAAGAGATTGCCTCTTTTAGTCACAGTTTTTATTTGCATTAAGACATTCGAAATGATTTACCACGTAATGCTGCTATGTAGCAAACAATAACTACTAAGCATAGGCCAACCATTAGCAAATACAATTGTGGTGCAAAATGGATAATCAACCACCAAGTGCTGGGCCTAAGAAGCCACTTAAGTTTTGGAATTGCAGAGAGTACTTTTAAAGAAAGTGATAAAAAGAGGCTCGAATTTTATGTTTAGTGGGGAAATACCCCATCATCATCAAGTTGAAATTTTATAATACCCCCAAAACTTACTATTGAAGAAGTAAATAAGCTAATAGATAGTGGGGTAGACTTGAATGAAGTAAAAGATAAAAGGGGTTTCTACTACGAACTAAAGGTAGATCAAGACCCAGTAAACGATATCTCCTTTACGATTATACCAAAAGGCGGATGGTAATAGAATAATGAATAAGTAAAGCTCCAGAAATCCAAAGATCTCCGGGGCTTTATTATATATTTATCTCTTTTTGCTTTTTGATTTGTTTATGTCTATAAAGGAATTTACGACATGTTAGAGAAATCAGTAATAAAATCAGTATTAGTACTAAAAATTGCATATATGATAAATTAAAATATTTAACACCTGTAACAATTAATAGTGTAGAAATCGTACCTTTTACAATGAAAAAAATAATAATCCATAATCCACCTTTTTTCCAGTTCATTATATTTTACCCCTTCCTACGTTTAAATTCATAAAAAAATCAGTGATAGTTCTTGAGAGTGGCACCTTAATGAAAATCTATTACATTAATAAAATAGTAGACTTTTTTACAAAATCATGACCAATTAAGCGTCTCCATAATGGGCAGATTTGAATAACCATTCTTTTCATCTCAATCACTTTCCACTTTGTTTCTTCTGGATAATGAACTCTAGTCTTCAAACGAAAAACACCTCCATTGAATATGCATACTTAGTATGCGAATTCAGGAGGTATTTTTTTCATGTACCACTATTCGGGTTCACTTCAATGTATGGTGAACTACTCTATTAGCTGTTTATGTAGCTTTAAAATAAAATTAGATCAAAACGGATTGCTTTCTTGTAAACCCGTATGAAAATTTTTTAAAAAGGTTCAATCAAAATTTACATTTAACTTTTATGATTTAACTTTTCATTCCTCAAAATTCTTTTTATCCGATTCATCCGTGAAACCCTCAGGCCAAATTCTCTCTTTGGTCTCTAAAAACTCTTTATCTTTTTTAAGAATTTCTTTGAATTCCACAAATAATGCATCTAAATCTAATTAAAAAATAGATTGGCGGTGAACAAATGTCAAAAAAAGTTTAAACCAAAATGTTGTGGGGCCCACTTTCCCTCCTATACCACCTTTTACTTTACCTACTGGGCCAAATAATTTCATATGGGGAGAAGAAACTATTATATGGGTAGATTCAATTGCTCCAGGACAAAGAGATGGAACACTTTCTAACCCATTTAATTCATTGCAAGCCGCCATTATTGCAGCTACTACTAATCCTTTAGCAACAACTCTTGGTATGAGAGCCCGTTTAATTATTCTTATAGCGGCAAATTCAATATTCGATGAAGATATTATGATTACATCAATCAGAATATTAGGGGAAGATCGTATGGAGAGAAATAAAAAAATGGAACGACAGTATATGAGGGAGGGGCAGCCGAGATACATGTAAAAATAGGTCATAGGCTTACCTTTACACATATCTCGGCTATATCCCAAATTGCTCGAAAAATAGACAACGATTTTCACATTCCAACTTCATAATAAATGATAAGCTGTTATTAGCAACCTCTATAATTTTTGGATCTGCTCATTAATATTTCCTTTACTTAATCCTCCATGGTAACAAACAACGGATTCAATATTTAGGTCTAAATATTTCTTTAAAGACTGTCGAGCAGCCTTTATATCCAAAGTGGTTGGAACATGAATTCCTCCCAGTGTTCCGCTTACACTGTACATCGAATCCCCGGCAACAAGCGTTTTACTTTGTATCAAATATAAGCTGATATGGCCCTGAGTATGCCCTGGAGTATGGATGATACGAATCCCGCCACAATACGGAAGTTCTTGACCGTCAATCAAGGTATCATCCACTTTTCCCTTGGGGGGATTCTCTATGTGCCCGTCTTTCAAAAGAGGTAAATCCCCCTGGATATAAGGTTTATCTAGTTCGTGAGCATAAACTTTAATATCACTTTCACGATTCTGCAATATTTCTGGAAGACTGCCTATATGATCTATATCCTGATGTGTCAGAATCACAACTTTTAGTTTATCGAACGATACTCCTACTTTATCCATTTCTCTCTGTAAATCTTCAATTTGTCCAGGGAATCCAGTGTCCATTAAAACAGCCATTTCCTGATCCCATAAAAGAACTGGATGAATAATATTCCCATGAAATTCAAGGTGCAGCATCGCTACTCCCTTAGAAATGTTCATAACTTTGGGCTCCTGTATAATTAGATTTTATTATAAAAAGTCCCACCCAATCGGATAGAGCTTTCGTATACGATTCAACTTTCAAAAAGTAATTTTATCTCTTTTATTTGTTCTATGTGACGCTGTTCATGCAAATATATCAGTTCTATCCATTGATCGAGAAGTAATTCTCCCAGAGCAGGATGCTTCACTGATTTTTTCGCTAATATGGATACATCTTCTATTGTACTAAGAAAAGTCATCAATTTTTTTCTTGAATCGTTTAACAAATCAATCATTTGCTGAACTTCAAATGGTTCTAAGCTTGGTTCAAGAATTTCTGGAGCCGTAAATTTTTTCGTTCTATCTAATAATATAGAGTGAATTTCTTGACGCTCTTTTTGGGTACTATCAATCTCTTTTAATCCAAATGAAATAACTTTTATAGCTGTCTCATCTAATAAAACTAAATGATGACAAACTTGTGCTATACTCCATTTATTCATATCTGGTTTACTATTAAATTGAGCATCACTCAATAAAGTAATCTCCTTTAATAGGTTATTTCTCGTTTCATAAAACTTGTCATTTACAAGTTTTTTCATGAGGTTTCTCCCTTCACCTGAAAGTACATACTTAGATTCCTATTCTATATATATTCTCTACGATAAAAAAGTTTTCCTTCACTACTCTACGTTAATGGGTATTACCAGCTATCCTGTCACCATCCATATTTATCAGTTCAATAGGTCGTATCTGGAAATAAAAGTAAGACTATGACCTATTTTTACACGTACCTCGGCGCTACCCCTACGTTGGCAAATAGAGATTGTATTTAAAACATGGGAATCTACTTTCGAGCAAAATAACCATTTCTCTCTCTATAAATAATTCCCCTGTTATTTATAAAAACATAGATTTACAATACCTTCTCAATCTCCTTCTCCAACTCTTCCGGCTTCGTCTGCGGTGCAAAACGATTTATCACGTTTCCGTCACGCCCTACTAAAAACTTCGTAAAGTTCCACTTTACCGCCTTCATACCAAGTATGCCTGGCGCCTGCTCCGTCATATATGTATATAGTGGATGCGCGCTATCACCTTTTACATCAACCTTAGTGAACATTGGAAAGGATATACCGTAATTTAATTCACAGAAACTTTTAATCTCCTCTTCTACGCCTGGTTCTTGTCCTCCGAATTGGTTGCATGGAAAGCCTAAAACTTCAAATCCGTACTCTTTATACTTTTCATAAATTGCTTGTAATCCTTTATATTGCGGGGTAAATCCACATTTACTTGCGACATTTACAATGAGAAGAACTTTCCCTTCATACTCTCGTAATGATTTTTCTTCTCCTGTAATTGTTTTTGCAGAAAAATCATAAATTGTCATATATATGTGCTCCTCTCTATCATTTCATACTTATTCTCATCATATATGTATTTATCTTTCGCGTCTAATGACAGCGCTTTATTTTTGTGTCGAAATTTCGACACAAACTACTAGACAAATATGTTGGAAAGTTTTACAATAAAATTGTGAACAAAATGTGACAGTTTACCTTCTAAATTGTGACATTTTCAATTCCATTATAATGACTAAAGGATGGTGTTGATTATGAAAACTGCACAACGTGAAATGCTTTCTAACCGCGAGTTTTACTTCGTATTATACATGATGTTACTATTTGTTGCTGGTTGGTTTATGGATATAAATGGACTATTTTTAAGCAAGTACTTTTCACTTGCAGGAATGATTTCTCTTCCACTAGTTGGTGGTATTGTCGGATTCTTTATTATGTCAGTTAGTAAAGAGCAGAGTAAGTAACAACATTACATAAAGGCAGAAAACGATCTTTCGTTTTCTGCCTTTTCTTTTATAATAAAGATAAGGTCGGCTATGAACACAAAAGAAGTTCCATGTTTGTATTGATATAGATAACAAGGAGTGATATACGTGAAAAAAGTAGAGCAATTATCTTCACAGTTATATTTAATTGACGATCATGACTTACAGCAGGAAAACCGTACAGGTACATATGTTTTATTAGGCGATGACATTACTTTGATTGAAACATGTGCTTCCCCTTCTCTTCCGTACCTTTTAAATGGCTTACAACAATTACGAATTAACTTAGCAGATATTAAAAACATCATTGTTACACATGTTCACCTTGATCATGCTGGCGGTGCTGGTTTATTGATGGAAAAATGTCCAAATGCGACTTTATTCGTCCATCCACGTGGCGCTCGTCATATGATTGATCCTACAAAATTAATTCAAGGTGCCAAAGCTGTATACGGTAATTCTTTTGATACACTCTTCAACCCAATCCTTCCGATTCCAGAAAAACGAGTTCATATTGTACAAGATGGTGAAACACTGCAAATCTCTGAAAGCCGCGTACTCACATTTTACGATACACCAGGGCACGCAAAACACCATATTAGCATCCATGATTCTTTAACAAATGGTGTTTTCACAGGTGACACGATTGGTATTTATTACCCAAAACTCGCTGAACTTGGCGTTGAATTATATTTACCAACCACATCTCCATCACAGTTTCAACCAGATGCAATGATGGCCGCAAAAGATCGCATTCAAAATATGAATGTTGACTCGATCTACTTTGGGCATTATGGTGCATCTACCCATGTTTCTGAAGTATATACACAACTAGAGCATTGGCTTCCTATCTTTGTAGAAGCAGGAAAACAAGTATTTGCAAAAAAACAAGATTTTGAAACAGCAAGTCATGAACTATATGTTTCGCTGCTTGAAAAGGTATCCTCACACCTTTCGCAGCAAGGCGTACCATCCACTCATTCTATTTATGATGTATTAAAACTAGATATGGAAATCAGTGCAATAGGAATTATGGATTATCTTACAAAGCAAGAAAATGCTAAAACGCCCACTAACTAAATGAAAAAACATACGAGGATATGATGCTCTGTTTCAAGCATATATCCTCTTTCTTTGAATATATTTTTTGAATAATACAGGAAGGAGCGAAACGATGAAAGAAATAATTAAATACTTATGTTTCACATTAATTATTGTTATATTGCTATTTATAGGAGGAAAAATTCAGTTTTATTTAGATCAACAAGCTGAACTATCCTTTCATATGTATCCTCGCATATTTTTCTTTGTATTTTTCCCCTTTTTCGTCGGCGGTGTATTGCGTTTCTTTCAACTTATCAGTAGCAAAAAGAACCAACATGTGTGGAAATTTCAACTAGAGAAATTTATAGGTATTACGTTACCTTCCACATTGATTGGCTTTTCGCCTATTCTATTCTTCTCACCTATCGGACAATTTCCCCCTTACTTAGATATTCTAACTCTTTTACATACAACATTCCCCATCATAATAAATATAATAGCTGGTTACTCATTATTAGATAGTTTCATACGACAAAAAATTAACATAGTCCCACATAAAGTGAACCTTTAATCAGTAAGGGGCTTCATCCGCCACCTGAAGCTCTTGTAGAAGTAGATAGGGGGGATCAATAGTGCGGATTCTCCTGATAATTGATGTGCTATTGCACTTGTTAATTCAATAATCAAGCCAGGATAAACCTTTACATATCAACAAAAAATCGAGTATAAAACCTTTGTGGTTTTATACTCGATTTAATCTACCATTGATACGGTTTCTCCACGTTATCTGAACTACTTACTTTTATAAACATCGGCTCTTCTTTTCATAGATTTAATTCATTTGTTGTACCTTTCCATTTACATACTCCATAAAACGATCCGCCCGTACAAATTCCTCTTTATACGCTTCAGGGACTTCTTCTACCGTTACATGTCCGCTTGATTTAATTTTCACCTGCACTTTCTCATACGTCATTAACGAATCTATATACTGTTCATATTCTTCAGAAGTTAATTCTTCTTTACTAGATTTATCCCCATTCAATTTATCAAAATACGGTTGGAGTTCCATTGATACCTTTTTCATTTGTCTAATTGCAAGTCCTATTAACCACGGTTTAAAAGGTTTTTCTCGATTATATTTACTAAGTGATTGATATAACTGTATGTATATTTCTTGGACTACATCATCTACATCCGTTTTTTCCTCTATCAAAAAATGCGCTGTCTTATAAACATCTTGAATTGTTATATCATATAATTCACTATATGCTTCTTGATTTCCTGATAAAGTACGCTCAATGAGATGGTAATAGTCTATTTCCTCTTCCATTCATCTCCCCTCCTTTGTCTTACACTATATATTGGCAAGTAAAAAGCATTTCGTTCGATTTTTTTAAATTAATTTCAATATAGATAAATATTAGGATTTAAAAATTATGCCTTTATAACATTTGCTTATAGCCCCTTATAACAATTATATAATTTCCCATTTTATGATTGGTATTTAAAATAATAGGTAGAAAATATT
This sequence comes from Bacillus sp. C1, assembly GCF_054570475.1. Taxonomy (NCBI): domain Bacteria; kingdom Bacillati; phylum Bacillota; class Bacilli; order Caryophanales; family Bacillaceae; genus Bacillus; species Bacillus sp. C1. The sequence continues at coordinate 7,371 of NZ_JBTMZT010000003.1, forward strand.
TTTAGGAGGATATACAAATGAAAGCCATTGTTGTAACTGCATTCGGTGGACCTGAAACAATGAAGTATACAGAAGTAGATATGCCAACTTTCAATGAAAAGCAGGTATTAATTCGTGTTATCGCAACAAGTGTCAATTTTGCCGATATTAAATCCCGCTATGGAAAAAAAGGTAATGGAAGACTACCATTTATTCCTGGTATAGATGCGGCTGGAATTGTAGAACAAGTAGGGGCGGATGTAAAAGATATCCGCGTCGGACAGCGTGTAATCGCCTTTCCTCTTAACGGCTCGTATGCTGAATATGTTGTTGCCAATGACAACCTTACGTTTGTATTACCTGATGAAGTGGACTTCACAACCGCAGCTGCTTGTCCTATCGTATCTTTTACGAGTTATAACTTGCTTGCAAATGTAGCGAGATTACAGCAAGGTGAAACTGTTCTTATTCATGCGGCTGCTGGGGGAATTGGTACAACAGCAATTCAATTCGCTAAAATATTAGGTGCAGGCAAGGTTATTGGAACAGTAGGAAGTGAGGCAAAGCAAAAAATCGCTTTAGACGCTGGTGCGGATCATATCATTTGTTACCAAAACGAAGATTTTGTAGAGAAGGTACATGATCTTACTGATGGAGTAGGTGCAAATATTATATTAGACTCCATTTCCGGTACAGTATCAGAAAAAAGTTTAGAATGTCTCGCTTACTATGGCCGCCTCGTCCATTTTGGGAATGCAAGCGGTGAAGTTGGTACATTCCGAACAAAAGATTTACATGCAAGTTGCCGTTCTATTCTAGGTTTTAGTTTTGGAACAACAAGAAAAAAACGTCCTGAATCACTCCGCCATACCGCTGATCAAGTTTTTCGTTATTTACAGGATGGCAGTCTACAGATTAAAGGTACAAAACGTTTTCCCCTTCAAAATGCAGGGAAAGCACATGAATGGATCGAAAGTAGACAGAGTACGGGAAAAGTTATACTAAATGTCCAGTCCACTCCCTAAAATGAATCCATAAAATTGAGGTGTCATTCATGGGATCACGAATTATGCACTTAATTATCGCAAATGGTATTGCAGAGAAATTATCGATCCAAGATAAAACATCTTTCTTACTCGGCGGAGTCGCTCCTGATGCAGTTCATTCAAAAGCAGAAAAAGAAATTTCACATTTCTACGCTGGTACGACCAAAAACTATACGAGAAGAATCGATTATGATGCATTTTTTCATAAATATGAATCATTTATGGATTCTCCTTTTATTTTAGGTTATTACACCCACCTAATTGCCGATGATAACTGGCTAAATGGCTTTTTTCTTCCTTGGCTTAAAAATAGAATTGATCATGACAAAATAATTTTATCCCTGTATTATAACGACTTTAAACTGTTGAATGCAAAACTATTACATTATTACGATAGAGAGCAACAACTTCTCTTTATTCTTAATCAACAAGCGAACATACCAAAGATTGAGGAAGTGACAATAGAAAATGCTCTAGCTTTTAAAAAATTTATTTTCGATGATATGTTGTACCCGGAGCAAGATTTGCACACAGACTTACAAGTGTTTACGTTTAATCAAATCGTCGGTTATATAGAAACTGCCATTGAGAAAAGTGTTTTCTTATTAGAAACCGCCTTTAAATGACATTATTCATAATCAGCTTCATGCCTAAAAAATTAAGCATGAAGCTATTTCATTAATGAATTAATGATGCTCTTAAATTATTTATGCCGTTTTCTAAGTATCCTTTTAAACAAGTTAATACATATACCCAGCCTTCTTTTTGTCCCATCATTTTAGTGACGATTCCAGGGTCATCTTCTTTCAAACCTGATTCATTTACTTCAATCATTGTACTCGTATGATTCAGCTCATTTAGTGTAACCGTAACAACTGTTTCTTCATCATATCCGCCCCATGAGAATACGATTTTTTTATTTTCCTCAATCTCTAATACATGTATTACGACTTCCGCATTATATTCATCGTATCTCCAAGTAATCGTCTTCCCTTGTTCCATTCTTCCCGTTCCTGATGAAAACCAATAATTAGACATTTTTTCTGGATCTACTATAGCTTCAAACACCTCATTAGCCGGCTTGATTATTTTAAATTTCGTAATCACTTGCGTATCCATACTACACCAATCCTCTTTCGATATATTTAATGGCTCTCTTCATTATAGAACGAACGTTCCTGTTATTCAAATATCAACAGGGTTATTTGACATACCCCTCCCTGTATACAAAATAATAAAAAGACGTGACTGCTTTATATATGCAGACACGTCTTTTCACTTTTATTGTCCCATTATTAATGAAAACTTCACATTATCTAGGCTTTCTTTTCCCAGTAAATGCTGGTTTCTTTTTCTTTGGTGCTTTCGGTTTAGATTCTACAAATGTTCCTTTAAACATTTCTTGCTTCTTAAACTGAATACCTAATTTTTTCGCAAACTGAAGTAATTTCTTCTCTTCTTGCGGTGTTACAAGTGAGACAACTGTCCCCTCTTTGCCCATACGTCCTGTACGTCCTGAACGATGGATATATTGATCTAGTGTATCCGGTAATTCCAAATGAATTACGTGTGTTAAATCATCAATATCTAATCCGCGTGCTGCAATATCTGTCGCTAGTAAAATTTCTAATTTCCCATGACGTATTCCACGCAGCGTTGCTTCACGTTCCTGTTTATTCGCTTCTGCATGAAGAGCTGCTGCTTTCATTTTACGGAACTTCAGCTTTTCAGTAATTTCATCTAAACGGAAAGGATCATTTAAAAAGGCAACTGCTTTTACATTTCCCATATGCATAATTCTTCTAATGTAATCATTTTTTTCACGGCGTTCACAAACGATATACGTATGCTCAACTAGGCTCTTTGTCTCAGTACGTGTCACACGAACTAACTGTGGCTCAATCGCGAAATCACGTGCTACTTCTTCTGCAGCTTTTGTCATCGTTGCCGAGAAGAATACTAATTGACGATCGCGCATTGTTGATTTAATGACGTCAACCACCGCTTCCATCATCTTTTGTTTTACAATTTGATCAAACTCATCAAATACAATCGTTTTCACTTCATGCATTTTCAATTTTTTCATACGAATTAATTCTAAAATACGTCCAGGTGAACCAACGATTACTTTTGGATGTTTCTTTAACTTTTCGACTTGACGCTTAATATCTGCACCACCAATTAAAGATGCACCTGAAATATCCGTTCCTGCTGTAAACTTTTGAACTTCTTCATGAATTTGCATAACTAGTTCGCGTGTTGGCGCTAAGATTACAACTTGTGGTTGTTTCACTTCTGGATTAATTTTATGTAAAAGTGGTAATAAGTACGCTAATGTTTTTCCTGTTCCAGTTGGGGATTCAGCTATAACGTCTTGTCCTTCTAAAATGGTTGGAACTGCTTGTTTTTGAATTTCAGTAAACTCTTTAAAACCAGCCTTCTCCCAAGCTTGTTGCAAAAATGGTTGCATATCTTTTATCATTTGTTTTTCTCCTTTATCTCTATTTTTGAAGAAAATGTTGTATTGTTCGCACCGTTTCTATCATGTGAGAAATAACAGCTATTAAATCATCAACATGGTCTTCTGTAATCGCTTTTTGAAATAGAACTTCTACCTTATTATGATATGAAATCGCTTGCTTATTATATTCGTATGAAATTTGTTGCGTAATCATTCGCTCTTTTCCCCAGATGGCTTGTAACAAGTCTTCAATCTCTTGACACTCTGTTTCTGGAGAATGTATAGGAAATGTAAATCCAAGTTTCATTTCACACCCTGGTATAAACTGCGGTACTTCCAATATCTCACCTGATAAATTTTTCGCATCGACAGATAATGAAAATGTCGCTTCTACTAGTGTTTCAAATGATTCATTTAATTGAAATGAAATATTGTATATACGACTTAACGAGGCAAGGTCCATCATATCTTTTCGATCTGTTACAAGAATGTCACCATGTAAATCAAAATCATAGACAGCTCCTTCAACGATTACTTTTAAATTTTCAAAAGCAGTTGGATCAAACATAATTTCCTCCAAAAAACAGGCGCCTTTCGATGGAAAGGCGCCACTTGATGTATATATAGTTTACAGATAAACGAGATGAATTACAACCTTTTAGAATAAACCTACTGCTTTTCCATCTTCATTTACATCCATTTGAAGTGCAGCTGGTTGTTTTGGAAGACCTGGCATTGTTAACATTGTGCCCGTTAACGCTACAATAAACCCTGCACCTATAGATGGTTTTAATTCGCGAATAGTAACAATAAAGTCAGATGGTCGACCTAATTTTGTTGCATCGTCTGAAAGAGAATATTGTGTTTTCGCCATACACACTGGTAGATTACTCCAACCTTCTCCTGTAAATTGAGCCAATTGCTTACGGGCTTTCGGAGCAAATTCAATATCTTTCGCACCGTATACTTTTTGAGCGATTGTACGAATTTTTTCTTCTAATGACAATTCTAAATCATAAAGTGGTGCGTATGTATTGTCATCTTTCTCAATTACTTTTAATACTTTCTCAGCAAGATCCATACCACCTTGGCCACCTTTTTCCCAAACTTCTGTTAAGGATACTTCATAGCCACGCTCGTTGCACCATTCTTGTAAGTATGCAACTTCTGCATCTGTATCTGTAATAAATTTATTAATTGCAATTACAAACGGAACACCGAAACTTTGAATTGTTTCAACATGTTTTTGTAAGTTTTCCATTCCTTTTGCTAATGCATCCACATTTTCTTCTTTCAATTGATCTTTCGCCACACCGCCGTGCATTTTAAGCGCACGAATTGTCGCAACAATAACAACTGCTTCCGGCTTAATACCAGCTGCACGCGCTTTAATATCTAAGAATTTTTCAGCGCCTAAGTCCGCACCGAATCCAGCTTCTGTAATTACATAATCACCTAATTTTGCTGCCATTGTTGTTGCGATTACACTGTTACAACCGTGAGCAATATTCGCGAATGGTCCGCCATGAATGATAGCTGGTGTATTTTCTAACGTTTGCACTAAGTTTGGTTTTAATGCATCTTTTAATAAAAGTGTTAATGCTCCTTCTACACCTAAATCTTTCACTGTTACAGGCTCATTGTCCATATTATAAGCAACTACAATGCGAGATAAACGCATCTTTAAGTCTTGAATATCTGTCGCAAGACAGAATACAGCCATAATTTCAGATGCTACTGTAATGTCAAAACCGTCTTCACGTGGTACACCTTGAACTGGTCCGCCAAGACCAATTACTACATTACGCAGTGCACGATCATTTAAATCAACACAACGCTTCCATACGATTTTTCGTGTATCAATCTTAAGTACATTTCCTTGTTGAATATGGTTATCAATAAATGCTGCTAATGCGTTATTTGCAGTTGTAATGGCGTGAATATCACCAGTAAAGTGAAGATTAATATCTTCCATTGGTACAACTTGCGAATAACCTCCACCTGCTGCACCACCCTTTAGTCCCATTGTCGGTCCAAGTGATGGCTCACGAAGTGCAATGACTGCTTTTTTACCAATTTTATTAAAAGCTTGACCTAAACCAACTGTTACTGTTGATTTACCTTCTCCTGCTGGAGTTGGGTTAATCGCTGTTACTAAAACAACTTTTCCGTCCTTCTCACTTTGTAAGCGCTTAAAAATATCAAGAGATAACTTCCCTTTATAATGACCATAAGGCTCTAGTTCTTCTTCTAAAATGTTTAACTCAGCTGCAATCTCTTGAATTTTCTTCATACTTGCTTCTTGTGCAATTTCAATATCGGATTTAACTGTTGTAGTAGTTGTCATATACCCTAGTCCCCCTTTAATTGGTTCTTTTGATATTGTATCAGTTTTTTGTATTTTCTGCACTTATTTACCTCCTAAATTCCCCTCATTTCTTCAAGCGTTATTTTTTCAACATAAATACCCATAAAAATGTTAATGCTTGCCGCAATTCTACTGGTAATTGTCCAAGCATTTTTTCGTTTACTCCTCGTTTATATACACCTATACCGTCCATAATTTGAAACCCTTGCTCCTTTGCAAGCCTTTCAAATTCCCAAGGCATCATCGTATTACAAACAACATCTTTTCCATACAAACGAGGATAACTATTTTCACGTGGTTTTGCTGTTGGTCCTAAAATAGCAATACACGCATATCCATCCGGCCTCAAAATACGCTTTATCTCGTGTAACGCCTGCAAGGGCTGTTCTGTCCATTCTAATGAGTTCACTGCTAATATTGCTGGAAATTGCTCATTTTCAAAGGGCAATGACGAAAGATCCCCCTTCACAAATGACAAATTAGGCCCCTCTCCGCGTTCCTTTCCTTTTTGAATCATTTGTTCAGATAAATCTACACCACACGCTTTATATCCCGCTAGACTTAATTTATACGTACCATATCCATCACCGCAGCCAACATCTAGAACTGCCGCACCCTTTTCTACATATTTTTCAAAAAACGGGATAATTGTACTACGGCTTCCATAATCCCACATTTCCCCGCTATTTTGATTCCAAAATTCTGCATTGTCATCCCATTTTTTTTCTGAAGATTTATGCCAATTAAAATTTGTCATGTTTCTCCCTACTTTCACTTATTTTTCATTCATTTCATTCTACATCCTTTTCTTATATTCCTGTTTATTCTCATGGAGAGATGGATAAGATAGCAACAGACTCATGAATTCTCCAAATTTTGCTTTACTTGGATATAACTCATACTCATGTTCTGTTCTTTTATGAAAAATAATAAAGATACACCCAATTGAAAGAGAGGGATGTACATGCCAAAAAAGCGAACACATCATTTTAAAAGTGGTGAAAAAAATGAAGAATATGCGGCTGAAATCTCGCCACAGCCTCTTCCACTTAGACATAGACGTAAAGATATTACACATGAAATAGAAGGTACAAACACTGGTACACTTATCGGTTATGTAGCACTATTTCTTTCTTTATTCTCAATTGCCTTTTATCCAGTCACCCTTGGTTCCCTTTCCATTTTAATTGGCTTATTGGCTGTTAATTTTGGAGCGAAAACACTAGGTTATACCGCTATTGGATTTGGTAGTTTTTCTGTTTTATTTACGTTATTGTATCCACTTGCTTTATCAGCATTATAAAAACACACCAAGTACTACTTGGTGTGTTCACTCATGATACAACATAATGTGTCCGCATCCGCAGCAATGTTTTGCTGTAATTTCTTGAAACACTGGATAGTTTTCTTCATCTCGGTGTTCAATAAATACCTTTTCAAAGCGATACATGTTTTGCGCATATGCCCAGTCTTGTTTCGTGCGTGCATATAATGTAGATGAAAAGAATTCTTCTCCGCCACAAACTACACATATTTTCTTCATTTTTATCCCTCCTATGCTTGTCTTACTTCATCTATATGAACATACGTATAAAAAAAAGACCTTCTATAATTAGAAAGTCTTTTCCTTAACAAAAAGAAATGTATGAAACATGCCTACTCCACTATACTCTTTCTTTTTACCAGCTTCTGTTTCAAAAGTTTGTTTCACTGTGATAAAAAATACACCGTTTCGTGTATCTGTACTGACAAACTTCATTTGTTGTTCTTTTTTATTTACACTTTGTGTACATTCAAAGCTATCTTGGTTACAAATCAACGCATACTTGTCCTCTAAATAAGACCTAAAATCAGATTCTTTCGGACAAGTTACAAGTAGTACTGCAACAAGAATAATGCTGACAATACCTACCGCTGTATAATATTTCTTCATTTTTTCTCCTTTCAAAAAACAAGAAAACTTGACCTAAATCGTCAAGTTCTCTTAATCCACAACCCATTGCCACTCTTGTTCTTTCCTATCAAAAATAAGCCAGCCAGTTTCGGTTGCATCTTCTTTTAATTCCTCTACGTTATCTAGTACTTCATCCGTACTTTCATACGAACCCACTACGTATACAGGAATCTCTAGACCTCTTCTTGACTCGATTTTCCCAGCTAAATCAATGTATAGTCCGTCTTCCATTAATGGAACAAGTCCAAGAATAACCTCTTTTGAAATTGCTGGGAATATTTTCGATTTTTGAAAGAACGAGAATCGTTTTTTTCCAAACGAACCTATTTTGTATGGAATTACTTTACTAAGCATTCCCACAAAATCAGCGATTCTACGGTAATACACTTTGTTGTACCAACCGTCATCATGAGAAAAATAGACAAATCTATTTTTCAATAATGGGAAAAATGCTCTCCCAAGCGGTTCTTTTTTGTGAGCCAAATATAACAATTCCGCAATTTCCTTTGGCTCCAATTCATCTAAATCGCTTGCATCATCAAAGTCCACCCAACAAAACTCATCAAATTCATCAATTTCTGCTTTAATTAACTTATGTATGTTCTCTTCTTCGACATATTCAAATAAAGTATGATAGTGAAAATCAGTCCACTCAAAATTATGTTTTAAAAGCAACACTTGATGAAGCGGTGAAGGGATGTTACTCGCAAACTCTTCAAATGTAATTCCAGATGTAATAAAACAATGACCCCGACGATTACCATTAATATATATCATATTCTTTACTTGGTCAGATCCTCCAGACAAAGCACCTAGCCACCTTCGTTTTATATGTTTCAATTCTATAGCATATTTTAACATGAAAAATTTTAGAAACATAGAAAAAACTTCAAAAAGTATTTACAATTTCATGATTTTTATTACATACTGATTACAAGTAAAAAAACCTGTTGAAAAACAGGCTTTTTTACGCGATTTCATCTGGATTTTGTGGGTGATGATTTTCAGTATGCTTTTCATTTTTTTGAAAAATGGATTGAATCTTATCTATTGTTTGTGGAGCTAACTCAATCATTTTCTCAGCTAAGTGTGTGGCATTTTGTAAGTGAAGAATATTTACACCGTCTTTATTCACTACAAGAAAAGCTACTGGAGTAATAGAAACGCCACCCGCACTTCCACCACCGAATGCCGGGTTGCCTTGTGCTTTTACTCCATCATTTGTTTGAAAATCCGATCCTCCTGCTCCAAATCCAAATGCTACTTTAGAAACTGTTAATACCACACCACCGTCAGCCGTCTGAACCGGTTCTCCAATAATTGTATTAACATCGACCATTTCTTTTAAATTTTCCATTGCTGCTTTCATTAATCCTTGAATTGGATGATCCACCGTTCACAACCTCCTTTGTCATATCTTTCCTAGTCTTTCCGAAACCTTGTGAACTAAACATAAAATTTCATATTGATTTCAAAAACAATAAGTAATAATATTTAGAAAAAACAAAATAAAAAAGGAGAGTTATGATGCTACGAAATTTGACAAAGAGTGATCATGAACAAGTGCTTACATTTCTAAAAGAAGAAGCAGCAATTAATCTATTTATCATTGGCGATATTGAAGCGTTTGGATACGATACAGATTTCCAAGAATTATGGGGCATGTTCACAGAGAGCGGCGCATTACAATCCGTATTACTACGCTTTCATGATTCGTTTATACCATATGGAAAAAGAAATTTCTCAGTCACTGACTATGAGGAAATTCTTTCGCCTCACAAACCACTTAAAATCTCTGGCAAGTCGGATATTGTAGAGAAATTTGAGGATATACACAGCATACATCTAGGTACAAAAAATAAAATGTACTTTTGTGAATGTAAAGATGATACTGCCCTACCACAAACAGGATTTCATACTACAATCAAATTAGCAACCATAAATGATGTTAAACGAATTATGAAACTTCGAAACACCATTAAAGAATTCCCTCACACAGAAGAATCAGAAAAGCTTTTACGACAATCACTCGAAACAAACACAGGACGTACATATTACATTGAAGAGAAAGGAGAAATCGTGACTTCCGCTTCCACATCAGCTGAAAATTCCTTATCAGCAATGGTTGTTGGAGTATGTACGCATCCAGATTATCGGGGGAATGGATACGCTGAGAGTTAGCAAGGCTTGAGAGTGTTTTCTCAAGAGTTAGAACTATGGGTGTCTCACCAAGACACTCTCTCGCACAAGAGGACTACTTTGGTCGGCTCATTAGAGCTGGCTCGGGTAGTCCTCTTTTTTGCTTACATCGAAAAGAAGACCACTAAAAGGAGAAACGATAAATTATGCTACTCAAATTCGCTATTAAGGATTACTTGGACGAGAAGGAATTTACAAACTTAGCACCTCGAACGATTAAAGCTTATGGAGATACTCTCACCGAGTTTCAAACGTTCTGCTCAGAGCGTGAACTCATAGATACTGAGGAAGTGAGAGAACAAACCATCAAGAGTTACCTTGTATATTGCCAACGAGAACGACAAAACAGCGTACTCACAAGGAATACTAAATTGCAGCACTTGAAGACTTTCTTCCAGTTCCTTGAGGACGAGGAAGTAATAAGCCAAAAGAGAAATCCAGCTCGCAAGCTCAAGCAAGCTAAAACAGAGACTAGGATAGAAGTCTTCTCCGATGAACAAATAAGAATGATGCTTAGATACTACAGAAGGCTCAAAGCAAGGGATAAAAGCTTTTGGAGCTGCCGAGATCACACCATTATAGTTTTCCTTTTGGGTACTGGTTCAAGGCTTGGCGAGATGATTAATCTCAAGTGGTCTGATCTAGACTTGATGAGTCAAACAGCTACCCTCTTTGGTAAAGCTCGTAGACAAGAATCTATTCCACTCACTGAGAAACTGACTCGTGAGTTATACGAGTACCGACTGTTTGTGGAACGCTTTAGAGGTAAGCTCCCTGAATACGTTTTTACATCTAGAGAAGGTCACCAACTTACACCTAACGCAGTCAAACTCATGTTTAGCCGACTCGCAAAGATAATGAATTTCAAAAATGTACGATTGTCAGCTCATACGTTTAGACACACATTTGCACATAGGTGTTTGATGGCTGGAATGGACGTCTTCACTCTGAGTAAGCTCCTCAGGCATTCAAATTTGAAGATGACTGAAAGGTATCTTGCTATTTGGGGAACAGCCTTGAGAGAGCAAAACGACAAGTACAATCCACTAGAGAGAATGGATATTTAAGACAAATAAAAAGAGAACCCTTCTAGTTTGGCGACCGGACAGAGTTCTCTTACAGCTACTAAAGAAACTCTGAAAGAGCTTCCTTGTTTGCTATTGTATCATTCTCATGGGTACTAGCTCAAGGGATACTCCTTCTATATACATGGAGGAATATTACATATGAAGGAACTACGGAAATACCAATCATTTAATTCAGTACCCGAGATGGACAAGACTATTGATCGCACTCTTAAGGAATATAATTTAAAGGATAGCGAACGAGTAATACTTCTAAAGTTATCAAACTACTCATGTAAGTTCGTTGGTGTTTCATATTTGAAGAATAATACGTTAGCTGATCTAACAGGATACTCTAAACGTACTATTCAACGTGCCCTCAAGCGTTTCAGCGAACTAGGAATCATTACTCGTATTGAACAGTTTAAACCTGTTAAGGGTGGCTATTCAGCGTTTATCTGTGTAATTAATCCTTTCGAGCGTCACCATGAGTTGGCATCTTGCAAGGAAGCTGTAGAGCCTACTCCTGAGCAACTTGACGAGCCATCCCACGAAAACGAAGCTATTACATTTAAAGCTAAAAGCTCTAAAGAATTAAAAATACGTAATAGCGCACCTGTTAGTATCGACGAGTTAGATGTATCTTATTTGGCTAGCTCATGTGTACCGATGGAATTTATCAATACAGTTTCCCCTTTCTTTGGCACAGCTAAGGAAATCTATGTTATGTGGGGTAAAGTTAAATTGGCTGCAAACAAGTATGCACCTGACTTAGTTGATACAACCGAGATAGCGATCTCAGCATTTAAACAAGCTGTATTTGCTCTGAAGATGAACAAAATTAGAAAAGACTTCAAAGGTTACCTGTTTGGCGTTCTCGCAAAGATGATGTCTGTTGAGCAAAGAAAGCTAAAATGTAAGTTATTCAATTTCCTACAAGGTTAACTTGAGGAGAGTCACACACCCGTTATTACTGTTAAGTAATATCCTTAACAACTGGTTTCTGTCCTTCACAGTTTAGCACAGTAATCTAGTTTATCCTCCCCTACTTGCACCTGTGCGGACGGGATATTCCAGTTATGATACTTGCTGAATTGCCATACCAAAAAACGGTCTCTCAGATTCGCTTGTAAGGGATTTTACAAAGACAACTAACCTTTCTGTATGAAAATAAAATAAAACTCGACAGAGAGAATTAGAGGCGTCTCTCGTAAAATTCTGTCTATTTTAGCGTCCTCACGAAAATAAATCTAAAAATACCCTAAATATTTATTGACGGTTCTAGAACTTTTGGATTATGATGTAATCAAGCCACTAAGGAAACGAGGTGAGCCATTGGAAAGTAAACAACAAAAGTTTTACGGTAAGGTCAAAGACTTCTACGAGTTAGAGACACTCGAAGACGCTAAAAGGTTTTATACCGCTTTCAATCAACTCAGCAAGATACATACAGTAGACAAAGCGGATAAGATCGACAAAATGCTAGCTCGTATGTACGCTGGTAAGAAGTTAACAGATTAACCGAAAACTAAACAAAAGCAAAGGAGCGTTCACCCTCTCAGTTTGGTCGCTGAGGTGAACGCTCCTAGCACAACACAAGGAATCACCTTGCAATTATCCTCTAGTTTAGCATGATTAGCAGATGACTGGCAAGGTGATTCCTCAAAGGAGGGACATACCGTGAGAAGACAAAACCTAGAGTCCGTACTCATAGCGAGTGGCATGACAGGTTTTCTTTATGGGGTCGGCTACCTCTTATCACTCTTAATAGCAAACTACCAATGATAAACTAGGGAGGAATTTTAAAATGAAAGTAACTAAATTAGATAAATTAATGGAGATTATTGATAATACAGTAGATTCAAAGCAAATTAGAATGATTAAAGAGCTAGGCTACGAAGTTACTCAAGAGATGGCGTTCTCAGAGGTACTAGCAATCCACCACAAGATGAACAAAGCTGGCATTTTAATGGAAACACGAGCTTCACAACATGGATCTACATACTTTGTACACTTACAAGTTGGTCACCTAGAGGATACACTAACTTTCAGCCTCGAGGAGGTTAGAACATGCTAACCAAACCAACTTACACAGTATCAGCTAAACTCACACCATACTCACAGGGACAATACCACAAGCTACAGGCAGCAATAAGATATAAGTAAGATTAGACTAGAAATCAGACGAGGAGTAAACCCTAAAGTTACTCCTCAACTTCTTCCGAAACATTTATATATAATTATTTTCTCATACTTCCTCTATTCTATTGGCTCTTCTAGCAAGAAATCTACTGCTGTAAGCGAATAAATAGCATTAAATAACCTTAAAGCATCAACCTTTTTCCAATTAACCGGAGCATCTTTCCCATGAAGTACCCAGTCTCTATTTATGATTGGAAAGCGAGTTGGATTCTCTTCAAAATTACCTCGTTGAAATACTTGATTTAAAAAGCCTCCAACAGACGCATATGCAACTATATAGACTCTATCTGTAGATACATCTTCTCTTACTTTTTCATACTGACCCCTCAAGCTTGTTCTTTTCTTTATTTTGTATTTCTCAAACTTTTCGGATATAAGCATACGTGCTATACCTTCAACAATAATGAATAAGTTTGGAATGGCTACTAAATAGTTTCCGTTCTCGTAACTATTAAAACATTGTTCTAATAAACCTTTCCAACTTTCAACAAGTTTATGGTCAAGCACCTCTCTTTTCATTCTCGTATATGCATATCCATTATCATGACTAAAGTATTCCTCCATCGCTGTATCTATATCTTCAATCTCAGAAAACTCAACCACTTCACGAGGAGTCATACTTAACGGAAATGTCCACCCTCGTTCTCCAAGCTTCTCAGCAGACTCCATCCAAATTCTCATGGTTCCATCCCAGTCAATATCAATTAACGGAGAGGCAAGTTCTTTTTTCACCTCATCTATTGCGTTGTGTATTTGTTTACCAAAATTAGCAAACTTTTGTATTGTTTCAACATATGTATTAAGCTCTTCTAAAAATTCATTCACAACTATATAACTATATTTATTAGTTTTCTCCATAGTTCTCTCCCCTCAGGTATCCTAATTTAATGATACTCTATTTGGTAATTATGTACAAAAAAATAAAGCAAGGATTCCTCCCTGCTCTTTAGTATTTTTTGTTAGAGTTTGTCTTAAATTTCCAAAGTCTTTTTTCTCCTCAGGTAAAGCAATTTTAGTCAAAACTGACAAATCAATAGATAGCTGATACAGAGATAGAAACACCCCCTAGCCTTACTTTTAGCGGTAAACGTGTCCCCACTTCTCAGTCATCTTACACAGCTTATTTTCCTCTTGTAAACTGAGGTGACGGTATTCTTCCTCGCTGATTTCTTTCACATCTACATTATAGAGAGTACCACCAGCTAGCAAAGAAAAGCCTTGTTCATACACTCGAGTGAACACCTCCTGAAGATCGTTCTTTGCAGCTTCTAGGTCTCCCTCAGTAGTTGTATAGTGCTCTTGAATGTACACCTCGTTAGGATTCGTATTATAAGAATAAGTAATTTCAACAGATAGATATTTCATAGTGCATCCTCCTTAGTTATGCTCGTTGAGAGCTCTCTTGTATCCGTTCTCACTGAAGACGGCCGTTTCACCACCTACAAGGCGTGCCTAGCGAGTCGCCATACCATATATTCACTTACTGTTCATTACCCAGGTCAAATAAAGCATTAAGATCAACCTTACTAGGATTATCTTTGTTTTCCTTGCTCATTTTGAACTTATTATTCAACCCTAGAGTCTCAATGTAGCGAATTAGTTTAATCTCCGGATCATTATAACTTTGCGAGTCAGATAAGAACTTAGTAGAATCAAGTCGCCCCACTTTGATATAGTTCATAGCATATCTATCCACTAAACTTAGATTGAAAGGGTCGACCTCATAGTGTTCACAAAAGTAATCAACAAAGTAGTTGTATAACTCAACTTCCTCCTTAGTGAGCGTATTGCGAAAATCCTTAGAGTAAATACCATGTATAGTTGCTGCTTTAGGGTTTAAATTTGCCATAGCTTTTTCCCTCCCTTCCTCTGTAGTTGCTCCCTTAGAGCCTGAACCATGCCATACACAACGTCCATTAGTAGAGCCGTCCTCATGGATAACTGGTTTTCTAGCACATATCTTTCCAGTTTTCTGAACAGCACCACAAATAGTAGCACTCACCTTAAGGTCTCTCTTGAACACCTTAATAAGCTCCTCGTTATCACCTGCTTGTATTTCCTGTTCAGCTTTTTGCATGAACTCCCTTAGTTGTTTCGGAAGTTTACGTCTTGCCATATCAGTATCACCTCGTTAGTTACTCCAATGTAGATTACTCGTGTATTCTTCATAGAATTTGTCAAATTCTCCTTGAGCCTTCTTGGTAGCTTCAATCTCACAAACTATCGGTTTCTTTGGCGGTTCCCTCTTACTGAACTCTCGAGTTAGCTGCTTAAGCCCTAATTCAATTTGCTGAGCCTGAGAGCGCACCTCCGAGTATTGCAACATAAGATTAACTTCACATTGTAACATATCAGTTTTTCTTTGTAGTTCAGCTAGTGGGGATTGTTCTTTGAAGAGTTGTGCGGATTTAACTTGAGGGAATGCTACGAAAGATACTTCACGAATCTTCTCAGGCTTACCTTGAGAGTTCGTATAGAAAGAGATTGAGAGTTTTTTCATTAATTTCTTAGCAATACGCTCTTTGGTGAATTCGTCAATTACTCTGACAGTTCCCACAAGCTTATTACCTACTACTTTTACACTATCGAGGAAGCCTACTGTATCCTTTGCTGATTCAGAATGATCTAGCTGGATAGGTACTTGCTCCTCAGTAATGAAATTGTTAGCCAATCTTTGAAGGTCAGCTACCTCGTATTTTCGCCTCCTATAAGCGCCTACCGAAAACAACTCAGCTTCCCGAATTAAATCTTTCCCTTGTTCAATTCCCTCTGAGAAGGAACTGACAAGGTTTGACTCGTATCGTTTGTAATTCATATATTTTCACCTCGTTACAAAATAATATCTAGTACTACATATAAGTCGCTAAACTTACCAATTAAAACCTTTGAACCTTGTGGTTTATCTTGTAAGTTTTTTCTAGCTCTTTGAGACAGCTTACATGATACAGGTTTATTCGAATCTCCAAAGTACTCAAAATTAACAAGTACAGTACTCTTTGAATAGTTACTATCTATAAGTTCGACTACTCGACCAACTAGAAAAGGAGATTGTGTTTTTCTTGCCGTTTTCTGCATTATAAGTTTAGCTAAGGAATCTGCCTCCATACGGTTGCTCATGTTTTAACCACCTCATTAGTTATATAAATGAATCGCACCTTCTTTGCTATTGCTGGCGAGGTGCACCTACCATAAGAACCACTATTATAGGTTTTCAATACGTTTAACTGTCTCCTCATCAAGCTCGATGTCATGCTTATCAAGTACAGTTTTCATAGCTTCTAACGCTTCCTTTACAATCTCGTTAGCTTTCTCTTTCCCTTTTGCCACATCTTCCTGGTTAGCTTCAAATACAAAGGATTGGTCAACAGGGTTAATTTGTTGAAAGTCACCTAAGCCATAAGCCTGAGCAAGGTCAATAACATGATTTTTCCTTACGTATCTAAATAAGCAAGAACCATAAACGTCTTCTGCTTTGAAGAATTTAATTAAATTGTCAATTGTATTTTGCTGTTTAACTCCCTCAACGTTATTCTTTCGAGCCTCTTCGCCTTGAGAACGGAATAACTCTTTCTTAGATTCTAGAACTTGCTGCTGAGTGTCAGCAATCTTAGTATCAAACTCGCTCAATTCAACTTGTAAGTTCTTTAGTTTCCTATTACCTTTTTCTTTGCTAGCTAAAGCTGTTTTATCATTCTCGTCAATTACTAGATTAGCTGAAATAATACGCACAGCGTTTTCTACCTCGCCGATCTGTTGAGCGACACCTAAGCGTTTACCTTGTAAGTCCGATACTTGAGTTTCTAATTTGTCCAATTCCTTTTGAGCCGCTTCTACAGTTTTAATCTTTTTATTGTTACCTTCTAATAAACTTTTAATAGTGTTTAACATAAATAATCATCTCCATTGGTTTATTCCCCTTCGAGGTGTAATTCGGGGATTAATTTTGTTGGGGGTTACTTGTGGGTAAAGAGTGGTAACATGAGAGGACTTACTTATTGATAATTCCTAGCTCTTGAGCTATCCAATAACGACCTTTCTCGCTAAACATCATCGTAAGACCAAACATATTAGTTTCATATCTAATGTAGTTTTCACTTCTCAAGAATTCATAGTTAGCTCTGTGTAGGTAATTCTTTTTCCTACTCTTATAGATTATCTTCTTCTCAACTAGTCTATTGTAGAGTTCCTGAGGAGAACGCAATCCCAAAGACTTAGCTATCTCTGTAGCTGTGTAAAAGTTTTCCGTGGATAGCACTTCATTAACATACTCAACGAGTGGAGCTTGCTCCTCGATAACCTGTTGAGCTCGCTCTAGTTGCTTAGTCTTCTTCTCGATTGTTTTCTGAGCTAGAATAAGAGCTCGAGCTATGATCGTTTCTGTGTCATCTTCCTCGGTAGTTACTAGGTAACCACCTTCTTTCCTTATATTAGGTATCACCTCGCTAGTGATCCATTTCCTAAATGCTTTAGCTTGTGGTTTTCGACTTCTAAGTATCAAGGAGTAAAGACCTGATTCATTGATTATCATCGGTTTTCTACCTGAACCCGAATATTGTTCGTGTTTGGATTTCTCATCATCATCAAGAGCTAATAAAGCTTTGTTTGTATCATTCAACTCCAAGATGTCACATACATCTTTGGCCACAAACCAAACGGTTTCTCCTTGACAGATTGTTCTAACTTGTCCTAATTCTGATTCAAATATTTGTAAGTCATTCATTATGATTTATCTCCTTCGCTCTTCTCTTGAGGTAATATTTTTGTGTTCCCTATGGGGTAACGTTATAGTGGTGAAATTTGCAGTCTTATTTCTTAAAGTTCTCTTTAGAGAAGGAGGCTTTCTCGATGTTATCAAGCAGTTCCTCCAAAGTAATCTTTTTAGCCTGACGACTAACCGCTTTTGGATCCAAACAGATAGCCTCAGTAACTGAATTAATCTCTACAATCAAGCGGTTCTTCCCTAGTTCTTCCATTAGTTTCTTAACTGTTGGACGAGATAAACCAAGCAGCTCTTCTAGGTGCTTACGCTTTAATAGCACAAGCTTGCTAGCTTCTTCCTCGTCGGGATTCTCAACAATTAAATTAGTTGTCCAGCTCATGTATGAAAGCATCATACCGAATAACCCCAAAGCATTTAACGAAATAGATTTAGCTTTCTCTTGTAAGTGAGCCTTGAAAATTTTAACTACCTTGTATTCCTCTTTTAACTTCTCACAAACAAATACCGCATCAGTCATATTTACGTAAGTTGTTTTCCCTACCGTTTTGCGAGTGATTAATTCATTAGATTCTAATTCTGATAGGATTTTATTAACTTGAGAGCGTGTTTTATCCAAGCTTGCTACCAAGTGTTTAACTGTTAGTAGCTCACCTTTTTCAGTGAACAGATTCCCCTCTCGATTAACTTTCATACAAGTTGCTAAATAAAGTAACACACCATGCTGTTGTAGAGTTAAATTCTCTTTGATTACTTTGAATTTGTCTCGTTTCATCATAGTAAAATGTCTCCCATCTCGTCGGCTCATACTATTTAGATATTTTTCTCGGGCTTTCTTTTGAGATTGTGAAACTACTTCATATCCGGCTTCTAATAATTCCCGTTTTGCTGCTTGTAAATTATCCATTTATTTCTCCTCCATGTTTTCCCTTTATCAGTATTCTTCTTTTCTAAAAGTTAGCAACTCATTGGCTTCTTGAATGTTTAACGCTAAAGCAATCTTATTGACTGTTCTCATATTCACCGGTTCACCATAGCTCATTCTGCTAAGATTAGCCTTGTGAATTCCCGTTTTGTCACTTAATTGATCTAACGTTAATCCTCTCTTACGAGTTAGCCTTTTAATATCTACATAAAATCCCATTGGTAACTCCTCCTTAATATCTATTTTGTTGTTATTTACATTTGTTTTACTTGATTGCCAATTACCTTCCAATAAATAAGACTAGCCGACTCTTGGAAGAAAACAGCTAGCAAATTTACCAATGGAGGTAACATGAAATAAAAAACTCTTTTTTTGCCCCTCATAAAGTAAATACCAAAATGGGGACGTGTTTCGCGACACAGCTATAGCTCCTCATGTTTAACCTGAAAAGAATAATCTTAATACGGTAATTGAAATTTAAAAGAGGTGTAGCACAAGTAAGTCGCACCTCGTGAGTTACCTATGTTATGTATTGCGCAAGTCATCTATCCCACCAAAGTCAAAAAGCTGCAATCCATCAAGCAACCTCTATAGATTGCCAGTGAATTACAGCTTTAGTGTTCAACCTATTTAGTTACATCTACCTTAACCACCCTCTTTATCTACCCTCAAATCCGAAGAGAATCTACAAGTTATGTAGTTTTTGACACCAATCAACCAGTTCTTGAGTTTGCTGCTGGTTCATCGCAAATGCTTTTGACATACCCTTAGAATTTATAGTGATACCAAAACCGCCATCTCTGAACAATTGAAAACTCATTAAATCACCTCCACGGTCTAGAATCTCAATTGATTCATTACCTGTTAGAATTTTTATAAGTTCACGAGCCGAGCTCCCTGAGAATACACAGTGAACAAAATGATCTTGCTTATCTCTGATAATAAAATATATTAAGCCCACTACGAACTTAACTTCCAAAGTACCTAACCAATCTTCATATTTCAGCAAAGAAATCACTTAAATCACCTCCATTTCTATCAAGATTGACAATTATAGCGTCATCTATAACAGAAAAAAACAACTCAATTATTAGTTTGCAACGATTAATCTATCTCGGTAATACCGTGGTAATATTTAGTTAATAACATTACTGAGGGGGAGTTTTATTTGAGTAATTTGCAAGTTGTTCACCAACAAGACGTTTTAGATCAAACTTTTAAGGTTTATGGGACTGTAGAAGAGCCATATTTCCTTGCAAAGGATGTAGCTGAGTGGATCGGCCATACGAATTTAACAATGATGTTGAAAGCGGTAGATGACGAGGAAAAAGTCAAACTAAACAATAATTATCTTGAAGGTAGAACAGGAGGAAACGGAACAATGTTTCTCACTGAGGACGGTATCTACGAAGTATTGATGCAATCTCGTAAGCCAATAGCCAAACAGCGGAAAAAGGAAGTTAAGCAAATCCTTAAACAGATTCGCTTAACAGGTGGAGTTGTACAAACAGATCGTGAAGCGGAATTCATTGAGAATTACTTCCCTAGCTTCTCCGAGGATGTAAAGAAAATGATGGTGCTCGATCTGCATACTAAAAACAAAGAATTAAATAAGACCATCGAGGTGCAAGCTCCGAAGGTTGAAAAGTATGAGGACTACCTTGAAACAGATAGCTCGCTGACAGTAACTCAGGTGGTCGATAAACTGCGAGAACTTGGTGAGAAACCTAACTATATTAGAAGTGCTTACCCACAGTAGTAAGTGTAGCTAGTCCTTCCTCGTCTAAAAACTTTCTGTATTTTTCCGCATCGGGTTTAATCTCGTCAAGTTCTTCTTTGATCTCTTTGAGTTCCTCCTCAACGGCATTAATGTGACGGTCTTTAAAGTTGTTATACTCCATAGTAGCCTGCATAACTTTCATCATATCCCCTGTAGCGAAAGCTTTACCGATGTTTGTTTGTAGAGCTGGCTCCTCGTTGATATCGACTACTTTAATTTGTTCGCTAGCTTTTTCTTCGATATTTAACAGTTGAGAGCGAACCTCTTTAGCAACCTCGCTGTCTCTTAGTAGCATTCCCACTCTCAGGATTGCACGTTTGGGGAAGAGACCTACTGTTCTGTAATTAATCTTTGTTTGGCGTCCCTTATAATGAATAATGAAATGCCCTCTTTTAGGCTCAATTTTAGGTAGGGACATTTTGTCTTCACCTAAAATATCTTTTATTTCTTTTCCATACTTAGTTATATACCCATCTTGTATTAATTCATCTTTATGTCTTGTAGAAATTTTATTAATCGCTACAAGATCTACTCCATAAAACTCAGCAACCTGACTTGTTGTAGCAAGCTCCATATTAGGAAGCAATAGTAACTCCTTAACCTTTTCTAGTACCTCAACTCTTTCAGCTAAGTTATTACGTTGCTCTTTATTGTCGATAACCTCGAAAGTAACTTGTGTAGTATTCATTAATATTCCCCCTTGGTAATTGTTCTCGTTCAACTCCACTACCATCATTCTTTTAAGGTTATCAGATAGGCCTGTAAAGTGTTTCTCAATAAACTGTGTTTCACCGCCCTCAACCACGTAGCCCTTGTTTTGTCGTAAACTCGGTAGTACTTCATCGAATACCCACCTCTCGAAACGTTGCGCACTAGGAAGGTGAGAACTAATAATTAAACGGTAAAGATTTCCCTCTGAGATATATTTCTTTTCTCTTTTACCCGCTTCGGTATTCACCTCGCGAAACGCGACCCCATCACCTAAGCAGTGTTTAATGATTGCATCAAAGGTATTTTTGTAACCTAATATTTCAGCGCACTCGATAGCTGGAAACCAAGGTTTACCTTCGATCTCTAGTACCTCTAGATCACCAAACTCAATGTGAGCAAATACTTCTCCTAGAGGTGGTAACTTAGTAACAACTTGCTTGTCCACTTGTCGAGGGATCAATCCTGACTCGATAGCCCACTCTTTCATTGTCTTGAACTTCTCTTTCTTTGCTTTCGTGTTATAGAAGAACTGATTTAATCCTTCGGAGGTTAAAACAACAAATCTAGCTCCCTCTATTTGTCTAGTCTTGATCTCGTTAGTGTTAACCTTCTTTAAAGCATCCGTTATGTTTCTATATCCGATGATGTCTGTTAGGATATCTTTTGCGATAAACCATGTAGTACCTGCTTAACACACTCCATTTTAATTAACTTAGTTAAGTATGTAAAAAAAATGCGTCGATTCTTCAAATATGCGAAAAAAAACGCGTCGATTCAATACACCTCAATCCCTTGTGGCTCTAAGTATAGACCCTGTTCCCATCGAAAAAACCTTCTTTATTCTTATAGACTACATGGCCGTCTCGTGTCACCCAATTTGGCTACCCTCCCTATGTCCCTTCTCAAGTGGCAAACAAAAAGAGCTATACCAACTAAGCAAACAATACAGTTTACCCATCAGCACAGCTCCAAGTTTTACTCATATGTAATTTATATAGGTTTAACTAAAGTAGATCCTACTTCCTCAAACAAAAAAAAATAAAATATCTGAGGAGGAAATCCTTTAATGTAAGTTCACAAGGCTATTTCTTGTCGAGAATCGACTAGACTTACTTGTGGGGATAATCCTAGTTCATTCCCAGCTCGTATATATAATATTTCAAATCCTTACGAGGCGGAATCCTTTAGGTTAACCAATTTGTTCACCTCAGTAGTTCTTTTTTATTTTTGTTTACTGAGTATTACTAATTCGTATCATCTCAGGGTCATTTATATTGACTTATCATGAGATAGACTAATAGGTTAACCTATTAAGTTTTTTAATTATTAATCTAATGGCTTAACCAATCAGCTTGACCTCTATAGTTATAACTATAATGACACCCAAAAAACACCTTGTCAAGTTAAGATTTTGTAACACTTAACTTTTACATCTATAGCTTTGGTGGTAAACCTACTGGGAAGTGTACTAGAGAGAAGGGTGAAAGAGGTTAAACTCTAGTAGACTACCGATTTCAAATACCTTGAACCTAGCGAGCTGGGAAACTCTTTGTATCACCTTTAAGGTAAAGTTCAACAGGTGACTGGATGAATTACCTACTCGATTTTACTCAAAAAAATTAATCTAAAAAAATTTCAACTCTAAAATTTAACTTGATAGGTATAACTCATTGGTGGTCTGTACGAGGTGCTTGCTCGAGAGGGAACATTCAAGTGTTGCGATGTAGTTTTACTCACAGAAAATTCACTAAAAAAATTAATCCCCATAATTTCATCTACGTTTGTCTCCATGAGGGATTTTCCTACCCCCCTAGCCTTATTTTTTCAAACATACATTTAACTTTTTAGATTTATTTTTAAAGTTCCCCTTACGAGCCGGCCACTTCCCAAAGCTTAACCTTCCCCATTCCTTGGAGCTGGACTAACAAAGCAAACACAGTAGATATCTACTCACAGAGCACAAACTCATAGAGATCGTACTCACAAGACGACATATAAAGACCCGTGAAGCTTTAGCCATCATATTACCTATGAGGTGTAACTCATAAGCTTAACCACGTACACAAACAAAGCAGGACTACAGGATATACTCTGTATGACCCACCTCCTAGGCTTACTGTAAGGCGATACTATAGAGATAGTTAATTCATCAAAGCTCCTGGAGAGGACTCTAGGTAGGTTAAACTGATAGGTGTCTTCTCGTTGGATCTTTAACTGAGTAGCAGGTAAACATGTGTAGTGAAGGATATAAAGACCTACACGAGGTGCAGCTACATTGTCCATACTCGCATACAAATAAAAAGAAACAGCGAGGCAGCAACTTAATCGTTACCTATCCCGTGTTCCTTCTTGTAATTTCCTCTTATTAATCTCTTTATATAGCTTACCTTGAGAAATACCCACATGACTAACAATATCTTTAATAGAGTATTCTCCTGAGTCATACATCTGTAAAGCTACCCTTATTTTGTCATTATCGAGTTGAGGTCTACCGAGTTTAACCCCTCGTTTCTTTGCACTTGCTAGTCCTTCTTTTGTTCGTTCTGCTATTAAGTCCCTCTCGAGCTGGCTAATTACTGCCATCATAGAGAACATAGCTTTTCCAGTTGGCGTTGAAGTATCCATATTTTCCTTTAGGGATACGAAAGTAACACCCATCGTGTTTAACCCCTCAACAGTTGTAAGGATATCAAGGGTGTTTCTCCCTAGTCTGCTAATGGCTTCTACAATAACAGTATCACCTTCCCTTACTGTATCCATGAGCTGGGTTAGTCCTGCTCGGTCTTTTTTCGTTCCTGTATATTTCTCTTGGATTAATCTATCATAGCCATAATTATTGAGTGCTTCTAACTGTCTATCAAGCAATTGCTCATCAGTTGAAACCCTAGCATAAGCGATTCTCATAAAGTCTCTCCCCTTACATTTATTGTACCTTTAATGTAACATAAGGGTATGCTAAGTGTAAAGGTTTTATGTAATCTTTTATGTAATAACTTTATGTAATATAAAAAAGGCTTAACCATAAGGTTTGACTCCCTAGTGAAATGATTACACTTATTTATCGTTTTATGTAATCTCGGAGTATACTACAGAGCTGGCTATCTAAGATTCACACAACATAGAGCTATCACTACATTGGTTACTATATAGTTCTGATATGAGTTTAGCCAAAAAGGATCACATCGAGGTCGGAGTTTACCTATTTAGCACACCTCATAGTATTACCTGTGAGTATGTAACTTACAAGTACTAAAAGGCCGATTAGAATACTTTTAAATCAATTTATATAGTGACCTAGAAGTTATTCTCATCCACTTCTCTTGTCTAAGATGCAGGTCTGATTCGTTATATACAAAAGTGAACCTATCGAAAGGGAGGTTTTCGGGATTTTGGTTCGCCAGGCGCCTGAAAAATCTATGCGGAATTTAAAACTTCGGGGCTAATTTACTAGACAACATGCCGGGTTTTACAAAAGATAAACCGCCCACGTAAAAATGAGCGGCTTACAATTTGATTTAAAGATTTTCTATATAACTTTCTCTTCACTTACTCCAAGCAAGGTAACATGACTCATTGGAATATACAGTCCTAAAAAAACTTGTTCTTCAAAAAGTTCTTTTCTTACCTTCAGAATCTAGTAAAAAAGAATTTTTATTAATCTCCTATTGAAAAAAGTCTTTCTTGCTTCTGCAATGCTTCCTCACATAATTTTTTGATATTTAATATACAAACTGAAGCTTCACTATCATATTCTTCCAATACTTTACTGTTTAATAGATTAACACAAGTTGTAATTATAGTTTTTATCTCATCTTCATCAAAAATTGTATCGTCATAAGGATCTATTCCATATAAAGGCTGAATATCAAAAGAAACTTTGTTTCTAATATGGTATAAATAGTTTTGAAGCTCATCATCGAATTCCACATATTTTGATTTAAAATCAATGCTATCCATATTTTTTCCAACGTAAAAGTCTAAACTCATATTATACTCCTCCTATTTTTTCGGGAACGCAGTTATTACATTTCCATTCTTATCAATAACTACTTTCAAAGTGTTAACAGGCCTTCCATTAGCTTTAAAACCAATAGGTTGTCTGAAAGTTTGTTCGAATATATATCCGTCTCTTCCAGAAGTATTAGGCTTCATTAACACACCATTTCCCTTTAACGTACTATCTATTCCTGCTCTAATATCAAAGTTAGAATTAAATTTTGATTTATTTGCAAAAGCTGGATTATTACTATTACTTCCATGCCTTTCTAAAATATGATTAGCATATACTCTATTATTTAAGGTATAGTTGTCAGCTACATCAAGCACTTTTTTAAGTTGAGAGTTTGTGTTTTTACTAGCTCCATCGGTTTTCTTACTAGTATTATCCATCCCCTTAGTAGTATTTCCCTCTTTATCAAGTTTACCACTATCTTTAACCTTATTAACACGCCCACCAGAAGACGGAGAAGACTGGAATTTTTGAAGAGTATCCTGAGCATTTTGAATTGATTTATGCCAAACATATCCACCATGTGTAACAGCACCAACACCAGCCGCCGTAGCAGCTGCATCTAATGGAAGAACAATTGGTGATGCTAACCCACCAGTTCCTACTTCTGTGACGAAGGTTAAGAAATTAGCTCCGCCTATGACTGAAATACCTTCAAAAATTTCTACAATAGATCCTACCGTTGATATAATATGTCCAGTAAACTCTCCAGCTTGATAAGTTGCCTTGCTTTCTAATTTATCATTCTCAGGTGGTGTTAGTCCAATATAGTCTTCTGCAACTGCACTGCCAGCGCCTTGTACAAAGTCCCGAGCACTCTCGTAAATATTTCCGGCACCATGTTTAAACTTATCCAGTAAGGATTCATCTTTTTTTCCACTATTTAATGGACCACACATTGCTCCTTCTTCAATTGAACTACCATTTAAAAGTTTGTCAGCCTGACGCTTCCTACCTTCTTCAATCGCTTGAATGGAAGTCGTCCACTCCATATTCAACCCTTGTGTACTAAACGTACCACTTGCGAGGCTGAAACCTTTCCCGCTTTGCACTTCCGCAAGACCTCGCGCGATACTCGAAGCTAGTTCGATTGCTGTATCATAATTACTACTAGAAGTATAATTAAATTCATGTAGATGTTCTAGTTTTTCTTGCAGTTTCCGTTTCATCATATCAAAAATACCCATCATAGCGTCCGTACCTGGAAGGGGTACAGTTTGACGGATTGCTTCCATATTTGCTCTCGTTTGGTCAATCCCTTGGATTTGTTCTAATATTTCTTGTTCGATTACATCTGTCGAAGCGACTTGCGATTGAAATTGACTTGGAAAAGCATCGTTCTGACGGATTAATTCTTCACATAAGTAAATAATTCCTTGTGCTAAAGGACGAAATGTTTGTACAAAAAATGATTTTGCACTGCTATATGTTTGTCCTTGTAGAACAGTATCAATTGCAAAAGCGTCAATAGATTGAATGACTTGTTCCATACCTTGAATCGTCGCGGTACATACAGCGTTCATGCTTTGTGTTTGGGTATGTACTTCCCCTAGATACATATTCAAACTCATGAATTGACCTCCCTGACTAATTGTTGTTGCTGATAGGAAAGGTCATTTTCTAAGTCGCTAAGATTTCGTTTTTCCTTAAGCAATGTTTCTTTTTGATTTTCCAATTCAAATGTAAGTTTTCGCTCAATGTGTTGTGCATCTTGACGCATATCCATAAAAAACAGTGACATTTCTCGATCTCTATGCCAAGTTCCTAAAATACGGTCAAACAAGCGATGATTTTGATTTTTCCATATATGAAAATCTTCTTCTGCTTGTTCCTGTGTTTGAATCGCAGATTGATTCCGATCCTGTTCTTCAAATATTCTTCGTAATTTTTGATTTAATTGTTTGATTTCTTTTTCAATATCCTGACTCATCTTTTTCCTCCTACCGTTTTACTTTACGTAGGTTATTACATTAGCGAAAAATATTTTGAAGTTCGTTATCCATTCTCTCAAAATCGTTAGCTACCGAATGAATATTATCAACCGCTTGTTGAAAAGCAGCAGAAAATTGTTTCGTTAAATCTAAAACTTGTTGATTCGCTTCTTGTGCTTTGGAATTAACAGATAGTGTTGTACGCGTCGCCTTTGTTATAGAACGACTTGTTGTACTTTGAATCCTGTCAGAGGCTGATCCCATTTTCGTAGCAATTTGTGTTGCTGTTTGTAAATTACTTTGGAATTTTCCCATTGTTTAAATCCTTTCTATTATGCTCATAGAAAATTATACCATATTTCAAAGTTTCTCCATTAGAAATTATGTTCATAATGAAAAAGGATATATAGTTAAGGTAAATCCAACCTTTTCACCTACTAAGCCCCTCCTGTTGTGTTCATGTGTATAAATGCTCCACGAGCTGGGACTATTAGAGCTTGACTGTGGGTTATAACTCCCCTATAATTACTCTTAATAAATTCTAAAATAGGTAGTCTTCTAGGTTTACTAACTCTACAGTAATACCCTCTGAGCTTTAACTCATCAATTTTCACCTTATCAGCAATGGTTGTTGGAGTATGTACGCATCCAGATTATCGGGGGAATGGATACGCTTCACTCATCTTGCAAAAAATGATTCGAGATTTTACTCAAGAAGGACGAACGCTTTGCTTATTTTATAATAATCCAGCTGCCGGGCGGATTTATAAGCGTTTAGGATTTAAGGATATTGGAATGTGGACGATGTATCGCTGATGAAATACTCTATTAACTTGTTGATGATCCAACGACTATTACGGAATTCATAGCACATAGAAAAGTTATACGTGTAAAAGATTACAAAGATAATGAAAAAATTGTCCTAACTTTTTTCATATTTGTCTTCCTATACGGTAGTATATATTCAACCCTAGAATTTCAATATAACGAATTAGTTTAGTCAAATGAGACAAATAAAAGATGCGGACTTCAGGGCACGGCTGCAAACATATTACGGAGCTGTGCTATCTCAAACTTACATAGTTGACTATTGCCACTTGAGCCCTCACTATATAGTTCTGATATGAGTTTAGCCAAAAAGGATCACATCGAGGTCGGGGTTTACCTATTTAGCACACCTCATAGTATTACCTGTGAGTATGTAACTTACAAGTACTAAAAGGCCGATTAGAATACTTTTAAATCAATTTATATAGTGACCTAGAAGTTATTCTCATCCACTTCTCTTGTCTAAGATGCAGGTCTGATTCGTTATATACAAAAGTGAACCTATCGAAAGGGATGTTTTCGGGGTTTTGGTTTGCCAGGCGCCTGAAAAATCTACGCGAAATTTAAAACTTCGGGGCTAATTTACTAGACAACATTCTACGTTTTATAAGCCGTTCTAATCTATTTGTATTACTTCAGATATACGTACTCAATTTCGCTGATAATTCTCTAGGGAAAACGGCTTTAAAGCATAAGATATCGACGCTAAAGTTGACGTAAATGGTTCACCGCAATATAAAGTACACAATTCGAAGGGAACTACGTACTACATTACGGCTAGTGATGCGTATGTGAGTGTGAAGTAATAGTAAAGCCGACTCATATCAAGCTGAGTCGGCTTTGTTTAGTTTTTATTCTTTACTTTTTATAGCTTCTTTTAGTATTTCAAGGGTCTGCTGTAACCATTCTATAGCTGTTAAGTTTAATGCAGGGAAATAAATGTAAGCATTATATTTAATAAATTCCTCTTTTTCACTATCAGTTAGATTACTGTTTAAAAACAAAAGTATATCATTTTTAGTATTTTCGATACATATTTTAGTAACTTCCATTATAAATTCATTAAGAGCTTCCTCAGGTGATTCAATATCTTGGTGAAATGTTCCTGCTAAGAAATCACCTAATTCTTCATAATGGCTATATTTATTTTCCATACAAATTCTCCTCTACTTTTCTGGATATCCTGTAATAATAAAACTTCCTTGGTTATCTTTTTTCAAAACAATCACAGCATTTTCCACATCTAAAGCACCATTTGATCCTCTTTCGACATATCGTCCAAGTATACTATTACCGTTATATCTTAGCGGTAAGGTTGGTCTGCTATTAGGATTGTTTAACCACCTATTTATTTTTGCTATATTTTGTGGATTACTTAAAACTTCATTAGCTACTCTCTCGGCTATAGCCCTATTAGTGAAAGATGATGATGCTGGTATTCTAGGGTCACTTTGTAATCTTTGCAATAGTTCTGCATCCGTTTTTTCTACGTGTCTTTTGATTAAGTGACCACCTCTTCTTTGGCCAGGTTTTGCCTCATGGGCAATTAATCCTCCTCCAGGAGCTAACAGCTAACAGCTAACAGCTAACAGACTAGTATCCCCTATTAGTGCGAGATGTACGTCGATTTAAATGTATTTGTATCACATCGGATACACGTACTCAAATTCGCTGATAATTCTCTAAGAAAAACGATTATAAAATACGAAATAATAAATTTAAGATGCAAAAAAGACCGCCCTTACAGGCGGCTTTCTTTTAAACTTCTATATCTTTTCCCTCTGTTACCACTTTATCTCTCCACAACACAAAAGTGAATCTATCGAGGGGGAAGTTTTCGGGATTTTGGTTTGCCAGGCGCCTGAAAAATCTATGCGGAATTTAAAACTTCGGGGCTAATTTAAATCTAACGTATATATCGTTTTATACTCTTCCTTCTTTTCCCTCAATATAAAGAACCTTCTTTTGAGAAAAGTTTTATTAATGCTTTTTATCAGCCTTTCCGAAAAATCGGCACATATTTTCCTCATTTCTTTCATAAGAACGTCTACTAAAAGATTCCCTATTTATCCATCCTAACTATATAAAAAAGCCTCAAAAAACAAAGTTTTTTGAGGCTTTGATTTATAAGTTTCATACGAAATTCGTGGAAAGATGGCAGCATCTCTTTTATAAACAAGGCTCAAAAGTTACCATACCTGACAACGGAAATATTAATGTAACTCTAGTTCCTTTATTCACTTCAGATTCAATGCCAATTTTTATTCCTAATTTTGAGCACAGTTTTTCGCATAGATACAAACCCATTCCTGTACTTTTGCTAAATCTCCTTCCATTCTCTCCAGTAAATCCTTTTTCAAAAACTCTATTTATATCTTTAGTTATTATCCCTACTCCATTATCCTCTATAGTTAGTATTACTGAGTTAGCTTTCTTAATTGAGTATATACGTATTATTTGTTCTTTGTTATTTGAGTACTTTATGGAATTTCCTAATATTTGATTAATAATAAATTCAACCCATTTTCTATCACTATATACGATTTCATTAATATCTTTTATATCTAATTTTATTCTCTTATGAATAAAATCTCTATAATTTCTTTTAATTACAGTTTTTACTACATCATCAAGGTAGATTGGTTTTATAATATAGTCCTTACCGACATTATTGCTTCGAGAATAATACAGCACCTGTTCTACAAACCCTTCGATTCGATCCAATTGGGAGTCTATTTTATTAGTTACTTCATTTTGATTATTTTCAATTATTAGCTTTGTAGAAGCTATCGGCGTCTTAATTTCATGTACCCATGTTTCTATATATTCCCTATAACCCGATTGCATATCTCTATAATATTTTACATTTTCATGCATATCTCTACTTATTTCTTTCAGTATAGCGTTAAGCTTTTCCCCATGTATAAAGTTTGCTTCCTTTACTACCTCTGGAAGTAGGTATTTTTTCTCCAAGTTTTCTAATATGCCATTAATTTCATTATAATAATTTTTACATTTTATAAATTCTATAGCTATATATGAAATCAATGGAAAAAACCAAATACAAAAGACAAAGAATATTATAATGAACTGAACATTCGCAGTCAGCAATATACCTGCTAGTATAATAAATACCAGTACATTAGATAGTATTACTACCATTTTATCTTTAATAAATTCACCTATATTCATGACATTATATATCCTAACCTTCTTCTTGTTGCAATTGGATTTTCTATACCTATCTCTTCAAGCTTTTTTCTTAATCTATTTATATTAACAGTTAAGGTGCTATCATCCACAAAATAATCAGATTTCCATAAGGTTTCCATGAGTGAATCTCTTTTTACAATATTACCGCGATTATTTATTAAGCATGAGAGTATCTTAACTTCATTTTTAGTTAACTCTACAGACTTGTCTTGATAAGTAACTGTTGCATTTGAAAGATTTAAATTAAAATCCCTATAAATTAAGATATTATTCGTCTTGAAATCTCCAGATGTTCTTCTTAAAATGTTTGTTACTCTTGCTAATAGTATTTCTGTATTATAAGGCTTTGTTATAAAATCATCTGCTCCTAAATTCATACTTATTAGTTCATCTACATCACTATCTCTGCTTGTAACCATGATGATTGGAACATCTGAAGTTTTACGTATTTCTCTGCATATATAATAGCCATCGAACACAGGAAGATTTATGTCTAGTAATATAAGGTCTGCATTCTCACTTTCTATATATTCGATAATATGATTAAAATCTGTGGGAGCCTTTATTTCATATCCATACTTTATAAAAAAATTTTGTAATTCTTCTCTGATGATTTCATCATCTTCAATAAGAATGATTTTTTTCATGACTTTTCCCTTCCTATATAGAATATAAGGCTATTACATCTTGAGAAACAAGGTGTAATAGCCTTAATGAGCATTATAAAATCAAGTATTACTTTTTACAATATTTTTATACCCGACATATGTCGTGTAGAAATATCCTACATAAACTACAAGAAATACTAAGCCAGTCATCAATGCTGGTAAAATAATGTCTGTTTGTTGAAATGTGTTAATATACTTATTGACTACATAAATTCCAACTATAGAATGAATTATGGCAAGAATAACTGGAAGACTAAAGTATACGAAAGTTTGAATAAAAATCGTTTTGTCGATCATTGTTCCATTTGAACCAATTCTCTTCAAAGATTTATATCGATCTATGCTATCACTGGCTTCTGATAATTGTTGAAGAGCTAATACAGCCATACTCGTTATTAAAAATACAATACCTATATATATCCCAATAAACAGTACGATAGTTTTCAATCCCTTACTTCCTGCACAAACTTCATCCTTTGATTTGCCTGCTATATGATTAATATTTAATTTCGGGCCATTTTCGTCATAAAAGCCCCGTGCAACGTTATCATATTTTTTATTATATTCTTCTCTATTTCCATCTAAATAATTTACATTAAGTACGGATGCAGTAATTTTGTAGCCTGATAAAAACTCATCATTTATAACGATTGTAAAGTAATTAGTTCGCACATCATAAGTGTAAAGATTCTCTTGTATAACTTTAGCGTTTTTTACCAAATATTCTTTTTCTTTAATATTCACCTTATTGCTATTTTTTAATCTTTCATTTGTCGAATTAACCAACCGGCTTTCATTTGATAAAAGTAAAATTTCATTGTTATTTAAAGTGATTTCCTTTTCACCTTTAAGATTTAAAATTTTATTATAATCAGATACTTTAATGAAATCTATACTGTTATTATAATCTTTAAGTTCTGGTACAAAGTCCACCACTTCCATCCCTGTTCGATATACATTATAAGATACATATTTTTCGTTATTACTTATTTTAAAATTAAATTTATTTAATACGTCTTCTATAGTGTAACTTTCATCCTTATTCTCCAACGTAATACTGGCATCAAATGGTGTTATTTCTTTCGTTGTTGCGTCCATCATTCTGTTAAAGCTGATTCCTGTAGATAAAGCCACCATTGTAAGGAATAACATTAAACAGATTAAAGACATGGATATAAAATTTGTATTAACCTTACTATTTATTTGTTTAATGATAAATATATTTAACCCTTTAAAATAGACTTTTTTATTCTTCTTTACAACATATAATATAAATCCAGATAAACTAAAGAAAAACAGCAATGTACCTAATATGCCAAGAATGATTGATACCATGAGCATAGGATTTTTATAATTCAATCCGATTTTTAGTACAGTCACATATGCATATCCAAGTGATGCTACACACATAATAAATGTGATTACATAGATAAGAGGATTTCTAAATTTTACATCTTCGTTTTTTCTACCTGCTGTTAACATATCAATTATTTTGTATTTAGAAACAACATATACATTAAATAACATAACAAGCAAAAACATGATTCCAAAGTATAATACGCTTTTACCTATAGCACCTGTTGAAATTGCAAATTTATATTTATTGATGGGCAAGTCAAATAACTTTAATGCAAATGTAGATAATCCCTGTGATACTCCAATACCTATTATAAGCCCACTCACTAAAGATATAATACCAACTAGAAATGTCTCTGTTACTAATATTCTGGATATGTTTCTTCTTCCCATACCTAAAGTCATGTATATTCCTAATTCTTTTTTACGTTTTTTGATTAAGAAATTATTTGCATACAATATTAAACCACCTAATATTACGGATATAAATACTGACACATTTGAGATAGCGTTCATTATTGTAGGCACATACTTTCTATCTGAAGCGTTAATTTCCATAAGTGCCTTTTGTGATTCTATTGAGTTAAAGCTATAAAATATACAAACAGCCAGTGTTAGTGTTAAGAAATATATTGCATAATCTTTAAGACTTTTCTTTACATTCCCAATAGCAATCTTAGAGTACATTATTATCGTCACCTCCAAGAAGGGTTATAACTTCGATAATTTTAGTAAAGAATTCTTTTCTGGAATCATTCCCTCTTACCAACTCGATAAATATTTTTCCATCTTTAATAAAAAGAATTCTACGAGCATAGCTTGCTGTAAATGCATCATGAGTAACCATAAGTATTGTAGCTTTTAAATCCTTATTTAGACTTTCAAATCTTTCGAGTAATAATCTAGCTGATTTAGAATCTAACGATCCTGTTGGTTCATCTGCAAGTACTAAAGATGGATCTGTTACGATAGCTCTTGCCGAACCAACCCTTTGTTTTTGTCCGCCTGACATTTGATAAGGGTATTTGCTTAATACTTGTTCAATGTCTAAATACTTTGCAACTGCTTGTATTTTCCCATCAATTTTTGAACTTTTCTCACCTTTTATTGTTAACGCTAGGGCAATATTTTCATAAGCAGTAAGGGTATCTAATAAATTAAAGTCTTGAAATATAAACCCTAATTCATTTTGTCTAAACTTATCTAGTGACTTTGATTTTAACCGAGTAATGTCACTATTATTTATCATTATTTTTCCCGTAGTAACATTATCAATAGTTGATATACAGTTAAGTAATGTAGTTTTGCCACTTCCTGAAGGCCCCATTATCCCAACAAATTCTCCCTCATCTACCTTAAAACTAATATTATCTATAGCCTTTGTTACATTATCTTTATTACCATAATATTTTTCAATTTTTTCTACACTTAATATATTTCGCATTAATACTTCTCCTTTTTCATTATAAAAATTCTTTAACTCCCATTCATTTATGTAATTCATTTTATATAATTTCATTTATAGTATCGATGGAATTACATTTCATTAACATTACATTTTTGTTATATTGAGTAATTCTGATGTTATCTCTCTAGTTATTAGGATATTTTTCCTTAATATATGCATACTAAACATACTATAAAAGGTACATAGAAAGTGAGGGAATCATGGCTAAATTTTTGACACGTTTAAAATATAGAGACAATCCTAAGTCATGTTCAATACGAGACAATACTCATTTTCAGGAAAAAAATATTGAAGACTCCCTCTTAGACGCTGATTTATCAAAAAACATAGCTCACATTCAGAATATATTTCGTCAAGTGCCTGATTTAGTAATTCGGCGGTTTCAAATAACAGTAGATGGATTGGAAGCAGCTTTAGTATATTTATCTGGATTAACAGATAGAGAATTGATTCAAAATCATGTTCTAAGTCCTTTGATGAATAGTGATTTTGATACCAATACAGAACTTCCAATTCCATTAGGACCAATTAAGATTATTAATACATTGAGTCAGGTTGAAAATGCTATTTTGGGGGAGATAGTGTTTTATTAATTCACAGTCGAACAACAGCACATCAATTGGATACAAAAGGATGGCCACAAAGAAGTGTTGAAGACGCACATAACGAAATAGCTCTAAAAGGTGCACATCAAGTATTCATAGAAACTGGAAGTCAAAATATCGCAATGATTCGAAGGTATATTCCTCATCGTGAATTAACGATAAAAGAAATAGTAATTGGTGTACGAAGCAAAACCAAAATTCCTATTTTATATTTGAAAGATGTAGCTTCTGAAGATGTGCTGAAGGAATTAGAAACACGAATTCAAAATATAAGGAAACGTAAATTAAATTACGTCTCCTTACAGTTACTTTCCTTAACAACACGAATCTGTTCCACAACATGAATCATTGACTTTATTAGGTTTTAAATTTACGCTACAAACACCAGTCTCCGGCAAATCAAGTTCAACTTTTTCTGCTGATTCATAGTCTCCAGTAAGATATGCGACGATGGATCTAACTTGTTCATAACCTGTTGCCATTAGAAATGTCGGTGCCCTACCATAACTCTTTGAACCTACAATGTAGAAGTCTTTTTCCGGTTGGCGAAGTTCTTTTTCACGATTCGCTGTTTTCATTTTATCTGTATCTTTTCTACCTATAGATAGTACTTTAGTATTCAAGTGGATAAATGGTTTAATTTCTGGAAGGTTCGCAAGTGGCTGTAAGTATTGTTCTACAATTTCTTTTCCTGTTGGTAATGCTTTTATGTCTGGTGATTCCCAACCATGCTGTTTAAGGAGATCCAACGCCGCTTTATCTATGTTATATTGCCAAGATGAGAATAGTCGCACATGACCCCATGTAAGAATATTTAACCCTATATTTTCTCCAGCTTCAAATAAGATAAATGATTCACCATGTTTTGCTAAGTGTGCTGCC
This sequence comes from Bacillus sp. C1, assembly GCF_054570475.1. Lineage (NCBI taxonomy): Bacteria > Bacillati > Bacillota > Bacilli > Caryophanales > Bacillaceae > Bacillus > Bacillus sp. C1. The sequence goes on from NZ_JBTMZT010000003.1 coordinate 43,737, forward strand.
GCTGCCAACCCTACGGGTCCGCCCCCAATAATGGCTATTGGTAACTGTTTTAATCTCTGCATATCATTATTGTTTTGTAATGTTTGATTTTCCGTTCCGCAACACTCTTGTACTTTGAATGAAAGTTGAATAGGTTTCATGAAAAAAAGCCTCCTTATTTTCTCTAAACTTGCAAGTGTAGTTCTTTAATTGGATTCTTTAAATCAAAAAAAATTGATTTAAAAACCATAATTATTATTCAAGTTTAATCACTTATCAAAAAGTTATATTAATCAAAAAAAATTGATTTAAAATATATTAAAATGCCCTTTCGTCCCAACCAAAATTATGACATAGGATGAGATATACAGCATAATTGCTCAGATAATAGTGCGTCTACTTCTTTTTTATTAATATTATAGTAACTCCATGTTCCTTTTGTTTCTTTCGTAATAAGGTTTGCATCAAGTAAAAGTTTTAAATGATATGAAAGTTTTGATTGTGGTAATTCAAGAACACCAGTTAAATCACATACACAAGTTTCTCCACGCTGACACAATTCGTACAAAATGTGTAACCTTTTTTGATCTGCCAATGCTTTAAACTTCTTTTCATACGTTTCAAAGGTTTAGGTAGTTGATTGAGTATACAACTTAATTTCTTTCATGGTAATTTCCTTTCATCAATTTTTTTGATTTATTAGTTGTAAAAGTATACAATAACGGCCAATTATATAATCTTTTTTTGGAACAATAAATTTGCCACGAATAAAAAGAACCATAACTTTGCCAAAGTGGCAAGGTTATGGTCTAAATCACATATGCTAGTAAACTGTTCTAGCGTAGATGTGAACGGTTTCCACTTTACCTTCCCTCTTCCTTTTGGCATATTTGCGCTGTTCATGATTTGTATCCTCCTAATAAAGTCTTTCTATATGTTGCAATCGCACTGTATTACAGATATTAAAAAGAAAAATTTATTGTTTTCCTTTTACCACCAAACTTGTTAATGAAATACTGTATCCGTAAAAAATTTTAAGTGCTATGTATGTAAGCTTTAATTCTGCTATATAATCGAAAAAACTTATATAAATTCTCCTTATTGGATTTACTACGGATACTATCCTACCTTCATAGAATTTCGTAACGCCTAGTTTTTTTAGTGATGGCACCGCTACCAAAACAATTGAATCGTCGCGCTTGACGTTCGCCTTCTATGATTAATTTTATATATAAAAAATCCCATCCTACACATAATTTAATTTAAAAAAGAAGATAATCATACGCGACATTACCACAAAACAGAACGTTAGTTCCTATTATATGCGAACGTACATTCTTTCGAAAGTCTTTTCTAAGAAAATATTGGTTAAAATAAAAAAGCTGGCTCTTGATCAACGATTTTCATCTGAGTCAAGCTTCATTTTTATTTTAAAAATCCAGATATAAAATTTAACGTCTCCCCTAAACATATGAAAAGATACTTTGAACATGAGAACATAGGAATAGGTATTTTCATACCGTGATATATATGTGTTCAAAAGGGGTGAATTCATTATGTATCCTTATTGACAATCCTATTATTTCACGCATGACATACCTTATGTAGGTTGGAATCCAACAACTTCATTTTTACCAGAACGAAATTATCGTGTCAGTAAAAATGAAGTCGATGTAAAAAGTTATATGCGTTCACTATGGGAACAACATGTTGCTTGGACAAGAATGGCTATCATTAGCATAATTTTCAATTTACCTGATACTAAATTTACGATTACACGCCTCCTTCAAAATGCTCCAGATATGGGAAATTCGCTTAAACTTTTCTACGGTGACAATGCGGCCCAAAAATATAGTAATTTAATAAAAGATCACTTAGTGATTGCTGCCGATCTTGTCAAAGCAGTAAAAGCTGGTAATCAAAACGCTGCAACAATTGCAGAGAGAAAATGGTACGCTAATGCAGACGACATTGTTGAATTTTTAAGTAGTATCAATCCGTATATACCTAAAGAAGAATTTAGGAAGATGTTTTATGAGCACCTAGCATTGACTAAATCTGAAGCAGTGGCCATTCTAAGTAAAGATTATCAAGCAGGTGTTCAATTGTATGACAAAATTGAGAAAGAAGCTTTAGAAATGGCGGATGCACTTACCGAAGGAATAATAAAGCAATTCCCTCAGCTATTTCAATAAAGTGAAATTTTAATCAGCCCTTACGAATCGGAATTTTACAGACAATTGATCCTCACCTAACTTCTTTGCTTTCGTTACATTTTGAGGTGAGGGTCTTACTGCATGCAAATAGCGAGATAAAGAATGTAATCCTGTTCCCTCTCCAAGCTACTTCTCTTGCTTCAAAGTCATAACTACTTGCCTCTCAACAAATCCAAATTCTTTATACATCTCTTGCGCAAAATTCCCAGCAAATACATTTAAGCGTATTTCTCTATACTCTTCTTGCAATCTATCAATTGCTGCTTTCATTAAGTTTCGGGATAATCCTCTTCCTCTATACTTTGAAAAAATATATAGCTCATAAATAAACCCCAGTTTTTCACCTGAAAAATAATCTGTATTCTCTCCAATTAAAATCCATCCCGCTAGTGTATTTTCTTGTTTTACAACTAAATAATACGCCCCTTTTTCTAATAGCGGCTGTGTAATCTCAATCGCCTTTTCCTTACTTAACTGACACGTTTCTTTCGTTCCTTCAAAGAGTGATTGTGCTGCAAATGATAATATTTGCTGAACTTCTTCTTCAGTTGCCTTCCGAATCATATTCCTGCCCCCTATTATCTCCGTCTTCTTGTTCTGCAATCGGCATGCGGATATTACTTTCTAAATTCTCTGACTCAATAACAATTGCCATTAGCCCCGTTTCAGTCGTTGTTTCATGAAACTCTCCTTTATTCCAGAAAACAGCTTGACCCGGCGCAACTGTCTTTTTCTTTTTGTCTGCACCGCAAACAAATCCTTCTCCTTGCACAATAAGAAGCAGCTGCGAAACAACTGCTTCATGATATCCGATTATTCCTTTTGGTTGTAAATGCATACACCCAATATGTACTTCACTTTGATGTTTTACTACTTTTGACATAATAAAGTCAGAATGAAATACTGATATGTGGTTCCCTACCTCTGCACTAAAATCGAATATTTTCATCTCTTCCCCTCCTATAACCTGTACTAAACATGTAACACCATTCTTATCGTTTGCAAATTATGTCCTTCAAAATTTTCTTCAAATTCCTCTAAAGCTGCAAAACCTTTTGCTTCAAAAAAACACTTCCCTTTTGCATTCGCTGCTTCTACATGAATATAAACCTTCTTAACACCGTCTAAAACCGTAATACCTCTTTGCAATAAAGCTGTTCCAATTCCATTGCCTTGATGCTCCGGTAATAAATAAATGGCTCCTAATTCCGCTTCATTTTGATGTTTGATAGGTGAAAAGTTTGCAAACCCTACAATTTGGTCATCTGCTTCTGCTACAAATAAGTGTGAATGTTCTAGTCTTCGTTTCATCATTTCGTCCGAATACGCTTGTTGCAAAAACGTAGCTTGTACTTCTTCTGGGATAATCCCTTTATACGTATCATGCCAAGCCATTTTCGCCACTTTTTGTACAGCAGCAATATCCCGTGCGTCCATTTCTCTAACTACATATGTCATATGGATATCCCCGTTTTCTTCAATTTATATTCTGCTAAAACACTACAAGAAATCAGATTACTATTTTCATATTTCAATCTAATTAACTTCAAACTTTTTACAGTTGCCTTTTGTACACTAAAATTCTTATATACAAACTCCATTACACGAATAAATGCTTCTCGCTCTAAATGATTTGCAATCGTACAATGTGGTACCCACTTATTAGGTACATAATACGACTGTGGCTGATCATGAAAATCCGCGAAATGATTATGAAACGATTGATGCAGTTCTAGTAATCTTCTCGTTACTGTTGGTGCGAAAAAAATCGTTCCATTTGTAGGGAAAGTGCCTACAGAAGAAAATTCAACTGGAAAGCACCCTCTATCCTCTGTAAAATCCCCCAATTTCTCTCCATATGTTTTCATATCTAAAGTATGATAATCAGCTAATGTAATATGAGGCTCTAGGTCTTCGTTATGTACAATATCCGCTAGCCCTTTCCAAATCTTTTGCACTTGCTTCGAAAACTCCTCATCAAATGTAGCAATAACGGCGTACATCCTTCTTCACTCCTTTACTTCCTTTAACGCTTCCCACTCTTCACGAATCATTCCCATTCGAATAGAATCATAATATGTTCCATTATAGTAACGACATTTTCGCATCCTACCTTCTAATTTCATACCGATTTTTTCTGCGACTTTCATCATTCGTTCATTTCCGGACCAGGTTGTTAGTCCCACCCTACCAATCTCCATGTTTTCAAATAACAAATCTCTATATAGTTGCAAAGCTTCTGTACCATAACCACCGTTCCAGTACGCTGGGTCATAAATCGTAATTCCTATCTCTAGCCAGCGTGACGCCTTATATTCCCAATAGAAGCCAACTGTCCCAATTATTTCATTATCCGTTTCGATAATAAGTTGCGACAAAGGCTCCTCTTTTAGCTTAGATTGCAAACTCTCCTTATACACGGGATACTCCTGAATAGAAAACGGAAAATATGGCGCATCCCACTTTTTCCACTCAGGGTTTTCTTCCTTATACCTTTGCGAATATAAAGAATGTATATCTTTCTCTTCTATTTTTCTTACTATCACTTTTTTACCCCGTAAATATATATGTTCCATACTTGCCTCCTACACTATTAAATCGAATATTAGAATTTAACACACTACTAATAGTATATTTATTTTTCGGAAAAATCAAACAACGAGAAGGACTTTGTTATATAATATTATAAAAAGGAGCCGGAGGGATTTCATGTTATATAAAATATCTCAATTCACTATAAAACTTTCATCGATTGTTTTATCACTCTTACTATTATTAAATTTACCTTATTTATTTATCACTCACGGAGGATTCACCTTTCAGCCGATATATTTTTTCAAACAAATCTTTATTATGTTAAAACAGGTTTTCTCTCCAGAGTCTCTTATCGTTCTATCATCAGATCCAAGGTTTGGTAGCTTCAAAAAAACCCCATTGTTCCCAACCGTTTTAGAACCTTATGTATATTCATTTACTGTTTTATTTGTAGCTTTTTTTCTTGCGCTCTTTCTTTCATCTAGCATGGCATTTTTTTATTTTTTAGCAAAAGATTCTATCAAAAAGTGGATAAATAGGTTTGTTTTTATATTAGAAGCTGTCCCTGATATGATGATGATGATTTGTTTGCAAATATTTTTCATATGGTTCCTTCAAAAATTCGGAGAATCTCCTGTCACAATTATTTCGTTTAATGAAAATCGAGCTTATTTACTCCCTATTTTATCTTTAGCAGTTTTACCTACATTACAAATGTTTCGGATGATGATTTTATACATACAAGAAGAATATGGAAAACAATATGTAGAAGTCGCATATGGAAAAGGCCTTTCATCAAGATATATACTATGCATTCATTTATTCAAAAATATATTTATTCACTTCTTTCACCATTTAAAAACAATTTTTGTTTTCTTACTTTCTAACTTATTCATTTTAGAGTTTGTTTTTAACATGCAAGGCATTATTCAATTTTTATTTAAGAAGGCGTTTATTTCTCCCCCTGCTATATTTATCATACTTATCATGATTATCTTGCCGTTTTATCTTATTTTCCAAATCACTTCTTTTATGATGAATAGATGGCAAAAACAAATGAAAGGAGAAACGCTATGAAATCTATTTGGAAATCAAAACGTTTTGTAATCGGATTCATTTATCTTTTCATACTAGTGGCAGCTAGTATTATTTATAGTTTGTTCTTTAAAGCTAACATCCCGGAGGCGCCCCTGTTACTTTATAATGATAAGCATGAATTACTTGGAAAGGCACCCTTTCCGCCATCTTTAATGCCACCTTTTGGCTCTGACCGTTTTGGAGAATCCATCTTCTTACAAATTTTAGACGGAGCAAAATTTACAATTTTATTTGCTGTCGCAATTAGTTTGCTACGTATTTTATTTGGAACATGTATAGGTATTCTATTAAGTTTATACGCTACAAAATTCAAAAGATTTTCCCAAGCATGCTCAGAAGTTTTTTATTATATCCCAACTCTATTTATCGCATTTATACTTATCACACCAGTTAATCTTGTAATCACATCAAATGCGGATCGACTAAATCCAAATATCTCATTTGCACTTTATCAAGCTATTATACTCATTTTTATTGCTCTCCCTACAATTTCGTTATATATTTCATCAGAAGTTGATGAATTTATGAAAAAAGATTATATATCGAGCTCACGATTAATGGGGGCAAGTCGTTTTCATATTATAAAAAAACACTTACGAGTCTTATTGCCGGACCGCATATTTGTATTATTTATGGAACATATTGTCCAAACACTCATACTCATGATCCATTTAGCGTTGCTTGACATTGTAATCGGCGGGATACAAATGAAAGAAATGGACCAAAATCAGTTCAAACCTGTTTCACTCTCGAATGATTGGGCAGGCCTTATTGGACTAAATCGTAATGAACTGAATCTTTCATTGTGGATTATTTTTTATACTCTCATTGCATTCTTTATTACTATTCTTTTTATTAAGCTCATGACAATTGGAATCCAAGATGCACTTAAAGTAAGAAATTCACAAATTGTAGCGATTCAATCTGTTCAAGATCAAAAAACATTTGTTAAAAATAAAGATTCTTTTTCATTTGCTTATCCGGAAAAGAAAAATCATTCTTCGCTGCATTTATAACAAATTAAATTCCTTCTCATGATTTTCTAAACTTTACGCTCTCAAAGTCTACAAAATAAAAAATAGGAGGATGTTTCCCTCCTATTTTTTAGCTATATACTTTTAATTCCTTCTCATTCACTTTAAGAAGAAGCCCCTTCTCTATCCACCCTTCCACACCATCTTTTTTTATTAAATCATACCCCATACAGCTATCATCAATAAGTGAAACAATATCACCTTTTCTTACACTTATTTGCGCACAAGAAATATCGGTTTTAACAGTATAATCACCTGCTTCATTTCGTTTTATATATTCATTTTTAACATATAATTGTTTATTTGTTTCTATTTGTTTGCAGATTGTGAAATCATCATTTGTTCTAACTGGTACAACATGATAATACGGATACATAACTCCGCCTTGCATCATTGGTTCTGCGTTAAAATCTGCTACAATTTCATATTGTGGAAAATGATCGACATATGTATATGAAAACACATCTTTAAAACTTGATCTATGAATGATAAATGCATTTAATTGACCCGCTTCTTTAATCGTATTCCCGCCATCAATCGCAATTATTTTTTTGTTTTCATCGATAACTGGATTATTAGAAGGTGCCTCTTCAGAATAATTCACAACAGGCCAATGCCCAACTACTACATACTTATTTGCACGATGTGATTTAGTAAAAAACTCCGGCATTGCAATCGCATTTTTCCGTTCAGTCTTCTTCCAATCTTCTATATCTTCAAGTCCTGCGTGCACAAAAAGATAGTCATCTGTTTCAATGGCAGTTGGTAATTCCATAAGCCAATTCATTTCTTTTGAAAAACAGCTCATTACCATGTCTTTTACTTTACCAATATCCGTCTCTTCATTAATATGAAAATCTAATTGGTCAAGCCATTCATTAAAGGTAGAATACTTTCTCGTACATAAATAGTTTATTAACCCAGGATTTTCATTTAAAAGAGCCTCAACTAAAGCTTCACAATTCCCTTCAATCACATGTACCTGTTGATTCTGAGCTGAAAGTTCCATGACATAGTTTACAACACCTATACTATTCCTTCCTTTTTCGCAAAGATCACCATTAATTATTAAATAATCCTCTGCACTAAAATTAACTTTGCTTAATAGTTTTTTTAGAAGGTCTAACTCTCCATGAATATCAGAAATAACAATAACTCTTCCTTCTTTTGGAATAGATAATTTTTTTATTTTATCCAATATAAACGCCCCTTCTTTCAACTTATTTCTGTTATAACAAAAAATAGTAGATTCTATATCTTATCACATTTAGAATCTACTATTTCTCTTCTCTATTGTAATTCTTTACAAAAAGAATAACTTACCTTCTCATATCCTTCTCGTTCATAAAATCTATGTGCATCAATTCTTGGAAACGCTGATGTCAAAACAACAGAACTACATCCCTTTTCTGCTCCCCACTCCTCTATATATGATAATAATGCGTCACCATATCCTTTGGAGCGATGAGCTTCTGCCGTTACAAGGTCATACACAAAAACATGTTTCTTATTATAAAAATTTGTACATATCGCTACTCCAGCAAGGCTTACCACCTCATTCTCTTCATTATACAAAGAAAATAATTGATAGCGTTCCTCTTTCATCTGACGAAATAAAATGTGTACTTCCTCTTTTGTAAGTGCAGTTCGTAATTGTTGTAAAACGAGTAATACCTTATTTAATTGTTCTTCTGTTTTTATTTCCTTAACATGCATCACAAATCTCTCCTAACTATTTATAAAATTTTCTAAATGTTATATCATTAATATAAATAGAAACTGCCCTTTTCTTAAGTGGCAGTTCACTTCTTTTTTATAAGGTCAGTTTTAAAGGAGAGTGTCTGCAATGGATTTAATCATTCCTCTACAATTAAAAGGTCAAATACCTATCTATATACAAATTTATGATTACATAAAACAAGAAATCTTAAAGGGAACGCTCCCTACCGGAACACGCCTTCCTTCTCATCGAAATTTAGCATTGCAACTTGGTATTAGCCGCATTACAGTCGAATCAGCTTATCAGCAGTTGTCTGCAGAAGGCTATGTAGAGAGTAAACCAAAGCGCGGTATATTTGTAAGTGAAGTAGATGTAGAAGTAGATGTTATCCCAAATAAACAACCAAAAACATCTTATCCATTTGAAAAAACAGAAAAAGAACCCATTCATTTTGATTGTAGCCAAGGAAATATCGATCAAATAGCCTTTCCCCTTTCAAATTGGAAAAAAGCATTACAAGAATGTTTCCTCCAATTTGAAAACGACTTATTTACAAAAGAAGACCCTCAAGGAGAACAAATACTTCGCACTCACATTGCAAAATATTTGTATCATGCTCGGGGGGTTCATTGCACACCTCATCAAATCATTATTGGTGCTGGTACACAGCCTCTTCTTTGGTTACTCATTCAATTACTTGGAAAACAAAAATCATACGCCATAGAAAATCCTGGATTTCATCGCGTAAAAGCTATTATTCAAAGCTGCGGACTTCCTATTCATCCCGTCCCATTAGATGAGAAAGGAATGAACATTTCATCTCTTACTGATTGCAATGCGAACGTCGCTTATGTTACCCCTTCTCATCAATTTCCATACGGAATGATTATGCCTTTATCAAGGCGACTTGAGTTATTAAAATGGGCCAATGATTGCCCTGGATACATTATTGAAGACGATTACGACGGAGAGTTTCGGTACGTTGGAAAACCTATCCCTTCATTACAAGGACTTGATACAAATGAACGTGTTATTTACATGGGAACTTTTTCAAAATCACTTTTACCTTCCTTAAGAATGGGTTATATCGTTCTTCCAAACCATCTTTTAGATGCTTATAAAAACTTAGGTGGCATCTTCAAACAAACTGTTTCAAAAATACAACAACTTGCCCTTGCTAACTTTATTCAAAAAGGAGATTGGGATCGACATTTAAATCGTGTTCGTACATTGTATAAGAAAAAACATCATACATTAGTAAAATCACTTTTGAGCCAAATAGGCACTGATATCGATATACTTGGAGATCAATCTGGACTTCATATTGTACTACACGTCCGTAACGGCATGAATGAACAAGAACTCATTCAGTCAGCCGCTGAAAAACATGTAAAAGTTTATCCTCTGTCCGTATACGATTCAGTAAATCATTTACAAAAAGAAGCTTATGTATTACTAGGCTTTGGAGGAATATCGATTGATGCAATCGAAACCGTTGTAACATTATTAAAAGAAGCTTGGTTTCCTAAAAAAAGTTGCTCCTCGCAAAAATAATTGCAAGGGGCTAGCTACAATAATCAATCTGATCATTACTAACACATATGCAAATATTCTTTTCATCGATTCTTCTCAAAACATATACATTTTATTGGTATTAACATACCGAAATTTTTTTGGAACCACAAAGGAATTACGCTCTACATACAAACCTTTCACCTTTTTTGTTATTTTTGTTAATACTATTTACGTTCCAATCAAAAAACACACTTTTACAGAAGCGTGTTTTTTGCATTTCCTATTTATTTTTGAAAGGAACCAGAGATAACTTCTTTTTTAAATTTAAATATTTCATCCACTGCTTTTTTATATCCACCAGCTGCTTGTAAAGACTCTCCAATTTCACGACTTTTTTCTCTAAAACTTTTATTATCTAGTACCGATTCTACCGCTTCACGTAACATTTCAGAAGTTAAATTTGTACGATCTAGCTGAATCCCTGCTCCTAATTCTTCGACTCGTTTTGCTACAAAAGGTTGATCTCCTATAACCGGAATTACAACTAATGGAACCCCATAATATAACGCTTCACTAGAACTATTCATTCCTCCATGTGTAATAAATACATCTGTATGTTGTAAGATTTCTAATTGTGGCACATAGTTATACGTCTTAAAATTCGCTGGAATTTCTTCAAATTGATTTATATTTATTTTCTTCCCAACTACTAACACGACAGTTGCATCTATATCTTGAAATGCTTCAAAGCATGTTTCATATAACTCTGGTTGTTCATTAAAAACTGTTCCCATCGAAATGAAAATAACTGGCTTCTTTTTGAAACTTTCCACTTGAAAGCTTTCCACATCCTTACGTGGCGCAATTGAAGGCCCAACAAATTTGTACGATTCATCAAATGTATGAGAATAAGGTTGATATTGTGTTGACGTATAGACAATAGTAATATCTCCTGGATGATTCATAATATCAAATAAATCATTACATCTTATTCCATATTTCTCTTCCCACCTTTTCATTCCTAATACACAAGACTGGTACAACGGAGAACTTCCATCTATTTTTCTAAGTTCATTATTGCCATGAAGAGAGATGTCCTTATTAAAAGCAAAAGTTGTGCACGAGGAAATTTTAGGTAACTGTAAGATTTTCGCAAGAATACGACCTACTGCAAAATGATTATCATAAATTAAATAATCATATTGTTCTTCTTTTATTTCCTCTAGAATATCCTCTACAATACGATCCGTAGCCTCAATCATTTTTGACAACATCTCTAAAGGACTATTCTCTCGTTTAATCCGATTCATAATATTAATTTGAGAAAGAAAATTTTCATATACTCGAAATTCAACACCCGTCGCTTCAATTTTATTTCGATAATCCTCAATACAATACGAAACACCTTTTTCTCCTCTTTTTATTAATTCACTTAACACTGCCAATGTTGGATTGATATGCCCTTCTCCCGGAAAATGAATTACAAGAACTTTCGCCATCATACTCTCCCCTTCACTAAGCATTAATAAAATGAAAATAATTATTAATATTATTAAAAACTTTCAATTTATTATATATGATAATCTATTAACTTTTCATATATTTAAACAACCTATATTATTGAGAAATATTTTTATGGTAGCTCTCTTTTTCACATTACAAATTCCATTTTTCTAACTTTATATGGTTTATTCATCCAAAATTCTCACTTCAGTTCCAATTTACATTTCAAACAAACACACTCTTGGTTTCAATTATGTTATATAATTAATTTATCGAATATACAGAAAAAGGAGCTTTCTTATGTTACAAAAACTATTTACCTCCCCTATCCTATCTATAGACACATTACACCCAGGTTATGAAGATCATGCAAGTGATGTCTGGCTCGTAAAAACAGAGACAGAGGAAGTCATCGTTCGATCTTCTAAAATGAAAACAAAACCAAACAATGATTTTTGGTGGGGATGTAAACACTTATTTGGGATTGATCCAAGAAATGTACATGCCTTAGAAACGATACATAAACAGTTAAGGCAGTATACAACGCTCCCTATTCCGAAAATATTACAGAAACATACATTAGATAGAGAATATGTCGTTGTTGAAAAATTAAACGGTCAAGTACTTCAATCATTTATAGGACAATCGGATTCTATCTTATATAACCTTGGACAGGGATTAGCACAAATTCATCAATACAAAGCGAGTTATATCGGGAATCCATCTGGAACTTTTCAAATTCCACTACATCAGTTTCATCAACATATAATCGATAAAAGTAAACAACTTGTGGAAATGTTTCACTCTAATAATGCTAAAATAACTGATTCATTCGAAGTATTCCAGTCCCAATTGCAGGCATTACCAGTACCACAAGAAGCTACACTCGTTTTAATTGATATGGATCCAACTCAATTTTTAACAGATGGTGTGGTAATTACTGGATTAGTAGATACAGAAGCTTATGCGATCGTACCGAGAGAACTTGATTTTATCGGATTAGAGTACGTATTTACTGAGAAAGAAGCTCATGCATTCCGACAAGGTTACGAAACAATTATACCCATTCCTAATTTAGAACAATGCAGAGCACCGTACCGATATTTATATCGTTTACTATCCGTTCAAGGAAATGTAGATTTAGAGAAATGGCTACAACATCCCGTCTACTTTTAAAATAATCTTAGGAGGACTATATGCTAATTCAAAGAAAAAAAACATTAACAGCAACTGAAATTCAACAAATCATTGATTTAGCTTATATCTGTATGCAGAACGATGGCATCGAATATCAATCCGATTTACATATCACTATTCTGCAAAATCGAAAAGGAAACCAAATAAATGATTTTCTTTGTTACAATAACGAACAATTAATCGGTTTGTTAAGCATGTATGAATTCGAAAGATCTACGAAACTAGAGTTATCAGGTTTTGTTCACCCTAACTTTAGAAGACAAAATATAGGTAGCACCCTTTTACAAACAGCGATTGAAGAAGCAACAAAACGAGGGAGCGACGAAGCTTTGCTTATTATAAATGGATCATCTATATCTGGAAAAAATTTTGCTGAACACATTCATTTATCCTATCTATTTAGCGAATATAAAATGGCTTATCGATTTGATGTACCACAAATACCAGTACTAAACAACACAATCAAGCTTATTGCTGCATCAACAGAAACAATTCCTTCGCTAGTAGAAATCTCTAGCAAGGCTTTTGAAGATTCTAAAGCAGATACATCTGCATGGTTACAAAAAATGATGTTATCACCCACTCACCAAGTATATATAGCTCAACTTGAGAAACAACCAATAGGAACCATCACAGTAAATAAACAAAAAGAATTTACTTTCTTATCTGGATTTGCTGTTCATCCTTCTTATCAAGGAAAAGGATACGGGAGGAGTCTTTTGCAGTACATCGTACATCAGCTATTAATCGAGGGAAGAACGAAGATTGAATTGGATGTTGAAACAAAAAACGATAATGCTTTACATCTTTATAAACAATGTGGTTTTGAGATTACAACAAAGTACGATTATTATCATTTACTAAATTAGAAAAAGACTGAATCTTAGCGCTTCAGTCTTTTTCTAATTTATTTATTTCTTAATATATTCACAACTGCAGTCGTTTCACCGTTTTCCTTGTATACGCGCGGAATTCTTCGGTCTAACATACAAGTCACTTCATAATTGATTGTACCTAACTTATCGGCAACCTCTTCAACAGGAATTTCTTCCCCACCTTGTTTACCGTAGAACACTACTTCATCGCCTACATGTACAGGCATTGCTTTCGTAACATCTAACATTAACTGGTCCATACAAACCCGGCCAATAACCGGTACACGGATTCCATTAATTAACGCATATCCCTTATTTGACAGCTGACGATTATATCCGTCTGCATAACCAATCGGAACAGTTGCAATCCATTCTTCACCAGTTGTTACATACGTATTTCCATAACTGACGCCGCGCTTTTGTTTTGCGCGCTTAATATGCGCTACTTTCGCCTTTAATGACAATGCTGGCTGCAATGCAACAACTGTGTGATCCACTTCTTTTGAAGGATACATACCGTAAATTCCAATCCCGACCCGAACCATATTTTGAAATGTATTGCTTAGCTCCATTGATCCAGCACTATTTGAACTATGGATATATGGTAGAGGGATTCCTATTTCTTTCGCTGTATTAACAGCTTTCTCAAATAAATTTGTTTGCATATTTGTATATGTTTTATCTGTTTCATCAGCTGTAGAGTAATGTGTAAACATACCTTCTACTTCGATATATTTCATATTTTTTAGCTCTTTAAAAAATGGCTCAACCTCTTCTTCTTGTAAACCAATGCGACTCATTCCTGTATCTATTTTCACTTGAATACGTGCTTTCTTTTCAAGTTCTTTCGCGATTTTATTCATACCTTTTAAATCTTCTATTCTATATACTGTCATCATAATATCATATTCAATCGCATCTTTAGCGGCTTCCACTGATGTATAACCTAAAACTAAAATTGGCACTGTAACTCCAGCATCGCGCAGTTCTATTCCCTCGTCAACAAATGCAACAGCAAGTTGACTCACTCCTGCCTCAATTGCCGATTTTGCAATTTGCGCCGCTCCATGACCATATGCATTTGCCTTTACAGCTGCCATCATTGCAATATTTTTATTGTTTACACGTTTTTTAAATTCTCTCACATTATGTTTTACAGCATCTAAGTTAACTTCAACAATTGTATCTCTTCCGTATCTCGAACTCATGGGTCTAAACTCCTAACTCAATAATTGCTTTCCATTCCATTTCTCGTTTCATTATGACCTTATACAATATAATACTTTTCATTTTCCTAGTCAAACTACTAGAATTTTCGGAATTTTGAATATGATATGATACTCTTAAGACACTATTATAAACGGAAATGAGGAGAATTACAATGTTTGTTAGAGCTACGTTACATCAACTTAAAGTCGCTATCGATACCTATATAAAAATGCTAAACCAACTCAAATATGAAGAATTACAATGTACGCCCATTCCCAATAAAAGATCCTTATTTGAAATATGCACCCATCTCTCTCTCATTTGTCATGCCGATTTACTCATTCTAAATGGCTCCACACAAGAACAATTACATACATTCTATCTAAAACATACACCGAAAACAATTGCTCATATGCAGCAGACACTACTCCAAGGATACGAACATCTCTCTGAAACGTTCTCATCTTATTCAAATGATGAACTTTCTGAAACTATGACTGCCTACTGGGGTGTTTCTTATTTACGATTTGAATGGTTACTTGAAATTATCGCGCACTTCTATCATCACCGTGAACAAATGCATATTTTATTAGTTGAGCATGTTGGGGACCCTTATGTTTCTTTATTTGAATAAAAATTTTCCACTCATTTATTATTTAAATCAATTTCCTGCTCCATCAAACGCAGATTCATTATTAACGAAAAGAGAAGACAGCAGTCCGATGCAAAGTATGAAGCCTAGTAAAATAAAAGTTTGAGAATAACCACCTACTTTCATCAGATAAATAGAGATGACAGGTCCTATACTTGTTCCTAAAAATAAAATGAAAGTATAAATTGAAACTGCTATTCCCCTTGACTTTCCACCTAATTGACCGACAAAAGTGACTAAAGCTGGAACAGAGACAGCAATTCCGCCAACAAAACATACACTCATCATTACAAGAAAAGGAAGACTAGAAATAAACCCTAATGAACCTAGACTAAAAATGGCTATTAATAATCCTCCCTGAAGAACCTGCTTAACACCAAACCTCATTGTTAAACGCCCTGCCATTGGTGAAAGTAACATTCCAAATAATCCCGCTAAGCGAACAGAGAGAATTTGCTCTGCACGTAAATGAAAGTTAGCAGAGCTTAAATAATTTCCTAAAACAGTGTACATATTTACAAAAGCCATTAATAAGACAAATGCGATCATATAGCTTAATACTAAGTTTTTATACGTAAAGACCTTACCCATTTGTTTTATTGTTCCTAATATATCCGTGTATGATTGAGAAGACTCTCCTTTTGGAAGAGCATAATGAATCCATAAGGCAGTCATTATATATACACCACTAAGAAGAAAGAACACCATATACCATCCAAAATATTGACTAATTACAGCACTCATAACTTGACCTACAATTCCAGCGACTAAAAAACCAGTACTAACAAACCCTATTGCTGTAACCTTCTTGTCTGCTGGAAATGACTCTACAACGTAAGCTAATGCTACTGGAGAAAAAGTAGCCGCAGCTATACCTTGTAACCCACGAAGGACAATAAGCCAAGATAGACTATTGACTAATCCCAATAAGAAAGAAATAATCGCCAATCCAATTAGCCCCATCAAAATGACTTTCTTGCGACCATATTTTTCAGATATCGCACCAAACAGCAAACAACCAATCGCAAACCCTAGCGAAAACATACTACCAGTAACTGCAGATTGCGTTAATGAAACATTAAAAAAATCTGCAAATAACGGAATCAAAGGAATCGTAACATAAAGGCTTGACATAACTACCATGCCCGCCCAGCATAGAACAGCTGTCATTGACACATAATTCTTTATAGAATTCACTTCTTTTGAAATTTGCAACTTAAATCCTCCTCTTTAATAAAGTTGTCATTTAAATTCATAACGTTTACATTCCACGCCTCAAAAGTACATAAAATAAGATCATAAAAAATTATCGCTTTTTACGTCCGCTACTTACCCTTTTCAACTCTTTCATTGAAAATACAATATTGATTTAATTATTTCATCACCTCCTTTCATTTTGTTAGCTACACATATAATTAGTTAAACTAACTATATGTCCAAATAAATAAGTTGATTTTTATCATCAACTTATTTACCTACCTTCTCCCACTTTCGATTGCATACTTATTTGCATCTTATTTAATAATTTTTCTAGTATTTGACGTTCTTCTTGATTAAAATCATCCACTAATGTTGCACAAGAAGACCAGAAAGTTGGTAAAGAAAGAAAAACAAGTTCTCTTCCTTTTGGCGTAATCTTCACCTTTAATCTTCTACGATCTTCAGAATGATGGTACCTTACAATTAACGCTCGTTTTTCCATCCAGTCTAATAATCCAGTGACTGAAGCGCGCGTAATCCCTAAGCGATTTGCAATATCTGAAGGACTCATACTAGTAGCTTCTTCCTCATTCATTTCAATTTCACGTAGAATAAATAGCAATAAAAAATCTAATTTACTTTCAGAAATTCCCAGTGGCGCTAAATCCATATCAATTGCATCTAAGACATTATCAGATATCCAAAGCATCAGTAAACCAAGTTTCGCTGCTATTGGATCCGTGTCTACTGATGCTGTCTTTTTTATCAACTCTGCATAGGGCTCTATTCCTAAGGGAATATCATCATTTTTTGAAATCATCGTTCCTAGTTTCCCCTTTTCTATTGTTTTTCTCCTTTATGCACTCTCTCTTCAAAGTGATTAGTTTGACTAACTACTTTTTATTATACTCCTTTTTTCCATTTTATTGCAAGAGCATTCCGATAAAAATGTTTGATCATTTAGAATATTCATCCGAACTAGATAAGTCAATTTTACAAACAAAAAAACCCTGTTATGTATAACAGAGTTTTCCCAACACTCTAAGCAATTCTTATTTTTAATAAGAATTGCTTCTACTCGAAAATATTATTTTTCTGCCACACGACCTTTTACCTTTCCTCCACCCCCCCAACGTGAACCCGGAATCTCATTTACGAGTACGCGTACACGTTCCGCATCGACATCTAAACTTTTTGCAACTGCATCTGTAACATTTGAAATAAGATTTTGAATTTGCTCTTGTTTCCTACCTTCAATCACTTGAATTTGTATAATTGGCATATCCATCTCTCGCTTTACTCTTTATTCACAAAACATTGAAACGCTACCTAAACCTTCAAATTGCGCAATAATAGCGTCACCAGCTTGAAAAGCAACTGCTTCAGATAATGCTCCGCTTAGTACAATATCCCCTTTTTTCAACCCTTCATTTTGTAATCCAAGCTTATTTACCGCCCAGGCAATCGCAGTTGCTGGATGTCCAAGTACAGCTGCTCCTGTTCCCGTTGTCGCTGTTTTACCGTTTTTCGACATAACCATTCCAACATTAGCTAAGTCTATTTCCTGAGCATTAACCCATTTGCTGCCTAATAGAAATTTTGAAGATGAACAATTATCTGCAATTACATCAGGTAATGTAAACTTAAAATTCAAATAACGGCTATCAATAATTTCTAAAGCTGGTGTAACATATTTTGTTGCCTTTAATACATCATCCGCTGTAACATTAGTGCCTTGTAAATCCTCTCCCATTAAAAAAGCAATCTCCGGTTCTACTTTTGGATGAATCAATGTTTCATACCGGACTGGTTCCCATTCAAACGCTAACATATCACATAATAAGTAACCATAAATTGCTTCATCAATTCCCATCATTTGCTGTTTCGCTTTACTCGTTAATCCAAGTTTTACACCAACTCGTTTAGATCCTTCTTTTATCTTTTGTTCGATTAACCGTTTTTGCAATATGTAAGCATCTTCCACTGTTAAATCGGGATGCTGATCCGTTACCTTTACTACTTCTTTTCGCTTTCTCTCAGCCTGAAGTAAATATTCAATAATCTCTGAATCTGCTCCTTTAACTAAAGCCATTTTTACACCCCCGTTTTTATCTTCGCTAATTCAGCTGCAACATCTAAAATCATATCTTCCTGTCCACCAACTACTTTTCGTCTGCCAAGTTCTATTAAAATATCACGAGCGTCTACATTAAATCTATGAGCAGCTCTCTCAGCATGTAGTAAAAAGCTTGAATAGACACCAGCATACCCCATGACAAGACTACCTTTTTGAATTTCTTGTGGCCCTGGTAGCAATGGAGCAACAATATCTTCTGCTAGATCCATCATTTTATATAAATCTACATCTAACTTATATCCCATACGATCTAGTACAGCTAACAATACCTCTGTTTGCGCATTCCCAGCTCCGGCTCCAAGGCAGCGGACACTTCCATCAATACGAGTTGCCCCTTCTTCAATTGCAGTGATCGTATTTGCTACTGCAACAGAAAGGTTATTATGACCATGAAAGCCAATTTCGATATTTAAAGATTGACGTAATGCCTGAATTCGCTCCCGCACTTCATGTGGTAATAAAGCCCCAGCTGAATCTGTTACATAGACAGCTTGTGCCCCGTAGCTTTCCATAAGCTTTGCTTGTTCTACTAATTTCTCAACAGGTGCCGAATGTGCCATCATTAAAAATCCACACACTTCCATACCTAACTCTCGCGCAAAATGAATATGCTGCGCCGAAACATCCGCCTCTGTTACATGCGTTGCTACGCGAACAAGTTTCGCCCCAATGCCCTTTGCTTGTTTTAATTCATGGATCGTACCAATACCTGGAATAAGTAAAACAGCTACTTTTGCCTCTTTGCATTCTTCTACTGCCATTTCAATAAGTTTCATTTCCTCTACTAACGACTTACCATATTGCAGTGTAGAACCACCTAACCCATCCCCATGACTAACTTCAATATAGTGCATACCAGCTTCATCCAGCGACCTAGTTACAGCACGAACTTGTTCTTCTGTAAATTGATGCCTCATTACATGACTGCCATCACGTAAACAAACTTCAGTTATTTTAATTGGCATATCACTATTTCGTTTCATTCATCACACCTCGCTTCCGCTCTCTAATTATTCGGGATGCAAATCTTTCACCAACTTTTAATGCTGCAGCTGTCATAATATCTAAATTCCCAGCATAAGGAGGAAAGTAATCCCCAGCTCCTTCCACCTCTAAAAATACAGTCACACGATTCCCATCAAACATTGGTTCTTGTTTTAAAGCATACCCTGGAACATATGACCTAACTACTTCAACGATCTTATAAATTGCCTGTCTTATGGATAATTCATCCATATGTTTGACTTCACAATATACTGTATCTCTCATTAGGATAGGCGGATCGGCAGGGTTTAATATAATAAGCGCTTTTCCACAATCTGCTCCTCCAACTTCTTCAATCCCCCGCCTTGTTGTAATTGTAAATTCATCAATATTTGCCCGTGTACCTGGACCGGCACTTAAACTAGAAATTGTCGCAACTATTTCTGCATATGCAACGTCCGCCACTTCATTAATAGCATGAACAATTGGAATTGTTGCTTGCCCACCACATGTAATCATATTGACATTCCACGCTTCTACATGATTATCATCTTGCACTGCTGGACAAACAAATGTGCCACATGCTGCTGGTGTCAAATCGATTACTAGTTTTCCTAACTCTCTTAAAACTTCTGCATGATGCATATGAGCTTTAGCTGAAGTCGCATCAAATATAATATCCGCTATGCTAGGATTCTCGATGATTGCTTGTATACCATTATCAAAAATCGCATATCCTTCTTCCTTCGCTCGCTTTAATCCGTCTGATTCAGCATCTATGCCAATCATAGTAGTCATTTCAATGACTTCACTTTCTCTTAATTTATACATTAAATCTGTACCAATATTTCCAGAACCTATAATCGCAGCTTTCACTTTCTTCACATATACCCCCTCCTTTTCACACAACTACCAGACTAGACAAATTTAATTGAAACCGAACCAAGAGAACCAAAATTAGCCTGAATTACATCATTACATTGAACTGCAACAGCACTAGATAGCGCACCTGGTAAAATTAATTCACCAGCCTTTAAATAAATATGAAATTCACTAAGCTTATTCGCTAACCAAGCAACAGCTTGTGCAGGATGTCCTAATGCCGCCGCACCTGCACCAGTAGCAATTAAACTATTATTTTTATAAAGCGTCATTCCGGCCGTACGCAAATCTACTTCAGATATATGAGAAAACTTATTACCAACAATCACTTTCGCAGATGAACCATTATCTGCGACTGTATCAGCAAGCTTAATCTTCCAATCCGCAATACGACTATCGATGATTTCAAGTGTTGGTACAATATATTTCGTTGCCATTAACACGTCTACATATGTAATATTAGGACCACTTAAATCCTCCGCTAAAACAAATCCAATTTCTGCTTCTACTTTTGGAGATACAAATGAATCTACTGAAATAGTACTCCCACTTTCTACTTTCATATCATCTAATAAATGTCCGTAATCCGGCTCATCTACTCCAAGCATTTGCTGCATTGCCGTGCTAGTAAGTCCAACCTTTTTCCCGATCACTTTACGTCCTTGCTTTAGCTTTTGCCCCACTACTTCGAGCTGAATATTATATGAATCTGAAACTGATAAATTTGGATACCTTTCTGTAAAAGGAGAAATTGGTCTACACATTTGTTCTGCCCGCAATAGTTCATCTGCTAATTCCTTTATTGACACCTGCATTTATCTCACCTCATTTTTAGAATCTTTATTTCTACCCCATCAGTGGAAGTACCATTCCACTGATGAATGTTTCACTTTATAATTTCATCGTAACTGTCTTTGCTTCTGTATAAAACTCAAAGCTATGGCGTCCACCTTCTCGGCCAATACCACTTGCCTTAGAACCACCGAATGGGGTACGTAAATCTCGTACATACCAACAATTAATCCACAACAATCCTGCATCAACTTGCGAAACAACTCGCTGCGCTCTTCGAAGATCATTGGTCCAAACAACTCCTGCTAAACCATAAATCGAATCATTTGCAATACGAATCGCATCTTCCTCTGTTTTAAATGGTATAACAACTAAAACCGGACCAAAAATCTCTTCTTGAGCTACGCGCATACGATTATCAACATCATATAGTACAGTCGGTTCATAGAAATTTCCTTGCGCTAAACTTTCGATTCTTTTTCCGCCGTGAGCTACTTTTGCTCCCTCTGAAAGACCTATTTGTACGTATTGATCAACTGTTTCTAAATGTGATTGTGAAACCAGTGCTCCCATATCTGTATCTTCACCAAGGGGATCCCCCACTTTTATCTTTTTCACCGCTGTTACAAACTTCTCTAAAAACTGTTCATATACGCTTTCTTGTACGAGTAATCTTGAACCTGCTAAACAAATCTCTCCTTGATTCCGGTAAATTGCTTCAATTGACCCTTGTACCGCTTCATCTAAGTCAGCATCTTCGAAGACAATATTTGCTGATTTCCCTCCTAATTCTAACGAAACTGGTATTAAATTTTCTGCGGCATTCCGCATAATTGTTTTTCCTGTATTACTTTCCCCAACAAATGAAATACGTCTTACAGAGGGATGCGTCGTCATTTTCGTTCCTACCGTACTTCCTGGTCCTGTAATAATATTGAGTACACCTGGAGGTAGCCCAGCCTCATTCGCAATTTCACCAAGCATAACTGCACTTAGCGGCGTGTAAGACGCTGGTTTTACAATTACTGTATTACCAGCAGCTAGTGCAGCTGACACCTTCCATGTCATCTGCATAAATGGTAAATTCCAAGGAATAATTAAGCTTGTTACTCCTGCTGGTGCATATTTCGCATACGACATAAAATTATGTTTATCATAATGTTCATGCACCATATACTTTGCCATCTCAGCAAAGAAACGAAAGTTTTGAGCAGAACGCGGAATATCAAAGCCGCGGCTTTCTTTTATTGGTTTTCCGACATCAAGTGTCTCTATATACGCTAATTCATCTACCTTTTCCATAATCAAATCTGACATTTTACATAAAATAGCTGAGCGTTCTTCCACAGGCATTTTACTCCAGATGCCACTTATAAACGTTCTTTGTGCCACGTCTATCGCACGCTTAGCATCCTCTTCATTTGCTTGTGCGACAGAGGCAAGTTTCCTATTTGTCGATGGATTCAATGTATCGAATGTTTCACCGGACATCGTATCGACATATTGGCCATCAATAAATAACTTCGCATCTTTTATTTTTATTTTTTCAGCTAATAGTTCTTTATTCATATGTTTGCCTCCTACTCTTCAATTTCTAAAACCATCTCGATTTCAATTGTTGTATTATTCGGCAATTGCGCCATTCCAACAGCTGAACGAGCATGTTTTCCCTTTTCCCCAAAAACATCTACTAATAAATCAGATGCTCCGTTCATCACTTTTGGTTGATGAATAAAATCTTCTGTACTGTTTACAAAACCAAGTAACTTCACAACTCGTTTCACCTTGTTTAAATCACCTAGTTCATTTTTCACGACACTTAATAAGTTCAACATTGACTGTCTTGCTGCTTTATATCCATCTTCTATCGATACATCTTTACCTAATTTCCCGTGGTACTGGTCAACACCTTGGCCAGCAGTAAACAATACATTACCGACCCGTACACACCCAACGTAATTTCCAACCGCCGGACGAATAGCTGGTAGCGTGAGTCCCATTTCATGTAATTTACTTTCTGGTGTTTGTACTTTCTGCATATGCTACACCTCTTTTTTTCATATCGATATTTAAGAAGCCCGCTGCATTTCCTCCAAGCAGTGCTTCTTTTTGTACCTCTGATAACGCAATCGTCTCGTCAATCACTTTACCTGGCTGAATTTCCCGTAATAAAAACGGATAATCCGATCCCATAAAAATCTTCTCATGTCCAAATCGTTCAATCATATATTTAAGATTAATTGGATCATAGTTTAAAGAATCGAAATAAAATTTCTTTGCGTAATGGCTCGGAGGGTATGTAGTCAATCTAAGATGTGGCCAAACCTGCCATCCTTGATCTAATCGCGGCAAAATATAGGGAAACGAACCACCGCCATGAGCAAAACAAATCTTTAAATCCGGAAATTTCTCCATCATGCCGCTCCAAATAAGGGTAGCCGCTGCAAGAGCCGTTTCACTCGGCATCCCAATGGTATACATAAAATTATGATGCGGCATTCTATCTCGCCCTAACGTTTCCCACGGGTGAATAAAAATTGGAACTTGCCATTTTTCAGCCATTTGGAAAAACTCAATAAATGAAGGATCATCTAAATTTTTCCCATTTACATTCGTCCCAATTTCAATGCCATGTAACTTTAATTCCGTTATGCATCGCTTCATCTCACGCACTGCCGTTTCTCCATCTTGCATTGGCACTGTTCCTAATCCAAGGAAACGATCTGGATATGCCGAGACTGTTTCGGCAATAAAATCATTTTGAATACGCGCCATTGCTTCAGCATTTCCTGGTTTTGCCCAATAAGAAAAAGTAACAGGAATTGGTGATAATACTTGTATATCCACACCTTCACGGTCCATATCTTCAATTCTTTTCTCCGGACACCATACTTGATCTGTCACATCGCGAAAGTTTTTCCCTCCAACCATAATGGCTGCACCACATGTACAAGTTCGATTTAATATCGGCCACCTGCCACCACCAAACTGCTCCTCAAAATTTGGAAATGTTTCAGGAATAATATGTGTATGAAAATCTATTCGCACTTCCATTCCTCCACTTCTTCTGGCATAATATAACCACAATTTTTACATGCACGAATTTCCTTATTTGAATTGAAGCTATGAATTGCTTCTTTCACTTGTTTTTCAATATCATTTAATTGAACTCGTACACGATGCATTTCCTGATTACATTCGTCACAGAACCAAACAAAATCCTCAAGTTCTCCTTGATTACGCTTCCTCTCAATTACTAATCCATATGTGTCTGCAACGCGGTGCGGTGAATGTGGTACCATAGCTGGCAACATAAACACGTCACCTTCTTTCACCGTAACGACTTCACGTTTTCCTTCTTCTGTAATACATTCCACATAACATTCACCCTTTATTTGATAAAAGAATTCATCTGAAGGATCCACGTGGAAATCACGCCTTCTATTTGGCCCCCCTAAAATCATGGCAATAAACTCTGAATCTTGCCAAATCACCTTGTTATTTACCGGTGGTTTCAACAATTCCTTATTTTCATCAATCCATTTTAGTAAATTAAAAGATTGTAATGTTTTTGACATGTTTTTTCCTCCTTATAATTCATATTGTTTTCATAGGCCACCCTAATAAGGAATGGGACCTCTGCAATTCTCCCTGAAATACATAATTCCGAATCCTCGTTGAAGAAATTCGTTCCCCATCTTCACAACACACTTCTTCAACAATAGAAACATCAAAATATCTCTTCAATAGCTCTATACCACCCTCTCGATCTTTTCCAAATCGAAAGTCTTCTCCTACATAAATTTTAGCTGGGCACAACCTTTGTAACTCTTGAATAAAGTGACTAGCCGTTCTCTTTACATACAATTCATCAAAACGAATAACAATTACATGTTCAACACCAAGATCTTGAAATCGATTTAATTTCTCATCGATTGATGTTATTACTTGGGCTCCTTGAAAATAAGCACGTGGTGGCGGATCAAATGTATACACGACATTTGTAATCTCCATTTCTTTAGATTTCTTCACTGCATTTCTAATAACAGTTTGATGCCCTTTATGAACACCATCAAAAGCTCCAATCGAAACAATCGATTTTATTAATTTAGGTACACAATGATCATGTATATAAATGATTTTCACCTCTCTTTTTTAATCGATGTCAAATATCTAAATAACCAAATTCTTTTGAAATTAAATTTGCAGTATGCATCACACTTCGAATCATTACTTGGCGATTGCTTCCTTGCATATACGTGATTGGACCGACAATATTAAGAGCAGCAATCGTTCTCCCTGTATAAGAACGGATAGGAGCTGCAATGCCATATAAACCATGTTCATTTTCGTTATCACTTATGGAATAACCTTGCTTACGAATTGTCTGTAACTCCTTTTGAAATTTTTTCATACAAGTAATCGTATTTGGTGCTCTGGGCAAAAGCCCATGTTCTGAAGCGTATTCTAAAGTCGAAGGATTAAATGAAAGAAGTACTTTCCCTGTACTTGTACAATATGCAGGCTTTCTAGATCCAACATGAGTTGAAATTTGAACTGAATCCTTTGATGAAACTTTCAAAATAAATACAACATCCCCACGGTCAAACATACCGATATGCACTGTTCCGTTAAATTTCTTCACCAGTTCCTCTACAATTGGAATTGCCCCGCTATAAATTTCTTGTTGAAACATCACTTGATTTCCCCACTCTAACAATTTCCAACCTAATCGATATTTTCTTTGTTCATCTCGGATGAGCATCCCTTCTTCACATAATGTACGAACAAGATGGTGAACTGTACTCGGATTCATATTTAATTTCGCTGCAATTTCAGAGTTTCCTAATACCGGATTATCACTAGTAAAACAATTTAGAATCTTGCAAATTTTACTGATAGAAGCGATCAAAACAACCTACCTCCCCTATTCCAGTTACATATTTTCAAGTTCATATATAGCTAAACATATAAGCAGATTTACATCCTAACAGTAAAATTCTTGTTATCTATTTGCTGCTCCTTCCTTTTCCACTAAAAATTGTAAGCGCGATCATTTTATAATTAACTTAATGCACTTTCAGACGAACTTGTGTGCAAAGCATGATTCACAAGAGAGAGCGATTGTTGTTTTTTATACGCAGTATAAAACATTCCCATTTTACGAACTGGATCGCCAGAATAATAACGCTCATATTGTAATAAACGTTGTCCAAACGCTTCACCACATAAATCCCAAGCGAGTTTAAATAAGCGCACACGTTCCTCTGAAGATACCCCTTCACGCCCAATATAATATTTATGCATATCGTCTTGAATCTCTGGATTCATAAAATCGGCACCAGTTGGCGACATAAGAAGCCCACCAGCACCAATGGTTTGAACAATTTCAATTGCTCGTGGATACATTCTTGGTAATAAACTACGTATTGTATCAAGTGGTAATCTTGCTGGAACAGCTTCACCGTATGCATTCGTTTCATATTCATATTCCGCTACTTGTAAGAGAGCACGAATTGTTTCTACATCTTGCATAAGTTCCGCTAACTGATTTTGTACGTTTAAGAACCCATCTACTCCAATTGAATCTGCTAGCTTTATAGCTACTTCTGCTGCAAAAGAAAGTTTCACTAGACCTCTTACTCCTGATTGATGTGCAGGCTGATGCCCAATTCCCGTTTTCGGATACAGTTGATTTCCCGCTTCCACACTTTGATAGATAAAGACTTTGTCCCACGGAATAAACACATTATGAAAAACAAGAAGTGCATCCATTTCTTCAAACCTTGAAGCCAGTGGATGGTCAAATAAAGAACGTTTACCATCTTGCATTGGCTCGCGACAAAGAATCCGTAACCCTGGTGCATCAATTGGAACTGCAAAAGAAATCGCATGCCGTTCATCACCTGGTTTAAAACTTGGATAGGAATAAATAATTACTTCGTCTGTAATCGGTGCAAGTGTCGCTAGCATTTTCGCACCACTTACATACATTCCTTCCTCTGTTTCTTGCACCACACCTAAATGCAGCGTCGCATCTTCTTGCTGGTGAGAAGCTTTACTCCGATCATTTTGCGGGTTAATAATTGCATGCGTTAAAAACAAATCTTGATCACGTATATGTCGATAATAATTTTTTATATTTTTTCCCCATTCAGGATCAAATTTTTCAAAGAACCAAGAGTTACTTGCCATTGAAGTGACCGTAACATTTAAAAAATCCGGCGTTCTTCCCATTAAACCAAACGTCGCCCTTGCCCACACCTCAAATAATTCACGGCGCGCTTTTAAATCCTCATAATTTTTTGGCACTAAAAATGCATTTGATACCCGTTCTCCCGTTTCTTCACATATGTGAGTAATCTTGTCCTGATGCTCTGGATTATGCTGCATATCATATAGATTTGCAATTTGTAAAATGGGTTCCCGAAAAACATCTTCATTTACAACATCTGTTACCCTTCTTCCACCAATCCAAATTTCAGGATTTCTAGCCTTTAATCCTTCAATATACTGAGCCCCTGTTCGAATCGCCATGTTTCCCCCTCCAATATATACATTTTGAAGCTTACTATAAAAATAAGTTTAGAAATTCTGCCCTCTTTTAATTAGCAGAATTTTTAATCATTATAAACCAATCTCACCCCGAAACTACTGCTTTATTTCACATTATGAAATTCTAGTAAAAAATTTTGAGGGCATGTAAAAAAGGAACAGTTCCCTGCTCCTTTCACATCATCCATTCACTTTCTCTGCATCCCAATAATATTTACTAAAAGCCTCTGACAAAACATCAATTGTGTTATACAGCTCTTCTAACGTATTATCCACGCCACCAACTTCAATGAGCATGGCATTTTTTGATAAATCTTGATTATAAACACCATTGCCATCTTTTTTATATTTCGGGAAAATCCCTCTACTTAACCCGTAATAGTTGTCATCTAAATATGAATTTATCGCTCTTGCAATCTTCTCATTTTGAGAATGCCCTTTATTTTCCATCCCGATAATGAAATATAGTCTCGCATAAGATTTTCCATTAATCACTTTTGTCGTAACATTCTTTCGCTGATCATCTCTGTGAATATCAATTGGAAACATAATTTTATCATTTTGTGCTAACGCTTCTTTCACATATCCATGAGATGCAGTATATGCTTGATACCATTTGAATTTCTTATTTGCTAACAAATCTCCCATGTTTGTTTTATCATGTAGAGCCGGTATTCCCTGACCTTCCAGTTGCTCTTTTAAACGCTCTCCCAATAGCGAGACATTTACATCAGGACTTGATGGATTCTCCGCTCCAGGTAACAATGGATAGAACGACTCCCAGCTATGGGTATGATAAATATAGACCGCATTTTCACCTTTTACATTACTTCTATTTTTTTGTACAGGATTCTTTTTGTCTGCTTCTGTCACTTTCTCCTTCGCTATTTCCCTTTCTTTCGTTATTTCTTCAATTGGAACACTAGATTCGTTGGGAATATTCGTATAATCTGTCCCTTCTCCAGCTACGATAATATTAGAATAGTACTTTGACATCCCTGGTACTTCTTTACCAACAAACGTCCTTAAATCTTGTATTTTCAGATCCGTCGCAATAGAAAACAATACACTCCCTATTGATTCTCGTTTATTCGTTTTAAAATAATCCGATGCAAAGTAGCGGTTTTCGCTCTCAAACATTTGCACAAAACCTTGCATCGAAACGTTACCAAACCACTGACTCGCATAATAAGATTTCATTGTATGTAAAAGTGAAGTCACAATGGACGCCGCTACTATCACAATAAATGCATATGATACGATGAAGAATACCAATTTCCTACCATGTATATGAGTTGCATACTTTTTCAATGTATCACCCTCTTTATACATGGATATGTACAAGCTTTATACAATATACATTTTAATCAAGCTCACTATAATCTTATCTCCCAAAAATAAAAAAGAGAAATGGATACCCACTTCTCTTTCTCACTGTTATTGTTCCTTCGGTATATCCGAAGAAGAAATTTTCTTCGCTTGTTTTTCTTTAAAAATTTCCCCGATTGCACCAAGTGTGCCCAGTGTTTCAATTGCATTAGATGGGATGAAGACTTTATTTGCTGGTCCTTTTGCCACTTCAGCTAAGGATTCAAATGATTTATAAGCGAGAACACGTTCATCTAAATCTGCTGCACGTAATAATTCAATACGGTTTTGTTCCGCTTTCGCAATTGTTTCGATCGCTCTTGCTTCCCCTTGTGCTTCTAGTTCTTTCGCTTCTCTTATACCTTCCGCTTCGCGAATGCGCGCTTCTTTATCCCCTTCAGCCATCAAGATTTTACTTTGTTTTTCCCCTTCAGCACGGAGAACTTTATCTTGTTTAGCCGCTTCTGCTTCTAGAATAATTGCACGCTTATTACGCTCTGCTTTCATTTGTTTTTCCATTGATGCTTGCACGTCTTTTGGTGGATTAATATCAACAACTTCCACACGTTCAATACGAACGCCCCATTTTTCTGTTGCTTCATCAAGCGCTAAACGAATTTCCATTGAAATTTTCTCACGGCCTGATAATGTTTCATCAAGCTCCATTTTACCAATGATTTGGCGCATTGTTGCAGACGTAATGTTACGTACACCATATTCATAGTTAGAAATACCATATGTCGCAAGTTCCGGTTCAACGATTTGATAGAAAATAATTGTGTCAATTTCGACTTGTACGTTATCTTTCGTAATCACTTTTTGCGGTGGTACATTTGTTTGTTGAATACGCAAATCATGATATACACGAACGCGATCTACAATTGGAATTAAAATGTTTAATCCAGGATGCATGATGCGTTGAAATTTACCAAACCTTTCAACAACTGCCACCTTTTGCTGCGAAATGATTTTAATTGTTAGCGCCACAAATACAACAACAATTAATGCAAAAATAATTGTTAACGTTAATGCTACCATTTTTATTCACTCTCCCTTTTCACATATAAAACAGTGCTGCTTCTCTTTATAACAATTATTTTTTCTCCAACTGAAATAGGAACATCCGAAATAGCAGTCCAAGTATCTCCATCCACTTTCACAATTCCATTTTCTTCACTTGTAATCGCTTGCATGACAATCCCCTTTTTATTCGCAAGTTTATCGACAGTATCGGTGAATCCTTTGGCCTCTCGAAAATTTTTAGAGATTCGTTTCGTAAAGAAAGTTAATGTTAAACTCACAATTGCCCCTACAACAACTTGTAAAAATAGCGCTTCTGGAGCAAATAGCGCAATAAGACCTCCGACAACTGCCCCAATTCCAAGCCACAGCATGTAAAAAGTAATGGATAACATTTCTGCAATAAATAAAATACCAGCTATGATAAACCAAACTATCCATCCAGCCATATGCACCCCTCACTTTCTTTTTTTACTTTCTATATGTATATGAAAAAAAGAATTGTTTATCACGTCCCCCTAATTAAGGTGAGACATTTCAGCGGAAGATACTATACATATTCACTGTTACAATAAGCATTATTAAAATGTTATATTAATATATTCTTTATTATACATGAAAATTCCTGTATAAAAGTTACAAAAAATAAAACTCTTTCAAAAATTCTCTTTTCAAATTATGATGAATACAATCAAAAATTAATTATAATCTAAGCGGAGGTACTAATATTGCATCGACAATCATTGTCCTTTTACTGGTTTTCCAAAATGTGCATCACTCTCGCTGATGTTATGTATGTAATGATTCTTACTACTCAAATTTATATAACGACCGAATCTGCTACCATTACTGCTCTTTTTCCATTATTAGGAGTCATTGCTAGTTTTATTGCAAGTACATCTGCACCACTTTTAATGAACCGTTTCCGATCGTATTCCTTACTTTTCACATTACAAGGGATTAAAAATTTCCTTTTGATTCTTTTAACCATGCTATTCCCTTTGTTATCATCTAACATCACTGCCCTTCTTACTTTTATTATTCTCATTTCATTATGCGGAGGCTGGAGTTCTCCTTTATTATACGCTGTTATACCACTTTTAACGTCACAGGAAAAGCTAGTAAGAGTAAATAGTGTCTTTTCCTTTTCAACACAAATTGTTCAGGCAGCTGCTTATTCGTTCACCAGTGTAGTCGTCCTTTTTATCGGTGCAACTTCTTCACTCATGATAAACAACATATTAATGATTTTTGGATGTATTACATTATACATTTCATTACGTACTATACAAGTTGAACAAACAACAGAAAAGTCAGCTTCTACATCTGCTACTTTAATAGAGGGTTGGAAACTATTATTCCAACATCCGTCTCTCCGCACCGTGACCTATATGGATTTAATCGAAACATTTGCTGGAACGATTTGGATTGGTGGTATTACGATGGCATATGTTACAACCGCTCTGCATAAAGGCGAAGAATGGTGGGGCTATATTAATACAAGTTACTATATCGGAACATTAATTGGTGGGGTATTAGCGTGGCGAATGAGTACATATATTCAAAATAACTTGATCCGATCAATGGCAATTGGATCACTTCTATTTAGTGTGTTCACTTTTTTATATGGCTTAACAAGCAACGGCTTTATTGCGCTGTTTCTTTGTGTTTTAATGGGACCTTCCTATCAAATTCGGGATATTTCCCAAACAACCGTTTTCCAATCAAGCGTACCACCAACTCTATTACCGAAAATATACACAGCTCATGGCACACTTACTTCGGTTGCTTCAGGTCTCTCTATGCTAAGTGTCGGTCTTATTACCGATATGTTCGGTGTCCGGACAATATATATTATTGCTGCTTTTCTCATTTTATGTTCTGCTTGTTTATCTTTTATTTTGTTAAAACATACGAAGCAGCAAGAAAGAGATATTTCTCTTTAATATAGGAAACTTTACATTGCAAAAAGGATAGGATGCCCTATCCTTTTTGCAATGTATTTACGATAAATTTGAGCGTCAAATATTCCTCACCTATCAGTTGTAAATAGCCCATGAGATAATCTTCTTACACCCTACATGTGGAGGTTTTTTCAAAAAAACCAGCTTATAAAGAAAGAATGGGAAGCTTACATCCAAGACTTTAAAGAAAGTGGATTATCAAAAGAGTCTGTTTTGATGATACTGCCTTCAAAATAGACTCTTATATTTTTGTAAAAGAAGTTTTATATATTTATAAATTTGCACTAACTTTGTCTTTCTTTTTCCCCTCTAAAGTATATAAAAATGTTTGAAACATCTTGAATGATTGCTGAAATATTGGACTCTGGATAAAAGTGTATAAGAATGTCACAATAAAAACGGGACCGCCTAGACTATAACCAATTACTAATACAATGCTTTCCACAATAATTCTAGCCCGGCTTACAGATAATCCTGTTTTATCAGAAATGGCCAGCATGAATCCATCCCTTGGTCCTGCACCAATTCCGGCAGCAACATACATACCGCCGCCAATACCTGTAATTATAATTCCAGAAAGTAAAATAAGAAGATTTATCCACAAATAATGTGTGGCATGAGGAAGAATATCCAACCTTAAGAAAAAATCCATAATAGGGCCGATTAGCAATGCGTTTAAGAATGTTCCTATGTTTATATATCTCGGATCTACTACTAAGGAAACAAGAACAAGAAATAAGCCGCATATAACACTCCATGTACCAATGGTCCATCCAAATCGCTGATAGAGCGCCATATTCAAAACTTCCCATGGATGCAGGCCAAGAAATTTAACCTTTACTGCAATGGCATTACCGAGTCCAAAGAACGTTAATCCTAAGAAAAAAAGAAAATACCGAAAAAGTGTTAGCCCCATTTTTAATCCCCCTAATATAATGTATCATTACGTATATTACATGCAAAAATCCAGTTATACAAATGTTTTGTATTTCGTTATGAAAACAAATAAAATTTAGCTTTTATACTTTCAACCAAGAGAGCGTACACGCGTTTTAATGGGGATGAAATACTAAAACATAATGAAAAAAATGACATAGTTACAGTCAAAAAATTTAAAATATCTCGTCAGGAGGATTATAAGGGGTATGGAAAAAGCACTCATATGAGTGCCTTTCTTTAGTTTACCATTTGTTTTTCAGTATTATTGCAACATGATGAAAAACAAATATAGAGAGAATTTATAAGACGATAATATTAGATTGATTCATTCTAAAAAGAATCAATCTAATATTATTTTGTTGAAATTGTCCCTTTCTCTTTGAACGTCCAAGTCCGGTTTAAGTAGGAGAGAATTTTAAATAATAGTTAGCTAAATCAGTTTTATCAATAGTGTAATTAAAATCACCTGTCTCATCACCGTAAACTGTTACTTCAAACTCATCAATAAGCTCATCAACTTCCCATTGTTCACGATAGACTTTTACAGTTACTTTTTTAGTCTATAAATAAACTTTCTACTTCACACATCTCTTCTAATAAATGAACAAACTCACCTTGATTCCCTGTTAATGCAGGACACTTTTTGATATCGACCCACTCGTAACAAAATACTAAACCTCGATCCTCATCTCCGGCACTTACTGTATGTTCCCATGCATCCTTTACATCTGTTAACAATGAAATATGAAAAAAGTGGCGTTTTTGATATTCCTGTTTTTCTTTCACATGGATCATACAATCATCAATGAACCGTTCTATACATACATGACGTAAACCCGACTCTTCTAGTACTTCACGCAGTACTGCTTCTTCTAATTTTTCTCCGTCGTCAACTGTGCCACCTGGGACTTGTACCCCCGCTTCTGGCATATCACGATGAGTAAAAACAAGCAACTGCATAACTCCTTCTTTCTCCCTTGTAATGTATGCATATACTTTTTTCTTATATAACATTGTCATTTGAGCCGTCTCCCCTCAATTTGATTACTTCATCGCTTCCTCTAAGGTAAGTTGATTTTCATACAAATATGTCGCTTGTGGATTCCCTACATATCGTACATGCCAAGGTTCATAGCGATAACCAGTAATAGACTCTTTCTCTTTTGTATACCGAATGACAAAGCCAAATTTATGCGCATTTTCAGCTAACCATTTCCCTTCTTTTGTATCACCAAAAATGGATTCTAATTGGAATTTAGCTGATTGTGACGTAATATCCATTGCAAGTCCCGTTTGATGTTCACTCGTTCCTGGTACTGCACTCGACATCGCTGTTTTCGCTTCCCCATCTTGAATCTTATACATTGTATTCAATGCTTTTTGCCGGTCAAAAGATCTGAAGCCTGAGACTGCAAAGAGAAAAATCTGTTCTCGCTCACCTTGCTCGAACATTTTTTCAAGTGCCAGCGCTGCTTCTTTCCTCATCTTCTTTTTCTCTTGATCGCCTTCGCTCGAATAGCGCACTTTTGGAATAACTAAATCTTGCGGTTTATAACGATCTGGTAGCCGCCTGTTTTTATTTACAAGTACAAGTACGGAATCTGGGTTATTCACAACCGCAAGATCTTCTTCCATTTTTGCAATCGTTTCTTGCGCCTGTGGAAATGTAACGCTGCGATTCACCTCTTGTGCTTGTTTTTCATTGTACATTTTATAATTCATACTTGCCACTCCAATAATCATTGCAACTACTACGACACTCAGTAGTGTCCATCTCTTTTTCATAAAACGACCTCTTATTTTAATAATTTGGCCATATAATACTCGTCAATATTTTTCCCATCAACGATAAGAGAAGCTTTTTTTATACCTTCTTGTTTAAATCCTACTTTTTTATATAATGCTTGCGCTCGCGTATTATGGGCCATTACTGTTAATTCTAAACGCCATACATCATGTAATCTTGCCCATTTTTCTATTTCTTTAAACAAGATGGTTCCAATTCCTTTCCCGCTATATTCTTGTAAAATACCAATTACAATTGTTGCGACATGTTTTTTCCTTTGCACATCACTACCGTTAGCTAAAATAAAACCTACCACTTGTTCTTCATGAGTAGCTACAAATATTGTAGAAGTATGATTATCTATGAAACGTTGAATCATCTTCGCTTGCTGCTCCACTGCTAGATCTCGTTCTCCTGGTTCCAATAACATAAAAGAAGTTTCTACATCTAATTGTTTTCCTAATTGTAAAAATGCTGCTGCGTCCTCTATTTGAATTTCTCTTATCATCTCTATCATCCTATCGATTTTATAATGTGAGAAGCTTTATCTATAAAGAGAACTTCGCTATTTTTTTATGAAATACCTTTCTATTTTTCATAGGAGAAATAGACAAATTTCGATATTAATAATGCAGGTGAGTTTTTATTTATAAAAAGAACTTGGTTCTTATTTTTCTTTTTTGGAACAAAAAAACGTAAGCACATTGCTTACGTTCACCCATTCACCTTTTCTGCTTGCCAAAAATATTCACTAAATGCCTTCGCTAATATATCAACGGATCGATTTAATTCTTCAGATGTATTATCTACACCTCCTACTTCAATTAAAATCGCTTGCCCTGATAAATCCTGATTATAAACACCATTCCCTGTTTGAAAACCCTTTTGTATAACCCCTCGACTTACTCCTGGATATTTTTTATTAATCGCTTCATGTAGTGCAGTTGCTAGTTGTAAGTTTTTTGTGTAATTTTTATTTCCTTTTCCAATGACAAAAGCAAGCTTCGCATACGCTTTATCTTCAATCACTTTTGTTGTGACATTTTTACGAGCACTATCTCGGTGTAAATCAAAAAAGTATTGAAGTTCTTTATTGCCTGCCATCGCCTCCTGTACAATTTCCCGAGACATTTTGTAAGAACTCGTATCATTTAACCCTCTACTAATCAGTCTTTTTCCGACATCTGTTTTATCAAGAGCTGCTCCTATACCTTCACTTTCTAATTGCTCACGGAATCTATCTCCGAAAATAGAAATATTCGTCACAGAACTTGTCGCTTTATTCGGATTTGGATCATTTGTAGAATTTAATAACGGCAAATAAGACTCCCAGCTATGCGTATGATAAATAAAGGCTACTTGTCTTTCCCCTGTAGTTTGAGCGGGTTGTTTCTTCTCTTTATTCGGATCCGTCTTCGGAACCTGACCCGCTTCTCCTGTACGCTCTTTCACCACTTCTTCAAGCGGCACGCTCGACTCAATAGGCAAATTAGAATAATTCGTCCCTTCACCAGCAATGACAATTTCTGTATCATATTTTCCGAATCCTGGAAGTTCCTTTCCGACGAAACTGCGCACATCATCAAATCTAATATTTGTCGCCGTCGAAAAAAGAAAAGATGAAATGGAAAACTCTTGATTTAAATTCCGATATTCTTGTGTAAAATAATGATTTTCTTTTCCAATCACATACATATAGCCGTTCATTGATAGCTCATTCAACCAATTATATAAATATGCTGACTTTGTTTCTTTTAATGAAGTCACCATCATACTAATAAGAAAAAAAATTGCTAACATCATAATGACAACAAATAAAATAAGTTTTCGTACACTTGTTACATTTACATAGAAAAAGCCTCGATTCATAACATCACCCTCTCCATTCCAACTTATGTACAAGCTATCGAGAATAGACCGCCTAAATTCCGGCTATATTATCTTAGAGGTGAAGTGAATTGAAGCTACTTATAGGTATCATTCCTATTGTTTTATCATGTGTTTTTTTATTACTTGCAGCACACCCTAAAATTCGTATTTTTTTAGATATTTGTGCCTATCTTTCATTATATATACTAGGTATACAAATTGCTTTTAACATATACGATGTTGTACTGCACGGCTTAGTATTTATGACAACCATTCACGGTATCTTATTGAACCCAATATTTCTCATTACCGGGGCCTATGTCGGGGTATATTCTTTATATCTTCTTACTTATAAACTAGTAACTAACTTAAGAAGAACATAATACATCAATCCAAATTAAAAAACTAACATCAAACCATTCTTTTCAGATGGATGAGAACACCCGGCTATGGATAGAAGCGGTCAGTGCCTTTTTTGTGAAAACAGAAGGAGAAAATGAGTGAATGTCTCTGTCTGTTCTTCATAACCATAATATATCTGTTAGAAAATCAAATTGGATGTATATATTTATTTTTTAGTTCCCATTCTATATCGTTTTATTTCTTCTTATTTATATGGAACGTCACTTTTGAAGATAACCATTAGACTGTCCTCTAGGAATACTTAAACATTCCCATTCTTTTTCCTTCAGCAATTTTCCAACATAAATAATCTGTCCGATATGTGATGCATAATGAGCGATCTGCCTGTCAATCGCTTGCATAACACGATGCGCTTCCCCCCGAATATGAACGATTTTTAACAGATCTTGCGGAGTTAATGATTGCAGCGCTTGAAAAACATATCCCCAGCCGTCCCTCCATGCTACTAACACTTCTTCTTTTGAAGCATAACCGCCTTCAAATTCACCATCACGATTCCGGTCTAACTTTTCACCATCTGTCGTTAAAAAATCCGTCCATCTTGAACGCATATTTCCATATAAATGTTTAATTATAATGGCAATACTGTTTGCTTCTTCATGAGGTATCCAACTAATTTGTTCATATGATAACTGTGAAAGTGTCCGTTCTCCTTGATTTTGAATCGATTTAAAGTTGGAAATTGCACTTTCTAAATAAACCTTTCCAAGCTCCACTTCTCATCCCTCCTAGCCTAACTAATAGATGTTCCATTTTGGACTTCTATATCAAGTTGTATCGACCACTCCCACGGCTAAAGCACGTGGGCTTTCCCGCTCACAAATTCTGTAATTTGAGCACTGGATTGTTTCATACCAAGTTCACCAAAATCGATTTCTAGCTTAATTGCAGGTACACGCACTTCCTTAAATTCCACTGCTGTTATTATCGTTCCAATACGTAAATCTAATTGTAAAAAATACTCAAATGTAGCCATTTCATTCTCCCTCCCACATTATCCTTTAGACAAAACATGAAGATTCCCTCTAAAAAAAGAAAGATGCCTAAGCACCTTTCTTTTGCAACTCACTTGATTCGTTTGGTCTATGTAGAAAATACCCGATAATTCCGCCAATACATGATGGTAGTAACCAACCAATTCCTTCCTTATATAAGGGAAGCATTTGCAGGACATTTGTTATTGCATCAAACTTAATATTCGCACT
Source organism: Bacillus sp. C1 (assembly GCF_054570475.1). NCBI lineage: Bacteria > Bacillati > Bacillota > Bacilli > Caryophanales > Bacillaceae > Bacillus > Bacillus sp. C1. The sequence goes on from NZ_JBTMZT010000003.1 coordinate 82,394, forward strand.
TTCTAAGCCGTTAAATAAACTAATAACTAGTGCACCTAAAATAGCACCAATATATATTGTATTTCGCTGTCCAATCCATTTATGGAAATAAGACAGTACAATTAATACAATCGCAACAGGATAAATAATCATTAATACTGGTAATGTTACAGCAATAAGTTGTGTTAATCCTAAGTTTGATACAACTAAACTGAACACACATACCAATGTTACAATCATTTTATGTGATACTTTTGGGAATAAGTTTGTAAAGAACTCTGCACATGCTGATGCCAGTCCAACTGAAGTTGTTAAACAAGCGAGTGTAATAACAAGACCCAATAATATTTTGCCACTTGTTCCATATAACTCATTTACAACCTTCGTTAAAATAAGACCTCCATTATCAGAAACGCCAAGTGATGTACTTGTCGAACCAAGATAAGCAAGTGATAAATAAATTAATGTTAAACCTAATACAGCAATAATTCCGGATACAATTGTTATTTTTGCAATTTGTCCGCTCTCTTTTATCCCTTTTGAACGAATAACTTGTACAACAACGATGCCAAATACAAGTGCACTAATGGCATCCATCGTTAAGTATCCTTGAATAAATCCACCAAAAAACGCATTCTCTTTATATGCTTCTATAGGTGCAGCGGGTGCCCCGATTGGATTAATAATTGCTTTCCCAACAATTACAGCAACAATTAATACCAATAACGGTGTAAGAAACTTTCCAAACCAATCAATTAATTTTGATGGGTTTAACGATAAATACCATGTAATACCAAAAAAAACTGCTGTGTAGAGAAATAACATGTACCATTCTGATACATACGCTTCCGTTAAGAATGGTTTCATTCCCATTTCAAAAGAAACGGCCCCTGTCCGCGGGATTGCAAAGAATGGCCCAATTGCTAAATAACTAACCAATGGGAAAATAAACGCAAATATAGGATGTACTCTAGAGGATAGCGCTTTCAAGTCTCCTTCTACAAAAGCGACCGCAGTTACAGCTAATAGAGGAAGTCCGACTCCTGTTACAAGGAATCCAATTGTGGCAATCCAAACATTTTCTCCAGCTTGTTGTCCTAATACCGGTGGGAAAATTAAATTGCCTGCCCCTAAAAATAATGCAAACAACATTAAACCAATTGCTATCGTATCTCCTGTCCTCAATCGTCCTTTCATCTCTCTTTTGCATAGCATGTTCTTTATTGTCTTTATCGTTTCACAATATGCTACGCATCCTCCTCTCTACTCATGTTGATTATATATGCCTCTAAAAGCAATGTCTTTCTCCACTTTTTCTTACTCTGATTATTTTTTGATTTTTTTGAATATTTAAATCATCAGAGTATTATACCGTGGAGTAAAACTCGTCAGACTTCTTTGCTTTCGTCACAAATATAGTAACACATTTAGTTGAAAAATAGAAATATATTTTTTATACATAATTTTCGGGAAAACATTAAAAATAAATAGGCATTTTTTATTTTAAAATAATATCAACTATAATGAAAAGCCATCTAATTCATACAGATGGCTTTCCAAGTTTACTCTACTGTCTCCACTTCACTTGAATTATTCATATCTTCTACATATACAACGCGAAATCCGTGATCTTCTAAATCCTTCAATAAAGTCTCTAACTCTTCTGTTTTAAATGCGGCACCCAACGTAAACATAATTCTACGTACTAATAATGCATCATTATCAAATGTCATTAAACTTTGGATACCGCTATATTTTTTCAAAACTGTAGATAGTTTCTGAATGGCTCCATTATAATCTTGTGTTCCCACCATAACAGAATACTTGCTAGAATGAACACCCCATGCATCCTCTAATAACTCAAATACCTTTTTGTGAGTTAAAATCCCAAGAAACGTCCCTTTCTCATCGATAACGGATAAATATGGTAGCTTTTTAATTGTAAAAAATACTTTAAAGAAAGAAGAGTCTTCTCTCACATAGCCATCTTTATTATTTAATAATTTTGATAAATCATCTTCCAATGAACCTTTATATTCTAAAATATCTACTTTATATACATTTCCTAAAAATTTTTCTTTCTTTTCATCTAAAACTGGTACACAGCGATAACCTGTTTTATTTAAATGCTCCAACGCTTCACCTATTGTAAATGAGATACGGCAATATAAAACATCTTTTTTTGGCACATAATTCCCTTTAACTCTCATAAAAATCCTCCTTATGTTAAAATACTTTCTGTGCCATAACTATATTATATTTTCAAAAAAAAATAAATATTTTATTTAATTTTTCTGAAAACTTTTCGCATTGTTGTCATTATTTGTTCATGAATGATTCACTTGTGGAGAGTCCTAGTAGATTATCATTCTGCATAAGTCGATATTCATCAAATAATATACCGTACCTATATATAAAGAAAAAGATATTGTAACTCATGCAAAAAAACGCTAAAATAAGAATAAGAATTTTCTGAATTTTCAAAGAGTAGGTGAAGTATTATGTCTTCATTATTTCGTTCTTACACATATCGCCTTTTAGCTGGGGGCGTACTTATTCTTATAATAAGCCCTATTCCCGCTATATTATTAACACATGAATCTTCTTATTTAAACGGTTTGCTTGAAATTTTTTATAGTTTCACTCATTTTCCATACATATCCATTCCAGCGATTGATTGGATACATGAATCTATTCTTTTCTCATCTCAACCTACTATAAATTCAACTACAACGTTACATGCTCAAGGACAATCTACACTTCTATTCCCTTATATGTGGGAAATATACTTTTTATCGATCGTTCGCTTTACATTTACGCTTGTACTTGGTTTTTCGATTAGCTTAGCGATCGGACGTTTATTTGTAAAAGTACCAAAGCAATTTAAAAAATATACTGTCGTATTGCGCTGGATTCCATACTCATTCGGTACCGCCTTATTACAATGTTCTATCGTTTTACTTTCTTTACACATCGCAAAGTACATAACAATTCCATTTCTTTCTTCTCTCATCATCATATGTAGTACATCAATGATTATCGTTATACAGGCAATAAAAAAATGGATTCCATTTTTAAATAAAACTGAAAAACATAATATGTATGACTCATCTTTTCTCATTCATACATTATTTATGGCAATCGTTTCAAATCATACATTCATTTTTAATTCCATTATTTTGTCATTCTTTTATATGGAATGTATTTTTCATACGAAAGGATTACTGCAATTTATTATTCAATTTGGAGGAAGTTCACCAACTGTGGTTACAACTGGACTGCTACTTCTTTATATTCCATACACCATCCTTTCCTTTCTGCAATCCGTATGGACAACGAACCAGTCGAAACATCAAACTTATGCCTTTTCCAAAATAAGGATTAAATAATTACAAACAATTCCCGCCTAAAAAAATGGAGGGTTAACCCTCTTTCATTCCGGGTAAAATACCAACAAACTCATAATTTTTTAGAAAAACATGCCAATATTTGTTCATTTCCTTTGACTATTATTTTCGTTTCGATTTATTATAAAAGTATAACATACTTGCAGGAGGTGACATCTTTATTCCAACTTCGGAGTAGAGAACACACTTGGACATATTAAATATTTTTCTCATCTTTGTACTTATCCTCATTTCTGGCTTTTTCGTTGCATCCGAATTTGCGGTTGTAAAAGTACGCAAAAGTCGAATTGATCAGCTTGCAAATGAAGGAAACAAGCAAGCACTAGCTGCTAGAAGTGTTCTTTCTAATTTAGATGTATATTTATCAGCTTGTCAGCTTGGTATTACTATCACATCTTTAGGACTTGGTTGGCTTGGTGAACCAACTGTTGAACACTTATTACGACCACTATTTGAAAAAATGAACATTACTGGAACAGTGGCTAATACACTATCTTTCATCATCGCTTTCAGTGTCATTACTTTTTTCCACGTTGTATTAGGTGAACTTGTTCCGAAATCTTTTGCGATTCAAAAAGCTGAAGCAATTACCTTAAAATTTGCTAAACCACTTATCTGGTTTGATAAAATCATGTATCCTTTTATTTGGTTACTTAATGGTACTGCCGTATTTTTTACAAAACTATTCGGCTTAGAACCGGCAAAAGAAAATGAGCTCGCTCACTCAGAAGAAGAATTACGACTTATTTTAGGTGAAAGCTTTAAAAGTGGCGAAATTAACCAAATTGAATATAAATATGTAAACAATATCTTTGAGTTTGACGATCGTGTTGCCAAAGAAATTATGGTACCTCGTACAGAAATGGTTTGCTTATCTACAGCGAATACATTGGCAGAAAACATGGAAATTGTCGCTTCTGAGAAATATACACGCTATCCGATTATAGAAAAAGATAAAGATGATATCATTGGTATGATAAATACAAAAGAAATTTTTCATGATCAAACGAAAGGAATTCACAAACCTTTAGAAGCGTATATACATCCAGTCTTAACTGTCTTTGAAACAGTGCCAATACGTAAAACATTGATTCATCTCCAAAAAAATCGTGTTCAAATGGCAATTGTAATGGATGAATACGGAGGGACAGCTGGTCTATTAACAATGGAAGATATTATTGAAGAAATTATTGGTGAAATTCAAGATGAGTTTGATGCAGATGAACCACCAATGATCGAAAAACGGACACCAAAACTCACTGTACTAGATGGGAAAGTACTCATTTCCGAAGTAAATGATATGTTTGGTCTACATATTGATGATAGTGATTTAGACACAATTGGCGGTTGGCTTCTATCCCAAGCTCTTGATTTAAATATTAAAGCTGGCTACTCAATTGAATATGCTGGTTTCCAATTCAAAGCATTAGAACTTGACGGACACCAAATTAAGAAAGTCGCTGTACATAAACTAGATAGTCAAAAGGAGATATAAAGTGACCATTCTATTAACACTTTGTATAATTGCATGTTTTATCATATCGTTTATTGCGTTTATTTATCCAATCATTCCAGGCATACTTGCATTGTGGGCTGGATATTTTATTTATCATTTTGGCATAAATGGTGGCGAACTAACAATGAGTTTTTGGATCCTTCAAATCCTTTTTACCATCATTATTTTCGTTGCTGATTTTATTGCAAATGGATACTTTTTAAAAAAATATGGGAGCACGAAATGGAGCGAACGTGTAGGAATGATATCTATTATTATCGGTTCCTTTTTCTTCCCACCATTTGGTCTCATTATCATTCCATTTATTTCTGTTTTTGTAACAGAAATCATGCATAAAAAGACACCGCAAGAAGCGTTTATGGTCGGGATTGCTACAGTTGTCGGCTTTTTAAGCAGCACAGTAGCAAAAGCGATTTTACAAATTATTATGATCATCATTTTTGTATGTTACATTCTTTTTTAACCATCCCTTTTTAGGGGTGGTTTTTTAATACACCGTACCTACGCGCTAACTTCCACAATTTACTATATACCTCTATTTTTTCTCAAAATTTAAAAAAGCTTCCTCAACTCATGAGGAAGCCTGTCATTCAAAATATTATTTTTTTTCCTTTGAATCTGAAGAACTGCTATCTTTGCTCGTTTCCTGATCCTTCTTTTCTTCTTGCTGCGTCGTTGTGTCCTCATCCTTCTTTTCGTCCTCACCATTACTACAACCTACCATAAATAAAGAGCTCGCAAGTGCCATAGCAGTTAAAGATTTAACCCATTTATTCATTTGCTTATCCCCCTTTTGATAGAATATGTACAATCTCATATTACTTCTCTTTTTTGAAGAAAATATGAGAAAAACGTAAAGATAAGGTAAATTTATGTAAATTTTCTGATAACAGAAGCGTTTATTTTTCATTTTGTACTATTTTCACTTATAATAAAAGGTATCTCACAAAGAAAGGTTGATACATATGGAACTTGGATTAGCTGGAAAAACTGCTCTAGTTGTCGCTTCTAGTCAAGGTTTAGGAAAAGCAATTGCTGCGGAACTTATAAAAGAAGGAACAAATGTTATGATACTGAGTCGTAGTGAGGAAAAGCTAGCAGCCTTACAAAAGGAATTGCTCACCCTTAATAAAGGTAATGTCATGTATACAGTTTGTGATGTTACAAACAAAGAAAGTATAGAACAAGCGATACAATATACTATACAAACCTTTGGTACAATTGATATTTTAGTAAACAATGCCGGTGGCCCTAAGCCTGGTACCTTTGAACAATTAACAGACGAGGATTGGTACCATTCATTTGAACTTAATTTATTAAGTTACGTTCGCATGATTCGCGAAGTACTACCATATATGAAAACACAAGGCGGAAAAATTATTAACATTGCTTCATCTTCTATTAAAGAACCTATCCCCGGATTACTATTATCGAATACATTCCGCGTCGGTATTACAGGCTTAGCAAAAACATTAGCAACTGAGCTTGCTCCACATAATATTTTAATTAATACAATTGCGCCAGGACGTATCGCTACAGACCGTATCGCTTCTCTGGATCAAACACTTGCTGAAAAGCATGGAATTACAGTAGAAGACGTTCAAAAACAATATGAAGCTACTATCCCTCTTGGGAGATACGGTCACCCTAGCGAATTCGCAGTGTTCGCTGTATTCCTCGCATCCGATGCAAATACATATATAACCGGACAATCTTTCCTTGTTGATGGAGGAATGGTGAAAAGCTTATAATTTCTGTCAAAAAAACAAGACAACTCATATGCTGTCTTGTTTTTCATTCTATGCAAACCGTTCATCTGCATATATATTTTCTATTGTATATTCTTTTTTCACAACATATTGCCATATGCTATATGCGTAACGATTCATTTTAACAAAGCAGTTTTCCAAAAATGATCGAAATTCCGGATTTGCAACTTCTACAGCAACTTGAGCAAATCTGAGTGCTAATCTTTTTAAATTTGAAATATAGGAAATCGCAATTTCAATATCCCCCTTACTTGTACTCTTCATTGATACACCATTTTGTATAAGGGGAGACTTCAGTTGCTCGCAAATCATATGCTGTATATTTTCACCTTCTTGAAAGTTCACTTGTTCATTATATGCTTGCAAAATATAAGGTAAATGCTGTTTTAATATATCACCTAATTCCTCATCTTCTACTCTATTCAAATACTCACCCATCATATGAATCATTTCATAACTACACTTCAATAATTCTTCCATACATCTCATAGTATAGCTCCCCCCTTTCTTCTAATGTATGCCTACAAATAGAAAGCAAGAACATTTGCTACCTTCGCTAAAAACCAGTCCCAACTACTAATTTTTTCAAAATCTTTATCAACCAAACGCTTCGAATCATGAAAGTCCTCCTGTAGCCGCCTCCGCACCTCAGCTACAACTCCCTTGTCATAGATAAAACAGTTCGATTCTGTATTTATATAAAAACTACGATTATCAAAATTAGCTGTCCCTACATCCGCACTTGTATCATCAATTATTGTTACTTTTCCATGAAAAAAACCATTCCGGTATTGATAAATTTCAGCACCAGCATCTAGTAGCTTTTTCAAATGGGGATAAGCTGCTTGCTTTAATAACAGAGCATCACTTTTGAAAGGAACTAAAATCTTTACAGTCACACCGCGTTTCAGGACTTCTTGTAAACCATTCATCATTTCCCTACTTGGTACAAAATATGGCGTTGCAATAATTAATGATTTTTTAGCTTTGTTAATTAATGCTCCATACTCTTGCCATAGCCCCTTCCCATCTGAAAATACATATTGGTACTTTACTTTCCCTTGCTGATGTGGTTCTTTGTACAAAGAAAGCTTTTCACCTGTATCTGCATACCAATCCTCTGCAAATTTCCTTTCCATATCAACTGCTCCATCTCCTTCAATACGTAATTGATAATCACGCCATCTCCCAAATTTAGGATCCTTCCCAAGATACTCCTCTCCAATATTAAAACCACCAATATAAGAAACTTCGCCATCAATCACTGCGATGCGGCGATGATTTCGTTGATGCAATGAATGAAAAAAGTTTTTTAATTTAAACTTTTTACTAAAAGTAAACTTAACACCCGTTTCTTTTAACTGCTGCATCACTTTTTTCTTAATTTTATAACCACCAATACGGTCTACTGATAATTTCACATCCACACCACTCAATGCTTTTTGTTCTAATATTTTTAAAAATTCCTGACTCACTTCATCTTTACCAACAATGTAAAAGTGAATATAGACATACTTTTTCGCATGATTTATATCGTCAAATAAATTTCGATTCAAATCGTTCCCATCTGTATATAATTGAAAATTCCCATATCGAATTTGTGATATTTCAAGCTTATTGATCATTTTCTTCTCCATTTCTAGATCGATGTTCATCCATATAAATACGCCGATGATACATAACAAAATGGCTATACATTTTTTCATGGATAAAATCCTTTCTTCAAAATCCTTTATCCCTATATCGTTCCTTTTTTTTCAATTTAACATACAAAAAAAACAAGATTTCGTGATAAATGTCCCTGTCAAACAAGAGTGGATTTGCATATTGTATGTTGTATTCTGCAATAAAAGGAGGAAATAACAATGGGCTTTGCATGTGGAAATGGATTTTCATTACTTGTCGTACTATTTATCCTCTTAATCATCGTTGGTGCTGCTTGTTTTTGTTAGTTAGCTACCTTTAAGGGTGATATATAGTTAAAAAACTATAAAAGCGGACATCTATCTTTAGATGTCCGCTTTTCATTCTAAGCTACTTCATAAGAAAAAGGAGCCCATTACCCTACTATATACAGGCAAAGGGCTCCCTTCTACTTTTAACATATTTTTAACATGCGCACGATTGTTTCCTTTTTCAGTGCCTTCCTAGAATCAATCTGCTCCTCTAAATACATATTGCTCTTTCGGTTGTTCAACCTTATTCCAATTTGTTACTTCTAAAACAGGAATGTTTGCGTGGAATGGTTGATAAAACTCAGTTGAAATTTCACCTTCAACTTCAATCCAATCATCATTTTTCCACTCTACTCCATCTGGCTTTTTCACTAACATTCCGTATACACCCGAATCGGCTACGCAATGAATAATACCAAAACGGAATAAGAAATATTGCTCTTTCTTTGCAGAGTCGTCACGGAAGACAAATCCTTTAAAAGAAAGCTTTTTCCCGACAAATTCTCCAGGATAATTATAGATTGTTTCCATTCCTTTTAAGAAATTCTCATCATTTAAAGCTATTTTATCTTTATCTACAAATTGTTTTTTCCCTTTTTCCATTACATCTCTGTATCCTTCTTTCGCATAATAAATGCTCGTATCTGGTTTTAAAAATTGTCTTCTCATAAACGGATCTTGACTATCTGGTTGTGAAACTGGGAAATGAAATCCTTTCGCTTTTACAATGTCTGAATCTAACGTCGCGATTGGAAAAAACAATCCTGAAATAATAGGAAAGCACAATAATGAATATGAAAAGGCGCGTTTCCACCATGTATTTTCATCTTTTGAATGATCATGTCCACAATGACTATGATCACAACCACAACTATGCTGATCTTTTTCATTTTTATGTTCCTTTTGGAACACAACGATGATTTGAATAATTGTTAAAAACCCTAAAATAATTGCAGCTGTTGTGGATAAATACGCATACTTCATATTAATATACTTTGTTATATTACCAGAAATATGAAGCTGTGCTATTAAAATTGTAAACCCTAATAATATATATGCCCGAAACATAATCTACCACCCCATCGCATAAATGAGTAGTGAGCTTGCATAAACAACAAGTGTAACTGTCACTGTCACAATAATTACAAATCTTGTTTTAAATGTCGCAAACATCATAAACATATTTTTAATATCCACCATCGGTCCATAAACAAGGAACGCGACAAGTGATGCTGTTGAAAACGTACTTTGGAAAGAAGATGCGATAAAAGCATCTGCCTCTGAACATAATGATAAAATAAAAGCAAGTCCCATCATAACTGCTGATGAGGAAAACGGCCCTTGTCCTATAGTAAGTAATGTCGAAGTTTGTACAAACGTTTGAACAGCAGCAGCAATTAACGCTCCCATCACTAAATATTTCCCCATTGAGAAAAACTCTTCAACCGCATGTGTACAAACATCCCATATTTTCTTACGCAATGGACGTTTATGATCCTCTTCTGGAAAATGTTCATCACGCAATTGATGATCTTTAAACATAAATGATAATATGAGTCCAACAATTACAGCAACGATAATTGCCACAATCGAACGGTACCATACCATATGCATACTACTTCCAAACGCAACGTATGTGGCAAATAATACAACCGGATTAATAATAGGTCCCGTTAACATAAATGCAATTCCGGCATACGGGGGGACACCTTTCCCAATTAACCGCCTTACAATTGGAACGATACCACACTCACAACCCGGAAACATCATTCCAAGGAAAGTAGCTAATAATACAGACAGAAATCGATTTTTTGGCATCCATTTCGCCACCATATCTTCTGTCACAAACATTTGAATGAATCCTGAAATAAATACACCAATTAGCACAAATGGTAGTGCTTCAATTAAAATTGAGATAAAAATCGTATTCATTTGTAGGAATGCTTTCGGTAAATGAAACATTTCCACGATGTGTTTCCTCCATTCCTTCCTTAATAAAGTGTAATTTTAACGTCAAATAATAATTTTAACAAGTCTTATACATCTTGGAAATAATGCTGCTCACATTCCTATCATAAAACTCTGTTATGACAAAAAAGCTGCTCTAGTGCAGTCTCACGACTATGCTAGAGCAGCTTTCTTTATCTCTAAAAATAACGTTTCTTCCAAAAAATAAACGCTAACGTGCAAGATAATGTCGCACATATAATCATTACAATTACAAAACCATACGGGTTTGCTTGCAATGGAATTGTCACGTTCATTCCGAAAAAGCTCGAAACCATTGTCGGTAATGATAAAATAATAGTAATAGAAGTCAAGAGTTTCATGACACTGTTTAAATTATTTGAAATGACTGAGCTAAACGTATTCATCATACCGCTTAAAATATTACTATATATTTCAGCCATTTCAATGGCCTGTTTATTTTCAATTAACACATCTTCTAATAAATCTTGATCATCTTCATACATTTTAAGAAAGTTATTATTACGCATTAACTTTTGAATAACAATTTTGTTCGCTTTTAAAGATGTTGTAAAATACACTAAACTCTTTTCAAGACCTAATAATGTAAAAATTTCTTTATTTTTCATTGATTTATTTAATTCATGCTCTAAATCAATTGTTTTTCTATTAATTTGTTTTAAGTATCGTAAATAATAAGTAGAAATTGTATATAAGAGCTGCAGTGCAAAACGTGTCTTTTTAAAAGTATAAAATTCTTTAATACGTTGATTAATAAAGCGCTCGAAAATCGGATTTTCTTCCAAACAAATGGTCACGAAACATTCTGGCATTACAATCATACCAATCGGAATTGTGTCATATATTGAATTCCCTTCTTCATCATGCCTCACTGTAGGGATGTCAACGATAATTAATGCATTATCATCTTCTTTTTCAATACGAGATCGCTCTTCATCGTCCAATGGATCCTTAATGAAATCCAATTCTACATTTAATGTTTGCACTAAAAATTGAATTTCCTCTTCTGTTGGATGAAGTACATTAATCCAACAACCTTTTTCAATTTCTTCTATTTCTTGTAGTTTTCCGTTTCGGTCTGTTAAATAAATATTTAACATACTATCACCCCGATTCTTTTTACATGTGGGAATCTACCTCACTTAAACAACAGTTTTTGAACCGCCATTTTCAGCATATGAAACAAACGTTCAAATTTCAATAGAAAATTATTTTGAAAACGCTTTTCTCCATAAATTTTTGTAAAATAGAAAAAGACAGAGAGTGCCCTGTCTTTCCAAAAGCTCATGTTGCCTTTATAACATATTTAGAAAGCATCCACAAGTTAAATGCAACCGAAACGGTGTAACCTGCATATGTTGAAATAATAAAGCTAGTATAGTCAAAGTACGATAATAATACAATATTGAGTACGACTTTCACTATAATTCCTAAAGTTAAACCAAGAATTGTTTTTTGTTGCTGATTAATTCCTTGTAACATCGCAGCAGTAACTGTAAACAATGAAAATAATATACATACCGGTGCATAGTACTGTAAAATAACACTTCCTAAACTGGGATCATTTCCTACTCCAAATAAAAAAGTATATATAGGTTTAGCTAATAGTATCATTCCCACTGCCGCTGGAATTGTAATCGCTACAACAAGCAAATTCGTTCTCGTGAAATGCTTATATAATAATTGCACATTTCCAGCTGTATAAGCTTTCGTCATCTCAGGAACGAGAGACATACTAAAAGCTGTTGCAACTGAAACTGGAATAAGTACAATCATTTGAACAAGCCCAATTATCGCATTTATTTTTTCTGCTTCGATTTGTACGTAACCAATCTCTATCAACAACTTATTAATTGTAAATGTATCAATTGTTTGATATAACGGAATCGCTAGTCCCACCGCAACAAATGGGATTGAATACGTGAATAGTTCTTTGTATAAAGAAAAAAACGATTTCGTTGTCTGTGGGATACTAGAAACTTCCTTCCGTTTCAAGTATTTCCGTCGTCTCATATAAAATCCAAGCAAAACAGTTAATCCAGCTGCCGCCCCCATAAATGCGCCAAAAGTTGATACTCCAACCGCTAGCGAAACAGACGCTTTCCAAATATGCAAGACAACAAAGCTTCCTATTAAGATTGTCAATACACGAAAAAACTGTTCTACAACTACACTAGATGCTGACGGTCCCATAGATTGAAATCCTTGAAAAAAACCACGTAATAAACTCATTACGGGTACAATTAATAACGCAAAACTAACAATTTGAATATTATATGTAACAGCAGTCATACTATTACCAGTTTGATCACTTCCATCAATCACTAGCTTCGCAAGATATGGAGCTAACATATAAAGCACTAGAAATGAAACTACCCCCATAAAAATCATGAAAAATATTCCACTTTTCAACACCCGTTTTACTGTATGATAGTCATTTAACTGATCATATTTCGAGACCATTTTTGAAACAGCGAGTGGTAATCCCATTGTTGCAATACTTAACATAATAGTATATGGCCGATATGCATACGTATATAATACATATCCACTAGTACCGACCATTGCTGTAAATGGAATAACATATATAAATCCGAGCATTTTAGATATCATCGTTGCCATCGTTAAAAATAATGTTCCACGTAAAAACGGCGATCCCTTCATTTCATTCCCCCGCTACGCTTTATTACTACACATTATGGACAACTTCTCTATTTTAGAACTAACGTGCATAAAAAAAAGCCAATGAAATCATTGGCTTTAACGAACTGTTTTTCTTTTTTTCAATAACTTTAAACCGAAATAAAGAGCAATAAAGAGCACTGCCCCAATAATTATGTAATGCGTATAGTCAGCCGCATATTCTTTAATTTGACGCCAATTCCCACCTAGTTTTTCTCCTAAATAAATAAAAAGAATTGACCACGGAATAATCGCAATAACTGTATATGCTGTGAAATTTTTCAAAGGCATTTTTGCTAATCCCGCAGGAATTGAAATTGCGTGACGCACAACTGGTATAAAGCGTGCTGAAAAGATTACTCCCGCTCCATATCGATTAAACCAGCCTTCTGCTACATCTAAATGATGCTTGTTAATCAATAAATATTTTCCATATTTCTCAACAACAGGACGCCCTCCGTAATATCCTAACCAATACAAGAAGATTTGTGCTAAAGTACCACCGATTGTGCCGGCAATTACTGCTCCAACAAAACCGATTTCACCTTGTGCGACTAAAAAACCAGCATAAGAAAGGACAATCTCACTAGGAATAATTTCAATCATTAACCCTAAGGCAACTCCAAAGTATCCTAGACTTGCAAAAAATTGCAATAACTGCTCTATTAAATTTCCTAACATTTTCTTTTTTATCTCCTTTTCTGCTTACATACTTTCCTATTATCTCACAAATATTCCTCATTCTCTACCCAAAATATGTACAATTCATGATACATATATCAAGTATGAATAAAAAGATAGAGAGATTTATACATTTTTCTTAATCAAGTAACGGTTTTTTATCCTTCTCTTTCACATAAGCAAACATTTCTTTAATTTGCCACTCTGTATTTCTCGCAGTCGATAACTCTGGAATTTCCTTTTCGCTAAAAAAATTCACCGCCTCCGTTTCAATACTTGTTTGTTTTTCTCCTCCAATAATTTCACAGCCAATAAATATTTTATATACATGCATTGCTGATGGTGATGGATGATGTTTTTCTTTATCAAACACTGCTAATAATCGAAAATGGTCCACTTTATAACCCGTTTCTTCCCATACTTCTTTTGCTGCCACCTCTGTTGGTGTATAACCAACGTCTGCCCATCCACCTGGCAAAGCCCATTTTCCATCGCTTTTTTCTTTCACAAATAATAATTTATCCCCCTGATGCACAACAGCTCGGATATCTACTTTTGGTGTTTGATAACCTGTTTCATTGGCAAATAATTTTTCTACCACTTCCCAATCTGTCTTCGTATAATGAGACATCATCGTAACTGAAAGATCACGTAGTTGCCCGAAACGTTCCAGATCATACACATCTTTTGAATACGTTAAACCAGCCTGAGCAATGGCTTGTATTTGTTTTACCCAATCAATCCATTTTGCTTCCATATTATCACCAACCTATGAAAAATTATTTTCTATTTACATGAAACGATACATCGTTCCACTACAAACTAAAACAATCTACACACTCCGGGCCATTTCTAGAGAACTCTTAATATGGATGTGTAATACATAACAGTTTACCATGACCACTTATACATATTTCAAAGGAACCTCTTTCTGTACGAATCATTTTCTGTTCATAATTTACCAATTTATCCAACTTCATCTTATCATATATAACCACATGTTTTTATTGCATTACTACTCTTATCACATACTTTTCGAGAAATAAAAACCTACTCTCAAGATATATTCTTAAAAATGCTATGTCTCACTGATTAAAAAGAGATGACCTTCTAACTAATCCTATTATCACTTTAATGTTTCACAACACCGAAGTATTGAAATCCCTTCAAACTTTAATCAGTGTGAATTTTCCATCTAACTCCTTTACTACCACCAAATTCCGCAATAAGATAGCTTACCATCTATCCCGCATTAACGGGCAGTAAGACCCCCACCTCAAGATTCAGAGAGAAACAAGGAAGGTAGGTGTGAGGATCAACTGCCCGTAAAAGCCCGATTGGTTCAACTAATAATCAGTGGGAGGTGAAAAAAATCCACTGATTAACGTTTCATTTTATAAATAACTGAACTACAAAAACGAGATTGATAAAGAATCAATCCCGTTTCACATTATGTTAATTCACGAAGATGCTCTTGTATATATTGACGTCGATTGTCTATATATTGAAAAATAATATCTGGTTCTTGATCAAAAATGTCTATTTTATCTTTCATATACGGGTCTTGAATTAGGTACGGACGGATCACTTCATACATTCCCTCTACTTTTGGTTTTATAAAAGAAACTGTGAATTTTTCTTCTAAAATCTCTTCAATAATACTTCGATATTGGTTTCGAAATACTGGTATATCAAGAATTCTAGCACTCAATGTATTGTATCCTTGAATACGGATATACTCATGATTTAACAACCTTCCTTCTACATCACGCCCCCACGTCGCATCATAATCCCACGGTATTACTTCAAATAAATTCGTTTCATCATTATGATACAGTGCATAGTTATGAACGAATCCATCAAAGTTTTGCGTCAAAATGACACCTGCTAGCCATCGTAAATATTTGTCAACATCTAGAAAGTTCACAATCTCTTTTTCATACTTCTCTCGTGATAATACATTTGCTTGGTACACAAATTCACTCAGTTGCTCTTCACTATGTTCATTTGCGCATTTAAACTCATATCCTGCAGCTAAGTTTGTTTTAACTCCCTCATCCCGCTCACTCATTAAAGAAAAATTCGCATCATCATCAATTGCGTAAAAAATTGATCCACTCGGTAATTTTCTGCTCTTCAAAAAATTTTCATCAACAGACTCTAATTGTAAATATACACCTTGAATTTGACCGTTAATTTTAATAACGACATGTTGAGATTTTGGTGAAAGCACACCGATGTCACGAAAAAAATCAAGCGATAATTTATTTCGAATCAGTGACGGATCTTTAAACTCTGAATTTAGATGAAACTCTTTTACACCTTGAAATCGTTTTGGTTTGTAAAACATCACATGATATGATTTTTTTTCAAATTCCCGAATATGAGCTCCTCGGTAAACAATATCGATATCATATTTTCTTTTCTCATATGTTAATTTCGCAGGAACTGGACTATCAGACCAAATATCTTTCTTTAATTCAACAAGATACATTGGATGAATAAAAAAATCATAAGAAGGCAGCATTGTTCTCCCATCCCTTCTTTTTTCTCCCTTTACTGTATGCTCATTATTTTGTCCATGTCCATATATCCGCTATATGTCTATTTTCATTGAACCTAAACTCTTGTCTCATGCAGAAGAGATTCTCTCTTCATACCATGATTAGTGTAAAAGGGATACCTTTTCATTTTATTTAACGATAAGGAGGATTTCTATGAAGCGAGATATTCAAAAAGCCGTTGAAGAAATCAAAAGTGCAGGAATGGAGGAATTTTTACATCAAGATCCAAGTACTTTTGAATATGATGATGACTCTTCAAAATATGATTGTAAATCAAGTCGCAAAAAACACAATCGTAAATCAAGTCACAAAAAACATGATTGTAAGTCAGATCACAAATGTCCTAAAACAGAATGTATTCGTGAGAAAAAATGTACATTTGTTACAGAATGTAATCGCGTGAAAAAATGTACGTTCGTTACAAAACGTACTCATGTACGTGTACAGAAATGGACATTTGTTACAAAAGTTACTCACGAAAAAAAATGCAAATTCGTTACAGAACGTAAACGCGTGAAAAAATGTACATTCGTTACAAAATGCGTGCGCCATGAAAAGAAACATTACTGGACAAAACGTTCTTATTGTAAAAAATCTGTATTCTATCCTGAGCATGATTGTGATAGCGATAAACATTCTTCTTGGAAGGAAGATCGTAAATTACGCCGCCGTGACTGGGAAGATGAGAAAAAATCGTCCTGCAAGCGGAAAAAATTTGATCACTTTTGGTATAAAAAAGATAATGAATAATTTTTAATACTTTATTGTTAGCAGTAACCGTAAAAAAGACCGCGAGAGAGCGGTCTTTTTTACACTTGCTGAAAATGACTTATATCAGCAAATTGTTTAACACTAGCCTTTTTTTCTTCAAATTCAATGATACTTAGGCTCGCACTATGCATAAATGGATCATCCCACACTTTTTCGACAGAAAGACCAGCAAAATGACCTACAAGTAATTTTGCCGCCGCAGCGTGTGAAACAATTAAAATACTCTCACCTTTATGCTTCTCTAAAAGATCGTTCACTCCTTCTATCACACGATTATATACATCATAAAAATTTTCGCCTGACGTGGAGCAAAAGCGGTGTGGCTCATTCCAAAATGTATGTACTTCCTCCGGATATTGCGCCTCCAAATCCTCAAGCGTCTGCCCTTCCCATGTTCCCATATTAATCTCATAAAAGTGTTCATCAGCTATAATCGGAATGTGTCGTCCCCCTTTTATCAATTCCGCTGTATGCATCGTCCTATCACTTGGACTACTATATATCGTAGCAAGTGATATATCTTTTAGACGTTCCCCTAGCTGCTTGGCTTGCAGCATGCCTTTTTCCGTTAAGTTCGAGTTCTTTCTTCCTTGCATACGCTTTGCGATATTCCATTCTGTTTCCCCATGACGTGTTACATATAATGTTGTTTTCATGTTTATCCCCCTTACCATCCTAGTCGTAATTCCAATAACTCTAATGCTCCTACAATCCATTCACTTTTTTCACTTTGAATCCCCAAAAGTAACGAGCGCATACATACTCTTCTCAATTACCTTTATGAATAAAATTTCATATGTGGCTTTGTTTCCTTATAATACTTTAAGCGATCTTGCAATGTACCTGAATGTAACTCAAACTTATGGCCATCGGGATCCATAAAATAAATAGATTGACAATCTCTTACATCCCGTTCTCTTCCTTGTAAAATATGAACTTTATTTTCTTCTAATCGCTTTACTAACCGATTAAAATCCTCTTGTTCAACAGAAAACGCAAGGTGTGTATACGACTGATGAATTTCATTTCTAGGAATACCTACCTCTTCATTAAGCGCTATCCACACTCCGCATATATCAAAATATGCTAATTTCCTTCCTCGTACTAATAAAACACCTTCTAACACTCTCTCATAAAATTGAATAGATTTTTCTAAATTGGAAACAGAAAAACAAATATGATTAATGCCTTTTAACACTCCTTGTCACCTCACCAATAAAAGATGCACGAAAATTCGTGCATCTTTTATTATACTATTTTTTTGTAATATATGCCCATTTATAACTAAAATCACCACCGAATGTATGATTTGCAATTCCTTTTACATATGTTTTTTCTAAATATGCTGTACTTTGCTGATAAGTAGGTGAAATCGCAACATCTTTTCCAATTAAAATTTTCTCTGCTTCTGCCAGTGCTTTCCAGCGTGCTGCATCATCTTTTAACAGCTCACCTTTCGATTTGGCAACTAAGTCATCATATTCCGGATTTGAGTACGCCATTTCATTAAACGTACTTCCTGTAATAAACATATCGATATAGGTCATTGGATCTGGGTAATCTGGACTCCACGCTGATAGTGAAAACTCATATTGCAATTTCTTTTCTAAATCTAATTTTTGTTTATACGGTTGTTGTTTCAAATTTACTTTTATGCCAGGTAAATTTTTTTCAAGCTCTTCTTTAATAAAATCACCAACTTTTTTCCGACTACCATTGTCATCGTTTAGTAATTCTACTGTAATTGTATCTTGACCCAATTCTTTTTTCGCTTCTTCCCATAATTTTTTCGCTTTTTCTGCATTGTCTTTACTATCACGGAAGTTTTTATTTACAGTACGAAAATCCTTTCCATCT
Source organism: Bacillus sp. C1 (assembly GCF_054570475.1). Lineage (NCBI taxonomy): Bacteria > Bacillati > Bacillota > Bacilli > Caryophanales > Bacillaceae > Bacillus > Bacillus sp. C1. The sequence continues at coordinate 101,564 of NZ_JBTMZT010000003.1, forward strand.
GGACCTGTTGTAAATTTTTCCGGTACTAAGAAATATGCTGGTAATGAGCCATCATTCAAAATGACATTAGCAATTCCTTTTTTATCATACGCTAAATCAATCGCTTCACGCACTTTTTGATTTTTAAATGTTGGGTTTTGTTGATTAAAACGCAAGAAATACATGCGCGGATCTAGTTTCGTTTTAAATTCATCCGGCTTATTCTTTTTATATTTATCAACAAATTCTGAAGTTAAAATTACGCGGTCTGCTTGATCATTATCATACAGATTCACACTTGTGCTCGTTTCTTTTACAATACCAACATTAATTTCTTCTAGTTTTACAGTATCTTTGTCCCAATAATTCGGATTTTTCTTTAATTGATAGCTTTGTTCATGTTTCCATTCACTTAACGTAAACGGTCCATTGTATAAAATTTTATCAGCTTCTAACGCATAGTTATCGCCTTGTTTTTTTACAAACTTCTCATTTAAAGGAAAGAATGTTGGAAATGATGTAAGATCTAGAAAATATGGAGTTGGCTGTTCTAATTCTACCACTAATGTTTTATCATCTTTTGCTTTGACACCTAGCTGGTCAAGAGGTAACTCTCCCTTATTAACTTTTTGCGCATTTTTTACATCAAATAAAATAAATGCATATTCAGCTGCTGTTGCTTTATCAAGTGCACGTTGCCAGCCATACACAAAATCTTGTGCACGCACCGGCTCACCATTCGACCATTTTGCATCTCTTAATTCGAACGTGTATGTTTTCTTATCTTCACTAATCTTCACATCTTTTGCCATGCCTGGAACTGGCTTATTATCTTTATCTAAACGATATAAACCTTCCATTGCATTTACAAATACTCGGAATGATACGGAATCTGTTGATTTTGACGTATCCATCGAAGGAATTTCTGCTGTTTCTAGTAAGTTTAGCACTTGCTTATCGGCTATCCCCTTACTTGTTTCTTTCTTCGTTGTCGATGCTTTCTCCTCATTTCCACAACCTGCAACGAACATACTTGTTGACAATGTAAGTGCAGCAAACGTTACAAATTTTCTCTTCATTCTTCCTTCCCCCAATCTCTATGTATACAGTAAAGTATGTACGATATTATTATACAAAAAATTCAGATTATTTTAAATATTTTTCTTCATAAAAATAAAAAAAGAAATGAATGTAAAAGCTACCTCATCTGCTTTCACATTCACTTCTTATAACATCTCTTTTTCTTTATCTTTTTGCAATCCATCGTTCAGCTCAAAAAGATCTTGCACACGAAATACGTCTTCCATCATTTTTAAGAATTCTTTTTCACCTTGTGGTTCACCGTTAATTATAAAAGAATATGGTTCGATTTCATGCAACTTGTAATCAACAACAAATTGAATAACAATTTGTTGCCTTGCCATACCATGATTGTATCCATGAAATTCTACCAATTCTAATCCATCTTCCCCGCGGTAATAAACCCAGGTTGGTTGCTTAAAATATTGTTCAAACGATTCTCCAATAGAAAAGAAAGGATATTCATAAAGGGAACTTGCCCGTACTTTTTGAATGACATCTCGATCCGTGGGAAAGAAAAAGTGACTCATAAATATACTAGCAACTGTCAAAATTGTAACAATAGCTACTCCAAATTTACTTGTTCCACCACTATCACGAATAAGATAATTCTCAACATCTTCATTCTTTATCCCTCTTGCTTTTATCCGGTATATTTTCCGCTCAGCAAATCGATAGTATAATCCATTCGCAAAGATCCCGATTCCTATCATCATTAAAATGAGCAATAAGAAAGTAAGCGGAACCATATTAATAATTGGGAGCGCTACATTGAAACCCATATAATACGAAAATGCGTCACAAGCTACGAATAAGATTACAAATAAGCAAGCCGGTAAGTAATACTTTCGATATCCAAACCATCCAACATTAAAAATAGCAGCCCATCCATTCCAGCTCCATCTTGCTATTCGTTTCTTTTCCTTATCCCATTTCCTTTTAAAGTATGGATAATGCGCTCCTACATATTGCTCCATATCTTTTTCTATTGCCGAGATCTCCTCTTTCGTTCTATTATGTAAAACTTGCTGACAACCTTCACAATTAAACTGACCATCAGAACAAGGATTCTCACAATTTATACAACGCAAAATAATCCCTCTTTCCATTATTTATCCGCGATTTATACTTCTTGTCCAACAACTTGAAACTTAGTTACTTGCAGAAAGAGGCTTTCACAGGATAGCGTACCCACAAATAATGTGTGAACCCATTCCGTTCATACTTGAATACTAATTTCCATTAACCTCTAATCACTGAAAACTACTATCGCCACCGGAACGGTGTTTCACTCTATTTCAAAATCCCTTCATGTTTTAATAACCATTCTTTTCGCCATAGTCCACCTGCATAGCCAACCAGTTTTCCATTTTTTCCAATTACACGATGACATGGAACAATAATAGAAATTGGATTGCGGCTATTCGCTCCACCAATCGCACGTACTGCCTTTATATTATCAATTTTTTCTCCAATATTTAGATAAGAGACGCTCACTCCATATGGAATCGTATAAAGCGCATCCCAAACCTTCTTTTGAAATGGCGTTCCAACTGCTGACAATGGTACTGTAAATTCAGTTCGCTGCTGATTAAAATATTCATCTAATTCAGCAATACATTGTTCTACAATTTGATTCTTATTTTCTTCTTTCCGCTCCTCCACAAAAATAACAGAAATAATCCCCTCATCATTGGCAGTAATTTCAAGTAAACCTATTTCACTTTCATAATAAGCTCGATACATACTCTATCCCCCAATTTAATTCATTTCAATAATTGTAACACAAATGCACGAATTTTCGAGAATGAGCGTTTTATTAGGGAAACAAAAATGATAATGATACAATAAAAGGAACTGCAATAAGAGGGAATAATGCTGCAGACTTAATTTTTATTGGTCGCGAGCTACTCCGCAACCCCTATTTTCCAAGAACAGCTGCTAATGAACTTGGTTTTGAATTAGAAGAGCCTCACCAATATCAACGTACTCATGGTAAAATAACCCAGATTCGTCGATAAGGTGAATTAGAACTGAATGCCGTTACACTTTAATCAATTTTCTCCCACCTTCTACTGATTTTTAAACAAAAAATCGCAAGATAAAGCAAAAACGAGAAGGGACTGCCTTCTCGTTTTTATTATTTCATCATTGTAATCTCTGTGGAATTATAAATATGAACACCTGATTCTTCACGTAGTGCTGCTAAATACATTCCTTTTGCGACCTGCTCGGCTGTTATCGGCTTATATTTTTTTAAGGTACCATTAAATACAAATGGTAAAACACCAAATATCTTCTCAGCCATTCTTTCTCCAAAACGAAACTCTTCTCGATCCCCTAACAATAACGAGGGTCTAAATATATGGATTCCACCAATGACTAGCTTTTGAAGCTCTTCCTCCATTTTTCCTTTTACTTGCGAATAAAAGAAAAGTGATTTTGGATTAGCCCCCATTGAAGAAATAACGAGAAAATTTTGTACACCTTGTTTTTCTGCCAAACAAGCTGCCCGTAATGTATATTCATAATCTACTTTTTTAAAATTCGCTTTTGTTTTTGCTTTCTTAATCGTTGTTCCAAGACAACTAAAGACATCATCAACAGCAAAAAATTCCTTATACTCTTCTAGTATAGAAAAATCCACTTGTTTTTGCTGTAACTTTTCATGTTCCCATTGCAGCGGTTTTCTGACAAAAATCATAACCGAATCATAGTAATCTGAATCAAGTAATAGCTGCGTCACTTCTTGTCCAACTAAACCACTTGCGCCGAGTACTAAGGCTGTTCTTTTATTCATTTATCTTTATACCTCTTTATCTAATTTTATACCATCCGTCGAGCCAGATAGCACAAATCCTATTGCTAGGAGTTCCCTTTTACCTATTCTATCATAAGTAAAGCACTATGCTTGACGCAAGTGCTTTACTTACTCTTCTCTCCTTTTTCTCTTGGTGGCTTTGTTATTATTGTAGAGTCACCTAGATTATTTATTAATGTCTTCAGGAATAGCAAAACGCTTGTTAACGGTAAAACTACCGCTAATATTAATAAAATCGCCTCCATTAAGTAATCCAACTTCTCATCCCCCTGTCATACCCTTCTACTTCAATATATGAAAGAAGTGTTGTCATATATGTGACATTCATGAAAATTAATACTGTTCTTTTTGACAACTTTATAACAAAATCAAATCGGAATGATTATTATTTATTGCAACTTTCACAAAGATGTATTATACTAAGTTCGCAACTTAAAACGTAATTATTACGTTTTGTAACAAAAAATGTTTTTTGGAGAAAATAAACTTGGAAAAGACAGAAAAGAGGAGAACTACATGAAGAAAAAGTTACTAGCATTTTCTTTTATACTTGTTTTTACATTAATTTTCGCTGGATGTTCCGGCAAAAAAGATGATGTAGCAAAAAAAGATGGAAAGCTTTCTGTGTATACAACTATTTTTCCACTGGCTGATTTCGCTAAAAAAATCGGTGGTGACTATGTAACGGTTGAAGCGATTTACCCACCTGGTGCTGACTCTCATACATATGAACCGAGTCAAAAACAGACCGTACAAATTGCGAAAGCAGACTTATTTGTGTATAACGGTGCAGAATTAGAACCGTTTGCAGAAAAAATGGAAAAAACATTAAAAAAAGAGAATGTAAAAGTTATTAATGCATCTAAAGACTTTGCTCTTATCGCTTCATCAGAAGAAGAACATCATGAGGAAGGGCATAAAGAGGAAGAACATCACCATCACGACAAAGATCCACACGTATGGCTTGACCCTACACTTGCGATGAAACAAGCTGAAAAAATTAAAAATGCACTTGTAGCATTGCAGCCACATCATAAAAAAGAATTCGAGAAAAACTTCGCTGCCTTGCAAACAAAGTTCACCGATTTAGATGATCATTTTAAATCTGTTGTTTCCGATGCAAAAACGAAAGACATTTTAGTCTCTCACGCTGCATATGGATATTGGGAAAAACGCTACGGATTAAAACAAATACCAGTTGCTGGAATCTCGGCTTCCGATGAACCTTCACAAAAAGAACTTGCTACTATTACAAAGACAGCAAAAGATCATGGTTTAAAATATATTCTTTTTGAGACGTTCTCTACTCCGAAAGTCGCAGAAGTTATTCAAAAAGAAACCGGAACAAAAATTTTACGTTTAAATCACCTTGCTACTATTTCTGAAGATGATGCAAAGAAAAACAAAGATTACTTCACATTAATGGAAGAAAATGCGAATGCTTTAAAAGAAGCTACAAGCTAACCTTTTCTGTAAGGCAGCTGAACATATTCAGCTGCCTTTTTTCTATACATCACCTTGACTGAAACGAAAGAACAAGTAAAATGATCCATATCAGCTTTATCACACTTCAGAAAGCGAGTTGGAACTATGAACCTTCACATTTGTGAAGTAACAGTAAATAATTGGCGTTCAATCGCTGCTTTAAACGTAGCAAAAGAGCAACAACAATTTATAGAGAGTAATGCGTTTTCTTTGGCAGAATCTTTATTTGAAGAAAACGGAACGTCAGTAGGTTTATATGATGGAGAAACACTTATTGGATACGCAATGTATGGTTGGTATTCAGCAACAGATGACAGCGTATGGTTAGATCGTTTTATGATTGATTACCACTTTCAAGGAAACGGGTATGCAAAACGGTTTCTCCGCCTGCTAATTCAGTATTTACAACAAAAATTTCAATGCAAAAAGATTTATTTAAGTCTTCATTCAGAAAACAAATTAGCAATGAAACTATATGAGTCTTTCGGGTTTCACTTAACTGGTGATATAGATGATGAGGGCCCCGTTGTTGGTGTTGTAATGGAATTACAAATAAATGAAAGTATAAGCCTGTGAAAGCAGGCTTTTTTTATTTTCTACTACTATTCACGGACATCCTCCCAAAGCTCATTTAAAACAAAAAAAGTTCAGTGAAAGATAGATTCCTACTTTATTAATAAGGCATTTGTATCCCTCCTTCTTTTCTTGCATTCCTCCTCCGACTTTGATTACAAAATGACCATGCTTCATTTTCCAACTTTCCATTAAATTTATAATTGTTTCTTTTATCATAAAATACTATCCTTTTTTCTAAAAAGGAAACACTTCTATTTTTAATAACTACACGCTAAAAGAATAAAAACAATCTTTCAGCGAAAATATATACACATGTGCAAAATCTGTAGTAAATGGAGGTTTTATGTTGAAAGCATTCAAGTTCTTATTCGGAATCGTAACTTCTATTTTAATCGTACTAAGCAGTAATAACTTCCTTATCCCAGTCGAAGCAAAAATAGAGACAGATATGGATGTAGTACGTCAAAAACCCATTACGTTTGTACTTGTTCACGGGGCTTGGGGAGACTATAGTTATTGGGATAAAACAGCTAATGAGTTGAAACAAATGGGCCATAAAGTATATACGCCTAACTTACCTGGACATGGAAAAGATACGAATAAAGCTGTAAAACATTCTGATTATGTCAAATCTGTAGTTACTTATGTGAAAGAAAGAAATATTACAAACTTTGTTCTTGTTGGTCATAGTTTTGGTGGTACTGTTATTTCAAAAGTTGCCGAGCAAATTCCAGATCGAATCCATAGACTCGTCTTTATGGACGCATTTGTCTTAGCAAATGGAGAAAGTGCAGCTGATGAAATCCCAGTCGAAGGAAAAAAACTTTGGGCTGAGCTTGCAAAAAAATCGAAAAATAATGCTATCCAATTGCCTTTTCCTATTTGGCGAGAAACCTTTATGAATAATGCAGACTTAGCGTTAGCAAAAGAAGTTTATGAAACTGTTACACCAGAACCTGCTGGACCTCTCTTTGAAAAACTGGACCTTACAAAATTTTATCAATTGAATATCCCCAAAAGTTATTTCTACTTAACCGAAGACACGGCAGTTCCACAAGGTAAAGAATCGGGATGGCATCCTCACATGTCAAATCGCCTTGGATTATTTCGTTTAGTAACTACACAAGGTGATCACATGACTATGTTCCATGTTAAACCAACAATTGTCGCAAAGAAATTAGTTGAAGCTGGTAGAGATTAGTAACAAAAATAAGCTTGCTAAATTAGCAAGCTTATTTTACGCATTCTTTAAAATGTTCTTGGAACCATTCTTTATTAATATCTTTCCCGATAAAGACTACTTCACTCACTCGCTCTTCTCCCTCTTGCCACTCTCTGTCATAAGAAGCTGCGAATAATGTATGAACACCTTGGAAAACGATTCGGCGATCTACTCCGTCAATCGAAAGAATTCCTTTATATCGATATAAATACTCTCCTAATTCTTGAACGACAGCTGACATCCATTCGTTTAACTTCTGTAAATCAAGCGGACGCTCTTCACGTAATACAAATGATTTCACACCTTCTAAATGATGATGCTCTTGATGTGGATAAATTTCTAATGTATCACGCGTTTTAAACGTTTGAATTTCTAATAATCCCGGGATATCCACTTCACAATTTGTTGTTGGAATTAATTTTGCAGTTGGATTTATACCTTGTAATTCAGTAAGAAGCTGCTCCTTTTCCGACTCTTCAATTAAATCTAATTTATTTACCAATATCATATCAGCAAAAGCAATCTGTTCTTTTGCTTCTAATCCTTTTTCAAAGTGTTTATGTATATGATAACTATCCACTACTGTGACAACGCCATTGATTTGGTATGCTGATTGAATAACCGGGTCTAGAAAGAACGTTTGGATAATTGGACCTGGATTTGCAAGACCTGTCGTCTCAATCACTAGACCATCAAAATCCATTTTTTCTTCTGCTTTTACGTCAAGTAATTGTTTTAAAGCAACAAGTAGGTCTTCACGCACTGTACAGCATAAACAGCCATTTGTCATTTCCATAATTTCTTCTTCTACATTCATAATTAGTTGATTATCGATGCCAATTTGACCTATCTCATTTACAATAACTGCTAGTTTCTTTCCATGCTCTTCCGACAAAATACGATTCAATAATGTTGTTTTCCCAGATCCAAGAAAACCAGTTAAAATTGTTACTGGAATCATTTTTTACAGCTCCTTATGCCTATATCTCTATACATTATATCATACAGAAAAAACATATTTATTGTAAGCATCTCACATTAGATCGTCAGCAATGGTTTACCATCTTTGAAAGTTCGAATGAGCATCCCGTGCCTTAATGTGCTACATGATAATATGTATTGAACGACCCACTCCTTTTCATGTTATAATCACCATAAAAAGGATGATTTTTTATGAATAACTCAAATAAAGATCCCTCCTGGAAACTGCTCAGAATTTGGTTATCTATTCCAAGAAATGCAAGACTTGCATTCTTATGGGCTATTCTTTTAGGAGCTTCCTATTTAGGTTGGATAAAAATCATTAAACAGTTCTTATAACGACTAAAACTTAACTAATAATACAATTCAAAAAAGAGCTAATCTATTATAGCTCCTCTTTTTCATACCTATTTCTTGTCATTGCAAACACACAAGTATCCCTTAATCCATTACCATCTACTGCTGCACTATTGCTTTCTAAAATTCCCTCTAATTTAAAACCTAGTCTTTCAGGTATCGCTCTACTTTTTACATTTCGCGAATCACATCGAATCTCTATCCGGTTTGCCTGTAACTCAGAAAAAGCATAATCCATAATACCTTGTGCTGCTTCTGTCATATAGCCTTTTCCAGCAAAGCGCGAATCTATCCAATATCCAATTTCAAATCTTCTTATTTCCCAATCAATACGATGCAATCCAGCAGAAGCGACAAATTCACCTGTTTCTTTTAAAAATACTAGTAGTCTCAAATCTTCACGTTGTAAAAATTGAATATGTGATTTTCTTATACTCGCCTCGATTTCTTCTACTGTTTGCTCCTTTTGAGCAAAAGTCATCCAAGGCTTTAATTCTTTTATCGATGCATTGATAGCTTCATATACTACCTTTCCATCTCCTGGCTTTGGTAGCCGGATAAAAAGTCTATCCGTGTAAAATTCAGATGAAAAATCAAGTAATAACGGATTCATTCCAAACACTCCTATTTTTCTTTTATATATAATAATATTCAATCCTGGCCACACAGTAAATAGCTTTTTCTGAACTTTCCGATCAGCACAATATATTCCTGCTTATACACTCAATTGATTCACTTCAACCGCTGCACGTATTCCAGACTCAATTGCACCTTGTATCCACCCATGATAAAGCGTTGTATGGTCCCCAGCAAAATAAATCTTCCCTTCAGGTTTTATAATAGCTGCGTGCAGTTCTGTTTCTTGTCCTGCCTGAAAAATCGCAAATCCACCTAAAGCATATGGGTCTAATGTCCAATTTTTTACTACTCCTGACATAAATTCATCATACACTTGGCTACCTAATATAGTCGCTAAATTTTGCAATGTGTAATATATACGATCACCTTTTGACAATCCATCCCATAATAACGCATCGTATGACCACGTATAACTCCCAAGCATCATAGCTGGTCCCTTTGAGCCAATACCATGGCTTGGATAATATGCATAGCGGATTGGTAAATCTGTTATAATCCTGCCTCCTAATTGTCCTTGTTCTTCCCAAAAACGACTTTTAAATTGAATTCCTATTTTAGTCGCGGCCATATAATGTAATTCACGAATTGCTCTCCACTTGTCATGTGATATAGAATCAAAAGGATCAATTTCAACAAAGCGCATTGTAGAAAATGGAATTGTAACAATCACTAAATCACCTGTTATGCTACTATACTCAAATGTTTCTTCATGCCTGCAATATGCGGTCACTCCCTTTTCATTTTGATGAAGCTTCATCAATTTTTGATTATATATAATATCATCCTGTAACTGAGGTAAAAAAGCTTTCGGAAGCTGGTCATTGCCTCCTGGAATTTCACAAAAACCGCTTTCTTCCTGCAGTGTATATATGTAACGTAACGTTTCAACAAATGCTCTTTCTAAAAAACCATCTAAATCTAAAAGTACACCCATCATTTCAATTGCTACAGGTGAAAAATTCGTATTATATTGATAAGTGTAATACTTTAAAAATTGCGCTGTTGAATACTTTCCAAAATCTTTTTCAACAATTGCCCAGTTTTTATTTGGATCTTTTCTAATAAATTCAATAATTGGCCGCATCGCTAATAATAATAATTCCTCAGATGTTTTTCCTTCTTCATTCATTGCTACCGGATAACGTAATATACTAGGATTCGTCTCATATTGTTTCAATGTTGTTTTTCTGCCATTCGCATAAATAATATCTGTTTCCCTTCGATTAATAAATGGGGCCACTTGTAGCCCAAACTTTTTTATATAAGCCATCGTTAATGTATGTACATATGGGATACGCATTGCTCCCATCTCAAAATATAATTCAGTACCCTCTATTCTAAACGTTTCAATCCGGCCACCTACACGATTATTTGCTTCTAAAATTTTCACATGATGTCCTGCACTTTTTAGTAACGATGCTGATACTAAACCAGCCATTCCAGCACCAATTATAATTATTTGTTTCGGTTGTACCGGTTTTGGTAATCCCTTGTCAATGATTGTCAACATTTCATTAATTGTGAACCGAGATTGTATATGTGCTTGCATCATTCCACCCCTTACTTCATAAATATAAAACAACGTTTCACTGAATTTTATTCATGAATATGATAGAACAGCACAGGGTTTTTCTGAATATTCAACAATAAATAATGATGATTAGCTCTCATTTTCACTTTCTTATCGTATAATAAAAATACAGGTAGGAAATGTAAGGAAGGAATTGATAAAAATGAAACGTACTTACGACTATCTTGAGACAAAAAAATATTTACAATTCAAAAAACAACTGCTATGCAAAAAGTTATTAGATGAAAATTTAAGTGAAGAAGATCAAAATAAAATTAAGATGGAAATCGATAACTACGAATATATTTTAACTTTAGTGGAAATGAATCATTATGAACGTGGAATTTCTCACGAAAAGCGAATGTGAAAACATTCGCTTTTCATTTGAGCATTTCTCTACGCATTTTTTGTAAGTAAATATATAATAGAATGTACATTAAAGATAAAGAGGTATATTCTATGATAAAACTAAGTGTATTAGACCAATCCCCTATTTCTGAGGGGAGCACAGCAACTGAAGCTTTTTCTAATACAGTAACACTCGCTCAGGAAGTAGAAAAACTAGGATTTACTCGTTTTTGGGTATCTGAACATCATAATTCTGTCAGTTTAGCTGGTTCAAGCCCCGAAGTACTCATATCTCATATTGCTGCGAAAACAAATCGCATCCGTGTGGGATCCGGTGGCGTTATGCTTCCTCACTATAGCTCATATAAAGTAGCTGAAAACTTCCGGGTATTAGAGGCACTGTATCCGAATCGAATTGACCTTGGAGTAGGTCGTGCACCAGGGGGCATGCCTATTGCAACGCGCGCGTTACAAGAAGGAAAAATGATTTCTCTCGATCAGTACCCCGATCAAATACAAGATGTAGCAATGTACCTACATGACAAGATTCCCGAAAACCATCACTATGCCAATCTAAAAGCTTCTCCTGTCATTCCGACTACACCTGAAATATGGATGCTCGGATCCAGCGGAGAAAGTGCTACGATTGCCGCAAAGCAAGGAGCTGCTTTCGCCTTCGCCCAATTTATTAATGGTTATGGTGGCCCAGAAGTGATGAAAGCTTATCAAGAACAATTCCAGCCGTCTTTCTTAGGAGATAAACCGAAATCAATCGTTTCGATTTTTGTTATTTGCGGGGAAACAAACGAAGAGGCTGAAAAAATCGCTTCTAGTCTAGATTTATCAATTCTATTATTAGAACAAGGAAAGCGTACAACTGGTACTCCTTCTATTGAAACAGCACAAAACTATCCTTATAGTGCTTATGACTTGTTCCGCATTAAAGAGAATCGACAACGTATGATTGTTGGAGATCAGGAACAAGTAAAAAAACAAATTATGGAATTAAGCAAAGCATACAATACCGAAGAATTTATGATTGTTACCATTACTCATCAATTTGAGGATAAATTAAAGTCTTATCAGTTATTAGCAGACGCATTTGAGTTACAATAACATGAACCTTTCATAATTATCGATTTAAATGATTATTTCAAAATGAGTTACCCGAAGTAAGTTATTTCAAAAATTATAAAACTTGTATTATATTAAGATACAGTTACGGAAATTAATACAAAAAAGTCATTCTGATTCATTATCAGAATGACTTTTTGTTTTTACACATGAGCTTAACATTTTTTAGTTAAAGAATAAATGTAATTACAAGAAATATGTGTACTATTTAGAGGCCAGTCTCTCCTGTTGGGCCGGTTGCTCCCGTTGGTCCTGCTTCTCCTGTTGGGCCGGTTGCTCCCGTTGGTCCTGCTTCTCCTGCCGGGCCAGTTGCTCCCGTTGGTCCTGCTTCTCCTGCTGGGCCAGTTGCTCCCGTTGGTCCTGCTTCTCCTGCCGGGCCAGTTGCTCCCGTTGGTCCTGCTTCTCCTGCCGGACCTGCTTCTCCTGTCGGGCCAGTTGCTCCCGTTGGTCCTGCTTCTCCTGCCGGGCCAGTTGCTCCCGTTGGTCCTGCTTCTCCTGCCGGGCCAGTTACTCCCGTTGGTCCTGCTTCTCCTGCTGGGCCGGTTGCTCCCGCTGGTCCTGCTTCTCCTGCCGGGCCAGTTGCTCCTGTTGGTCCTGCTGGGCCAGTTGCTCCCGTTGGTCCTGCTTCTCCTGCCGGGCCAGTTGCTCCCGCCGGACCTGCTTCTCCCGCCGGACCTGCTTCTCCCGCCGGACCTGCTTCTCCTGTCGGGCCAGTTGCTCCCGTTGGTCCTGCTTCTCCTGCTGGGCCGGTTGCTCCCGCCGGACCTGCTTCTCCTGTCGGGCCAGTTACTCCCGTTGGTCCTGCTTCTCCTGCTGGGCCGGTTGCTCCCGCTGGTCCTGCTTCTCCTGCCGGGCCAGTTGCTCCTGCTGGGCCAATTTCTCCCGTTGGTCCTGCTTCTCCTGTTGGGCCAGTTGCTCCCGCTGGTCCTGCTTCTCCTGCCGGGCCAGTTGCTCCCGTTGGTCCTGCTTCTCCTGCCGGGCCAGTTACTCCCGTTGGTCCTGCTTCTCCTGCTGGGCCGGTTGCTCCCGCTGGTCCTGCTTCTCCTGCCGGGCCAGTTGCTCCTGTTGGTCCTGCTGGGCCAGTTGCTCCCGTTGGTCCTGCTTCTCCTGCCGGGCCAGTTGCTCCCGCCGGACCTGCTTCTCCCGCCGGACCTGCTTCTCCCGCCGGACCTGCTTCTCCTGTCGGGCCAGTTGCTCCCGTTGGTCCTGCTTCTCCTGCTGGGCCGGTTGCTCCCGCCGGACCTGCTTCTCCTGTCGGGCCAGTTACTCCCGTTGGTCCTGCTTCTCCTGCTGGGCCGGTTGCTCCCGCTGGTCCTGCTTCTCCTGCCGGACCTGCTTCTCCTGTCGGGCCAGTTGCTCCCGCCGGACCTGCTTCTCCTGCCGGGCCAGTTGCTCCCGCCGGACCTGCTTCTCCTGTCGGGCCAGTTACTCCCGTTGGTCCTGCTTCTCCTGCTGGGCCGGTTGCTCCCGTTGGTCCTGCTTCTCCTGCTGGGCCGGTTGCTCCCGTTGGTCCTGCTGGGCCTGATTGTTCAAATGCTAACAATGCTATATCATCTATAACCACATTTGAGCTTCCAATCTGACCTGGCTTATAGATAGCTACAGTAGCATTAGTAGCCGTAGGTGGCACTAAAGAAGGAATGAAATACAATTCCAACCAATTATTTTGACTACTATCTGGAAGACGATTGAGTGGAATTATAGTATTTAAACCGTATCCTATAAAATTAGTTGGACTAACTGCTCCCGCATAATAAGCAATCGTAATCCGAATAACTGGACTTGAAGCTCCTCCATTTTTTGCAAGAGAGACAAGTAATTCATAACTTTCATTTTGGGATACAGGTACCTCTTGCACAATAATTGCATCTACAATTCCGCCAGAAAGACTTGCACTGTAAAAACCAGAATGACTACGTGTAGCGTCAATCACAGCATTCACAGTCTGAAACGGAGAAAGTGTCCCAGTCTCAAATCCTCCGTTAACAATGAGATTTTTAACCATAAAAACACCTCCTTTCTCTGATTTTATATCTGTATGAAATTGATAGAATTCTTGATTGGACATTTGCATATAAAGTATAATAAATGTACTTTAATATATATTTTCTTAGAACAAAAAACATATAAAATGAGAACTCTTTGTACGAACCCTCATATTTTTCCAATTCATTATTTTATAGATTAATATTTTTATAACAAACCCACTTTTAAAGGTGACTTTTACTAATGAATTTACAGCTTCCCGTCATACATCACTCCTTTCTAGCACTCTATTTATAATTCAAATCCATATTGATAAAATGATCGATTTATTTATAAAAATATAGTCTCAAAGTCTTTTAAATACAAAAAAAGACAACAATATATTATTGTTGTTTTCATACTAAACTATATTTTTTTTACTTTTATCTGGTTTACTTGAAACTAAATAATGCTTCTCTGAAATATATAAATCTCGCTTTAATATACGATCTAAATATGGTGCTAATTTCATTCCGCATATGAGACGATCTTCATTATCTTCTACAATCGGGAACATTTCTTTCTCAGTCACATATTGATCTACTGCTTTTTGCACAAGGTCAATTTCTTTTACAAGTTTTAAATTTTCTTCTGTATGTTCAAATACCTCAAGTGTTTCCTTCGTTATAATGAACGAATTAGTGGGGAATGCTGCTAAATAAGGTTTTAATAGGTCATAATTCACTGTGTAATCTTCATTGACTAATACTGTATAAACAATATTTGCATTTTTTTCTAGAAACTTAGCCATCGCTTGTTCTAATTCATCCTTCGTAATTTGTCTCTCCTCTTTTCCACTTTTGAAAAAGCGAAACATTGCATCGCCTCCTTTTCCTACATTGTACCATAAAAGGAAAACTTAAAAATCATAAAAAAACCTATTGACAGAACTTTCAATAGGTTTTTAATATCTTATTTTAAAAATGCGCTTAGCATCCAAACATGTTGTTCCAATGTTGTATGAATAGCTAATAGCATATCTGCTGATGTTTCGTCTCCAGCTTCATCAGCTATTTCCATACCTTCTTTTAACTCTTGAATGATTGCTGAGAAATCATTTACTAATGTTTGTACCATTTCTTCAGCGGATTCTTTACTTGTTCCTTCATGTACAGTAGATGTATTTAAATACTCTTTCATTGTTGCTAATGGTTTTCCTTCTAGCGCCAAAATACGCTCTGCTAATTCGTCAATATACGTTGCTGCTTCTGTATAAAACTCTTCAAATTTTTCATGTAATGTAAAGAAGTGTGGGCCTGTTACATACCAGTGATAGTTATGGAGTTTTACATATAACACATTCCAGTTTGCTACCTGCTTGTTTAATACTTCAACAACATTTGTTTTCGTACTCATTCAATCCACTCCTCTTACTATTTTATAATTATTATCTTTTAATAATACACAATTATTGTACCATGAATTCCCTTTTCGTCCAAGTCACTCACTTATATGTAACAAAGTTGCAACAACTCTAATCATTCCCTAATACTGCAAATCCATGCCCCTTTCTTTTCCTTCATATGTCTAATTGTCCAAACTCACACATATGCATAATAATAGGTCAAGCTCATCATAGTAGAAAGAGGGATTACATGGATAATCAGCAATGGCAAGTAGCTAAAAAAGTTGCTGCCACTTATATTGGGACTGTCGTCGGGGCTGGATTTGCAACTGGGCGAGAAATTGTTGAATTTTTTACGATCAATGGATTATACGGAACAATTGGAATATGCATAAGTGGAATTTTTTTCATTTGGCTCGGCACAAAGATGATGTTACTTTCTTCGCAAATTGGTGCCTTTTCCGCTCAAGAATTTAACCGATATTTGTTTGGCGATGTATTTGGAAATGTAATAAACACTTTATTATTACTCGTACTTTTTGGTGTAACAAGCGTTATGCTATCAGGGGCTGGAGCTGTATTCGAAGAACAACTGCGTCTACCACGACAACTTGGCATTTTCATTACTGTTATCGCATGTATTATCATCGGTAGCCGAGGACTACAAGGTGTATTTGAAGTAAATACACTTGTCGTACCAATTATGATGATTTTTATTATCGGACTTGCTATTACAACTTTTATTCATGGTACAATACCTATTTTTAACACTGTTCCAGAAGAAAGTTGGAATACGCGATGGATAACAAGTCCACTTACATATGTCGCCTTAAATCTGTCTCTTGCCCAGAGTGTTCTCGTACCGCTAGCAAGCGAAGTAAAAGATAAAAAAGCAATTCTATGGGGCGGAATTTTAGGAGGAGCTGGGTTATGTTTTATTCTATTATGTAGTCATTTAGCCATTCTATCTGTTGATCAATTTTATCAATATAACATCCCCATGGCTGAAGTCGTAAGAAGATTTAACGCTACTTTCCACTTCTTCTTCGTTCTTATTATCTTTGGAGAAGTGTTTACCACACTAGTTGGAAATGTATTTGGAATGACCAAACAAATGCAATCTATTACTGGCTGGAAGAGTAATCATATTATCTATTTTATTTTATTAATCAGTTATTGTTTTAGCTATATTGGTTACAGCGAACTTCTTCACATCTTGTATCCAATTATCGGATGGGTTAGCATCATTATTCTACCAATTATCGCATATAAACAACTAGAAAAAACATAGTAAAAAAGCATCCGTTACGTACGGATGCTTTTTTACTCACAATCTTCACAAACTTCCCAATATAGACCCATTTCTATTGTAAGAAATGGCTTTAATTGTAAGCGAATCATTCGGCTTGGCATACGCTCTAAAACAAATTGAACCCCTTCTTCATCCTCTTCTAACTCTGTTTTTAAGATTGCTATTCGCTGTATAGTTGTAATTGTCTGACCTTCTTTATATAAAGTAATTCGCAACTCGTCATATTCATTAAAAAACAATTCTACATTCATATGTTCCGGTGATACACTATTAACAATTGAATACTGACCGTCTTCTTCTTGGATTACATATTTCCAGCCAGTTTTTCCATCTTCCACCGGAGCAACTTGAAATAATGACATCAAATCCTCGTATAGCATAAGATAACCCCTCTCTTACTAAAACACAATGAGTATTTTATATACCCTTTTTCTCTACCACTAGCCAGTTTATTGTACCATATATCAATTGACTTGCTATATTCATCTGCCTGTTATACTTTATCGCTTCTATATTTTAACGCAAAAACAGGAATGACATGAATCATTCCTGTTTTTGCGTTAAAATACTTTTCCTGTCGCAACCAAAGCTAATACTACTACCAAGCTTACAAAGAGTAATGACACGATGAAACTGAAAATCGGTAATATTTTCTTTTCATTCTTTCTAAATAATAATTTCAAACTAATAATTACGTTTAATGGAACAAATATGAAATAAAAATATTTAATAATTTGTACGACACCACTTGAGCTATTAAAAAGTGTTTTTAATACAAACACTTCAATGAAAAAGATAAGAAAAAATGAAACACTCAACCAAAATGAGGCATAGCTAAGCCATGAATGTTTTTTTGTTCCCCAGTACACTCCCATATTTTTCTCCTTTATAAATAATCTACTTTACAATAATTATACACGCATATAACAAATTCCTTTATTTTTCGACGATAATTTTCTATTTTTTCAACTTATCACTTTCTATAAAGTGAAACTTTAATCAATGGGGTTTTCTTCATCCCCACTGATTATCAGCCCTCACGGATCGGGCTTTAGCGAGATAAAATCAATAAAAAACCAAAAGCATGCTATCCACTTTTGGTTTTACTCCATTCTAATTTTTCCGGTTTTGCTTTGCCATCTTTCTCCACTTCCCTCGTTCAGCACGAGCAAGTACTGGATCTTGTTTTCTTAGCGCGTATGCAATTTCTCTTTGTAATTTTTTGTAATTCCGCAAACGATTTGCTACTAAAATACCTGCATCAATCGCACTGCGAACGGCACACCCAGGCTCATTTTCATGCTTACAATCACGAAAACGGCATTCTCTCGAAATTTCTTCAATATCAGAAAACGCTGTATGAATCGCTTCGCTTCCTTCCCATAGCTGAAGCTCTCGCATCCCTGGCGTATCAATTACTAAACCACCGTTCGGTAATTGGAACAACTCTCGATGAGTCGTAGTATGTCTTCCTTTACTATCCTCTTCACGAATACCACCTGTTTTGGCAACTTCACTTCCCATTAATGCGTTTAACAAAGTAGATTTACCTGCACCAGAGGAACCGACAAGGGCAATCGTTTTACCAGAAGCAACAAATTGTTGTAGTAATTCAATTCCCGTTTGCTGCAAACTATCCACTACAAATATTGGCACACCAATAGCTACCGCTTCTGTTTCCGATATCTTTTGCTCCACATCTTCACATAGGTCCCTTTTCGTCAAAACAATAATAGGTAGTGATCCACTTTCATAAGCTAATAATAAATAACGTTCGATTCTTCTTACGTTAAAATCATGATTCAGTGCATTTACTAAGAAAAGATAATCAACATTTGCTGCCACAACCTGTTCAGCAGTTCTTTCTCCAGCTGCTTGTCTAGAAAAGGAGCTTCTTCTTTGGAAAACACGATGAATAATAGCCTTTCCTTCTGCTTCTATTTTCCTTATATGAACCCAATCACCAACTGCTGGATAATCCCCTTTATCTAATGCTTCATGCCGAAACTTTCCCGATAACTCAGCTATATACTCGCCATCATCACAAATAATCCGATACACGTGCTTATGTTCAAGTACAATTCGACCTATCTCATACGTTTCTAAAGATTGATTCTCAAAAAAAGAATCCCAACCAAATGATTCTAAACGATTTTGATTCAAATTTATATCCTCCCTAGTTTGAGCCCAGTAGAAGGATAGCGCGATTCCTTACAAAGTTCCGCTCTTTCCGTCCACCTTTGTATTCGCTTTAACATCTATAGAAATAATCACCATAATACATCACTCCGTTCTTATTTTAATTACTTTCATTATATGTAATATTATTTTAAAAAGCTACTTTATTTAACGGAATTTTCTGTTAAAAAGTTTTTTATCGTTCTGATTTGTCCACGATGACTAATTTCATCTTCTAAGACATGAAACCACAAATAATACTGATTATATATAACTCCATTTCCCCATTGTCCTTCTGACAGTAACCAATCATCATCTTTTTCCTTTAAATATTGCAATGATTCTTCTCGAACTGTATGTAAAAGCTGTACGTAGTATTGCACTTCATTCCTATTAATTTCCCTTCCCGCTTCTCCTAAGAAAAGGGCATCACTCCAGTTCTCTAACTCTTCTTTTGTAAAATCGCGATTTTGGAAAGAAATAAGCTGGTGAACTTTTTCTATTGCCGCAATGTGTTTTAATAATGCACCGATAGAATTGCCGTCATCGACTAGAATAAAATCTAAATGATTTACTGTTAAATCTTTTATTTCTTGTAATGTGACAGCCCTTGTATGTTCAAGCATACTAACAAGTCCCCC
The DNA here is from genome assembly GCF_054570475.1 of Bacillus sp. C1. Taxonomy (NCBI): domain Bacteria; kingdom Bacillati; phylum Bacillota; class Bacilli; order Caryophanales; family Bacillaceae; genus Bacillus; species Bacillus sp. C1. The sequence goes on from NZ_JBTMZT010000003.1 coordinate 121,257, forward strand.
AATATTTGGCGTATAATCCTCTACACTTCTAATTCGATAATCTATTTTCATTTTTTCATCCTCCTTCTCTACATTTATAATAATGAAAAAGAGCGTCGTATAATAGACTGAAGTATACCAGAATTTTCTGTTATAATGAAATTGAACATGCATGTAGCCAAACCAAATTTTCTCAATATTTGTATATGAAATTGACAAAGGAATCCATACGAAAGAATCCGAATTTTATATACTAAAAGGAGTGGATTCGATGGAAATGTATCAATGGCTAACTGCTGTTCTCATTGGTGGCGTTACTGGTTTCGTTTCCCATCTTATCAATAACCAAGGCAAGTTATTGCTTCCACGCCGTTTAAAAACATTTTTTCATCTTGGTTTTTTCACTGATATTTTGACTGGTAGTCTAGCTGCACTTCTAGGACTTGTTTTATTCGATGTAATAACAGTAAAGGAAATTGTGAAAGTGTCTATTGTTACTGCTATTTCTGGTCAAACTTTTTTACTACACCAAGCTCTTGGTGGTGAACAAGCAAAGAGTACTCAAATCGGTAAAGCTGATGAAAAAATTCAAGAAATTGACAAATTACTACGACGTTAAGCTACACTTTCATTATAAATGATTGTTATAATGAAAATAAATCTCTCTGAACTGTATCGTCTGTCAGAAGAAAGGGTGTTTCGTATGACAAAAAAGAAAATAGAAGATTTCTTAACAGACTCTGAAAAAGAGGAACTGATAGACAACTACAAATGTTTACGAGCAGCCCGCACCAAGCGTGAAGCTAACTATTTTGGTGAAGCAGTCAATCACCTATTAGATAAAGCAAAAAAAAGAATTATTAAAGAAGCTGGCATAAAAGATGAAAATGCTGCAACTGTTCATTCTAAACGAAAAGCACTGTTTTAAACATACTATTAGAACAGTGCTTTTCATTATATTGTTTACATAATTATTTTATATATAACTCCAAATTTAAAAACGAACATCAAACCATTCTTTTCAGATGGATGAGAGTGTCCGGCCATGGATAGAAGCGGTCAGTGCCTTTTTTAGCCCCATTCCATGTGAAAACAGAAGGAGAAAATGAGTGAAGGTCTCTATCTGTTCTTCATAATCATAATACATCTGTTAGAAAATCAAATGGGATTTATATATTCCACTAAAAAATCGTTCGAATAACTATCAGTAGCAAGTCTCACACTTATCGAATTTTTAGTTTATAGTTCAGTTATGAAACAACTCTTTGCTTATCCCTCTCCTCTTTTGCTATATATCGATCACTTCTTCTAAATACAAGAAACGCAAACACATATGTAATCGCTGTGAAATAACCAATCGGTGCGAAGCTATGAACTGCTCCAAATAGCATTCCTGCTACTGCCGCTCCAATTGTTTGTCCAATATACATTGAAGCATTCGCTAACGCTGCCCCTGTTCCTCTTGCTATACTAGACAGTTTTTGCAAATGACTCATCATTAGTACGAATAAAATCCCTGTAATAAAAAATAGCAGAAAGAAAAATAACTCAACTAACAACATTTGTTTTAAGTGCGGTAAAATTATATATAAACTAGCTACAGCAACAATGCCACCATAAAACATAGAAGGATAACCAAGTTTCTTAACAAGTCTAGGCCCTACAATATTACCTGTTAAGTTTCCTACTCCAAGTATAAGCATTGCAATTCCTACTTCGTTTACTTGTAACCCAAACTGAGTAGTTAGCCACACCCCAAAGAACGAAAATGCTGCAAAATTACCAGTTTGGAAGAGGAAATATGCGAAATAAGAAAGTGAAACCTGCGAATGCCCCAACAATTGTTGATATCGACTTACAATAGATTGACGCTTTTCTTCTATTTGTAGTGGTTGTATTTCTGGCAATACAATATAAATAAAAAGGACAAGCACCGCTGAACAAATGCCAATTATAAAGAAAGGTGCTGTATAATGGATCGTTGCCAAATACGCTCCAATAGGTAATCCTAACACTTGCGCTAATGATAATCCCGCCGTTGCAATCCCCATTGATTTCACAATTTGATTTTTTTGCACAAGAAGCGGAATAGATGCCCACACTTGCGGAGATACAAATGCTGCACTTACCCCTGCACAAAAACGAAAGATCAGCATCCACCAAAAGCTCGGTGCGACTCCACATAAAAAGGTACTAATTGCAAAAAAACTCATACCTCCTAGCATTACCCTCTTCCGATTTAGTCCATCAGAAATAGGTCCAGCAATAAGTGCAAATACGGCATATCCTAATGCATACGCACTGACCATCCACCCTGAAACTTCTGTTGGAATACTATATACTGTTTTCAATGTTGGTAAAAGTGGAGAAATTAAAAAGGTGTCTGTACCAATCATAAACATCGTAATAAAAAATAATATTATAACTCTATTCATCTTTTCCATCTCCCTAATGAATCGAAAGGGGATATTTCTCCCCTATTCTATTCATCTTCTAAAATAGATTGTACATATTTCAAATCACTATCATTTAACGAAACATCTACTACTTTTATATTTTCCCTTACTTGCTCTGCACGTTTTCCACCCGGAATCACTGTATCTATCCCTCTTTGTCCTAAAAGCCAAGCTAGCGCTATATGAGCTACCGTTGCGTCTTTTGTTCTAGCAAACTCTTTTAATTTTTCAACTTTCATAAAGTTCTTCTTATATGTATGTTCTTCAAATAGTGACACGTCCCGTCGCCAATCACCCTCGTTCAATTTTAAATTTTCTGTATATTTACCACCTAAAATTCCAAAAGCCAGGGGGCCATATGGAATAAATGAAATCCCTTCGTCTATACAATATGGTATAAGTTCTTTCGCAGCTGTACGATCTAACATATGATAAGGAGACTGAAGTACATCAATATCTCCAAATTGGTTTGCCTCTTTTAATTGCGTTACATTTACATTCGATATTCCAATTGAGCGAATTTTTCCTTCTTCTTTTAAACGAACAAGTTCTCCAATTGAATCTATATACATCGTTTCAGGATTCGTAAAATGTAAATAATATTGATCAATATAATCTGTTTGTAATCTTCGCAAGCTCTTTTCAACAGCATTTCTTAAATAACTTGGTTCATTGTTAATACAAGTAGAACCATTGGCTAATAGCTGTATCCCTCCTTTTGTAGAAAGTACAAGCTCTTGCCTTTTCCCCTTAATTGTCCTCCCTATTAACTCCTCAGACCTACCAAACCCATATGAATCTGCTGTATCTATAAATGTAATTCCTTGCTGAAGTGCCTCTTCAATCATTTTTGTTCCTTCTTGTTCATCCACATGTGAATATAAATTATAGCCCCCGACTGCATTTGTACCTAAACCTATTTGTGAAACTTGTAAACCCGCCTTTTGTAACTTTGTATAATTCATTTTTAATCCCCCTATATTTCTATTGTTCGAATATAATCGAACAATAGAAATATAACACGTTATATGTTATAGTGCAACTAAATAAACTTATACAAGTAGGTGAAAGTATGCGAACACTCTATCATCCAAATCAGGAAGAAATTCAGTTTTCTTCTGTCCTATATGCTCTCAGCGACCAAATCCGTTTACAAATTGTAACCATGCTAATGAAGCGAAATGAACAATCATGTGGCGCATTAAATATTCCAGTTGCTAAATCAACTTTGTCACATCATTTTAAAGTGTTACGCGAATCCGGTGTTATGTATACCCGTCTAGAAGGTACGCAGCGTTTTATTTCGATTCGAACGGATGATTTAAACACTAGATTTCCCGGATTATTAGATGCTGTTTTACAAGCAACGGAACCATACTAAAAAACATCTCATGTCTAAATGAGATGTTTTTTAGTAACAATTATTCTTTTAACAAATCTATTAATCCATTTCCTTCTGCTGTTCGCTCATATCCTAATGGTACAGTATGCTTAATAAGCTGTGCATAAATTTCTGGCTCTGTTAACTTTCTTCCATATTCTCGCTCACATTTCTTAATAAGAAGCGCTAATGCTCCAGCAATGTGCGGCGTAGCCATTGATGTTCCGCTTAATACCGCATATTTTCCTTCAGGATAAGTAGAAAGAATTCCTTCCCCCGGTGCAACTAAATCAATTTCTTGATTTGAATTACTAAAGCAAGCAAGTTTTCTTTCTAAATTAACCGCCCCTACTTCAATTACTTCTGAATAGGCACCTGGAAAATCTAATTCTTCTGTTTCACCACTACAATCTCCATTATTTCCTGCAGCACATACAACAAGCACATCCTGCTTTACTGCATGCTGAATAATTTCATGTAATTCTGGAACATCTTGTGGTCCACCAAGTGACATAGAAATAATTCGTACTCGTTCTTGATTCGGTCCTCTCCATCGTACCGCATAATCAATCGCTTCAATAATTTGTTGATAGCTTCCCGATCCATCTCCTGATAATACTTTTAGCACTAATAATTTGGCAAGTGGTGCAACTCCTAAGACTCCAACACCATTTTCTGTTGCCGCAATTGTTCCCGCAACATGAGTACCATGTCCATTATTATCAATATAAACATTTGGGTCACCTTCATAATCCTCAGTGAAGTTTCTCCCCCCAATAATTCGGTCTTTTAAATCTATATGAGTAATATCGCAACCTGTATCTAATACTGCAACAACAATATCTTTTCCTTTTACACTTTTTTCCCAAACTTCAGGAGCATGAATCAGTTGCACACCTGGTGGAATTTCATTTACTTGCTCAACTACTTTATCTACCGTAAACGGAATTAATTGAATACCTTTTTGTTTATTCGCTGTACTACTGTTCATCATAACCCCTCCTCAACATATATTAACCCCTCTTATTGAATACGTTTACAACTATTAATAATATTCGTTTTCTCTCTCCTATTTTCCTGCTTCATGATGTTTCTCAATATAAAAAACACGTCTTTCCCATCAAATATTTTGACGAAAAAGACATGTTTGATTATACTATTTCATTTTTTGTGGCCACAAACTCCACTTCTTTAATAACAGCATAATTGCTGGAACAAGTAATGTCCGCACAAGGAATGTATCGATAATAACCCCTAATGCAACTACAAATCCAAACATAAACAGCTCTAATAATGGCTGAGTCGTTAACACAGCAAATGTAGCTGCTAATATGATACCAGCAGACGAAATGACGCCACCTGTCGCTGTTAAGCCGTTTTCAATAGCTGCTTGTAACGGGTGATGCGTTGCTTCTTCCTTAATGCGTGAAACGAGCATAATATTGTAATCAACACCAAGTGCAACAAGGAACACAAACGTATATAGCGGAATTCGATAACTCATGTCAGTATATCCAAACAAATGTTGGAATAAGAACATACTAAGCCCTAATGCTGCACAATATGATAATAGTATCGTGCCAATCATATAAATTGGTGCGATGAGTGATTTTGTTTGAATGCCTAACAAAATAAAAATTAAGATAGAGATTAACACGACAATTAGTGTTGTATCATGGTTATTTATATCATAAAGATCTGCTTGCTTCGCTGTTTCGCCTGCAAAATAAACATGACCATCCTTTACGAATTCATTTTCTTTACTTTGAAGTGATTGAATCGTATCCATTGCTTGTAATGAGTATGGTTGATCTTTTAAGATTACCTGCACTTTTGCTACTTTCCCATCCTCAGACAATAATTGACTTGTATTCCTTTTTAGCATTTCAACGGAAGGATTGACTCCTTCTACACCTTTTTGTACAGTCAACTTTTCTACAAATTGTACAATTTCTTCGTTTGATAATTTCTCTTCTTTACTTACTACAACCGTAATCGGTGCTAATTGACCAGGAGAATATTTCTTTTCAATTAACTCATACCCTTGTCTGGATTCTAAATTTGCCGGGAAAGATTTTAATAAATTAAATGAATATTTAATTTGAAAAATATTCATTGAGCATACGACTAAAAACAGCGCAACTGCCCCTCCAACGATATATGGTTTCCTTACTACAGCATGACTCACCCTTTTCCATATCAAGTGTGTTTCTTTTTGCTGTCCAACCTTTGGAATAAGCGGCCAGAATGCCTTTCTACCAAACAGCGTGAAGAGGGCTGGTAGCAATGTAATTCCACCTAGAATAATGATAATAAGCGCAATAGAAAACAGCGGTGCAAAATTTCGATAACCATTATATACTGCAAAAAAGAGCATTAACATCGAAGCAAGTACAGTACTCCCACTAAAGAAAATGGGTTCCCCTACTCTTCTCATCGCTTGTTTCATACTTTCATATTTATCCTCACGCTTTTGCAACTCTTCCTTGTACCTTGCAAAAATAAATAAAGCATAATCCGTTAATGCCGCAAATAATAAAATGGACATAATCGACAATGATTGTGATTTAATTTCAAGACCAAACTTACCAAATAAGCCAAGGCTTCGATCGATTACTTGATACACAATAATTGCCGCTATGAGTGGAATAATTGCTAGAAGTGGTGAGCGATAAATAATAATTAATAAAACAAAAATCAATCCAATCGTTGACAATAAAAGCAACACATCAGCATTTTTAAAGATTTCTAATGTATCTGCAGCAATCCCTGCAGGACCCGTTACCTTCGCCTCCATACTAGAAGGTAGTTCCTGTTTTAATTCTTTTTTTATTTGCTTTACAGTCGTATGAATCTCTTCTACTTCTAGATTATTTGTCATTGTTACAGGTAAAATAAAACTTGTTTTATCTTTAGATAAAAATCCTGTTAACATTTGAACTGACATTTCACTAATTGGTACAATTTTCTCGACATGTTTTATATTTTTATCTTCTAGCTTTTTAGCTATTTCTTGAACACGATGTAATTCTTCTTCCTTCATTTCTTCTTTTTGATCAAATACAATAATAGCGGGTAAACCTTCATCATTTGGAAAATACTTTTCTACTTGCTTTTCAGCTTGTATAGATGTTGCACTTTCCGGAATCCCATCACCACTTACATTATTTGCGTATTTCTTTGCTGGTTTTGAGACTCCTGTTAGTATAAGCATAAGCATAATCCAAGATACAACAATGATCCTTGCACCTTTTTTACTACTCGCAAAGTCTGTTATGTTCTGTAACCATTTCCACATACAACCCCTCCTTACATGTTGTTAATCTTTAATAAAATTAACTAATAGTTTTACACTATATGTATATTACTTTCTTACAAACAACTAAAGTGTAGGACAAATATATACGAAATACAAGACTGTTCACAAAAACTACAAATTACTATTTGAATATACAATTATTAAAACCTTCCACGTATTTCCATAAAATAAAACTTTAATTAGTAGGGGTTTTCTTCATCTCCCGCTGATGATTAGCCCTCACCAATCGTGCTTTTACGGGCAGCCGGATCCCCGCCTCCCTTCCTTGCTTCTCTCTGAATCTTGAGATGGAGGTCTTACTGCCCGCAAATAGCAGGATAAAAATAAAAAATCTCCTAACGTCATATGTTAAGAGATTTTTTATAAGTTACTATATGATTAACGCATTCGTAATCGTTCTTTCAATTGCTTTAAATAACGGAATCGTATCAAAATGAAGTATACGATTTGAATTCCCACAAATATACTTAGTACAATTACATTCTCTTTTAGAAGTGAATACTCAAACATTTGTCCTAAAGCGGTTAAAGCAACCGCACCGTGTAATGTTGCAACACCAACTGGAATAAAGAACAGTAACGCCAATCGAATGGTTACTACTGTTGCTAACTCGCCACTTGTTAATCCCACTTTTCGAATAGAATCAAATAAACGATAATCATCCTCTAAGTCAGAGAATAAACGGAAGTATAGAAAACTACCTGCACAGACAAAAAAGACAATACCAATAAAGAATCCTACAAAAAAGACGGGTCCAGCAAATTGTAAAGCCTGATTTTGATCATATTCCGCTGCGCTAAATTTTGCGTATTCTTGATAAGATTTAATTTGATTTGTTATTTCTTTTCCAGCTTCAACTTCATTTTTTGTTTCCTTTGTTTTATACATGTAATCTTTTACTTCTTTAAATCCATCTTGTAATGCATTATATTGATTTTCTGAAACTACATATATATTTCCAGTAAGTACCTTACCAAGAGAAGAGGTGTTAACTTTTTTCACCTGTAACGGTCGGTTATCATTCGGTAATTCAATTGTTTTTCTCTCTTTCTTCGGTGGACCTGGTATTTCGATCGAAAGAAATAAAATTTCATTTTGACTGAATGAATCAACTGACTCTCCCGTTAACTTGGCATACTTTTTATAATCAGATTCTCTTACAAAGGTCACATCTCGTAACGATTTATCTTCCGTCTGCTTTGAGACAACCTCTATTTTCCCAGCAGATATATGATGTTTATTCAATGTTTGTTCAATAAATTGGACATGCTTTGATTCATTTTCATTCCCTTGTTTAGAGTGATAATGAAATGCAATAGGTTGGTCCATAATTCCCTTTGTTATAGAAGCAAAGCCAACTAATGTGCCAATAGCCGAGAAAGCTACAGTTGAAATGATCGTAACAATAAAGAACATCCGCGCATTATCTCTCATACGGTACGCTAAGTCTGAAAGAGTAATAATATTTGTTCTTGTCCAATAGAAACGTTTACTCTTCTTGCATGCACGAATAAGAAATACACTGAGCTGCTTATACAATAAATATGTGCCAATAATGACAACTGTTGTTACGGGAATCAACATAATAAACACCATTGCACCATGTGAAGATAACGCACCTACATATCCTGCACTAAGCAATAATATCGCTAAAATAGAAGATATAATAGATGCTTTCGGTTCAGGCTTTGCTTGAACTGATCCTCTAAATAATTTCATAATTTGATTTTTACGTATCATCCCTGCACTAAAGAATGAAATAATCATAAATAAAATGAAAAACATAACACTTGTGACAACGATCGCTTTTGTTGGAATATAGTATACCAGCGATATATCTAGTTTCAATAACAATGGAGCAATCCAAATTAATACACCTGAAAACAGCATACCACAAATAATCCCTGCAATAATTGCCGCGATTCCTAACATGACATTTTCAAAAAAGACAAGACGTTTTAATTGAAATTTCGTCATACCTAACATCATTAAAATCCCTAGTTCACGCTTTCTTGTTTTCAAAAACATTCCCATTGAATATAAAATAAAGAAAAATGTAAAAAGATAAATAATAACTTGCGCAAAAGACATACTTACAAATACATATTGACCTAATTGACCTGCGCTTAATGCAGGATGAAAAGCAAAAAATGAGTAAACGAAAAAAGACATGATTGCAAATGCACTACTCAAAAAATAAGCCGAATATGTTCTTCTATTTCGCGTTACATTACGAAACGCTAATTCTCTAATATTCATGTTGTTACCTCCGCCCTCTTACTAGCTATATCGCTATCATAATAAACCGCGGAAATATTTGCCATTGATTCAAATGACAAAAACCTTACATTTTTGAAAGGTTACAGAAAAATTGATTAACCAAAACATTTTCTTTATAATAACTACATTCATATTCATACTTCACCCTATTGTATATTCGTTAATTTTGCGAAATAATAAGAATGGAGATTTATGAATCCGTACATATATATTTACTACTCGTTCTATATGAATAGGAGGAAACCATAATGACATTACAAGAACAAATTATGAAAGCATTGCATGTACAATCTGTAATTGATCCAAAAGTAGAAATTCGTAAACGAATTGATTTTCTAAAAGACTATTTAAGAAAAACAGGTGCAAAAGGTTTTGTGCTTGGAATTAGTGGTGGTCAAGATTCTACACTTGCGGGCCGACTAGCGCAGCTTGCAGTTGAGGAAGTTCGCAATGAAGGAAAAAATGCAACATTCATTGCTGTACGTCTTCCATATAAAGTACAAAAAGATGAAGATGATGCGCAACTAGCACTTCAATTTATTAAACCAGATCAATCTGTTGCTTTTGATATCGCTCCGGCTGTCGATGCATTTTCTAACCAATATAAAGACTTATTAAACGAATCCTTAACAGACTTCAATAGAGGAAACGTCAAAGCTCGCCTTCGTATGGTTACACAATATGCAATTGGCGGACAACAAGGTTTACTTGTTATTGGAACAGACCACGCTGCTGAAGCTGTAACAGGTTTCTTTACAAAATTCGGTGATGGTGGCGCGGATCTTTTACCACTAACAGGCTTAACAAAACGTCAAGGCCGTGCATTATTACAAGAATTAGGTGCTGAAGAACGCCTTTATTTAAAAATGCCTACAGCAGATTTATTAGATGAAAAACCAGGTCAAGCTGACGAAACAGAATTAGGCATTACATACGATCAACTAGATGATTACTTAGAAGGAAAAACAGTTCCAGCGGACGTTGCTGAGAAAATTGAAAAACGTTATACAGTAAGTGAACATAAACGACACGTACCAGCATCGATGTTTGATGATTGGTGGAAATAAACATGAAAAGAGAAAAGAAGCCAATATAAACTGGCTTTTTTTCTCTTTCATGTCTTATCAATAACACTATCCTTTTACAATCCCTTAACGATATACAGCCACTCTTCCCTCCAAAATATCGTCTAAACAATCCCGATGTTGTTCATTAAATAAAGTTGGCACTTGATCTAACGAAAAGAACTTCAAATCCAAAGTCTCTTCTCCATCTATTTTTTTACTTCCACCAGTTAAAGAGAATTAAAAAAACAGTCCAATTGTCTGTGCTTGATCTCCATTTGGATATGTATGAAAATATTTCGTATATACACCAATAAGTTCATCTATTTTCACATCATATCCTGTCTCTTCTTTTATTTCTCGAATTGCCGTTTCTTCAGCTGATTCACCGATTTCCATTGCCCCGCCAGGAAATCCTCACCCTTCATTATCTCCCCTTTTTTGTAACAGTATTTCTCCCTCCTCATTAAAGACGCATCCCCCTGCAAAATTTAAAATGATATAGTCATGCCCCACCTTTTTGCGTATGTCTTTAATATAATTAGCCATCTTCTTCCTCCCCGACTGCTTTATGGTGCTCTTTATCTCTATCCAGTAATTCAATAATTCTATCGAGCTTTTCTTCGATGTTTCTAAAATGGGCTTTGTTTATAGAAGCGCTTAACAATCTCCTTTTTATAAACAAAGTAAGTGAAATACAAAACAAAACAATTAGTCCGATTATCACACATAAGTAAGCGGTTGCGAATATATCATTTTCAAACAAAGACATTCTACACTCACACCCTTCTCCTCTTAATGATTTTACCATATTTTAACTATAGCAGACTCCTTTCTAACTATCACAAAAAAGAGCACCTATTACAGATGCTCTTTTTCATTAGTAAGTAAATGTAATTGTTGCCAATGAATATCCAGCTTGCGCACTATATGGCGCTACTTGATAAGAAACTCGCTTTGCTCCTTTTGGCCAAGAAAGTTCATTTAATACTTTTTTAATATCTTGCATCGTTCCATCCATTGACTGTTTATAGCGTAGTTCTACTTTTGTCGGTTTTGCTGCAAATTGTTGCTGTAGTTTTTTCTTGAAATCATTGTAGTTTTCCGCCCCATACTGAGTAGACAAATAAACAAGGCTTGTATCCTTTAACATTTGTTGATATACCATTTTTTTAGGGCTACCTGCCTTGATTTTACTTGTTAATTCATTATAGTAACTTGTTGTTGCTTTTGGGTATTTACTGCGATCCCATTGATGATCTTTGCTCAATTGTTCATCTGACATATTAAAGTAAGAATATGTCACACGACCTGCTTTATCTGGAACTGGATCATCAAATGTAGTATCAAGATGATACCATTTATTCTCGATTTTCACTAAATTCCAAGCATGAGCTTGTCCATTCCCTTTTCCTGTTACAATATGAGATTGAATCCCTGCTTCTTTTAGTAACTGATATGTTAATAGTGTATATCCTTGGCACACAGCAGAACGATTTGCTAATGCTTCATATGCTGTATAAGCCTTATAAGAAGTATCATAGGAAACATGTTTTACAACATAATCATGAATAGCCTTTACTTTTTCATGCTCATCCATACCAGTCTTCACAATAGAGCTTATAATTGATTTTGCTTGCTTCTTTACGTATTGTGTTTGTTCTTTTGATTCACGATATGTAATTTTTAATGTAAATGTATAGTTTCCTGGTATACCACGTATGGAGTAATTTGTACTCGCGACATTATATTTTAAGTACTCATCTGCATCTACTATTTTATTATACTCTTTAAAAAGAGTATCCATTACGCCTTTAAGATTCTTATCTTTTGTTTTATATGCGATTGTAATATTCTCTTCGCGATTATCAATATGTTTTTTTAATTCTTTTCGAAATGCTTCTAATAATTTAGCATCTGGTTGTGTAACCACCACTTTTGAATTTGTAGCTGCATAGGATACAGCTGGAACTTGTAAACTACCAATCATAAACGTTGAACAAAGTGCGACAGTAGCTACATACTTGCTCGTTTTTTTCATCTCGTCACGTCCTTCTATTTAAAATCATACAAAAATTTTTTCGCATATTTTTAGAGTATACAATATTTTTGAAAAATAAAATATGAAATTATGCATATTTATTTATTAATTATCACCTACCGTCAAAACAACTCTCAAAATATACAAAAAGCAGTAGTTCTTCAAGGGGAGTGAACTACTGCTCTTTTGCTAACACGATTGTAATATACAACATGTATTTTCAAAACGACGATATTTTAAATCCTCATTACTAATACAAAAATACAGCATACCTAAATCTCCCCACATCATATTACAGTTCTTATAATCAGAGTCAATTTGGAATAACAATTTCATATCATTATAATTTGTACCGACATATTCCCCTGCTTCCTCAAATACTTCTGTTTGAACTGAGAATGGTTCACCAAATAATTGATGGTTATCATAATGATCTGGAACTAACTCCTCTAATAATTGTAAAAATCGATCCGAATCAGCTTCATCTTCAATAAACAATTCTGGCAACTTATATGTTAATTTAAATGTTATTGAACATTGTGCATACTTCATATGTTGATCATTTACCCTTTGTAGTTGCCCGGCCGGAACATCATAATAGAGAACACGCCAAGCACCTTCATGTTGATTATTTCCACTATAGAAGAAATACAGCATACCTGTTTCAGGTAAGTCATGTTCCATACCTACATCTTGTAAATCAGCTAGATTAAATTGCGCAATAAAATCCAAAGCTTTTCCTTCATAAGTTGGATATTCAAATACAGATGGGACATCAGGAAGTCCCCCTATCTTTGAACAGCCAATGTGAAGCAACTCTTCTTGTCTTGGAATAACTTTTACACATGGAAATATAGTCGCTAATAGCTCACTTTTTATATGTGTTAAATTATATTTATCAATTAGTAAATCAATTTGATTTTCCATAAATTCTCCTTACGTAAATGTACTTATTCGTATCATAGCATAAATATGACATCTCTTTCATCCTGAAAAATCAAAATAACCTATTCAAAAAAAATGGGCTCATTCTTAGGACGCGAACAAGTTTAACTTCGCATAGTATACATTGTTCCTACAAATAAGATCTTTCATCATTCCTTATAACAGACCCTCATATTTCAATTTTCTTTATTTTAACTTTTATTATAAGGAGGCATTCCACATGGGTTATGGTGGTTACGGTTGTGGTTACGGCGGTGGCGGTGGTTGCGGTTTCGGCGGTTTCGCTTTATTAATTGTTCTATTCATTCTTTTAATCATCATTGGAGCTAGCTGCTGGGGCGGCTTCGTCGGTTGCTAAGTAAGCTTTACAAACTATTGTAAAAAAGCACGTGATTCGCGTGCTTTTTTGCTATATAAAATCTATAATCTTTGAAAGGAATTATCTCTATGAAAATCGATGGTGTCTTTGAAGGTGGCGGCGTCCGAGGAATTGCACATGTTGGTGCAATTTGCTCATTGGAAAAACATGGTTACGAATGGGAACGCGTAGCAGGAACATCAGCTGGAGCTATTATTGCAGCCCTTTTGGCGGCAGGCTACTCTTGTGAAGAATTGAAAAAAATTATAAATAAGGTTGATTATCATCAATTTATAAAAAAAACTTTACTTGATAACATTCCTTTTGTAGGGAAAGGATTAAATGCATGGACTAAATTAGGAATTTATTCAAATGATTTTTTAGAAAAATGGTTAGAAGGCTTACTACACAAAAAAGGGATTCATAATTTTAGTGATTTAGCTAATCCACAAAACTTAAAAATTATTGCATCAGATATTAGTAATGGGAAGATGGTCATTTTTCCCGATGATTTACCACAATACGGATTTACAAATCAAGATTTCTCTATCGCAAAAGCAGTAAGAATGAGCAGCACCATCCCTTTCTATTTCGAACCAGTAAAATGGAAAACACCAAAGTGGAAACAACCGTGCTATATAGTAGATGGAGGACTTCTCAGTAATTATCCAATTTGGATTTTCGACTCATCTCATATACCCCGTTGGCCAACTTTTGGGTTTCATTTTGTAAAAGATGAAATACAAGCTGAACCGCTTCCTTATAAAGATCCCCTCTCTATGTTTAAAGGCATATTCAAAACGATGATGCAAGCACACGATTTACGCCATCTAGATAAAGAATCAAAAGCAAGAACCATTACAATTCCAACTGGAACAATTACAAGTACAAAATTCCAATTAACTACCGATGAAAAAGAATGGCTCTATCAGTCTGGCTTTCGCGCTGCCGAAAAATTTTTACAGTCTTGGAATTTCAAAACATATATTAATCGGTTTAGACACGGGAATCGATTATAAAATCCACAGAAAAGCACATCTTGTTGTATTCATTTATTTTTACTTGAATATTGTAAGGCCACTAAATCAAAAAAAGAAATATGCTAAATAAACTAACTGTTGTATCCCACTACTTGTGAGCAATTATACCGCCAACTCAAAAACGGACGAAAGTAAAGTTGTTAGAGGTAAAATTAAAGTTTCATTTTATTATGCTTATTCATAAAATACTATTCCCCACTTTTACCACTACTATAAGCCAGAAGCGGCTCATACATCATTATTGCGTGATTTTCCGTTACATATTGATCCTCAACAAACTGTTTTTGTTGATTAAATACCTTACGATGTATGACATTACGCCGGATATAGCTACCCCAATAAGCTGGCTTAATCGCATGCTCTTTTTCATATACTTCATATTGATAAAGCTGCGGATAGGCTGTTCTCCATTCCCCTACTAAATGTTCGTCTGTCACGTAAAGATGAAGTTGATACGCTTGATCTGTTTCATTTTTTATTTGTAAATCAAGATAGTTATAGGAGCAAGTCGCACCACTTCCAAACGGCTGTGTACGCTTTGAATCAGGAAATACATCATAGCTATGACGATATCGCTCTGTTATGGTTAATGTTGTATGTAATGTCATCCAGTATACTAAATTGGAAAGTTGACAAAGCCCACCTCCAACTCCTGGTTTAAAAGTACCATAATGTAACACCATTCCTTCTACATACCCTTTTCTCTTTGTAGTCTTACCTATTAAACGCCAATAAGAAAATGTTTCTCCCGGCTTAATTACAACACCGTTTAACTGTTTAATTGCGATTTTCAAATTAATAATTTTATTCTCCTGATACCACATATCTACATCTTTAAGTTTACGACGCAGTATCGTTCGGTGCTGTATAACCGTACAAGGTAACTTTTCTTGTCGAAAAGTTTTAGCATACCTTTTCCCATCTGTTAGCCATTGAATACTCCTTTTTGCAGTGTAATACCAAGTTCCTAACATAATACGATACTTAGACCTTTTTTTAGGTCGTATGTTTACTTCATTCATTTTATTCTCTCCTCTATCACCTATATATTTTCTATAGTTAAAATAATCCTTATAAGCTCATTCAGCATTCTTATTACCGCCTTTAATATAATATCATAATATACAGAAATATTTGTATTGCTATCTTAAAAACAAAGAATCGATACTTGAAGTTAATCTTATACAAATATAAAAAAGAGCGAATCTTAGGATTCACTCTTTTTTTATATTTTAGTAACTTAACAATTAAGGATACTGTAATCCCTTCGCTTCTTCAGCAGTAACAACAACGTAGCGTTCGCCTGTCCTTAATCCTAATAACTCGGCTTTTTCAATTGCTTCTTGTCTTGTTTCTGCATAAGCAGCTAAATATTTATTTCCATCAATAACTTGACAAATAACATATTGTTTCATAGTTTTTCCCCTTTTTCAGTTACTAACATCTATACTATCATTTTTTACTTTTAAAAAATATGATGATTACATTGCAAGATTCTTTATTAATCTCGCAATCGTTTTAACACCTTTTTCTATATCATATATGGAGGCATATGAATAAGAAAGGCGTAAATATTGACTTGCATTTCTATCATACACATTTCCAGGGTTGAGTAGAATTTTTTCTTGT
Source organism: Bacillus sp. C1 (assembly GCF_054570475.1). Classification (NCBI taxonomy): domain Bacteria; kingdom Bacillati; phylum Bacillota; class Bacilli; order Caryophanales; family Bacillaceae; genus Bacillus; species Bacillus sp. C1. The sequence goes on from NZ_JBTMZT010000003.1 coordinate 137,749, forward strand.
AATGCTTTTTCAAATAATTCTCGTATTGAAATGTTTGGTTTAATTTGTAGCCAAATATAAAAACCACCAGCTGGCATTTGCCAAGTTGCCACATCTCTACAGTATTTCTCTAGCATTTCTAGCATAAAATCTCTCCGCTTTTTTAAATCAATGCGTATTTGCTGTATATGTTTTTCATATAACTCACTGGCAAACCATTCTGCAGCAGCTCGTTGTGATAACGAACTCGAGCCGTAATCCATTTGCATCTTTATATCTGCCAATCTTTTAATAACTGGTTCTGGCCCAACAACCCAGCCAATTCTTAAACCAGGACTAATAACTTTTGACATACTTCCAATATGTAATACGATCCCATTTGTATCATATGCCTTCAATGGTGGTGGCGAGGGCGCATCAAGCCATAAATCTTGATACACGGCATCTTCAATTATAGGTAATCCTATTTCATTACATACTTTCATAACTTCTTGCCTTCTTTGTTTATTCATCACAAGACTTGTTGGATTATGAAAAGACGGAATGGTATATAAAATAGAACCATTGAACTGTCTTTTGTATTTTGAAATAAGTGATGGCTGGACCCCATACTCATCCATTGGAATCCCAAACAAACGCATTCCTGCAGACTGAAACACATTGAGAGAGTATAAATATGATGGTTTTTCAAGTAAAATGGACGACCCTTTGCACAGAAGTCCCATCGAAATCAGCTGCAGTGCTTGAATTGCTCCCGAAACAATTAATATAGATGCTGGTGATGTAACAATATCATATTTTTGTAGATACTTTGCTATTTGCTCCCTCAATTTCAAGTCCCCTCTTGGTTCTTCGTATCCTAAAGGAATTTGTTTATAGGAAAGTTCCTTCATGATTTGCTTCATTTTCTTCTCAGGTAAAAGTTCTTGTGAAAGTTCACCAGTTCCTAGTCGAATAATATTTTGATAAAATTCAGCTTGATTAATTTCTTGGATGGTAGGGAGATTCGGATAATGGATTCCTGTTTCTACATAAGAATTCCAGTTAGGAGGCGAAGTCAAAGTTGATACACTCCATGTATCGTTTCTCACAATTGTCCCTCTTCTCCCCTTTCCTTCAATTAATCCTTGCGCTGCTAATTCATCTAAAGCCATTACAATCGTACTTCGATTCACTTCAAACATTTTCGCAAAATCTCGCTGTGATGGTAATTTTGTACCAACCGTCCATTCTCCATTTATAATCTTCTCTTTTATATACTCCTCAATTTGTTTGTATAAAGGAACTAAAGAAGATCCGTTTGGCTTCCAGTCAAATCGTTCCATATTATCACCCCACTTATTTATGGTTGGCTTCTTACCCAACCATATGGATGGATACAATTTCAATTTTCTTTTATAAAATATACACTATCATATTTTAATAATTTATATGGGAGGAAATAAAATGACTGAAGCAATCCTTCACGGAATGGTTCTTGCGCTTGGACTCATTATTCCATTAGGTGTACAAAATGTCTTTGTCTTTAATCAAGGTGCTAGCCAGCCAAATATGTGGCGAGCTACACCGGTTATTTTAACCGCATCAATCTGCGATACAGTTTTAATTTTGATTGCAGTACAAGGTGTATCACTTATACTTCTCACCTTTTCATGGTTAACAACAACACTTTATGTAATTGGATTTTTCTTTCTCATTTATATGGGATGGCTAATTTGGAAAAGTGATTCTACAAAAGAAGCAATTGAAGTAAAAACGATGACGATTAAAAAGCAAATTCTCTTTGCCACGTCTGTTTCCTTATTGAATCCACATGCAATTCTAGATACAATTGGCGTCATTGGTACAAACTCTATTCAATATGTAGGCGGCGAAAAATGGGCTTTTACTTTCACAACAATTACAATTTCTTGGCTTTGGTTTATTGGTTTAGCATTTACAGGGCAGATGCTTGGAAAAATAGATCCATCAGGGAATACAATTACAATTCTAAATAAAATTTCAGGGGTTATCATTTGGGGAGTTGCTCTTTATATGCTAAAACAACTTATTATGTAACAAGTAAAATAATGCGAGTCACATATTAACAACATTTAATATGTGACTCGCATCCATATGCGCAAATACAATGAAACTCTAGTTATTATGAATATTGAACAGTAAGAAAAATCACAAAATCAATTTCGGCTGTTTTTCAAAAGAGCGTGATCTTTCTCTGGTTTAATCCAAACGATTGTAACCACTGCTCCAACGATTGCAAAGATGCTTGTTAAATAAAAAACTTCATGATCTGATCCCTTCATAAAAAAAGAATAAAGAGGTGGACCTGCAGCTACCCCAATAAAACGCATTGAACTATAAAAAGAAGTAACAGTTCCTCTTTGCTCTTTTTCAATCCCTTGTGTAATAAGGGCATCTAAACATGGTAAAACAATCCCGATTCCACTCCCCATAACAACAAGACAAACCATGACTAAGTAAATGCCTTTTAAAAATAATGGGAGCATAACAGACGCTGCAGCTAATATAAATCCGATATATATACATTTTTTCATAACGGCTTGGTTATCACCAATCTTCTTCCCAGCCATGTATGAACTTAGAGATAATATAAGCAATGGAATCGCAAGTATACACCCTTTCCAAATTCCATGAATGTTGTATTTCTCTTCTAATATCGTAGATAAATAAAAAAGAATACCGAATAATATAAGCATAACGATAGCACCTAATATAAAAATCGCTACTAACCATCTCCCCTTTTCTCGAAAGGTTAAACCGATTGATTGAATAAATTCTTTAAAAGGCGGTGCCTCATTTGCTTGTTTCTTTGCTTTTACTAATAGTAATAATAAAATAATAGCAACCGCACATAAAACCGGGATTGCCCAAAATGGTAAAAACCATACGATTGCCGCAAGAGCTGATCCTAATATTGGACTAAGAACTTTTCCAAATGTGTTTGATGTTTCAATGATTCCTAATCCAATACTTACTTGCTCTTCCTCTTTATATAAATCGCCAACACAAGGGATTACAACAGGCATTGCTCCAGCAGCACCTATTCCTTGAATCGCTCTCCCAATTAGAATCCATACATAGGGATTTTCCACTTTCCATGACACCCACCCCGTCATCGCACCACCAATAGCTGCAAGTAACAAACTTGGAACCATTACCATCTTACGCCCCCATCGGTCGGATAAATAACCAGCAATCGGAATTAACAAAATTGCTAATACGGAATATATTGTAATAATCATTGATGCTTGGAAAGAAGAAATATCAAGTTTTTTTTCAAGTGTGGGAAGAATCGGAATAAGCATAGAATTTCCTAATGTCATAACAAGTGGAACAGATGCAAGTGCAATTAGACAACCGTTTTCTTTTTTGAACATGTTGATTTCGAAACCTTTCATGTATTTCTTTCCATATAGTAGCCCTGATGAATTCCATCAGGGCTACTATATGTTGTCTGCTTTTTAACTTATATAACAAAAGAAATTAGAGTATAGCATTACTTCTATTTTTCCAATCCTTACAACAGTATATCCATGCTATTAAATGGAAAATTTATTTTCGGCTAAAAAAAAGAAAGGAAGCCTTCTTCCTTTCCTTTATAACTACTGTACATTAACGAGTATACCCGCCACCAAGCTGTTGTTCTGCCATAGCTACAAGACGTTTTGTGATTTCACCACCAACAGAACCATTTGCACGAGAAGAAGTGTCAGCACCAAGTTGTACACCAAATTCTTGTGCAATTTCATATTTCATTTGGTCAAGAGCCGCTTGTGCCCCATTAGATACTAACTGATTAGAATTACGATTTCTAGCCATTTCCGTTCACCTCCTTTACATATTAAAATGGATAGATTTCAAAAAAAAATACATGGTAAATTATGGTTACAACAAATGACTTATACTTTGAACTCACGAAAAAAAGAGTCTTGCAAAAAGAGACTCTTTTCTATTCACTCTTATATTATATTTACTTCAAAAACGAAAGCTTATATTTCATCATAAAATAGTCGTAAATACCTTTCTTTATGAAGATAATCTTGTCATTTAAAACACAATCTTGTTTACATAAAAAATTATTAGTTCACCTTTCTCTAATCAAACAGGAAAGCTTCCCTATATCTCTCCATCGGTATGCTGTTTCTTGAACATGTAACCTTTCTAAAAACTTTGTATCGACTCGCTCCGGAGAAAACTTTTCATAAAAGCCTGTTGAAGGATTATTCGATATAACCCAGACTAATATGGAACGAATGTCATTTTTTATAAATTCTGACACAAGTGTTTGAAATAATCGCTGTCCTACTTTATATCTTTGGTATTCTTCTAAAAGATAAATTGCGTATAATTCTCCATCACAATCATATTTTCCCGTTCTTTCAGGACCACCGTCAATGAATCCTATAATTGTTCCATCCGCATTTTCTGCTACATATGTATATTGCTGTGCTGTTGCTTGTTGAAAAATCATTTCCCGCTGTTTTTCCCGAGCTGCATATGTTACATTGTCTAAAACGTCGTCAGATACTATCCCCTTATACGTTGTTCGCCAACTATCAACATGCACTCTTACGATTCCTTTAATATCTGCTTTTCTTGCTTTCCGAATCTCTATTTGCACGCTCCATTCGCTCCCTTAACCTTAATATACGAAATGAATCCCCCGTCCATTTAGTATATCAAAATTTTAAAAGCTCCATATCACCCCTTTTTCAACAATATATTCTATATATCTTTTCTATCATGTAACAAAAACAAGCCCCCAATTGCAATTGCATAACTGGGGGCTTGTTTTATCTACTCTCAACTTCAACAGAAACAATATGATCAATTTCCTTTAACGAACTATATAATTCAGTCGTATACAAATCTTCAGATGCTAATATAACCATCTCTAGTTGTTGGGATTTATTATCAATATCTTTAATTTTCACACGCTTTACTTGCATATTCAAATTACTAATTTGTTTAAAAATACCATCTAGTTCTCGGTGATCATTTACAGTGATTTTAATGGATAGATCTTTTTGTCTTAAAGAATATGGACCAGCTATTTTCACAAGATGAGGCAATACATTTATCGCTAATATAATTAAAATCATCGCCACTGTTGCTTGTATATAAAAGCCTGCTCCAATTGCAATTCCTAAAGCAGATGCTGCCCAAACCATCGATGCCGTTGTAAGTCCTGAAATAACGTCATTATTCCTCCTTAAAATAACTCCTGCGCCTAAAAAGCCGACACCACTCACAATTTGTGCCGCTAAACGCATCGGATCCATATTCGTATGGCCTGGTGAAGAATAGACATTCACAGATTCAATCGAAACCATCGTAATTAAACAACTTGCAACAGAAATGACCATACTTGTTTTCACACCAAGTGGTTTATTCTTTAATTGCCTGTCAATTCCTATAAATAAACCTAAAAAGAGTGCCAAACCTAATTTGAGTAAAAATTCATATGTCATTTTTCAATCTCCTTACTTATATAATTGTTCATCAGTTCTTTTCTTGAACATCATTCCCGCTTTAAATATTACACTAGAAGTCTTTTAGAACTTCAATCTCAGTCTTGTCTGTTTTTCATATAAAAAAGCTGAAAAAACATAAAAATAAACGTTTTTTCAGCTTATTAACCATATATGAGTACTGTTTAAAAGTATGTATTACTTATAAATAAAAATAAAATGTGTGTTATTTTTGGTCCTTAATCTTTATTTCTGCTTCTTTATAAAATGCTAGTTTCTCTTCATTATACTCTTTTGTATATGCATTAAATTTCTCTTTTTCCTTTTGCATTTCTTCGGTCAATTTATTTCCCGCTTGCACTTTCTCACTGATTTCCTTTAACTTTGTTTCTTTTACTTTTAACTTTTCGTAAAGTTCTTTTTCAATCGCCATTGATTTCACATAGCTTTCATTCATTTTTTGAAAAGCATCGTAACGATTTTTATAAGCTTCTTCTACTTTTTTCGCTTGTTTTTGTATTTTTTTATCTTTAATTTTCTCTACGTTACTTTGAACTGATTTCGTTTCTTTCTGTGCTTTCTCTAAGGCATCCTTTTCACTTTTTAATACTTTTTCACGCTCATTCACATTTGAAACTGCTTGGTCTAATTTTTGTGCAACCGCCTCATTATGCTCTTTTCCTTCTGTTATAATTTGAGCATATAACTCTTGTCCTTGTTTTTCTAACGTCTCTAATTTTTTCGCATCTTCAAACAACGACTTCTCTTGTTTAGCTGCATTTTCAAATGCTACAAATAAATTTTCTTCTGGTTTTTCACCAAAACAACCTGATAATAATCCTACCGATAGTGCTCCAACTAGTGCTATTTTTCTGTAAACCAACTTCTTTTCCTCCTATGTTACATACGTTTATCATGCCAGAAATTTAACGGAAAATGTTCTCCCTCATGATACGCTTCAAACTCATAACCCTTTTCTTTTAACCCTTTTATAATTGCTGGTACTGCTGCAACAGATTGCGGATGAATATCATGCATTAAGATAACTTCTTTTGGATTCTTTGCACCTGCAAGTACATTTTCGACAATTTTTGCCGAGGCAACATCAACTGGGAGTTTATTATATTTCCAATCTAAAGAATCAATCGTCCAATCCCAAACTTTCAAACCACCTTCTACAACTTTATTACGAAGCGCTTCATTTAAACCAGGCATGGAACCATATGGAGGACGTGTTAATTTCGGTGCTTCTCCAATAATATTTGCAATTAATCCTTGATCTTCTTTCATTTCATTTACATACTCGCCGTTTGTATACAGTTTTTTGAAATCATGTGTCATACTATGCATACCTACATAATGACCTTCTGCTTTCTCACGCTTTACTAAATCTGAAAACTGTTTTACATTGGCACCAATTAAGAAAAATGTTGCTTTCGCATCATTTTGTTTCAATACATTTAAAAGTTCAGCAGTATATTTTCCTGGACCATCATCAAATGTAAGATAAGCAATTTTTCTTACTTGACCATTAAATTGAATTGGTGCGGTTTTATTCAGCTCGACTTTTGCTTGCTCGCTCGCAAGTTGTACTTCATTTACTTGATTTGCTACTGCTTTAGCCGGTGATGTGATTGATTGAAACATAAAATACCCAACTGCGATCGCAATAATAGCCACTATTGTAACTACAATACTTTTTACATTAAATACGTTTCCCATTCTATTAAATTCCTTTCCTTCTATTTATCTTATATAAATCTTCCGTTCATAGTAGTCTATATATTCCATTTCTTTCAAAATGAACATTAACTATATACAAAGGAAGTTTCATCTTAATTATTATACTCTTTAATCATTAAATAACAATATACAAATACTATTGTGTATGTAAACTTTAGACAACCCCAACACTGTTCCTCTATCATACATGTACGACAAATTTAAAAAGGTTGGCCAGACACCAACCTTTTTAGTTTTGTACTGCTTTTGGCGTAACCCCTAGATGTTCATTTAACTTTTTAGAAATTTCTTGCACATTTTTTTCATTTGGAATGTAATAATAAATACCACCCATACGTTTATCCGTACCTTCTACTTGCATTTTCTCCATCTGCAAGTCAGTTCCCGCCATATTTCTTGTAATAGACAGCATATCATCAAATGTTAAGTTTGTTTTCATGTTGTTATCAACTGCATCTAAAAGGGAGCCTAATTTACTAATGGATTGCACAGACATTGCTTTTTTCGCAATCGCTTCGATAACGAGTTGCTGTCTTTGACCACGCATCGCATCGCTATCAATTTTACGTGTTCTTGCCAATGCTAGAGCTTGCTCTCCATTTAAATGTTGATAACCTTTTTCTAAGTGAATCATACCTGCTTGGTCTTTACTATCTTGTTCGGTAAATGTAACTGGTACATCCACATCAATGCCACCAAGTGAATCTACAATTTTCACAAACGAATCAAAGTTAAATTTTACATAATAGTCAACTGGAACATTGAAAAATCTTTCTACAGTATCTCTTGTACTTTCAACTCCACCAAATACATGGGCATGCGTAATTTTATCCATCTTCTTTTTTGATGGAATATATACGCGAGAATCACGGGGAATACTTACTAATTTCACTGATTTATCATCTTTATTAATTGTCGCTAATAGTAGTGCATCGGTACGAACAGCTTCCCCGTATTGTCCTTTTCGAATATCGCTTCCATCCACACCCATAATTAAAACAGAAATATTGTCTTTTAACGGTTCAACCTCTTTATCCCGTTTAGTTGATTGATCAATTTTTGCATACGCATCACTTACAACCGCTTTTGCTTTATTATATAAAAACGAACCATATCCTACCCCTCCAAAAATGAGCAGTAAAAATGGGATCAAAACAAGCCATTTCACAGATTTTCTTTTAGAACGTTTCTTTTTACTTCTTGTATTTTGTTCTAATTCAGAACTCATGTCCATTCTCCTCTCTTTCTCTTTTCTTAGTATACTCTATGTTTATCAATCTTCATATTGAATTTCATTGCATTCACCTTACATTTTTGTAAGGTTTCATTGTAAAGAAGTAAAATCAATATATATTTCATTTCACATTATACTCGTGTGTTGTATTTTAACAAGACGTTACATGTTATTTCGAAAAAATTTACAATTCTATTTTCAATACTCCCGCAAAAAGACCGCTAGTTAGAACTTTCATTACATAACTAGCGGAATGGTTCTACATGTATTTTTTACTTTACATGCACTGCGGGTTTATAAATTATTTTCTTGCCTTCGTCAAAAATAACAGCTGACTTTGCTGATACTTTTGTATCTTCTATTTTCACATCTTGATTAGAGAAATTTACAATTACTTTTATATCCTTTCCATAGGAAGCTGTTTGCACAAGTCTATCTTTTGAAAGATATGCAAAATTCGTCATCTCTTCTGTTACTGCTTTTTTATGAAATGTCCCCCATGTTTTTAAATGATGCGTAATTTCATTTTTATGCTTCTTCCATTCTACTTCATCTAAGTGATATAAAGGTGGAACGTTATATAGTAGTTCATATAACATACGGTTTCCGACTTCATCTTTCACCTTCAAGCTCCCCCATTCCCAATGATGAGTTGTAATTACAGAGTCGTTGTACACTAATTTATATAAGGGGATTGAATACACAGGATTTAAATATACTTGCTTATATTCTTCCTTGACTGGTACTTGTTTTGCGTACTTTTCTGGAACGTTTTGATTTGGTGACCAGTAACCTCCAACATAATATGGGCTTGTCTTATTCTTTCTCATATCTTCATCAATCCATTTAATAACAGGTGTTTCAATACCATGTGCAAAGGCAATCACTTGACTTGCAAAATCATTTCCACCCTCAGAGCCAACAACCATACCTTTTTCTTCCGCGATATAATTCATCCGTTCTAAACGTGCTTTTAAATCTTGTTCTTGTGTTGTAATGTGTTTTGGAGAATAATCATCATAAATCTCCCCTGTAGCATCACAATCAATAAACCATGAATTAAATGCGGTACCATTATTTAATATGCTACTAACACGTTCTTTCACACTAGGCAAAGATAATGTCGGATTTAATTTACGGCCTCTCCCTAAAAATCCTTGTATTTTCTCACCATTCTTTTTCGCAACCGTTGCATCTTCAAATAGTGAAGGATCTTTAAAAGAAGCTGTATTCCAATTTTTATCACCTTTTTCGTGAATCGAATGATAAGAATCATATGGACCGACTAAATATCCTATTTTCTCAGCTTGCTTCACAAATTCTGGTTGAATAAATCCTTGCTCCCAATTCGGTAGTCCAATCCATGCACGATCAATACCTGCTTCATTCATTTCTTTTAATACATTTATTCCATCTCCACTCCCCCATTTTTCAACATCCTCAACTGCATCACCAAGTGTCGATTTCAACAAATGTTTATTTAAGCTATACAATTCCGTTTCAGTTAAGTGATCAACACCTTTTTTCAATAATCGACTTGCCTCATCATCAACTTTCGGAAATATTTCTTCTTTGTAAAACTCCCTCATTCCTAACACTTCGTTTATATAACGCAAAACAACATTTCTTTGATACGTATCAATAAAATCTTGCTTATTAATCTGATCAAACACACTCAATTCGCCAGGCTCTTTGCTATATTTTTGAATTAATTCTTTTATCCATCCAAATATAGGACTATCAATTTGTTGTCTGAATTTTGGCCAATCTATATTACTTTGCGCTAAAACATTTTGATTCCAAAAATAAACATGCGCTGCCCCGTATAACTTTTCAACTTCTTTATTTTGTTTTGCTTTCTCTTGTAATGTTTTAAATTCACCCTTCTCTACAATATTCTGTTTATATAATTTCGCAATATTTACTGCATGATTATCAGTCACATACATTTGAAAACTGTACGATTTATTTTTGTTAATACTCGGAAATTCATGGGTGAAATCAAATCCAATTTTCGGCTCAGAATGGAATTTCACTTCATTATTAAATATATTGTTTGCTACAAATACCATCGAATATTCCAAACCATTTAATGCAAAAAATTGCATTGAAAATGACTCAGCAAATGAATACGTTTCATCCTTTAAAAATCCCTTCCAATTCTCGTCATTACTCGGAATATACTTCCCTTCCCATAAAGGAAGTGTATAATTTTCAGCTTGTACCTTAGGCCAAGTAAAACTTTCTGCACCCGTAGATTCAATCTCAATATTTACATGATCTTTTTTCTTTTCTAAATTCACTTTCACCTTCTGATCTGGATATTCCCACGATGTATGTGTATCATCTTTTTTCAATTTTGATACTTTCATTTTCGGTAAAGGCTGTGATGCTTGCTCTTTCACTCCATCATGCTCAACCGTTAAAGCAAACGTTTCTGGATCCACCTCATACGTAAAATCTTTATATATTACTTTTTTTGCTTTGAATTCGTTTGAAACATTTTTTTGTTTCCAATTACAGCCCGTCAAAGCCGTAATTGTCATTGTTGTAAGAAGACATATTGTCATCATTCTTTTCATTTTCTGCACCTCCACCACTGAATATACAGTTGGTTTGTTACAGGAATGTGGCAAATCCTAACTCTTCGCTCAATGCAATACTATTTTTTTAACTTGTCCAAGCATCCCTTTCTAGCAATGAATACAATATATTAAAAATAAAAGGAGAGCAAACAAATGGCAGATTATAGTAAAAAGAAACATTGTCGTCATAACTCTGAAAACAATAGCCATCATTCAGAAAAACACGATAAAAAGTGCGAAGACACTGGTTCAAAGTCTAAAAAACATGAGAAAAAAGGAAAGTTAGTCGATTTTGATTATAAAAATTTAAGTCCCATAGCTGATCCTAATTTAGATGATATTCCAATCATCTCTCCTCTAAATGCACAGACTCCTTTTCCAATTGCATCTGTTACATTACACAATGTAGAAAAAGGGAATGTTGTATGGTTGAATGCACTCTATCATGTCGATAATGACACTACAAGTGGTAGCGTTAGAACAGCAGATATCGTCACTGCTATTTATAAAAATAGCATAGCTGAAAGTAATCTTATTTGGCGCTCAATAGTAGAGATTGATGCTCCTGAAGGAGATGACGTTTCACAAATTGTTGCACAGTTCGTTGATAAAATTACAGCTACTGAACCAAATGTAACCTATATCTTAACTGCACAATTGGGCCCACAGACTCCGAGTGCAGTCGCTGGAGTAGCTGGACCAATTACATTTACTGCTTCAGAAATTGCTTTCTAACTCTATTCTTACTACTGCATGCGCAACAAATCCTTAACTAAAAAATGACTACAGCACTTTTTGCTGTAGTCATTTTTCTATCTATTAATATGATATCTATAATCACAAGCAATCTGCAGCCATACACAATGGCAGCTCCAAGAAATTCTAAATTCTCTTACACATGTTACAATTTGTCTACACAAATATCTGCTTCCCTTTTTACAACTACTCCTTTATGATCAATATCCAGTTCACAAACCTTAAATGCCGGCAATACTTTCCCTAACTGTTCAGCAATATCCTGACGGTTTTCATATGGAGTTAAAATAAAAACAGAAGGTCCTGCGCCACTAAGTGCTGTTCCATATGCTCCAAATCTTTTTGCATACTCGCGAATCAAAGGTAAAAGCGGCACAAGCTGTGAACGATACGGTTCATGAAACAGATCCCTTTCCATCATTTCACCAACAATTCCCCATTTCTTTTGACATAACGCTGCCACTAATACGTTACTGACTGCGCTAGCACGAACTGCATCATGAAAGTGAAATGTCTCAGGTAATACAGAACGACTTTTATTTGTCTTTAATTCTTCATCAGGAATAAGAGAGATTACACCTAATTCTTTACTCTCTATTCTAACAACAGACACGTGATCTCCATCCATCGCCCCAATAACAGCACCTCCTAAAATAGAAGCAGCTACATTATCCGGGTGCCCCTCAAAATTCGTAGCGAGGTGAATTTTTTCATCTGTTGTTAAATGTAATTCCCCAAGTTGATTTGCAAGTTCTATTCCCGCTACAATGGCTGATGCACTACTTCCTAATCCTCGCGCAAGTGGAATATTACTAGTAGCTTCTATTATATGTGGAGATAAAGAAGGACATACTTTAAGTGCCGTACTTACAATTAAATTTCTTTCATCATTCGGGATTGAAGAAGCAAATGAATGTGCAACATGCCAATGATTTGCCTTTTCTTTCACAACTACTTCTAAATACAATGATAGTGCTATTCCAACAGAATCAAAACCAGGACCTACATTTGCCGTACTAGCTGGAACACGAACTTTAAATGGAATCACGAAACGATCACTCCTTTAATATGTTCTTTCATTTGTTCCATATCGTTGGAAACATTTGCAATCTCTAAATGGTTAGAGGCAATTGCAATATCAGGGTCTTTTAAACCATTACCTGTTAATACAACAACAACAGTCTCTCCTTTATGAATCTTTCCTGCTTGAACATGTTTGATTACACCTGCCAGAGAAGCATTTGACCCTGGTTCTGCAAAAACTCCCTCTGTTTTCGCTAATAACTGATATGCATTTAAAATTTCTTCGTCTGATACCATATCAATTTCACCATTTGATTGCTCCGCTGCTTCTACAGCTGAAGACCAGCTTGCTGGATTACCAATGCGAATCGCCGTTGCGATTGTTTCTGGCGAATCAATGACACGCCCTTTAACAATTGCAGCAGCTCCTTCAGCTTCAAAACCATGAATTCTTGGCTTTTTAAATCCCTTCTCTTTTTCATACTCACAGAAACCTTTCCAATATGCTGTAATATTCCCTGCATTTCCAACTGGAATAGCAAGAACATCTGGTGCTTTTTGCAACTGATCACAAATTTCAAACGCAGCTGTTTTTTGCCCTTCAATTCGATACGGATTCACCGAGTTTACTAATGTAATCGCCTCTTCTGCCGCGATTTGACGTACAGCTTGAAGTGCATCATCAAAGTTTCCTTCTATTGAAATAATCTCCGCTCCATATGCAATTGCTTGTGCTAACTTTCCATGAGCAATTTTCCCTTTTGGTATAACGATAATACACTTCATCCCAAGGCGAGCGGCGTATGCCGCTGCCGCTGCTGATGTATTACCTGTGGACGCACAAATGATTGCCTGCGAGCCTTCTTCCTTCGCCTTCGCAACTGCCATCACCATTCCTCTATCTTTAAAAGATCCCGTTGGATTAGCGCCTTCATATTTTCCATATAAATGAATCCCTAATTCTTTAGAAATATTCAGAAGTGGAATAAGTGGTGTATTTCCTTCCATCAAGCTTACATCTGGCGTATGATCATTCACTGGTAAATAAGAAGCATATTGTTTTAATAATCCTTTATACATATTGTTTCTCCTCCTCAATAGCGTAATAACTCTTTATTTCATTCGCCACATTCTCTATTGATGCTAAAACTTTTTCAAACTGATATTTTGAAGTTTGATGCGTCACAATCACAATTTCGGCAAGTTTTTGATTCAATGGCAATTGAATAATCTCTTCTAAACTAATTAACCCATTAACAAAACATTCTGTTATTTTTCGAAACATTCCTGGTTCATCCTTCAATAAAATACGTAAAAAATATTTCGAAATAACTTCCTCGTCCTGTTTTACTGTATATGGCACTAGCTCTTTTCGCACATCTTTACTTTTTACTACTTGATTCATATTTTTAACGATTGAAATGATATCGCTCACTACAGCAGATCCTGTTGGTAGTTTTCCAGCTCCCGGCCCATAAAACATAACCTCACCTACTGCATGACCGTGTACATATACAGCATTAAATTCGTTGTTCACATTAGATAGCGGATGATGACTCGGTAATAGAGTAGGCGCTACACTTAAGTGAATAGCTGAACCTTGTTTCTCCGCTTTCCCTACCAGCTTCATAGTAAAACCTAGCTTTTTAGCCATTTCCAAATCTTCTTTTTCCACATTTCGAATACCTCGAACATGTACATCATCCAAAGAAACATTTATTGAAAAACCTAAGTTTGCAAGAATAGCCACCTTTCGCGCAGCATCTAGTCCATCTACATCTGCTGACGGATCTGATTCTGCAAAGCCTAACCTTTGTGCTTCTTGCAGTGCTTGTTCATATGACCAACCATTTTGACTCATCTTTGTTAATATATAATTTGTTGTGCCATTTACAATTCCCATCATTTTTTCAATATGATCAGAAGCTAATCCGTCTACTAGTCCTCTTAAAATCGGGATGCCTCCAGCTACACTTGCTTCATAATACAACTGACAGCCATTTTCATTCGCTAATTTTAATAATTCATTACCATATACAGCCATTAAATCTTTGTTTGCAGTTACGACATGTTTTTTATTACGTAATGCTTTTACAATCGCCTGCCTCGCTTCTTGAATTCCTCCTATCACTTCTACTACGATATTAATATTAGGATCTTCTAAAATTTCATTTGCATCATTTATTATCTTAATTCCATCAATTGAAACATCACGTTCTTTTTTCACATCACGTACTGCCACTGCTTTTACCTTTACTTCATATCCTGTATCAAGACTAATTTTCTCCTTGTGATCTTCCAAAATATGAATAACACCGCTTCCTACTGTTCCAAGTCCTAATACTCCAACGTGTACTACATTTCTCATTTTTAAATCTCCCCCTATTTTTCAAAATACTTGATCATTATCTTCTTCCTATTTGCGCAGTCAATGGTGGTTCTCGTTCGGGTCAATTGTTTCACTCCAACTGCACCTCCTTTCAATTTAGTAATGTTTTATAAAAAAAACACACTCATCCCTAAAAAAGGGACGAATGTGTTTTCGTGGTTCCACCCTTGTTCCAATCCAAATATACACTCGTTTTGGATTGCTCAAGTTCAGATAACGGCTGGGACCGTCGATAATTACTAGATTACTCGTTCACTACCGAAGTTCAAAGGTGGTAAGATCATTTTCCGTGTTAGGAAGCTCGCAGCCTTTGGCCTCCCTCTCTGTAAACCGTAAAAATAATCTCATGTCCTTATCATTACTTTTCGTTCGATTCTATTTGTTAATTTATTATACGTACATACCGCTAAAAAGCAATAAAAATTTCATTTTTAAAAATTTTCAATATTTATTATACATAAAAAAACACACTCATCCCCCTAAAAAAGGGACGAATGTGTTTTCGTGGTTCCACCCTTGTTCCAATCCAAATATATATTCGTTTTGGATTGCTCAAGTTCAGATAACGGCTGATTCCGTCAATAATTACTAGATTACTCGTTCACTACTGAAGTTCAAAGGTGGTAAGATTATTTTCCGTGTTAGGAAGCTCGCAGCCTTTGGCCTCCCTCTCTGTAAACCGTAAAAATAATCTCGTGTCCTTATCATTACTTTTCGTTCATGTCTATTTGTTAAATTATTATAATTACGATAATTCGAAAAATCAAGCCCATTTTTGAAAAAACATAAATTTCACTATTCATATATCCTTTACTACATAATATGATTCTTGTTTTATTTTATATCTTAAAATAATAATTCTACCGATAAAGGAATCTATAAAAATCCTACCATCCAAAGTATACTGATCATCTTTAAAGAAGTTTTCTTACCAACATCTTTATATTAATTATTCTTATATACTTTATCAAACGACATACTATGCAAATTTTCAATACAACCTTTTCGTATAACTTTCCTCTAAAGAACGTGCAACTTCTTCTTCATTTGCATTCACTTTAGCATGATCAACAAGTATTCTTGCCGCTGATGGTAATGCTTCTTTTTCTAACCACGAATCTGGATTCCACAACTTAGACCTTATAAATGCTTTTGCACAATGGATATAACATTCTTCTATCTCCACAACGATCCCTAGAAGTGGACTACGACCATTCACCTGCATTTTCTCTAAAATCGCTTCATCTTTTGTGATAGCTGCACGTCCATTGATTCGTAATGATTCTCCAAGCCCCGGAATTAAAAAGATAAGCCCCACCTTTGGATTCGATAAAATATTAAGAATCGAATCCACTCGGCGATTACCCGGTCTTTCCGGAATGACAATTTGATTTTCATTTAAAACATGTACAAATCCAGGCGCATCTCCTCTTGGCGAAGCATCACAATGGCCAAACTTATCTGAAGTAGACATTACAAGAAACGGAGATTTAGATAGAAAATCACGACAATGATGATCAAGAGATGGAATCACTTTCTTCACCGCACGCTCACTTGGATACCCTAAAATAAGGCGTAATTCTTCTTCTGTTGAAATGAAAGAATTTATTTTTGTTTCCCCTAGTTCCATTCCATACACACCCTTTTTTCTTTATTTTCCCAAAATTACATATAATTATTGTATACTAAACTATACAGAAAGGGGAATATAAATGACAGAATGGTTAACGATATTTGATACAACAGGAAACAAAATTGGAAAAAAACTACGAGATGACGTACATCGTGATGGGAATTGGCACGAAACATTCCATTGCTGGTTTGTAGAAAAAGATAATGAAGATATCTTTCTATATTTCCAGCTACGAGCTAAAACCAAGAAAGATTTCCCAGGAAAATGGGATATTACATCTGCTGGACATATTATGCATGGTGAAAATATAGGAATAGGCGGTCTTCGTGAAATAGAAGAAGAATTAGGCCTATCCTTTCAAGCTACTGATTTAGAATATAAAGGCATTTTTAAAATCAATTATGAAATCCCGCACTTCATTGACCGTGAAATGTGTCATATGTATTTTCACGCTGTTTCAAAATCACTTCCGTTCGCACCAGGTGATGAAGTTGAAGACGTAATGAAAATAAACGCGACATCTTTTTTACAGCTTTTAAAAAGAGAAATCACATCCGCAACAGGAATTCCAGTTTTACACAAAAACGCTACACCTATTTCCATAACATTTGAAGATGTCTATCCATATGAACTTGCATACTATGAATTTATTGTGGAAAAAGGACGAAACATAGTACATAACAATAATTTCTAAATCCCGATTGACTCCCAGCTTAAATAACATGGGAGTCAGCGTTTTTAATAACAAGATTTATAAGCGATGTTCATTATTTCTCCAGTTCTTTTAATTTGTTCTCCGCCCGTATAAATAGACGAATGATTAACACTATCCCTTATTGTGTTATATTTACTTTCTCTGTTTCGACGTTTGAAACATACTAGGAAGCGTCACAAATCGTGATCCTTTCGCTTTCAGTTCAGGAATAATTCGATCTAATGAGTCTACAGATCCTTGCAAGTTCCCTCCCGGTGTCGAATGTTGTAATATAACACTTCCCGGAAACGCATTTCCTAATACAGTATTTGTAATTTTCTCTGCACTTACACCTTTCCAATCAACTGTATCTACACTCCACTGCACAATCATAAAATTTTGTGTTGTCGCCCATCCCAGCTGTTTTTCGCGTATTTCACCATAAGGTGGACGTATAAACTTTGGTGCATATCCCACCATTTTTTTCAATATCTCTTCTGTTTTTACAATTTGGGCCTGGTATTCTTCATCACTCACTTTAGCTAAATTAGGATGATTGTAAGTATGATTTCCAATAATATGTCCCTCATTCGCAATTCGCTTTACTACATTAGGATACCTTTCTGCATTTTCACCTAGAAGAAAAAAAGTACCTTTCACACCATAACTTTTTAACTTATCTAATATTTGTGGGGTAAATACTAGGTCTGGCCCATCATCAAATGTAAGAGCAACCTCAGCTTTCTTATATGGACCTGAAAACGCATAAGCATATTTTTCAACCCATGAAAATGGTGTCCAAGAGCCTCGAACCTCTTCCCCACTTTGTACTTCGTTATCTAATCCAACATTTGATACATTATGAATCAAACTAGGATAAATTTGATAATACGAGGGATTTGAATACGGTATATAAGAATGCGGAGTATAAAAAGGGACATTGCGTTCTGGGATCCACTGAAAAGGACTAAACATTTCTGGTGGATAAACATAGTACATGATAAAAACCTCCTTTACATTTTATATGCCGTTCATTCGAATTTTGTTAGAAAGGTTCCTATTCGCATACAGAAATAAGATCGTCCCACCTTTGGAACGACCCCATTTCTTTCTATTTCAAACACTTAATAAATTTTTTGACTATCTTTGGGTAAAGACTTCACATGATTTAAATAACTTGTCACTCTGTTACAAGCGCAATTACAAATCCATCATATCCCTTACTCCCTACCGTTTGAATTGCTGTGGCAGTAACGCGTGGTTCATTAGCGATTAGCTCATAAAAACGACGTATCCCCTGCACACGCGGGTCATCACTAGAAGTATCAATCACTTCCCCTTCACGTACTACATTATCTCCTATAATTAAACTACCAGGCTTTGAAAGTTTAAGTGCCCACTCAAAATACGCTGGATTATTTTGTTTATCTGCATCAATAAAAATAAAATCAAATGGTTCATCATTTTCATTAGCTATTTGTTGTAATAAATCTATTGCCATTCCTGTTCGCACATGAACCACATCATCCAATTTAGCTCTTCCAATGTTAGCACGAGCAACTTCAGCGTGCTTTTCATTTGCTTCAAGCGTAATAAGACGACCACCTGCTGGTAATGCTCTTGCAAGCCAGATTGTACTATATCCCCCTAAAGTTCCAATCTCTAAAATATTCTGTGCTCCATGAATTCGCACTAACAATTGTAAAAACTTCCCTTGCGCTATCGAAACATCATGTGCTGGTAGATCAGCTTTCGCATTCGCTTGAAGTACCTCTTTCAAAATAGGATCAGTTGGTACAAGCAAGTCTGTAATATAATCATCGACAACCTTCCATTTATCAATATGATTCATGTCACTACCATTCCCTTCCGATTATGTAAGAGACTCCTTCAACCTCATTATAAACAAAAAATTCAGATTTAAAAAATAAACAAAAAAAGATTTGGCCTAGGGCCAAATCTTTTTTACTTTTTACGGATTAGTAGACCAAAGTCCAGCAGATTTAATAAATGTACGTTTATTTAATTTGAGCTGCGCTACGATAAACTCTGCAATATCTTCTGCTTGCATAACTTTATCTGGATTACCATCTGTTAATCCTAAGTCTACTGCCATATCCGTCGCAACTGTACTCGGTGTTAAAGCCGTTACACGAATGTTGTGTTTACGTACTTCCATCGCTAACGATTCTGTTAAACCAAGAACACCAAATTTTGAAGCACTATATGCACTTGTTACTGGTGCCCCCTTTTGTCCGGCTGTTGATGAAATATTAATAATATCACCAGACTGTTGTTCAATCATGCTCGGTAATGCTGCACGAGTTGCATAATATACACCCATTAAGTTTACTTGGATAATTTTTTCCCAATCAGCAACATCTAATTCTAAAAATTTACCAAACTTAGAAATACCAGCATTATTAATTAAAATATCAATAGATCCTAAACCATTTTTTAATGTTTCAATAGCAGTCGTAACTTCTTCATATGAAGACACATCAGCAGTAGCAATAACAGCTTTTACACCTTCTGCTTCTACTTCTTTCGCAACAGCTTTTAAGTTTTCTTCAGAACGTGCTAAAAGACCAACGTTTACCCCTTCTTTTGCTAAGGCAATCGCTACCGCACGACCAATTCCTCGCCCTGCTCCTGTAATTAACGCATTCTTCCCTTGTAATAACTCTGCCAAATGGAACACTCCTCAATCATTCTAAATTGCTTTTCCTATTATAAAGTTTATATGTATCTAGTTCTAAAAGCAATTATGCACTTTGATGTGCGTAGGTTACTTGCAGGTAACTTATATATAAATCCATTTTGGTTTTTCGACACATAACCCGCTGCTAGGAAGAACAAAAAGTGAACTACACTCATTTTCTCTCTTTGTTTTCACTTGGCATGGGGCAGGAAGAGGGGCTGACCGCTTCTATGCATGGCCGGATGCTCTCTCCCTCCTAAAAAGAATGGTTTTCTGTCATTTTTTCAATCTGTATTTATATATTTGTAGCTCCTACTAAGCGTGAAAAACATTTTCTCTGTCCCTCACTCCTCTATTCTCAAACAATGTGCTTACTATCAGGAATCGAAACAATACATTCAGTTCCCTCTCCAAACACACTCTCTACTTGTATCTCTCCTTTATGAAGATCAATCACTTTCTTCACAATCGCTAGCCCTAAACCGCTACCTCCATGTGCTCGATTACGTGATGAATCTGCTTTGTAAAAACGTTCGAAAATATGTTGTTTTTGTTCTTCTGAAATTCCTATTCCTGTATCACAAATATGAACTTCAGCTCGTTCGCCATTTTGTTTTAATTGAATTGTAATTGCTCCGCCACCAGGTGTAAATTTGATACTATTATGAAGTAAGTTGATCCACACTTGACTCATACTTTCCTCATCTGCAGTGATGTGGATTTTTTCTAAAGATAATTCCAATTCAATTTCCTTCTCATTCCATAATGGTTCACAATTTAGCACAATTTGTTTTAATTGTTGATCTAATCGATACGTTACTCGCTCTGGTACATACTCTTCAGATTCTAACAATGTTAATTTGAGCAAATTATGACTAAGCTTAGATAACCTTGTTGTTTCAGTTTCAATAATTGTAAGATAATGTTTTCTCTTTTCATCGGGTAGTTGATCGTCTTGCAAAGCACGTGCAAACCCCTTAATAGATGTTAAAGGAGATTGAATTTCATGAGAGACATTCGATACAAATTCTTGTCTCATTCTCTCCATCTCACTTAATTCATTCGCCATATCGTTAATACTTTTTACAAGAACACCAATTTCTCCATCATACTGTTCTTCATTTCTTATTTTGACAGAGAAATCACCTTTTGTAATTTTTTGTATCGGCTCAATAATTGACCACATCATTGCTTCGCGCTTTGGTCTCATTAAAAGTCCAATTGTCATACTAGCTAAAATCGCAAATAAAAAGCTTAAAATATTACTAATTAAAAAGCTAAAAAAAGGAGCCACTTCGATTTTAAGAACTTGTAACATATATGATGATACGAAAAAAGCAATTGTCCAAAGTATAATGAGAGAAAGAAGTACGCCTACAATACTGCCTATTACCTTCCAAAGCTTTCGTCTGCTCATCTACTTACCTCTAATCGATAACCTAACCCACGAATTGTTTTAATTATAAAACCAGATTGTTCTTCTTGGAACTTTTCACGTAGACGATTAATATGAACATCTAATGTACGTTCATTCCCCTCAAAATCATAGCCCCATACAGCTTCAATCAATTGCTCTCTTGAACACGTTCTGCCTGCTTTAGATCCTACTGTAAACAACAACTCAAATTCTTTTAAAGGTAGTGTTAATGTTTGTTCCCCAATCGTCACCTCAAATGCTTTACGATTTAATAATACATTTCCGACTTGAATAGATTGCGATACTGTAATTTGATATCGTTTCAATAATGCCTTTACTCTTACAACTAATTCTAATGGATCAAAGGGTTTTACAAGATAATCATCTGTTCCTAATTGAAATCCCTTTACCTTTTGTGAAGTTTCTCCTTTTGCCGTAAGCATGAGGAGCGGAATATCGTAATGCCTTCTTAACTCATAGCATAGTTCCCACCCATCCATATTCGGCATCATGACATCCAGTATGACCATATCCATTTTCACCTCTTCTATTTTACGAAGAGCATCTACCCCATCAATTGCCTCATAAGTTTGAAAACCTTCTCGTTCCAAGAACACAGAAACTAGTTCTCTAATGTGTGGATCATCATCTACTACTAAAATTCTCGGCATCAAATCATCACCTCTCCTCTTTTGTCATACCATTTATAATCATGAATAAGCAGTGAAGTAAAAAATGTCCCCACTGCTTCAAAATCCAATACTACAATCGTTTTATCGTGCTCCTTCTTTAATTTTCAATTGCTGCATTGCAAATTCTCGGTACATATTATGAGAACGTAACAATTCATCATGAGAACCACTTCCCGTAAGTTTCCCCTTTTCAATAAAAATAATTTTGTCCGCATCTACAACTGTAGAAAGTCGATGTGCAATCACTAAAGTTGTTCTACCTTTCATTAAATTATTTAATGCTTTTTGAACAACAGATTCCGATTTACTATCAAGACTTGAAGTCGCTTCATCTAACATTAAAATTTGCGGATTTCGGATTAAAGCACGAGCAATCGCAATTCTTTGCCTTTGTCCCCCTGATAGTTTCACACCACGTTCGCCGACCTCCGTATCATATCCTTTCGGTAAATCATGAATAAATACATCAACATAAGCCATCGCTGCTACTCGTTCTATGTCCTCGTCACTTACATCTCCTTCAACTCCGTAGCAAATATTATCTCGGATTGTCCCATCAATTAACGGACTATCTTGTGATACATATCCAATTTGACGTCGCCACGATTGTAAGGAGTATATTGAGATTGGGTCTTCTCCTAACTTTATAACACCACTCGTTGGTTCATAAAAACGTTCTAATAAGGAAAACAGTGTCGTTTTCCCACTACCACTTGGACCTACAATCGCAGTCACTTTTCCTGATTCAATCGTAAAGTGAATATTTTGTAGTACCTTTTCTTCTTCGTTATACTCAAAATCTACATTTTCAATTATAATTGGTTGCTTTGCACTCATTACAAGAACACCTTTAGTATGGTTTTCAACTTCATACTCTAGAATAGTATTAATACGTTCCGTTGCACCAATTGCTTTTTGGAACTGTGTAAAGAACATAGACAGTTGACTCATCGGCATAACAATTTGTACTAAATATAAAATGAACGCTACAAGCTCTCCAGTTGTTAATGCTCCACTAGAAACACGCATGCCACCGTATCCTACAATAATAACAAGCAACGCCATTAAAACAAATGACATAATTGGCGTAATTAATGCTTGAACTTTCCCTTCCTTAAGCCCAAATTGTAATAACTTTTGAATTCCTTTATTACCATTTTCATACTCTCTTGATTCCGTGTTTGAAGATTTCACTAAACGAATTTCTGATAATACTTGATTTAACACACTCGTAAAAGAAGCTGTCTCATCTTGTAATGTTTTAGAAATTTTATACATCATTCTTCCAAGTGGTACTAAAATCAATACAGATAACGGAATAACAGTTAATAGTAAGACCGTCATTTTCCAATCTAAAACAAATAATACAATCAACGATCCGACAATAGAAATACCACCTGTTAATAAGTTAGACAGATGCTCTGAAATTAACGTTCTTACAACACCCGTATCATTTGTCATACGACTAATTGTGTCACCTGTTCTGTTTTGATCATAGTAAGACACCGGTAAAATCAAAACCTTTTTCCATAGTCGTTCTCTAATTCCAGCTACAATTTTTTGCCCAATATAATTAAGGAAATAAATCGATAACCCTGCTGCAATTGTTTGAACAACAAAGAATGCAACTAAGCCAACAATTTGCATTGTACTGATTGAGGAAATCGAAAAATTATCAACTAACCCTTTCGTAAGCATCGGAATAAACAAACTTGCTCCTGTTGAGAACAAACTCATTACTAATGCAAAAATAAGAATACCTCTCGGAGGATTTGTATCTTGTATGAGGCGTAAAAACTTCCGCCAACTTCCTTTTGTCTTCTCGTTATTTTGTATTTCCATTCCTGTTCATCTCCTTATTTCAAACGAAACTGCTATTTCTACAATTAGAATACGATATGAATGTAAACTGAATGTAAACAATTAAATGATTTATTTATTGATTTGGTAATAAAACACAAAAACTCTTATCTTTACAACAACTATAAATATCTGATATTATTACCTGGTACTTAATATATAAATACAAATTGAAAAAATGACATAAAACCATTCTTTTTAGGAGGGAGAGAGCATCCGGCCATGCATAGAAGCGGTCAGCCCCTCTTCCTATCCCCGTGCCAAGTGAAAACAAAGAGAAAAAATGAGTGTAGTTCACTTTTTGTTCTTCATACCAGCGGGTTATGTGTCGAAAAATCAAAATGGATTTATATATACAATTCCCATTCTATAGTTTAAGAACTATAGAATACTTATTCATATATAACTATGAAAATATATATTTTCATAGCATACACATCTCTCTAATCTTCATTGATCGAAAGGGGTATACCGTGCAAGCAAACAATCTTTCTGAAAAAAAGACCATTATATTCATTCATGGATTAGTCGGAAATCGCCGTGCTTTTAAAAAAGAATATAAACGATTTTCTCCCTCTTACAATATTATAACGTATGATTTATTAGGTCATGGTGAAGATAAAGGACAAGCAATAGATTTTTCTTTAGACAAATTAGTACAACAATTGTCAGATCTTTATGAAAAAGAGGGGATTCAAGAGGCCCACATTTGCGCTCTAAGTTATGGTTGCTATATTGCTACTATATTTGCTCACACATATCCTGAGAAAGTATTAAGTCTTTGTCATATCGGTGGTCATTATAATAATCCATCTGTTTTATATAACGTATTCCAAAAATTTTGGGAGAAACGTGGGGACGAATATTCAACTTGGCTCTCTCAATATGCGAATACTATTTTTCCAGGTGGCATACTAAAAGCTAACCCTTTTGCAGCTATTTCAAAAAATATTTATTATCGTTTTGGATTACAATTACATTCATCCATTATTGTAGAATCACTTAGACACCGTCTCGAATTTGATTTGAAATCTAAATTGAAAGAACTCTCACACCCCATTTTATGGGTTATGGGCGAACATGATCATCTCTATAAATCTTGTCTATTTGATTTAAAATCTATTCTTCCGAACGTTTTATATAAAGAGATTCCATTAGCGGGACATGCAGCAAATTTATTCCGCCCTAACCATTTCCATAATTTGTACGATACTTTTTTACTAGACACATAAAGACATCTAAAATAGAAAAAGCTTTCTAGTTTCCTAGAAAGCTTTTTCCTATCATATTGAAGAATTAAATTCTCTTATTATGCTTTTGTGTAACCTGCTAGATGTTGACTCCAGTAAGGGTTATTAACTGAGCTAATTCTTACACCAGTTTTTTCAGTTTCTGCACTGATGAACTGACCGTTTCCTAAGTAAACACCCATATGAGTCATACCACCAGCACCAGTAGTGTTGCTAAAGTATACTAAATCACCTGGTTGCGGATTGCTAGTATGTTGCTTGCTGCTCCAGTAACCAGCAACTGTTTTACGGGAACCAGAATCACCAGCTTGTTTTAATACATAGTAAATGAAACCACTGCAGTCAAAACCAGCAGGTGTTGTACCTGCCCATTTATATGGTGAACCATTTAATGATCGTGCAATTGATGTAATTGATGAGCCATTAGCAGATGGCGTCGTCGGTTTTTCTGTTTGTGGTTTTTCTACTTGTGCATTTCCTTGCTCACCGCCTGTAGTTGGACGAGAAGGTGTCGTTACATTACCTGTTCCGCCTTTTACAAACTTAACAAGGTCTGCACTTACATAACCTGTTTTTCCTTGGTGGTTAATTTTATACCAACCATTTTCTCCACCAATCACGTCTAATGTTTGGCCTTTTACTACGCCACCAATTACTGCATTGTATGTAGCTGGGCCTGTACGTACACGTAAAGCTCCTGTATCAACAACATATGAGCCATCTTTGCGAACTGTCATATCATTGTTGTTTTGCTTTTCCGTTTGTGTACTTACATTTGTTGTACCGCCTTTTGTTACAAAGTCTTTACTTACATAACCAGTTTCGCCGTTGTGGTTAATTTTAAACCAGTCTTGCACTTCACCGACAACTTGTACAGTTTGTCCTTTGCTTACAGTACCTAAAACTGTATGCGAAGCACTAGGACCTGTACGTACATTAAGTGAAGAAACATTTACTGTATAATCACCTTTTCCTTGTTGAACAGTAGTTCCTGTTTTCGCACCAGTTGTTACGAAATCACTGCTTACATAGCCAGTTGTACCGTTTACATTTACTTTAAACCAGCCGTTTTCTTCACCAACTACTTGTAACACTTGACCTTCTGTTACTTTAGAAACGATATCATTTCCTGTACCAGCACCTGTACGTACATTCAATACGTCAGCTGTTACTGTGTATTTTAATTCAGAAGTTCCAGTTTGTGTTTCAGTTACTGTTGTTTGTGTTTCAGTTTGTGTTTGTGTTTGCGTTTCAGTTTGTCCATTGATCTCTTTTAGTGCATCAGCTGAAACTTGTGCGTGAGCGGTATCCATACCAGGAACTGCCACACCAGCTACAGATGCTGCCGCTAAACCTGCTAGTACTTTTTTCATAAGTTGTATTAACTCCCTTTCCCTACTACCCTCTTTAAAAAAATAATTTTAATATCTCACCAAAACATTGGAAATGAATTCATATTAAATTCCATTTTTATACAAGGGCTTTCTTTTTTACACGTAAACATTTTAAATTATCAATGTGAACTTCATGTGAACTTCATGTGAATTCCAAATACATATACAGCGTTTTTGTAATAAAATATTTACTGTTTTCTATTACAAAAAAGAATCGTACCCATTCTTTACTTACTAGACAAATAACACCATGATATCTAAATAAACAATGAATTTCTCTACTAGTCTTACAAAATAGTTCTTTTCATGAGTCACCTTCTTATCATGACAAAAATTTCGACATTTATCAACTATATAGTGTTTAAAAATTTATATTTATACAAAAAAGAATTTATTACGTTGCGGACCAATCCACGAATCCATGTTTTTCTCACTTTCTTTTACTAAACGATTAACTAATATATTATGCCATATATAGTTCTCTATTGAACTACCCCTACCTTCACTTCGTTTAGAGGAAAGGGTCTTCTCGATTAAAATGATAAATATACGTGCACGGGATCATCTGTATAAAAAGCGTTTCCTTTTTGTTCGATTGCATGGCCATATATCATTTCTTTTCCATAGCAAAAATATTTTAGATTATTTCGGTCTTTTTAATTAAAGACTTAATAATTTGGAATCTTTATCCTTTCAGTGTTAAAATAACCAATATACTTCAAATAATTAGGAGGGGCATCATTATCCATGGAGCAAATCATTGATAATACTTCGAAACACTATATTACTTTTTACTATACATTCGTTCGTACACTATCCTTGGTAACGTTTAGAACATTCCCAACCATCGAAACAAAAAAATCCGAATTAAAAATGACGATTAAAAATCAAGAGAATGATTTAAATCATCAGAACCCATATAAACTATAGTTATTTCCCCATACATTTATCCGCACAGACACCTAGGAGAATCGCTATTAACCGCATTCCCTAGGTGTTTGATGCATTTCACTATCTGTCCCGTGTAAATAAAAAAGATTACCTATTACAGGCAATCTTTTTCGTATTTTATTTATAAAATTTAACACGCGTTTCTAACGGTTGAAATTCTTTTTCTCCTGCTGGTGCAACTGGTTTACCAAATGGCATTTGAGCGATTAACTTCCAAGTTGCAGGAATATTCCACTCTTTTTTTACATCGTCATCAATTAACGGATTATAGTGTTGAAGTGTTGCACCAAATCCCTCAATTTCTAACGCGGTCCAAATTGTAAATTGCAACATTCCCGATGATTGCTGAGACCAAGTTGGGAAATTATCTTTATATAAGGCAAACTTTTCTTGAAGATCTTCTACTACTTTACTATCTTCAAAGTACAAAACTGTGCCATAACCACTTCTAAATGCATTCATTTTTTCTTCAGTCGGTGCAAAATTATTTTCAGGTACAATTTTTCGTAATGTTTCTTTCGTAATATCCCATAGTTTATCATGTTGTTCCCCTAATAAAACAACAACCCTTGCACTCTGAGAATTAAAAGATGAAGGTGTGTACTTTACGGCATGATTTACTACTTCTTGAATTTTCTCATCAGAAACAACTTGCTCTTTGCTAATTGCATAAATTGATCTTCTGTCTTCAATTGCTGAATAAAAATCTTTTGCCATACTAATTCCCTCCAATTGTCATTTTGAGGCTTACTCATATGTATTACGATATATTCCGCCTCCAACTTATTAATAATAAGTCTCCTACTTCATCCTATCAACAAACAAAAATAAATTCAATCTATCACCTTCATACTTTTTCAGTTTGTGTTAGTGATACTTTTTATATTCCCGATAAAATGAAAAACAGCTCATTTTCTACTCAATGCGAGTTTCAAACAAGCTGTTTCACTTACTTAACAATCTGGAAGCCATAAGACATAAGTTTATTTGTTTCTGTAAAACGTTTCATGTTACTCTTCGTACCCATAACCACTGTTATGATTCGCTTATCACCTTGTTTTGCAGTCCCTGTAAAACAATAGCCTGCACTATCAGTGAAACCCGTTTTCAATCCATCCATTTCTTCCATATAAAGTTCTTGGTTAGCCGAATTCAACATTTCATTTGTACTTGTAACAATTGTACTTTTAAAGGCTAACTGACTTTGAGGTAAATGTGTGACATCTAATATCTCTGGATAATCTTTTACAAGATGATATGCTAATTTCGCTACATCAGCTACAGTCAGCTTTGTTTCACTTCCATCAGCTTCTTGCAATCCAGAAGCATTTGCAAACTTGGCTACTTCTGATAATTCTAGTTGCTTCGCTGTTTGATTCATAAGTTGAGTGAAATCTTGCTCCGTCTTCGCTATATGCTCTGCTAAAGCAACTGCAGCATTGTTAGCTGATTTAATCATTAACGCATGATATAAGTCTTTAACCGTCAACACATCTCCTGGTTGTACCGGAATTCCAGCACCTTCTGTTTGTGCTGATTTAGCGCTTATGTTCACCTGATCTTCCCAATGAACTTTTCCTTGATGGACATTTTCTAAAAGAATATATGCTGTCATCATCTTTGACATACTCGCAGGAGCCAGCAACTCTTCCGCATTATTTTTATACATAACTTGTCCATCACTTGCATCAAGAATCATCGCTGCTCTCGCTTCAACTACTGGTACATACTTTTGAGGAATCTCCTTTTCAGATAGCCCCATCTTTGGTAACTCTGCTACTTGTAAAGGCGGACTATCTATTGCCATTTTCCCTTTTGCTTTGGCACTCTTTTCTAGAATATTCCCCTGAAAAAAGAACCAACATGTACCTAAAATAATAGCAAAGAGTATTACTACACTTCCTCGTCCTAACCTTTTCATCATTAAAACTCCTTTTACTCTACCTATTATCATTTCAAATTTAACCATAACAACAATGCCTTTACATCGTCAAGGTCAAACCAAGTAAAAAAAGTCCGTTATACACAACGAACTTTTTTACTTTCTATATTTACTGACCTAAGTTTTGAATCTTGTCTTTTAAATCTTGAACTTGTTGAACTGTCTGCATCAGTTCCGAGTTTTTGAATTGTTCTACATCCATTTTCCCTTCTTCTATCTTGTTTACCGTTGTATCAATTAATGTATTTAACTTTTCATTATATCCAACAATTTGCTGATGAATATCCTTTGCTACATCCGGAGGTGTTAATTCATTAAAAGCTGGAATATCCTTTTGAATTTCGTTAAGTTTAGTCTCTAATTCTTTGCGAGCAGCACTATCGTTAATTGCTTTTTCTACTAATTGCGGTGCTTCATTGGCAAATGTACTCACTTCATTAACATAGTCTGTCGCCTTTTGAGCATAATCCACTGTATTCTTTCCCTCTTCAATCATAGAGCATCCAGTTAAACCAATTACCATTATAAACAAGAATAGCATAGCTTTTTTTATCATCACTTCTTTACCTCCCTACATTCATACAAAACCTTGTTATTATTAACTTTTAAAACGTTATATCCTATGTATTCGATTAAAACCTTTCAGTCCCTTTTTATTCTTCTTCCATACAACTAAGGTTTTACATATCCTACAACCGTTACAAATTCTGATTCTATATGTATTCCAATGATTTCATCAATAATATTCGTATATCCCTCGCCTATGGAAGCCCCATAATTTAATGAGATTTCTTTTTCTTCATACACCGCCTTTGGTATCGTCAAAATAAATTTCCTAACATTCCTTTCATCAATAGGCTCCATAATTAAAACGATTCCCTCTTCCTCAAACATACAATCACTGCCTTTCAGGTACAACTCTAATATGGTTTCAGTATTGCCTTTGATTTATGCATTCTAAACACAGCTAGTCATAATGCTACATTCACCATAAAAATAAAACTTCTCTAAGCAGCTTACTTTCAAGGAATATACGAGGCACATCAAAAATTTGTTCTCTTTATAACAATCTTCTTACATCCCTTTATCCATCTCATAAAGTCTACGATATTTCTCATTTTCTACAAGAAGTTTCTTGTGACTACCTTGCATCTTAATTTGACCATCTTCAAGAAAGATGATTTCATCTACATGCTCAATCCCTATAAGATGGTGTGTGACCCAAATGACCGTTTTGTCTTTTGTTGCTGTAAACATCGTTTCTAATAAAGCGGATTCTGTTTTAGGGTCTAGGCCAATAGTCGGTTCATCCAGTATAATAATAGGCGCTTCTTGTATAAGTGTTCGCGCGAAGGCTATTCTTTGTCGTTCTCCCCCAGAAAATCGCTTACCCATTTCATGCATTTTTGTTTGAAATCCATCTGGAAGAGATGAAATATGCGCAGCAATTTGCGCTTGTTCTAAAACGGACCAAATATGTTGATCGTCTGCTTCTGGTCGCCCAATACGTACGTTATTCCCTATTGTTGTATCAAACAAATGTGGTTTTTGATTTAACACAGAAATATAATTCGATAAAAAATTAGTATGTGCTTTTTCCCCGTCAACCAATATTTGACCATCTAGCGGATAGATCGCTCCTGTTAATAACTTTAATAGCGTAGATTTTCCTGTCCCACTTTTCCCTAATATGGCTATCTTTTTTCCTGCTGGAATGGTAATTGATATATCTTTCAATACAAGTTCGTTACTTTGCGGATACTTATACGTAACATTTTCTAATTGAATTCCCACTTTTTTTGGTATAGTAAATTCTTTCTCTCCATATGCAAATTCATCCTGATCTTCGCTGGGCAAATCGATGTCATTTTCAATACGATTCAGTCGACTTATAGAATCTATATACGATGGAATCCGATCAACTGCATCTGAGATAGGTATTAATGCATTTGTCACTGACAATGTCATTAATACAAACGCTGCAATAATCGTTGGAGCAATTTGTTCACTTTCCGCCTGCTTTCCAGCCCATATAATCATAGAAATCACAACGATCCCTACCGTTAAGTGGATAAGCCCATCTCGAATATGTTGCCAACGTTTCATCTTCTTCTCGATTTTTAGCAACGAAGTATTATGCTCTGAATATTCCTTTACAAATTCAGCTGTTCGCCCACTTGCTTGCCAATCAGATAATCCAAATACAGCATCCGTTAATTGCTGGTATAAGCGATTTTTACCTTGCTTCAATGTAGTATGGTGCTTCCTCATTAAAAATAACGATAACATTGGGATGAGAAAAATAATAACAGCTAACATACTCCCAGCAGTAAGTGCAAATATCCAGTCAAACGTTCCAAGAACTATAACAAATATACTATATATAACTAATCCCAATATACTAGGAAAGATTGTACGCAAGTATAAATTTTGAAGGTGTTCAATATCCTCAGATAATATCCCTAAAACGTCTCCTGTCTGATAGTGCGAACGCAAAAATAAAGCTTGCGGTTCTACAATTCTATATAACTTTGTACGTAAATTTTCCAATATACGGAGAACCACATCGTGGCCAACCAATCGTTCCATATAATGAAAAACAGCTTGCCCTATACTAAATGCTCGTGTTGCAACAATCGGGACATACACAGCCATTATATTTTCTGGTCTGAGAGAAGATTTAGAAATTAAATAACCTGAAATAAATAGAAGCATCGCACCTGAGCTTACTCCAAGAATACCGAGAATAATCGTCAAGAGCATTCTCCCCTTATTTTGTTTTATATATGGCCCAATCCAGTTATTCATTTCTTTCTCCTCCCTTCAGTACAAAAATCTCTTCATAAGTCCCTCTTTCTACAACACTACCTTTTTCTAATACAAGAATATGGTCCATTTGTTTCATCCAATGAAGCCGATGTGTTGCCAGAAAAACTAACTTTCCTTTGAATAACCGAAGCATCGCTTGTTTTATTTCAAATTCTGTTTCAATATCAAGGTGGGCTGTCGGTTCATCTAATAAAATAATTGGTTTTTTACTTAAAAGAGCACGTGCCATTGCAATACGTTGTTCCTGCCCCCCGCTTAGCATCCGTCCTCCTTCTCCAATTCTTTCATGTATTCCGCTTGGTAAAGATTGAACTAGCGAGCGAAGGTCTACTTCATCTATCACACTATCTACTTCCTCATCAGTCGCCTCTGGTTCATAAAAACGAATGTTATCTCCTAGTGAAATCGGAAAAATATATGGTTGTTGCGGAATGTACGCAATGTTTTGTAACCAATCTTCCCGCTTACATGAGTCTATTTCCATTCCATTTATCACAATGTTGCCATGCGTAGGTCGGAGAAAACCTGCTAACACATCGATGAATGTTGATTTGCCAGCCCCGCTTTCACCAATTATCCCAATTGCTCCGTTACCTTTCCATGAAAAGTGAACATCTTGTAACATTGCTTTTGCATGTTCATCATTGCAAACTGTTACACGTTTTAATTCCATACTACTAAATGAATCCCATTTAACATTTGTATCAACTACTTGGACTGATATATTTTTTTGCTTTTGCAAAATCTCTTCAATTTGCTCCATCGCAATTTGTCCATCTAACGTCGCATGATAATTTGCCCCGACTTGGCGAATTGGCAAAAAGTACTCCGGAGCTAAAATTAAAATAGTAAGAGCAGGTAATAGCGTGATAGATCCGTCTACTAAACGAATTCCAAGACCTACTGCGACAAAGGCAATCGATAAACTTGTAAAAAAATCGAGAGCAAAAGAAGAAAGAAAAGCAACTCGCAAAGTACGAATCGTTGCTTTTCTATATTTTTTACTTACTTTTTCAATCTTACCTTCATGTTGTTTACTTCTCCCTAAATACTTCAATGTTTCTAACCCTTTTAATGTATCTACAAAATGATTTGATAATACGCGATACGTATCATATTGATTATCAGCCATTTTCTGCGCTGCTAATCCTAAAAGAATCATAAAAACAATAACAATCGGGATGGTTACAACCA
This sequence comes from Bacillus sp. C1, assembly GCF_054570475.1. Lineage (NCBI taxonomy): Bacteria > Bacillati > Bacillota > Bacilli > Caryophanales > Bacillaceae > Bacillus > Bacillus sp. C1. The sequence continues at coordinate 171,507 of NZ_JBTMZT010000003.1, forward strand.
AAATCACTGCAGATTCCACATCAAGTGTAAAAATATATATAACAAGGAGCGCTGGAACGATACAACTTCTAATCATTCGAGGGATTGTTAATTCAATATAAGTTTTAAACTTTTCTATCCCTTCAATCGATAAGGTCACCAGATGACCCGTTCCACTTGTTTGAACAAATCTTGGTCCTAATGTGAAATACGCCTCTATTAATCGTTTACGTAATGCTAATCCTGTTTTTTCAGCAAAACGTTCGACAAAGAGTTGTGAAGTACGAACTAATATTTGACGTACAGCAAATGAAATTCCAAAATATAAAATATCATTCAGCACAGCTTGTACTGTTTCTCCTTGAAATAAACATGTAATGGCACGTGCTAAAAATACTGTTTGTGCAATAATACTACAAGCTTCTAAAATACTAATAAAACTCAACACTACATATAAAAACCGGCTACCAGGATACGACGGAAGTCCTCTTTTTCTTTTCATTAGTACTCCAAATCATTGTTTGACTTAACAGGTTGCTTAAACACATAAAAACTCCATATTTGACTTCCTATAACAAACGGTAAAATAGTAATAGAAAAATAACTCATGAGTTTTAATGCATAATCCCCTGATGCAGCATTATAAATCGTTAAATCATTTACTGCTCCTAATGTGCTAATCATGACACGTGGGAACATACCGATAAACACACTTGCACTTAATAAAATGATTGTTAAACTTGTCATAAAGAAAGCCCAACCATCTCTTCTTCTTTTATTTAATAAAGTAGAGGCAAATAACGCTACAAAAGCTCCAATTGGAACCATAATCCACTCTGTGCCATGGATAGTAAAAATGTCCGTTTTCCATAATCCTACACCTGCAAAAAGAAGAAGTGTTATTAATGAAGCAGGAGCAATTTTTATCGCAACAATACGTGCACGTTCTCGTAATTTACCTGTTGTACGTAAAGTAATAAAGTGCAACCCATGAACAATACATAAAAGAAGGAACATTACTCCGCCAAGTAACGCAAATGGATGAAGTAATTGCATGAACCCGCCTACGACATTTTTATTTTCATCAATTGGTACACCAACCATAAAGTTTGAAATTGTAATCCCAAAAATTAGAGGTGGTAATACACTTCCAATTAATATTCCCCAATCCCATATACCTTTCCATTTATGATTTTCTATTTTACCTCGGAATTTAAAAGCGACTCCTCTTATAATTAAAGCGAGAAGTATAAATACAAAAGGAATATAGAAACCACTAAATAGTGTCGCATACCAATGTGGAAATGCTGCAAACATAGCGCCACCAGCACAAACAAGCCATACTTCATTCGCGTGCCAAAACGGTCCAATTGTATTTAAATATATTCGTTTCTCCAAATCATTTTTCCCTAAAAACCTTGAAACTGTCCCTACTCCGAAATCGAAACCTTCAAGTACGAAGAAGCCAATAAATAAGGTCGAGATAATTAAAAACCACAACTCATTAAGAGACAACATAGTCTTCCTCCTTATCAAACGGATCATGGCTTTGATAATCCTTTTTAGCCTTCTTATTCGCATACCCTTTAATGATACGAACGAATAAGTAAACACAAATTCCTCCTAAAATTAAATACAGTGATGTGAATGAAATAAGCGAGAATAATACTTCTCCAAATGTAACATTCGGAGACACTGCATCTTCTGTTTTCATAACGCCAAAGACAACCCAAGGCTGGCGTCCCATTTCCGTCATAATCCACCCTACTGTATTACCGATAAACGGAAGTGCAATCGCATATACCATCATCTTTAAATACCAAGACTTTTCAGTTAAGCGATCTTTTCTTGATAAAAACCATCCATAAGCTCCTAGAAGCAACATAAAAGTCCCGCTCATTACCATCGCTCTAAAGCTCCAAAACATCGTTCGTACTGGCGGAATATAATCTCCAGGTCCATATTTTTCTTCGTATTGCTTTTGAAGTTGGTTCATTCCTTCCACTTGACCACTAAATTTATCGTAAGACAATAGACTTAACATATATGGAATTTGGATCTCAAACGAGTTCGATTTTGTTTCCGGATTAATATCTGCCACAACTGTAAACGGTGCAGGATCCTCACTTGTATTCCATAATGCTTCTGCTGCTGCCATTTTCATTGGCTGTGATTTAATTAAATGTTGTGCTTGCGCATGGCCAAAAAATAATACAAGCGCTGTTGCAATTGTTCCAACAGTAATTGAAACTCGGAAAGACTTTTTAAACATCTCCGTCTCTTGTTTTCTTGAAATTTTCCATGCGCTAACACCAGCAATAAAGAATGCACCTGTTGCCATTGCTGCTGTAATCGTATGCGGGAACTGTACCCATAATTGTGGATTTTGGATAATCGCCAAAAAATCATTCATCTGCGCGCGTCCCTCTACCAGTTCATACCCTACCGGAGAATGCATAAAAGCACTTGCCGTTAAAATCCAAAATGCTGATAACATTGTTCCAAGTGATAAAAGCCAAATACATAGAAGGTGAATTTTTTTCGGTAACTTATCCCAGCCGAATACCCACAGCCCAAGGAATGTAGATTCCATAAAAAAGGCTAAAAGCCCTTCAATCGCAAGTGATGGTCCAAATACATCACCAACAAAACGTGAATAAGTTGACCAGTTCATACCAAACTGAAATTCTTGTAAAATACCTGTTACTACTCCTACTGCAAAGTTAACGAGGAATAACTGAGCCCAAAACTTTGTCATCTTCTTATAGATTTCTTGTCCCTTAACCACATACATTGTTTGCATTAATGCGATAATAAACGCCAAGCCAATAGACAACGGAACGAAAAAGTAATGAAAAATCGTCGTGGATGCAAATTGAATTCTTGCCAATTCGAGCATATCCATATCACAATCACTTCCTTCTTGAATTTTTATATTTGAACATAGATTGAGTCACAATGATTGGAATAATGAATACTACAGCTCAATCTATTGGAAATACGAAAAGATAGTACCTCTTATGTATTGTTAGAAAATAGAAATTTCCAGTCTTTTTTCGAACGAAACTAAAGCTCTGTTTTTATGAGACTTATCTTTTTCACTATTTCCACAGTGTTTTGTTCGTTAATCGAATTGTATAATATACTTACATAATAAATTCGGATGATTTTTGACGTATTCTTGACAGGATTTTGTCTGAAATATGTCGTTTGTCACTTTTTTGAAATGGTTTCTCATATTATAAAAACGTATTTTTATAATATGACACTTACTTTTGCAGCATTGAAAAAGTCGATTTTTTCTTCATGCACTCGACTTTCCCTCTAAAAAATGCCCCTGAGCTCTAGCCGAAAATCCTCTTACATTTTGTCAAGAGGAAACTATATTTCGAAAATTCAAACTCGTAATATTACTATTTGCAAATAGAAAAATCCCTCCCCTTTTTATATAAAAATTCACATTTTGGTCATTTTCTAAAAGTCAAAAATATATTGAACTACTTTTACCTTCACTTCACTTAAGGAGAACTTTTCAATTAAAAAAATAAAAACACCGAGAATGGACTACATTCTCAGTGTTTCTTCTGACTTATTTTGTTGTGTACTTTTTAATGGCTGGCATAATTTCAGTCGCAATCAATTCAATATTTTTTTACACTCCTATCAAATGGCACACCACCAAAATCAATTTGTGCCATAAATCGTTATTGCCCATATAATTCATATTGGTAGAGCATTTTCTCTTCAAATAATTCTTCAAAAGTATTTACACCGTAACTAAGTAAGCTCTATCCCCCTATACGTGAACCATGTCCAACTACTATTTCAGCACGACCATTTGAAATGAAATCAATCATAGCAAAAACTTCATATACACGAACTCGATCAGACGTACTTTGAGGCAGTGTTTCATGCACTATGTTCAACTTCCTTACTTTTCTCTTCCCTCTTCTTTTTTGTTATAGTTCTTATTTTTTTAACCGTTCCAACCAATCCTGTCGGAAAACCTAATAATACAATAATATATAGTAACCCAAGGAAAATCGTCCATCGTTCAAAGATTGGATATTGCGCCCCCAGTTCCGATAAATAATATTTTAGAGATTCAATAATCCCTGCGCCAGCAATCGCTCCAATTAACGTACCCACTCCTCCTATCATTGTCATTAATAAAGCATTCAAAGTCATTTCAATTGAAAAGACAGTTGTATTTATAAAGCGTAATGTGATAACAAATAAACCACCGCTAATCGCTGCTACTACTCCTGCAACTATACTTGCAATAATTTTATAGTGAAGAACCTTATATCCAAGTGCTTCTACCCGTTGTTCATTTTGCGAAATTGCTTTCAATACTTTTCCAATAGAAGATTGAGTAAATAGGCGAAGCAATAAAAAAATTACAAGTAGACATACGAGTGTAATATAGTAAAATGTAAAGCGGTCACGAAACATATCAGGTACCCCGAATGTAAATCCATCTCCGCCATGTGTAACAGCTCGCCATTTTTCAGCGAGAACAAAGAATAGTTGAGAGATAGCCAAAGTTAACATTGCATAAAAATGGCTTTTTAACCGTAAAGAGAGTAAGCCAATTATATAGCTAATTATCGCTGATAATACAATTGCTATCGCAACGCCAATGAAAAAACTGATTACGGAAACTTCGTATCGATCAAATAAGATTGCCACACAATAGGCCCCTATTCCCAAAAACATACAATGACCGAATGAAACAATCCCTGTATATCCAAGAAGAAGATCAAAGCTCATTGCAAATATAGCAAAGATGAAAATTTGCGTGAACAAAATGAGTAAGCTCCGCGAATCATTCACGAAAGGGAATACACTTAAACAAATCAATGCAGCTATACCAAAATATATCCCAGCCCGATTCAATGTGTTGTTCACCATTTCACCCCTTTTCACCAACAAGTCCCGTTGGCTTGACTATTAAGAAAAACAATAGCATTAACATATTGATTGCGAGTGATAAATCAGGTATATAATATGCCGTAAACGCTCCAGCCAGCCCAACAATTAAAGATGCAAGCGCCGAACCTTGCACGCTGCCTAATCCTCCAATAATGACAACAATAAAAGCTAAAATTGCATACTGCATACCCATTTCAGCAAAAATAACGCCTGAGTACGGTGCAAGAAGAAATCCTCCTAACGCTGCCATTCCAGCTCCTAATAAAAAGACAAAAGAGAATATAGCCTTTACGTTAATACCAAGAGCTTGCACCATCTCTTTATCCATTACACCTGCACGAATCATAAGACCTATTTTTGTTTTACGTAATAACAACATTAAGCCAATATAAATCACGACTCCAACGATAATAACAAATAAGCGATACTTAATTAAGATAATCCCATCAAATGTAAAGCTTCCTTGTAACCACGTTGGCAATTTAGCACTAATTGGATTCGGCCCCCAAAATACTTTTATACATTCACTAAGTACAAGCATTCCACCGAGTGTAACGAGAAGCTGCCGAACATGATTTCCATACACAGGACGAATGAGAAACCTTTCTAAAATGAAACCGAGAAACATTCCCATCAAAATTGCACCTATTAATGCAAGTACATAACTCCCCGTCATATTAAAGAGCCATACTCCCGTAAAAGCCCCCCATGCAAACAATCCACCGTGAGCAAAATTAAGGACACTCATTAAACCAAAAATAAGCGAAAGCCCAGATGCTAATAAGAAAATAAGCATCCCTGTCGAAACACCATTTACAAACAAATTTACTAACACATCCACGTTCTATACCTCCTCCGTATCAATGTTAAGAAATCCCTAAATATTTATGACATGTTTCCTTATCTTCTTTCAGTTCATGCATCGGACCGTTATGAACAATCTTCCCATTATCCATAATGTAAAAATAATCACCGATTTGGCTTGCCATCATAAAATTTTGTTCTACAAGTAAAACAGTTGTTTTCTCTTTCATTTTCAAAATAGCCGACATTAATTTTTCTATCATAATCGGCGCTAATCCTTTACTTGGCTCATCGATTAATAGTAATCCATCACTATTAATAAATGCTCTTGAAATCGCCAACATTTGCTTTTGTCCTCCGCTCAACAGCCCACTTTTCTTATTCCAATATTGTTTTAAATCTGGAAATAAATCGAGCATCCATTCTACCTTTTCTGCATATTCTATCCCGTTCTTCACTTTAGCAAGAGAAAATGTTTCTTCTACCGTTAAATCATGAAATATCCCTTGATTTTCTGGGACATAACCTATTCCTTTTCGTGAAATCAAATGAGTGGATAACTCACTAATTTTCTCATTACAATAATAAATATCGCCATTAGAAATGTGATGAAATCCCATAATAGAACGTAATGTTGTTGTTTTTCCAGCCCCGTTCCTTCCGAACAATACAGTAATTGTTCCTTCCTCAACATAGAAGGAAACACCTTGTAAAATATGAAACTGATCCAAATACGTTTCTATATTATCTACTTTTAATAGTGTCACCGTATAATCCCCCTAAATATGCCGTTTGTACACGCTCATCTTTCATAATCTCCTCCGGCAATCCTTCGGCTAATAACTCTCCATGAAATAATACGACAAGGTGATCTGACAAATGCAAGACCATATCCATTTTGTGTTCGATGAGTACAATTGTATTGTTACGATTTTTCTTTACATTCTCTATTACTTGCAAAATAGCCGGGACTTCCTCCACAGAAATACCAGCTGTCGGTTCATCAAGTAACAATACATCAGTCTTGAGTGCTAATAGCATCGCTAATTCCAGTTTTCGTTTTTCTCCGTGCGCCAAATCTTTCGCTACTACTTCTTCCTTTTCATGAAGCAGTACTGTCTTCAAAAGTCGTCTCGCTTCTTCCATCTGCTGCTTCAATCGAGATACATTTGGAAAAAAACTATAATAATCTTGAACAAATGACTGCACACTTAAGCGTACGTTTTCAATCACTGTTAATTCAGGAAATATATTAGTAAGTTGGAATGATCGCCCCATCCCAAGACGTGTTCGTTCTGGTATCGATAACTTTGTAATGTCACAACCCTTAAAATAAATTTCTCCTTTTGTTGGAGAAATTTGTCCACTTAATAAATTAAATAGAGTTGTCTTCCCTGCTCCATTTGGCCCAATGATAGAAATAAGCTTTCCTTTTGGTATTACCAAATTCACATCTTTAATCACATGGTGTTCCCCAAATGAGACACAGAGCTTTCTAGTCTCTAGCAAATTCTTCACGCTATACCCTCCCCATAAAATTAAAAGAGATGTTGATGTAAAGAGAAGGCTCTCCCTCTCTTTACATCTTTATTTTAAAAATATTCAGTCTATTTAATTTGAATTGGTGGCTCGGTTTCTTTCATTGTTAGCTCACGTTCTAGAACAGGGACTGGATACTCCGTACCATCTTGCTTTTGCAGTGTTATAGAATAAAGCGTTTGCAACGCTTGATGGTCTTTCTCTCTAAATTTCATTTTTCCCTTTGGAGTATCAAATTCCATTCCTTCCATTTTCTTAATAAGTGTAGCTACTTCTGTATCGCCTTTTGTTTTCTTTAAACCTTCAACAATAGAAATCGCTGCTGACATTCCTCCTGCGGTAAATAAATCAGGAACTGTTCCATTGAAACGTTTCTTATGTTCTTCTACTAACCAATCGTTTACTTTATTTTTCGGGAGTGTATGATAATACACTGAAAATCCTTGCATACCGACTAACGCATCCATCGTTTTTAACGCCGGTATATCTGGTGCCCCCGTTGAAATCTTAATACCTTGTTCTTCTACATTCATATCCTTTAATTGCTTCCATGGTGAGTTCGCACCAGCCCAAACAACAAATAAATAATCTGGTTTTGAACTAATGATATTTTGAATATTTGCAGTAAAATCAGTCGAATTCGTATCAGCATATTGCTCGTTTACAATATTCGCGCCCAGTTTCTGTGCTCCAGCTTTAAATGCAGCAATTCCTTCACGACCGAAGGCATTATCTGGAGCGAACGTTGCAATCTTGACATCTTTCTTAGCAATTGATGCCGCGCCAGCAATTGCATCTTGTGATGAATTTCTTCCTGTTCTAAAAATATATTTATTCCAGTTCTTACCCGTAATACTATCTGCAACCGCAGGTTCAACAATCATTATTTTTTCATACTCTTCCGCTAATGGTAGCACTGCTAATGTATCACTTGAACTAGAAGAACCAACAAGAAAATCGACTTTATCTTCTTCCAATAATTTCGTAGCTTTTTTTACTGCTACATCTGCTTTCGTTTCCGTATCTTCTACAACAAACTTAATTTTCTTTCCTTCCACTGTTCCTGTACCATTTGTTGCATAATCAAGCCCCAACTCAAATCCAGTTACTGTTTGTTTCCCATACGATTCTAATGGACCTGTTAACGAAGCAAGAACACCTACCTTGATCGTTTTCTCATCATCTGTACTTGCTTTCTTTCCTGAGCACCCTACTGTTACTAACAATGAGCCAAGAACACATCCCGTAAACACCATTTTTAGCCACTTACGTTTTTTCGTTGACATCGTGATCCTCCCCATACTTTACTTTCTGATCGAATCAAATACGCCATAGTAAACCATCCGTAATCATGACTTTTCCGTTCTAAAATCTACAGTCAATGGAAATTTCTCGAAGTACCTCTACATTCTCTAAATATTTCCAAATACCTCCTGACAAACTTGTACATATTCATACAATTAGCCAGACTCCACATTCCATTCCTTGAACAAATGTACACATAAAAACAGCGTAGAATCAATTACTCTACGCTGCTGTACTGTATATTAACTATTAAACAAATTGCTTTCTAATCTCCCTAATCCTTCTGCCAATCGCTCCTTCTCTAACCCCTCCCCGATAATCACAAGGTTCGTCGGAAATCCAAAATCCTGTTCCAATAAAGTTGGTACACCAAATGAGTATTGCAATAAGTGCGGGTATTTATCCCCATGAAATTTCACAAATCCTTTTACACGATAAATTCCTTCAGGTAAATTAGAAAGCCATTCATATATTTGATCTTGATCGATTGATTGTGTAAATTGATATGTCATCGTTTGTATATGTAAATGCTGCTTCACATGTAATGTTTCATGTTCTTCATTTCCTTTAAGCTCTGCACCTTCTATATCCTCTAAAGATATATTACAATATTGTGTTTCATACAATTTCGCATATTTATTAATTACTACTATTTCTTCGAAAACTTTTTTCTTCTCCTCATCTATTAATAAATCTGATTTATTAATAAGAATATGACTTCCATACTTGATTTGTTCATTTAGAAGTTGTTGAATATTTTTACTTAATGTATCGCGCTTTAACCATCTCATTGCATCTAATACAACAACGATAGACTTCACATCAAAGTACGGTGCTAAAATAGGTGACAAGCATGCATCTAATACTTCAATTGGATGAGCAACTCCTGTTGTTTCTATATAAATTACATCTGGTTTTTCTTGTTGATATAAAGAATGTAACTGAATCTCAAGTTCATCTTTCAACGTACAACAAATACACCCTTTTAAAAGTTCTCTTAACACATTCTCTTTCCCTATAATATCTGTATCTACCGAGTATTCTCCTATTTCATTCATTAAAACGGCAACTTTTCGATTTTTCTTTTTTTCCCCTAATAATAAATTTTGTAACAGTGTTGATTTCCCGCTACCTAAAAAGCCACCTAATATATGAATTTCTACTTTACTCATATTACCAACCATCCATTTCTGTATTTCTAATTTACAAAACGTAATTATTCCGATTTTTATTTATCATTTTATTAAAATAACGGCTATTTGTAAACAAAACGTGCTCACTATGTTACTTCGCCTCTCTATATATTCAATCATTCACGCTCAATTCCCTAGTAACTACACCTTCTAACTCTAGATTAACATTATATGTTTCCTGTAAAATACATGCGACCGGCTGGTCATTTCATAGAAAAGGTAATTCAAGAACCGGAAATCTTCCGCAAGAGTATAGATTTCCTAGCTAAAAGATCGCTGCATCTCCCTCCTTATAATCCTTCTATATTGAACCCTCTATGCAAGCTTTGAGTGTGTGATTCCCCTATTTCTGCTAAGGTACAAACAGTTCCTCTCAATAAATAGACGTATTTCAAAATACTTGAATATCTTTCACAAAATGTAATAAACTAGGTTGGAATCTGTAAAAGTAAGAACTAGTTTTTCTTACATATAAAAAATCATTAAAATAGCGAGGAATTGTCAAATGAAAAAAGGTATTAATCGTGTCGTATTAGTAGGAACTGGAGCAGTAGGTTGTAGCTATGCTTACTGTATGATTAACCAGGGAGTTGCGGAAGAATTTGTTCTCGTTGATGTGAACGAAGCAAAGGCTGAAGGAGAAGCAATGGACTTAAGTCATGCAGTTCCCTTTGCCCCAACACCAACAAGAGTTTGGAAAGGTAACTATGAAGACTGTAAAGATGCAGATCTTGTTGTCATTACCGCTGGGTTACCACAAAAACCAGGTGAAACTCGTTTAGACTTAGTTGAAAAAAACGCTAAAATCTTTAAACAAATTGTTCGTAGTATTATGGACAGTGGATTTGATGGTATCTTCTTAATTGCTACAAATCCCGTGGATATTTTAACTTATGTAACTTGGAAAGAATCTGGATTACCAAAAGAACGTGTAATTGGTTCTGGTACAACTTTAGATTCTGCTCGTTTCCGCTATATGTTAGGAGAATATTTCAATATTGGATCTCACAATATTCATGCTTACATCATTGGTGAACATGGTGATACAGAACTTCCAGTTTGGAGCCACGTATCAATTGGCATTCAAAAACTACAAACGATTCTTGAAAAAGATAATGACCATAACCAAAAAGATTTAGATGAAATCTTTTTAAACGTTCGTGATGCGGCTTACCACATCATTGAGCGAAAAGGTGCAACATACTATGGAATCGGTATGTCTCTTTTACGCATAACGAAAGCCATTTTAAATGATGAAAATAGCGTATTAACTGTATCTGCATATCTTGAAGGTCAATATGGACAAAACGATGTTTATATCGGTGTGCCAGCCGTCTTGAATCGCCAAGGCGTTCGTGAAATTTTAGAAGTCGAATTAAGTGAAGATGAAGAGTTAAAATTCGATCACTCTGTTCAAGTACTAAAAGAAACAATGGCTCCTGTTCTATGAAATAACTTTTGTTTATCCTCTCTAATTATTTCTGCTCGTTACCCTTGTTTCTTCTATATAGAGACCTTGCTAAAAACCTATCCCTTTGTATTAAGGATAGGTTTTTGTATTATATGATAACACCAGCAGCGTTTTATATATATTAAAAAATAAGATTCGAACTACATCATACACACTCAATAATTACACTTCCTATTCCTTCAATAAATCTTGTACTCAAATCCCTCCTTACTAAACCTTCTATTATCTATAGGTAATCTTTAGACTCTTTCTTATGTTTCATATAAATATTACAATATAAAAAAATAAATAGATTTAAAAATATACAAATCCAACGTTTTTCTCTATCAAAAGTACAAACAAAACATATATTTTCACATATATATGTTTCAGGAGGTGAAAAATTATGCAAGAGAATTCTTTAAATCCATCTAATTTACTAGATATTCTTAATCCTGCTTATGGACAAGTATATAGTAATCACACACAAGTCATTAGTACTGGTCAAGATGTGACATTTAATCAAAATGGTATACTAAATGATGTTTCATATACACCAGGAACATCGTCAGTTAATGTTAAACGGTATGGTCACTATCAAGTAATTTATCAAGTATTTACAACGACTCAAGATCCCCAGGCTTCGTTGGGAGCTGCTTACGCTATAACAATCAATGGTGTACCACAACCAAACTCTATCTATGGTAATTCAATTCAAGCAGGGCCTCAAAATCTTAACCAGCAACTAGTAGGCTCATGTATCTTAAAAATCCCTGCTGGTGCAACTGTTACTCTTCGTAATGTAGGTTCTACAACGGATGTTTTACCTGCCTCTGAAGATGGAAATTCAGTCATTAGTGCTTCTTTAACCTTAGTTAAACTCTTTGCTCCCCTAGCATAGTCTCTTAAAACACTCCTTGTGGGTAATCCCCCATATATCAACCATTCCTCATAATATATCGGCGCAAATTTGAATATATCAGCGATTCGACAAAGGATATCGACTAACACTAACCAATAAAAACGACAAAAAACAGGAGCCCTCTAGCTCCTGTTTCCCACCAAGCTGAAGCGTAGTTAGTTTGACTAGCTACCCTTTTTACAACATAAACTACAAGTTCTCTACTAGTAAAGCCTCTTAGTTATCATTTAATTCATATTAAAGCAATACTTATTTTCCAACAAAATAAGTATTAATGTATTGAGCCCAAAGCTCATGGCCTTTTATATTAGGAAAACCATGTTCATTTTGTAAATAAGGTAATATCGCTTCTGAATTTTGATCTGGCCAAGCTGTCCAATGATTCAAATATATGTATTGATGTTGCTCTGCATACTGCTGTAATTCTGAAATAGCATTTGGATAGTTTATAGCATGATGAATAGGGTTTGGCGGTTGTATTATAAAAGTTGTATCCTTTAAATTTTCTGTTACTTGCTTTAAAAATTGATCCAAGTTCATAACAGAATCTTTATTCCCACCTCTATTATTATCTGTTAAAAATGGCGGTTGAAACAAAATGACATCTGGATTTAAGGCAATTAACTCATCAAAACGTTTGTTGGAAAGTAAATCAGCTGTACTCTCATCTTTCCACTCTCTTACTGTGATATTCCAAACTCCATTACCATATGTCTTTTTTATTTGTTCAGCTACCTTCATTGGCCAAGCGTCTTGACTGGCTGAAGATGCTTGATCACCAACGATAACGAGATGAACTAATTTTTTACTAGTAACAGCCTTTTTCACCTTCTCTTTCACAACATCAGGAAGATTCTTTATATATGTTTCATAATTTGGTGATACACTTATTGACTCTTCCTGATGTACAACTTCACTTTCTTGCTGTATTGCTTCATTTGTTGCTCTTGTAATCTTCTCACGCCAATGTAATTGCCCACATACAACTGTTGTAACAAACAGCAAACAAATCGCAAGTCCGATCCATACTTTCTTATTCATGCATCTACCTCATTTATTTATTTTTCTCATCACAAATAAAGCCCAATTGCTTTTCAAACAATTGGGCTTTATTATTTCATTTGTTAATTGAGTCTAAAGACGTTATTATAATTTGTTATTTTGATATTTGTCTAAATTGGGTTTAGATAACAGCTTTGTTAATACAACAAATCTAGCTGGAGCATCGCCTATATATTCAAAAGGATAACAAGTTGTTAATGTCAATGTTTCGTGATCTGTAGGAACGATAACCTTTTCATCTTTAGCATTCGTAATTTTAAAATCTGTTATTTCATAGATAAAATTACCATAAGGAGTTGTGAATTCAATTGAATCACCCTTCTTTAAGTATTCAAGTTTCCGAAAACTTGTATTTCGGTGTCCGCTTAAAACAACGTTTCCATCTTGACCTGGCAATGAACTTCCCGCAAAATGACCAACACCCGATTTTAACTCTGTATCATGTGTGCCTTGCACAACAGGAACTGTATAATCAAGTGTTTTAAAGGTCAACTCGCCAATTTTCGATCCGGGCGCTGGTAATTCCGACCAAACCTGTTGGAACTCTTTATCAGGTTCTGCTGGTTTATATGTTGTAACAGCTGTATGAGCTAATAATACTGTTTGTTTCGTTAATTCCCATCCGAAAAAACCAACAACTGCAAATCCAGATAAAATAAAAAAGATGGGAATCCCGATAATTACCCATCTCCACTTATTTTTACGAGTTTTTTTCTTCATGAATTATCCCTTATTCATTTGTTCAGACCTACGAACAACATGAACTGCCGGAATTAATGCTATTGTACCTATCAAAGCAATCAATCCACCAACTAACATATATGCTTGTTCATTTGATGCTGTATTTGGCATTTGAGCATTGGCCATTGGTACAAATTTCCCAGTTTTATTCAGCTCTCTTTTCGCATCCATTGCTATCTTAAGCGCGTTCACCATGTTTTTGAAATTACCTGGGGCAAGCATTTCCCGTGTCGGGTTAATTTTCGCAAGTAACTTACCATTTAAATCTTTTAATTGAATTACAACATCCCCATTTAAATTATAATCAACAAGATTTAAACTTCTTCCTTTTTCATCTAAAATGTCCACTTGTAAATGCGCTAGTTTAGCACTCTCTAGAAACAAGCGCATTACTTCTACTTTTTGTGCCGACGTTAAGCTTGTCACTTCTTTCGCTTCTCTTAAAATACTACTTACCTTTTCAGCATTTGCATTTATTTGATTTTGTTCTTGTTCTGTTAAATTAATTGATTGCAAATAGGCATACAAATAATCTACTTGATCAACATGTAAATTATTTAATGCACTTACCATTTGTTGTGAGGCATCTTTACTAGTGTCTGCATGCGCTAATGGTAATGAGAACATGGTCAATCCAATTCCCATTGTAGCAACTAGCGAACTTTTTTTCATAATTTTTTTGAAATTCACAGTCCCTTCTCCCTTTTTATTAGATTTTTTCATTATCAATATATCTCTTTACATTTTCTCCTATTCCATCCCTAATCACCCCCTTTCTACAACAAAGAAGACCTTACCTATTTTAGTAAAGGCCTTCTTTGTTTATTTCGCTCTAAAAATAGTATTATTTACAGCATGTATAAATAATACCGATGCGCAAGCATCTAAAAATTTACACATGGATAATCACTGCTTTAACCATGTATATCATTTCATTTTTACAATAAGTGATTAAACTTTTATCTTCTCTCTCATCACCTCTGATCTGCCAATTGAAGAATAATACAAACCAAATTTCCTAATCTCATTTAAATTATAACAATTACGACCATCAAAAATATTAGCTTGTTTCATCAATTTTACATACTTACTCAAAGGATAGTTCTTAATTTCATCCCATTCGGTAACAATGAACGTTACATCAGCATCTTGAATAGTCTCATCTATACTTCTCATGTACTCTACTTCAGATGGCAAAAATTGAGTTGCATTATTCATTGCAACTGGATCATACGCTTTAATTACGGCACCCATAGCTACTAATTCTTGCACGATTACTATAGAAGTAGCCTCACGCATATCATCCGTATTCGGTTTAAATGCTAGCCCTAATATTGCCACCTTTTTACCTGCCAAGTTTCCTAATTTCGTTTTAGCTTTCTGTACTAATAAGGATCTTTGTTTATTGTTTACATGAATAACTGATTTTAACAGTTCAAATTCATAGTCTACATTACCAGCAATTTGTACCAGTGCTTGTGTATCTTTTGGAAAACAAGATCCCCCATATCCAATTCCAGCTTTTAAGAACTGTATACCAATTCGTTTATCTAGACCCATTCCATACGCAACATCATCAACATTCGCGTCAACTTTTTCACAAATATTTGAAATTTCATTAATAAAACTAATTTTTGTTGCTAAAAAAGCATTGGATGCATATTTAATCAACTCCGCACTTCTAATATTTGTTTTAAATACCGGAATCCTAAATGGTTTATTCACTTCTTGAACTATATTTGCGATCTCCTCGCTATCCGCACCTATTACAATACGATCCCCCTGAAAACTATCATGAATCGCTGAGCCTTCCCGTAAAAATTCTGGATTTGAAACCATATTAATTTTCACATCAAATTTTAAATTCCTTAGAATTAAGTCTTTTAAATAATCATTCGTTCCTACTGGTACCGTACTTTTTGTCACAATAATCATATCTTTCTCTAAAATTCCAGCTATATCCAAAGCTACTTGTTCGATATATTGTAAATTTGCCGAGCCATCTTCTTTTTGCGGAGTACCTACTGCAATATAAATTAAATCTACATTTTTCACAGCTTCACTATATTCAGTTGTAAAAGACAATCTCCCCGCTTTAATATTTTTTAGCATTAATTTATCTAATCCTGGTTCATAAATAGGTGAAATACCATCCCTCATTTTTCCCACTTTTTTTATATCAATATCAATACAAGTTACCTCATGACCAATATCAGATAGGCATACACCAGTAACTAACCCCACATAGCCCGTACCAAAAATAGCGATTTTCATGAACTAACCTCCTTAATCTTTTAAAACAATTTAACTCAAATTATTTACCTGTAAATAAAATTAGAGCTTAGGATATACACTAAGCTCTAACTTTCCCGATTAAATTTTCTTTTAAATATTTTATTACTTTATTTTGTTCTTCCATAGTCATGTTTGAACCAGAAGGCAGGCATATGCCGCTATGATATAAATATTCCGATACACTTACTCTTTCCCCATGTGAATAATATTTTGTCCCCTTAAATACCGGCTGTATATGGAGCGGTTTCCATAATGGACGTGCTTCAATATTCTCTTTTTCTAATTCTTGCACAATATTCACTGGAGTTATATTAAGTTTCTGTTCATCTATTAATATCGCAGTTAGCCAACGATTAGACACTGTCCCTTCTAATTCTGGCATAAATGTAATGCCCTCCAGATGTTGTAACGCTTCCGTATATCGCTTAAAAATCCCCCTACGCATATTGACTCGTTCATCTAATACTTGTAATTGTGCGCGACCAATTCCAGCAATAATGTTGCTCATTCGATAATTGTAACCTACTTTACTATGTTGATAATGTATAGCCGGATCACGTGCTTGTGTCGCTAAAAATTTCGCCTTTTTTAACAATTCAACATCATCTGAAACAATCATTCCACCACCAGATGTTGTAATGATTTTATTTCCATTAAATGAATAAATTCCAAACTTTCCAAAAGTCCCAGTCTGCTTTCCTTGATATGTAGCACCCAAAGATTCAGCAGCATCTTCAATAATTGGTACATTGTAATAATTACAGATTGCTAAAATTTCATCCATTTTCGCACTTTGTCCAAGTAAATTAACAACAATAACAGCTTTAGGCATCCTTCCTATTATCTTCGCATCTCTAAAAGCTTTTTCAAGCGCAACCGGAGACATATTCCACGTCTCAAGCTCAGAATCAATAAAAACAGGTTCTGCCCCTTGATACATAATAGGATTCGCACTTGCAATAAATGTTAAAGAAGAACAAAATACACTATCGCCTGATCTCACTCCCAACAATTCTAAAGCTAAATGAATTGCCGCTGTTCCAGAAGAAACTGCAACAGCCCCTTTCGATCCTATATAATTAGATATTTCCTTTTCAAAATGATCTACGTTAGGACCGAGAGGAGCAATCCAATTTGTATCGAAAGCTTCATTAATATATATTTTTTCATTTCCACTCATATGTGGAGACGATAAAAAAATCCTCTTATTTTGCATACTTACGTTCCACTCCCTTTAGGAAAATACTCTATTTTATTATTTTGGCGGGCGAACCTACAGCTGTACAACCTGGCGGTATATTATGAATCACTGTAGCTCCCGCTCCTATCATACTCCAATCCCCAATTTTAATATTCGGAATCACTGTTACCCCTGCTCCTATTTGTGTACCTTCATCAATTGTAACTGTTCCAGTTAATGTAGCATTTGGACCTATGTGCACAAAATCACCAATACAATTATCATGCTCCACAACGGACGCTGTATTGACAATAACGCACCTACCAATAGTTGTATCTGCATTAATGGTAACATTAGCCATGATAACTACACCTCTTCCAATAGTAGCCGATTCACTAATTACGGCAGTAGGGTGAATTACGCTTTCATAATATTCATCATCGAAATGTAACTGTTCAACAATTTTTTTTCGTACAACATTATTTCCAATTGCAATAATAAGCTTAAACTCAATCTCTTTCATTAATATTTGAATAGAAGAGATTGGTCCATAATATATTTCTTCATGCTTATCTAAGCTCTGATACCTATCATCAAAAAATGCAATAACATTAAAATGTTTATTTGCATCAATCATATCTTTAATTACTTTTGCATGCCCACCTTGACCTATTAAAGCTATCCGTTTCATTTCATCACTTCTTTATTTGAGTTTTTCCCCGTAAATCTCTCAATTGTCACATGCCCTTTTTGACTAATTCCTTCTGATTTAAATACTTTTACAATTGTGAGAAATATAATTTTCACATCTAACCAAAAAGATTGATGATCGACATACCAAACATCTAACTCAAATTTCTCCTCCCATGAAATAGTATTTCGACCGTTTACTTGAGCCCACCCTGTTATACCCGGGCGAACTTCATGCCTTCTATCCTGTTCAGGAGTATATAAAGAAAGATATTCCATCAATAAAGGGCGTGGTCCTATTAAACTAATATCACCTTTGATCACATTGATAAGTTGGGGTAACTCATCTAAACTTAGTTTTCGAAGAAATTTACCGAATGATGTTAATCTCATATAATCCGAAAGTAAATTTCCTTGTTCATCTTTCTCATCTGTCATTGTCCGGAATTTATACAAATAGAATGGCTTTCTATGCAAACCAGGACGTAGCTGTTTAAATATAACAGGCGAACCAAGTTTTATTCGAACTAATGCTGCAATGATCCCCATAGGAATTGCTAATATTAGAATCCCTATAACTGCAATTACAAAATCAAACATTCTTTTCAACATAGTTCTCATCCTCTAATTTATTTTGCTATATGTTTAATAATTGTGTGATACGCTTTGTCTACGCCTAAATTTTGTATAAGATAGGAACGACCGTTTTTTCCCATACTTTTTCTTAACTCTTTATCACTTACTAACTTTTCGAAATTATATTTATAGCTCTCTAAATCACCTGTAATGCTCCACATTCCAGCCTGGGCTTCATTAAGTATTTGTCCATAATCTGTATTTTGATCAACCGAAGCAAGAATAGGTACTTCTGCTTCAAAATAGGCTAATGTTTTTGAAGGGATATTAGGAATTGTGAAATTACGATTCAGATTTATTAAACCAATATCACATTCTCTAACCAAACAATCGTATTCTTGACTAGGAATAGAATCTCTGAGTATAACGTTAGTTAACTCCTTTTCAACAATCGTTTTCTTAATATGTTCTCGCCTATTACCAGATCCAACAATTAAGAAAAGAATATCCTCACGATTTTTATAACATTCTGCTAATTGCATTAAAAAGTCTAGTTCTTGAGGTAATCCAATATTCCCTCCAAAGATTAAAATAATTTGATCATCATTGAATCCATATTTTGTTCTATAATTCGTTTTAGACAATAAAGAAAAATCTCTTACTTTTCGCCAGTTCGGCAACAATTCTAATTTCTCTAGTTTTACATCTTTGTTATGTTTCATAACATAATCGATATTTCCCTGCGACATACAACCTATAGAATCTGAAAGTGCATACAGCTTATTTTCTTGCTTCCGAAAATAAGAAAAGAGTACTTTATTATTAATTAAACCTAAGTCTTTAGCATTCTGTGGAAAAATATCTCTAAGAATTAAATAGGATTTGCAATTATGTTCCTTTTTTATTTTTTTAATAGTATCCAAAAATGTAATGGGTGGTGTAGGCGAGATAACTAAATCAAACTTCACATCTTTAAAATATTTTTTTATTGCTTGATTAAATCTATAAGGGAGCAACACAGTATTTATTCCTTTGACGATATAATTTACATTAAATAGTTTTCCAGAATTTACACGTAATACATTTACTCCCCTTTCATTTCGCATAACAGTTTCATTACGATCTGAACCTTCTAAAATCGTTGCTACATAAACATTATGATCATGATTCTTAAATTCATGTGCCAATTCAGTATATAAATTTTCTGTTCGTTCCACGTCTGGGAAAGCTATCATTAGAAATAAAATATTCATTGTTCTCACCTTAAATTATTTTTTATACAATTAAGAGACTCCTAATCATAAAGAAGTCTCTTAATTGTATTTATTCCAAATAACTTTATTTATAATTTTCGTATAACTTTCAATAATTTTTACAACCTTAATAGAAACATTTGTATCTACATAATCCATCGGAAGATTGAATATAGTTCCATTATTATCCATAGCCTTTGCTAATTCAATTGATTGAAGGATTTCATCTTTCGTGATGCCCCCAATTACAACTGAACCTTTATCTAATACTTCTGGCCTTTCAGTGCTTGTTCGAATCAGTACTGCTGGAAATTTCAACATTGCGGATTCTTCGCTTAAAGTCCCACTATCAGATAATACACAAAATGCATTTTTCTGAAGATGATTGTATGCAAAAAAACCAAAAGGCTTTAAAATTCTTACTAAAGGATGGAATTTAAAGCCTCTTGCTTTAATTCGTTTGAGACTTCTTGGATGTGTAGAATAGATAATTGGCATATTATATGTTTCAGCTACTGCGTTTAAAGATTCCATCAAATTGTAAAAATTACCTTCATGATCGATATTTTCTTCTCGATGCGCACTCACTAAAATATAATCATTTTGTTTTAAACCTAATTCTGTAAGAACATTACTAGTCTCTATCTTCTCTTTATGTTCCTTTAAGACTTCATGCATTGGAGACCCTGTTACTATGATATGTTCCTTTCGAATACCTTCACTCAATAAATACCTCCTACTATGCTCTGTATAAGGAAGGTTCATATCACTTACATGGTCTACAATTTTTCGATTTATTTCTTCAGGCACATTTTGATCAAAGCATCTGTTTCCAGCTTCCATATGAAATACAGGAATTTTCAAACGCTTTGCTGAAATCGCACATAAACAACTATTCGTATCTCCTAAAATCAATAAAGCCTCTGGTTGTAATTCACTCATAAGTTCGTAAGATTTACTAATAATGTTTCCCATTGTTTCTCCAAGATGATTACCTACTACATTTAAAAAATAATCTGGTTGCCTTAAACCTAATTCTTCAAAAAACACATCATTTAATGTTGGATCCCAATTTTGTCCTGTATGAACTAATATGTGGTTAAAATACGTATCACAAGCCTTTATTACAGATGATAATCTTATAATTTCTGGCCTTGTACCTACAATCGTCATTATTTTCTTTTTTCTCATTATATTTACACCTCTAAATAGAATGTATCGGCTTTTTCCGGATTAAAAATTTCATTCGCCCAAAATAATACTAACATCTCGTCTTGACCGATATTTTTAATATTATGTGTATAACCTGGTGGGATGTCGACTACTTCTAACCTTTCTCCAGATACTATATAAGAGAAAGAGGATTCCGAATAAATATCTCGAAAATTAATTTCAGCTTCTCCCCTAATCACGCAAAATTTTTCTACTTTTGTGTGATGATAATGATTTCCTCTTATAATGTTCTCCTTTGTACTAGATATAAATATTTGTCCAAATTCACTAGACTTTACAATTTCCGCTAAGAATCCCCTGTTATCTCTTTTCATTTCTAATTTATAAGAGAAGTCATTTTTCTCTAAATAAGAGAGATATGTTGCATATAATTTTTTAGTAAATTCATCCGAAAGATCCGGAATAATATGACTTTTCCTGATATTATAAAAACCATTGATTTTTTCTGCCAAACCCTGCAATGTAATTTCGTACGTTCTAGTTATTTTGCAATAGATTTCTTTATTAAAATCGTCTTGTAATAGATTAATAAATTCATCCACAAGGTCATCAATATACATAAGTTCCAATGATTTTTCAGGATCATGGATAGAAATTGCTTTCCCTCTTGCAATATTATGACAAAAGGTAGCCACTACAGAATTGTAATTCGGTTTACACCATTTCCCAAACAAATTAGGTAAGCGATATATTTTTACAGGTGCTTGGGTTTCAAATTGATAACTAAGCAAAATGTCTTCGGCTTGCTTTTTACTCTTTCCATATGGATTTTCTAATTCCACTTGAACTGATGAAGAAAAAACAATCCATGGCTTATTATCTAATTTCAACAAATTATCTACGATATACTTTGTTAACTCTACGTTTCCTTCGTGAAATTCTTCTTCATTTTGAGGACGATTAACTCCCGCTAAATGATATATTCCTTCTGCATCTTTCAAATAATCATTAAGTATAGATAATGAACATTCTTTCGTAAAACGTAAAATTTCAATATCATCAATTTTACTCAATCGGTCCACCAAATTTTTCCCTACAAACCCTTCCGAACCTGTTACTATTATTTTCATGATAATCCCTCTATCATCATTAATTGTTCTTTTTTAAACTCTGCTAATTGCTCTTGTACATAATCTAATTTAAGTATTAACTCTTTTATACTCTTTATATCTAGTCTTTTCGTATTATGTGAGTGGTAATCTTGTTGTTCGCTTATACTAGTTTTGCCTTCTACAAAATATTTATTGTAATTTAAATCACGATTATCTGCTTTAATACGATAATATTCTCCCAGATCTTCTGAACTGACCATTTCTTCTCTAGTTAATAAAGTTTCATAAAGTTTTTCAGCATGTCTTGTCCCTATTATCTTTACTTCATTTTCAGCATTAAAAATTTCCTTCAAAGCAATAGCTAAATCAAAAATTGTTGATGCAGGTGCCTTTTGCACAAAAATATCACCTTGATTACCATGTTCAAATGCATATAACACTAAATCTACTGCGTCATCTAAAGACATTAGAAAACGTGTCATTTCGGGATCAGTAACCGTTAATGCTAAATTTTTCTTAATTTGTTCAATAAACAAAGGAATAACTGAACCTCTAGAGGCCATAACATTACCGTAACGCGTCGCACACAAAACAGTTTCTCCATCCACTCCATTCCTAGATTGCGCCACTAATATTTTTTCAGCCAAAGCTTTTGATTGTCCCATTGCATTAATTGGATAGACAGCCTTATCCGTACTTAAAAGGATAACTCTCTTTACAGAATGCTGGATTGCACTATTAATTACATTTTCAGTTCCAACAACGTTTGTTTTTAAAGCCTCCATTGGATAAAATTCACAAGAAGGCACTTGTTTTAAGGCAGCAGCATGAAAAACATAATCAACTCCTTTCATTGCATAGTCCACACTTTCCTTGTTACGTACATCTCCAATATAAAATTTCACCTTAGGGCTATTAAGCCTTATACGCATATCCTCTTGTTTCTTCTCATCTCTACTAAAAATACGAATTTCTTTAATATCGGTATCTAAAAAGCGATTGAGAACAGCATTACCAAATGAACCTGTTCCACCAGTAATAAGCAATGTTCTATTTTTAAACAATTCAAATCACTCCCTGCCAATATGAATTAATTTGCTGTAAACAAATCTCTATTTTGTTTAACTATTTCTTCACAAAAAAACATCTTCACTGCGTATTCAGAAACGCTTCTTGATAATTGTTGTGATTCTTCAGAATTCATATGCACAAGATCATTTAAAGCTGTTGTAAATCTCTCTTCTTTCTCTAAGGGGATTGTCCAGCCAGCATTTTCATTTTCAAGATTCCTCCAAGGTGTTTTATCACTTATAATCACTGGACATCCTGCTAACAATGATTCAACAATTACATGACCATAATTCTCACCAAATGTCGGAAACAAGAAAGCATCATAACTAGAAAACAGCGTATGTACTTTATTGTTATTGACTTGTCCCATGTAATTCACATGGACATTATTTGGCAACGATTTAATTACATTTCGGCATTCTTTCCAATAATTTTGATCTTCAATTGGACCATAAATATCAAAAGTTATATTGCCAGTAACACCTTTTAAAAAAGTTAATGCTCCTTTCAAATTCTTTTTCTCCGTTATTCTCGATAGAAAGATAAGTTTTAATTCTCCATTTTTCTTTTCCTTTTTCTGAAGCTCTTTATTTTCTAAAACATTAGGTAAATTTGGTGCAACATGTACCGGAATTTCTCCCCCATAAATCTGCTTAATATCTGTTTTTTCCTCTTCACTCGTAGCGTGCCAAATCACTTTATTGTGTAAACCCACTAGCTTTGTTGACTTAATGAACAATTCTTTTTTAAAATTTTTTATCTTTAAAGCACCTGGTGAGAACTCTCCCCTTGGCGCCACTATAATCGGCTTATAGGGAATGCTTCCCATACTTCTTAATAAGATGGGAAGGATCGAAAAATTCTTATTAAAGAAACTATTCAGATAAATAAAGTCATAATGCGTTCTTTTAATAATTCCTCTTAAATATCTAAATTTAAATTTTTCAGGAGCTACATAATAAACTTCTGCTGATCCCACTTTCGTCCAAACTTCATTTTGAACCTTTTCATATGATATCGAATCCCCCAAGTCCCTATCACTAGTAATAATTTTAAAGTTAAATTCATTTCCTAACGTATGCACTAAATTACTAATAGATCTTATAGGTCCTCCGCCTTTGAAGCCGGGTAAATAGTACGGTGCTAATATTAAGATATTCTTCATTTTAAATTCCCTCACCTTAATATTTTCTTTTCTTTTTGAGAAAAGAAAAGAATAAATACTATAACTAATACTACATCCGTGGTGATTTGCACTATTCTTAAATTACTTAATTGAAAATTCAAAATCATACTTCCATAAATAAAAATAGATAAAAAATTATATCCACTCACTTTCATGAAATAATATGACATTTTATAAATAACTCCTAATATATACATCCCAAATACAACACCTGGTATCCAAAAATTAGCATACATACTCCCAAGAGTTTCAGGTGGCCAAGAAGACGCATACAACTCCTGAACTGGTTTAGACGGAGTAACATTATATCCTTCTGCTATTGTACGAATATACATACCATCATCAACAGGTGGCTTTTCAGGATATATAGATCTTGGTAAAGGTGCTTTGAATAAATCCAAATAACTTTTTCCTAACCAAACATTTTGCAAATTAAAATGATCTGTTATCAAAACATAGTGATCTACATAACTTATAGATTTGATAGCAGCAGTATAATTTTGTTTTACCTGGCCATATAATTCTGCCGGTCTTTCACTATAATATTCAATAGCTCCTGGACTTCTTAATATTGGCATGGCTATAAAATATACTAAGCCCACAATTAACAAGAAATAAAACTTAATAGGAATTTTTTTCACACGTGACACTCCGTAGTGAAAAAACAATATACACAAGATTACTAAATGTATGGTAGATTTTCTTCCACCAAGAGTAGATAGAACAAATATTGTCCCCAGTAGTACCACCAGAACAAAAAATCTATACCATATGTTTCTGTTCTTTTTAAACTTCCTGCTATAAATTAATAAACAAATAGCTACTGTTAAAAATTTAAGTAAAGTTAATATATAACCATTCCCTGAAGTAAACTCAGCTCGATGTTGAAGATTGTAAACAAGATTACTGAAACCTCCTATATTTTTCAAAAAAAACATATAGCCAAAAATACCTAAAAGTAATGAGATAAAGATAGCTATATATACCCTATTTGAGGAAATATCGATATTTACTATAGGAATTTTCCGAAAAAAATCCGGATACCTTTTACACTCTATCCCTATCATTAAACAGATATAACCCAGGATTTGTATAAATACATACCAAATTAATTTATTTTCTACATCTAATTCATTAGTATATATAAGGTATGAAATTTGACTTTTATCCAACAACAAAACCAACAGATATGGGGTTGTACTAATAATCTGTAAAAAAGTAATCAAGACTCCAGGTGAGAATATATCTTTATTGGATCTAAAATATGAGTAACATAAGCCAAATAAATATATTACAAACAACATGACTATTAATAAAAACAAATTCATAAAGATGCTCCTATAAAGATTTAATATACTTAGCTGGGTTTCCCCCATATACAGATTTTGGCTCTACAGTTTTAGTAACTATCGATCCTGAGGCTACTATAGAATTACTTCCTATCTCATTAATTCCTGATAAGATAATAGAATGTGAACCAATCCAAGTGTTCTCTTTAATAATTAGACTTTGAGGAACTGGATTAGATCGTGGATCGTGTCCATGACTGTGAGTATATACAGTTGAACATTCTGAGACTAGAACGTTATCATATATTACTAGATTTCCAGTGTGATCTAATCTTACGCTCTTGTTAACCTGTACATTATTTTTCAAAATTAACTTTCCATCATTATTTTCACTATCGATTACAGTACCACTTGCAATTAAACAGTTATCACCTATTATTATTTGTTTAGGGTTTTCAATTCTAGTACCCACCTGTATAATTGAACCTTTACCTAATTCAACCCCCATAACTCTCCATCTAGTTGTATTTAATACATTTAATCCTTTTATAAAACTTCTCGTGAATAACCTAAAAAAACCTAATATATAACCATTTTTTTGAAAAAACTTCTTCAAGCGCATCCTTCAATACCTCTTTTATTTTTTTTACTGACAATTTTATTAAGAGTAATTAAAGTTAAAATACATCTGCATGTATTTGAACTACATACAACTAACGCAGCTCCAATTAAAGTATATTGAGGTATTAGCAGCACTGATGACACAAGTGTGACAATTGTTGTAATGATGTGAATGGGAACCTGTGCTTTAAATTCTCTAGTTGCAGTAAGTGCACTGCTCACAAATCCAGTTACATACCAAATTAACCCAGCAACCATAATAATAATAAATACATTATTATAACGGCTATAAGCACTTGTATATAGAACACTCAATATACTTTCACCAAATATATAACTTACTAGAACCCCTCCTCCTCCTATGAGTATTCCTAGACAAACCAGTTGAAATAATAATTTTTTAAATAACTCATAGTTTTTTTGATAGTAATTTGACAATCTTGAAATACTAGCATGCGCAAGTGCATTTACAACTGTAGCTCCTGTTGACATGATAAATGCTATTGAAGCAAAATACCCTAATGCTACTTCGTTCAAAAAATATTGAATAAAGTATCTAGGAAGGTTCGCATTTAGCGTATCTAAGGAAGATACAATCCCTAGCGGTAGTCCAAGAATAATTAATGTTTTTACATTAGAAAATTTACTAGGGCTTTTATATGATTCAAATATATTAAAATGCACCAACACCCTAATTTTTCGAAAATCATATAAGATTAAAACAAATATAAATGTTAAAGAATGTAAAATCACACTTAACAATAAATTCTTAAACATTACCATAGAGAAAGTAACCAAACAGATAGCTAATACACTTTGTATGATTTTCGAAAAAGCTAAATAATCCATCCTCTCTTTTTGCTGATAGAGTCCATAAGATACATCACACAAAGATTCAAAAAAACGGCTTAGTGCCATTGCTAGTATGATCACTCTCGTTTGATCATTGAACATTCCTAGTAATGAGATAATTAATACAATTATGACCCCAGCTAAACTTGTAATAACTCGATTTATAAAATAATCTGTAAACTTATAGCTATCATGTGTATCAGTTGCTTGTATACTCCGTAAGTTCATATTAAGAAATAAAAATATGGGAGCCGTTATGGCTAAGCCTAGAGAATATTGTCCAACCATTTCTACATTTCCCAGCTTAGCAATTAATAAAATAATCAACCATTGACTAAAAGCGTATATAAGATTTGCTGCTGCTGTATATAAAAAATTCCGCTTCAATGTTAAAGGTGCTTTTCCGTCTGATTGTTTGTTTTCTTTCCATAACTCCATTTTTAATTCTCCTAATCCTGTCATTTATATTTTCATAACTGGAGTATCGACGTTTCTCTCAAAGGCTATATCAAATATTGTTCGTTTTAACTTAGTTTTTTCATATTCATGAAAATGATCTATTAAATTCATAATAGTAGTGATATCCATAAATTTTGGTTTACCGACATATATTTTCGAATAAACTTTATTTGCTAATACATCTGCATCGTTAAATAACTCCTCATATAACTTTTCGCCAGGTCTCATCCCCGTATACTCAATGCCAATTTCTTCTATAGGATAACCTGATAATGTAATGAGACTCTTTGCAAGATCAACAATTTTAACAGGCTCCCCCATATCCAGCACAAAGATTTCTCCACCCTTTGCTAACGCCCCTGCTTGTATAACCAGGCGCGATGCTTCTGGTATTGTCATAAAATAGCGCACCATGTCTGGATGTGTAACCGTTACAGGTCCACCCTTTTCTATTTGTTTTTTAAATAACGGGATAACACTTCCACGGCTTCCTAATACATTTCCAAAACGAACGGCCACAAATCTTGTTTTACTTACCGTATCCATATGTTGGACGATCATTTCAGCAATACGTTTTGTAGCTCCCATCACACTTGTCGGATTCACAGCCTTATCAGTTGAAATCATTACAAATGTATTTACTTTAAACGTATCTGCGGCTTCTGCAATATTTTTAGTTCCAATTATGTTATTTTTTACAGCTTCTTCTGGATTACGTTCCATAAGGGGAACATGTTTATGAGCTGCTGCATGATATATAATGTATGGTTTATGTTTTTCTATTAAGCTAAATAGTTTATTACGATCTTGAATATCGGCGATTTCTGTTATTATTTCAACATTATCTTGATAGTGCTCCTTTAATTCCATTTCAATCGTATAAATACTATTTTCTCCATGGCCTAATAAAACAATTTTTTCTGGTGTATATTTCATTACTTGCCGGCAAATTTCAGACCCAATCGATCCACCAGCACCTGTAACTACAATTGTATGACTATTAATTGTTTCAGTAATACCTACATCATCTAATTTAACAGGCTCTCTACCGAGTAAATCTTCAACCTTAACATCACCAAACTCATTAATGGAAACCTTTCCATCTAATATATCTTCTAACATAGGTACAATTTGAGTTTTCGCTTTTGTTTTTGTACATTCTTGAAAAATTTTATTTATTTCTCTTCTCTTCAAAGATGGAATGGCAATAATGATATGTTCAATTTCATATTGCTCCACAATTCTATGAATATTACCTGTCGTTCCAACCACGGGAACACCATAAATTTCCAATTTTTGTTTTGTTTTATTGTCGTCAACAAAGGCAACTGCTTCTAAATGAGTATTTCTATTTTTCTGTAATTGTCGTATAACCATCGTTCCCGCTGAGCCAGCGCCTACAATAAGTGTACGTTTTTTTTCGGTATTTTTCGTAATATATCTATCCCGAAAAATACGCCATACCAAACGAGACCCCCCAAGTAATACTATATATAACATCCATGTAATTGCTAAAATACGCAAATATACATATTGCCCTGTTATATATTGAACAACTGTAATAACAATAACAGAGAAAGTAACAGCTTTAAAAATCTGCTCCAACTCTCTTATACTTGCATACTCCCAGGCTTTTTTATATAACTTATAAGAGTAAGCAAAAAAATGATGACTACACAATAGCGCAATTGAACTCGTAATAAAAATCTCAGGCGATTCCTTTAATAAGTCAGGAAATAAAAGCCAGTAACTCAAATAGACTGAAGTCAAAACAATCAAAGAGTCTATTAATATTAATAGGCATACCCTTCCTTTATACGTCAATTTTCGTACCTCCCAAAGAACCGTTAATATATCTTTAAATTCCTTTTTCAGTAATAGCTACAGTAGTTACATAATATAATTAAAATCTGGGCATCTAACCCTTCCTCACACCATACTTTTGACGACAAGCGTCTAAGGTAATACATCTTACCCACAGTATGACCGAGTGCCCCCGTTGATATAGGTAAGGAGACATCACCAACTTTATTATTCTTTAAAAAAAACTAAATAACTTTTTATGACGTATCATCTCCGGTTCATCCCTATACACTTCTTTACCACCAATCACCAAATATGCATTTTCTTTAAAGTTAAAAGCTACAGAAATACCAAATTCTTTTTCTATAACTTCGTAACCCGTTTGTAAATGAAATGCTCTTGTTGTTATATTGTGGGCATCAGATGCAATGACATGTGTTAAATTATGTTCAATAAGTTGTAAGCTAAATTTCTTAATCTTTTTCCCAAAATGTCCAACCAAACTACTAGCAGTAGTTTGAGTTAAAGCCCCTTGATTCACTAGCTTATATAATTTTTGGGGATTTTTTACAAATTCCATATTTCTTTCAGGATGAACGATAATAGGAACAATTCCCTTTAACTGTAATTTGTATAACATTTTTTCTGCATAGTGTGGCACAAAGTTAGAAGCAAACTCTATTAATACAAATCTATTTGTTTGATTTAACGTAACAATCTTCTTTTTTTCTAAATCTTCTAACAATCCATCATACAAGCGAACTTCTTGCCCAGGTAGAACCGTAATATTTAGTTCCTGCTCCTTTAAAATAGTATTTAACTGTTTCACTTGCTGAACAATACGACTAGCAGTATTAATGTATATACCATTTTGATGATGTGGTGTCGCGACAATAGTATGAATCCCCTCTTGCATTGCCAACTTTGCCATATTAATACTGTCTGTAATAGTACGAGCTCCATCGTCCACACCTGATAGAATGTGACAATGCAAATCAATCATTTTGTCCCATCCTTTCTTCTTATGTTTTAATTCTGGCTATAATAATATTGTTCTCCTTCTTGTTGTTCCCCATCATTCAATACAACGCCAAGAAGTTTTCCTTGTGCGTTCTCTAATATATGTTTTGCTTTCAATGCATCATCTTTTTCCGTTACACCACAACGAATAACAAGAAGTGATGAATCACATTGATTTGCCAGAATTTGCGTGTCTGTTACAGGGAGAATGGGCGGTGTATCAAAAATAATAAAATCATATATTTGATGTAAGTGTAATATAGTTTCTTTCATTGCTTCTGATCCTAATAGCTCTGCTGGGTTTGGTGGAATCGGTCCACATGGCAATAGGTATACTCCATTTACTTCTGTACGTTTAATACAATCTTCAAGAGTCTGTGCTCCAGTTAATGCGCTTGTTAGCCCAAACCTATTATCAACTTGGAACAGTTCATGTAGTACGGGTTTACGTAAGTCTGTATCTACTATTACTACTCTTTTACCTTGTTGAGCAAATACCACAGCTATATTTGCAGCAGTCGTTGTCTTGCCAGCTTCAGAAGTCGGCGACGTAATAAGAAGTGATTGTATTGGTTTATCTACTGCAGCAAACTCAATGTTAGTACGGACATTACGATATTGCTCTGCTATTACAGAGTTTGATCGAGTATGAGCAATTAATTGTCGACGCTGTCGTCCCTTCTTTCTTTTAAAAACCACTTGTATGTTCCCTCACTTTCTTTGCAGCTGCGATCATCTCATTACCACTTTCTTCATTTTCTTCAATATGAGAAATAACTCCAAAAACAGGTAATTTAAGTTCGTTTTCAATATCTTCTTCTCTTTTCAAGGTATTGTCTAAGTATTCTAGTAAAAGTACGAATCCAATTGCTACTATCAAGCCTATACTGAAAACGATTCCGATATTTAATAGCGGTCTAGGTTTTACTGGTTCTTTTTCTGTTACTATTTCTGCTTTAGAAAGAATAGTAACATTATCAACACTCATAATTTTTGCAACTTCATTTTTAAATACTTCAGCTATTGTATTAGCAATATTATTGGCTACTTTAAGATCCTCGTTCTGTACAGTAATAATGATTACTTGGGAGTCCTTTTCATTTGCTACACTAATCTTTCCGCTTAATTCTTGTATAGACATATCTAATTTCAACTTACTCTTTACTTGCTCTAAAATGACAGGGCTTTTGATAATGATTTTATATGTATTTGTTAATTGAATATTGGTTTGGATTTCTCCTGGTTGAATTATACCTTCTTGCTTTTTTTGATTCACAAGAATTTGGGTAGAAGATTGATAGATAGGTGTTATAAAATAGAAATTTAGTATTGAACTTGCAATCGCTGCTCCTATAGAAATAGTTAAGATTATAAATAAATGTTTTTTCAAAATATAAAACAGTTCTTTCAAACGAACGGTTTCTTCCATGTATATTTCCTCCTTTTCTTTTTATTAGTTATAAGTATAGGAAAATTCGAAATTTTCATCACACCACATCACCCTCTTGTATTAACACAGAATATACCAAATAGAACCATAATGTAGCAATATATGTAATTTTTTATCAACATTATTCAGTTAAATTACAAAAATGTATGTATACTACATTTCCTTTTGGTGTACAAAGGATAATAGAAAGAAAATTCAATCTAATTATCTGGTTATCTATTCCTTACCGCATATTAAAATTTTTTTGATAAAATACTTATCAAATTTTAGAAACAACTTCTTGAATTTTCTATACATTCTGTATAGACAACCAGATAATTATACCTATCATCCGAATAAACATACTATATAACGGTTATTTATTTAGTGTTGCTGGCTTTATTTTAATTACAAGTCCAATTCTATAATTTCGAAAATTCTATTTGTAAAAACCAATTTTGGGACATAAAAAAGAAGAATCCTTTCATAATAAGGACCCTTTCTATTCAGAAAGATACATATATATAACAAAAAAATAGTACTTATCCCAACTACACAACTTTTTATTTTCAAGTAGATTATTGAGAAAATTAACTATTACCTTCCTCCATCATTCATATCCTTTCAAAAAACAAGCTCATAAGCTAATTGAAGCTTTAAAACATTTGCTTGTATTTTATCCAAATAATTAAGCAATACATAACAATAACTACATTTGAAGCAGCTGAAACATACTTGCTCATATGCCTGTGAAAATTCTATTACTTCATCTGGTGAGAAAATGTTTAAATCATCAGGAAAACATATCAAGCCCCTCAACTAATGAATAGCAAACTAAAATAGCCTGGGGCGAAATATATATTTCGCCCCAGGCTATTCCACTTTTTCATATAAAACAAAACTTTCCCGACAGTTCTCATTTATAACGAATTGAACAGATCTACAAAGGTAAATTAAAATAATTCTCCCAATTCTTCATATCTAACTCACTACTAATCCTTTTTATCCTCCCTCTCCTTCATTCTTCACTTCAAGCACATCAAGCAAAAAGACGAAAATTGGAATTCCAATAATAAGTCCCCATATTCCAAAAAAATGCTCTGAAAATATAAGAACCATAAACGTATAAAAAATAGGTAAATTTGTTTTTGCAGACATAAATTTCGGATTTAAGAAATAACTTTCAATTGCGTGGATAACCGCAATAAAAATTAATATGTATACGACATATGTAATTCCGCCAATATTATAAGCGATGATACAAAGTGGAAACAACGAGATAATCACACCTGCAACAGGAATAAGACCTAGAAGGAATATCATTACTGCTAATACGAGTAATTGCGGGAAGCCAAGAAAAATAAGCACGATGACAGAAAGAATACAGTTTACAACTGCAATTAAAAACTGCGCCTCAATAACTTTTCCAAATGAACGGGCAAATTTCTGACCAAAGTATGTTATTTCCTCATAAAAAATATTAAGTTTACTATCTTTAAATTTGGAAGTAAAAGCAATAATACGCTCTTTTTCTAATAAGAAGAATAAACTTAAAATAAGAGAAAGTAAAATTTGCAAACTTACTTTTCCGATATTCGCTAACGACTGATAAATGACATCTACACCTTGTTCAATATATTTTGATACTTCCATTTGATTTATCGCTGAGAACAAATATTTAACCATTTCATTATCTGGTGGATTTTTAAAAAATACTTTAAACTGATGAATCAATTGAGAAATTTGTACTGTTAATACAGGTAAATATTTATATAACGTAGTAATAATAAAAGTCACTAAAACAATGTACAAAAAAGTAATAATTACTTTTCTGCTTATGGGTACAAAACGATTCAGCTTCCCAGAAATAAATCTTTGAAAGTGATCCATGAGAAACGTAAGGATAAAGGTAATTAATATTAAATTAATCATACTTTTTAGCCCGTATAAGATAAGAGCCAACACTACTAATACAAGGAGCCTCTGAAATCCTCTACTTTGAAAGAAATTTTTCATTTGTATCATTTATTTCAAACCGCCTCCTTCTAGCTTCTCTATCCTGTTCATCATAAATCGTTCTATCAATTCCAACAATTCCTGTTCTCTTCATAACATCTTATGACTAAGACTCTTCAATCTTTCTTTTAACTTCGAAAAGTCCTATTTTCCATCTACCTTGTAATATTCTCAAATAATTCCTTTTTTGGATATGATTACAATTTTATAAGTTCTACCATTTATATGTAAGTACTCTCTCGTTTCATATGATTCATAGCGAGAGAGTACCTGTTACACTTTCTTTTATATACATTATGTTCTTAGTAAATCGTATAATCCCTCTTTATATTTGAATAAATATAAAGCACCGCTATTCTTCTAGATGTTAGGAGATTTCCTATTTTTTGATTGTTGTTCGTATGCATACCCAATTTTGAATAACTCTCTTTCACCAAAAGGCTTTCCAATAAAGGTTGCTCCTACAGGCTGTCCTTTTGAATCATATCCAGCTGGTATAGATAGCTCTGGATAGCCAGCAATCGCTGAAAGGAGAACTTCATCATTATTAATCATAACAAGGGCGTCTAAACCTTTTTCTTCTAAATATTTGTCTAACTCTTTTTTAGCGTTAGATTGACTTGTTTGAACCGACTTTTCAAATTCTTCTTTTGTTAAAGATGATTCTTCCGATCCTATTATTAAAGATTGTCCATATTTAACTCGACGTTTTTCATCTTTTTTATTAAACTCAATTACTTCTTTTAACGATTTTACTGGCACATTTTTTTGATTAGCAAGATAAGCATTCAGATTATGTTTAAAGTCATATTCTAAAATTGATAAATTATCTACACCATCACGGTTCAACTTTATGTCCTCAGTTAATGTAGCACCCGCGTTTTGAAGATTTTGTTTTATTTTTTGTGCCACAGCCTTTCTTTCCTCATCTTGCTGATCTACAGAGAAAAGAATCCCTATTTTCTTCCCTTTTAATCCTTCTACTGATAAATCTTTTGCATAATCAATTTTTTCTTTATCCTTCATTTTTTCCGTTATAGCATCTTTCTCATCGTATCCTACCATTGTACTTAATAATGCTGCTGCATCTTTTACCGTTCTAGCCATTGGACCAGCTGTATCAATTGTTTCTGCTAGCGGAATAATCCCAGTTCTACTAACAAGTCCTAAAGATGGGCGTAAACCGACTACCGATTGCTGAGATGCAGGAGCGACAATCGATCCTGTTGTTTCTGTACCAATAGCAAGTGGTGCAAAATCAGCCGCAACCGCCGTAGCAGATCCTGAACTTGATCCTGCTGTATCAAATTCAAGAGGTCCATAAGGGTTTACGTTTTGTCCTTTTTTTCCACTATAGCCGCTAGGCATTTTAATCGATAAATAATTTGCCCATTCTGACATATTTGCCTTCCCTAAAATAAATGCACCTTCTTTTTTTAATTTTTTAACAATATTTGCATCTTCATCTGCAACCCAATCTTTCAATACATATGTTCCTGCACTTGTTGGCATAACATTTGCTGTTTGCACATTATCTTTTACAATGACAGGAATTCCATATAAGTTGGATTTCTTACTTGTAGCTCGCTCTTTATCAAATTTACGAGCTTCTTCCATTGCATTCGGATTAATTTCTGTAACAGCATTTAGTGTCATTCCATTTTGATCATGTTCCTTTATACGCAACAGATAAACACTAACTAACTCTTCATATGTAAGCTTCTGCTCGTCAATCAATTTTTGAAGTTCGTCTACAGTTGCATTTACAACCTCTTTTTCTTTTCTCTTTACGTTTTCTATATCTATTCCTTTAAGTTGTTTATTGATCGGCGCTAACACACGTTCTTTATCGTATACAATTCGCTCTGGTTTCTCAGGAATATATGTTTTGTAAAAATAATACCCCCCTGCGCCTGCTAATAAAGCAATCGCCCCTGCAACGGACAATGTCACCTTCAACCATTTTTTCATGCTGTTCACTCCTATTCTAAAAAGAAAATAGTACTTTTCTCTATTTCACGTGTCTTTTGTACTACAACAAAATTCAAGGTTACCATTATACAAAATATATGTAAATAATGATTTTACAATTAATATCAAGTATGCATTCTCCTCTTACTATCCAAATATATTATCTTTACACTCAAGTCCAAATGACCGAACTATATAAATCCATTTTGATTTTTCGACACATAACCCGCTGCTAGGAAGAACAAAAAGTGAACTACACTCATTTTCTCTCTTTGTTTTCACTTGGCATGGGGCAGGAAGAGGGGCTGACCCCTTCTATGCATGACCGGATCCTCTCTCCCATCTAAAAAGAATGGTTTTTTGTCATTTTTTCAATTTGTATTTATATATTCCCCTCTTCAATGTTTTTCTTTTTTAAATTGCTTCGCTAATAATTCCTTTACTTGATTATACGTTAGTCCAGAATTTTTATTTAAACGCTTTACTTCATCAATATCCGTACCTACAACTGTATATTTTTTCTCGTTATCCATCATTTCACTCCCCTTCAAAAATCCCCATGAAATGGAGACCAGGCTATTTATTATATTTCTTCCCTAAATTCAAAATCCATACTCTTTACGTTTGCTGTGAAAATGATTACAACAAAAAAAGAAGACTATTTGATAGAATAGCCTTCTTTTTACTACATATTAATAAAATTTCACTACATCTTCAGTAGGTAAGAACGTTCTTTCTCCTGGTTGTTCATTTGGCTCACCAAATGGCATTTGCCCTACTAAACTCCACTCTGCTGGGATATTCCAAGTTTCTTTCACTTCAGCGTCTACAATTGGGTTGTAATGTTGTAACGATGCTCCGATTCCCTCTGCAGATAATAGCATCCACACAGTATGTTGTAACATTGCATTTCCTTGATGAGACCAGAATGGGAACTGTTCTTTATATAATGGTGCATTTTCTTGCATTTGTTTTACTGTCGCTTGATTTTCAAAGAATAGTACTGTTCCTACTCCTTCACGGAAACCTTTTAGTCTTTCTACAGTTGCTTCAAAGTTTTCTGCTGGTACACGTGCTCGAAGCGTTTCTTTTACAATATCCCAAAACTTTTCATGCTCTGCATCCATTAATACGACCATACGACCACTTTGCATATTGAAAGATGTTGGTGCATGTAAAGCTGTTTTTAAAACTTCATTAATTCTTTCTTTTGTGATTGCATTATTTTTTGTTACTTTACGAATTGAACGACGGTTCATGATTGCTTCTTTTAAGTTTGTTGTAGTTGCTGACATGTTAATTCCTCCAAATATATACGTTTTATAATTTATTTAAACAATTCAAGTTGATTCTTCGGTGTAATACAGATTAGCAATAGCCATCCGTATTACATTGCATCCCTTCAAATGAATTTGTTTTATCCTTTTCAATTTCTTTATCAATGACTCTTTCTAACGTCTCTTTACTAGCAAGTCCTTGAATGACTTCATCTCCAATCATTACAGTTGGAACAGCCATAATATTTGCCTCATCATATGCATGTTGAATCGCTTCTTGATGTTTTTCTTTATATTTACGAGTTACTAAAGCATCTTTAAATTCCGCTTCAGGAAGTCCTACTTCAACCGCTAATTTTGTTAATACGTCTATATCTTCAATGTTTTGTTCTTCCTGGAAAAATGCAGTAAACACTCGGTGATGGTACTCATTTCCAAGTCCACGCTCCTTCGCAAATTGGCAACCCTCAAAAGCTAAATGTGTATATGGATGTGGTGAAACGCGTGGCAGGCGCATTTCAACTCCTAATTTCTTTGCAGTAGGAAGAATGAAAGAATCCCATGAACCTAACTTATCTGGCTCGTTCCAAGGATCAATTTTCGAATATGGACTTGGACGTAATTCAAATGGCATCCATTCAATTTCTACATCTTTCTCTTTCGCCACTTCATCTAATGGACCTTTTGCTAAAAAGCAAAACGGACATATAAAATCGGAATATACTTTCATTTTTACAGTCATAGTATTACACCTTACCTTCTTGTTTTTAGTTGTAACAAATTTAGTTACAATTTTAAGAAAAAAATATGCATTCTCTTTTAGAGACTTGCGATTATTATTTTAAGTATTCATTTTTTGTTGCAAAGATTCGAATAACTGTTCCATAGTCATACTTCTCAAAACCTCTTCCATTGCAGATTGTGCCTGAACTAAAACAACTTCTAACACAGCTTGAATATTTGCTCCAATTGGACAATCTGGGTTTGGTTGTTCATGAATGTGGAATAACTTATCTTCCTCAACTACATTTACTGCATGATATACATCTAATAAAGTAATTTCACTTAAATCCTTTAGTAATCCGGCCCCACCTGGCCCTCGATTTACATAAACAAACTTGGCCTGTTTTAAATAAGACATTATTTTTCGAATGACAACCGGATTTGTCTTTACACTCTCAGCCATAAATTCTGAAGTACAAATAGAAGATGGATTATTTTTTAAAATGGATAACATATGAACAGCTATAGAAAAGCGGCTACTAATTTTCATCGTGATCACCACCTCGATGTAATCATTATAGTTACAACAAAAGAATAAGTCAACCATTTCTATAAAACTTTTTTGGGCATGTGCACAAGGTATCTCATGTGCCACTACATGAGATACCCTTTTATTACTCTACAAATAACTTTTGAAATTCTTCAATTAACAGTTGAACAGCTAGTGAAGATTCTTTTAATGAAGGAACAGCTAACGCAATTTCTCTCCATACTTGTGGTTCTAATTCTCTTGTTTGAACATTAGGTGGTAAATCTGATAAGGATAATTCAGCCAGTATAGCTAACCCTAATCCCTCTTGTATCATATTCAAGGATGTCGTCACAGTAGACACAACGTATTCAATGCGAAGCGGTACGGAAGCTTGTTTAAACATTTCTATAATTGGCGGTTCATACCCACCTTTACAAATAATAATTGGTTCATTTTCTAAATCTTGAATTGTAATTGTCGCTTTCTCCCATAGAGGATGATCATCTCTTAAAACAACAACCATCTTTCCCTTCGTTAAAGGTACAATCTCCATTTCTTTATTAGGTAAAATTACGATTCCTACATCAATTACACGTGATGCTAGCCA
This sequence comes from Bacillus sp. C1, assembly GCF_054570475.1. NCBI lineage: Bacteria > Bacillati > Bacillota > Bacilli > Caryophanales > Bacillaceae > Bacillus > Bacillus sp. C1. Next base: position 210,572 of record NZ_JBTMZT010000003.1, read on the forward strand.
CGCTTCTACTTCTTTCAGTGTTCCTTCATGGAGTATCAACTCTAACTTCGGATATTTCTCACGAAAGATATTGATCATTTTAGGCAGGAAATATGCTGATGCACTTGGAAAACTTCCGATTCGAATTGTACCAACTTCATGCCCTTTCTCCATCGCTACTTCTTGTTCTACTTTCTCAACACCATTTAAAATTTCTCGAAAATGAACCAAAATACGACTCCCTACATCAGTAAGAATCAAACCTTTTCTTTTATCACGTATGATAAGTGTCACACCTAATTCCGATTCCACGCTAGAAATAGCGTGGCTAACAGCTGGTTGCGTCATATTCAAGACCCGAGCTGCCTTCGTAAAACTTCCTAATTCGACTACTTTTACAAAAACTTGAAGTTGTGTAATGGTCATAACTAATTACTTATACTCCTTATAAAAAAGATTCATTTTATTTATCGCGTTCAATATCATATCATAGTGAAATGAAATACAACAAGGAGGTATTATCGTGTCTCAGCTTTCTCGAACAAAAGCAGCCATAATCCTTTCATTCCTCGTTCTTATGTGGGGGATTAATTGGCCTTTATCTAAATTTGCTCTCCATTATACACCACCCGTGTTGTTTGCAGGGATTAGAACAGTAATAGGCGGATTTATTCTACTTATATTTGCATTACCGAAATACAAACAATTACACTTAAAAGAAACTTGGCATTTATACTTTATTTCCGCCCTACTCAACATTATTTTATTTTACGGACTACAAACTGTAGGACTTCAGTATATGCCTTCTGGACTTTTTTCCGCTATTGTATTTCTCCAACCTGTCTTACTCGGCATTTTCTCTTGGATCTGGCTTGAAGAATCAATGTATGGTTTAAAAATCTTCGGTCTTATTCTTGGATTTATAGGGGTTGCTGTTATTAGCTCTAGTAGCTTAACCGAGCATATCTCCGTTATCGGCATTTTACTTGCTTTAGGGTGTGCAATTGGATGGGCGCTCGGTACAGTATTTATCAAAAAAACTGGCAACCGTGTAAACGCTACTTGGATGGTAACACTGCAACTCATTATTGGAGGATTTTGCTTAATTGGATTTGGTTCAGAATTTGAAAGCTGGTCTAGCATCGCTTGGAGCATACCATTTGTAATCGTATTACTATTCATTTCAATCTTTGTTATTGCAATGGGCTGGCTTGCCTACTTTACACTTGTCGGAGCTGGAGAGGCAAGTAAAGTTGGCGCTTATACATTTCTCATTCCTCTTATCGCCATTATTGTGAGCTCTATTTTCCTACATGAGGCAATTACAATTAGCTTATTCATTGGACTTTTATTTATTGTTGTAAGTATTTGCTTTGTGAATATAAAACCAAAATCACTTACCATGAAACAGTCTGTTGAACCTAAAAGATGCTAATCAAATATAAATAAGAAAAAACCTATCATCAAATAGGTTTTTTCTTATTTCTTACTTTTTACGGCGTAATACAAAGATACATGTACCTATTGAAACGATAATAGATAGGATGGATAAAATAATAGCTGTTGTTTGCATGCTTGTACTTTCTTTCTCTTTCACATTAGATACTTTTGATTCTCCATGTTCTCCAGTTAATGATGTATCCTTTGTAATCGTTGTAAGTGAATGCGGTTTATCAGCCTTCTCATCACCTGTCCATTCTACAATATCTCCATCTTTGTACTGTTGATATGCATCCCAAGCCACGTTCTGCTCTTTATCCGGGTTTTTCGCAACAAAAGTAAATTGCTGAAATTGACCTGGTAAAATCCCTTCTCCAGTCGTCTCCCATGTAACAGATTTAACTTTTCCAGATGTATCTTTTTGTTCATCAACCTTCCATCCGGGTACTGGCTCATACTGTTGAAACTCGACTCCCACTGGTATTTTAAGTGTCACTTTCGTTGTTGCTATACCCTTTTCAACTAGAACCTTTATTGTATACGTTTCCCAAGAGCCCACTCCAGAAGTAGCTGGTTTCACCGTCACATGTGCACTAGCAGGTACTGCGAAAAGTCCCATGGCAATTACTGTTGCTATCATTGTTGTTCCTAATTTTTTTATACGTTTCATTTTTCTATTACTCCTTTTTTCTTTCTCTATAAATTTGACTTTATCGACCACCGACCATGAATTTAAAATCTGTATCAAAACTATCAAGAGCTTTCGTTAATCCATGAACATGTATATTCCACTCACCGGTCATATTAATATACATACCTTCTGCTTGATACACTCCTGGTGAAACAGGCGAAACTTTAAATGTACCTTTTCCCATATCCATCTCTAAAGATTTCGTTGTTAATACAATTTGTTCCATATCGGTAACAGGCTGTCCAGTTGTATCTTTTAAATCAATGCGAAATGTATTCATTCCTACTTTATTTGGGCTTACTTGTAAAGTAAGTTCATATCCATTATCGAGTTTTTGACTTCCTGTAAAAGGTCCCGTTGGCGGCATTGGTGGTGTTTGTACATTTGTTAAAAAGGCTACGATTATAAAAATAGCTATACCTATACCAAACTCGACTTTCATCGTAGCCCCCAACCTTTTTTGCCCCCTCATCCTTCCTTTCACATAATGAATAAGTCCCAATATTCCCATACCAATAAATAAAAGAAATTTCGTTAACAATGCTAGTCCATATTTTGTATCAAATAATGAATGGATCGTTGGAATAAAGAATGTACTATTAAAAAGGCCGGTTACGAAAAGAAGAATGACCGCACATATTGCCCATGGAGAAAACCTTTGAATTGCATCCCAATACATCGTCCATTTCCCATTCTCATGGTCTTTAGGTAAAAGAAGAACAATTGCCGATAGTCCTCCAATCCATAATGAAGCTGCAAGTAAATGTAAAAAATCCATCATTACCGCAATCTCTTTATACTTTAGACCATATGCATGACTATTCATTGCTTTCATAATAAGTAACCCAATGAAAAAGACAAGCGGAATCGTCCATATTTTGAAAGATGAAAGCTTTTCTCGTTTTAAAGCGACGTATGTAACAACCATCAATGTAATTATGAGTACCATCTGAGTCATCCATACATACCCAAAAACAGATAACTGTAAAGTTTCTTTTAATAATGAAGGCTGGAAGGCAGCTATCCACGAAACATCAGCATTTATCTTAGCTTGTAATGGAAGACTGAATAGTAAACTAATGAATATACCAAGCAAAGAAATCCAAATTAGTTTATTACTTCTTGATTGGACTTTACTGGACTTTCCCTTATAAATGATTAGGTTAAAAAATAGAACACCTATATATAAAGAAAAACCTGTATATAAAAACCCTCGTTCTATCATCATATCCATTTGCGGGAAATAACCTATTTCTTCTGCTTGTATGTCACTCGTTTCCCCTCCTTCTGTTCCAATACGAAAGGGAGTCACTCCTTGAATGGGATGGCCATCAGCCGAAATGGCTTTCCACTGAATCGAATACGTTCCATTTGGTATATTCTGTTTTACTCCAGCTTCTAATCGTTTCGGGTTCTTTTTATCAATATGAGCATTTTTTAAATCTACCCGTTTTCCTGAAGCATCCCTTACAAACAACGTATTAAAGTGTGAAACCTGCAACGTCTCATCAAATTCAATCCTTACAACGGAAGGTACTTTCTCTAACGTTTCATTTTCTGCAGGGTTTGATTTAACAACATAAGCATGAGCGGAGGCTGCTGTTGGTACCAATATCACGAACACACATGCCATCATGATCCATGCTCCTAGTTTTCTTAATACACTCACATTCAGTTCACTTCTTTCTTTTGCATCACTGTATTTCACCCAAAGGCTAATAAAGCATTACTATTTTTATTCTACCTCCGAAAAATTAATAACATTAAATATTAAGTAATAAAATATAAACTTCATTGTGATCTATTCATACAACACTTGAACTTATACTAGTTAAGATACTATTTATAAAATCATTACTTATTTTTTTAAAGCTAGTTACGATTATAACACATAATATATAAATATAAGTTTTTAGAACGAAAAGAAACGGTGAATCATTTGTGAAAAAAGTGTGAAATGTGCCTTCATACAGTGTAATTTTTTACCCCAAAACGAAAAAGGCGTTACGCCAATGCATAACACCTTTTATCACTCTTCATATACAAATTATTGTTCTTCAGGATAAGCACAATATTCAATGATCGTTCCTTCTGTATCTGCTGGATTCAGATAAATTAATCTTCTACCATGTTTGTTTATCCCGCTATTTGCGGGCGGTAAGACTCCCATCTCAAAATTCAGCGAAAGAGCACTACCCGCTGTAAATTCTTCTAAATCATGCATAGTAAACCTCGCGTTGGGATAAGGATCGAGTCGCCATCAATCACACCAGTTTTGAGGGTTTCCATGATTTCATCGATGGTTGCCCCGGCATTTAAGCAGCCTTTCATGTGATAGCAAATGCATTCATCGCAGTGGCTGACTATTGATATGACTAAACCCATAATAATGTACTTACCCTAACTGACGTTTAAATACTTTACTGGCGAAGAAGTAAGCGATGACCATGATGCCGACGCACCAGGCAAGCGCGATCCAAATACCGTTGCCAACAGCCCCTTCATACAAGAGGGCACGGATCGTATTCACGATTGAAGTCACAGGCTGGTTCTCAGCGAACGCACGGACAATTTTCGGCATGGTTTCAGTGGGGACAAAGGCTGAACTGATGAACGGCAGGAAAATCAGCGGATACGAGTAGGCTGTCGCCCCTTCCATAGACTTCGCTGTCAATCCGGGAATGACAGCCAGCCATGTCAGCGCCAACGTAAACAGCCCGAGTATCCCAGCTACCGCCAGCCAATCCAGGATATCAGCGCTGGAACGGAAGCCCATCAAGAGGGCGACGAGAATAACCACCACGACAGTAAGCGCATTAGAAACAAGCGAGGTCAACACGTGAGCCCACAATACAGATGAGCGCTTAATAGGCATAGTAATAAGACGTGCCATCAGCCCGCTCTTTACATCCGTAAACAGCCGCACAGAAGTGTAAGCGACGCCGGATGCGATAGCCATCAGCAAGATGCCCGGCAATAAATAATTGACGTAGTTGTCCGTGCCTGTCTCTATGGCGCCGCCAAATACGTAGACAAACAGCAGCATCATCATAATCGGCGTAATTGCCACCGTGATAATCGTATCCGGGCTGCGCATGATGTTGCGCATTAAACGTCCCAGTAATACCCCTGTTTTGCTTTTCATTTACATCTCCTCCTTTGTGCCGATGATCGCGAGGAAAATTTCCTCCAACGTCGGCTGTTTCTCAATGTACTCCACTTTCGCTGGCGGGAACATCTCTTTGAGTTCGGTAAGGGTACCGGTCGTGATGATTTTTCCGCCATGCAAGATGGCGATACGGTCTGCCAGTTGTTCGGCTTCCTCGAGATACTGGGTCGTCAGCAAGATGGTCGTGCCGCCGCCAGCAAGCTCCTTGACGGTATTCCAAACTTCAATCCGCGCTTCGGGGTCAAGCCCTGTCGTCGGTTCGTCGAGAAAAATGACTGCTGGCGTCCCGATCAAGCTCATGGCGATGTCAAGCCGGCGCTTCATACCGCCGGAATACTTATCTGCTCGGCTGTTGGCCGCATCGGTTAGGCTGAATCTTGCAAGCAAATTGTCGGCGACTTGGGCGGGATTGGAAACTCCACGCAACTTGGCAATCATTATCAGGTTTTCCCGCCCGGTGAGCATACCGTCTAAAGCTGCGAACTGCCCTGTCAGGCTAATGCTCTGGCGAACATGATTCGGTTGACGCTGGACGTCAAAGCCGCAAATACTTACTTCGCCGCCATCGGGTTCCATCAGCGTCGAGAGGATGTTGACCGTCGTCGTCTTTCCCGCTCCATTTGAACCCAGCAGTGCGAAAATTTCGCCACGCTGCACCTCAAAATCCACTCCTTTTAAAACCTCCTTGTCTTTAAAAGATTTTTTTAACCCTTTTACAGAAATCGCTGCATTGCTCATCCTTTTCTCCTCCTTATAAAGTGAAACTTTAATCAGTGGGGTTTTCTCCACCCCCACTGATTATTAGCCCTCACCAATCGGGCTTTTACGGATAGTTCATCTCCCACCTAACTTCTTCGCTTCCGCTGAATTTTGAGGTGGGAGTGTTACTGTCCGTTAATGCGGGATAAAAAGCACTTTGCGGAGCTATATTGCCTATACTCTTCTATTTAGTCTTACTGATAATCTGTATTACTTATTACCGGGTTAAAAATATAACTGAATAGCGAAGGCGGCAATTCACATTTGTAGCCAGCTAATCAGTCGGTATTATCTATTGAATTTATTTTTTTCTCAATCGCTTCATGATACTCTGATTCAAATCTTCACGATACTTGGAGACATAGGTTTTAGCGTTTGCCACTAGTTCGTCAGCAAAGGACGCCACGTCGTCCCCAGTGATTTCCAGCACTTGTCTACCTTCCGCCGCACCGGCTTCGAACAACTCGATTAATTCATACTGTATGTGTAGCATATCCATTCCGTTGCCCGCTGAGAAATTCCACATGTAGTTTTGAATTTTCTTAAATACAAACTGGTAGTCCTCTGGCAGGGCTCCAACCCGTGCCATCATCATTTTGTACTCTTTTTTATCACCAATCATTTTTTTGAACATTTCCATCATGTTATTTTTCCTCCTTTTTTATAAAGCTGAACAAGACACTTCAAAAATATCGGACGAAATATCTTATGCAGCTATATTGACTTCAAGACGTTGATTTTTGATGATACAAAATCCCATTTTTCCCAAAATAATTCAAGTTCCTGGCGGCCAGCCTCATTAAGTGAGTAAAACTTGCGAGGCGGTCCCATATCTGACGGTTTTTTTTCTATATTCACAAGTTTTTTCTTTTCTAATCGCACGAGAATGGTATAGACCGTCCCTTCTACGACTTCGGTAAACCCAAGCTCGTTCAGGCGGCGGGTAATCTCGTAACCATAGGTTTCATGGCGGCTAATGATTTCCAGCACACAGCCTTCCAGCGAACCCTTCAGCATTTCAGTTAAATTTTCCATGTTCAAATCCTCCTCTACCTCCTCTATTTTGTCTGACTTATATTCAGTATAACAGAGTACTAAGGGAAATTTTTACTGAATAACTTTTAGGAAATTAAGCTATTCAGTATTACTTATTACATGTATATTGTAACACCGAGTAGAAGGTGTCAAATATTTTTGCAACTTCACTATTCAGTGTTACCTACTACAGGTGCATCGTAACACGTAATAGTTAGACTGTCAACTGGATTTTCTAAATATTTTAAAACCAGCTATCCCCGTCGCTTTTCTTTATGGAGCTTTTACTTCCTCCTATGCTTCTTTCACAATGATTATACCGTAGATCATTCCCATCCAGCAGCTGTACATATAGGTTCCCAGTTTCTCTGGTGTGAAAACGATAAAGAAGTGATACCTTTCTGACTTACAGATTTTACGTATAGGTTACTCGATAAAATTTGAATTTATCTTTCTGTAAATAGCTTTTTTGTCATTTTGAACATTCTCCAATCCCAATTTCCCTCTTATTATATAAGAAATACCCTATAGAATAGACTTTTTTCAGTGTCTATTCTATAGGGTACATTTTAAAATTCTATAACTCTTTTAATACAATCTAATTATTTATTTACTCTAGCTGTAGAATCGATTTGATTTTTTGTTTTTAAAACACTAATACCATATCCGATAAATCCACCAATAATAGCCGGGAAGATCCACCCTAGACCTACTTCATGCATCGGAAGAAACTTCGTGAATAACTGATTTACTACTTGGATGTTTACTCCAGCTGCATTTAACCCATCAAATAAACTGATGATAAACGTTATAATCAAACTCACTTGATACACTTCAGCTCTTCCTTTAAATAGTGAGTGGAAGAATGTTAGGAAAATCAACACGATTGCTAGTGGATAAATCGCTGTTAATACAGGAACAGAAACTGCGATTAATTGCGTTAATCCTACATTGGCAACAATGGCACTAAACACACATAACGTAATTGCAATTGCTTTGTAAGAAACCCCTGGGAACAACTTATGGAAAAATGAAGAACATGCTGAGACAAGTCCGACACTAGTTGTTAAACAAGCTACTGTAATCATTAATCCTAATAGTACTCCTCCGTATGATCCGAAATAATAATTTGAAACTTTCGCTAACACTTCCCCACCATTTTCTAAATGTCCAAGCTTCGCTACACTTGAAGCTCCCATATAAGAAAGTGCTGTATAAATAATCGCTAATGTGGATGCAGCTATGATTGTCGCTTTCGCACAAACAACCATAATTTGCTTTTTCGTTTTCGCACCTTTTTCTTTAATAGCATTAATAATGATAATACCAAATACGAAAGATGCGAGCGTATCCATTGTTAAGTATCCTTCTTGAAACCCTTTGAAGAATGCGTTAGATGTATACATTTCAACAGGTGCTTGCATATCCCCTATCGGATGAATGAAAGCAACAATTACTAAAATTCCAATGAATGTTAATTTAATTGGCGTCAAAATTTTTCCAACAATATCGACAATTTTCGCAGGATTAAGCGAAAAAAAACAAGTAATACTAAAAAATATAATTGTAAAAATAATTAAAGGCATAGAACCTAAACTTTCTGGTACAAAAGGTTTAAGACCAATTTCAAAGGAAACATTACCCGTTCTCGGTATTGCAAATAATGGACCAATTGCTAAATATAGAATTGTTGTAAATACAATTCCAAAAACAGGATGCACACGACTTGCCAGTGATTGTAAATCCTCTTTACCTGAAATTCCAAATGCTAATACACCAAGTAATGGTAATCCCACTCCAGTTACTAAAAATCCCGCATTCGCTGACCAAATATTTGTTCCAGCTGATTGACCTAACATCGCAGGGAAAATTAAATTTCCTGCCCCAAAAAAGAGAGCAAATAACATTAATCCGATAACTACTATAAACGAAAAAGGTACTTTATTCGTCATGATACAACCTCCATTACAAAATACATTATCTCATTTCCACTTTTAACTAATCGAAGATTCTGAATATTTAATCATTAAATTATTTATTCTCACTTATTATAGTCTTAAGAATAATATATTTCAATACTATTTTTTGAATTTTTTTATTCAATTCACTTTGAATGCAAAACTAAAAAAACATTACATATCCTTCATATCACTTAATGGTATAAACCTTTAGTAACCATATTTCTCTATTTCATATTCAATGATCTTATTTTTGTATACAGGGAAACTTCTATCAGTGGAGACTTTCTTTCTCTCTTCCCCTATGGTTAGTTGAAAGAATCGGACTTTTACTGCCGTTATCCCCAATAGGTTCACTTCATTTTTTCCTTTCTCTCCTGTTCTTCATAATTTCTAGTCATTAACCAAAGTATGAAGAATAAGAGCTTTTTTATATACAAATAATAAACCTCAAGGAGTTGTTGACATGAATTTCATATTAAATATTATAGGGGTTTTCGTTGTATTACTAGTCGTTTTCTTATGTTCACCTAATAAAAGAAAAATAAAATGGAAACCAATCATTATTCTGGTAGTACTTGAACTTCTTATTACATGGTTTATGTTAGGTACCGAATTGGGAAGTATCATAATTAATAAAATTGCATCATTTTTCACTTGGCTCATATCATGTGCGAATGAAGGTATTCGATTTGCGTTTCCGTCAGCTATGGAAAATCAAACGATTGATTTCTTCTTTAGTGCCTTACTGCCTATCATTTTTGTTATCACTTTTTTTGATATTCTTTCTTACTTTGGAATCTTAACTTGGATTATTGATAAAGTAGGTGCAATCATTTCAAAGATTTCTCGCTTACCAAAGTTAGAAAGTTTCTTTTCTATTCAAATGATGTTTTTAGGAAACACGGAAGCACTTGCTGTTGTTCGTGATCAATTATCTGTTTTAAAAGAAAATCGTTTGTTAACTTTTGGGATTATGAGTATGAGTAGCGTCAGTGGATCTATTCTTGGTGCGTATTTATCAATGGTTCCAGCAACATATATTTTCAGCGCAATTCCTTTAAACTGTTTAAATGCATTAATTTTAGCTAATGTTTTAAATCCGATAGAAATCACTAAAGAAGAAGATGTTGTTTATTCACCTCCAAAAACGGAAAAAAAAGATTTCTTTTCTACCATTTCAAACAGTATGTTAGTTGGGATGAATATGGTTATTGTTATTTTAGCTATGGTAATTGGATATGTAGCATTAACAGCATGTTTGAATGGTATTTTAAGTTTCTTTGTAGCAGGTTTAACGATTCAAAAAATCTTCTCGATTATCTTTAGCCCCTTTGCTTTTTTACTCGGTGTATCAGGAACTGATGCTATGTATGTCGCTGAATTAATGGGAATAAAAATAACAACGAATGAATTTGTTGCAATGATGGATTTAAAATCACATTTACATTCTTTACCTGCACATACTGTTGCAGTTGCAACAACATTTTTAGCCTCTTTTGCTAACTTTAGTACAGTTGGAATGATTTATGGAACGTACAATTCATTATTTGGTGCAGAAAAATCAGCCATTGTCGGAAAAAATGTTTGGAAGCTTCTTGTTAGCGGGATGGCAGTTTCCTTATTAAGCGCTATGCTTGTGGGACTTTTTGTGTGGTGAGAAAATATTCATCATACCATTAACAATCATCATTAGTATTTCAAACAAATACTTAAAAAAGGTATTACGATATGTCGTAACACCTTTTTTACTTCTCAAACACAAAGTTCATTTTATTCTCTTTCCACTCTAACTTCGCATCAAACGTTTTATCATTCTTCTTAAAACCTTTTATTAAATCTGTCTGTTCACCTTTTAATAACTTACCCATATTCTTTTGCGAAATCGTTTTTCCTAATATCTTCTTAGAAATCGTGAAATCACATTTCGTTGTATTATAGTTCGAACAACCGTAAAATGTAGACTTATCGATTACATCTCCATCACACTTTTTACAGTTCCCTACTTTTTTACCTGTTGTAAATTTCGAGCCTTTTCGTTCAATCGATTCCACATGTAGACCTGTGAAATCCCATTTCTCAGACATTTCAACCGCATCCTCAATAATTTTTGCTGATAGTTTTTTTGTCTGTTCCATAAATGTCGCTGGTGAAGCTGTACCTTCTCCAATTTCAGCAAGACGCTGTTCCCACTTTGCCGTCATTTCTGGGGAAGCTAAAATTTTATCTCCAATTGCGGTAATTAATACTTTCCCCTTATCCGTTGCGTACACTTGGTTCTTCTTTACATCAATATATTTTCGGTCTTTCAGCATCGTAATGATACCTGCACGGGTTGCCTCTGTACCTAAACCTTCTGTTTTCTTTAATACTTTTTCAAGTTCTTCATTATCTAAATACTTCCCAGCCGTCTTCATTAACGTAATCAGTTGTCCTTCCGTATAACGTTTTGGTGGCTGTGTTTTTCCTTCTTTCACTTTCACCTTTACAACTTTTCCTTGTTCACCTTCTGCGACAATTGGTAGAATCGTTTCATCATCTTTATCATCTTGAAAAATAACTTTACGCCATCCTTCTTGAATTTGTTGTTTCCCTTTTGAAATAAATTCAGCACGCTCATCTACAAGAGTTGTAATGGTTGTATAGTCAAAGATCGCAACTTCATAATGAGCCGCAATAAGACGTCTTACGATCATATCGTAAATTTTCTTTTCATCACCTGATAGTTTACTTGGATTTGTCACTTGTTCGGTTGGAATGATGGCATAGTGGTCTGTCACCTTTTTCTCATTCACGTAGCGCTTATTATTCATAATAGAATCGAGCGGCGTTGGGAACAAATCCTTATATTCATCAAATTGACTTAACTTCTGTAAAATATCAGGAAACGTTTCCGCTTCTCCTTCTGTTACATAGTTGGAATCCGAACGAGGATAGGACACAATCCCTTTTTGATATAGCGCTTGTGTAATATCAAGCGTTTTCTTTGGAGAGAACTTAAATGCTTTATTTGCTGTTGCTTGCAGTGAAGATAAGTTAAATAAAAACGGTGGTTGAAACTCTTTTCGCTCTGTTTTCATTTCCTTTACTTCAGCCGGTTTATTTTGACAAAACGCGGCAATCTTATTTGCCATGTCAGGATCTTTTAACCGTGACTCATTATCTTTCTCCCATTTCCCTTCATACTTCTTTCCTTCTATATTAAAAGTTGCAAACACTTCCCAAAACGGCTCTGATGTAAAGTTCTCTATTTCTTGTTCCCGTTTCACAATTAATGCTAATGTAGGCGTCTGTACACGACCAGCCGAAAACACATCATTCATTCCTTTTTTCTTTAACAAAATACTAAAGACACGCGATGCATTCATTCCAACTACCCAGTCGGCACATGATCGTGTGTACGCTTCATAGTACGTATTAATTGTATCTGCTTCATCAAGTAAATTTTTAAATCCTTGATAAATCGCTTGCTTCGTTAAAGATGAAATCCAAAGACGCTTCATCGGCTTTTGTACGTTACAGAGGTTAATGATATTTCGTACGATCAGTTCCCCCTCGCGGCCAGCATCGCCTGCGTGAATAATTTCTGTTACCCCCGGATTATGTAACAACTGTTTCACAACATTAAATTGCTTATACTTTGATTTTGTAACTTCAAATTGAAAACGCTCCGGAATCATCGGTAATGTATCAAGTGACCACTTCTTCCACTCAGCGTGATAATGTTCCGGATTACATAACTGCGTCAAATGACCAATTGCCCATGTACAGTACGCTCCATTTGGAAATAACTCATTTGCTTCTACTTCTAAATAGCCGTCTTTGCGGCGATATTTAAATTGAGAAACAAGGGCTAAACCTTGATCTGGTTTCTCGGCAATAATTAATTTCATTTTCTAACTCCCTATCTCTATCTTATCTCCCATAAACTTCTACTATTATACGCTTAATTTCAATCTCTTCACAATAGGGAGTCTTTATCGTTACACCGTTTTGTTTACATGACAAACTAACCTTTGCAGTTTACTAACATTCATTTTTAATCTACTAAGCACTAAAACATAAAACATTGTCAGTAAGAAAAGGCTATCCATCCGTCAGTGTAATTGACTTATGAACAGCCCCTGCTTTAGGACGTTTCGCTCATTTCTTTCATGCTCCCTCACTTTTTGAGGAACCCTCTTCGCTGTTTAACAGACCGAAACGTTGAAAATTCAAACATATTAAATGAGGGAAGTATAATGAGTTATTCCATTTCTTCATACTTACTTTTATCCGCTTACTACTCACTAATACGTTATTATGATGAATTATTGAAGTTTGACTATATTAATATTTGCTCCAAGTATATCTCTAGCGCCACCTGCAGTATTAACCAATGTTAATATATTCGGGCCAGCACCTGTTGTTAATATTGCTCCTGATGATAACTCTGTATTCGACCCACCAGGTTGGCTCGTTGCCCTTGCTTGTGTTCCAAGCACTATGCTTCCATTCAATTGAAATTCTAATTGTGCAGTACCAGTCCCTACACCTGACGATGCTTCATAAAAAATCCAATACGTTTGATTCGGAGCTAAAGAAATATCTGTTGATCCTGGCGTATGAGAAATTGCTGTGCCATTAATGACAACATTAGTAGGCAATGGAACAGCAGCATTGTTAGCAATGGTTACTGAGCCAGAATTAATTATTTGAGCATTATTAGCAGTGATAATAGGGGCAGTTGAACCGGTTGGGCCTGTTGGACCTGTTGCTCCTGTTGCTCCACTTGGGCCTGTTGCTCCCGTTGCTCCTGTTGCTCCACTTGGACCCGTCGGACCCGTTGCTCCCGTTACTCCTGTTGCTCCACTTGGACCCGTCGGACCCGTTGCTCCTGTTGCTCCACTTGGACCCGTCGGACCCGTTGCTCCTGTTGCTCCACTTGGACCCGTCGGACCCGTTGCTCCTGTTGCTCCACTTGGACCCGTCGGACCCGTTGCTCCCGTTGCTCCTGTTGCTCCACTTGGACCGGTTGGGCCTGTTGCTCCCGTTGCTCCTGTTGCTCCTGTTGCTCCACTTGGACCGGTTGGGCCTGTTGCTCCCGTTGCTCCCGTTGCTCCCGTTGCTCCTGTTGCTCCACTTGGACCCGTCGGACCCGTTGCTCCCGTTGCTCCCGTTGCTCCCGTTGCTCCCGTTGCTCCTGTTGCTCCCGTTGCTCCTGTTGCTCCTGTTGCTCCCGTTGCTCCCGTTGCTCCTGTTGCTCCCGTTGCTCCCGTTGCTCCTGTTGCTCCCGTTGCTCCCGTTGCTCCTGTTGCTCCCGTTGCTCCCGTTGCTCCCGTTGCTCCACTTGGACCCGTTGGACCCGTTGCTCCACTTGGGCCTCCAGCAGGTCCAGTAGGTCCAGCAGGTCCAGTAGGTCCGGTAAGGGATGGCGCTTTTAATATACTTTCTAATTTACTTTGTAAAAACATTTCTTGTTTCATTACTGTCTGTATTGTACTATTTACACTTTCATTTACAGCTAATATCTCAGCTATAGTAGCAGCTGGTGATAATCCTGCTAAAGTACCAAGTGCGTATTGGATTTTTTCCGCTTCTGCATTAATAATATGCGATAACCCCAATTCTTCTAAAGCGATTGAAGCTAGCAATAGATTAATTGACTCATCTCTTGTTAACGTAATATTCGGTGTAATATTAGGGATATTTGCTTGTGACATATTCATTTCACCTCTCCATATCGGTTACTTGTCCTATTCTTCATAGGTTGATAGGACAAGTATCCTAAAGATTAAATCCTTACACATCATACTATGTACAAACCGTTTAAATGGAATAAACTCTTACCTAATTTTGTACATGTTTTTCTTTCGGAGTGGTCTTATCATCTGTACACAACTTCGTTCATATTACGTCCTTACAATGGATTACAAGAAGGAAATGTCCGTATGACAAGCAAAAAATATCCATCCATACAATTTCAACGAGACTGTCTTAAAGGGGTAAGTCCTTCCAAGATGCAGCATAGAAGCAAAAAAAAGGAGTGTCATATAGTCAAAAATTCGACTTATGAGCTCCTCCTTTTTGTAAAAAGCAATTGTAATTCACTTTTACTTCACATCATATCCTTGATCTTCAATAACTTCTTTCATTTTGTCTGCATCTACTTTTGCACTATCATACTCTACATTTACAGTTCCCTCTTGTAAATGAACCTCAACATTTTGTACTCCTTCTAACTCTGTAAGTGCATTTGTTACTGCCATTTTACAGTGATTACATGTCATTCCTTGTACGTTTAATGTGATAGTCATAATACATTCCTCCATTTATTTTATATTTTGACACGTTTCAAGCGAAGCGCGTTCGTAACAACAGATACTGAGCTAAATGCCATCGCTGCCCCTGCTACCCAAGGTTCTAATAATCCAGCAGCAGCTACAGGGATCCCAATTGCATTATAGAATAATGCCCAAAATAAATTTTGACGAATATTTTTCATTGTCTTACGGCTTAATTCAATCGCTTTTGGTATGTGTGACAAATCACCGCCAACTAAAGTAACATCCGCCGTTTCAATCGCTACATCTGCCCCGGTCCCAATCGCCATACCAATATCAGCTTTCGCAAGAGCTGGTGCATCATTAATACCGTCTCCCACCATTGCTACTCGTTTTCCTTGTTTTTGTAAATCATCTACAATGTTAGCTTTATCTTCTGGTAATACCTCTGCATATACATGATCAACATTAACTAGCTTTGCAATCGCTTCAGCTGTACGTTTATTATCCCCCGTTACCATGTATACTTCAATGCCTAGTTCTTTTAATGTTTGAATCGCAAACTTCGAACTTTCTTTTACTGTATCAGCTACAGCAATAATTCCAGCAAGTTTGCCATCAATCGCGACAAGCATCGCCGTTTTTCCTTGATATTCTAATTCTTTCATAACTTCTTCATGCTGCGATATTTCTACAAATTGTTCATTCATTAATTTACGTGTTCCAACAAGGACCTTTTTGTCTTCAATATTTGCTTCAATACCATGACCTGGAATGGCTGAAAACTGTTGTAAATCTTTCAATCTAATTTCATTTTTCTTTCCGTATTCAACGATGGCATGTGCTAATGGATGTTCAGAGGCACTTTCAGCTGAAATAGCATAACCGAGCATATCTTCTTCAAATTCTAACACATCAGTAACTTCCGGTTTCCCTTTTGTTACTGTTCCTGTTTTATCAAGTAACACAGCATTAATTTTATGCGTTCCTTCTAAAAATTCACCTCCTTTAAAGAGAATACCTTTCTCTGCTCCTTTTCCTGTACCAACCATAATAGAAGTTGGTGTAGCTAAACCTAACGCACACGGACAAGCAATTACAAGGATTGCAATTCCAACTTCCAGTGCTTTTGGTAAATCTCCCGGTGTAATAAAGAAATACCATACAATAAAAGCAGTAAAAGCAATCGCGACAACAATTGGAACAAAAATACCTGAAATGATGTCTGCTAATCTCTGGATAGGTGCTTTAGAGCCTTGAGCTTCTTCAACAATCTTAATAATGCCTGCTAAAGCTGTATCTTTGCCAACCTTTTCGGCCCTAATATTCAGAATACCATTTGCATTAATAGTAGCACCGATAACAGCGTCTCCTTCTTTTTTATCAACTGGAATAGATTCTCCAGTAATCATAGATTCATCAACGGAAGATATTCCTGAGATTACAATACCATCCACAGGTATTTTTTCACCTGGCTTTACAATAATTGTATCTCCAATTACTACTTCTTCAAGTGGTACGCGTATTTCTTGACCATCACGCACAACAAGGGCATCTTTAGCCTGTAAACTTAACAATTTAGAAATTGCTTCTGTTGTACGCCCTTTTGCTAATGTTTCAAAATACTTTCCAACTAGAATTAATGTAATAAGAACTGCACTTGTTTCAAAATAGAGATCCGGACTGTAGTTTGTATTTCCTAATGTTTTCAATGCTTCATAGAAGCTATAAAAGTAAGCAGCTGATGTTCCTAAAGCAACTAGTACATCCATATTCGCACTTTTGTTTCTAAGAGCACGATAAGCACCTACATAGAAATGACCACCAATATAAAATTGAACCGGCGTTGCTAGTAGAAGTTGAAACCATGGATTCATTAAAATATGTGGCATTGGTAGCCCCGTATCAAATGGCATATGTCCAATCATTGTATAGAGTAAAGGTAGGGACAAAATAATAGAAATGATAAGTTGACGCTTTTTCCCCTTAATCACCTTTTCTGTTCTTTCTGAACGATCTACATCCTCACTACGTATTTGTCCCTTATACCCTGTCTTCTTGATTTTTTCTAACATATTTTCTGCAGAAATTAAACTTTCATTATATTCAACAACTGCGCTGTTTGTGGCCAAATTAACAGTTGCATTCGAAATCCCTTCCATTTTGTTTAATACCTTTTCAATTCGGGTTGCACAAGCTGCACATGTCATTCCTTCAATATCTAAAGTAATTTTTTCCTCTGCTACGTTATAGCCTAATTTTTCAATTTTATTTTTTATATTCGAAATTTCTTGTTGTGATGGATCATATTTGACACTTGCTTTTTCCATAGCTAAATTTACATTCGCTTCTACTCCATCCATTTTATTTAGTACTTTTTCAATCCGGGTTGCACAAGCTGCGCATGTCATTCCTGTAACGCCAAGCGTAACATGTTTTTGTTTATCCACTCTATACCCCTCCTATTTTGAAAACTGTTTAATAACATTCATTAATTCTTGGATAGACTCTTCTCCATTCCCTTCATGAATTGCTTTTGCTACACAATGTTTTGTATGACGTTCTAATAAAGAAAAACCTACCTTATTTAAAGCTGCTTGTATTGCTGAAATTTGAATTAAAATATCAACACAGTAACGATTATCTTCCACCATTTTTTGAACACCACGTACTTGCCCTTCAATACGCTTTAAACGTTTTATAACATTTTGAATTTCCTCTTCTGTTCGAGGAACCATTTTTGGATTTGTTTCATTACCTTCACAATGCTCCACCAATATCACCTCGGTTATCGTAATCATCATCCTTTGTATACATTATACGGGTAAGGGGTATAAATTGCAACTGGATATGATCCTATTTTCGAATGCTTTTCAGACTTGCTTGTATGTATTTTATTCAGAACAACAATATAGTTTATTCAAATGTAGCATTTCTATTAGAAGCATTCCAATTAATAAAAATAAACCAGATACATTTTAGTATCTAGTTTATTTTTGGCAACTATAAAATTCAAGTTTTCATATTTGGACATCTTCAAATAAAATTGATTCCAATTGTTTTATATTTTCATTAAATTGTTTACCACATAAATGATTATAGAATTCAATATTTTTCAAATCAGTAAGTACATGAGAAGATATTGATGATTTTATTGTATTCATTATACTATTATCCGTTATGTTCAAAATATTCATTACGGTAACGCATAGAGCTGCTTTTCTTTTCATTACATTTGTTTTATTTACCAATACACTCGACAGTAAAACTAATTGATATTCAAACATTACTGTTTTTTGAAACGGTACATCTTTGTTTTTTTTTGTTTCTATTAATTCAATACATTTTATAACGAGTTGTTCAATATAGAAATTTTGTTTCTCTATTTCAGAGTATAATTTCTTTATATTCATACTAATCATTCCCGCATTAAATGATATTTATAAATTATTGATTCAAAAGCATTAACAAGCATAGTATTCGAATTACAAATACAATCCATTGAACTAACAACTGTATTTTGGAAATCTAAAATATCATTCATTTGATTTTCAACGTCTAATAAAGAATTGACCATATCCACTTCAATTTCTAACAACTTATTAAATGCTATTTCTCTTTGCAACATACTCTCGATCCAACTCGTTAATAATTCGGTATTATATTCCATTGTTTAAAGTTTTCTCCTTTCTTATTCGTTTTATGTACCTGTTTTCTTTTTATTTATGACTTGGTACATATATTTGAAGCACTCCCCTTCTTAAATTTTTAGAACCTTAGCAATGACAGTCACAGTCACAGTCATCGTCACAATCACAGTCACAGTCACAATCGCCATCACAGCAGTCCATTGATGGTATTTTGAGTACATCCTCTAGTTTAAATTGTAATAACATTTGTGTTTTAATAATGTTCCTTAATATTTTCTCTACACTCTCTTGGGTTATAATTGCTTCTTTAACAGACAAGCAGTTTTTACCGATTATTTTTTGAATTTTTTCCGCCTCAGCATTTAATAAATGTGAAAGTCCTATTTCCTCCATCGCAATAGACGATAAGAGTAAATTGATAACTTCATCTCTCGTCAATGTTATGTTCGGCTGTATATCAGGAATATTAGGCAAAGACATATTGATCCCTCCTTTAACACATATATATTACAAGCTCGCTAAACATAAAACTTAAAAATCAAAAATTAATAAATAATAATCCAGTTTGCTTATCCCCCCACTCGAAAACGTATAGATTTATCGGAATCCTTCAGTAAATAAGCACGTCAAAAAAAATGTTGAATACCTTATTATTAGGCTTAATATCTATAATCAAAGTTAGGAGCATACTGACATGAATAATTTCTGGGATAATTTAATTTTCGGAAACCACAGCGTTAAAAACGATTCGTGTGCCTTTACAGGTAGTGATAAAACTTCTCCACATACAAAAAATAAAATGCTTGATTATAAGATTTTGGAAAATAAATACATGAATACAGATCAACATACCAAAGATGAAATAATTAATTATGAGGTTTTGGAAAATAAATACACAAATGAAGAGCAACACACTGCCCTGAATAATTTACAAAGTTCTGTAAATTCGATGTTATCAGATAAACATGTGAGTGAAGATCAACATACTTTCCCATGCCATATTCAAAATACTATAAACTCAATAAAAAGCTTGGATTTGTTTCAATCATCCAAACACAAAAAAAATAAAATTGATTATGAAGTTTCGGAAGATAAATACACGAATGAAAAGCAACACACTGTCTCGACTCATTTACAAAATACTGTAAACGCAATAAAAAGCTCGAATTCATTAAAATCATCCAAACGTAAAAGAACTAAAAAACGAAAAATCTCTAATGCTAAGCGAAACAAAAGAACATTGTAAAAGATCGAATACGATATAAGTAATCCTCTTTAAAATGGATACTTATATCGTATTTTCAGATCATTCCCCTAATGTTTCATATATCCTCTTCCTCACTTATACTTTAGCTGTTGAAGCCAATTCCTAACGCCCCATCCCTTATCCTCTTAGAAAGCTTGTATCCATCTGTACAGTAAATTCGGACTATGATTATACCTAATCATGTTGCATTGGCAATTGCTATTACTTCTTATACTTATGTTTATAATAAATCCCCCTATTTTATGTCTACAAAGAGACATCGAAATAGGGGGACTCAATCGTTTTTAAGTTATGGTTGTGTTCCCTCAATTACATCCAATACATTTTCCAATTTAAATTGTAGAAGCATTTCTTGCTTAATCGCTGCTTGTAACGTTTGGCGCACACTATTATTTATTGTAAGTAAATCTGATAACGTTGCTGGTGGAGGGGTAACACCTGTATCTAGTGTTCCTAATATAAATTGAATCTTTTCTGCCTCACTATTAATGATATGAGCTAATGCCAATTCTTCAAGTGCAATAGAAGCCAAAATTAACGATACCGACTGTCCCGTAGTAATTGATATTAGTGGGGTAATATTAGGGATATTCGCTTGTGACATCTTCAACACCCTTTCACTGTTTTTTTACTTCTGTACACTAT
Source organism: Bacillus sp. C1 (assembly GCF_054570475.1). Lineage (NCBI taxonomy): Bacteria > Bacillati > Bacillota > Bacilli > Caryophanales > Bacillaceae > Bacillus > Bacillus sp. C1. The sequence continues at coordinate 231,428 of NZ_JBTMZT010000003.1, forward strand.
ATGTTTCTCGACAAATTTTAGAGCTTATCCATCTCTACCTTTATTTTTTTAGGCTTCATTTGCTTTGCATTGCCAGTTGCTATTACTTCTTATACCACTTGATAACGCTTTCTTATTTTCGTAATAAATCCCCCTATTAGCTACCTCTAGGAGACAGCCAAATAGGGGGACTCAATCGTTTTTAAGTTATGGTTGCGTTCCCTCAATTACATCTAATACATTTTCTAATTTAAATTGTAGAAGCATTTCTTGCTTAATCGCTGCTTGTAACGTTTGGCGCACACTATTATTTATTGTAAGTAAATCTGATAACGTTGCTGGTGGAGGGGTAACACCTGTATCTAGTGTTCCTAATATAAATTGAATCTTTTCTGCCTCACTATTAATGATATGAGCTAATGCTAATTCTTCAAGTGCGATAGAAGCCAAAATTAATGATACTGACTGCCCCGTAGTAATTGATATTAGTGGGGTAATATTAGGGATATTCGCTTGTGACATCTTCAACACCCTTTCACTGTTTTTTTATTTCTGTACACTATATGTTTCTCGACAAACTTTAGAGCTTATCCATCTCTACCTTTATTTTTTTAGGCTTCATTTGCTTTGCATTGCCAATTACTATTACTTCTTATACGAATTAATAACCCTTTCTTTTTTCATAATAAATCCCCCTATTCGCGCCTCTAGGAGACAGCCAAATAGGGGGACTCAATCGTTTTTAAGTTATGGTTGTGTTCCCTCAATTACATCCAATACATTTTCTAATTTAAATTGTAGAAGCATTTCTTGCTTAATCGCTGCTTGTAACGTTTGGCGCACACTATTATTTATTGTAAGTAAATCTGATAACGTTGCTGGTGGAGGGGTAACACCTGTATCTAGTGTTCCTAATATAAATTGAATTTTTTCCGCCTCACTATTAATGATATGAGCTAATGCCAATTCTTCAAGTGCAATAGAAGCCAAAATTAACGATACCGACTGCCCAGCAGTAATTGATATCATTGGGGTAATATTAGGGATATTCGCTTGTGACATCTTCAACACCCTTTCACTGTTTTTTTTACTTCTGTACACTATATGTTTCTCGACAAACTTTAGAGCCTATCCATTTATATCTTTAATTTTTTTAGAGCTTCCGCAGCAGGAGCATAATTTGGAACTAACGAAATAGCTGCTTCATATGCCATTTTAGCACCTTCTAAATCATTCATTTTTTCTAAACAAGTTCCCTTATAAAACAAAGATAAATGTCCACCTACACCATATAAAGTGAGGTGGTCTAAATTTCCATCTCCCATCTTAATACAATGTTCAAAAGTTGATATAGCCTCATTGTATTGTTCTTTCAAAAATAATATAACCCCTTTAAAAAAGTGTAAATCGACATAATCAGGATATAAAGTAATTGCAGAATTTATGCCAGGCCAAGCTCCTTCAATGCTCCCCAAATTTATAAGTATTGAATATTTTAATTTATATAAGTAGGAGGGAGGCAATTGCTTATTGTTTATAAAATTTACGATGGATTTATTAACATACTCAAATGCCTCTTCGTATTTTTCTTCCTTATAATACTCACTAGCAATATGATACTCTATCCAAGGACTATGATTTTCTATTTTTAATTCTTCTTTTAATAAAGTTAAATTACGAAGGGTTTTCTTTTTTCGAAGCACTTCAGAGTCCAAGTATCCGTAATGATATACTTTTACTGGCATCATTTTAATCTCTTTCGTTTCTTCTAAAATATCTTCTACATTTAATGTCTCATGTATATTATATTTAAACTTAATACCTTCATAATTTTTAAATAAACGAGTATGTGCAATGCGGAATGTATTATTGATATCTTTCTCTTTACCAATGTAATTAATTAAATGAATGGAAACCACTTTCTCATCTTTCAATTCCTTTAGAAGGTTTTTGAGTGTTTTTCCATCCTTCAAATCCATTTCTTCATCAGCATCTAACCATAATATCCAATCTCCTGTTGCCTGTTCTAAACCAAAATTCCTAGCCTCTGCAAAGCTGTTATTCCATTTAAAATGGAAAACTTTCGCATTAAATGTTTGGCAAATTTCCACCGTCTTATCCGTAGATCCTGTATCAACAATAATGATTTCATCGATGATGTCTTTCACACTTTCTAGACAAGTTAAAATATGTCTCTCCTCGTCTTTCACAATCATACATAAAGAGATAGTCGGGTCCTTCAATGAAAATGCCTCCTTTTATCATACGTATATTCATAATGACTTTATGTTAGGAAGTATTAAAACATAACGATTTTAATAAAAAAAGAAAGATGTATTCTTAAAACACAACTTTCTTTTTAGAGGCATATTAAATTTTTTTATGCTCAGTAGCACCACATAACGATCACCTAAAATATGTGAAAAAATAAGTGGTTCTTATGTTTTCATATGTGCATCACGTTCAAAGTTTTTAAGTAATTCTCCCCTTTAACTCGCTTTAAAACCACCACCTAACACATCACGGACATCGTGGATCACAACAAATGCCTGTTCATCCTTTTGACTCACAACTTTCTTTAAGTGAACGAGCTCTTGTTTATTGATAACAATATATAATACTTCTTTATTATCTCCTGTGTAACCCCCTCGTCCTTCTAATACAGTTACACCACGCGTCATATGTTTCATAATTGATTCTCGAATCATATCTGGGTAGTTTGAAATAATGGTAACGGCAGTCTTTGTATTTAATCCCTCTACAATGAAATCAATCACTTTAGCTCCTACAAATACAGCTACAAGCGTATACATAGCCTTTTCCTGTCCAATAATAAATACTGATCCCGCAATAACTACGATATCAATAATGAATACGCCTTTTCCAACGCTCCATCCCCAATACTGGTTTGCTAACCTTGCTATAATTGCCGATCCACCTGATGTACCACCTGCACGGAACATAAAGCCTAAGCCAACGCCAACGAAAACACCCGCGAAAAGAGCTGCTAATAACGTATCATGATTTACTGGCGTCGCAATATCTTCTGTAATATATAAAAAGAAAGATGAAGAGACTATACCAAGTATTGTATATATCATTGTTTTTCTGTCAAAAAATTTATACCCAATCGCAAGTAACGCCGCATTTATTAAAAGATTTACAGTGCCAGGTGACCATTCAAACAAATAATATGTAATCACTGTAAGTCCAATAATTCCACCTTCAGATAATCGATTTGGAATCGCAAAAAAGTTAATTCCAATCGCAAACAACAATGATCCAATGACAACAAGTGCTATTTCTTTTACTCTTTCGTTCATTACTTTTCCCCCTATCTACCGCAATATATTTTTCAGCCTAATTTCATCGCAAAGAATGAAACGAATTCCATTTCGCTGCATGCTTTTCTATCATTTCAATTAATTTCTTCATTGCAGGAGTTAACCATTTACTTTTATGGTATGCTAATTCAGTTGTAACGAAATCTTCACTATACGTCCATGGCAGTACACTTAACTTCCCTTGCTCAACCTCTTCTTTAACCGTTATAAACGGTAAATAAGATATTCCTAGCCCACACATGACCGTTTGCTTAATCGCTTCAATACTCCAAAAATGAATATGAGAACAATTAATTCCATCTTCTTTAATCCGTCTTTCTAGCAAATCTCGATAGCTCCCTGGCTCTGTGAGCAACAACATTTCGCCTTCTAAATCAGCAGGACTAACGCTCACTTTTTTTGTTAAGGGATGTTTCGGCGGAGCAATCAGTACAATCTTCTCTTGAACAAGAGAATGAGTAACGATGTCTGCACCAAGTTGTTCCGGATGTGTAAATAAAGCAAAATCAAATTTCCCTGATTTTAATTCATTATGCAATTCTTGACTCTCTGATGGTTGTAAAATGATATGTACTTGCGGATACTTCCTTTTAAATTCATATAAAACAGCAGGTAATCGATAAATCATTAAAGACTCATTCGCTCCAATACGTATTGTTCCTGACGATTTTCCGTTCATTTGAGATGATTCCAATGCTTCATTTGACAATTCTAATATTTTATGTGCATAAGAAAGCATATGCTCTCCTACCTCAGTTAAAATTACCTTTTTGCCAAGACGGTCAAATAACGGACTCCCAATCTCTTCTTCTAATGATCGAATATGATTAGTGATTGTCGATTGCGTATATCCAAGTCGTTCCCCAGCCCGTGTAAAACCGCCGCTTTCTGCTACAATAATAAAAGTTTTCAAATGGCGCAGCTCCATACTTACTCCTCCTGTTGTACTACCCTATAATTTCTTGATGTTTTTCTTATTATAATCGTACATCCATAATAATGAAAAAAAACAAATATGTTAGTTATATTATTTTCTTCTTAAGCAAAACTGCAGTCCATTATTGAATGAAACACAAATAAAAAGTATCCTTCTCATGAAATGAGTTACCTGTAATCATAGCCTTTCATATTTCTAATTTAATAAATCATCTAAAAATTTTCATTACTCTATCCTAATCACGCACTACATATCCGTTTCTTTGCACTCACCTAATCGCTATTATATATTTAGAATATAAATAAAGAAAATGAATTATTTTAATAGAAATCATTAATAAAAATGATGGATATACCTAATATAGTACAATTAGACACCCTTCTTTGAGAAAAGGATGCCTTTTTCATTTACAACCATTGACATAATCGAAAAGAAATATTAAAATAACTATAATTTAGTAAGCTGCTAATTTATAGTTATTAAAAAGAGGTGAAGAAAATGAAAGATATATTATTTCGCATTAATGAACTAGCAAAAAAAGAAAGAACTTCAGGACTAAAAGAACTGGAAAAGCATGAACAACAAATGTTAAGACAAAGCTATATGAGAGAATTTCGCGGGAGTTTAGATTCCATTTTATTAAATACAACAATTGTAGATCCTAGCGGAGAAAACGTTACTCCACCTGCTTTACAGTATGCACAAAATCGTATGAACCTTAAAAAATGAAGTCTACAATTAATTTAAACAAACAATTTCACAAAATAACAGCAACATAAAAAGAGCCAAATTTCTATATTTAGAAATCCTGGCTCTTTTTAGCATGTCATCTCATTATCTCTAATTCTTATAACGTCATAATTTAAAATACTTTTACACTCAAGATAAATCCGCTATTGTAAAAGCACCTGGCAATAATTGTTCGACCGTCACTTCTTTCTCATCACCTTTTTGATTTGTCAATAACACCGGCATTTTAGGTTCACAAAATTCTGCGATAACTTGTCTACAAGCACCGCATGGTGAAATCGGTCCATCTGTTTTACCTGTAATCACTAAATAGCAAAACTCTCGTTCCCCTTCTGATACTGCCTTGAAGATTGCTGTTCTCTCAGCACAATTACATAAACCGTAAGAAGCATTTTCTATATTACAACCTGTATAGATTTTTCCTTCTTTCGTAACTAATGCTGCACCAACAGGAAATTTAGAATATGGAATATAAGCTTTCTCTAACATCTTTGTTGCTTCTTCAATGTATCTTTTTTTATCCATGTTATTTCCCCCTCAAAGTCAATTTAATCTTATGAGTAATTAATCAGTTATAATTGTATGAATTAATTTAGGCGTTTCAGCCTTTTCTGCTACAGAAATGTTTTCATAAATTTTTGCTTTTACATCTTCCACATTTTCACGATTTGCATAAATCGTAACAAGTGCTTCTCCCTCTTTTACAGCTTCACCAACTTTTTTGCGTAACATTAAACCAACAGCCAAATCAATTTCATCTTCTTTTGTTGCACGACCTGCTCCTAGAAGCATTGCTGCAATACCAATTTCATCTGCCACAATGTTAGAGACTACACCTGAAACTTTGGCTGGCACATCAATTACATATTTGGCTTGTGGTAATTTTTCTGGATGATCTACAATCGAGCTATCTCCGCCTTGATTACTTAAAAACTCTTTGAATTTCTCAATCGCTTTTCCGTTCTTCATAACTTCTATTAACATTTCACGTGCTTCTTCTAATGTATTTGCTTTTTTACCTAGCACAACCATTTGACTACCTAACACAAGAACCAATTCCGTTAAATCCTCTGGTCCTTCTCCTTTTAGCGTATCAATTGCTTCTTTTACTTCAAGAGCATTACCAATCGCAAAACCAAGAGGTTGTGACATATCTGAAATAACAGCCATCGTTTGACGTCCAACATTATTTCCAATTCGAACCATCGCATGTGCTAATTCTTTTGCATCTTCTTCTGTTTTCATAAATGCCCCTGCACCTGTCTTAACATCAAGAACGATTGCATCGGCACCAGCTGCAATTTTTTTACTCATAATTGAACTTGCAATTAACGGAATTGAATTCACTGTTCCCGTAACATCACGTAGTGCATATATTTTTTTATCAGCAGGTGTTAAATTTCCTGTTTGTCCAATAACCGCTACCTTATCACGATTCACTAAATCAATGAATTGTTCTTTCGTAATTTCAACATGGAAGCCTTCTACCGCTTCTAATTTATCAATCGTACCACCTGTATGACCTAAACCACGACCAGACATTTTTGCAACCGGTACATCTAAAGCCGCTACTAATGGTCCTAAAACTAATGTTGTTGTATCACCAACACCACCAGTTGAATGTTTATCTACTTTAACGCCTGCAATCTCTGATAAATCAATTGTTTCTCCAGAATTCACCATAGCCATCGTTAAATCAGCACGTTCACGGTCAGACATGTCTTTGAAAAAGATAGCCATTGCCAGTGCACTCACTTGATAGTCAGGTATTGATCCATCTGTATACCCTGTAATAAAGAACTGAATCTCCTCTGTTGTTAATTCTTTTCCGTCACGTTTTTTCGCAATAATATCTACCATTCTCATCTTAATCACCATTCCTTTTTATATTCTATGAAATTTTTAATATATTAAACCAACAATCGTTGCTGATAAGAAACTTACTAACGTTGCACCGAAAAGTAATTTCAAACCGAATCTTGCTACTACATTCCCTTGTTTTTCATTTAAGCTCTTAACAGCCCCTGCAATAATTCCAATTGAAGAGAAGTTCGCAAATGAAACAAGGAACACGGATATAATAGCTGTTGTTCTTCCAGAGAAATTAAAGTTCCCTTGTGCTAAATCTGTCATTGCCACAAATTCATTTGATACAAGTTTTGTTGCCATGATGTTACCTGCGTTAACAGCTTCATGCCAAGGAACCCCCATAATAAATGCAAACGGCGCAAATACATAGCCAAGAATTTCTTGGAATGAGATACCAATTACGCCTTTAAACACCGCATTAATGAAAGCAATTAAAGCAACAAATCCAATTAACATAGCCGCTACTGTAATAGCAACTTTAAAGCCATCAATTATATACTCCCCTAATACTTCGAAAAAGGTCTTTTTCTCTTCCTCTTGTACTTCTAACATATCTTCTTCTTCAGTAACCTCATATGGATTAATGATCGAAGCGATAATAAATCCGCCAAATAAGTTAAGTACTAAAGCGGTTACAACATACTGCGGTTTTAATAACACCATGTATGATCCAACAATTGACATAGAAACTGTTGACATTGCAGATGCGCACAATGTATATAATCTTCTTTCCGATAGTAAACCGAGTTGCTTCTTAACAGAAATAAACACTTCTGATTGTCCTAAAATGGCTGAAGCTACTGCATTATACGATTCAAGTTTCCCCATTCCATTTATTTTACTTAAAGCTAAACCGATATATTTCACAATGAACGGTAATACTTTAATATGCTGCAGAATACCGATTAAAGCTGATATGAAAACAATTGGCATTAATACCCCTAAAAAGAACGAAAATTCTTTTTGATTTACTAAACCACCAAATACGAAATTAACACCATCACCAGCATACTTTAACAATTGCCCAAAACCATCTGCAATCCCAGCAATTAATACGTTCCCGATGCTCGTATTTAATAGTAAGAAACCTAAAATAAACTGAAGCACAATCATCGTTATAATAGGGCGATATTTCACTTTTCTTCTATTATTACTAGCAAGCCATGCAATACCTAACACAATAATCAAGCCTATGATACCGATTACATATTTCATAACATTCTCCCTCCTTTTTCGTATCCGCTTACATATTTTTCAATTATTAAAGTAATAGATACATCATGCACTTTCACAGTTTGTGTATCTATTACTTCCCATTTCTTATAAATTAGTAGTTATCTGACGCGCCTTCTTGATCATTTAATACAATTGCAACACTTGCACTTGCACCGATTCGAGAAGCACCAGCTTCAATCATCTTTTCTGCATCTTCACGTGTACGAACGCCACCTGATGCTTTCACACCAACGTTTGCTCCAACAGTTTTGCGCATTAATGCGATATCTTCAGCAGTTGCCCCACCAGTTGAAAATCCAGTTGACGTTTTCACAAAGTCAGCACCAGCTTTTACAGATAATTCACAAGCACGAACTTTTTCTTCATCTGTTAATAAGCAAGTTTCAATAATAACTTTTACAAGCGCTTTTCCTTTTGCTGCTTGTACCACTTCACGAATATCATTTTCAACAAATTCATTTTCGCCATCTTTTAAAGCACCAACATTGATTACCATATCAACTTCAGTTGCGCCTTTTGCAATTACATCTTTTGTTTCAAATACTTTTGTCTCAGTTGTATTTGCACCTAAAGGAAAACCAATTACTGTACAAACATCTACATCATATCCCGCTAATTCTTCAGCAGCTAATTTTACCCATGTAGGATTAATACAAACAGAAGCGAAATTATATTTCTTTGCCTCTTCTAAAACTTTCATCACATCTTCTTTTGTCGTATTTGGTTTTAAAACTGTATGATCAATTAATTTTGCAATGTTCATTTTCTTCACTCCTCATATCTTTTAACAACTTCATTCTAACTCCACTTTGAACAAATGTAAACACGCATTCGAAATTTTGTTCAACATTTTATTGAGATTATGAAATAATTTTTAAAAAATTGACACAAAAAGAAGGTTTCTCAAATTTATGCTTTTGAGAAACCTTCTTTTTTAACCTTTAATAATTTAAAAGTTCTTTCGCGGTATGCTGATCGATAATCAACACATTCGCATACCCTCCGCTTAACGCACCATCAATTGCTTTTACTTTTCTAGAACCTCCAGCAACGAGAACAGAGCGTTGCTTTAATCGCAGTTCCTCCAAATCAATACCAATTGTTCGCTGGTTAATCTCTTCGCTGCAAATGTTGCCATCTCCATCAAAAAAGCGCGAACAAATATCTCCTACTGCTTGTTCTTTTAATAAACTCATTTCCTGATTATCTAAATAACCTAAACGAAATAGTAGCGCTTCATCCCTAACAGTACCGACTGTAAAAATTGCAATGTTCGCTTGCTTTCCCATTTCAATAATATGATGAATATGTCGATCTTGTTCCACTAATTCCTTTGTCACTGCGTTATCAAATATAACCGGAAGTGGTAAATTTCGTGGGGTTGTTTGAAAGGCGTCAGCAAATAAAGCAATCGTTTCATTCGCATACGTATTAACACTTGAATGGCTAATACCTCCTTTTAATTGAACAACCTCTACTCCCTTTACAGGTTGTGGTGCCATTTTTCGAGCAATTTCATACATCGTCGTTCCCCAGCTCACCCCGACAATATCACCATTTGTAACTACCTTCTCCATATATTCAGCAGCATACTTGCTAATATACTCTGTAATGGCCGCATACTCTGGTACTGGTGAAAACACAACATGCGCTTCTAATAAATTATATTTTTCTTTTAGTAAGTTTCCTACATTATCTAAATCAGCGAATGGATCAGCTATATTAATTTGAACAAATCCTTTTTCTTTCGCATATTTTAACAGTCTTGAAATGGTTGGTCTGGAAATATTCAATTTATTAGCAATTTCTTGTTGACTATAATCCGATTGATAATATAACCTTGCAACTTCAACGCTTAATTGTTGTTTCTCTTTATCCATAGTAACTTATTACATATCCTTTCCTGTATTTCCCTTTCATTACAAGCATTATACAGCTTTATGCTAGAAATTTCGACTATCTAAATGAATAGAAACTTTTTCTATTCATTTATTTTCCCTCTCTTCTTTAGTTTTCTTACAGTAAAAGAAAAAAACAATGGATCTAATCCACTGTTTTTCATTTCGTTACACCTTCATACAATTTTTCTGTATAATTCTTTACATCTTTCCAGCTATCTTTTGCCGTGTTTAAATCTTCTTTTATAAAGGTAAATTCTTCCGGACTAATTCCCTTTACATTTTGCAGCAAATTATTATATTTTGCTCCTACCGTATACCACTGATTTGATATATTTTGAAGCGCAGTAATTGCCGCATCAATGGTCTCTGTCATATTCGTTGTTTTATTTTTAATATCTGTCAAAATAACTACTTCTTCCTGTACTCCAGAAATTCTCGCTTTTAAATTCGCTATTTCTCGCTCTGCATTCGCAATATCTTTCTTCGCAACAGCAATCATTGGTCCCCCGGCAAGACAAGTAATTAAAGCTACACAAAGTACACCGCCAGCAATTACCATATCATTACTCTTTTTAATTGATTCATTATACGTATTAATTTGTTGCTCTAAAGCTGGAATACCAGCATTTGCACTTGCTAAAATTGCCGTTAATTGATTGGCATCATCTTTAAAGCTACTTGTATCTTTCGCCATTCTATCGCGAAACATTTTTAAATCTCCTAATAAAACATCTACTTCATTTTGATTTTTCAAAATGCCTGCATACAATTTTTCTAAATCTGATTTTAATGTACTACTATCCTTTTGATCTACTGCCAATAGCATGTTGTTGTAATATGTTTGAAAAGTATTATTAAACTCAATAATATTTTGATCCGTTTTCATAATCTGAGGTTTCATTTGATTTAGCCAGTATGTTGCGTTAATTTTTGCATCTTTTTGATGCTGAATCATGTTCCCTCTTAAGTCACTATGAATTGAGCTTATTTTATTCAAATCTGTCTCTTGTTGATTTTGAATTTGTTTTGCATACGAATCCATTGCAAATAGGCTAGATGTTGTTTGTGCCATTACATCTTGAAACCCTGCAGGCCCGAGAGAATAATTTTTCGCATTTTCTTGTAATATCTTTATGTTTTGTTCTGCTGCAAGAGGATGTAAAGGAAACGCATTACTTGTTGCTACTCCAGCAATCATTATCGTTAAAAGACATTTTTTATAAAAATTACTACGCATACCTATCACCTATTCTGTTTACGAGGATATAAAACGTAAGAGGTAAAGAGCCCTTGCTCACTTGTGAACAAGGGCTCTTTATTAAAACTAATAATCTGTACATAAAGCTATAACAATTTTATTTATATTATGCTTTTTTCGTATCAACTACTTTAATGTCCTCTGCATAAATTTTCTCTGCATAATCTTTGATATTTTTCCAGCTATCTTTAGCGATATTTAAATCCTCTTTGATGAAAACGAGATCGTTAGGGCTAATAGATTCAACATTTTGAAGTAAAGAATTATATTTTGATCCCATCGTATACCATTGGTTTGAAATATTTTGTAGTGCAGTAATAGCTACATCGATCGTATTTGTTAAATATTCAGTTTGGTTTTTAATATTCGTTAAGCCCGCTACCTGTAATTGCGCTTGAGAAATTTGTCCTGTTATCTTTTGGATTTCTGCCTGTGCATTGTCAAGTTCTTTCTTCGCTAAAACAATACCAGCTGTTCCTCCTCCTATTGCTGCTGCTCCACCTGCAATAAGTCCAACTCCTAACGGGGTCCCTGCACCAGTAGCAATTACAACTGCTCCGCCAATAATTGCAATTGGCCCTAAAGCTGTTGCAACTGATGATCCAATGATAATTGCGTTATATTTACCAATCGCCTCATTATAGGTCGTAATTTGATTTTGCAAGAGCGGGATTCCAGCATCTTGACTTGCTAAAATAGATGTTAATTGATTTGCATCCCCTTTAAAGTTTTGTGTATCTGCTGTCATTTTATTTCGGAATTTTTTTAAGTCTTCCACTAACTTATCTACTTTTTCTTTATTCTCTGTAATGCTAGTAGACAATCTCGTAAGTCCTTTTGTTAATGTTGCTTTGTCTTTATTATCTACGGCTGTCACTAACGTATCATAATAGTTTTGGAATTTCGTATTATAATTAATAATATTTTGGTTTGTAGAAATTAATTGTGGTTTAATTGTATCCAACCACTGATTTGCATTTCCTCTAGCAACATCTTGATGATAAACGACTTTTGTTTTTAAAGAGTCATCAACAGTCGTTATACCGTTAAAATTAACATTAGCTTGCTTAATAATCGTTAACGCATACAAGTCCATTACTAAAGCATTGGATCCCGTTCGTTCCATTGCAGCTCTTAGACCATCTGGCCCTAGTGAATACTCAGAGTATGTATCAGATGCATCTGGTACACTAGCATAAATCGGAGTTGGTTTTGCTATGCTTTCTGCTGCATATGTATGTGCTGGCAGGATATTCCCCGCTGCAACTACCGCCATGATTGCCGATAGAGCCATTACTTTATAAGGTTTTTTTGTCATTTTTCTTCTCTCCCCGCATTTATATATTGATAATTTCCTCATTAATGCACTTCTACATTCGATACGTAATCTTCAAATTGCTTCGTTTGTTTCCCCATCTCATCACTTAACTTTTTAAGCTGATTGAAATGCTTTGGAAGCAAATGACTATCTGTATATGTTCCCGTTTCAAGATTTGTTTGAATTTGGATCATATTATTATTTAATACTTTCCAATCATTTAGTAAGTACTCTAACGTTGTAATTTGTCGACTAATTAATTCGGTAAAACTACTCACTTGATCTTCAACAAAAGTAATTTGAGTCGCTTCTGTCTCCGTTTGTGATAATTTTTGAATAAGTGGTATTAACTCTTTTTGTTTTTGTTGAATACGTAGAGCTGCTTCCCTCGTTTGACTATCCGCAGCATTTACAATTTCATTACTTAAAGAACCGATAGAAACAAAGTCTATTGTTTTCGTTTGTGCGGTTTGATTTGTTATTGTAAATACTTGTTTACCAATATTAATGGAACCTTTAATAATCTCTTGTGGCCTATTTAAAATATTTGTAAGCTCTTTTTGAATTTCTTCCTGGATTCTTTTAATATCTGCTCTTAACTTAACAATATCTCCATTTGAGCCTTGTAATGATTGGATAGCCTCGTCAGCCTTTTGCGATAAGCTTTGAGTATCTTTATCTAATCCAGCCTTATAACGGTTTAACTCCAACAAAGTTTGTTCCATACTTTCTTGAATCGTTTGCACTTGTACTTGTAACTTTCCATATGTACTTGTAAAATCTTCTTTTGCTTGCCCGTCTTCATTTATTGCTCCTGCTAGTTCATATAACTTACTATAATAGTTATTAAACCTTGTACTATATCTCATCATCTCTTGATTTAAATCAATTAACATTGGATTATATTCATCAATCCACTCTCGAACATTTGTCTTTGCAAACTTTTGATGATTCGTCAAACTGCTCATAGTGTTCACTTTAATATCTGGTTGCTGTAAAATAACCAATCCATATGCTTGTATAAGTGGAGACTGTGATCCTAACATTCTAATTGAGTTTGACAATGTATTTGGAGCAATTACATTTTGTGTGTATACTGGCTTCCCTCCCTCCGCGTAAGCGCTTGCAGGAATAAAGCAACTTGTAGATACCGCTGTAACCAATAACCCTGTAATTAAAGTCTTCTTCACTTTAACTCCCCCTAATGTATTAGTAACTATTTATATTTCATTTTTATATTCTACTTTTAAAATACGTTATACTAGATCAAAATAGAGAACGTTCTCATAGTAATTCGCTAAATACCCACCTCTCTCAATTTAATAAAATTAAATTGCAGTACTTGCTTGAATGTAAGAAATATCATATTCATCATACTTTTAAACAATGAATGAACTTGTATAATTTTTACTATTCACAAAGATTATTACATAAAAATATTATTCATTTTCATCCGAAATTTGTCGAAATATGCAAAAGTAACTTTGTTTATATCCAAGCTTTGTACTGTAATGTAATTTAAACACAGCAATTTTTTATCGTAAAGAAGTATTTTAATTCCCTTTATTTTCAATGGTTCCTGTCCTTATTTTAAAATAAAATCAAATAGGTTCATCCACTTTAAATATCCATAAATAACAATAGAAAATATGAATTATTAATCCGAGATAAAATTATTTCAATATAATTATTTTGCAGATATGCAATAATGCATATATACATGATTCGGCAAATAAAAAAGGTAGCTTTACCTAAGTAAAGCCACCAAAAAATCTATTATTCTTTATTTTTTCAAGTGATAAGGCACAGTTGTGATCACGACATTTCTTCGATAAAGTAAATATGCACGAATCAACAAGCTCGACTGATTATGCAGAATGTTATGCCAACCTTTCTTCGGGATAAACTGTGGTATAACTACCGTAACTCGATAATTCGATTCACTTGCTTTATATTGCACTGTATCAATAAACTTTGTTAGCGGTTGTATAATACTTCGATAATTGGAATGTAGCGTAACAAGCCTTACCTCAGGCTGCCATTTCTCCCACTTCTCTTCAAATTTCTTCTCTTCTTCTCTTTCAAAAGAAACGTAAACAGCAATGATTTGATCTGGTGAAAGGGATTTAGCATAATTTAATGAGTTTTCTACTACATGCGTCATACCAGCTACAGGAACGATGATTACATTTCCTTCAATCGGCACAATTGGTTCACAAGTTTTAAGACTTAATTGATCGCCTACTGCTTCATAATGCCTTCTAATTCGATGGAAAACAAAAATGATGGCAGGTAAGAAAATTAAGACTGTCCAAACTTGTGAAAACTTGGTTAAAAAGAACATACTCATAACGATAAAACTAATAATTGCACCCGTTAAGTTAATCGTTAATTTTAAAATCCATCCTTTTGGCTTTTCACGAATCCATTTCACTACCATTCCAGACTGGGACAGCGTAAATGGAATAAACACACCTACTGCATAAAGCGGGATAAGATGTTCGGTTTGTCCTTGGAAAGCAATAATTAAAAGAATTGAAGCAACTCCAAGTATGATAATTCCATTTGAATACCCTAATCTGTCTCCCCTAACTGTAAA
The DNA here is from genome assembly GCF_054570475.1 of Bacillus sp. C1. Classification (NCBI taxonomy): domain Bacteria; kingdom Bacillati; phylum Bacillota; class Bacilli; order Caryophanales; family Bacillaceae; genus Bacillus; species Bacillus sp. C1. The sequence goes on from NZ_JBTMZT010000003.1 coordinate 246,619, forward strand.
CATTCTGGGTATAAACTTATCTTTCGCAAGATTAACTGCTAATAAAGGAAAAGCAGAATAACCAGTGTTAGCAGCTAGGATTAATATTAACGCTGTTGTTCCTTGAATAAAGAAATACATGAAGTTCCGTCCAAATGTTTGTTCAGCAATTTGTGAAACAACCGTTACCTCTTTACTTGGAGTAATTCCATAATAATACGCTAAATATACAATCCCTGAAAATAGTACTGCAAGTAAAGATCCCATCGCAAGTAACGTTTTAGCAGCATTATTAGGAGCTGGATCTTTAAAATTTGGAATTGCATTAGAAATCGCTTCAACACCTGTTAAAGCAGAGCTACCTGATGCAAATGCTCTTAAAAGTAAAAATAAACTAATCCCTGCTACTGGCGTACCAATTGGTGTATGCAACTGAGGTGAAACTTCACCTGTTACAATGTTATATATACCTACACCGATTAATATAAATAGTGCTAAAACAAATAAATAAACGGGATAAGCTAAAACAGAAGCGGACTCCGTGACACCTCTTAAGTTCAAAATTGTAATAAATATTACAAATATAATCGCGATAATCACATTATGCTCATGTAAGCTAGGAAAGGCAGATGTAATCGCATCTGTACCTGCCGATACACTAACTGCTACAGTTAAAATATAGTCTACTAATAAGGATCCTCCAGCTATTAATCCTGGATTCACCCCTAAGTTTTCTTTAGATACAACATATGCTCCTCCTCCATGAGGATAGGCAAAAATAATTTGTCGATAAGATAATATAAGCGCTGTTAATAACACTAATACTCCCATCGCAATTGGAATAGAATACCAAAACGCTATTGCACCAAGGCCTGCTAAAGCGATCAAAATTTGCTCTGGACCATAGGCAACCGACGATAATGCGTCAGAGGATAAAATTGCTAACGCTTTTGTTTTATTAAGCTTTTGTTCCCCTAATTCGGTTGATTTTAACGGTCTTCCAATTAAAAATCTCTTTATAGATGAAACCACTGTTGTCCACTCTCCAATAATTTTGTACGAACAATTCTCTGCTAGTTAAAGCTAATAAACTACCTTCTCAGAAAACAAAAAATGTCTACAAGCTATAACAAATAGACTTGTAGACATCAATTTTTTTGTCGCACAAGCTCCACCTTCCTTCTCAATATAACGCTTACGAGGTTAGCTGTCGGATTCGGGCCTATGAGTAGCCCTACCTTTTTCAAGGATTCACCCCTTGGATTATGCACTAATCCATCAAAACGGGTCCCCCGTACCATGCGGTTTCAGCGATTTAGAAATTTGAAACTGTGGATTATAATACTCCTTTATTTTAAAAAAGTAAATAATTTTTTTAAAACAATAGCTTAAATTTTTAGAAATAGAAAAATCGCGATGATTATGTAGGGTATTACTTCATGAACGAACATAATACGTCATATCAAGTTTGAATAAAAAGGATAATAGATTTACATAAAATCGTTTTTTGTCTGATAAATTCTTAGATGAAATAATTGAAGAGCCTACTCAACTATACGCTAACTCACAAAGGAATAAAATGATGTACGCACAAATAAAGGTAATGCATAATTTATTTCCGAACAAAAGGACGTTTCCTTATATAGACCTACTTAATATTTCTCCAGGTAATCCATCAATCTCACAAATTTTCTCTGATGTAAATCCTTGTTTTATTAAAATTTTTCTAGAAGGGATATTTTCCGGATCAATAATTGCTTTCAGTACGTTCAATTTTGTTTGCTTAGCTAGTTCAATTAATTGTTTTGCAATTGTGGTACCATATCCTTTCCCCCAATAAATAGGCAATATCATATAGCCAATTTCAGCTTCTTCTCTTTCTTTTTCATTTAAAGTTAAATGCCCAAGACCAATAAATTCATTCGTTACACTATCATAAACTTTATATGAACCATACAACTTATATTTTCCATTACATTCTAATAACTTTTGATAGTTAACTTTGGCCTCTTTCAACGGAATCGCTCGTTCTGTAATTTGTACCATAACTTGTTCATTAGATACTAATTGGAAGTAATCCTTAAAATCTGTCACTTCAAATTTCTTAAAGTTTAGTCGCTGCATTTTATTCCTCCAAGCTTTCCACTTTATCAAATAGAAATTATCATTATTATTTTAAGTTAATCAGAAAAAGCCGATACTATTTTTATAATATCGCCTTTCAATTTAATTGTTCATACATGTCAGAATTATAATGTAAAAATTCAATCCATAGGGTGGTCTTCATCCCTCACTAATTATTACCCTACACTAATCGGACTTTTGTAGGCAGTTGTCCCACACACATAACTTCTTTTCTTCCGGTGAATTTTGAGGTTAGAGTCTTACTATCAGCAAATAGCAGGATAATAGAGGCCGTTTGAACGTTCTCTTACAGCATCTCTTCGTAAACTTTTAAATTTTGATAAATAATTTTTAACAATGGCGCATCTATATGCAATTGTTTTGCTAATTTCAACAAATATCCTTGTAAGTACTCCCCTTCGATAGATGAACCTTTTTCCATATCCCGCTGCATGGAAGATTTCATATCATATGAAATCTTATCAATCGTCTTCATATGTTCGTCAACAATATGATCCTGAATTGGGGCTCCAGATACTTTCATAATCTGCGCTACTTCTTCAAATAAATTTCGAATCAAGTCCCGGCCCCCGTCACTTTCACGGATCGGTCCTATTGGTGCACGCATTAGCGTAGTCACGCCTGACATAACAGTAATAAATAAATATTTATGCCACATATCTTGCACAATATGATTACTCAAAACAAAACTTGCTTTTGTACCCTTTAAGGTATCGACAACCCTATGTATGCGTTCTGTATGTAGATTTTTAATTTCCCCAAATACAAGTTGGTCAGCAGCGCTAGTTTGAACAACATCTCCCTCGTCGTTTAATGTTGTTTCAATAAAACACAAACCTCCAATAACTTTATCCTCACCAAATACTTGTTGTAGTGCGGATAGATGGGCTATACCATTCAGTAGCGGTATAATAATTGTGTTCTCACCAACAAATGGCTTCAAATCGTTTATAGCTTCTTCTAAATGATAAGTTTTTGTTGAAAATAAAATTAAATCGAATGGATCTACGGATTCAGTTTTTATGATTAATTGTGGTGTAAAGGAGAAATCTTCCTTTATACTACGAATAACAAGACCATTTTTCTCAAGCTGTTGTTTCCGGCCACTACGAACGAGAAAAGTAACGTCCTCCCCTTTTTCTACTAAACGGCCCCCAAAATATCCTCCGATTCCTCCAGCTCCTAATACTAAAATACGCATATAGAGAACTCCCCCCTTTTCCAAACATGAAAATTTTACTTCCTTGTAGCATAACTATATTATATATCCGATTCATTAAACAAACAGAAAATTCAACTTTCAACTTTTTTTATATAATAGAATTCATCATTTTATTAATGAATAGATTAGTAGCATTTCAATTTTTAAAATTATGGATTATAAACTTAATAACTACTTATAAAGTACCTATTCTATCCCCCCTTAATAAATACATACCAAAAAATGATATACTAAATGCAAAACCTTTAGAGGAGCTGACTATTATGGGGATGATTGGACAGTATATACTCGTTACAGATGAGGAATTAAGTAAAATCAAAAATAAAGAGTTGGATATTTATTTTAAAGAATCCGATTTAGATATTGATAAATCATGGCAGTTACTTCATTTTATACTATGTGGGGAAATTGGCGGAGGCGAACCACCTCTTGGACATGTCGTACCCTTAAATGATTCCATCATAGATAACGATTCGCTCGGTACGTTTTACCTTACAGCTAGTCAAGTAGAAGAAGCATATTCTGCAATAAAAGATTTAAGTAAATCTGATTTCAACAACATGTACAACTTTCAAGAATTAATGGACGAGCAACTTTATCCACTTGTTGAAGATGATGATTCTGATGAAATATTCGAATATACTTATAGTTATTTTTTAGAAATTAAAGATTTATATAAGCAAGCTGTTTCAAACAAGCAATGTACAATCTTTTTTATTATCTAAATAGAAATAAAAAAACGGATCCTCTCTTTTACGAGAAGATCCGTTTTTTATTAAAGTGAAATATTATCCTAATTTCACTTGATTTTCTTCTTCAATTTTTGCTAATGCGATTGCTACTTGCTCTTCTGTTAATTCATGTTCTTTTACATAACGATTGCGTGGATGTACACGGCATTCATGAGAACATGCACGTAAATATTTCGCTTCATTTTCTTCAGAACATAAGATTTGTTTGTTACATTCTGGGTTTGCACAATTTACATAGCGCTCACACGGTTCATTTGTAAAGTGATCTTTACCAACGATAACATGTTCTTTTTGGTTCACTGGCACACCAATACGTTCATCGAATACGTAACATTGTCCATCCCATAGTTCCCCTTGTACTTCAGGGTCTTTTCCGTATGTTACAATCCCGCCATGAAGCTGACTTACATCTTCAAAACCTTCCTTGACTAACCAGCCAGAAAATTTCTCACAGCGAATACCACCTGTACAATACGTTAAAATCTTTTTGCCTTCGAACATTTCTTTATTTTCATCAATCCAATCTGGTAATTCACGGAATGATTTAATATCAGGTTTAATTGCGCCTCTAAAATGGCCTAAATCAAATTCATAATCATTTCTCGCATCAATGATAACTGTATTTTCTTCTTGCATTGCTTCATAAAACTCTTTTGGCTCAAGATACTTACCTGTCGTTTCTTTCGGATTGATATCATCTTCTAAACGAAGTGTAACAAGCTCTGGACGAGAACGTACGTGCATTTTTTTGAACGCATGCTCATCTGCCTCATCTACTTTAAAAACGATTCCAGCAAAACGTGGGTCGTTCTTCATTGCTTCCATATATTTCTCTGTTTGTTGGACAGTACCTGAAGCAGTTCCGTTGATTCCCTCTTCTGCAACAAGAATTCTTCCTTTTAATTCAAGTGAATTACAAAATTCTAAATGCTGAGCAGCAAATTCTTCAGGATTCTCAATTGTAGTGTACATATAGTACAGCAACACTCTATATGGCTTTGTATTTAACATTTTATTTTTACCACCTATCTAATTCAATATTTTAAAATCATGTATAAGTTAACGATCATATCGGAACATATAAGAATAAGAAAGAATTTGTTAACGATTGTTCAAATAACTTTCCCCTATTTACAATATTTTCCCAGAAGTTAACGCAAATGAAAAACGAGATTACATAACAAACCAATACGGCTGTAATGTAATCCCAATATATTATATAACATACAAATGGATTTCCAGCAATTAATATGCTATGTGCTATATTTTACAATTTTAAAAACTGCTTTTCCATTCCATATTATGCGTCACCTCTGAATGGGCGCTTTCTGCGGGAGTCGCCACTCTCCGTTCCGTGTGTTAAAGTTGATCCATTTTCAAAAAATCAACCCCATGTTACGGTGATGGACCTTTCTCCTCCAAAAGTTACAATTCTATATTATTTATTTTTGTTATATAGCTATTTCTAGCACACCTTTTATTGTATACAGTCATATAATTTGCATTAAGGAAACATTTATGCTCAAATAAAAATATCAACTAAATCATCTAAATATATTGAATTAGACAAGAAGAATAAATACAATAATTGCAGCAAGTTAAGAAACTAAAGGGGAAAACTACTATGAATAAAGATATAACAAAAGATGAACACGTCCCTTCTCAAAGCACAACTGTTCAATCTGCTCATCTAGCTCTAAGCGGCGAGACAAAAGGGTTTAAAAAATTATTACCTTTTCTCGGACCTGCTTTTATCGCATCCGTTGCTTATATTGATCCAGGGAATTTCGCTACAAATATTGCAGCAGGATCACAATACGGTTATTTATTACTTTGGGTGATTCTAGCTTCCAATTTAATGGCTGTATTAATTCAGTCTCTATCAGCAAAACTTGGTATTGCTACTGGAAAGAACCTTCCTGAAGTCGCTCGTGAACATTTTTCAAAACCTGTTTCAATTGGATTATGGATACAAGGCGAACTCGTTATTATGGCTACTGATTTAGCTGAATTTATCGGTGCTGCTTTAGGATTATATTTACTGTTCGGTATTCCAATGTTACCGGCTGCCTTAATTACCGCAGTTGGATCATTCATTATTCTTGAATTTCAACGCAGGGGCTTCCGCCCATTAGAAGCTATTATTACAGGAATGGTCTTTATCGTCGTTGTTGCATTTGGTGTACAAGTATTTTATGCCAAACCAGAACTGAGTCCTCTTCTTTCAGGACTATTTATTCCTAAATTTCAAGGTGTAGATAGTATTTTACTTGCAGCTGGAATTTTAGGTGCAACAGTCATGCCACATGCGATTTATTTACATTCCGCTTTAACCCAGCGCCGCGTAGTCGGAACAACAGATGAACAGCGCAAAAAGATTTTTCGCTTTGAATTCATTGATATCATTATTGCAATGGTGATTGCTGGAGCAATTAACGCAAGTATGCTAATCGTAGCAGCTGCCTTGTTCTTCAAAAATGGATTACATGTTGAAGACTTAGACGTTGCTTTTCATGAATTTAGCAATTTAGTTGGGCCTGCATCAGCAAGTCTCTTCGGAATTGGCTTGTTAGCTGCAGGCTTATCTAGTTCTTCTGTCGGTACAATGTCTGGTGATATTATTATGCAAGGATTTATCCGCATGCATATTCCGTTATATGTAAGACGGTTTATTACAATGATTCCGCCTCTTGTTATTATCGCTTTAGGTGTGAACCCAACTTACGCTCTTGTTATGAGTCAAGTCGTATTATCATTTGGTATCGCATTTGCACTAGTACCTCTTATTATGTTTACAAGTAGTAAAAAGATTATGGGCGTGCTCGTAAATCATCGTATTACAAGCGCAATTGCTTGGTTAATTGCTGGGCTCGTTATCGCTTTAAATATTTTCTTACTGTATCAGACATTTAGTGGGAAATAATAAAAAGGCATGTGATACAAAACTATAAAGAGAAACATAGTAATCTGACCAGGTGGGCTCGTATAAAAAGGTGAATGAAATTTTATCAGCGATTTTTCAAATATATCGATCGTTTCTCATCATATATCGGCGATTCGACAAAGGATATCGACTAACTAACAAAATACGACAAAAACAAGAGCTCACTAGTTCTTCTTTCCCAACACGCTAAAGAATGTGATCCATATTTGTATCACATTCTTTTTATTTCATTTAGGTGAAATGACATCCCCTATTGGTGACTCTTTACCGTCCTTCAAATGGCCCCATCCATTTGGCATAGCCGTGCCCTCTATCTCTCGAAAATACAACGGTAAACCTTCCGAAAGAAACATGCTCGTCTTAGATGGATCTTGTCGTTGATGTACTTCAATTAATTGAACAATATCCGCGTCATCATCTACGATTAATATAGACTGTTGTTTCATAACCCATCCTCTTCCATGATCATTTGAAATATATTCCATAAAACTATATTAACATGTAGCAAAAGAGAATCATCATTTCTTTTTAGCCCGTTTCTTTACTTTAACTAAAAAAAGAGCTAATGCTTCTATATCAAGCAATTAGCTCTTTTCCATCTCAGTATTTCTACTTTTCAGCTATAAAAGCATGTTTATACGTGTACACACCGCCAAATTGATGCTTCTCAATGCCCTTTATATGCTTCTTTTGTATATATGATGAGCCAGTATGATAAAGCGGAGCAATTGCAGCATCTTCCAATACGATTTGTTCCGCTTCTTGTAAGGCTTTCCACCTTTTCTGTTGGTCTAATACAATATCATATTTTGCTTGCTTGATAAGATCGTCATAATAAGAATTCGAGTACTCCATCCTATTATTCGGATTATCTGTCGTAAATACTTCTAAGTAACTTATCGGGTCTTTATAATCTGGCCCCCATACTACCATAGATATATCATATTGTCCTGTTTGTTCTAGCTGTAATTTTTGCTTAAATGGTTGCTGTTTAATTTGCACTGTTAAACCTTGTAAATGCTTTTCTAAATCTCCTTTTATGTATTCAGCTATACGTTTCGCATTATCTTGTTCAAAGGTTAAGAATTCTACTGTGACACTTTCCGTGCCAAGCTCTTTTTTCGCATCTTCCCAAAGTGTTTTTGCTTTTGGTAAATCATAGTTAGCGATATTTCCATTTTCCTTTCGAAAATCTTTTCCATTTGTTTCATTCGTATATCCTCTCGGTATAAGACCTTGCGCAGGAGCTGCCCCATTGTTCATAAAATGACTTACAAACGCTTCTTTATTTAGTGCTAAAGAAATAGATTGACGAAGTTTTTTATTTGCTAGTGAAACATTTTTTTCGTTAAATCGAAGCATCGCTACGGCAGACTCATTTGATACATGTAGCTCTTTATTATTTTTGTATCGTTCTACAAATGTAGAATTTAGCGGCACACGGTCAAGAGTGCCAGATTCATATAAATTTACAGCTGCCATTGTATCTTTTACAATATGGAAGTTTATTTCATCTAACTTTACTTTTTCCTTATCCCAATATGCACTATTTTTCTTTAATTGAAACTCTTGTTCATGCTCCCATTTCTCTAATACAAATGCGCCATTGTATATAAGGTGATTCGGCTCTAAAGCATACCGACTCCCTTGTTCCTTCACAAATGATTCGGACTGCGGTAAATAAATAGGTAATGCTAATAATTGCAGGAAATATGGGACAGGATTCTCTAATTGTACTTCTAACGTATAATTATCTAATGCTTTTACACCTAACTGATCAGCAACCAATGTACCTTTATTTATTTCCTTTGCATTCTTTATATCAAATAGCATGTATGCATATTGAGATACCGTTTCAGGACTCAATGTCCGTTTCCAAGAAAAAATAAAATCATGTGCTGTTACTAATTCCCCATTTGACCATTTTGCGTCTTTACGCAAATGGAATATATACTTTTTCCCATCCTCGCTTTTCTCAAATGACTTCGCCACACCAGGTATGGGCTTATCTTGATCATCTAGCACATACAATCCTTCAAATATATTTTGCATCACATGTGATGATGTACCATCCATCGCTTTCGCTGTATCAAGAGAAGGGATTTCCTCTGATACTGTTACGTTTAACACTTGTTTCCCATCCTCTTTATTAACTTTATTTGCTGTACTACTACAAGCCGATAAAATCAAAGGTACGATAAGTGTAATTACTAGTAAGCGGCTTTTTTTCTGCTTCATGCATGTTTCTCCTTAAATTCAAATAATTTTATAAAACGTTTTATATTATAACAGAAAGGCTAGTATAAAGGCGTGATATTCTATCTACTATTTATTCATTTCACATAAAATTCACAAAAAAAACGCTCTCCTCATGTATTCCATTAAAAAGGATAGCGTTTTTTATTAATTTTTCCATTTCAATTACATCTTCAATCCTCGTTTATAGCGACTCGCTTCAAAAATAATTCGTTCCTCATCCAATGTTTTACATTCACCGTCCCACACAATGCGCTGCCCGTTAATGACAACATCTGATACGTCTTTTCCACTCGCAGCATAAACAAGGTGTGACAACACTTCTTCTGCTGGCTGTAAGTGCGGCTTATTAGATGGATCAATTGTAATAAAGTCAGCACACTTTCCTACCTCAAGTGAACCCGTTTGTTTCATTCCAATGACTTCTGCTGCTCCTTTTGTCGCCAGTAGAAGAGCCGTTTCAACAGGTAAGGCAGTTGCATCTTTATGAATTCCTTTTTGCAATAACGTTGCAACGCGTAGTTCTTCAAACATATCTAAATTATTGTTAGATGCAACGCTATCTGTTGCAATACCAACTTTAATTCCAGCTTCTAACATCGCCTTAACATTCGCTATACCAGATCCTAATTTTAAATTGCTATTTGGATTGTGTGCTACACGAACATCATGCTCTGCTAAGAAAGTACGCTCATATTCGTTTAACACAACACCATGAGCAATCACTGTCGGTCTCTTAAATAAACCACAGCTCGCTGCATATTCTACGGGACGTTTGCCATATTGCGCTTCAATATCATGTACTTCACGTTCTGTTTCTGAAAGATGAATATGAACCATCGTCTGATTTTCCACCGCAATTCTCGCACACTCTTCTAACATTTCAGTAGAGCATGTATATGGACTATGAGGTGCAACCATCGTTGTTAACATGCCGTTTTCACTATAATAGCGTTTTACATATTTTTCAGCATCTTGAATCGCTTTCTTTTCATCCTCTTTCGTTCCAAAACTAAATAAAGTTCTTGAAACGGCCGCTCGCATTCCACTATTACGAACCGCTTCCATAATCGCGTCTTGGTCTACACCAATTGGATTGAACATATCAGAAAATGTTGTCGTCCCGCTTTTCACCATTTCTAATAAACCAAGTTCTGTACTAGCAACCGCAAGCTCTGGCGTAAATTGCCCCTCAAGTGGCCAAATTCTCGTTTCAAGCCACGGCTGTAACAACATGTCATCACCAATGCCACGTAAAAGGCTCATCACAACATGTGTATGTGTATTCACAAGACCTGGTAATACCCATTTCCCTTTCAGATCCACTACTTCATCTACTTGATTTTCATTAGAGAATTCACCATTTTTCACTTCTATAATTTTACCATCTTCTACAATGATATATCCGTTTTGTAACACTTCATTCTGTTCATTTAAAGTTGCAATCGTAGCGCTTACATAAGCTGTTTTCAAAAGTATTTCTCCTCTCAACTCTATGAAGTCTATTCCCTTTAATAAGTTACCACCATTATAGTAACTTATTAAACATGAAGAGTCAAAAGATAATTTATATATAAATCCAAATTAAAAAACGAACATCAAACCATTCTTTTTAGATGGATGAGAGCATCCGGCCGATTGTAGTAGCGGTCAGTTCCCTTTTTTAGCCCCATGCCATGTAAAAACAAACAGAAGAAATAAGTGGGGATTTCCTTTTGTTTTCATAACCGCAATTTAGATGTTAGAAAATCAAACTGGATAGCTGTACATACTTTTTGTTTTAAAACATCATATTGTTTTTCATTGGTATCCACAAATGCTTCTTCTCGATTAGAAGGAATATTCATATATGTTATTCAAAAAAAAAAATTGCGATGCTGTAAAATCATATCGTTTACCATCTATCACATTATAAAAATGCCAAGCCTCTCTAATTATCAACGATATCCCTCCATTCGCCATCAGTAAAAAGCGGTCTCGTAAATCTCTCTTCGCTTTGCTATATTCATTAAAGATTGCATAACCCCTCTGGAAAGCACAAATTAGCCGGTATATTTGAATCTAATTCAAGCAAAATATTTAATCATTCTAATTTAAGATAAATTGTTAGGAATAATTATTGAGGTAATAAGCGGCGTTTCTTATGAAGAAGTTCTAAAAAGGGTGATTGACATTTACTAGATCTGACAATAAAAAATTTTAACACCGTTCAAAAATTTGAACTGCGTTAAAGTTTTTTTGAAGTGAAGATTTAATCGGTGAGGGGTTTTCCTCCTCTCGTAACAAGACAAGTATCAAAACTCATTTAATTTACCTTCGCTCCATAACACCTTACCACAGCAACTGCCTGCTCAATATCCAACTTTACATTTTTCAAATCAAATGCTCTAAAGTCAATTCTATCAACGATTGCTCCTCTTAAATCTGCACCAGCTAGCTTTGCTTTCCCGAATTGCACACCTGTCAAATCAGCATCACGTAAATCTGTTTTTTCTAAATTACATTCATACAAGTCAGCTTCAACTAAGCGAATCCCTTTTAACTTTTGTTTACTTAAATTCACGAATCTTAAATTTGTATATGACCAATCACCCGCTACAATTGTTATCCCATCTAAATTCGCCTCTTCAAAATCAGACCCTGTCATTTTACATTCTTCAAACTTAGAAACAAATAAATTTGCTCCAGAAAAATTACAATTAGCAAAAGTAGTTCCTTGATGGATAGACGCATTAAAAAGAACACCTGTAAAGTCACATTCTATAAAATTACAATTTTGCGTTACAATCTCTGATGCATCTACACCTCTGAAACGGCATTTAATGAATGTACAATTTTTTAATTCCTCTTCTTTTATAACAATATCTCGAAAGTCTATTTCTACATACTCTGTATCTACAAACTGCATCTACCTGAACCTCCACTTTCCCAAAAAGAAGCCTCACTCCACGTGGAAGTGAGATGTCTTTTTATACATTATGCTCATGTAACCAATTAATCAAATCCTGGAACACTTCATTTCTATTCACTTCATGAAACATTTCATGCCTTCCATTTTCATACAAACGAAGCGTTACATCTTTTACACCGCATTTCTTATACATATCATACACTTCTCTTACACCTTTTCCCATATCTCCCACTGGATCACGATCACCAGAAAAAATATGTATTGGAAGGTCTTTAGGCGTTTTTTTATATTCCTCTAGTTTATTCACTTCTAGCACACCGCTAAATAATTCACGATAAAAACTCGTTGAGCAAATAAAACCACATAATGGATCTTCTATATATCTATCAACTTGGTTTGTATCTGAAGATAGCCAATCAAACTTTGTCCGATTTGGTTTAAAATGCGAATTAAAATTCCCAAAGGATAAAAAGTTCAACAGCGGACTTTTCGTTTTCACGCCGCGAAGCTTCATTTCAATCGTTGCCACTTTGTGACCTACTACACCTAAAAACCCAGGATTTCCACCCGTTCCAGAAATGAGAAATCCATCATATAACTCACCACGAAGCTGCACTGCACGTCTTGATAAAAAAGAACCCATACTATGTCCTAATAAAAAAAGCGAGCTAGTGTGCTGCTTTCGAATATATTCCGATACAAAAATCACGTCAGAGACAGCTTGATCCCAGCCAACATTCGGTTCAAAATGACCATAATCTTCTTCCTGCTTTGCTGTTTTCCCATGTCCCCTATGATCATGCGCATACACACCATATCCAGCTTTCAACAAAGCATCAATGCATTCTGTATAAACCCCAGCATGTTCCGTCATACCATGTGCAATCTGTACAATTCCGCGAGGTTCACTTTCCGGCAACCACTTACGCAAATAAATTTCCGATCCATCAAGTGCCGTAACAAAGCTTTCCTGTATGTTCATTTTCACACCCTCCAAATCCATTATGTATCTCTTTATAAAATGAATGAGTATTCATTATTCTTACTATGTATTATATGCAATTGCTTCAGTTATGACAAACACGGTATTTTGTATTCATCAAATAATTTTCTTGACGAAAATTAAATAAAATTATATAGTTACTTACATAAAGTAATTAATATATTTAAGGGGGTTTCACCTATGATGCCATCATTATTTTTAGCACACGGTTCGCCAATGCTTGCTATTCAAGATACAGACTATACACGTTTTTTAAAAACGCTTGGAGACACATATAAACCGAAAGCGATTGTTATTTTTACAGCACACTGGGAAAGTGAAGTATTAACCATTTCATCTTCTGATGATGAATATGAAACAATTTATGACTTCGGCGGTTTCCCTCCCGAATTATACGAAATACAATATAAAGCAAAAGGCTCTTCAGCTATTGCAACGATGCTCGAAACAAAATTTAAAAATAAAGAAATTCCAGTTCACAAAAATACAACGCGAGGATTAGATCACGGTTCATGGACATTATTACATCGTATGTATCCAAAAGCTAATATACCTGTCGTTCAAATATCCGTAAATCCATTCCTTTCTGCAAAAGAACAATATGAAATTGGACAAGCAATTAGTGAGCTTGGACAAGAGGATATTTTAGTAATCGGCAGCGGTGTTACTGTGCATAATTTACGTGCACTCAAATGGGATCAAACAACACCTGAACAATGGGCTGTCGAGTTTGATGATTGGATTATAAACCATATGCAAAATGGCGATAGAGATTCCTTGTTCAATTGGGAAACCGCTGCTCCTCATGCACATTTAGCCGTTCCAAGAGCAGAGCATTTTGTCCCTCTTTTCATTGCGATGGGGAGCGGGAATACTGCTGGGAAAGTAATTCACCGTAGTTATGAACTTGGAACATTAAGCTATCTTTGCTTTCAGTTTTAATTGATTTAAAATAAAAAGGATGAAGCGCCGTTCGCTCCATCCTTTTTATTCAATATTCACAACCTACATATTTCATATAGTTAACTAACTTCCAAATGCTCTTTTTCTGATAATTCCGCGCTTTTACTATTAAAATATACCCAAATACAAGCTATGAATAAAAGCAATGATGTAGAGAGAAATACATATTGAAATCCGGCATGTGCGGCAATTTGGCCACCGAGTACTGGTCCAATCATATTTCCTAAAAACTGAAAGGATTGATTATAACCAAAGATACGTCCAGTTACATGATGTGGTGTATGCTGTTTCAGTAGAGTTTGTACGGAAGGTAACAATCCCGCTTGTGCAATTCCTAATAGAAAACGTAATATTAATAATTGCCATGCAGCCGTTACAAATGCTTGTGGGATAAAAACAATTCCTGCAACGAACAATGCTACAACTAAAGTTTTTTGAGGTCCAATATGATCTGATAATCTTCCTAGTTTAGGAGCTGCTAAAACGACTGCTAAACCTGTCGCAGACATGACTGCTCCTGCAATCATCTCAATATGATCTGTATGGGGACCCGCCAAATGTTTTACATATAACGTAATAATAGGCTGTATTGACATATTGGCAAGCTGAATCATAAAAGTTGCTACAAACAAGCTCATAACAAAATGTTTTGCTGGAACCATCATCCATACTTTATTTGGTTGCTCTTTTCTCGCTTGAACAGATCGATTCGATTCGTGTAAGAAGAAAAAAACAATTAAAAATGAAAGAAATAAAAAAGCACCCGTAACTAAAAATACGTGACGCATTCCAATTAATTCAGTTAAATACCCACCGAGCATGGGTCCAAGTAATGAACCACTTACACCACCTGTTGATATAGTAGAAATCGCCCAACCTGAATGTTCTTTCGGTGTTTCTGCTGCAATAAATGTCACTGCAGTCGAAAGAAAACCTGACACTGCCCCCATTAAAAAACGAAGTGCGACTAATTGATATACATTTGTCACAAATCCCATCAGCGTCATAATAATTGCCATACCAAGACTCGCACGAATCAGCATCAATTTCCGGCCATGTATATCACCGAGTTTCCCCCATATTGGTGATACAATTGCACCCATTAGAAACGTTACACCGAACGCGATTCCTGACCACTGTGCAATTTCAGATGTCCCCGTTACTCCTAAATCCTCAATATAAAAGGATAAGAACGGTATGACTAAACTCATACCCGCGGCAGTAGTAAAACAACCAAGCCAACAAATCATTAAATTTCTTTTCCAGCTGGCCATTTTTGCACCTTCTTTCTTAAATACCCATTCTACACCCTTCCTTCAAAAAAGTTTAGTAATATGATTTTAAACAAATTGAGTTCCTCCATCTTCGCTTCATTTTAAGGAGGAAGCTTATTAGTAAAATAATAAAATGCATAATCAATAAGGATCATGCTCCCATTAATTATGCATTTTATTCCATTTACCGCTTTATATTAGGAATTAACTGCGCATTACACATTCTTTCATAAAATTCAATCGGACCTGCTTGACCAATCACTGCATATTCATAACCAATTTGCTTCATTTCAGCCAAGCATCGATGTAATAGTTCTTTTCCCATACCTTTTACACGATTATTTTTTGCAATTCCCATTGGTCCAAACAGTCCTTTTTTTCCTCTTACAATATCATAACAAGCAAAACCACTCATCTTTTCATTTTGCTTCGCGATATAAATTGGCAGTTCTTTATATTCTTGAAAACCTTTATTCACGGTTTTAACCCATCTTTCCCCAAATTCAAACATAACAAATTGCAGAAGTTCTTCTAAATCAGATTGAACAGCTCGTCTAACATGGCAAACGGCGTATTTCGTACTTGCTGGTATTTCATAACTATTCAAATTTACAATCATATCTCTTGGTACTGAAACAATCTGTAAAATACTTTGTTTCATACCTTCGTCTATTAGACTTGCAATTGTCTCATCTTGCTGAAGGATCACGCTTAAAATATGTCCTTCATTCACATATATTTGATTAAATCTTTCCATCTTACGTTTAGCTACATGTAATACTTCCATCGTCTGATAAGACACTTTATATCCCTGTACTTCTATATATCTTCTATCTCGAAATCCCGTCTGTTGTAATTGTACAAATTTCGTTACAAAATCTATCCCGATATTATGAAATAAATACATATATAACTCACTACAAACACCCGTTCCTTCTTTATACGCTCCAATAAATAAATCTAACGGGCGAATGATATCCTCATTCTCTTTACATTCTTTGCTTGCAATTTGAAACATTCTATGTACTCGTTTTGTGAACTGGAATTCTCGCATATGTAGTCTCCTTTTTATAGTAACTGTTTCAATACCGTTTTGAGCTATTTAACCTAATTAAACATACAAATTATATCCATACATAATAGACACAATTATTCCAACTACAAGTATCCCTGGCAATAAGTTTGCCACTTTAATTTTAATAACACCAAGCAAATTTAATCCGATTGCAAAAATCATAATCCCGCCAGTTGCAGTCATTTCAACGATAAACTGGTTCATTAGCCCCTCTGGTACAAAGCCATTAATTTGCGTCGCGAAAATTGCAATACTTCCCTCATATAACAAAACTGGTATTGCTGAAAATAGTACACCAATTCCGAGCGTTGTCGTTAAAATAAGCGAAATGAACCCATCAATAATTGCTTTTGTAAATAGCACATCATGATTTCCACGAATACCGCTATCTAAAGCTCCAAGTATCCCCATTGCTCCGATAGCAAAAATTAATGTAGCTGTTACAAATCCGATAGAGATACTACCTTCCCCTTTTGAACCCACCTTTTTTTCTAACCAATCTCCTAAACTTTTTAACTTTTCTTCAAGCTTTAACCATTCTCCAACCACTGCGCCAATGACAAGACTGATAATTACAACAAGAAAGTTTTCACTTTTCAATCCCATTTGAAGGCCAAGCACAGTAACAGCTAAACCGATTGTATGCATAACTGTCCCCTTCATACTTTCTGGAATATTGCTCAATAATTTACCTAATATAGTACCAATTATGATACAAATCCCATTCACTACTGCTCCTAATATAACCATTATTCCTTCTCCATCCTCTTCAATCATTATTTTTTAATTTTTATATCTACCATACAACAAAACACAAAAGTTTTAACGGGATTTTCAAAACTACATAAGTAAAATTGACTTATGTATTGTATTTTTTCATCGTTTCATGTTACCGTAATATTGCAAGATTATGAGATGCATACTTCAGTCATTTTCATAATCTTTGATAGTCTCCGCTCACCATACATACCATACATACCATTTCTAGCATCCATAGACTCCTGGGCGTTTACTACTTTTGTTACATATTATATACACTTTAATTAGTAGAGCTTCCTCTCTTGCTAATTATTCGTTCTCACCAATCTTCTTTGCTTATTAAATTTTTAGGTAGAGAAAACAGGATAAAAATCAAAAAGGAAAGATAGTTATGACAACTTTATTTAAACGATTTATTTTAATAGTAATTCTTATTACACCGATTGTTTTATTGGTAAATAATTCCTTTACATCAAAAAACAAAACCACAACCGGAGTAGAAAAGAAAAAAGAAGATCCTGAAATTACACTTACTTTCTCTGGTGATACAATGTTTGATCGGCAATTACGCCCGGTTATTCAAAAAAACGGAGCTGGTTATCCATTCCAACATGTAAAAGATGAAATAACAAAAGCTGATATTTCCTTTATCAACTTAGAATCCGCCTTTACAACCCGTGAGAAAAAAATCTCTGGGCAACCATTTTGGATTAAAAGCGACCCTTCAACATTGCAAGCGATTAAAGATACAGGATACGATATTGTAAATATCGGTAACAACCATACACTTGATTATGGACAAGATGGGCTGCTAGATACGATATCTTATGTCGAAAAACTAAAGCTCCCTTATATTGGCGCCGGTAAAAATGAAACTGATGCATATACTGCAAAAGAAATCACTGTAAAGGGTAAAAAGGTTAAATTTCTGTCCTTTGTACGCTTTATGCCTAATTTTACTTGGATAGCAGAGAAAGATAAGCCAGGTGTTGCAAATGGATATGATATCAATCTAGTAACAAAAACAATTCAAGAACAAAAGAAAAACGCTGATTATCTCATTGTGTATATGCATTGGGGTGTTGAAAAATCAAATAGACCTGTAGACTATCAAAAACAATATGTACCGAAAATCGTCGAGGCTGGTGCTGACGCGATTGTTGGAAGTCATCCACCAAGATTACAAGGATTTGAATACTATAACAACGTCCCTGTCGCTTATTCGTTAGGAAACTTCTTATTCCCTAACTATGTAAAAGGAAAAGGTGCTGAAACAGGTATATTAACCCTTACCTTTAAAGGAAAAAATGTACAAATGTCATTTAACCCTTATATCATGCGTAATGATCAAATTTCACCAGCCACTCCTGAGGAAAAGAAAAAAACATTACAATATTTACAAACCATTTCAACTAATGTAGAAATTGATGAGACTGGAATCATTAAAAACAAACAAAGTTAAAAAAAGGAAGCTTTTTAATGAAAAGCTTCCTTTTTGTCTATTAGATTAGCAAATCAAACAGAACAGGATTTTTGTTTAGCTCCATAAATTGAATATTATTTTCTTGAAAACGAGTAATCAACGCTTCATAATCTTCTTTATGTTTAAGCTCCACCCCAACAAGTGCAGGCCCATTTTCTTTATTGTGTTTTTTAATATACTCAAAACGAGTGATGTCGTCCTCTGGTCCTAAACCTTGATCAAGAAATTCTCGCAACGCCCCTGAGCGCTGCGGAAATTCAATGATAAAATAATGTTTTAACCCTTCATAAATAAGAGAACGTTCTTTCATTTCTTGCATTCTATCAATATCGTTGTTGCCACCACTTAACGTACAAACAACAGTTTTCCCTTTAATTTCATCTTTATAAAAGTCAAGTGCTGCAATAGAAAGGGCACCAGCTGGCTCCGCAACAATCGCATGTTTCTTATACAACTCTAAAATTGTTGTACAAATTTTCCCCTCAGGAATTAACACAATATCATCCAGTACTTCCTTACAAGTTTCAAAAGTTAATTTTCCAACTTTTTTTACTGCCGCCCCATCGACAAAACTATCGATTTTTTCTAGAGCGACGTTTTTATTTTGTAAAAAAGCTTCTTTCATCGATGCCGCTCCCTTCGGTTCTACACCGATTACTTTTGTTCCAGGACTTACTCCTTTTACATATGTACCAATACCTGATGCTAAGCCGCCTCCACCAATTGCCGTGAAAACATAGTCAACAGGTTTCTCCATATCATGTAATATTTCAACAGCGACTGTCCCTTGACCTGCGATTACATATGGATCATCAAATGGATGAACAAACGTCATCCTATTTTCCTCACAATAGCGCTGTGCTTCTTGGAAAGAGCTATCAAATGTATCTCCAACTAACACAATCTCCGCATAAACACCTCCAAAGAATTGTACTTGCGATACTTTTTGCTTAGGTGTTGTTGTTGGCATGAAAATTTTAGAGTGAATATTCAGTAGTCTACACGTGTATGCAACCCCTTGTGCATGATTACCAGCACTCGCACACACAACCCCATTTTGTAATTGCTCTTTTGACAAACTGTGAATTAAATTGTAGGCACCACGAATTTTGAACGAACGAATCACTTGTAAATCTTCCCGCTTTACATATACATCACATTCATACTTCTCAGATAAAATCGAATCCCGCTGAAGCGGTGTTTTATTGACGATATCCTTCATATGATTATGAGCGACAAGGATATCTTCAATTTTCACTCTCTCCCTTACATTTTGCACCATCTCGTATCATTCCTCATCTCTTTTTATATAAATTTAATTAAAATTTTGCATTTTCAATACTGCACCTGTGTTCGCCGATGTTACCATTTGTGCATAACGCCCAAGCCACCCTGTCTTTACTTTCAACTCTGGTTTTTTCCATTCTTTTCGGCGTTTTTCTAATTCTTCATCACTTACTCTCACCTCAAGTAAACGCTCTTCTACATCAATACATACAATATCACCGTGTTCTAGAAGAGCGATCTCCCCGCCAGCAGCAGCCTCTGGTGAAATATGCCCTACCGAAATGCCCCGTGATGCGCCTGAAAACCGGCCATCCGTTAATAGTGCAACATCTGCACCTAATCCCATCCCTGCAATCGCTGAGGTTGGAGCTAACATTTCCGGCATACCGGGTCCACCTCTTGGCCCTTCATAACGAATCACAACAACATCTCCTTTTTTTACTTTACCTAACATAATTCCCGCAAGTGCTTCATCTTGCGATTCAAAAATAACACATGGTCCTTCAAAACGTTTTACTTCTGTTGCACCACTTTTAATAACAGCACCATCTTTGGCTAGGTTTCCTTTTAATATACGCAATCCCCCTTCTTCACTATGAGGATTTTCAAGAGAATGGATAACTTCTTTATCCTGAATTTCTGCATGAGCAATATTTTCTCGTAGTGTCTGTCCAGTCGCTGTCATACGGTCCAGATGGAGTATGCCTTCTTTTCGACTTAACTCTTTTAAAATAGCACTAATGCCACCTGCACGATCGATATCTTCCATATGCCAATTAGAAGCTGGACTCACTTTACATAAATGGGGAACGCGCCTTGAAATGGCATCAATTCGGTTCATATCATAATCAAGCCCTGCTTCCTGCGCAATTGCTAGTGTATGTAATACTGTATTGGTTGATCCTCCCATCGCCATATCTAGCGCAAAAGCATCATCAATTGCTTCTTCTGTCACAATATCACGAGGTTTAATATCCCGTTCAATTAACACTTTTAATTTCTCAGCTGCTTGCTTAATGAGTTTCTCACGCCTTGAATCTGTTGCTAAAATACTACCGTTTCCAGGAAGCGCAAGGCCTAATACTTCGCACAAACAGTTCATTGAATTTGCAGTAAACATACCTGAACAAGAACCACAAGATGGACAACCATGATCTTCAATGTCCTTTAATTCCTCTTCTGAAATCTTCCCAGATTGATAAGCTCCTACTCCTTCAAAGACAGAGCTTAAGTCGACTACATCACCTTTTGATGTTTTTCCAGCTGCCATCGGTCCGCCTGAAACAAATACAGTCGGAATGTTAACACGTAATGCTGCCATCATCATCCCCGGTGTGATTTTGTCACAGTTTGGAATACAAATCATCCCATCAAACCAATGTGCATTTACTACTGTTTCCACCGAATCAGCAATGATTTCGCGGCTTGGGAGCGAATAACGCATACCGATATGCCCCATCGCAATCCCGTCATCTACCCCAATTGTATTAAACTCAAACGGAACCATTCCCGCTGCACGTACTGCTTCTTTTACAAGACGTCCAAATTCATTTAAATGTTTATGTCCTGGAATAATTTCGATAAAAGAATTACAAATCGCTACAAACGGCTTATCAAAATCCTCATCCTTTAAACCTGTAGCTTTTAATAAACTACGGTGTGGCGCTTTATCAAATCCCTTTTTAATCATGTCACTTCTCATTTTTCCAAATCCTTTCCTATTCATTTTTCCTTATTCATCGTCTAATATTTTCTAAAATAAAAACTCTCGCCCCAACAATCAATTACTACATCATAGTAGCTTTGATTGCTGAGGCGAGAGTTCCGCGTTACCACTCAGCTTCCTTATACTTCTCACGAAATATAAGCTCTGTAGGTCCTGTCAGACCATCGTCCATGTACCGGAGACGATACCGCCGCTCTCTACTCAGTTTCCCTTTCGCAAGCGATGCTCCAAGGTGATCTTCAATGATTCGATCGTTGCCACCCTCCCAGCCAAGAGGTAGCTCTCTGAAACTTTCATAATCATCTACTTTCCTCTTCTTTGCATATACCGTATATAAAAATAAATTGAAAAATAACATAAAACCATTCTTTTTAGGTGGGAGAGAGCATCCGGCCATGCCTAGAAGCGGTCAGCCCCTCTTCCTGCCCCATGCCAAGTTAAACCAAAGAGAGAAAATGAGTGTAGTTCACTTTTTGTTCTTCCTAGCAGCGGGTTATGTGTCGAAAAATCAAAATGGATTTATATATAAAAATCAGAAAATTCTTAATTAACAAGAAGTTATTACACGTATTATAGGACTTTGTTCTTTTCGTTGTCAATAAGTTTTTTGAAAATTAACATTCAAATTTTAGTTACATTATGATTTAAACTTATTAACGTTACATGAGTTACTGGAGCAAGCTACGGAATCATTCATGTTAGCGGTGATTCTTACTTCAAAAAACATATAGTTTTAAATCTTTTTTATTGCGCAATAAAACAATTTATATAATACTAGATAAAACATATCTATTTAGGAGGATTACAGCAATGACAGAAAAAACATACGAACTCGCAACCTTTGCAGGCGGCTGCTTTTGGTGCATGGTAAAACCATTTGATGAACTTCCAGGCATTCAAAAAGTCGTCTCTGGTTATGCGGGTGGCCACATCCCAAACCCAACATATGAACAAGTAAAGACTGGAACATCTGGACATTTAGAAGTCGTTCAAATTACATTCGCTCCTTCTATTTTTCCGTATCAAAAATTACTAGATTTATATTGGCCACAAATTGATCCAACTGATGATGGCGGACAATTTTTTGACCGCGGTCCATCCTATCGCACCGCAATTTTTTATCATAATGAAACGCAAAAAGAACTAGCTGAAAAATCAAAGCTAGCAATAGCAGAAAGTGGTATGTTTAAAGATCCAATCGTAACAGAGGTTCGTCCAGCCGCTCCTTTTTATGAAGCGGAAGAATACCATCAACATTTTTATAAAAAAAATCCTGAGAAATATGATCAAGAGCGGAAAGAATCTGGCCGGGAAGATTTCATTAAGGAAAATTGGAAACAGAAGGAATAAATGAACATCTTTAAGGCCTATGAAAAATTATTTCATAGGCCTTTTTTATATTTCAGTATAATCATTAACACCTTACTTATTCACTTCATTTTTCAACTGCAAAGCAATTAAACTAGCAAAATCATGTACAAGTGTAGCGGCTAAAAGAGAAGTAATTTGAGCTTGATCATACGGTGGCAATACTTCTACCAAATCAAAGCCTATATAATTAAAACCACTCAGAGAACGTACCATATTTAATGTCTCGCGACTGTTAAATCCCCCAACTTCTATCGTTCCTGTACCAGGCGCACAAGATGGATCGACAAAATCAATATCAAATGTTAAGAAACATGGTGTATCACCAATCGTTTCTCGCATTTGCTGAAGAACACTTTCAAAACCACGATCGCATAATTCAGCTGTTGTAATGACGTTATATCCTAAGTCATGACTAGCTTCTATATCACCAGGATGATTCAATGTTCCACGAATTCCAATTTGGAATACTTTATCCGGTTGTAATAATCCTTCCTCATGTGCACGTATAAACGGCGAACCGTGCCAATATTTTTCCTCATAATACGTATCCCATGTATCTGTGTGCGAATCAAAATGAATCATCGCTACAGGTCCATGAACTTTCGCTGCTGCACGCAGACTTGCTAATGTAACAGAGTGATCTCCTCCGAGGCCTATTGGAATGATTCCTTGCTTCATTAATCCAAAAACAGCTTCTTCAATTAAATCATAGCTACGGTGAATATTATGCGGGATAACAGAAACATCTCCAATATCAATTGCATTTGTGTCATCGAATGGGTATACATGATGAGTTGGATGATAAGGAAACAACGTCATGGATGCTTGCCGAATCGCTTGCGGAGCAAAACGCGCACCAACGCGAAACGAAGCAGCGGTATCAAAAGGCATTCCTAAAATAGCAATTTTTGCTTGCTCATTACTTGATGGTAATCTCATAAATGTACCTGTCGTACAAAATTCTGGTTTTACATCTGGCGTTAGTGGATATTTCATTCCTTATTTCCCCTTTATCAACATGATTTTCACATAAAAGAAACTTCCCTTTTCTTTTATTACAACGCAAAAACCGTGCCATACTAAAAAGCGATTCCTGTCTCTCCTTATCCCTTTTTCACTTATGCAAGTTTGAATAACTCATGCGATAACGCATAAAAAAAGACGAAAAACATTCGTCCCTTTTGTTTTCTATATTTATCACTTCAACTATAAGTTACTTTTTCAATCTCTTAATAAAATCATAGAGCTTATCAAGCGATTTCATATTTTGATTACACGCTATACTATCTTTGCAAATATAATTTCCTTTTTTAACAAAAGTACCCGGCACATCTCCTTTTATTTCAACTAGAAACATCCCTACTTCTTCATGACCATGGCACAATGCACAAATGCTTTTTTTATTTATACTTTGAAACGTTCCTTGTAAGCCAACAAACTTATTACCATTTCTCGCTATAATAAACTTTCTGCTTGTTCCTTTATCAATCCAGCCTAAATAAGACGTTTCTTTCATATTCATATCTCCCATTTCAGGAAGCTTCAGTTTTTTAGCCTTCGGAAATAATTTTTTTAACGTCTGTAGTGTAATTTCCTGAAACGGAATGACATATGGGTTTAACTTGAATAAAAATGCTTCCGCATCCTCTCTATTTTCAACCGTCAAAATCGTATCTATTAATTCTTTTTGTTCACTAGATAGATTTTCAAAAACATGTAATACTTTTTCTATCGCAAGAGATTTTAGGGCAGCAATAACCCCCCTATCATTCGCCGTCGCATGTCCATTCACTAAAATATGTGTTTGTGATTTTATAAAATTATATTGATCACTTCTAATAAATGCTTCCATTGTTATCACTCCATACAAATTGTTAATCTCTTTTTATTGTATACAATACACTGATTTGATAAAATACCGAAAACGATTCATAAACAAAGTATACATAAAAAGCACTGATTATTTCTAATCGAATAATCAGTGCTTTTTATTTTTTATTTTGAATACACGATTTTTTTTATCGTTTCTATAGAAAGGAAATACTCCTCTGCTAATTGGTGAATGGAAATCCCATTTTTAAAAGCATATTTGATTTCTCTATTCCGCATATCGATTTGCTTTCTTCCACCAGATCGTGTACCCCATTTATCATGTGCCGTTTCTTGTTTTGGAATATAGATTGTTTCACCTTGCACATATTTTTGGATTTCTATAATTAAGCTTTCTGGTAAAACCGTCGCTGCTTTTACGTATCCCATTTCTGCTCGCTCCTTATTTTTTTATGGTTCATTTCAATAAGGTGCAAAGCCAAATATAGAAAAATGATACGAACTCATTTTGGCGATTGTATATTACTTGTCTACCTCACGCAAAGTATCGCCATTTCCATACTTGGCTTTGCATGAGACGCTGCAGTGTCTGGCAATTGTATTGTAATCGCCATATGAACACCTCCTAATATACCTTTTGATTTTTATTATATGACAACTTTTTCTTTCTTGCATCCTGATTATTCTGAAACAAGCAGCAATTTATTCGTTATGCTATAATACGAATTGGAATTAAAGATATTGTGAGGTCGTTTTATGAAACAAAGAATTATTACAGCAATGATTATACTAATTACTCTTTTCCTTCTACTCTTTGGAGCTTATAAACTCATGAATTCACGGTCGTATCAATTATTTGGTGAATTAACAAATCGAGTAGAAACACAGCAAAAGGTTGTAGCACTAACCTTTGATGATGGGCCTACAAAAAATGTAGAACAAATATTACCACTTTTACAGAAATATAATGCGAAAGCTACTTTTTTTGTGATTGGAAATGAATTAGAGAAAAACTTACAAATCGGACAAACAATCGTACAGTCTGGACATCAGCTTGGAAATCATACGTACTCTCATAACCGAATGGTTCTCAAAACACCTTCTTTTATTAAAGATGAAATTGAAAAGACGAATGCACTTATTCGTAAAACAGGGTATCCAGACCAAATTGATTTTCGACCACCTAACGGAAAGAAACTAATTGGTTTACCTTATTATTTAAACAAACATCACATTGAAACCATTACATGGGATCTGGAACCTGATACGTATTACACTTCGCCTTCTGACAAAGTAAACTATGTAAATAAAAATGTAAAACCTGGATCTATCATCTTATTACATTCCATGTATGATGATTCTGAAAAGTATTTACAGACTCTTGAAGGTATTTTAGACTCTTTATCTAAAAAAGGGTATCAATTTGTTACAGTAAATGAATTGCAGAAAAAATAATTTTAAATTATCCATTCAAAAAAAGGATCTAATATACTAGATCCTTTTTTCTCTTTCTATATAATTCCAATTACATCTAAAAATACAATAATAATTGCGATTGGTGCTACATAACGAAGTAAACAGAGCCATAAAACAAATAGTTTATACCCTTTGTTTTCACTTACACCCAGTTCTTTCATTAATACATCCTTCTTCATTTTTAACGGAACGAAGATTGCAACCAATAATACGCCAAGCGGCATAAGTACGTTACTTACCGCAAAGTCTGCGAAATCGAAGACTGTTTTCCCAAATAGTTTTACGTCACTTAACATACCGAATGATAATGCCGATGGAATCCCAACAACAAAAATGAGTAGACCAACAATCAGTGCCATCTTCTCACGCTTCCCTTTACCTTTTGTTGTTAAAGAAGCGACGCTAATTTCTAACATAGAAATTGCTGATGTTACAGTAGCGAAGAAAAATAGTAATAAGAAAACAATGAAAAATAGTTTTCCGAATGCCATTTTACTGAAAATAGCTGGTAATACAATAAACAATAACCCTGGTCCTTGAGACGGTTCCATGCCAAATGCGAATACAACTGGGAAAATTGCTAGTCCAGCAAGCAATGTAATAACGAGTGTCAAAGCAACAATTGAAAACGCCGAACGTGGTAAACTTTCTTCTTTCGGCAAATACGAGCTATACGTGACCATTACGGCTACACCGACAGATAACGAGAAGAAAGATTGTCCCATCGCATATAAAACAATTTCAGATGTTACATGCGAAAAATCTGGTTGTAAAAAGAAGCGAACACCTTCCCCTGCTCCATCTAATGTAAGTGCACGAACAATTAACACAAAGAATAAAACGAATAGTGCTGGCATAAAGTATTTATTTACTTTTTCAACACCGTTTTGCACGCCTTTACTTACGATAAAAATAGTAATAAGAATAAATAATAGCTGCGAACCAACTGCTAAATATGGATTAGAAATGATTTCACCAAATGTTGCTTCGTATGCGCCATTCCCTTCCCATAATCTACCTGTAACTGCATTCCATAAATATAATAAAATCCAACCGCCTACAACGCTGTAGAAAGAAAGTAATATAAAACATGTTACAATTCCTAATTTACCAACCCATGGCCATAATGTTTTAGGAGCGATTTCTCTATACGCATCAACAGCCTCTTTTTGCGTACTTCTCCCAATTACAAATTCCGCTAATAATAAAGGTAAACCAATTAATAAAGTAAAACCGATGAAAATAAGAAAGAACGCACCGCCCCCTCCAATACCGGCCATGTACGGAAACTTCCAAATTGCACCAAGACCAATTGCTGAACCTGCTGCGGCTAAAACGAAACCTAATTTCGATGTCCATTGCTGTGAATCCATTTTTCTATCTCCTCTCTTCTCTCGCTTTTTTATTACACGTCATTCCTACTCGTATTGTTCTATCAGTTGCCCTTTCTAATACAACCACTTCCTTTCAAAAATAAAAATCGTCCCTACGCAAATACGTAGGGACGATAAAAATATCGCGGTACCACCCTAGTTGTGAAGAATACTAGGAAACTACCAAAATAAAAAATGCCCCTACGCAAATACGTAGGGACGATAAAATATCGCGGTACCACCCTAGTTATAAAGATATAGCAAGAATAACACCAAAATAAAAAACGCCCCTACGTAAATACGTAGGGACGATATATATCGCGGTACCACCCTAGTTATGAAAAAATTCTTCACCACTTTATTTGATAACGGTATACACTACCGTCTTTCATTTCCTCATTACAAGATTTATGAAAGATGCTCCAGGACGAACTTCATGAATAATCTATATACTGATTCACACCAACCATCAGCTCTCTGATATAGGGAGATTTTCACTACTTTACCCTTTCATTGCCCAAATATTATTTTCCGAATTGATTACTATCATTTTTATCATACATTAAAAATAGTGTCAACTTATTTTTTGAATATTTATGTATATTATTCTGTCTACTTTACATACTGAATAAGCTTTTGTTGTTCATCAATATTTAATTTTGGAACATATATGTGAACTAAATGTGCTACTTCTTGAATTAACAATTCTAATTCTTTCACACTATACTCAGGATTTCCTAATAACGTATCCGTTAAGCGCTCATACAAGTTTTCAGGCTTCACTTTCATACGTTCAATATTATAAAACATCCACTTAAAAGCCGGGTGATGCACATACAGTTTATTTAAGCCAAACAAAACACCGAATATATCTCTTTGCACTTCACAAATAACATCATAAAGCATAAGCCAATCTTTCCGTTTCAAAAGCGCCTCACGATTATGCCAGCGATTGCTTAACCAAAGGTTTTCCGTAACCATTCGTTTCGCCAATTCTTCCGGATATTCTGTAACTCTATCCTTTAGCTGATTTATTTTCATTTCCCCATATAAACTCACACCATCATGAACTGATGATACGATGCATTGTTTCTCATAATCCGTCTCATATTTATCTACTACATCAGAAATAAACTGTTCAACTGTTTTCGTTAAAAAGTTACTAATTTCTAGTTTAATCCCTTCTGTCGTCAAATATGTTTCTGACCATTCTTCCTCCTCGTAAGGATGATATGACAAAATTGTTCCACCAATACTTGTAATCGGATGTTGACGATCATTATCTGTTGGCGATGATGACCATAAAATATGTAATTCAATATCTGAATGTTCATCTTGTAAATTCCTTGCTACAGATCCTGCTAAAATAACCGCTTCTATTTTTGGATTCTCCTTATAAATCGCTGCCATTGCTATTGCTTTATCTATTAACTGCATTCCATTTCCTCCCTAAAACAACTCTCTTCCTCTTTGCCTATATTTATCTATTTCTATATTAAACCCTACTTTACCTTTCGCAATACAGAAAGAGAGCATGTACAATATCCTCTCTTTTAAATATATTATTCAAACAACCCCATACTCAAGTAACGCTCTCCGGTATCAGGCGCAATACATAACACTTTCTTTCCAGCGCCTAATCGTTTTGCTATCATGATTGCAGCATAGACTGAAGCACCTGAAGATGGTCCTACTAATATCCCTTCTTGTTTTGCTAGATTTCTCATTGTACTAAGTGCTTCCTCATCCGCGATTTGAATGATTTCATTATATATTTCCGTATTTAAGTTTTTCGGAATAAACCCTGGGCTTGTTCCTACTAACTTATGAGGCCCCGGCACCCCGCCAGATAACACAGGAGATCCTTTCGGTTCAACTACTGCAATATATAAATTTGGTAGTTTCTCCTTCAATGTTTCCCCTGTCCCTGTAATCGTTCCACCAGTTCCAGCAGTTGCTACAAAGGCATCTAACTCTCCATCCATTTGTTCATAAATTTCAAGAGCTGTTGTATAGCGATGAATATTCGGGTTTGCTGGGTTTTCAAATTGCTGCGGAATAAAACTATTTGGAATTTTCTTTTGCAGTTCTACCGCTTTTGCGATTGCTCCTGGCATCCTTTGTTCTGCTGGCGTCAAAACAACTTCTGCCCCGTATGCCTTAAGTAAGTTAATCCGTTCCTTTGACATATTATCTGGCATAATTAAAATCGCTTTATACCCTTTCGCAGCCGCATTCATCGCTAAGCCAATTCCCGTATTTCCACTCGTTGGTTCAATAATCGTATCACCTGGATTAATGAGACCTTGCTCTTCTGCCATATGAATTAAATTGTACGCAGCGCGGTCTTTCACACTACGAGACGGATTAAACATTTCTAATTTCACATATACATCAGCTGCATCTGCTGGAACAAATTTTGATAATCGTACGACTGGTGTCTCTCCAATTAATTCTGTAACATTGTGACATCGTTTCATAGCGTGTCTCCTATTCTATTGTAATTTTCGATCGCTTGGCAGTAAACATGACGTCAACCCAATTAATGGTAAACAACTACATACTACCATAATAAATTGTAAGCTATACACATCTGCTAATTTCCCAAGAACAACGGCTCCTAATGCTCCAAGACCAAACGCAAGTCCTACAATTAAGCCTGACACCATCCCAACTTTTCCAGGAACGAGTTCTTGTGCATATACCACAATGACACTAAAGCTACTTGAACTAATAAAACCAATACATAAAAATAATGGAACAACCCACGCTAGAGAAACATGCGGTAATAAAAGTGCAAGGGGTGCAGAACCTAGCATTGAAAATACGATAATATTTTTCTTACCAAATCGGTCGGCCAAGGGTCCACCAAAGAATGTCCCAAGCACCCCAGCTATCATAAATGCAAATACGAAGTACTGCGCATTTTTAATAGACAAACCGTAATGTTCGATTAAATAAAACTGATAGAAATTCCCAATTCCAGCTCCATACCAAGAACGAACAAAAGTTAAGAAAACAAGAAGAACAATTACAAATTTAATATGCGTACTAACAATTGCATTCTCAGCCTCAAGTGCAGCTCGTTTCTTTCTTCGCACTGCACCATTTACTAACTCATTTTTGTACCAGTTTGAAACAAATATTAATAGCACAATACCTACTACTGCAAAAGCTGTGAATCCCAGTGATCCAATTTGCCCAAACGGCACAAAAATTAACGCTGTAAAAATGGGTGCAAGAGAATTCCCAGTATTTCCTCCTACTTGATAAATCGACTGTGCCAAACCACGCTTCGCACCAGCTGCCATATAAGCAACGCGCGCTCCTTCAGGATGGAAGACCGCTGATCCTAATCCAATAAATAGAACAGAAATAATAACGATAATAAAGTTTGGTGCGAACGCAAGCCCAATCATCCCAAGCATACTTGAAAACATACCTAGTGGTAGTAAAAACGGTGACGGTTTCTTATCTGAATACATCCCAAATACCGGCTGCATAATCGATGACGTCATGTTCAGTGCAAATGCAATCCATCCGACTTGCATATAGGACAAATTCATCGACTTTTCCAAAATAGGGAATAGCGCTGGTACAACAGCCTGCATCGAGTCATTTAAAAAATGACCGAAACTAATCGCGAATAAAATGCGATAAATCGTCGGTGAGGCTATTTTATTTTCCTGTGAAACTGCCTGCATATTTCACTCTCTCCTTCCTTAAAAACCGAAAATACAACTTATTAACAGTACACTTACTGTAATAATTTCTGATTTTTGAAACATTTCCTATTTTATAATGGTTTTATCTCTTTTTCCAGTAACTCAACTTCAATTTCAAAGTAATATAAAAAGAAACTTATACACACTGATCTCCTTATATAAAAAGTACATCACGCAATGAATCGTGATGTACTTTTTCTCTTTACATACTGTTCAAAATTATTCAGCCATATCCAAAGCTCTCTTTTCTTTTAACAGCTCTTGAAATTCCCTTTCTAATTCTGCTGACGGTTCAATACTTAAGCGGCTTACTACTTCTGATAATTTTGTTTCAAGTAAGAGGCGTTTATCTTGCTTCATATCTCGGGTTTGTTGTACTTGATCTACTTTATATTGCTGATAAGTGCCATCAAATAACTTAATCTCTTGATCATGAATTGTTAAAATTTTTGTAGCAATATTTTCAATGAACCGGCGATCATGTGAAACAAAGATTACACTTCCTTCGTACTCTTTTAAAAGTGACTCTAACGCTTCAACAGCTTTCATATCAAGAAAGTTCGTCGGTTCATCTAAAACTAACGTATTAATATCGCTTAAAAATAGCTTTGTTAATGCTACTTTCACTCGTTCACCGCCGCTTAAAACTCCCACAAGTTTATACACATCATCTCTAAAGAAATGCATCCTTGCAAGCACAGTTCGAATCAGTGTTTCATCCTGCTTTGAAGAAGACTGGACATTTTCGATAATGGATTTTTCCGTATCTAATATATTTAAATTTTGACTAAAATAGCCAACCTTTACAGCGGGAGAAAGCTTAATGCCATACTCTTGATTCATGATTTTTTTTACAAGTGTCGTCTTTCCGCTCCCATTTGAACCGATAATTGCTAATTTCTCCCCGCCCCGAATATGAAAACTTACTTTGTTCCAAAGTACACGTTTATCAACTTTTCCTGCTACGTCACTTACTCGAAGAATAATTCGATTTTTAAATGTTTCTGCATTCGGTAAATCCATCTTAAGCGCTGGGATCTCTTTTACTTTCTCTACTTTTTCAAGCTTTTCTAATCTCGTTTCCATAGCCTTTGCAGTTTTTTGTAATTTCTTTTGTTTCTTTGCAAAGTATGGCTTTGCCCCTGTGATGCTCGCTTCTGACCTACTCACCTTTTTCGGAGTCTTTGTTGCTCTTTCCGCTTTTTTCTCTTTTAACTTTAAGGCATCTTCCAACTGTTTTTTCTTTTTTTCATACTTTTCATATGCTAGTTGTTCTTGACTTAACTCTACTTCCTTTTGCTTTATATAATCGCTATAGTTACCTGTATACTCTTTTATCTTTCCTTCATCCAATTCCCATATCGTTGTACAAAGAGCATCTAAAAATGCGCGGTCATGTGAAATAATGATAAATGCTCCTTGCCACATATTCAGTTTTTTCTCCAACCATTCAATATGCTCCGTATCAAGGTTGGTCGTCGGTTCATCTGCAAATAAAAGCTCTGGATCTTTCATAAGAGCTTTTTGAATATATTCTTGCGTCACTTCACCACCACTTTTTGTTGTATCTGTTCGTTTCAGCTGCGGTAAAAGTTCACAACGAGTATGTTGGACTACTTTTCCTTCTTCTGGAGAAATTTTTTCAGCTAGAATTTGAAGTAACGTCGTTTTTCCACTTCCATTTCTCCCAACTAACCCAATTCGAGCATTTTGATGAATCTGCAGGTGCTCCACATCTAGCAACAAACGATCCTGTACATAGTACTTTATATGATTAGCTTCTAATAAAAACATAGTAACATCTCCTTTTTATCAAGTGTAGGAGACAAAAAAATGCCCCCTATATCCATTCAGAATAGGAGGCATAAAGCATTATATAGGTGTACACCAAAAGAGACTATCCCTTTTAGAGCCAACTATAGAAAGCCAATCCTATTCTGAAAAACGCAAATTGAAGGCATCACAAATAACAACGTGATCGTCTGCTAAAAAACCTTCAATTATTTGCTTTCGTAAATAGGATTAGTACTTCATGTAATTGGGTCACCCTTCCGTTCTTTCAATTTTATTAACACTACTTTTAGTATAACTGAAAATTCCAAATAAAACCAGAATATTTTCGTTTTAAATAACAAAACGCTTATACTTTTCAAAATCACTCGTCTTACATTCAAGAGAAATTTTCGTACCTTCATTTTCATAACTCGTAGATACAACATGTGCGTGATCATTGAAATAGGATACAACTTGCCCTTGGTCATAAGGAATGAGCATTTCGCACTTTGTATACTCTTTGTAAATGTGTGAACGAATCATGCCTACAAGCTCTTCAATCCCAATTTGTTGTTTTGCTGATACATACACACGATTATCCTGCACTTTGGGAATTTCAACATCCATCATATCTGATTTATTATACGCATAAATCGTAGGAATATTTTCAACACCAATTTTCTTTAATGTTTCATTTGTAATTTCAATTAATTGTTCATAATTAGGATTTGCATAATCGACCACATGAATCAATAAATCTGCTTCCGCCACTTCTTCTAATGTTGAACGGAACGCTTTCACAAGGTGATGCGGTAATTTACTCACAAAACCAACAGTATCAGTTAATAAAAATGATTTGTTATCTGGCAGTTCAATATTGCGCACTGATGTTTCCAGCGTCGCAAATAACATATCCTTTTCAAATACTTGTTTCTCAGTAGAACCGTTAAAGATTTCAAGCATCGTATTCATAATTGTAGATTTACCCGCATTTGTATATCCTACTAATGAAACAACAGGAATTTCGTTTTTCTTACGTTGCTTTCGCTGCGTTTGACGCTGCGCAACAAGTGCTTCTAACTCTTTATTTAACACCGCAATTTGCTCTTCAATTTTACGACGGTCTAGTTCTAATTTCTTCTCGCCGACACCTTTATTTTTCGTACCAACGCCGCCGCTCTGTCTCCCTAAAGATTCACGAAGACCAATTAAACGTGGCATCATATATTGCAGGTGCGCTACTTCAACTTGCAGCTGTGCTTCTTTCGTCTTCGCACGTTGCGCAAAAATGTCTAAAATCAAAATCGTACGATCAATGACTTTACAATCTAAGTCCGCTTCTAAATTTCGAATTTGTGAAGGTGATAATTCATCATTAAAAATAACCATATTCGCATCAGCTTCCTTCACAAAAGCCGCCACTTCTTCAATTTTTCCTTTCCCAATATAATGTGATGGATTTACGCGGTGTAAATTTTGCGTAACTTGCCCTATAACTTCCACATCACAAGCTTCCGCAAGATTTGTTAACTCCTCCATTGAATATTCAAAATCACTTTCATTATTTAAATTAACTCCAACTACTATCGCTTTTTGTACTAGTTCTTCCATATATTGATTCCTCCATTTCGATTACGCAAAATAAAAAACACAGGTCACTGCCTGTGTTTTTCGTAAACGGATGAGCGTACTACAAATAAACAAAAGAAAGCATCATTGCTTCCAAATTGCTACATGGTCAATACGTCACAAATGATATACGTATCCCTAAAAAGCATACACATATATCACATCATTCTATTATAAAGGCAAAACAAAAAGAGGGTGTATTCGTCCCTCCCTCTTTTCACATATCAGTTCAATAAAGGGTTCCTTTAAAATAGGCAGACCAATCCCGTTCACTCTGCACACAGACAGAGCCTTTGAGCGCTATTCAATTATCGGCACAAAGTATTGAGACGTAATCTGATTAAGATCAAAGGAGACCCCTCCGTTCATTAAAAGTTACATAAATTTTAGCATAACTATGCCAGTTTCACAAGAATAAACTTCAATTATGGACGTAAACCAAATCACTAATTTTCTCATGCATTCTTCATTTTTTATTTATACTTCCTATTGTGAATAGCGTCCATCCCCTTGAAAATTTAATGGTTTATACTTCTTGCACTTGTTCGTTCTCCTCTTTCATTTCATGATAATAGGATGGAAATTCTATTCCATGCTCTACAAAATAATCCTCAATTAACGAAATAATCACTTTCAACGTTTGCACACGCGCATACAATTTATCGTTACTAGCGATAATGTTCCATCTTGTATTCGGCTTATCTGTTTTCTCAAACATGTCTTCCATTGCTATGGCGTATTCATCCCATTTTTCACGATTGCGCCAATCTTCATCTGTAATTTTCCATCTCTTCAAAGGATTTTTCTCCCGATCTTTAAAACGTTCCAACTGTTCATCTTTACTAATATGATAGAAGAATTTTGCTACTATATAATGATCATCTGTTAACTGTTTTTCAAAATCATTGATCTCATCGTACGCTCTCGTCCATTCTTCTTTTGTAGCAAATCCCTCTACACGCTCAACCAAGACACGACCGTACCAAGAGCGATCAAAAATAGTAATTTGACCATACTGGGGAATTTTCCGCCAAAAACGTTGCAAATAATGATAACGTTGTTCATGAGGAGCAGGCGCACCAATTGGATTCACTTGGAACCCACGCGGATCAAGGTGCTCCGTAATCCGTTTAATTGCTCCCCCTTTTCCAGCCGCATCCCAACCTTCCATCGCCATAATAACGGCTATTTTTTCTTTTTGTAACATTTGCTGCAGTGCCAATAAACGCTTTTGATATTTTTCAAGTTTCTTATTATACTTTGATTTTGATTCCATTCTTTTTGTTAAATCTACTCGGACAAGACGATCTTTTGTCATAAAATAATCCTCCTTTTCCTATACTAATTCTATTTTAACATAATTTTCATTATTTTTTATTTTATTCAAAAATAACACTAGTAAAACTAAAAATTGTTGTACAATTAAGAATGAGGTGATACATAGTGAAACAAACTTTACAAAGTTTGCTCCAAAAATATAGTGCCCTGCATTTAGAACAACACATTTTAAATTCTCTTGAGCCAACAATTCAAATTCGTATACGTAAAGGATCTGATGAGAAAATAGCAGTAGGAGCGTCAAAATTAGGAGGGTTTCCAGATTTACCTAATAAATTAAAGATTCCAACGTGCAACGACATACCGTTACACTTTATTGGGCAGCTGAATTTAGAAGAAGTACAACCTTTTCACAAAGGAAACCTCCTACCTACGAAGGGCATGTTATATTTCTTTTATGACGCAGAAGAACAACCATGGGGATTTGATCCAAGAGATACCGGAGGACATCACGTTCTGTATACGGAAAATATAGAAAATCTAATACGACGAGAACTTCAAACAGAAGTGTTTCCTCCTTCCATCATCTCCTTTCAAGAAACGTGGACATTAGCAAAAGAAAAAGTCAGAGAAACAGGTTTATCAGATGATGATGAATGGGATCTTTATAAAGAAATAGAAGATTTATATCTCGATGGATTACATCACTTACTCGGCTCTGCACAAGCTATACAATCAGAAGAAATGGCAGAAGAGTGTCATCTTGTTACAAACGGAATTGATTTAGGAAATGGATACCCTTCAGATGAAAAAATAAAACATTTGCCTGGTAGCCCTCAGGATTGGATGTTACTGTTACAACTTGATACTAACGATGAGTCTGAAATGGATTGGGGAGACACTGGGCTATTGTATTTCTGGATCAAAAAAGAAGATGTATTGCGAAGAAACTTTGAAAATACTTGGTTGATTTTACAATGTTGCTAAATCAATCATACAATTGCAACATTTCCCTCTCCTTTGTTCTTATATATTGCTGTAATTCGTGTACAGCGACAAATAAGGCCAACTTTTTCTACAAAGTTGGCCTAGTCAATATAATTTGAATTTTACTATACGAAAAACATGATAACTGTTTGTCGATTTAGTACTAAGTTTTCGCATCACATTGCCCACATGACTACAGACAATTTTTTTAATCGCTAATCTATTTTTTCCTTTTGTTATCTAGCCCATTTATTCTCCGTTCTTTTCTTCGTAACATATTTATATACATTAGCCATAGATTGCATTTTGGTTGAGGATTTGAGGATCCACTTAAAAATACTAAATCCTAAAAACAGTCAGATAAATATTTATCAATATTTTTCACAAAGAGAAAACCTAATACAAGTGAAAATATTTTTAAAATTATGATAAAATCCTCATATAAAATATTCAGTATTAAATTACCATTATTAACAGATTTTTAAAGTTGTTTCTTCATTTAAAAATACTATCGAATTCTTCACTTTGAAAAAATAAGATGTATTTTTTGGGAAACAAAATTTAAAAGGAGGATTTAAAGTGGCCATACACTCTACAAAATCTTTTTTATATGATCAGGAAAAAATTTTAGAAGACAAAAACAAAGCATTATTGGAAGATTGGAAAATACATTCTTTCCATAATTTTCATAGTAGCATTATGGATAATTCTAAGCCCTTCCCTTGTTACTTCGCAGTAGACTCTGAAAAACACGGGTGGTCTAGATATCTATTCGCTGATTCTGCTTATGATGAAAAAGAGCTCATGAAACTGAGAGATGGGATTTATGAGTATATAAAAACTTACCAGCAAATTGCAAAACGAACTACACTAGTCATATTTTTCAAACCTTCAAGTGAGCAATTGATGGCTGAAGAATATAAAAAGCAATTTTGGAACGTACTACAATTTTTAATAAAAAATGATCCCGAACCATGGAATCCTGAAATACCAATGGATCCTTATCACACGAAATGGGAATTTTGTTTTGCTGGCGAGCCTATATTTGTAGTCTGTAGGGCTCCTATCTATTCTGAGAGAAAAAGCCGATACACAGAGACTGGGCTTGAAATTACTTTACAACCTCGAGGAACGCTAGATGACATTACAGGGGATACAAAGCAAGGAAAACAAGTTCGTAACATTATTAGAAAACGTTTATTAGCATATGATAGCATTTCAATGCATCCCGATATAGGTGATTACGGCGCGGGGAATATACATGAATGGAAACAATACATGTTACCTGAGACGAACGAAGAAAGTGTAATAAGATGCCCTATTACAGGAGTGAAGAAGCATGATTAGCATGATATGTAGCTATATACTGTTAGGTATTTCGCTTTCTGCCCCTGTAGGTCCAATTAATGTGGCTCAAATAAATAAAGGAGTAAAGAATGGCTTTTGGAGTGCTTGGTTAGTTGGGGTCGGTGCAATGATTGCCGACGTAATTATGATGCTACTCATTTATTTCGGCATTTCTACTTATTTAACGACTCCAGTTGCCCAACTCTGTATTTGGATCTTTGGTTTTGTTACAATGCTTTATTTAGGGTATGAAAGTATTAAGGACGCCCCTAAACAAGCGCAACACTCTATAACAAGTGAAAAAGAACATCCTATCAAATCTTTCCTAGCTGGGTTTGCAATCGCTATTTCAAACCCACTCAATATCGTATTTTGGATAGGTATTTACGGTTCAGTTCTTACGAGTGCAATAAATACGATTGGAAAAGAACAGGCTTTATGGTACAGTACAGCTATTTTTGCAGGTATCATGTTATGGGATTTATTTATGGCTACATCTATCCATTTTGGTAGAAAATTTGTCAATCATGTCGTTATGAAATGGGTTTCTATTTTTGCAGGTATTATTTTAATTAGTTTTGGGATTTATTTTGGATATCAAGCAATACTAGAATTTCAAAATATAATGTAATTTGAAGTGAACCCGAATAGTGGTACATGAAAAAACACCTCCTGAATTCGTATACGAATTCAGGAGGTGTTTTTTCTCCTTACATATATGATTTGAGCTTGAACTCTCAACTCATTCTGCATATGCTCCTCTAAACTCTTACGGAGAATTGTATTGTTTTTTCAAAACAATTAGTACTTCCCCTTTTCTCCGTCAGTACAAATCAATTTATAAAACTTTCTGGACCTCTATTTCATTTCACGTCCTTCTCCTTTTCGAGACCAAATCACAACCGGAATGAGTAATAAAGCTAACGCCCCTCCAGCTAATGATAGTGCTGCATAGCTTGAATTCGCCACTACCATACCAGACATCGCTCCCCCAGCAGCTCCCGCCAATGCAATTAAAACGTCGACTTTTCCTTGTGTCTTTGCGCGTGTTAAAGGTTCTGTTGCATCAACAATTAGCGCCGTACTACTTATTAAACCAAGGTTCCATCCTAATCCAAGTAAAACTAAAGCAACGACTAAGAGAATTAGAGAATCACTCGGTGCAATAGCAGCCACCACGCCCGCACTAAGTAGTATCACTCCAGAAGCAATGCTCATCGCTATTCGGCCAACTTTATCAACAAGAATTCCTGTAACGAGTGACGGAAGGTACATTGCACCTACATGAAATCCTATGACAAGACCCACTTCATTTAATCCATGACCATGGTGTTCCATATGTACGGGAGTCATCGTCATAATCGCAACCATTACAATTTGAGTGAGTATCATGACGATTGCCCCAACTGTAACACCTCGTTTATTTACTATCGATTTGTTAGTTGTCGCATGGCCTTTAATTGCATTCTTCTGTTTATATGTTTCTATCATGCTCGCTATAAGTAATGGATCCGGGCGCAGCATAATGAAAAGTACGAGACCTGCTAACAAAAATGCCGCTGCTGATAATATGAACGGACCAGCTAGTTCAGGAATACCGATAGAAAGGGCAAAACTCCCCATGACCCCCACTAAGTTCGGCCCCGCTACCGCACCAAAGGTCGTCATAACCATTGTCGTACTAATAGCTGTTGCCCGTTGCTCCTTATTCGCTAAGTCTGTACCGGCATAACGAGCTTGTAAATTTGTGGCCGTCCCTGCACCATAAATGAGTAGGGAAGCAAGTAAGAGAAGAATACTATTCATTAAAGCTGCTATTACAACGCCAATAGCCCCAACCCCCCCTACCATAAATCCTGTCGCAAGTCCGATTCGGCGTCCATAGCGTTGAGAAAGTCTACCTACTATTAAGGCAGCCCCTGCCGAACCCATTGTAAATATAGCAGTTGGTAATCCTGCGAATG
The DNA here is from genome assembly GCF_054570475.1 of Bacillus sp. C1. Classification (NCBI taxonomy): domain Bacteria; kingdom Bacillati; phylum Bacillota; class Bacilli; order Caryophanales; family Bacillaceae; genus Bacillus; species Bacillus sp. C1. Next base: position 287,151 of record NZ_JBTMZT010000003.1, read on the forward strand.
CATCTGTCCCAAGCATTTGCTGTGCAAGGAGTGCGCCTACCGTAATTCCAGCGGCTAACCCTGCACCACCAAACATTTGTGAAATACTTACGATTACTAACGTTCGTTTATATAACAGTTTTCGTTCTTCTTCTGTATACATATGACTCCTTATTGAACTATCAGCTTTATTAAACATTTTCTCACCTTCTTTATAAAGAATCTCCTTTTTTAAATGTACTATGATTCATGTGTCCTATTCAACAGCATTTCCAGCCATCCTTATAATTCTAAAAGAACAAAACAAAAAAACTGCCCAAATCCTTTGATTTAGAACAGTTTTTTCTTAGAAACAAATATTTTCTATTATTTAATAAAACTAGTTTCCGCCTTGAAAAATAGGTTTTTTAATTAATAAAGTAACAGGACGTATTTTAAATACAACATACTTCGTAAATAAAGCTAGTAATACTCCATGTATACACCCTGCAATTACATCAAACGGATAATGTACGCCTACCCATACTCTTGAAAAAGCTACAACAAGCGCTAAGAAAAACCAAGTATATTTAAAACGATATCCAGATAGCAATAGTGTAGCCGCAATTACAACAGCTGATGTTGCATGATCACTTGGAAAAGAAGAATTGGCAGCATGCTCTACGAGTTGTGTGATGTTATGCGAGACAAAAGGACGATCTCTATAAATAAATATCTCGATGATTCTATTGATCGAATACGCTAAAGTAAACGCAACCATCGCTTGAAAAGCTATCACACGGAAATGTGGTTTATTCTTTATCCATAACAGTATAAGTAATAACACGAAAGCGTATTGGACATATTCTGCAAATACAATCATTACATGATCTATTAATGGATATTGCTGTACTTTATCATTTATAAAGCTGAACCATTCATAATCTAAATCTTTAACACTCATTACATAATCTCCTTTAACCCACGCTCCATTTCAATAAAGTCTACTTTACGAAACGATTTCTCATGGAACTCTCATACATTTTTATTATGTTTTTTCATTGGCTCCCACCTATAAATCATAATCTATTCCATTTTAAAAGGAGTACTAACAATGTACTATCTTATTTTGTGACATTAACATTACATTTTTGTAAGGTTCTTTTTTCATTTTGATCGTTTCAAAGTCAACTACTTAACTCATTCTAGCTATCGTTTGAAATATAATTTGAATTCCAGTTGAAATAAGAGAAGCATCTATATTTCTTGCATCTATTTTAATCATATTTTCTTTATAAAAAATGGATAAATAATTTTCATCGATTGGCTTTATTAACACATGTTCAGCTTGTAAGCGCCTAATTAATTCCGTTGCATTTATACTTTTAGGTAAGGCTAGATGTAACTTTGTATCAAGCGAGATCGGCTTTTTATAGTGAATGTTCACTTCACAATTATTGAGGTGTTTTTTTATTTCCTGATGTAATAATACCGATTTTTTTGCATATTTGTTTGCAAGTAACTTTCTGTGCGTATGAAACATACTACTTTTCAAATAAAGTTCTAGCGCCCCTTGTGTAATAAGACTTGTATCATAATCAATGACTCGTTTCAAAGTCAAAAAAGGATTGAGAATACTTTTAGGAAGAACGGTTATTCCAATTCTTAATCCTGGAAAAATAATTTTTGAAAAACTCTTTACATAAATAACTCGATCATCTACATCGTAAGCAAATAAAGGGTCTGTTTTTGTATTCAGATCAAAGTCAGCTAAATAATCATCTTCAACAATATAAACATTATATTTTTTAGCCAAAGATAACATCTTTAATTTTTCCCGCTTACTGTACGAAGTCCCGAGTGGATTATGAAATCTCGGCATCGTATAGAAAAATGTAATAGAATGATTCGAAAAAATATGCTCTAATTGATCGAAATCAATCCCATTCGCATCTCGCTTAATACCGATACACTTTACACCTGTAGTTTCAACTAATCTATTAAAAAGATGATATGTGGGCTGTTCAACGAGAATCGTATCCCCTTCATTTGGAAAATGAATTTGTGTCAATATATAAAGCGCTTGTTGTGTACCTGTTGTAATCACAATGTTTTCATACTCTGTGAATACTTGGTATTGCATAAGTAATTTTTTTACCTCCTGAATTAACGAAGGTAACCCACTCACTGTCATACCATAAGAAAAAAGCCCACCTTGTTGAATTTCAATCGCTTGATTTAAACAATGTTGAAACTCTGTATACGGAAATACAGTCTTATCTGGTGTCACAGTAGCAAAATCTATCATTGTAGTTTGTTCAGTATTTTGATAATTAGATGTAGATAACACATAAAAACCGCTCTTAGGAACCGAAAAGATTCTATGTTGATACTTTAATTCATGTAGTGCCTTTAGTACTGTTTCTGAACTACAAACATATCGATTTTTCAACTCACGTATGGAAGGGAGTTTAGATCCTTCTGTTAATACGCCTCGTTCCATTTCCTGAATTAAATCAGCCATAATTTGTTGATATTTCAGCATGTATATACCCCTTTACCGGTACAGTTTAGATTTATTGTCATTGTATAGGATAATCGAGCGCTCTACAATGAAGTTGTTGACAGTCTAAAAGAAAGAAGGGATTCATCTGAAAATTTTTGTTACAGGTGCAACAGGCGTTATTGGCGTGAATCTTATACAAGCCTTAATTGAAAAAGGACATATAGTTGGTGGATTAACAACGAGTAATAACAAAGTTGAATTGTTACAGTCATTAGGAGCAGTCGCTTATGTGGGGAATGTGTTAAAAAAAGAACAAATCCAAAAAACATTACAAGACTTTCAGCCAGATATTGTAATACATCAAGTAACTGCACTTAGTAACGGAAGTGTATTAGACAACGCCAAAGTACGTGCAATTGGAACACGTCATCTCATTGATGTAGTAAAAGAAATGGACATAAAACGAATGATTGCTCAAAGTATTGCCTGGGCATATGAACCAGGCGAAACAATCGCAACCGAAGAAGATTCTTTGCATATTGAAGCGATCGACAAGAGAAAAATTACAATTGATGGTATTGTAGCGTTAGAAAACGCTGTACAAGAGCTTCTTAATTCTATCATCTTAAGATATGGTTCACTGTATGGACCCGAAACTTGGTATGATAAAACGGGCATGATTGGAAAACAGTGCATATACGGTGACATGACGGTAAATGATAGCATACTATCATTTATTCATGTGAAAGATGCAGTACATGCTACAGTTCAAGCAATAAATTGGACAGACGGAATCTATAACATTGTCGATGACGAGCCAGTCAAAAGCGCTGTCTGGGGATCGTATTACGCCAAGCAACTCCATGCGCCAAATCCAAATTATATACATGGAGGAATGCCATGGGAAAGAGGTGCATCGAATCAAAAGGCAAAAAAAGAAGGTTGGGAGTTATTATATCCCTCTTGGAGAGATGGATTTTTGATTACGTGATAAAAACATATAACATTTACATAGGATGATATTCAAAACTCGTTCGAATATCATCCTATTTTATGCATAGTTACTTACATATTTTCCATCACATTCTTTTTTCTTCTACCAAATCCTAATCTCCCCTCCCAAAATACAAAACTTACGAAACCACAAATTAAAATAATTGGCGCACTTACTTTATATAAATCTGTAAAACTCATTGCCAGCTTGTTTTCTGCATAGTGACTTACATCATTTAAAAATACAAGAATCTCTTTCTTTATACTCTCCTCTTTTTCTTCAACCCCTTTTGTTACTTGCTTTGTAACCTCTTCTCTTTTTAATTCTCTATATTCCACTGGAACTCCGTTTAAAGCTTCATTCACTTTTTCATGAATCAAGTTCTCTTTTTGCTCCTTACTTAAGCCGAATTTCTCTTCACTTCGTTCTATTTCAACACTTGATTCTACACTTTTCTTTTGGATGTTTTCTTTCGTTATTTGTAATATTTTATCTTGTTCAGCTTTATCTACGTGGACATTCTGAATCTTCTCTTCAGCATAACGATAAATCTTATCTTTATTGACAGACAGATTATGAGTCAAGGTTGATACAAATATCGCAACAGCAAGTACAATCCCTACCTGTCTCAGCATTGATATGACACTTTGGGAAGCAGTTAATAACTCCCCTTCAAATGAAGACGCACTTAACATTGTAATAGGACCTACGACTAAACCATAGCCAGCACCTAATATCATGCAAGGAATGATAATATTTGTACTTGTTGCATCTACTCCAATTCTTTGTAACCAGTAATACGCTACACTCATCACTGTGAAACCAGATAGAATAATAAAAACTTTCCCAAGTTTTTTCATTAATGTTGCAGATAACGGAGAGACAAAAAATATCATTGCTGAAATAGGCGTAACTAGAAAAGCAGCTTCCAGTTCTGTTCGATGTTGTATTTTTGTAAGAAATGTTGGGAGTAAGACAGTCACTCCAATTAAAAACAAATTGCTTAATATGACAACGATAGAAGCTCCAACAAACGTTCGATCTTTAAATAGTTGTAAATTCACCATAGGCGCCGCGACTTTTCTTTCGACTAAAATAAATAATAAAAAAGAAATAATACTAGTAATATAGCAAATCCAGGCTAAGCTACTCAGCCATCCCCATGTGTTCCCCTTCACTAATACAAGAGTGAAGAAGAAAATTGCAGAGCTGCTTAATACCAATCCGAGCCAATCAATTTTAGATTGAATACGTTCTTCATGTTTAAATTGCAGCATAACAAAGCATAAAACAACTCCAATTACACAAAACGGAATATTAACAAAGAACACCCATCTCCAACCTAAATGTTCTGTAATCACACCGCCTATTACAGGACCAATCGCAGCTGATAATCCTTGTGTCACCCCTAAAATACTAAGGGCCACATGCCTCTTAGCTAACGGAACTGCCGATACTCCAATGACCATACTTGTCGGGAATAAAATCGCCGCTCCTATACTTTGCATAAAACGAGAAAAAATAAGAAAATCTCCTGTATTTGCTAATGCACATAATATCGAACCAGCTCCAAAAACAAGTAAACCAATGATATACATTTTTGCTTTACCAAAAATATCTGCAATACGTCCAAGCGGAATTGCTAGCACCGCAATCGTCATTGTATACACATTTAATATCCACGACATTTTTTCTAGCGATGTATTTATACTAGATTGTATTGCCGGTAAAGCAATGTTCATAATGGTCGTATCAATCATGCAAAGAAAGATACCTAGACACATTAAAAACACTATCTTAAGACCCTTTGCTTGCTCCATTGTAATCCCTCCCTTTATAAATTAACGCTTCTATCCCTTATTTCCCCGTTCTTCTTTCAGTGTGATCTGCGCTAATTTCTTCTTTAATGTCTCAACTTGTGCCGTATACGATGCAATACCAACATCAAGCGAAATCTCCTCTACGAATGTTATACCCTCTCTCCATTTTTCATATTTCAAGCGAAGATCGGCAATATACGCTTCTTTTCTTTCAATTTCTTCTTCAATCCATTTTTTCACCGTAGCTGTATCGCTATAATTCCCAAAGTACATCCGCATTAAAAAGTCAGACCGTAAAACATCCTTCTCTACATCCGTCTTCATATATTGATAAAACTCTTCTCTTCCTTCATCCGTTATGAAGTACATTTTCTTATTTGGCTTCCCCTCTTGCATAATAACCTCTTTTTTTATTTTCCCTTCCTTCTCTAACTGTCTTAAAGTTGGATAAATCATCCCAAAGCTGCCATCAAAGAAATGAGTGAACACATCTTCAAATACGATTTTTATGTCATAGCCAGACAACTCTTTTTCCATCAATAACCCTAAAACAACGTCTCTCCCTTTCATTAAAAACACCTCACAATTATATAATCAACAATCATATTAACAATGTTAATATGATTGTTGATTATATAATATATTTTTAAATTTGTAAAATGCAACCAATTCATTTCACACTCTTTCAAGAATTTAGATATAAAAAAAGAGCTATCTATAATAGCCCTCCTGCACATACCCCCTAATATTAAGCTTATACATCGAACATCTACACAGTTCCCAACTATATAAATACAAATTGAAAAAATGACATAAAAGTATTCTTTTTAGGAGGGAGAGAGCATCCGGCCATGCATAGAAGCGGTCAGTGCTTTTTTAGCCCCATTCCATGTGAAAACAGAAGGAGAAAACGAGTAAAGACCTCCACCTGTTCTTCATAACCATAATGCATCTGTTAGAAAATCAAATTGGATTTATATACATCATGTATTTTATTAGACAAGCATACAAGAAAAACAAACCAAATTTAATATATTAATACTAAGAGATATACCAAATCAAAGAAGAAAGAAGGACAAACTCTATGAAAAGCGATAAAAATAATTGTTCAATTCACATTACTATATACAACATCTATAATTTTGCAGACCGAGGCAGTAGTGCTGGCAACATTGAGCAAAGGGCAGAAGGCGGCGGACAAATTAATAAAGATGTTGGAACAAACGCAAATCAAGGTGGACAAAATGCTCTAAATGGTAGCAAAAGCTCAAATAATAAATCACAGTTCGCTAATGGAAATGGAAGAAGTGGAGTTGCTGGAAAAAGAAACGATGAACAAGGTGGACAGGAAGCAATAAAAATAAAAACAAAAAAGAAAAAATGCAACAAAACATCCACAAACAATGAAAAATAAATATATTGTAAAGTAACGGGGACAGCTATCAGATTGTAAAAAAAATCGTCCCCATTCTTTTTCTATTTACCACAAAAGATAAACCTATCTCTTAAAAACAAGAAGCAAATAGTTACTATGGTATATAAGGTGAAATGTGTACCATCACGTTTCTATCACTGCTAAACCAAATATATATGCATAACTTTTTTACCTTTAGAACATGCTAACAAAATCAAAATAATTGGCTATAGCGAATCGGAGAATGCTACATGAAAAGAAAATTATTATTCTTACTTACTCTCATATGTTTTACAGTTCCACTTCAAACAAGCGCTTTTACTTTTACAGAGCTTCCTGCTACATCAAAATCTAAGCAGTGGTATATTGAAGTTGATAAAGCTAAAACCCCTCAAATGTCGCAATCAAAAGAAGATATGTTTCGTGCATACAGCTTGCTTATCAAAAATATCGGTAAAGACGTATTTAATATATCAGTTGAAATACGGCACAATAACCCAAAATCAAAGGCTACTTTCAAACCTTTCAACAAGTCTGATATGAGTGTGTCATATAGCCAAACAAGTTTTACAAAAATGAAATTCCCATTATATGAAGACGTTAACTCATTTGATGTAGTAATTAGCTGGGAGGAAAATCACTTTAGTTATAACGGTCACCCAGAAAAAGCAGAAAAGCAATTTACACAAACATTCGTATTCCACGAACAGTAAGCTCTGCCGTTTAGCAGAGCTTACTTATTTTCTGTAACCATATATTAATCAAATTGGCGAATACTCGGAACAAGCAGTGCAATCGCTACTACTACAAGTGCTGCAACAGCTAAAATCATAATTGTTACAGTACCACCAATTATATTCGCTAACCAGCCAACAACGATATATCCTAACGGTAATAAAGCAAAAGACCCTAACATATCAAGACTCGCTACTCTTCCAAACGCTTCTTCTGGCACGAGTTCTTGCAAGCTCGTTTCCCATATTAAACCGAAAATCATGATTCCAACCCCTTCGAGTGCCATTAATCCTATTAATCCCGGAGCCCATGAAACAAACGGCATCAATAATAAAGCTATACCACTAATGAGGACACCTCCATAGGCAAGTAATCCTCGTTTATGCCATCTCTGTCTCCCACCAAAAATAAGAGCTGCCACAACAGCCCCAGCTCCAGAGCATGCCATTCCCATTCCATACACAAACGGTTCAAACTGATGATGTACATTAAATAGCCAAGGGATTAATACAACGATAATTCCAGCGTAACAAATATTAATAAATGAAAATGCTAAAATTGTAATCCATAACCACGGATGGCTTTTTAATACAACAATTCCTTCTGTAAAATCTTTTTTAAAATTTATTTTATGATCTGCTGATTTCTGTACTTTTTTAGTTGTTACATCTTTTAAAAATAATAAACAAATAAAAGATAGCAAATAAGTTAATGCATCTAAACCAAATCCAATTCCCGCCGATGCAACCGAAACAATAAGACCACCAAGTGCTGGACCTATTAAACGAACGCCTTGATTACTCATTTGTGTTAATGCGTTAGCTGCATTACGAATTTCTGGTACAAATACCCTCGCTCGCACTGCTGCATATGCTGGTTGAAATACCCCTTCCATGAGTCCATATATTGCTACTAGTACATATAAAATCGTGATTGTTAAAGTATTTGTAAACATAAGCACCGCAAGTGTGATCATCACTATGCATCGAACAATATCCGTAAATAACATTAACTTTACTCGGTTTATCCGATCAACGATTAGCCCAGAAAACGGTAAAACAAGAATGTTCGGTAGCATATACATAGCCATCGTCGTTCCCATAACAACCGTTGAGCCTGTTAATGTATATACGACTACCGGAAGAATTACCATTGTGATGGAGCTTCCAAGTACTGAAAGTAGTTGACCAATCCATAAAAAAGTAAACTGTCGTGATTTTGTAACAGGTAACAATATATTACTTACATAACTCCCCTTATTTTCCGTTTGCACCTCTCCTTGCATATGTATCCCCTTCCTCTAAACATCTTCCTTCTTTTTCCTTTTATTATAGCATTTAATTTACTGTTTTTTTGAACAATTTAGTTTTTATCTACATCAAAAAATGTTGATATTATTATTCAAAGTATTACAATATCCTTCTCCATTCATTCAGGTGATTTAAGAGAGACTTTGGAAATATTAGAACGAAATCAAAAAGTTCTTCACTATGAATCTGTAGAATATGAAAATCATCTAGCAAACGTATTGATTGTTGGGTCTGGCATGGAATCCAATCCAGGTGTTGCTGCTAGTATGTTCTCGACATTAACAGATGAAAACATTCCCATTAAAATGGTAAGTACATCTGAAATTAAAATAGCTGTTGTCATCGATTACCTCCATTTAGTAGATGGTGTAGAGGCACTCCATCAATCATCTATGGCTAAAATTGAGCCATTTGTACAAATGAATTAAAATAGTTATTAAAATAACAACAAGGAATATTTCTTTGTTGTTATTTTTTCTAACAAAATAGTATTATGTTACACTAGTACATGTGAAATATTTTCCAAATCATTTTCTAACAAATTCAAAAAACATGTAAGGGTGGCTCCATAATGAGAACAGAAAAAATTCTATTAGTAGATGATGAACAAGGCATATTAGATATGTTAGTACTTACGCTAAGAAAAGAAAACTTTACGCATATAACAACAGCTATCAATGGAGCTGAAACGTTAAACTTCATTAAAAGTCATCCATTCGATATTATCTTACTCGATGTAATGCTACCCGATATAGATGGATTTGAACTATGTAGACAAATCCGCAATTACACAAATACTCCGATTTTATTTGTAACAGCACGCTCTAGCGATTTAGATAAATTGACAGGTCTAGGAATTGGTGGAGATGATTACATAACAAAGCCATTTAACCCTTTAGAAGTCGCTGCCCGAATTAATGTCCAATTACGTAGACAAAGTATGATACAAGAAAATCGCTATGACGAAAATTCAAACCTACATTTCCAATCTTTTTCTATATATCCAAGCGAGGGACTGATAACAGTAAACGGGAAATCTGTACATTGCACTGCCAAAGAACTCGAATTGCTTACTTTCTTATGCAAACACCCAAATCGAATCTTTACTGCTGAACAGTTGTATGAACAAGTATGGGGATTGACTTCTATAGGTGACGATAAAACTGTAGTCATGCATATCTCTAAATTACGTAAAAAGATAGAGGCAGATCCGAAGGCACCTAAATATATTATTAATTTAAGAGGAATTGGCTACAAATTTATTCCAGATGCGAAGGAGAAACTCAAATGATAACACGCTTCCGATTAGGTCTTCATTTTATTCTTAGTCTATTTATCGGTGCTATTTGTATGGGAATCGCTATGGCAATTACAATGGAAATTATATTACCTTTTATTGGTGTAAACGAAGAAACCGATATGGCTGCTCTTATTGTTTTTTGTCTTTTTATTTTCACACTTATTTTTGGCGCGATTCTTTATGGGTGGTATATAGGAAAGCCGATATTCCAGATGATTTCATGGATTAATCACCTAGCAGGAGGTTCTTACGTTATACCAGAAAACACAAAACACATGTACAATAAGAAAACGCAAAAACTCAAAGGTTCGTATCGTTTATATCAAGACGTCTTTGTTAACATCGAAAATTTGGCAAGAAGACTTAGAGAAATAGAGACGGAACGCGAACAATTAGAAAAAATGAAGCGCGAATGGATGGCGGGAATCTCTCACGATTTAAAAACACCTCTGACGTATATTACAGGTTACAGTGCGCTTATGCTATCACCAGACCATGAATGGAGTCAGAAAGAAAAAGAGACGTTTTTACAAGAAATCCGGCAAAAAGGAGATCATATGAAAGAATTAATTGAAGATTTAAACCTCTCCTTTCGTCTTCAAGATTTACAGATTCCATTAAAAAAAGAAGAAATTAACATCGTTGAATTTACAAGAAGGCTTATAGCTGATATAACAAACGATCCGCGGTCGGAACACTATCATTTTAGTTTTCAATCAGACGAAACAAAAATAATGATTCCCATTGATACAAAATTACTCCACCGTTCTTTACAAAACTTATTTATGAACGCTGTTTTACATAACCATGAAGGGACGAAAATCCACACTACTATCTCATTACAGAACGATATACATATTATAATAGAAGATACTGGAATTGGCATGGATGAAATGACAGTTCAAAATCTTTTCAAACAATACTACCGAGGTACAACTACAAATGTTTCAAGTGAAGGAACTGGTCTTGGAATGGCTATCACTCATAAAATCATTACAGCACATAGTGGAACCATTCATGTAGACAGTAAAATAAAGAATGGGACGACCATTCATATTATCCTGCCCATTCTATAATACTTCTTATCGATCAAAAATATAGTTTGATTAAAGTGAGGATTCTTTTCGTTTCATTTAATAGCATGAAAAAAACCAAATTCTCTTTTTTATACATAAGAAAGAGAATTTGGCTTTTTGTTTTTAGAAATTGAATCAATCGATCCCCTATATTTAGCGCCCGAAAAACACACCGATAAGGGAATAAATAATAATTGTTGAAAATAAAATTGTCATATGGAAAAGTGAAAAAATAAACAAAGATTTTGCCCATTTCTCTGAATCCATTTTTTTATAACCATAAATACTTAAAGCAAGCCATAAAATGCTTAAAAGAAGTGATACTAACATAAGACCAATACTCAATGAACCTAAAAGAACACTTATGATAATTAAAATCATTAAATACACATTCGTTTGTATATATGTTCTTTTAATCCCCTTCACTACTGGAAGCATCGGGACATTTGCTGCTTTATATTCGTCATGTTTGCGAATCGCTATCGCATAAAAATGAGGCATTTGCCAAATGATCATAATAATAAAAAGACCGATAATAGCCGGATGCGTTATATCTGGATACATAGCAGCCCAACCGATGAGCGGCGGCATTGCCCCTGAAATACTTCCAATCTCTGTATTATAAATCGTTCTTCTTTTACTCCATATTGTATACGGTACAACGTACAAAAATAAACCTAAAAATCCTAATAGTGCAGCTAAATACGTGGTTAGAGCAAGAAACACTAACCCGGAAATTGTCATCAATATTCCAAGCCATAATACAGCTTTAGGACTGATTTCTCCAGTTACAGTCGGTCTATTTTTTGTTCTTTCCATAATCAAATCGATATCACGATCATACAGATTATTAAAAGCTCCGGCTGCTCCTATTATTAAAATCGAACCGATTAAAGCAAATATAATCTCTGGAATTTTTTCAAATGGGCTAATTTGATATTTATATAAAGCCAATGTTAACCCTGCAAACATTGGAACCAAATTCGATTTAATAATCCCGGTTTTAACCGTTTGGGCTAAAATATCCGATAACTGTCGTTTCGAATTTGTTAATTCTTTTTTCCTGCGCATGACACCCTGTACTCCTTTTCATCCAACGTTTCTCACAATGTATATAGTATTAATGTACTCCTCGGTATATTAATACCATATGGTATACATGTCAAGAGCAGATAGGATACAGTACACCGGTAAAGGCTAACTTTGAAAGATAAAAAAACCCTCAAATAAACAAATTCAAAAGAAATTTACAAAACAAAAACACAACCTGAACAGATTACAAATATCCATTCAGATTGTATTTTTCAACTAGTTCCTATTGTCATTACATTCCCTTCTTAACTCCTTACCTGAATATTAACCGTAATCTTCCCATTTGCTGCAACTGTCCGATTAGCGCAATACATAGGAATACAACAGATAACGTAATATACAAAATCGCATATGATGTTGATACTCCTAAAAAGTCTATATAAGGCAGATGATTTACTGGTCCTACATACCATAAAATTATATATAATACTTCAAACAACTTACGTGTCCTGCTCCATACCCCTAATGCTAATGCTAGCGTTGAAATAAATACGATACCACTAAGCCAAGAAAGCAAAAATGAAATATCGTCAATTAATATAAATTGAATGATAACACCACTGGAAATAATGAGCCCCACTGCAATACCTGAAATCCACGTTGCAAAAAACTTATAAAATGGCGAACAACTCGAAATAATGATTTGCTCTGTACTATAATATCTTTCTCTCGTCATCATCTGTGACCAAATCGCAATTGGCCAAATCATAATGATAGAGAGCCACCCTCTTGCTATATCTACCGGACATATTAATCCTAATGCGATCAGCCCAATTGCAATTACATACCACCAAATCGTAAAGCCTTTTAGCATAATAGACAGCTCAGCTTTAATGAGGCGAAACATACTAATGCTTTTTACTCGTATTATAGAAGTGAAGGCAAAAGAGTTTTGACTTTGTTCATTCACAGCGATTTTTGTACTCATCCCCTCCAACAACCTAACATTTTCCTTTACTTTAATAAGCGGATGAAATCTATTAAATATGAAGGAAGTAATCCAAATTAGCAACATCGCTACTCCCACCCAAACCAAACTTGCCACGAGTATTTCTGTATTCCAAGTCACTCCATCCCAATAAAATATTTTTATTGTTCCCTCTACTGGATTATAACCAAAACCTCCGCCACCCTTTCCTCTTAAAAATTCATACTCACTGACCGCATCCTGTATCATATGAGAGCGAATCATTCCTAAACCAAATACATCCAAATAACGATTTGGCATTTCAAATGATAGAATCGATAATAAAACCCATAAGAAAAAGAATACAATATTACCTATTACACCTTTCAAACCAGGAAATACATCAAAAAAAGTTGTCAATGCCGCAAGAAGAACTAGTGAAGGAAATACAATATAAAGGAGCGGATACAAATAACCACCTAACTGAAACGAAAAATCTTCTCCACGAATAAATTGCATCACTATAAAAGCAATGATACATACCGTCTCAATAGCCACTAAAACAATAAAATTAGAAATCGTTTTACTAAAAATATATTGAAATTTACTTATAGGTGAAGCTGCAATTAATTGCCCTACTCCTAACCGGTGATCTTCTGAAATTTGACCTCTTAATAGATAGAAACCAAGTAGCCAAATAAACAAAGCGGATGTCATTGCTCCCATTCCACCAAGCCAGTTTGAATTATACACTCCTCTAACTCCGCCAAGATAAAATACTTCATATCCCGCTGAAGCTGCTGGAACACAAGCATACCCAAAGAAAATGGTTAATCCAATTACAATTAAAAATGGATAACTTCTCATTTGTCTAATTAAATTGTTTTTTATGAAATAAAATAAATTATATATATTGTTCAACTCGATTCCCTCCCCTCGAAGAAACATAATACAGATAAGCATCTTCAAGAGAGGCTTCTATCATATACGCCTTAATACTAGGTGCATTACTTGAAACAATGCGCGCATGAATTCCATCACTCCGGTGCACCGCACTACTTACTATATATTTCCTTTGAACATGATGTAACTCAGAAGCTGGTATTACCCACTCCCATACTTTCCCCTCGACACACTTTAATAACTGATCTGGACTCATATGGGCTAATACATTTCCTTTTGATAATAAAGCGATATCAGTCGCAATTGATTCAATATCTGTAACAATATGCGTCGATAAAATAACAATTCTATCTGTGGAGAGACTAGATAATAGGTTTCTAAATCTAATCCTTTCTTCAGGATCTAGCCCTACCGTCGGTTCATCTACTATTAATAACTTCGGATCATTTAATAATGCCTGTGCAATTCCAACCCTTTGCCTCATTCCCCCAGAATATCCACCTAGTAATCGTTTCCGATCATTCGTTAAATTTAGCGCTTCCAGCAGTTCATTAATTCTCTTTTTCGAAGAGCTCATGGATAAACCTTTCATCGCTGCTATGTACTCTAAAAACTCAACCGCATTCATATTTGGATATACGCCAAAATCTTGCGGTAAATATCCGAGCATGGAACGTAACAACTTCGGCTTCTTTTGAATGTTTTCTCCGTTCCACATCACATTACCATTTGTCGACTGTTCAATTGTCGCTAAAATCCTCATAAGTGTAGACTTCCCTGCACCGTTCGGTCCTAAAAGCCCTAACACCCCTGACTTTAAGTGCAAACTGCAATCATTTAATGCTACTTTCCCACCGTATTTTTTTGTTACATGGTCAATTACTAATTCCATTATTTTACCTCCTCTACTGAAATACCACTTATACTGTTATCATTTAGGTTTTCTTGCTTTTATTGTAGGTGGTAAAAGTAAAACCTAAGTAAACTCTGGGGAAAATCATCTTAAAATCTATAAAAATTTTGAAGAACATTGAAGTAGATGAGCGTTCCCCCTCTACTTCTCCCGTTATTTTAGGCCGCTTCCCTCAAAAAAAGATAGACTACCCGTTGGTGAAGGCCAACAAACAGTGAATAATGAAACACTCCCTCATTGATCAAAGTTTTACAGTTCATTATTCTTACCTACAAAAAAATCTTGAGCAAATATACTTTGCTCAAGATTTTTTTATTTCCTATTTTCTATTCCATTCATTAGGCATCTTTTACTCATAAGCCAAATCCTTCGTTATCATATCCACTTACATAATTCTTTACAAATTGAATTTCACCCTCTATTCGTTCCCGTATTGTTGATTTGGACATGTGTATTCACTTCTATTTTTGCTTTAGCTATAGCATCGTGCCAATTTTTCTGTTCTTTTTTCCATCCTTTATATTGATATGCCCTAGCGTATAAATATAAACCGATTGGATCGACCTCATTCTTTTGCATATAACGAAACATACTCATCAATTTTTTATCGAGCTTTTGTTTCAACTCAGCTTCTAATTTTATAATTTCTTGCTTTTGTTTTTGAGTATAGTGAATAACTTTACTATTCACTCTTTCATTAAGGGCAACGTTCATGTACAAATTTATACGAAATATAAATTGCCCATTACGGTAATCGACCTTTATTTTCCGCTTTACATTTTGCACCAATATAGAAGTATTTGGTTGTTGATTCTCCTGTAAAGACCCTAGGGAAAGATGCAATATCATACGTCCTTTTCCTTTAGGTTTATTTATAAGATTAAAAAATCCTACATCTTTTTTTAAAAACCTAGTTACATACTTTCCTTTATAATCTAAAAAAGCAATTCCCACTGTATCTATCTCATTATTTTTTTCCTTAATGATGGGAATTGTTTGCGTCATTCCTCGTTCATTTTGTTCTCTCATAAGTTGCTGAATAGTAGAAAAAACAGCTTTGTTATTTTGAATAGAAGATTCTATTACGTTATTTACATAGGAAGAAAGAGAAGCATTCTCTTTCCTATTCATGTTGAATATCTCTTCTACAGAACCATCGACAAGCAACACTTTAGTATTCAGCGTACTGGAAGGATCACGAAAAGAGGAATCAAGAGCTTTCATCCAATTCTCCTTTTCCGCAAATTTTTTCCCGATTAAAATAATCTCAGCTTTAGAGGATGTAACATAGCCTGTCATTTTCGTACTCATTTTACTAAATCCATCGTATACAGAAGACGCCGTAACCAGTTGTTCAACAGTATCCTTTTGTTTTTCATGATGAAATAGGGGTACGCTTGCCCCTACTACGATCTCTCCATTAGAAGCCTGATCCAATGCGATTAATAAAATTAAAGAAGCATTTTCCAAAGGTACCCTTTGGCTGCAACCGATTAAACACATACAGCAGATTACAATCCCTAGCTTTCTTCGAATCATAATTGCTTCCTCCTTTTAAAGCAGGTAAAAAGAGTGATGTACAGAAAAAAAACAACTGGTAATGTAACAAAAAAAATAACATTTAACATATCCATAAATGAATAAATTGTTAATAGTTTGTTAAGATTCGGATTAAGAAACACAAATATTCCAATGACCCCGAAAATAAAACTTCTGACAACCCAATTATACGAAAAACTTTTAAACACCTCGGTAATAGAGCCTATACTAAAAAAGAAATACGGATATACCGTGGTAGTGAATACAATTAAATAGTAAGCAATATAAATAATCTCTAATCTTTCCAAAAAAGCGAAACGTATTCCCTTTAACAAAAGAAATAAAGGCCAAATAAGTTCTTTTATACCTTCTGGAGTAAAGTAAACGTAACAAATAATTGTAACATACAAATACAAAAACATTGTTCCTGTATTTGCTAATACAATTCCTATCATAGCCTTTTCTTTTTTTTGTAACAAAGGATAGATAAAATAGGCAATTTCCAAGCCAGAATAAGGAGTAATAGTATCTTTTACTGCTTTTAAAATGGGCCATATTCCATCTTTTAATACAGGTAAAAGGTTTATAGGATAAAAATTATGTTTTAACGCAAACATGAGACATATTGGCATCCAAGCAGTAAAAAAGAAGACAACGATAGAATATCTAGTAATTGCTTCTACTCCATTCCGTGCTAAAATATAAAAAGGAAGCAATAATAATATGACAATTTGGTAAGAAGGGGTCGAAGGAAAAATCCATACTTTAACAATATCGATTGCTTTTAATAGCGTATTAAAGCCAGCAAAAAACAAATAAAAGGCATATAACATAATAAGTATTGTTCCTAACCATTTACCAAAGTAGTAGGTAAGGATTTGAAAGAAATTCATATTAGGATTTTTTTGCAATACCCAAACGATCATCACTCCAATTATAGAAGTAATGATCCACCCTAAAACTACAGAAATCCATCCATCTGTTCCTGCAATATTTGCCGTTTGACTTGGCATAGTCAAAACACCTGATGCAACTTGTAGGGAGTGAACAAAAACAATATATTCAAATAAACTCAACTTTCTAATACTATGATTTGTCATGAGAACCACCTTTTTTCGATTCTACCTCTTTCCTCTTTTTTTGTTTTGGATGACCTGTACTAGAACGCATTGTGAGCATAGAAATAGGGAACCGCACAAAAGCATCTTTTAAATCTTGTAAGCGAAATGGAGCGATTGGAATCCCATACGGTGTACCGTAGGAGGTTAATGTAACAAAATGCGCTAGTAAAACCATCATTCCGCACACAATACCCACAATTCCATAAAAATAAGCAAATAGCATCATCGGAAATCGAATCAGCCGGATACTGCTCGCTAAATCATAATTCGACACGATAAATGATGCAATGGCCGTAATAGATACAATGATTACCATCACATTACTTACAAGACCCGCTTGAACAGCAGCTTGTCCAATTACAATCCCTCCAACAATTCCAATCGTCTGTCCAATAGGCTGTGGCAAACGAATTCCAGCTTCACGAAGCATTTCAAGCGTAACCTCCATAATAAGTGCCTCCATTAATGGCGAGAAAGGGACTTTAATTCTTGATTTTGCAATAGACATGTAAAGATCTAAAGGGATTACTTCAAAATGAAATGAAACCATCGCTATATAAATAGCCGGTAAAAACATCGCGATAAAAAAACCTGAAAATCGTAACAAACGTAAAAATGAAGCAATCAACCAATTCATATTATAATCATCTGGTGTCTGGAAAAAACCAACTAAATTCATAGGGATAACCATTACACCAGGGGAGCGATCGACCAATACCGCTACTTTCCCATCAAGAATGTGGTGTGCAACAGCATCTGGACGTTCACTTAAATAAGCTTGCGGAAAAGGCGTCCAAGTCTTCTCTCCTGTAAAATTTGATAACTCTCCAATACTTAAGATTGTATCTGTTTTAATCTTACTTATTCTTTTCTCCGCTTCTTGAATAACATGCTCATTTGCTACATCCCCTAAATACATTAAATAGACCGAAGTAGAAGCGCGTTCTCCCACTGTTAACTTTTTGATTTTCAATTGAGTAGACGAGATGTACCTTCGAATTAAACCTATATTTTTAGAAGCGTTCTCAATAAATCCATCATGAGAACCCTTGATTGTAGTTTCTGAAATAGGTTCTTGAACAGCTCTTTCTGCCCACCCTTTTGTATTTACAATAAGCGCCCTCTGTTCTCCCTCCATAAACAGTACGCTTTGTCCTTCTAACAGCCCATCTACGACTTCATCCCATGTAAATACCTTTTTGATATAGGACGCAATAATATGAGACTCAAATACCTGTATGTCTTCATGAACATGTTGTAATAGAGGGGTAATGACATTGTCTTTTAATGATATACCATCTGTTAAGCCTTCAAAATAATATAATAATACATTGGTTTTTGTTTTTAATATTAAAGGATGCTCAATCAAATCCACACTTTGATCAAAGATCTGTTTCATTTTAGTTTTTTGATCTTGTAAATGATTCGTTTGAATCATTCCGAAAGCTTCACTGTTTTTTTGTCCTTGATTCTCTTGCGTTTTTGACATTACATTCACCCGTTTCCCGCCATTTTCAATCCAATATTTATATATTATTTTCTCTAATCACAGCATTATACGCATAATTAAACAAATGAAGTGCGTATATGAAACACTAATCTCATAAGAAATCAACTAGTTAAAATAACTATGAATAAATTGTTCGTTCAGCTGCTCTACTAACATGTCTACGATGCCTGGAACATATAGTATGCCCACTAATCGAGTTATTACGAAATAAAGCGAAAAACACCCTAAAATATTAAGTATCTCTTCTCTCCTGTTCTACTTTCCACAGAAAAAGATTTCCTTTAATATTTTGGGTGTTTTTTTACTATTTTTTATTGATATAATGCACGATTCGAAATTAACACATTAAGTTCTGAATTAGAACAAATGAATGTTTTCCTTCTTACACGCTTCACGCATTTCATCAGGCCATACAGAAGTTTGAACCTCACCGATATGCGCTTTACGTAAGAAGTACATGCACATTCTGGATTGTCCAATGCCGCCACCAATTGTAAGCGGAAGTACATCTTCTAAAATTCCTTTATGGAAATCGTAATCACGTTTGAAATCTTCGTCTTTCTTCGTTAACTGTTCATCAAGTGATTTACTATCAACGCGAATTCCCATTGATGATAATTCAAATGAAGATTGCAGTACTGGATGCCAGAATAAGATATCTCCGTTTAATTTCCAATCGTCATAGTCAGATGCGCGTCCATCATGTTTTTCACCAGAGCGAAGTGCATCACCAATTCCGATAATAAATACTGCACCATGCTCTTTTGCAATCGCGTGCTCACGATCTTTCGGCGTTAATTCTGGATATTTATCTTCTAATTCTTGAGATGTAATAAATACGATATCTTCTGGTAAATACTTTCCAAGGAACGGATATTTTTCAAACAAATGATCTTCCAATTCTTTGAATATTCCATAAATTGTACGTACTGTTTCTTGTAAGTAATCTACTGTACGCCATTCTTTTTGAACAATTTTTTCCCAATCCCATTGATCAACATAAATGGAATGCGTTGCATCAAGTTCCTCATCACGACGAATCGCGTTCATGTTTGTATATAAACCTTCACCAGCTTCATAACCATATTCGTGCAAGGCAAGTCGTTTCCATTTTGCTAGTGAATGAACAATTTCTAATTCTTCTCCTGAATGAAGCATATCAAATTCAATCGGACGTTCCACACCGTTTAAATGATCGTTTAAACCAGATTTTTTCGTTACGAATAATGGTGCAGATACACGGAATAGTCCTAGACGCTTTGCTAATTGATCCTCAAAAAATGTTTTAACATCCTTAATTGCGATTTGTGTCTCTCTTACTGTCATTAATGATTGATACATGTCTATTTCCTCCTAAAATGTCTAGATGTAGTGGAAAGAAGCCAACAAAAAAAGCCCTTCTTTCCCAAAAAAACTGGGACGAAAGGCTTTGGTTCCGCGGTACCACCCAAATTAGCAACAGAGGTTGCTCACTTATTTCAGTACGGAGATTAGAGAAATCTCGATACTGTTCTTCTTGTAACGGCGAAGTTCCCGGCTAAGTCTACTTTCCTCTAAAGGATTTCGGTTAGCGACTCCAGGAGGTTCTTCATAACAGGCTTCGTATCAGGCTCACACCATCCCTGACTCGCTTTAACTACGTCCTACTACTACTCTTCCTTTCACAGTCGTTTTGTTGTCACATCTCTGAAACATTTTATTAATGATTATTCTATACAAAAAAATAAGAAAGTCAACAAAAATTTAAAAATATTTTTCAATTCTTTATTTTACGGCTTTATCGATTCTTTAAACCTTACAGAAATTATCCCTTTCTTTGTTTCCTTAATCCAAAAAATGTTGCTCTTATTGTTACTATCGCATATATAACAAGGAGTGTTATTGTCCGAAAAACAGAATCCATCGTATTTCTCATCATTTTCATTTCCTTTGTAATTTTTTTCATATATAATAACGTTCTACAATTTGAATGAATCTATACAAATTTCGATAATGATTCCATAACCCATCAAATTAATGACGATTTTATGATATACTAGAGCATTCAGTTATTGTTCTTATCAACAATTGTTAAGGATAAACACAGTCATTATATTTCAAAGACACCAACTACTATCGAAGTAGATTTTCTATCATAACGGAGTGATTATATGAGTAAAACAAAAGCAAAAGCTAAAAAAGGAACCGGTCAAGGCACAGGTAGTAAGGGTTGGAATCGCTGGCAATCTAGCGCTAAAAAGAAGAAAAATGCGAAACCTTATAAAAGTAAAGGTACAAAAAAATAACGGAAAAATGGAATGATTACATTCATAATGAAAAAAGCTATTCTTTCTCATTTAGGAAAAAATAGCTTTTCTTTCTTTAAAATCCTCTATTACTATATAAATCCAATTTGATTTTCTAACAGATACATTATGGTTATGAAGAACAGACAGAGACCTTCACTCATTTTCTCTTTCTGTTTTCACATGGAATGGGACTAAAAAAGGCACTGACCGCTTTTATCCATGGCCGGATACTCTCATCCATCTGAAAAGAATGGTTTGATGTTAGTTTTTTAATTTGGATTTATATATGTTATATCATAAGAATTTCTTTAATTTCTTCCTCTGTCATGGAGGAGAATTTTTCTTGTCCTGGCTCAATAACTTCTGCAATTAAATTCTTCTTACTTTCCTGCAACTCATTCATTTTTTCTTCAATCGTTCCATGTGCTACTAACTTGATGACTTGCACAGTGTTCTTCTGTCCCATTCGATACGCCCTGTCTGCTGCTTGCTGTTCGACCGCAGGATTCCACCATAGATCATATAATATAACGGTATCAGCACCCGTTAAATTAAGTCCAGTTCCACCAGCCTTTAAAGAGATAAGGAACAAATCTCCTTCTCCTTCATTAAACCAATTGCATAAAGTTACACGCTCAGCTGATGGAGTATTCCCGTCTAAATAGAAATACGGTACCGCTTGACGATTTAATTCACGACCAATAATAGAAAGCATCTTCGTAAATTGTGAAAATATAAGGATTCTCTTCCCTGTACTTCTGCACTCCTCGATGATTTCAAGTAGCTGTTCAAATTTTGCTGAGCTCCCCTTATAATCATCTACAAACAAAGCCGGGTGACAACAAATTTGCCGAAGTCTCGTTAAACCTGCCAAAATTCTAATTTTATTTTTACGAAGTGTATCTTTGTCTAAATGTTTTAGCGTTTCTTCTCTTAGCTTGGCTAAATAAGCTGCATACAGTTTTTTTTGATCTGGTAGTAGTTCAGATGATTGTAAGTACTCTATCTTTTCGGGTAATTCTTGCAAGACATCTTCTTTTAAACGACGTAATACAAACGGCTTTACTCGTTTTGCAATATTTTCACGTCTCAAATCTCCAAACTCTTTTTTTCCTGGAAGCAATTCTGGGAATACTACATAAAAAATAGACCAAAGTTCCTGTAATGAATTCTCTACTGGAGTTCCAGTTAGTGCAAAGCGATACTCTGCTTGAATCGTTTTCACTGCTCTTGCGGTTTGCGTCGTATCATTTTTAAATGCTTGTGCCTCATCAAGAAATAACGTATGGAATGGCTGTGCATATAACTTTACATCTCTTCTTAATAGCGGATATGACGTAATAACGACGTCATACTTTGTCGTATCTTTTAAAATACGTCGGCGCTCCGTTTGACTTCCATCCACAATAACAGCTCGAATATGAGGAGCAAATTTCTTTATTTCACTCAACCAGTTATAAACTAAAGAAGACGGTGATACGACTAATACAGGTAATTTTTTCTCACGAATTTCAGGCAAAACAGAAGCAATAAAAGTAATACTTTGCAGCGTTTTTCCAAGACCCATATCATCAGCTAATATGCCACCAAAACGATAATACGCCATTGTTTTCATCCATTCAAATCCATCTTTTTGATATTCTCTAAGTACTCCAACTAAACCGTCCGGTACAGCAAATTTCAGGCTTTCAGGATTTCGAATGTTTTTCATTAATTGTTGAACAGATTGATCTAAACTTAACACATTCCCTTCTTCAAGTGAGCTCATCCATTTCACACTGCGTATAAGGGGCACATTCACCTCTTCCCCTTGTAAAATTTCCTTTCGAATACCCGATTCCTTTATAAACTGATTAATCTCATTAAATTCCTTACTCTCTAGCGATAGTAAAGAACCATTCGCTAATCGATAATATTTACGTTTCTCTTCAAGCGCTGCTAGTACACCTTTAATCTCAGCTTCAGGAATTCCCTTTATATCGAACCGGAATGCTAACCAATCCATTCGTTCTTTCCGTCTGACCCTTATCATAGGTGCATTGTTTCCTCTATGAATGCGCAGCTTAATAGCTGTAGTTGCATAAACTTCAAGTAAATTGTTTAACTTTGGAACAACATGATATAAGAAGTTATATTCAGCTTCCTCATTATGCATAAAATAGCCGCCTTCCGTCTTCGCGAAGGCACTCTCATTCATCATTTCTAAAATTTCCCGTTCTTTTTTCTCATCCCGATTGAAGACAGAAGGTTGTCCATCCTCCTCTAACGGATTGATTACAACATTTCCATATTGAAATTCTAACCCTGCTAATAATCGATTTTTAACTCGGTCTAAAAATAATTTTGCTTTCAAAGAAGGGGTTTCAACACACTCTGATATAACCTCATCCATTCGAACATTTCCTAGTTTCATTAAGCCTGGTACTACCTTCGCTACAAAATGCTCCATTTTCTCAGCTGGAATATGAAATTGATTACTTCGAGACCGATTCATCATCCTTTTTAATTCAATAAGTCGATTACAATCGTCCGCGTTTAAATGGTATAGCTTCCCCTCAAAAAGAGCATAACCATATGTATCCATTACTTGAACTAGCTGTAATCCATCAATCTGAAGTATATATCCTCCGTTATTCCCTTTATTGAAATCAAAATCTAAAGGTAGTAACCCTTTTAAGACATGTACGCCATGAAATGATTTCCCATCATGTTCAAGTCTCACAAATGAAGTTTTAGAAAATAAAGAAAGCATCCGCTCCCAAGAAGCTGGTGGAATTAAAATCATGCTTTCATTTTGTTCAGCGCTCATTTGTAACGATTCTACATACATTTTTTCATTCCGATACATTTGAATCAAAAATTGAATAACATCATCTGTTTCTTGTTGAAAACTGTAGACCTCTGGTGTATAAGTAAAATCATTTGAACATATGAAAGGCTCTCTTTGTTCGACTCTATTAAGAAACTCCCTAATTTTATATACAGGATATAACTTCTCTAGCTTTACCTGAATCCCAAACAACGTTCCACCACTTTTTAAAGCAACTGGAATACAAATAAATTCCACACTCAGTGTCTTTCGTGTATCAAATCGATGTTGCTTACTTTTTGGCCGCAGTGGCTTTTCATCAAATAAATTCAACATTCCATTTGCTAATTGAACATCTTGAGACATACTATTTATAGAAACGCTAGACTCCAGTGATTGTCCGGCTCTTTGGAACTCATCGATATATAGTAGTACGGCCGCAATATGTTGACAGTAAGTATGAAATGAAGCGAGTGAAGGACAGCTACACTTCCCAACAATATCACCATTATTAGCAGCTTCTATCGTGATAAAGAAATCTTCATTTCCTTTCACTGTTGCCTCACAAATACTTCTCTCAGCATTATAATTCGTAATCGTAACTTTGTTCGCCCTATAATAAGCCTCACCTTTTTTATATGAGGTTTCACCACATAACTGTTTCATTATTGTTTTATTTAATGTAAAACTCATTACTTTGATCCTTCCCTAAAATAAAAGTTTATCCCGCTATTCGCGGGCAATAAGACCTCCACCTCAAGATTCAGAGAGAGAAGCAAGGAAGATAGGTGGGGGCGGGCTGCCCGTAAAAGCCCGATTGGTGAGGGCTAATAATCAGTGGGGGATGAAGAACCCCCCACTGATTAAAGTTTCACTTTATCTTTCTTAACATAAAAAAACATTAGAATACGAACATTTCTAATGTTTTTTATCTACCCTTATACAACATTTTACATGTATACACAGTAATATCAAACAGCAATTGCTTAAAACAGTTAGTTTAAACTTCAATTATTATAGGGAGAATCATTGGTTTTCTTTTTGTATGTGAGTATACAAACTGTCCAAGTACCTCTTTTATTTCTTTTTTAAGAACATTCCACCTACTAACATTCTCTTTTTGTAAATTGTTTATAGTTGTTATAACCAGTCGGTTAATTCTTTGCAAAAAGTCTTCCGAATCACGAACATATACAAATCCACGAGAAATCGTGTCAGGACCAGAAATAATTTTCCCTTCTGTTTTACTAAGAGTAATAACTATCACAAGCATACCATCTTCAGAAAGCTGTTTACGATCACGTAAGATAGCGTTTCCAACATCTCCAATGCCCAATCCATCTACATATATATCCCCTGCAGGTATTCGTCTGGATTTCCAAGCTACTTGATTATTTATATCAACAACATCACCATTACGAATCACATAAATATTCTCTTTTTTAACGCCAACGGACTCTGCTAATAGACTATGATGATGCAACATTCTAAATTCACCATGAATAGGAATGAAGTATTTAGGCTTCATTAAAGTAAGCATTAATTTTAATTCTTCTTGATAGGCATGTCCTGAAACATGCATTCCCGTTGAACTTCCTGACCCATAAATAACATTGGCTCCCAATAAAAATAAATTATCTATAATACGTGAAACATTACGCTCATTTCCTGGGATAGGAGTTGCTGCTAAAATGACAGTATCTTCGGGTAGTATATCTACCTGTCGATAGTTTCCACTAGCTAAACGGGATAAAGCAGCCATCGGTTCACCTTGACTTCCAGTACAAAGAATCGCTACCCTTTCTGGATCCATTTGATTAATCACATTTGCTTCTATTAACATTCCCTCAGGAATATTTAAATAACCTTGCTCTAGAGCAACAGACACTACATTTACCATACTCCTCCCAAGTAAAGCTAGCTTTCTATTCGTTTTTATAGCCGCATCTACCACTTGCTGTACACGATTTACATTAGAAGCAAAGGTAGAAATAACGACTTTTCTACGAGCTTTCATGAATGCCTCTTCAATGTGCTCACCTACAGATCGTTCTGATGGAGTAAATCCTGGACGTTCTGCATTCGTACTTTCAGAGAGTAAAGCTAAAACGCCACCACTTCCG
The DNA here is from genome assembly GCF_054570475.1 of Bacillus sp. C1. NCBI lineage: Bacteria > Bacillati > Bacillota > Bacilli > Caryophanales > Bacillaceae > Bacillus > Bacillus sp. C1. The sequence continues at coordinate 313,469 of NZ_JBTMZT010000003.1, forward strand.
ATTTTAGCCATTTTATGAATATCTGGGTATTGATTATTTACAGGAGTCAAATCAAACTTGAAGTCCCCTGTATGTACTACAGTACCTTCTGGTGTATGAAAAGCAATTCCAAGGCAGTCAGGAATACTATGATTTGTTTTAAAAAACGTCAAATTTATTGAACCAAATTCAATAACCGATTCAGAATCAATAACAAATAATTGCGTTACATTTTGAAGCCCATGTTCTTGTAATTTAATTCCTATTAAACCTATTGTTAATTTTGTTGCATAAATGGGTACATTCAATTGTTTTAATAGATACGGGATCCCTCCAATATGATCTTCATGTCCATGTGTAACAACTAAACCTCTAATTTTATCCTTATTTTCTTGCAAGTACGTAATGTCCGGAATGATCAAATCAATTCCTAATAAACTTTCATCCGGAAACTTAGAACCACAATCAATTATCACAATATCGTTTGAATATTGTATGACATACATATTTTTCCCTATTTCATTTACTCCACCTAAAGCAAAAATGGATAGTGTATTTTCTACTGCACTCAAAATTCATCCCCCTTTGAGAAAACATTCAAATATCTTCAAAAAAATATGGAATTCCTTTTATGATTAACCCATTTAACTAAAGATTATTCTAACTTATAGCTGAATCAATATTTTTTCATATTTATATGAAAAGAATGGTTTTACATGAAGGTGAAGATTTACGTTCATCATCTAACATACATTATCATGATAAATATGCTGTGGAGTTTTCAAATGAATATGCGGATCATCCTAAAGTTCCAAAAGTGCATTCACCTGAAAAAGTGGAAGATACAAATGATAAATGAAAAGCATCATAATCACATCTGCAAACATCGCCCCTACTCCAACAAGCCATGCACTTAAAAATCCATTCTTTATTCCTTTATTAATTTGAGCAATATGAATTGGACCAACCGGTGCTGAGAGAGAAATACCAAGTAGTAAGTAACTAAAATAGCACTTATCATATTGCATTTCACCCCCTCTTATATGCACTCTAAAACAAATTTACATTCAATCATATCCATTTACTTCCACAAAACAATAAACATTCAGAATTTCAATTATAGAAAAGAGGACGCTCATTTATAAGCATCCTCTTTTCTACTCCATCTCCATCAACCTCTTCGCCTCAAAATACAACACTTGAATGAACTTTTTCGTATTAATTCTCGTATGTCCTGGAGTTGCTAGTTCTTCCTTCGTCATTTCTGTCATCCGCTTACGAACAATGGTAAAATCAAAAAATTTCGGAGCGTAACTTTCAAATTTAGGATTCGAAAAGTCTGTTAAACCGAGAGACGCTAAATGATTTAATGATTGATAAATCGCCCGGCGTACTCTTTGTTCTGAAGCTTTTCTTTCTTTATCAATTTCTACTTCCAAAGCATTTGCTCCTAATTTTTTAACTGTAATGTGGTGGAAAATATCTTTTAATGCTGGAAATCCATATTCAAACGTCTTGTCTTTTTCTTGAATCAGTAAATATTCAAGCATACTAAGTAAATCTTTACTTCCATTCTCTCCAGCGATTCCGAGCTCTGATAATAAGTAACGACCTGAGTCCGCTATTTTTTTCTCTTCTTGTACGGACTCATTTCGAACTTGCGGTTGTTCCCATTGAAAGACGTTATTCAATGACTTTTGAATATCTTGTATCGACCGTTCTAAGCGAATCCGTTCCATCACTTTTCGCACAACAGATACAACTTCAATTTTATTTAGTGGTTTTGTAATATAATACTCTACACCAAGTGTATAAGCTTCTCCAATTAACTGTTTAGACTCCACTTGAGAAATCATAATTACTTTTCCAGTAAACGCCGGCAAAATATGACGCACTGTTTCAATCCCATCTCGAATTGGCATTAATAAATCAATAAATAAAATATCTATCTTCTTAAAATTGAGCCGATCTGCTTCTACAAATGCACCATCCTCAGCTTCCCCCACTACGTCTCCAAGATCACCGTCTTCAATAATTTGTGATAGCATAGAGCGAAATACTTCATCATCATCTACGATGTAATAAAACATTCTATCATCCTTCCCTGATTAAACTAGACTCAGGTAAACACACAATAAACTTACACCCTCTTGCACGTTCTCCATCTTGAAGGTTCACTTCTCCACCTAGTTCTGCAACCATCTCTTTTATGTAGGACAAACCGATTCCTGTTGATGGTGTCCCTGTTTGATCATACTTTGAAGTAAATCCTGGTTTAAATACTAATTCTTTATATTTTGGTGCAATGCCAGAACCATTATCTATTACTTCAAAAACCACAGTTTCTGCTTGTTTATGAACTTTTATTACAACTGTACCGATACCTTCTATTGCCTCTACAGCATTCGCCACTAAGTTATTTAAAATCGACAATACAGTGTACACATGGTACTCATTGTGCTCACCTTCTATATGTTTAGAAAATGTTATTTCTTTCCCTAATAACTGAGCGTACTTCTCGTTTATTCTAACAATCATCTCTACCAATTCATGGCCTTTTATATACTCAGATACGTTTTTGTCCAATAAAAGTTTTGATAACCCAGCAAAAATTCTTTGATTATCTTTTTTTATTTCATGTACTTCCCCAGCAACTTTTAATACTTGCTTACTATGTATTTCGATACTGCTTGCGTCATTACTAGCTTGTAAATTTCGATATAATTGATACGCTTCTTGTGTAATGAATTCTGCATTTTGAAGTGTCTTTTTTAAATGAACAGATTCTACATATAAATTAGAAAGATGCATTAACATCTTTTCATTTTCTTTTCGAACTTGTGCTTCTTTTAACTTCGTTTCATATAAACTCATCATATTTAAGAAACCAAGAGCAAAGAAACTGCGAAAAATAGCAATAATAATCAATTTATTTATTTCTGAACTCGTAATCGTTGTACCAAGCACTAAAACGTTATAAAAAGCTAGTTCTGACATGCTTGCTATTATCTCAATTGTAATCCCAAAGCACCCTATTATAAATGGCTTCTGATGAAATTTATTCACTCTACATAATGAAAAAAGACTTCCATAAACAAAATAATAAAAGAAGACTGGATAACGCAAATAAAAAGACTCCGTTACATGAAAAGAACCTTGCATGATCCAATCAAGACAAACTCGAAACCCTACTACAGATAATCCAGCGAGTGTACCTGCTAAAACGGCCGGTATTTTCCGTAAAAACAGTAGCAAAAAGAAAAAAATCGGCGTCCCAAAGCTAACACGAAACGTATCATTAAACGGATGAAAATTTAGTTCTCCAGCAATCGGAACGATTAACATTAAAATAATTAAAAGGGACATATCTTTCTTCCACAATTGACTCCAGTTCAAAGACGCCACTTCCCATTTATAAAATATATTAAAATGAAACGAGGAAAGCCCGCTTATCATATAAACGGGCTTTCTTTCTATATTGTTACCTGTTTAGCTGCTTTTACTTGGCGATACTTAGGTTCCCACATTGCCTCCTGAACAGCTTTTCTAATATCATTCTCACTAAGTTCCTCACGTGCAACACCTTCAGCAACCGCTGCTTTCGCCACTTCAATTGCTACTATCTCTGAGATGTTACGCAATTCTTCAACTTCCGGAAGAATAGGTGCTCCTAGCTGACTTGTATCTACCATGCTTGCCACTGCTTCTGCCGCTGCTGCAAACATTCCATCCGTCATTACACTCGCGCGAACAACAATTGTTCCAAGACCAAGACCTGGGAAGATAAGCGCATTATTTGATTGTCCGATTACATACGTAACACCATCATATGTAACTGGCTCAAACGGACTACCAGTTGCTACAAGTGCTCTTCCTTTTGTCCAATGTATCAAATCAACCGGCTTCGCTTCTGCAAGCGGTGTTGGATTAGACATCGGTAAAATAATTGGTCTTTCTGTATGAGAAGCCATTTCTTTTACAATTTCTTCTGTAAAAGCACCAGCTACTGTTGATGTACCAATTAAAATTGTTGGCCTTACATGCTTGACAACTTCTGCAAGCCCAATCGTGTCACCGTTTGTCCATCCGCTCACTTCAGATGTCTTACGTGTATATGGAAGCTGAAAATCAAGAAGACCTTCCATATCATCTGTAATTAAACCGTTACGATCAATACACCAAAAACGCTCATTAGCTTCTTTCTCTGATAATCCTGCACGAACCATCGCATCTCGTACTTGATCTGCAATCCCAATTCCAGCTGTTCCAGCACCAAATACTACAACGCGATGTTCACCTAAAGGAACACGAGAAGCTTTTACTGCCGATAATACAGCTGCAAGTGAAACTGCACCAGTTCCTTGAATATCATCATTAAATGTACATACATGATCGCGGTATTTATCTAAAATTCTACGTGCATTATGTGAACTGAAATCTTCCCAGTGTAACAATGCTTTCGGGAACTTGTTACATACTGCTTTTACGAATGTATCGATAAATGTATCGTAAGCTTCACCTGTTATACGCGGATGACGATTTCCGATATAAAACGGATTATTTAATAGATCCTCTCGGTTCGTTCCTACGTCTAAAATAACAGGTAATACACGACTAGGATCGATTCCAACAGCTGCTGTATAAACTGCTAACTTTCCGATAGCAATATTAATACCGCCAACGCCCCAGTCACCAATTCCTAGTATTCCTTCACCATCTGTTACAACAACTAAATCTACATTGTCAGCTGCTGCACCAATATTAGAAAACGCTTCTTCTATGCCAGAAGGATCATTAATAGATAAATAAACTCCGCGCGGTTTACGATACTCATGACTATATCTTTGAATGGCTACACCAACCGTTGGTGTATACACAATTGGAAGCATCTCACGTAAATGATCTGTTAGTAAGCGATAAAATAACACTTCATTTCGATCATGTAACGCTGTTAAATATACATTCTTCAATAAATCATCCGGCTGTGAACAAAATTGTTCATATGCGCGGCGTGCTTGCTCTTCTAATGTTAATACCGCAGGTGGTAATAACCCTTTTAATCCTAGTTCTTCTCTTTCTTCTTGCGTGAAAGCGACACCTTTATTTAAAAGCGGTGTTGCTAATACTTCTACTCCTCTTAATGTTGTTTCTAATGTCCCATCAGAGGAAACTGTAAATTTACTCATACCATCCCTACCTTTATTAATATATACCATTTCTATATTGTAAACAAAAAAGAGGGGAATGTCCCCTCCTCTTTTAATTTTTCTTTAAAAGAGTTGCTCCCGCAATCCCCGGATGTGTCATTTCATATGGATCTAAAATTAAATCTAATTCTTCTTGTGATAAGATACCATTTTTTAAGCAAAGCGCTCTGACAGATTGGCCAGTTGCAATCGCTTCTTTCGCAACGCGAGCCGCAGCCTCATATCCAACATGCGGATTCACAGCTGTAATAATTCCTACGCTTTTCTCAACGTATTCTTTCAAGTGCTCTTCATTCGCTTCAATTCCTTTTAGGCAATTATCTGTAAAGGCACGGAAGCCATTATTCATAATGCTAATAGACTGAAGTAAATTGAAAACAAGCACAGGCTCCATAACATTTAGCTCTAATTGTCCAGCTTCTGAAGCAAGACAAATTGTATGATCGTTACCAATTACTTGGAATGCAATTTGATTAATTACTTCTGGCATAACTGGATTTACTTTCCCTGGCATAATAGATGAACCAGGTTGACGAGACGGAAGCATGATCTCTGCTAATCCAACACGTGGGCCAGATGCCATTAAGCGTAAATCATTTGCAATTTTAGACATATTCATCATACATACTTTAAGTGCCGCTGATACTTCTGTATACGCATCTGTATTTTGCGTTGCATCTACTAAATCTTCCGCTCCAACAAGAGGCAACCCACTAATTGAAGCTAAATGTTTCACTACCGCTTCAATGTACTCAGGATCTGCATTTAATCCTGTACCAACTGCTGTCGCCCCCATATTTACTTCATATAAATGTTGACGAGATTGCTGAATTCGTTTTATATCACGTTCAATTACACGAGCATACGCTTTAAATTCTTGTCCAAGACGAATCGGTACAGCATCTTGTAAATGTGTGCGTCCCATTTTAATTACATGATCAAATTGCTGTGCTTTTAATTCAAATACATCATGCATATAACCCATTGTTTGCAATAATACTTCTAGCGCATTTAATGTCGCAATATGAATCGCTGTTGGGAATGCGTCGTTTGTTGACTGCGCCATATTCACATGACTATTTGGACTAATATAACTGTAGTCTCCCTTTTCCTTCTCTAATAATTCAAGAGCACGATTGGCAATGACTTCATTTGCATTCATATTCATAGAAGTTCCTGCACCGCCTTGGATTGGATCGACAATAAAATGTTCATGCCATTTTCCATCAAGAATTTCTTGCGCAGCCTCTACAATCGCACCACCCTTTATTAGTTCCAATCGTCCTACATCTGTATTTGCAAGCGCTGCTGCTTTTTTAACAATCGCCAATGCTTTAATTAAACCTTCATGAATTTTATATCCTGTAATTGGAAAGTTCTCTACAGCGCGCATTGTTTGCACTCCATAATAAGCATGCATTGGCACTTCTTTTTCACCTAAAAAGTCTTTTTCAACTCGTACATTTTTTGTAGTTTCAGTTAATGTTGCCATAATTACCACTCCTTATCTATTTCTTATGCTGCTTCTGTTTGCTTAACAGTTTTTACATATTGTGTTGCTTTCTCATGATCGAATTCGCCTTCCCACTTCGACATAACGATAGCTGCTAATGCATTTCCTAACACATTGACAGCTGAGCGAATCATGTCTAAAATACGATCAATTCCAGCAATTAATGCGATACCTTCTAATGGTAATCCCATTGAACCTAATGTTGCTAATACCACAACAAATGAAGCGCCAGGAACTCCTGCCATACCTTTTGACGTTAACATTAAAACGAATAACAATGTAACTTGTTCCGTTAATGACATGTGGACACCATACATTTGCGCAACGAATAATGCCGCTAATGCTTGATAAATGGCTGATCCTGTTAAATTAAATGTATAGCCCGTTGGAATAACGAAAGAAGCAACTGCCTTCGGACAACCGAACTCTTCCATTTTTCTCATTATATTTGGTAAAACAGCTTCTGAACTCGCTGTCGTGAACGCAAGGATAAGCTCTTCTTTTAAAATCTTCATTAATGTAAAAATATTTACCCCTACCATTCGCGCATTAATACCTAATACCACAATAACGAATAGTATAACAGTTACATACACAGCTAGCACTAATTTTCCTAAAGGAAGAAGCGTTGCCACTCCAAATTTTGCAACCGTCACAGCAATTAATGCAAACACACCGAACGGAGCAAACTTCATAACTTGATTCGTAACCCAAAACATCGCTTCAAGTACACCTTCAAAGAAATTAAACACCGGCTTTCCTTTCTCCCCAATTGCTGCAACCCCTAAACCAAATAAAACGGAGAAGAAAATAATCGGTAATAAATCTCCTTGTGCCACCGATTGCATAATATTTGTTGGTACAATATGAACAATTGTTTCTGCAAAGCCTTTTTTCTGTGTTGTATCAGCCGTCTCCTTATATGATGAAATGTCACTTTGTTGTAAGTTACTCATATCAACGCCCGTTCCTGGATGGAACACGTTTGCTGCGATTAATCCCATTAAAATCGCGATTGTCGTAATAATTTCAAAATAAAGAATGGTCTTACCGCCTAATTTACCAAGCTTTTTCATATCCCCTACACCAGCCACTGCAACAATCAGTGCTGAAATAACGATTGGTACTACAATCATCTTAATTAAATGAATAAATATATCCCCAATTGGTGTGATATAAGAAAGCGCTGTGTTATTGCCATAAAAGATTGCCCCTACTACAATCCCTAAAACAAGCGCAACGAAAATCTGTGTTGCTAATCCGAATTTCTTCATATACTTTCATTCCTTCCATGCGAACGCTTTCAATTTTTATTTATAAAAGCATATCCACATAATATAAGCAAACCTACAAAATCAGACAAAAACCTACAGATCCGTCACAAAAAATTCGTATTTTTTTCTTTAATTATTCATTGACACCTTTTAGAAACGAAAAATAAAAATAAACATTGATAAAGAGTGAAATTATTTTGTATAATCTAAAAAGAAAGTTTATTCAAATATAAATGAAATGAAAAGGAGTGGACGCTATGAAGAATCTTAGAAAAGATTTCATTTTAGTGCTTCCTTTTTCATTCCATTTTCCTGTAAAGGAGCAAAGGCATTCGCCTCTGCTCCTTTTTTATTGCAACCTCATACGCTTCTAACATACAGAAAATTCCACATGAGCAAAGCGATTAGATCAAGAATACACTACCTATAAAAACCCCATATGATGCGGACTAATTCTCAGTGATAGCTACCGACTCCACTGAGAAAAACTTTGCATGAAATAAGGAGTGATGATTATGAATCCATATAATCGTGTTTTAATTAAACTCAGCGGCGGCGCTCTAGCTGATCAGGATGGAAATAGTTTCGGTTCCAAACGTTTAGAACATATCGCGACTGAGATTTTATCAATTGTCGATTTAGGTATTGAAGTCTCTCTTGTCGTTGGCGGAGGTAACATTTTCAGAGGCAATTTAGCTGAGGAATGGGGGATTGACCGCGTGGAAGCGGATAATATAGGGACGTTAGGTACAATTATGAATAGTTTAATGCTACGCGGCGTACTTACAAGTAAGACAGATAAAGAAGTGCGTGTTATGACATCTATCCCATTTACAGCGGTGGCAGAACCCTATATTCGCTTACGAGCCGTTCACCATTTAGAAAAAGGACATATTGTCATCTTTGGCGGTGGAAACGGGCAACCGTTCGTTACCACCGATTATCCAAGTGTCCAGCGGGCAATTGAAATGAATTCTGACGCGATTTTAGTCGCAAAACAAGGTGTAAATGGCGTCTTCACAAGTGATCCAAAACGAAATAAATCAGCAAAAATGTATCGTTATTTAAATTATAATGACGTTGTTCGTAACAACATCACAGTAATGGACCAATCAGCCTTATTACTTGCTCGTGACTATCATTTACCAACTCATGTTTTTAATTTCGACGAACCCGGGGTTATGAAGAAAATATGCTTAGGCGAGCATATTGGCACGTTAATTAATCATGAATCGACAGAACTAGCAGAAGAAAAATAACTATTTTAGCAATAACTCAAACGAAATACTAGGTTGTATAGGTGTGGCATTTCACCACACCTTACACTTTCTAGAAAGTATTCTCACTTTTTAATTATTACATCGTTTGAATCGTTAAATTAAAACAGAATATTAAAAATTTCATGTTAAAATAAATACATTGAGATGATAGTACTCGTTCCTATCCATCATTTCACAAAAATTGCAGGAGGAAAAATGAATGGATTTACATATTACGAAAGAATTAAATGTAACGAATAAACACAATGTTAATACTAAACTTTATGAGTATAATTTAAAACATTTCCCATCAGATTTAAGAGGGAGATATCAGGAAATTCATGTATTCCTTAAAGATAAAAACAACACGATTCACGGAGGAATATTAGGTGAAATTTGCTGGAATTGGTTAGAGATTCATACTTTTATACTTGATGAAGACATACGCAAACTAGGTTATGGAACTAAACTTTTATTAGAGGTCGAACAAATAGCTTTAGAAAAGAATTGTGATTTCATAAAAGTAGATACTTTAAGTTTTCAAGCATTAGATTTTTATAAAAAGCACGGTTATCAAGAATTTGGCGTCCTTACTAATGCCGGCAGAGATTTTAAGCATCACTATTTAAAAAAAGACTTATTAATGGTTTAATTTTTAAGAACTCGACTTAAAAATACTATACATAAAAAGTAAAACGCTTCGAGTTTATTCTCAAAGCGTTTTTGACTACAAATTACTTTATTATAAATAGTAATTAAACACTGACGCTATTTTTTCTTTGCACTTCTCTAATACTGATAAATGGTCAAAAAATGATGACGTTATCTCCTTTGACTCTTGAAAATCTTTTGTTAACGCTTGATTTATTTGAGGAATTAGCGAGCCACCATATACGTAAAAATCCATTTCATCATTAATATGAAAACTACGCGAAGTGAAATTTGTTGTACCAATCACCGTTATTTCATTGTCAAGCACCATTACTTTCCCATGAAACATCCCCTTTTTATATCCATATACAGCGATTCCATTTTCAATCGACTGACGAATATACGGATAGGCTGCTTCTTTAATAAGCGGCACGTCCGGCTTGTAAGACCAAAGTATTTTTACCGATACCCCCCGCTTTCGTGCCTGAATTAAAGCGCTCATGATTTCTTTATCTCTCGGTATAAAATAAGGCGTGGCAATCACGATAGAATGCTTTGCTTGTTTTATTAATTCTATATACTTCGTAACAACTTCATGTCCATTGTAACTAGACATAGTATGTAACGTTTTTCCTCTCATCACAGGCTTAGCTGTTCTCACAATTTCTTCTGAAGTATCTCGTTTCCAATCTAATGCAAACTGCCTTTCTAAATCTGTTACTCCTTCTCCCTGCAATCGCACATGATAATCTCGCCAATATCCAAAACGCTTATCTTTCCCTAAGTATTCCTCACCTATATTAAAGCCACCACTATATCCTATCTTCCCATCTATTGTTGTAATACGGCGATGATTGCGATGATGAAGTGAATAAAAAAGAAATGGGAACTCTGGTTTCCTACTATATGTAAAATGAACACCACTTGCCTGCAACTCTTTTTTATATGTTCTTTCAAAAGATAAATCATTAATCCAATCAACCGATAAATATACTTTTACCCCTTCTTCTGCTTTTTCTTTTAACAAATTTAAAAAAACATGGCTACTTTCATCATTCGAAATAATATAGAAATACGTAAAAATCGAGTGCTTTGCTTCTTTTATATCAGAAAACAGTTGACGATATAGCGGTTTACCCTCTACATATAATTGAAAATCGCTATAATGAGCGGCATATTCTTTCTGTTGGTTTTTATCAGCTTCGACTTTCCTACCAAGTGTTACATCAATATGCATCCAAACAACTAAAAAGATTACTATGCTAATGATAATAAAAATAATACGTAATACCTTTTTTACCATTCCTTTTTCCTTCCGTAGAAAATAATTGTCTTCGGATAGTATTTCAATAAAAACTATGTTTTATGAGAAATGACAAAAAAGATGCGGCATGGTACCGCATCACTTTCTATTAAATAAAATTCCTCGCGTCATTATTACGACCAAACTTATAAATCGCAATTAAGAAGAAGGCAATTGCAAAAGCAAACAAAATTAAAATATTTAAATATAAATCTGTAAATGGTGTTCCTTGTTGTAATTTCCCTATCGTATCTAATAACCAACGCTGTGGAAGAAAATCAGCTATTTTTTGCACTGTGTTTGGCATGATCTCAAACGGAAAGAAGCATCCAGCAAGTAAACATGTTGGTGTAATAATAATATTTTGCATAGCATTTGCAGAAGTTGTATTTTTCGCAAAAGATACAATTGCTAGTGACATACCAATTGCTACTAAAGCATATAGCATCAATACACCAACCATAACCATGAAAGGCATGTTTATATTCGTATGAAAGACGCTAGTCATACATAATACTGCGATAACAATTTGAACGATTAAAATAAGCATGTTAACAGCCATATTAGATAATATAAATTTCTTCCCATCTATCGGTGTAGATAGTAATCTAAAATACGTTCTATTCTCTTTTTCTTTCAAAATAAGTTCTGATAAATTTGCTGCTGAAAATAGCATAAACATAATAAGGAAACCAATTGTTTGATTCGTCATATCTTTGTTTTTTGAAGCATCCTCTAGTGTCTCTGCTTTTAACTTAAATGCACTTTTTTGATAGCCTGCATACATATGATCAAACAATGTTTGATCATTTTGTGCTACTTTACTCATTGCAGTAATATTATCGATATAATGATACAAATACGACTTTATAAACCCCGTTACTTGATCACCTTTAATCGATGAAATCTCAATATGGATCGGTTTCCCTTTTCGAACACTTTCGGAAAACCCTGCATCTAACGTAATCACTCCATCAAGTTTTTTCGATGTAAGCTTATCTGCCGCTTCTGATTCCTTAATTTTAGTCACTTCCACGTGATTTAATCCTTCTAAAAACTTCACAGTATCACTTGCTATATACTGATTATCCTTATTTACAACCCCTATATTTAACGTCCTTTGTCCTTCATTTCCATACATCGAAAAAGTAATGAGAGCTCCAGCTATCGGTAATGCAATAATAATAAGTAACCCTTTTTTATTTTTCAAGAGAACCGTTAATGTTTTTTGTATGAGCCATAAAATATCTTTCATGTTATAGCCCCTCCCGTCTACGTAATACGATAATCGCAATCAATAAGAAAAGTGCTGAAATTCCAAGATTTAAAAAGATTACTGGAAATGCGGCCCCTACTTCATTCGCATAAATAATTTTCATAAGCGCTGTATTCACCCATGTTAATGGTGATAAATTTGTAACTATATTTTCTTCAACTACGAAATATGCCCCGCCAAAAATAGAAGCTAATTGTACGACAACCATAATAACCGCCTTAGATGCCTCACCTGTCTTCGTAATATATCCAATACCTAATCCGAAACTAATCGCGAGTAATACTTCTGTTAGTAAAATAAGCAATACAATTCCAAGATGGTCACCCCAATTCGCTTTAAAAACAAATTTACTAAATAAAATTACGAGGAAAATGCAAAGTGCATTTGCTACAAGACTACCAAGTATTTTTCCGATGAAGATTTCCGCTTTACTAACAGGTGCTGCAATTAAACGATCTCCCGTTTTTCTAATTCGTTCTCCACGAATTAAATGACTCGCTCCCAGCGCTCCATATAAGGCTATCATTGTCGTCATTACAATTGCATAGTAATCCATAGAACTTGGTTTTTTAGCAGCTTCTAAAGATGTTTCTTTTATATAATCGTTATGATTTCCATTTGAAATAACTGTACTAACCTTGCTAGGATCCACTTTCGCCACTTCGACTGCTACATTGTACTTATCAACAAACGCCTGCAGCATTCCTTCAATAATACTTCCTTTCACGCTATTTCGATCATTCTCATATAATTTTGCACCGTCTTTATTCATTTCCAAATATCCAGCATATTTATTTTGTTTCACTTCTTCTTTTCCATCTATCCCTTTAGAAACTTTCTTAAAGTGAATACCCGATTCACTCACTTCTTTTGCGAATGTCTCAAACGATTGAGAAAATGTATTACTCGCTTCATCTTTATATAATATCTGTATATCTTTAATAGACTGACTGTCACCATTAAACGCATTCGTTAACGCTGTTCCTAAAATAAGCATAAGTACGATAGGGAATGCCAGCATAAAAACTAGTGTTTTTATATCACGAAAATCTCTTTTCATATGCGTAATTGCAATATTGAAGATGTTCAATTAATGAACCTCCCTTTTTATGACCAAATTTATTTATCCCGTAAATTTCTTCCTGTTAATGTAAGAAATACTGTTTCTAAGTTAGGCGCTTGCTCTTCTAACGAGCGGATTTCAATATCATAATTAATAAAATGTTGTATCATTTTGTTCAAATTATTTACTCCTGCATCTGAATGTACTTTAATTACATTTTCTTCAACTTGAACCGCCTTAACACCATTAATCTCTTTTAATTTAGCTACGTCCATATTTTCAACTGACTTCACTTCAATCCAAATATCTTTCGTATCCGTAATAATCGCTTTTAATTGTTCTTTCGTTCCTTCTGCAATTACTTTACCGTGATCCACAATCGCAATTTTTGTACAAATCTCTTCTACTTCTTCCATGTAGTGACTCGTATAAATAATCGTGCTCCCCATCTCATTTAATTTCCTTACAGACTGGAGAATATAATTTCTGGACTGCGGATCAATCCCAACTGTCGGCTCATCCATAATGATTAACTTCGGTCGATGTGCAATCGCACAAGCTATGTTCAGCCTTCTCTTCATTCCTCCCGAAAAATTTTTCGGATAACTTTTATGTTTATCACTAAGCCCTACAAACTGAAGAGCTTCTTCTACTCTTGCCTTTAATTCAGCTCCTCTTAGTCCATACAATCCTGCAAAAAACTTTACATTTTCATAAGCAGTTAGTTCTTCGTAAATTGCTATATCTTGCGGAACAATTCCAATGTTCATCTTTGCAAAACGGCTATGTTTCTTTATATTTTTTCCTAGTATGCTAATCTCACCTTCATTACTTCTCAGCAGTCCCGCAACCATATTAATTGTTGTACTTTTACCAGCACCATTTGATCCTAAAAATCCAAATATTTCTCCTTCTTTAATAGCTAACGACATATTATCTACCGCGATGAAATCACCAAATTTTTTCGTTAAGTTTTTTATTTCCAATGTATTCATCATTTCACCCCTATTTCGGTTTCTCTGCTGTTATTATAAGCAAAAAGAATGAACCTGCTCAGTGCAGAAGTTCATTCTTTTCACATGAGAATATTCACTTTTTTCATATGAGATCCTTCATCTCTTTCATTCTATTGATTCATCACCATAAGCCGGAGGTGACATATAGAGATGGTGTATACTCCACTCCGAGCGGACTCTTTCCGTTCCGTATATTAAAAATGAATCATTTTCAAAAAATCAACCTCATGTTACGGTGATGAACCATTCTATTACTGAATTGGCAGTAACATCGTTACCGAAAAGCCACTTGTTCCATCTACAATAACCGTCCCGTTCACGGATGCAGTCCGTTCCTCCATCCCAATAATCCCAAGTCCTTTCTTTACAAGAGGTGCTCCTTTGCCATTATCCTTCACTTGTACTTTCACCATCTTGTTAAGCACATGAATATCTATTGAAACAACGGTTGCTTCTGCATATTTCATTGCATTTGTTAATGCTTCCGTTACATTTTCACCAATGACCTTCCATTGAATTGGAGAAATCACATCTAAATTCCCTTTATACACAAACGGAATTTTTATTTCATGCTTGCTCGCAAATTCATCTATGAATAATTTCATACGATGAATGCCAATTTGTTCAGTTGGTGGTTTCATATTTTTAAGGGTAATTCTAATACTTTCAATTCCATCTTTAGAAATATGAATCGCATTTTGCAATAACTCCGCAGCTTTCACTTTATCTAGTTCCATCAATCTCTTCGCTGCTTCCATCTGAATAAGTGCGCCTGTCATGGAGTGACCAATTTTATCATGAATTTCTTGCGATAATCGATTTCTCTCCTCTAACTTAAATGTGTATTCTGATTGCCTTATATACTCTTTATTTTCATGTAAACTTTTAGTAAGCCGTTGCATATCTTTTCGCATCTTATCATTTTGCATCTCAAACTGTAATAAGCGTGCTATGTAAAGATCTGCCATCGTTACAATAAGAAAACAAAATGTAGCAATAAGTCCATATGTCATTCGAACACTTTCATCAGCAAAAACAATCGGGAGAATCATAATGAAATAGATCTGCCATTTCTTTTTCATACAATAAGATACGATTTCGTAAGAGTTCAAAGGTAAAAACAAAATGAATAGCGGATGAATCTGCCATGTAAACAAAATGATAATGCCAATTGATATCCCGATTAATATTTTCTTATAAGCATCTTTTTTTAAAATAGAAATTACCACGTTTACACAAAAGTACGAAAGCAAAGTAAATATAACCCACGGTAAGTTCGTAACATTTGAGTGAATATAACTGAACACTATATATAAAAAGACAATTAATTTACTTACAGTTAACCAAAACTCCATACAATCAATCTACTTTCCCTGTTAAATAGTAAATCGCAATTTGGGTCCGGTGCTCAAGACCTGTTTTCCCTAAAATAGATGTAATATAGTTTGCAATTGTTCCTTCTGATATGAAAAGGTTCTTTGAAATTTCTTTATTAGAGAAACCTTTTGCGATTAAAGCAATAATACTAAGTTCTCTTTCTGTAAAAAGGGTCTTATCTATTTTGGACTCTTCTTCTTTACTTTCAAGTAAATTGAACTTAATTTTATCAAGCACGACGTCTTGCATAACAGTCTGCCCGTTGTACACCCCTTTTATGGCATCTCGAATGCGCTCTGGATCGTTATTTTTTAGTAAATAACCTTTCGCTCCATTCTTCACTGCTTCTAAAATATACTCATCATCATCAAATGTCGTTAAAATGAGCGGCTTTGTTTTTGTCTCTTCACAAATAAGCTTCGTTGCTTCTACACCATTCATATTCGGCATCCGAACATCTAAAAGTGCAATATCCACATCATTTTTTTTACAATAATTTAGAGCCTCTTTCCCATCACTTACTGTTTCTACTACCACAAATTCTTCATATGTACTTAAAATAATCTTCATGCCTTCTCTAATAAACGAATTGTCATCAGCTATTAATATTTTTATTTTCATGTTTGTTAGTAGAGGAATTTCCTTACTACCATTCACATCCTTTCTACACATAACATTTCCTATTGCTCATTATATACTTCTCTACAACATTTTTTCGCATCTTTTTGAAGTAGCTTCTTCTCTTCAAATATATTATTCTTTTTTTACATCATGTGTAGGGGGACCTCCCCTTTCTTACGTCTATATAATAGAATGCGCCAAAAAGGAGGGAGAGAACCATTGAGGAAAAACAATTAATTGAAAAAGCACAACAAGGAAGTGAGCACGCCTTTCGTATCCTTGTGCAAACATATCGTCATTATATTTTTCAAGTCATTTTTTCCATTTTAAGACATGAGGAAGACGCCCAAGATATCACACAAGAAGTATTCGTAAAAATTTATGCCTCTCTCCCTAATTATCAGTTCCGCGGATTCAAAACGTGGATTACGCGGATTGCCACAAATCACGCTATTGATTATAAGAGAAAGAAAGCACGAGAAAACGAAGCACTCTCCTTATCAAAAGAAACGCAGGAAAGTATAAAGTCTTCTCATAATATTGAGGCATTGTTACTGACGAAAGAGCAAAAAGTACTGATTACTCAAAAACTAAGAGAATTGCCCGAGAATTATCGTAACGTTGTTCTTGCACATTACTTAGAAGAAAAAAGTTATCAAGAAATTGCCGCTCAGCAAAATATCGAAGTGAAAACAGTCGAAATGAAGCTGTATCGGGCAAGAAAATGGATTAAAAAACATTGGAAGGAGGAAGATTTTTTATGACGCATTATTCAAAAGAAGATTGGCGCAATTATACTTTAGACCTTATATCAAACAGTGAACGTGATTCTATGGAAGAACACCTTTATGAATGCGAGCATTGTTTAGCACGTTACATGGAAAGTATTGATGAGCAAACTGAAAACCTTCCAATGATACATGATGATTCATTTACAAACGGCGTTATGGAACAAATTAATTTTGAAACTTTACAATCTGATGAAATAATACCGTCGAAACAGCTACAACGTACGCTCATTCACTACATAATTGCAACGGCAGCTACACTCATTTTTATGGTAAGTGGTCTATTCCATTATATTTTCGCAGCAACATCTAATTTTGAAAAATCTTCTAAACACAATGAGACTTCAATCTCGCAACAATTTTTGAACAAAACTTTGCATACATCCAAAACGAATGGAGGTTCAAAACATGAATAAAAATCCCTTTTTAGCACTTGTTTTAGGGCTAATTCCTGGGCTTGGTCATTTATATTTAAAGAAGATTGGACGTTTTATTATCTATGCCGGAGGATCTTTATTATTATTTATCGCTGCGGTAGGTTTTACGGTCCTCCTTGGAAATCATGGAATTGTTTTTCTTCTCCTATTTCTATTAGCGGTTGTCTGGGCAATAAATCTAATAGACTTAATTATTTCTATCATGAATCAATCACGGAAACAAGAGAAGGAACACACACCAGAAGCGGATAGAGAAAGCGAACGATTTTACATCATTCTCTTGTCCATTATCCCTGGACTTGGTCATTTCCAATTAGGACTTATGCAGCGAGGACTTACATTTTTAGTCGCTTTTACAGGTTTAGGTAGCATGATTATATTCGTTACACTATTAACATCTCAAGAAAGCTTCCTTATTTTTCTCGCTACATTACCTGTTTTATGGATTTATAATTTCTTCGATGCCGTTCAGCAACTACAAAAAAAAGAACGCGGTGAACTATTAATTGATCGCACCATTTTTGAAGAGTTTGAAGAGCACCGAGAACAAGGAAAAAAAAGTAAAACTTTCGCTTCTATTTTAGCGATGTTCCCTGGCGCAGGCCATATGTACTTAGGGTTACAACGCCGTGGCCTTCAGCTCATGGCAGCCTTTTTACTTTCTATTTATTTGCTTGATCTATTAAGGTTATCAGCCTTCTTATTTTTAGTACCTATCATTTGGTTTTATAGTTTTTTTGATACATTACAGCAAACCGCCAAATACGGAAAAGAAGACTTACAAGACACACCTATTATTGACTATTTTATTAATCATCAAAAATGGCTCGGCATTGGACTTGTCGCATTAGGAAGCTACTATTTATTAGATCAAACTCTCCTTCCTATTTTAGATGATTATTTCGCTGCTATATTTCATGTTCATCTTAGCGAACTATATTATCGCTATTTCCAAACATCTATCGTTGCTCTTCTTTTAATTGGTGGTGGCTTTAAATTATTACTAGGAAATAAAGAGAAAAAAGGCGGTGCGAAAGAATGAGAACATGGCGTGTTGGAACGATATCTATGGGGATTTCAATTATTACATTAGGTTGTTTCTTATTATTTTCAACGATAAAGGGTACACAAACATTTGATCATTTAACAGCATGGTGGCCCATTTTATTCATTGTACTTGGCATCGAAATTTTACTATATGTTACATTCTCTAAAAAAGAACAGCCTATTATTAAATATGATATATTTAGCATTTTCTTTATTGGCCTGTTAGGAACGATTGGCATTGCCTTCTCTTTCTTGTTATCCACTGGATTACTAGAAGAAATTCGTTATTCTATCGATACAACCGAACAAACGAATAACATCCCAGAAGTACAACATGACATTCCTGACTCTATTAAAAAGGTTGTTGTTAATACGAGTAATCATCCTCTTACAATAGAAGGGAGTAATAGTAATAAAGTACATTTATTAGGAACATATGAAATGACTATGAAAGAAAATGAAAAGGACAAATTACAACAAGACGATTTCATGACGGTTCAAACAGTTGGTGAAACGATGTATGTAACAGTAAAACCATTACCTGTTCACCATAAATTCTTTGCGTCACAGTCAAAAATGACAGCAACACTTGTCCTCCCGCAAAATAAAAATGTGGAAATTCGCAGTTCTGAACGAGAACTCTCTCTTTACCCAGGCCAATTACAAAATAATTGGTCTGTACAAGAACGTTCAAACGTATCTGTTCATCTTGTAAAAGATAGCGATATCACACTATCTGCGGTAACAAATCAAAAAGAAGCGCATGGAAATCTACCTTGGGAACATGTAGAAGAACTAACGAAAAGAGAAAATAATTCTTCAGAAGAGAAGCCCGAATCAAGCGAGAAAGAACAATGGTACAAAAATACAATAAAAACTGGTAACGGTACATACCAGCTAAACATTCAAAAAGCTTATCATATAGACATGAGCATTCTAGAACAGTAAAAGTCGAAAAAAACTTCCACATTCATATCATGTGGAAGTTTTTTTCATATAAGTGCTTTAATTCCCTCTAAAGCTATTCCAATCATAAACCCACAAACCGCACCATTCACACGAATCCATTGCAAATCTTTCCCAACGTTATTTTCAATCATTTCGATGAGCATTTTATCATCTAATTTATCAAGATTTTCTTGTACAAGCTTTCCGATCTTAGAATGATTGTTTTCAACAAGTTTTACAATTTGCTTTTGTAACCAGTCTTCCATTTTTTGAACAGTTACCGGCTCTTCTTTCACTTTGTTCATTTGTTCCGTTAAAAATGGAAGAAGGTATCTATCTGCAAATTCTTCTTTTTTAATAAAAGTAACTGCTTTTTCTTGTGCCTGTCCTAGCAATTCTGTTATTTTCTCAGCAGCATTCCAATTTGTGATCCAGTTTTCTTTCCACTTTTCTAATTCTCGTAATACTGCTTCATTTTCCTTAACCTGAATAAGCTCTTGACGAAGTTTCATTAATATAAGCTGTCTCGTACTATTATCATGATCCTGCAAACTACTTATGTTACTAATTACAAACTTCTGCAAAATCCCTCCGATTTTATCTTCATCTACAATATTCATGAACGATTTAAGAGTAAACTGTAAAAATCCATCTACCTTTATATTTTCCATCGCTTTCATCCCTAAGCTTCCGAGCTGATAACGTGCTTCATCTTGCGCTGTCCATTCTTTCGCTTTGACTAACATATAATCAAGTGTTTTTTCATCGTATTCTTGTACAACCAATTGGTCAATCAGGACTTTTAGTATATTTCCTGTATTGACTGTATGTAAATATGTTTTTAATTCTTTTTCAATGACAATAGCTAATTTTTCGGTATCAATTTGGAGAATCGCTTTTTCAGCAATTGTAACAATCCCTTTTCTCACAGCATCAGATTGCAATTCTCTTTCTGCTATCTGTAACACCATTTGCGATAACTGCATTTCTTTCACTTTACTTGTTATACTTTCCTTCGTTAGCCACTCGTTTTCCAGTGTCGAAATGAGCCCTTTTGTAACCCGCTTTCGGTTTTTAGGAAGCAGCGCTGTGTGCGGAATTGGAATCCCCATCGGATGACGGAATAAAGCCGTAACCGCAAACCAATCGGCGAGTCCACCAACTAATCCCGCTTCAAATCCCCCCTGTGCAATTGTACCGATCATTGAACCTTGGAATGGAATGGTCGCTGCGAATCCTACCCCCATTACACCAAGGGAAATACCCGCTAAATATTTTGACTGTAGTGACATTGTCTATACACATCCTCTTGTTATGTAAAATGAAGCTTCTTTATTATATTAGTAATCCTTTATATTTTAGAAAAGCTTATACTTATACTATAATGAACCGCGCTAAAAATAACAAAGAATTTTAGCTTTTATTAGAATGGCTCTTTTAATATACAGTAAATTAAACTGATTTCCATCCAATATTAGCGGTAATCTTATTTAAATGAAAATGAAAAAGACAAGAATTGTTCGTATGAAGTGGTGAATGAAATTTTATCGGCTCAAATTTAAATATGCCGGTTATTCAGAATATCGACTAACCAGCAAAAAACGCAAAAAAACAGGAGCCCCCTAGCCCCTGTTTCCCGACAAGCCTCAGCTTTTATTACTTTCGTTCCTCTAACGCTACATGCAAACCCTTTTGATAATATTGCATCATCACTTCTTTAGGAACCATACTACCACCAGTTCCCCAAACGATATGTGTACCTTGCCTTACTTTTTCTGTTACATGATGCTTTTGCAAATACTCTTTTCCTTCTTTACATAATTTGACCGGCCCTATCATCCCTGCTAGTGCAGAAGGTTCTAAGTAAATTTTTTCTGTATTAGCAAGCTCTTTTAACAACTTATACAGCTCTTCATCACTAACTGTATAATTCCCACTTAAAAATGGTTCCATCGTTTTGCCAACAAATCCAGATGGCCTTCCTACCGCAAGACCATCCGCATCTGTTACATTATCGATACCAATATCTTGAACCGCGATTTTATCATGAAGCCCAGTCATTAAACCAAGTAACATACATGGTGAATGAGTAGGCTCGGCAAAGAAGCAATGGACATTGTCTTGATACAATAACTTTAAACCAAATGCTACTCCCCCAGGTCCACCACCTACTCCGCACGGAAGGTAAACGAATAAAGGATGTTCTTCATCTACTACAATCTCTAACTCTTCTAACTGTTTTTGCAATCGAGACGCTGCCACTGCGTACCCTAAAAATAAATCATGAGAATTTTCATCATCAACAAAGTAACAATGAGGATCTGCATCTGCTTGCAATCTCCCCTCTTCTACTGCTTTACTATAGTCTGCTTCATATTCAATAACCGTTACATTTTTACTTCTTAGTAAATCTTTTTTCCATCGCTTTGCATCAGCTGACATGTGAACTGTTACATGAAAGCCTAACTTAGCACTCATAATACCGATACTAAGCCCTAAATTCCCAGTTGATCCTACCGCAATAGAGAACGCTGCGAAAAAGTCTCTAAATCTATCACTATCTAAAATTGAATAATCATCTTGCTCCGTTAACATTTCGTGCTGAAAAGCTAATTTTTCCGCGTGTTTCAACACTTCATAAATGCCACCTCTAGCTTTGATTGAACCCGATATCGGAAGGTGACTATCACATTTTAGTAATAATTCCCCTAATATAGATTGCTCATAAGTTTTCTCTAAAGAACGTTTCATAGACGGTATTTTCACTAAAGGTGATTCTATAATTCCATTTGTTCCTTTCGTTTCTGGAAACACTTTTGCAATATATGGTGCGAAACGCTTTAATCTCTCTTCAGCATCTTTTACATCGTCCTTTGTAAGCGGAGAAGCTTGTATCGCTGTTTGGAACCTCCTAATATTTGGATTTAACCAAAATGTTTCATCCAATACAATTAAATTGTTTAATAGCGGATGTTGTTCTCTCAATTCCTCTAGCCCCTTCATTTCTCTTCCTCCTTATCTCCTTGTAGCCAGTTGTATAATAAATTATAATTAAATTAATTTTAATACAGTTTAACACAAAAAAATAACTTTATGTTAATTTTAATTTAATTATTTTAAATATAATTAAATTGTTATAAAGGAGAATAAACTATGGAAAATATAGATATCGGTAAAAAAATCGAAAAACAAAGAAAAGAAAAAGGCTTAAGTAGTAAAGAACTAGCAAAGATGGCTGAAATTACACCGTCTATGCTAAGTCAAATTGAACGTGGTTCCGCTAATCCTTCCATCCAAACATTGAAAGTATTAGCTAAAGCGCTTGATGTTCCGACATTTAGTTTTTTACTAGAAGAAACAAATACAGACGATCTCATCGTACGTTCCAATAAACGAAAAAAAATGATTATTGATAATTTATCCTATGAATTGTTATCACCAGATTTCACAGGAACTTTAGCAACAACAATTATGACTGTACCTCCGAACAATTCTTCCTCGGAAAGTCTTCTAGAGCATAAAGGAGAAGAATTAGCATTTGTTTTAGAAGGAAAAATTACGGTGTATTTAGATGAAGAAGAGTATATATTAGAAACTGGTGATAGTGTAAAAATACCAGCGTATTTCAAACATAAATGGGTAAATAATTTTAATCAAAATGCCATTGTCTTATTTTCAGTTACTCCACCTATCTTCTAACACACCCAGCTAAAAACAGAGTAAAAGGGCGATACATACGTAATATGTATTGCCCTTCTTTTTTAATGCAACGCAGTTATGATATAGTCAAAAATTCAGCGATTGGTCCAAGTACGAGCACTGGCAAAAATGTGAGTGCACCGATTATAAATATAGTGCCTAATAAAATCCCACCAAACAACCGATTATCAGTTCGGAATGTTCCTATAGTCTCAGGTACAATCTTTTTCTTTTTGAGCCCCACTGCAACAGCAAGCATTGTAATTACACCGAAATACCGACCAATATACATAACAATTCCTGATGAGATATTCCAAAATGGTGTATTATCTTTTAGTCCTTCAAATCCAGATCCATTGTTAACGGCAGACGATGTATACTCATATATAACTTGTGTCAAACCATGAAAACCAGGATTAGAAATTGCATCTGTTCCAAGATGAGTAGAAAATGCAAGCGCTGCAGCCCCAAGAATCAGTAATGGCTGAGATACAATTGTAATCGCTATTAATTTCATTTCTTTTCCCTCTAATTTTTTATTAAGGAACTCCGGTGTACGCCCCACCATGAGTCCGGCTAAAAATACAGTAATCATCGCATACATGATAATATTTATAAACCCTAGTCCAATTCCTCCAAACACAGTACCTAACAGCATGTTTATAAGTGGAACCATCCCGCCAATTGGTGTTAATGTATCATGCGTTGTATTTACACCGCCTGTTCCAGAAGCACTTGTAACAGTTGCATATAAAGCAGATGATATAACACCAAGCCGTGTTTCTTTCCCTTCCATATTTCCTTGTGAATGTTCTAACCCTAATTGATTTAATAATGGGTTCCCCTTTAATTCAGATATAGCAAGCGTACAAAATCCAATGACGAAAAGAATAAGCATTGCTACAAAAAATATTTTACCTTGTTTCCGATTGCCGACCATTCTTCCATATACAAAAGGAAAGGCCATTGGAATTAACATTTGTAACATCATTTGCAGCACGTTACTCATCATATTAGGGTTTTCAAAAGGATGTGCAGAAACTGTTCCAAAAAAACCTCCTCCATTGTCACCAAGTTCTTTAATAGAAAGTAAAGACGCTACTGGGCCACGAGGAATTGCTTGCACTCCCTCTTCTAATGTTTTCACAATGACTGTTGAATCAAGTGTTTGTGGTATTCCTAACAATATAAATATGAGCGATGCCACAAATGAAATTGGCAATAATATTCTTGTAATCGATTGTACAAAATCAACAAAAAAGTTACCTATTCTTTTACCCGCTAACACACGAATAAACGTAATACCAACCGCCATTGAAGTTGCAGGTGCCGCAAACATCATGAACGTTACGCCCACCATTTGAGAGAAATTGGATAAACTACTCTCTCCTCCATAGTGCTGTAAATTAGCGTTTGTCATAAATGTAATTGCTGTATGAAAAGCTAATGTTGGTTCTAAGCCCATAAAATGATTAGGGTTTAACGGCAGAAACCCTTGTAATCGAAATATAGAATAAACAGAAAAAATAAAGAAACAATTTGTAATGATCAAACACAGCATATATTTCTTGAAGCTTTGATTATGTCCTTTAATCCCAGCAACTTTAAATAATATTTTTTCCAAGGGACCAAATACCCTTTGAAGCCCTTCCTTCCTCTGAAAAGCATTGTATATATAATCTCCCATTGGTTTTGCAACAATTACGAATAAGCCAATTGTAATTAGACTTGTAAGCCAGTTCATCCTTTTTCTCCTCTCTCTTTCTATTACACGCAATAAAAAAATGTTATTTTTTACCTTTAAGAGAATAAAAAGAAAACACCAGGTTGCACCTAGTGTTTTTTACACACAAGTCCCCCCTCTCAAAACGCTGACGAGGTTAGCTGTCGGATTCGGACCTTGAGAGTAGCCCTACCTATAAAAAGGATTCACCCCTAGTGACACATGCACAAATTCGGTTCCCCCGCTCCTAAAGTGGATTAAGCGATTATATTTGGCTGAAAAATCTATATTGAGCTATTCTGATTGTTAATATACTCTTCTAAATGATCGTTGTAAAGAAAGAAAAGATGAAATATTTAAATAATATAAACTTCTTCATTCCTGCTGTAAATATGAATTGTTACAGCAGGAATGAAACTCTTCTACAGCGAAATTCTACAAGTAACAAAACTCTATTAGGTGGTGCTTCATTATGAAGTTAGCTGTAATTGGTGGAGGTTACTTTGAACAAACAGATCATTTCCATATTAATCAACGACTTATCGAGTTAACTGGAAAACAATCTCCAAAAATATTATTTATCCCAACAGCAAGTAATGACGATGAAGGGTATATAAAAGACTTTAGAGAAACATTTGAAAAGCAGTTACGGTGTGATGTTCACATTCTGCGCTGTATAAAAGAAAATGTTAACGAAGTAGAAGTAAGTGAAATGATTCATTCTGCCGATTTCATCTATCTCGGCGGAGGAAATTATATCACTATGCTGGAAAAGTGGAAAGAAAACAAAATAGACGAGAAGTTAATAGCAGCCCTGCAAGGCGGGACGTTCATTGCGGGATATAGCGCTGGTGCTATGTGCTGGTTTACAACTGGAATTCGTTCTAACTATAAGGGAGAAGGCTATATAGAAAGCAATGGCTGGAATACACTAAACAAACACTTTTGTCCCCACTACAATCAACCAGATCGAGCAACTGCTTTCCATTTATTCTTACAAAACCATGCACGTAATATAGAAGGAATCGCTTTAGAAGATAACTGTGCTTTATATATAACCGAAAATTCCTTTGAGATTATCGGAGATCCAGAGAAAGCATGGGAATTCTATATGTATAATGGAAAACTTATGAGACACCATTTTGATGTAACTTTAAAAAGTTATTTATGAGTACGCACATATAATAAAAGTGTCCCTAAACTAGAAGGCTAAGGGACACTTTTATTTGTTTCCTATTTAACTCACAAGTCGCGTAATCCGTTTTTTCTTCCATGAAAGTTTATAATATCCGTATTGTAAAAGTAAGCTCACAATAAATGCTGCCGGATATCCAATCCATATCCCTTTTATACCAAGACTTGTGTAATATGAAAGGTAATAGGCAACAGGAACTTCCACAAGCCAAATTGAAACAACACCGATAACAGTCGGCCATAATACGGTTCCACTTGCTCGCATTGTCGCACCAATAATTTGTGCGTGACCGAAAATTAAATAACTCCACAGTGTAATCATTACTAAACTGTGTGCAATTTCGATTGTACTTGAACTTGTTAAGAATAACGACAAGATCTCTCGTGAAAACAAATAAATAAGAGAAATTAATACACCACCGATAATATAGTTCATCACAATTCCTGCTCGAACAACCTTCTGCAGCCTATCAAATTGATTCGCACCAATGGATTGTGCAGCAAAGATAGATACGGTAATGCCAAGACTCACCGCGGGCATTTGGACATAACTTGCTACTTGGTTCACAACTCCATACGCTGCAGTCGCATCAGAACCGAAACGATTTACAAATGCAATAACTGCAATCTCAGATAGCGAAACTAATATCATATTAATACTCGCTGGAATACCAAGGCGTAGTAATAACTTTAATAACTCCAAGTCCATACGAAGATATTTTCGTACTCCCTCATCCAATTGCAATGGATGATTTTTCTTCTTTAAATAAATAAGCATAACAACAAACGTTATAATCGTTGATATGACAGAAGCATAAGCTGCTCCGTAAACATCAAACTTCGGAACTCCTAACCAACCAAAAATCAGGACCGGTAATAATACCATATTTAATACTGTACTGACAATTAAAAAGTAAAATGGCGTTTTGGAATCTCCTGTACCTCGCATAAAGGTCGTATATGCAAAATACAAAAATAATACTGGCATTGAAATAAATAAAATACGCGCATAGTGAACACTCATATCAATAATATTTTCTGGTGTCCCCATAAAACGCATAATATCCATTGCAAATATACTTCCAACTATCGCTAAAATGGTTCCCATTATAAATGTAAATGTAAGTGTTGTACCAACAACGGCTTTTACACGATCTTCATTACGAGCACCAAATGCCTGCCCGATTAAAATAGAACTGCCCGATCCAATTCCAATTACAAAGGAAATAAGCAAAAAGAACAACGGAAAAAACGCAGAAATGGCAGCTAAGTCATTTACGCCGAGCCATCGTCCTACTACTACCATCCCGAACAATTGTCCAACTGACTGTAATACATTGCTTAAAAGCAACGGAACTAAAAACATGGACATTGTTTTCCATATCGGTTTCCGTTCCTTCTCCTGATTCTGTGGTTCCACACCTTCTTTATTGTTATCTATAGATTCTTTCACTTTCCACTTCTCCTTTTATTAAGAGTTTATCCACGCTCTCCATATAGTTGCTATTCATCCAAGCATTTCTTCCCCTATCCTTAGTCTTTTTCTTATAACTTAACCCAATATTTACTTCCATCAGCTGTTCGATCCAGAAAACCATATTCAATTAAATATCTTCTCAAAGTCACAAAGTCTGGATACACATTTTCTAAAATCTCATTCACTTCTTTTTCTGTATACTTCTCATTACTATCAAACTTTTTCACTAAATGCTTCAATATGATAAGCTTTCGTTTCTGTTTCTTCGGAAATTTAACAAGCGGTCCATCTAATCCTTCCGTAAAGTGCAGCTTCAACACTTCATGATTCTCTTCTTCTGTAATATTATATCTGTCATCAACCATTGTAGCTGTTCGATGAATTGGCAAAAACTTAGATTGTACCTTCGATTTTTCTTCTGACAACTCCATCAGCGCTAAAAACACCTTAGCCTGTTTCATCTTCTCTCGTAATGTAAAGCGATGATTTCGAATTGTTGATGTGCTTCCGCCATCTAATTCTTTAACAATTTCTTTATCATTTAAACCCATATAAAAAAACTGTACCATCTTCTTTTGTAAGTCCGTTAAACCTGTGAATTTCTTATCAAGATTTAATAAATAATCAAACATAGATGTGTGTTCCTGTTCAATATGCAACTGTGTAAATTTCTCTGCTTCATATAACACATTATGATCTTGATAAATAACACCTTTCATAAACGCTTCGCCACAAGCTAAACAAATGTATTCTTCTGCACTCTCTTCAAATACATAACCTTTTTTTAATTCTTCAACTGAAGCATTCCAAAACTTTTCCGAAATATCGTTCATTCTAAACAAACCTCCAACTAGTTTATTTTAAATATAAACAAACTATAACATCGTTTATTATTCCCCCATCATCTTACCACAAACAAAATAAACTTTACAACATTTCGTTTACCCAATTAGCAAACAATTTTAAAAATGTTTGTTCATCCATTATTCGTAATGAAAAATTGTATCTTTCCTTAGCAAAACTGGATGACTAGCGTTCGATCGAAATGTCCAATCCTCAACTTTAACGTTACATATACTATTATTACTTAAGAAAGGAGACATGCTAATGGAAAATACAAATAGTAGCCCCTATGTAAACAGTGAACAGGGTGTATTTGCGTCTGCAAAACTTCAAACTGCTATGGACCAAGCGTTTCGCATTCCGATATTTTTAAGTACCGTAAATACCTTAAACCAACTACAACAACAATTTTTAGACAGGCTCATCTTTGAAATTGAACAAGCTCTTCTTTTCCCTCGTACAATACCACGTAGTGATCAATACCCAGAGCCACCGCTAACGAGTATAAGAAGAATGATTTTATCAAGCTATGGTTTAGTTGCAGTAAACTTCCAACGATTTTTTGTACAAGGAATTAGAACAAATGTAGGGGCATTTCAGCCTACAGAGCCTTTTTGGGAAGGAACTCCTTTTTCTCAAATTGAACCATCAATGGGATATCAATACGGACTCCCACTCTTACTAATCCGAGAAGTTGGTACTGATGTAAACAGAGGAATTTGGCAGTTAGGAAATGCACCGTTTTTAATTTTAGACTGGAATTCTGAAACGCAATCTATAGATTCATTTTTCAGTAGTGTTTCATGGAGACAGTTTTTTGCGAACTGGACTGGCCATGTAAGAAATGGCTATTATCTACAAACAGAACCACAATTTAAGTATTGATGATTTCCTCAAGCTAACTGATCTCGAGTTAGCTTATTTTTATGGGGAAGGAATTAAAGAGCAAAAAATAAAAAGAAATGTTACTTTTTTATTAAAAAGGAGTGTACAAACCTGATAATTTATCTTTACCTAATGAAGAGTGGGTTCAACTGCTACAAGATTTATAATCTAGCTTTAATCTAAATAAAAAGCCAAGACTCTAAACTTAGAAATCTTGGCTTCTATCATTCACATTATTCTTTTGGAGCGATCATTTTCTTCGGATCTACAATTTC
This sequence comes from Bacillus sp. C1, assembly GCF_054570475.1. NCBI lineage: Bacteria > Bacillati > Bacillota > Bacilli > Caryophanales > Bacillaceae > Bacillus > Bacillus sp. C1. Next base: position 343,324 of record NZ_JBTMZT010000003.1, read on the forward strand.
ATCAAACTGTTCTTCTGTTAATAATCCTGATTGTAATGCAGCTTCTTTTAACGTCCATCCTTCTTTATGAGCATGCTTCGCAATTTTCGCTGCGTTTTCATACCCAATATGTGGATTTAATGCTGTAACAAGCATTAAAGAACGATTTACATTTTGATTAATCACTTCTTCGTTTGCTTCAATACCAACTGCACATTTATCATTAAACGACACTGTTGCATCAGCTAATAAACGAGCGGATTGTAAGAAGTTATATGCAATTACTGGCTTAAATACGTTTAGCTCAAAGTTACCTTGACTCGCTGCAAATCCAATTGTTGCGTCATTTCCCATAACTTGCGCTGCAACCATTGTTAACGCTTCACTTTGTGTTGGATTTACTTTACCTGGCATAATAGAACTTCCTGGCTCATTCGCCGGAATAATAATTTCACCAAGACCACTACGTGGACCGCTCGCAAGCCAGCGCACATCATTTGCAATCTTCATTAAATCAGCTGCTAACGCTTTTAAGGCACCATGCGCAAACACAACTTCATCATGGCTTGTTAGCGCATGAAACTTGTTCGGTGCAGACACAAATTGTTTTCCTGTAAACTGACTAATTTCCGCTGTCACCATCTCACCAAATTTAGGGTGGGCATTAATTCCCGTTCCAACTGCAGTACCACCAATAGCAAGTTCTTTCATATATGTATTGCTATTTGCAACCATCTGCTCTGTTTTTTCAAGCATACGGTGCCAACCGCTAATTTCTTGACCTAACGTTAATGGCGTTGCATCTTGTAGATGTGTGCGGCCAATTTTAATAATATCTTGAAACTCATTTACTTTTTTCTCTAATGTTACTTTTAATGTTGTAATTGCCGGTAGCACGTGATTTTCCACTGCAAGTACACAAGCAACGTGAAGCGCTGTTGGGAATGTGTCATTTGAACTTTGAGACATATTCACATCATCATTTGGATGAATATGTACATCAAGTCCTTTTTTATTTAAAATTTGATTCCCACGGTTGGCAATTACTTCATTTATGTTCATATTCGATTGTGTACCACTACCTGTTTGCCATACAACAAGCGGGAAATGTTCATTCCATTTTCCTGCTAAAATTTCATCAGCTGCTTCTACAATTGCAGTCGCCTTTTCGTCTGATAACTTTCCTAATTTTTGATTACTAATGGCTGCGCTTTTCTTTAAAATTGCAAATGCTTGCACAATTTCAAGCGGCATATGCTCTGTTCCAATCGGAAAATTTTCTTTACTGCGCTGCGTTTGTGCTGCCCATAATTTATCAGCTGGAACTTGCATTTCTCCTAATGTATCTTTCTCAATTCTGTATTCCATGTTTTCATCCCCTTGAAAATATAATCGCTACATTTTTATTGTAACAGACTTTTCTTCAAACGATAAGGATTCTCATTATTATTTATTCATAATTCTATATTTAAAAAATTATGTTTCAGATGGATCAGGGGATAAAAAACAACCACAAACACCAATCGCTAGTACAAGAGCATTATCTGCAGATAACACTCCTTCTAGTGCGATAAGAATTAATATAATTCCCCCATACTCCAGCAGTAGCGATTCAGTCATATTTCTCCTCCTATTTTTGATACTATATATTTTGCTTTTTGATAGGGGAAATATACGAATATCACCAGAAACGAAACAATCCGTAAATTCGCATTGAACTTACGGGTTGACTTAGTACTATAAGATAAAAATTTCTAACAATCAACGAAAGGGATAGCTTTATATTTTGCCGAAGTGTTCAGACCTCACAATCTTCTTACATAATACTATCGAACATCATAATAGATATCCTGATTCCTTTATTTACATTTTATTTTTCATCTGATGTATTTTCTAGTGATCTAAACGCTAAGCATCCAGAAACAATATATAAAACTCCTGGAAATAACAATGCATCAAATGAAAAATATACAGAGATAATACCAATAATAATCATTACACTTCCATATAGCCTATTGTTCATTTTATTGACACAACAAGAAATAACAATAGCTAAAATCTGTATAAAAACAACCACGAGCGCTCCATTGACTTGAGTTTTCCAAGAATCATCAATAACTGACCTAAAACCATACATAATAAAAAGCAAAACTGATATACAAGCTCCTACTATAGAAGCAACTAGTCCTGTTACCAATTCAACCGTACGTCTTTTCAACCTATACGCCCTCCAATACGTAAAAAGTGCATAATTTCCAAATAAACATAACAAACTGAGTCGTAATAATTTGTTATGTTTTGTCGAATGAAGAAATAAAAAAAGATGATTTTTCTGCGAAATTCTTATAGCTTACCGATGATTCCTCCTATAAAACCACTAAACATTCAACCATATCAATTACAATAGTGTATCCTATTAAAATGGTTTGCTGAAAAAACATATCTTATTTGTTATTTCAATCCGTATATCTCATTTGGTTTTTATTTAACTTCATCGATTATGGGAATTTTATTTTTTCAGCAGTTTATCTATCATATAGTTTATAAAAAAATCATCCTCTGCTATACGCAAAGGATGATTTTTTCTTATATTATGACGCTTGCTTTCCTTTTTCAGCATCATCCACATACCAAATGAACTTCCCTGTATATCCGTATATAACAGCTAGCGCTAATGACACAAAACTCATCCACATGAATGGAATATATGATAATGTTGCAACACCTAGTATACCAGCCATGAAAATCCCGTTATCAGACCACGGAACCATACCTGAAGTTAGCGTTCCACCCACTTCTGAATTACGAGCCAATATACGACGATCTAGTTTTAATTTGTCATAGCTTTCTTCCATAATTTTCGGTGTTAAAATAAGTGATACGTACATTGCACAACCAAAGACGTTTGCTAAGAAGGCAACGATTAATGTAGACAACGTTACATTTCCTGCAGAGTTTAGTTTCTTCTCAAATTTTGATACGATTACTTTTAAAACACCTAGTTTTTCAAGTAACCCTCCGAAACCTAATCCAAAAATAATAACAGCTACTGAACTAAGCATACCATTGATTCCACCACGATTTAGCAACTTATCAATGAAGTCCACGCCTGATTCTATAGAGAAACCGTTATATGCTGTTCCAATTGCATCACCAAAGTTCATACCCTGGAAAAGCGTTGCCCAAATTGCACCAAGAAGTGCCCCCATTGCAATTGTTGGCATTGATGGTTTTTTCATCGCTAGTAGTGCAATAACAATAACAGCTGGAACAAGCATCCAAATTTTAATATCAAATTGCTTTAATAATTCCTCTTTTAAAAATCCTACTTTGTTTAAATCAACATTATCTCCACCATACATCCAACCAGCAACTGTAAACATAATACTCGTAATAATATAGGCTGGAATATCTAGTACAAGCATCGCACGGACGTGTGCAATAACATCTACTTTTGCCATTGAAGCAGCAAGTACTGTACTATCAGAAAGTGGAGATAACTTGTCCCCAAAATATGCTCCTGAAAGTACTGCTCCGGCAACTAATGGAAGTGGTAAACCAAGACCTTCACCGATTGCCATCATAGCAATACCAGCTGTACCAACTGTTCCCCACGATGTCCCTGTCGCAACTGAAGTAATGGAGCAAATAATTAAGGTTGCTAATAAGAATATACTCGGATGAATAAATTCTAATCCGTAGTAAATTAATGTTGGGACAACACCGCCAGCAATCCATGTCCCAATTAGTGCCCCTACAGCAACTAAAATAAGAATAGCTTCTAATCCATTGGCAATTCCCTTTGTAATTGCATCTTGCAATTCTTGATAACGAAACCCTAACCTTATTCCAAGCGCAATTACTAAAAACCATGAAATAAATAGCGCTAATTGAATCGGTAAGTTAAAGATCGTTTGAAAGGAAAAAACGACAGCAAGAAACAGTAATAAAAGAATGATGATTTCTGGAATCGATGGTAACCTTACACTTTTCATTTGCTTCTCTCCTCACAAGTTGATAACATGATGTATGTCGTCTTACGTGTATAATATACAATAAATAAAGACAAACTTTAATTTTCACATTATTCCGATTTGTTTTTTTAGTATAATAAATATACAACCTTTTCTATTGTAAAAGTATAGCCAGCATTTCGCAATGAAAATAATAAAAAACATTGTATTTTTATTTATAATTTACTAAAACACTCAATCGAACTACATTATAATTAGAATATTATTTTTGAAAGTATAAAAGCCCTCTATACTCGGTATAGAAGGCTTTTGGGGATTACTGTACGAGATCTTTCTTTTTAAAATCATACAGACTTAATGAGAGGAACAGTACAAAGTGTATGAATAAAATTCCTATTCCTAGCAACACACCTTCATGATTCAAAATGTTCTCATGAAACTTTGTATAGCCGAAGATGAAATACGGATTAAGAGATAAACCGAAACTTCCAATAATATTCATCGCTAATAATAAACCAACGCCAATCCCAATTGCATTTGCTGTACTATTCATTTTTATCGAAATATACATGACAATCGCTGCAACAGCAAGTAAAAATAACAATGTTGCTCCATTCATTTGAAGAAGAACTCCGATTCCTTTAAATATTGATAGTTCTACCTTTCCATAACTAGGATGCTGCAACACAAAGTGCTCTCCAAGGCCAAATAAATAGGAACCACTTATAGTAGAAACGATAAAATTAAATACTAAAAAGAAGACGATGATAACGCTTAATGCTACTAATTTACTAAGTATTAAGGAGTTCCTTTTCATTCCTTGTAACAATGGTAATTTTAATGTTCCATCTCTATATTCATCTGTTATACTACTCGCCGCCAATACAATAATATATACTACTAATAAGAAACTCGATATCCCATCTAATGTAATAACACTTGCCGAAAATCCATTTAATACAATTTCAGGAACAGGTGGTACGTTTAAATTTGCAGGAATATTATCTTTAATCGTATCCATATTGGATATCATATTCTTTGTAGATGCAAGTGTAGCGATTACATAAAGAATAGAAACAGCAATAAACACATACATTCTTTTTCCAGAAAATATTTTTATTAGTTCATTTCCAACCATTTTAAGCATAAACCATCCCACCTTTTACTGTTTCAAAGAATAAATGTTCTAAAGAGCCTATTTCTTGATCGAGATTCTCTCGTTTACAATCCAATAATAATTTTCCTTTATCTAAAATAAGAAATCGTGTACATACTTGTTCAAGCTCATGTAAAATGTGACTTGATATAAGAAGTCCAATTTTCTCCTTCTCTGCTAACTCTGTAATCATTGCTCTCATATCCCTAATCCCTTGTGGATCTAATCCATTTGTCGGCTCATCCAAAATTAATAACTCAGGATTTTTTAATAAAGCCATTGCAATTCCAAGACGTTGTTTCATTCCTAATGAATATTCTTTTACCTTATCTTTAGCTCGTGCTTGTAGCTGCACAAGATTGAGTACCTCCCAAATTCTTTTCTCTGGTACATTATTTAAATTAGCTACCAACTTCAAATTTTTATATCCTGAAAGATTCCCATGAAAGCTTGGGTTTTCTACAATCGCTCCCACCTTCTGCATTGCTTGACTAAATTCACTGTCAATACTATGTCCACCAATTGTTACTGTTCCACCATCACGATGAATTAAATTTAAAATCATGCGAATTGTTGTTGTTTTACCAGCACCATTTGGTCCAATAAACCCTACAATATCACCTTCGTAAATTTGAAAATTCATATCCTCTACAACAGTTATATTTCGGAATGCCTTTTGGATTTGATTCACGTCCAAAAGGATGCGTTTCTTATTCATTATAAAACCTCCTAAGTTAATTATTTTTCTTTCCCTAATCTTTTCACCTGGTAAATTTTTTTTGTTATACTTAGAAGTTAAAATTTCATCATTTTTGCACGTAAATCCTTTTCTTAAGCACGTGAAGAGCGTAATACAACGCATGGATCAACTTATCCGTAATATAACATTACGCTAAAGCAGACGTTGAAAAATGTTTGTACTACTGGGGAATTAGCATCACTGTATTTTAGCCCCCTCTCTTCAATATCCATATAAAGGAATATTTTCTAACTTTAACTACATATTATCATTAAGTATTATTTATTGCAAGGTACTGTTTTATATCTTTTTGTATATTTCTGAAAACAAAAGGCATACACCTTATGATAAAACAAGTGTATGCCTTTCTCTTTATTATTTTATCCTTGCTCTTCATACATTTTTTGCAAGTTCTCTTTCTGCTGAAGCACTGCATGAAACTCATCACTATGCCCTTTTGGAAATAAAACTCCTAATCCATATGAATGCTTAAATTCAAGGTGAGGATATTGGGCCTTTAACTCATCCCATAATTTATAAACACCAAAATCACCGCTTCTTACTGCAATGTCATGAAATAAGACGATACCGTTCTGCGAAACTTTCGGAAGCCAAGTATGGTAATCATGAGAAACTGCTTCATACGTATGATAACCATCAATGTGCAAAATATTTATAGACTCATCTTCAAATGTATTCACAGCTTCGTCGAAAGTAGAGCGCAACATTGTCGCTACATCAGAAAAACAATTTTCACTTACCTTCTTCACTATGAGATAAATCCCTTCGCCATAAGCACCTGTATGTGGATCCCCTGCCCAAGTATCGATTGCAAAACATTTAGTCGAAAGCCCATGATCTTTTGCACCTTGGCAAAAACTAAAAAATGAAGCACCATAATGCGTACCTAACTCCACTATTTTATTCGGTTTAACAAATCTCACTAAATCGTATGCGAAATTCATATGACCAATCCATGCGGATTGACTATAAATCACTTTATCGTAAATATCTAAATTAAATACCGGTTTATACGTAGTCCACCTCATCATTCGTTCCCCTTACATATATTATTTTACACAACACAATGACCGAAGTTAAAAAATTTGATTTATTGCTATTTCTATTCTTTCCAAACCCATATTATGAATCTCAAAATCACAATTATTGAGCGAAAGAATCATATACATATGGATCTTTCGGTTTTTCAATTTTTTCAACTTCGTTTACTTTTATAAGTTGTTTCATCTAGTACTCCTGTTATCTTCACCCATGTTTCTTCCGGAAAATTCTCGATTTCTTTTCTAAAAGCAATCATTACTATTCCAATAAAGAAAAAAACAAACATTAGTGAACCTATTCCTCCCTTTACCGTTGCCTCATAATACAATGTAAAAAAACAAGATGGTTCCTTAAAAGGCTTCCATCTTGTTTTCATTTATTTTGTAGATTGATTAGGCTTATTTATTACAGCCCCCCATATAACAATTACAATTGTACTTATAACAACAAAAATTCCATAACTAATTCCCGCAGCATCACCCATTGCTTCTAATCCAAATGGCAACAAAGCTGTAAAAATCCCTATTATGTAAGAAAAAATCCCTGATATTTTTGCAAGTTTTTCTTTATCCCCTACAAACGTCTCTTCTTGATAGCCTGCAATAAGAAATAACCTCTTTTTTATGTGAATCTGGTATCCCAAAATGATAATTAGCAAGCCGGCTAAAAAACAAATGATAAATCCACCGATCATTCCATCCTCCCCTTTACAATATTTTACCATAATTATACCTACCACTTACCTTTTGAATATTTAAAAATTCTGTTTATTTTTAATTTCATTTATGATATATTGCATATTGTATTTAATATTTCGATTAAATTTCCTTTCTGAAAGGAGGACCTATTTATGGATTCAGGAAGATTAAAAGGCATAATCATGGTTATTACAGGTGCTAGTCTATGGGGATTATCTGGGACTGCTGCACAACAACTTTTTCAGCATGAAAATGTTTCTACAGAATGGTTGGTTACAATTCGGCTACTTATATCTGGAAGTATTTTGCTCTTATTCTCTTCATTTAGTAGTAAAAAATCAGAAGTACTCGGCATTTGGAAACAAAAGACCGATGCAAATAAAATGATTCTGTTTGGATTATTAGGTATGCTCGCGGTGCAATATACATATTTTGCATCTATTCAGGAAGGCAATGCTGCCGTTGCAACATTATTACAATATTTAGCTCCTATATTTATAACTGTGTACCTGATCTTCAAATGGAATATTCGTCCTACAAAAATCGATTTTATTTCAATCGCACTCTCTTTAATCGGGACTTTCCTCTTATTAACAAATGGATCTATCGATAATTTAGCTATTTCAACACCAGCTATCATTTGGGGCATTTTATCTGGTCTGTCACTCGCGTTCTATAGTCTTTATTCAAAGGAATTATTAGAAAAGTGGTCTTCAGCTGTCATTGTTGGATGGGGAATGATTATTGGGGGCATCGGTGTAATCGTCCTACACTTTCTTTCTACAAACGAGTTTATCTTATTATCCGGCATGAAATATTTACAGCCTAACAATCTTTTTCTCATTGCATTCGTTGTTATTTTTGGTACACTTATTGCTTTTTATTTATATTTAGATAGTATTCGCTACCTTACACCGAAAGAGACGACGCTATTTGGTTGTACAGAGCCACTTGCAGCTATTATTTCTTCTATTCTCATTTTGCATGTGCCATTTCAATCATTTCAATTATTAGGTGCTCTTTGTGTTATCGTAATGGTACTTGTACTAAGTCAAAAACCAGATGAAGGAAAAGCAAAACTACGACTGCTTGAAACGAAACAACAAAACATAAAATGAACGGAGCTGTTTCATTATGCCTATCCCTCAAAACTATCGAAAGCAAGAAAGAGTATCTGCGAAATCGCTCGTTTTACATCAACTACAAAATTGGATTATTGAAGGTGTTTTACAACCTAATGAAAAAATACATGACGGAGAATTAGCTGAAGCTTTAGGTGTAAGCAGGACACCTGTTAGAGAAGCACTCCAAGTATTAGAGCTTTCTGGCCTTGTAGAAATGGTTCCAGGTCAAAAAACGAAAATCGCGCCTATAAAGCTAGAAGATATATCTGTTATGTATGAAACAATCGCTGGTCTTCACACGATTGTTGGCAAACAAGCCATTCACCAAATAAAAGAAGCTAACTTAATAAGACTTTCTGAAATAAACGAGGCATTTCGAACTGCCATAGATGAAAAAAATTCAAAACAAGCATTACACTTAGATATACAATTTCATAATACAATTGTATCCATCGCTAAAAATCCATATATCGAGCCATTCTTAGCAAATATACAACTTCATGTATTACGTCTTGAATACCTTTTTTTCCAAAACTTCATCCCTGCGCGCCAATCGATTGAAGAACACAAATTAATCATCGAAGCATTAAAGAACCAAGATACCACACAAATCGAACAAATCATGTCCCAAAACTGGTTACGACCAATGAAAGAAATCCAAAAAATAATCTCTATGAAATAATGAAAAGAGCTGCTTACGTATTTTCTCAACGCAAACAGCTCTTCCTTTATCATTCTATATGACTATGCACGAACCCCAGCATATTTTGTAATGTCTTTATACTCTTTTTCTAGTTCCTCTAAAGAAAGCTCGTATAATTGTCGATCAAGAACTTTAAACACGCCTACCTTAATTAACTGATCGATTAACCGCCTCTTACGATTTTCAACAGCAAAACGGAGTTGACTACTCATCTTAAAAACCCCTTTCTACAACAATTGAAAATGATAATCCTTATCAATTACCACTTTAATTATAAAAGATGATATTTTAGAAGTAAAGTAATATAGTGAACTATTTACCTTACAAACTGTTTGTGGCCACATTATATATATGTATGTCGCAAGGAAAGGTTTATGACACTCTTTATCATCTTTTTTCTTTCATAATGTGCATCTTTGATGCAAACATCACTTCCTAATAAAAATAAAAGGCTATCTTATTTTTTCATAAGACGCCCTTTTACTTCTGTTATTTCTTTAATTCAATCACAATATCCTCTAAAACGACTTTTTTATTTTTCGCTTCTTTTTGCGGGACTGTAATTTTTCTCTCCTTACCATCAACCATCTCCACCCCGCCGTAATTTTCAGGCGTTCTGGTTCGCAAATTCACATGAGGCGTCACAATCAATTTCGTTGCATTTTCATTCAGCTTTTGAAATGTTGTACTCCATTGACTTTTATTCGGCTCTGCTTCTGTACTTGTTCCTCCGTTCCCTTCTCCTGCATATTGATTACCTAAATCGTCTCTCACTTCTAACTCAACATCTGTATCATCCCATTCTTTTAACAATTTCTTGGCATTCTCTTGATTGTAAAAAATGATAAATGACATCGGTGTCACTTCCATTTTCTCTAAACTTACTTTTACTCCTTCTTTTGCTGAACTTCCACCGACCTTTACTTCTTTACTATCCATCGCTTTTAAAGTAAGAGCAAAATTCCAATTCCCTTTCATTTCTTTTTTTTCGTCTAACATATGTATTTGTTCTATATTCCATCTCAGATTTACAACGTCTTTTCGCTTACTATTATGATGGGTACCTGTAATCATACCTACGTACTTTTTATCTGCTACTTTAGAAATTTGAGAACTTCCTCCCATTCCATCTGAAGTCATCATATCTAAGTGACCAAATACACTCGGATTCTCTCCTAAATCTTTATCACTTTCAATAGAATACGTTATTGTTACAGTTCTACCATCAAAAACAGCATCATTAATCGTTATTTTAACTCCGTTGCTTTCTCTCGTCATATTTAACTCAGTCGAAAACTCTTTATAATTTTCATATAGCCCTGTTCTACCATTATCTAAAAATCGGAATATATCACCTACTATAGGAAGCCCTCCAGCGTATGTAGGAAATCCAATACCAAGGGTTGCAACTGACAACCCTACTAAAACAGAGGCGGCAGCGATACCTTTTTTCCAGGTTTTCATCTTTTTCTTCGTACGTATAGATTGTTTTAAGTTATACTTCACCTTTTCTTTTTCGATTTCAGAAGCCTCAATTTCCTCTAACTCTTTTTCATCTATTTTAATATCATTTAATAGCTCATAGATATCTTTCATATTACACTACCCCCTAAACTAAGATTCGTAGCATTTTTTTGTAGTTTCTTTTTCCCCCTATAAATCCGGTTATCTATAGCAGATCGCGTTAAACCAAGTTTTTCTCCAACCTCTTCCGTCTTAAACCCGAGAAGAAATTTCATAATAAAAATCTTCTGATCGACCGGTTCTAATTGATTGATTAACTTTATAAGCTCCTCCCGATCTTCCATTATAATCAATTCATCTTCTATCGAGTTTTCTGTATTAAAATCAAAATCATCTGATGTAACTTCAACTCTTCTATTCGCTTTTCTGTAATAATCAATTGCCTTGAACTTAGCAATTGCTGCAATCCACTTTTTAAAATCATCTGCATCCCCATGGAACTTGTTTGCGTTATTCCAAATTGATAGAAAAATATCATTGATACATTCCTCAATTAGTCCATTGTTTTTTAAAGGTGCGAGAACTTTATGCGTTACTCCTTTTACTAATGGCAAATATGCATCAACAATGAACTCTAGCGCATCTTCTTTTTGCCTTTGCAGCCTTTTTATAAAATTTTTCTGATTCGATCTCATTTCACAATTCCCCTTATTTTGTTGTAAAAGCTTTTACACCTTATATAACGTACAAGAAAATATTTTCTCTCATTTTTTTCTAATTTTAAAATCCAAAATTCTCAATATAGTGATTTACAAATAAAAAAGCGCATTATTGTTCTTATAACAAGCTCATCGTTTTCACTTGAAATACCTTCTATATTTTTGCCGAGAAGATTCCCCACTATTTCAAATGATAGATGATTGTATAATTTCATTACTTTCATACTAAAAAATGTTTAATAAAAAGAAAGAGAGCTTACAATCTATATATTATAAGCTCTCTTTCTTTTTATTAATTTGCGCGTTTTCGATTTTCTGTATCAATTGACCAACCAATAATGGTCGCACAATCTCTTCCCTTCCATTCAAGCACATTTTCTAATGCATGTTCAATGTGTAAACAATCTTCTTTATATAACACTTCAAGTAACGATTGCTCATCACTAAATGTTTGTTTATCACACTCTAGCACACCGTCTGTTGCCAAAACAATATGGTTCATTCCCTTCTCTAATCCACGAACCCCAGAAGTGAAACATGGCGTGTTAGCCGCAAATACATTTTTTCTTCCAATGTACTCGTGAAATTTACGCTTATTTAATCTCCCTTTTCCATTTTGTAATTGCTCCGGATGAAATAAATAAGCAAAACACTCTCCTACTGATAACCAATATAAAAACTCACCTTTTCGCAAACAAATCAAGCAAGCTAATTCTTCAGTTCCTTGTTCACTTTTCTCAATAAATAATTCATCTGTAAATAACGCTAATAAATACATATGTGTATGATGAAACGCTAGATGAATGGGATATGAGAATAATTCTTGTAACTTCTCTTTTCTTTCAGAAATTGCTTCTATTATATATTGTATATTTTTCGTTTTATGATGAGCATCAAAGATCATAACAAATTCAAATTCTAATTGTGAGTCCCACCAAGCTAATACCGCATCTCCTCTTTCATATGCATCGCTCTCTTGACTCCCGCCATATACGCCAACTGAAAGAGGACCGCATTTTTCAACATGTATTTGATCTAAATACAACTTTTCATGACTGATCCATTTAAATGTATGCACTTCAATCATCCTCTCTCTTGCTATGTGTATGCCCTTACACTAAGAGTACCTTATATTTCAAGAAAAATAAACATTTTCAATATTTTCATATAAAATTGAAAGGATTTATATCTTATCTGACGAATATATCGTATTATAAGATATAAATAACGAACGGAGGAACGTAACCTTGCAGAATATGAATACACATTGGGAAACCATTTATTATCATTTAAGATATGAATACGACGACAATCTTTCTCACCAAGCAATTCGAATTCTCCAAATCATTTCTCGAGAACATGAAACCACAATTGGGAAGATTGCTTCTGAATTAACCTTATCTCATAACACAGCATCTGAACATATTAAACGCCTGATTCAAAAAGGCTTCGTTATGAAGGAGCGAAATAAACAAGATGAACGAGTCGTTAATCTAACATTGACTATGGAAGGGATCCAAGCTTTAGCAAAACATACATTACTAGATGAAGAAAAATTAAAGATATTACAAAAACAGCTTTCAGCAGAAGAACAACAATTAATCGAAAAAGCTTTTTCATTACTGGCAAAGGAGTCAAAATATGCATTTCCTCGTTAAAATCATCATCTCTGCTTTCATTATCGGCGGTGTAACTGAGTTTGCGAAACATTATAGTACACTTGGCGGTTTCATAGCTGCCCTTCCGCTTATTAGTTTACTCAGTTTGTTTTGGATTTCTGTAGAAGGTGGGAGTAAACAAGACTTAAGTCAATTTACTTTAGGAGTATTATACGGATTTCCGGCATCAGCACTCCTATTATTTATTGTTTATCTTGGATTAAAAAATTCTTTTTCGTTAAGTACCTCTGTACTATTCGGCATTGGTATTTGGTGTATCGCATTTGCTTGTCAAAAAATATTTCAATCGTAGAGGAGAATTACGATGAAGCATTTTGTAGAAGTACTTGGAAAAAAGATAGAAGTTTGTACAAAAGGAACTGGTTCTCAAATAGTCGTGATTCAAACAGGAATGGGCTGTTCTTTTTATGATTGGATGCCAATTGCAGAAAAGCTTGCTCTCAATTATAAAGTTATTCTCTTTCATCGCCCTGGTTATGGAAAAAGTGAACTGGATGACGAGCTACGTACGACATTACAAGCGGCAAAAGAAGTGCACGAATTATTACATGTGCTCGCTATTCGACAACCGCTTATTTTAGTTGGTCATTCTTATGGGGGATTATGTACACAACAGTTTGCTATGTTGTATCCGGAACAATTAAAAGCTGTGGTTCTTGTTGATTCTACTTCTATGAACTTACAGCGATTAGATGATCTTGATTTACCTGTCTCAAATAAAACAGATTCAGATGATATATGGCTACAAAAATATAAGAGTTATTCCAATATGGATTCAGATTCACTTCATGCAGAGTAAGTCAATATGGTCACTTACCATCACATAAACAAAAACAATATAGGGATTTCTCGACCTCACCGTTATTATATAAGGCTACTGCTTCTGAACTTTCAGAGTGGAAAACTTGTGCAGAAAGAATGAAACAACTTAAAAGAACATTAAAAACTCCATTTGTAATTATCGGGAGGGATCCAAATTACTCCATCGAGCAAATGAATAAAGGTGGTCTGCCTTATGAAGAAGCCATAAAACTTGAAGATGTTTGGCAAAAGCTTATTCAAGAACAACTTATGCTCTCTCAAAACAGTCGGTATATCCTTGCTCAAAATGCTGGTCATGGAATTGAAAGTGACCGTCCTGATATCATAATTCATGCCATTCATTCTTTACAACAAAGTGATATACATAACGTTAGAAACAATGCAAGTTCCAAAGCGAAATAAAGTGAAACTTTAATTAGTGGGGGTTTTCTTCGCCCCTCCACTGATTATCACCCCTCACGAATCTGGCTTTTACGAGCAGCCCGACTCCCATCTAACTTCTTTGCATTTGCTGAATTTTGAGGTGGAAGTCTTACTACCCGCAAATAGCGGGATAAACATGTAAAAAAGGAAAGCAGCCTTCACTGCTTTCCCTCTCATCTATTCATAATCTTCTTCGTCATCATCATCATAATACGCGTTTCCATTATTCACATATATAGGTCCATTAGCAACATCAACACGAAGTACCCATGCCCAAGGTACAGCTAATCGTTTATGTAACGCGCGCCAAAACTCCATTGACTTTCTTTCATACTCCTGGAACTCCCGGAGCATTTCTTTATAGGAGGAACCGTCTAACTGAACATTTGCTTCTAATAAGCGAGAATAGGCATAGTGCTGTAATTCTAGTTCCGCAGCAACTTCTATTTCTTCTGGTGTTGCCATACCAATGATTGTGCCATCTGGCGGAACAATTTCATATACATTATGAACTTCAATAAGCCCTTTCTTCTCTTCCTCAAACATGTAAACAGCCTCCTTTTTTTATCCATTTTTTTATGGTACAAAAACATACTTCTCTAACAACCTTATTCTTTCCTGCTTTCTCGATAAAATTTTACAAATTATTCACAGGATGACTTATTTCTATCCTGACAGCAGCAATGAATTTTCCCTCATCAAAAGTTAATTTATATATATCAGGCATTTCAAGTGTTTTCCAAAAATAAAAATCATATTTAGAATAAGCGTGACGGACGAAATATATTTGAGGCATGAAATACCTCCTTCTATTCTCAATTGGTTCTCTTAGAGGTTGATTAATTCCTTTTTAGATTTTTCTATATATCAAATAAAAGACATTTTATGAAAAAGCACCTTTTGTTTACATAATAAAATTATATTATTATAACTTCCCTCTGAATTCTTTACTCTTTGCTACATCTCTAATAAAATGATATAACGACGTACAAGGATATTATTAAATAACTTCGCGTCTTTTTTATAAATATCGTGACTTTGTTTCAAAGCTACAGGGGTTTTAATGTAAAAAAATCCTGTGATTTGTTCAAAATACACAAATAAAATAGCCCTCATTCAAAAACAAGGACTACTCTACCTCACACGAAGTCACCTCTCCATTTAATACAACCACTATGTCGGAACTCTGTTTATCCGTAGAACGTTCTAAATTCGGTGGCCCAATCACAACAGACTCCTTAATAGGAGCAAGATCCTTCGCTAAATTTTCCCCATTCACACCATAGGCAGCTTGGAATACTTCTGGCGGAGTCATTCTAAGTATATCTGATCCTTCAGCCGTTTCAAATTGATCATTGTTGAAGAAAAGATGTAAATGGACTTCTGCTGATACAGCCGTAATCCAGTGCCACCAACCCATTGGAATGAAAACGGTTTGCCCAGCCTTTGCTCGATAATTTTGCAGTTGATTTGTGTCAGGATTTAAGATAGATGTCACGACTTCTCCTGAAACAACGACATCTAATTCCCATGCATTAGGATGCCAATGTGGTTCTCTCATATGACCTTTCGTCATAAACAGATCGACAAATGCTCCACCAAGCATTGCTGGTAATTGTGTTGAAGTTACTTCATAAGCAACGTTTTTATCATCCCGTTTAAAGAATACATTTTCGCGTGAGTCAAAGAAAAGATTTGGTGTCCCAGAACTTTTCTTTAAGTTTTTATTATCTGGAACGTATCCTGAATTAGCCATTCGATCCCTCTTTTCTATTCCCAACATTTCATACTTAACATTGTATCGTATGGAAGACACAAAACTGCTGTGCCTATCTATTATCATTTTTACATAACAAAAAAACATGCTCCGCAACGCTAGCATGTTTTGTGATACGCTTCACATTATTTAGATAAAAAAGACAACCATATTACTTACCGTGATGTAACATTAAATCATCAAATTGTTCTTCAATATGATTTAACTTTGCAATCCCTTCTTTCCATTTATGGATATAGCGTGATACTCCAACAACAAATAAAGCAACAATTGTCGAAAGAATAATACCATACACAGTGGTTACAGTACTCATAATGACACTTCCTTGTAATAGGTTATGATTTTATTATAGTCCTTTTTCTTATGAAATGTCGGAAATTCAAGTTTTTGTAACAAAAATAAATTTTCTAATTATAACAAAAAAATATTTTTATCCTATTTTCATGAGAGGAATCCCTATATTTTTTAAGGTCTATTCTCTACCTAAATATTATTCCACACTAACAAAAAAACAGTTCCTGGTAACCTTCACAATTATATGATGCTTCGCTAAACCGTTCAAAAAGAAAAGCCGTCGTACTAAACGACAGCTCATATATATAAATCCAATTTGATTTTCTAACAGATACATTATGGTTATGAAGAACAGACAGAGACCTTCACTCATTTTCTCCTTCTGTTTTCACTTGGCATGGGGCTAAAAAAGGCACTGACCGCTTCTATCCATGGCCGGATGCTCTCATCCATCTGAAAAGAATGGGTTGATGTTCGTTTTTTAATTTGGATTTATGCATAACTTTCAAATATTATTCTATTGATTCTTCTTCGCTTCTATTTTTTCTTGTGCATCCTCAGCCTTATCCAACGCTTCTCTAACTTTTTTCTGCTTTTCTTTTGCTTCATCAATACTATCTACAGCTTTTAGTGCTTTATCAATTCCTTCTTCGTTCACTTTTCGCTGCTTCGCAATTCTTTCTTTTTCTTTTTCCTCAATATCTTTTGCATCTTGAAGCATATTTTCTGCGTTGGATTGTACAGATTTTTCAAGCGTAGCGTCCTTTTTCTTTTGTAATACTTGATTTGCATCTTCTTTTGCTTCTAAATATTTACCGTCTTTTAAAGCTGTTGCGCCATGTTCCATCAGCTGCGCGATTTCTTTAGAAGCTGTTGCTTCTTTTGTACCTTCTTCTTTTTCAGCTTTTTCAAACCACATGACTGCATCGCTATATTTTTCATCTTTTAACGCTTGCATACCTGTTTCGATATAAGTATCATAATTACCGCTACATCCAGTCATTATGAACAACAAACCAAGCATAATAATACTTATTTTTCTCATGATGTTTTCTCCTTTTTCTTTGTTAAACACTTATCCCAAATCAATTTGAGTTTATGCATACTTTGTTAAATGTATCATACCTCAAAAATACTTTCAAAAATGAAAAATTCCACCTCATTCACATATGAATGAGATGGAATTCTCCTACAAAGATAACTCTTTAGTTACGCTGACACATTTGCTTGTTTTTTCATACCTTGCTGCTTTATGCCAAATAGTACCACTAACAGTAGCCCACCGCCTACTGTTAACATTACGGTGCTAGTTGGAATCATATCTAGCAAAAATCCGTACAAAATTGTTCCCAGTGGCAGAATTGCTGTACTAAGTGTTTCAAGAAGCCCAAAAACACGTCCTAAATACCCTGGGTCTGTTGTTTTTTGAATATGTACTTGCATTGGTATATTGACTCCCATTATTGCAATACCACTAAGAAGCGCAAAAACGATGTAATAAATAAAGTTTGCTATCATTGGCATAGTAACTAGTAACGGAAAAGCTGTACTTAAACTTAAACATGCAAACAAGAACAAACTGATATAAATGAAACGAAACGGTTTATTTGTTGCTTTACGAGCAGATAAAATAATTGCTCCAATTAACATCCCAACCGCTAACATTCCCTCTACAGTACCAAGTTGCCGAGAGGATAAATGTAAATTTTGCACAATAATATATGGTAAGGCAACAAAAAGTGCACTCGCAAAAAAATTAACCCCAAGAAAAATTTTTAGGAGTCCATATATTTCTTGCTGCTGTTTCACATATCGAAATCCTTCTTTTATACTTGTTAAAAGATGCCCCTTATCTTGCTCTACTTCTTTTTTATACAAATCAAATACAATAAATAGTTGTACAATAACAGCTAAGAAAAATGTAATACCATTTAATAGAAAAAAGGATGTATTGGAAAAGAACCCAAATATAATCCCACCAATGATCGGTGCTAAAATTCTCGATAACGAATCCGCTGTTTGATTTAAAGCACTCGCTTTTTGAATCCGCTCCTCATCCACTAAATTTGGAATAGAAGAAGTAAATGAAACTGAATAGAAAACTGCACAAATTGATAATAGTGCTGCTGAAATATAAATAAATAAAAGTGATGGTCCAAATGTAGTAGAAAGAATAAACATTATAATCATCGTCAAACTACTGAGTAGGTCCATACCAATGATGAGCCATCGGCGATTTACACGATCCGCTATTGCCCCAGCAATTGGTCCACATATTATCCTTGGTACCGAACCGCAAATAAGAGTAGTTGCAAATCCTACACCTGATCCTGTTGTTTTTAAAACATATAACGACATTGCAAATGTATAAATCCCTGCACCTAATAAAGAAGTCATTTTTCCAATCATCATTAAAATAATATTCCTCGTTGCAACTTTCATCCTTGGATCACTTTGGCCTATACTTACGTCTCCCATTTTGTCACTCTCCCCTAAAAGATTAAATTGTGTTAAACTTATTATATAATTACTTATTAAATTTTGACAACAAAAAGTTTAATTCTATTTAACTTTTTTATACTAAAGGAGCAACTATATGGCTACTCTCGGTGAAAAAATTAAAACATTACGAAAAGAAAAACGGCTTACGCAAACAGAATTAGCTGGAGCAGAGTTAACGAAAAGTATGCTGAGTCAAATTGAAAATGGAAAAGCAACACCTTCTATGAAGACATTACAATATCTTGCGAGTAAGCTTGATTGTGAAGCGAGTTTTTTACTGGAAGAAGAGAATGAAGAAGTCGAAAAACTGCTGCCCAAAATGGAAAAGGCTATTAAACATAAGAAGTTTGAAGAAGTATATGATACACTGTTACCTATTGTTCAACAGGAACTACCGCCCACTTTAAATACAGCCCGTTTATATAAACAATTTATAAGTGCTGCCTTTCCCATAAAAGATTACAACATATATTCTTATATTGAAAAAGCTGGGGCAATTTTTCAAAAATATGCTTTATATCGTGAAAGTACACAAACAAGTTTAATGCTCTGTAATATATTATTTACACGAAAAAAATATGAAGAATGTCTAGAACTTCTTGCATCTATTCGAAAAGAGTATGAAGCAAAACAATTGGAAATGGACCTTATTATACAAATAGAACTGTTCTTATTTGAATCAATCGTTTTACTCGCATACGGTAATTATGAGGACTGTGAAAAGGTTAGTTTACAAGCATTGGAATTCTCAAAAAAACATCAAGTCTATTATAAAACAGGTGAATTATATCGAATTCTTTCTTATCAAAAGGTATTAGTAGCTGATAAAGATAAATATTTACACTATATAAATAAATCAGAGCAATTTGCTATTTTTACAGAAGAGACGATATCCATTGCAAATATAGATATATTAAAAGCTTATTATTATAACACAATAGTGAATGAGTATACTTTAGCCTTAGAACATCTAAAGCAATTTAGACAAAAACTCCAGAACGAGCCAACATTTATAGAAAGTGGGCTTTATTACGTAGAAAAAGGAAAAGCCTTATATGGCCTTAAACAATATAAAGAGGCATTAGAAACCTTAAAACAAGCGAAAATTCCAGATTACATGCTTCATCCGCTAGATCAAGCGTGGGTTATAACCGGGGGAGCTTACCGTGCCCTTTGTTATATGGAGCTCAAGAATAAACAAAAAGCACTTCAAGAAGCAATGGAAGCCTTTCATGCGATACAAGAGTTCCCTACTTCGACATTTACTGTGTTTATTAAAGAAACATTACAAATGATACAAAAACTTTAAACTCATCTCAAACTGGTATATTATTCCTCCTTTTTAGCAAAAATAATAATGATGGGAGGAATGTAAAATGAATGTACAACGTGCAAAAGAGCTTTCCGAGTCATCAGAACAAGCACATGTCAGTTTTCAAGGCATGCCAGTTATGATTCAACATGTCGATGAAAGCAATGAAACCGCCCGAATATATGAAGTAACAAACCCAGATCGTGAATTAACCGTCCCAGTTCATAGCCTGGAGGAAATATAAGAAATCCCACTTCAGTTTTATTTGAAGTGGGATTTCTTATATTTTTCTTCGCAACATACATCTTTTAAATCATATATATAAACTAATTATAACATCTTGACTCATCATAAATATGTTCCCACTTACTTTTTCTAACATACATAACATGAAATAGATCCTCTAGAACTCTACAATTCTCTTCTCTCTTGAGTTATTTCCATTCAAATTACCATTTGTACTGATTGATACGAACAAGATATTATGAACATTCTAAATTTTCTCAACATAAAATTATCGATTTTTTTTGTTTTTATATTAAAAATCCATCCGTAATGTATTATGATAAAATCACGCTAGTTATTACATCTATACAACCTCACCTATCTCTCTACAAGATACTGAAACCAGCTCAGAAAAGAAAAACTATTAATATAAAAAAATTCATGTTTTTCGTTGTTATCAAAAGGAGGTAAATATATGAAAAAGAAAAAATTTCTTTCTAGTAGTTTAAAAATCTCATTAACTTTAAGCATTATAGCAGCAGGAATTGAAACGATTATGCAACCATCTATCTCACATGCACAAGAAATTGATGCTTCCTCAAGCATGCCATCTATAGAAAATAAAAATGTTCTAGTTGGTTATTGGCATAATTGGGAAGGGAATCACGATGGGTATCAGCAAGGTACCTCTGGAAAATTAACCTTAGCAAATATTCCAAGTGACTATAATATCGTTGATGTATCTTTTATGAAGGCGAATACAAATGACCGCATTCCAACTTTCAAGCCATACAACATGTCAGATACGGAATTTCGTACAGAAGTAGGTAAACTAAATGAACAAGGTCGCGCGGTTTTAATTGCATTAGGAGGTGCAGATGCTCACATTGAGCTAAAAAAAGGAGACGAGCAGGCCCTTGCTAATGAAATTATTCGCCTCGTAGAAACTTATGGATTCGACGGTTTAGACATTGATTTAGAACAAAACGCTATTACAGCGGGAGATAATCAAACTGTTATTCCCGCAGCATTAAAAATAGTTAAAAATCATTACCGGGCAAAAGGACAAAATTTTATAATTACAATGGCTCCAGAGTTTCCATATTTAAGAACAGCAAGTAGTTATGTCCCTTACGTTACATCACTAGAAGGATACTATGACTTTATTAATCCACAACTATACAATCAAGGCGGAGATGGTGTTACAGCAGCAAATGGAAAATGGCTTGCCCAAAATAATGACGCTGTGAAGGAAGAATTCTTATATACGATGGCCCACTCTATCATTCATGGAACTGGATTTGTTCAAATTCCAGCAAATAAGTTAGTTCTTGGTATCCCTTCTAATAATGACGCCGCAGCTAATGGCTATGTAAAAGAACCACAAGCTGTTCAAAATGCATTGGCACGTTTAAAAGCAGATGGAAATCCAATTAAAGGCTTAATGACTTGGTCTGTGAACTGGGATGCAGGTGTAAACAAAAACGGAAGCCCTTACAATTATAGTTTTGTCAAAACATATGGCCCAATGATTCATAATAATAATCAAATAAAAAATGAAACACCATCAACTTCCAATAAACTTGTGTCTATGGATTAATTCTATTTATTTTTGGACAGACCTCCATCTCTAAGAGGTCTGTCTTTTTTACTAGCAAAAACTTGAAACACATATAGGTCATACAAACTAATCTATAAAAATTGTTGCTTCTCGATAACATCATCCACTCTGCTATCCTTATGATACAATATAATTCGTAAATATATTTTTAGAGGAGGATCCTATGTCTATAAAAAAACGAAACAACGCTCCTTACTACGCAGTTATATTCACTTCTCAGCTTTCACAAGACACGACTGATTATGGCGAAGTTGCTGAAGAAATGGAAAAGCTCGCTAAAGAGCAACCTGGATTTATAGACGTTGAAAGCGTACGGGATACATTCGGTCTTGGTATTACAATTTCATATTGGGAGTCACTTGAAGCAATTAAACGATGGCGAGAAAATGCAGCACATACTATCGCAAGACAAAGAGGACGCGAACAATGGTATGAACAATTCCATATGCGAATCTGCCTTGTTGAAAAAGAATATGATTTTCATAGGAAAGGGATGTAACGTATGAATCAAAAAGTAGCCCTTATTGTTGTACACGAGATATATGGAGTAAACGAGCATATGCAAGATGTCGTTACTACATTCTCTTCCCAACATATCGATGTCTTCTGCCCAAACCTTTTACAATTAAATGCTCCTTTTCCTTATGATGATGAACAAAAAGCTTACTCTTATTTTATGCAAAATGTTGGATTCCAATATGGAAAAGAAAAAATTGAAGAAATGATTATACAGCTTTCAAACAACTACCCATATATTGGACTCATAGGCTTTAGCGTTGGCGCAACTATCTCGTGGCTATGTAGCAACAATCCAAACGTTCATTTTATTATTGGCTGCTATGGCTCTCGCATACGAGACTATCCTTATATGATTCCTACATGTCCTACTCTTTTAATTTTTCCAGAAACAGAAATGAACTGTTCCGTTTCTTCCCTTATTACAACATTGCAAAAACAAAATAATCCTCTTCTACATATAAAGCAAATGACCGGAGATCATGGATTTCTAGATCCTTACACTGTAAAATATAATGAAGAATCTACAAAACAAACATACGAAACGATAGATATATTTCTTCAAAAAAACATACTGAAACAAATGCATTAAAGGAGCTTTCATATGGCATTTACATTGCTTTTACTTCCTTTCGTCTTTCTAATCATTCTTATAACATTAGCTTTCATTTTCATCACTCTTAAAAATCAAAAATATGTAAACCGTCCTTATCGACATTCCTTTATCGTTATAACTTTATTTCTTGGACATTGGATTTTAGTTTTGACTAGTTTTTATGCCTTACTTCCCGACTATATAAGCGACTTTATTTTTCTACCAATCTGGTATTTTCTTTGTATTTTAGGATTTATGGTTTTCACAAAAGAATGGAAAAACAACCGCATTATTTCTGTGTCGGTCGGCGCTTTTTCTTTCATTAGCTTACTTTTTGGTGTGCTATTACAAGGAATTTCGAAAATGTGAGTTTGGTTTACAGGAGCTGAACTTTTAGAATCAGCTCCTTTTTTATAGAATCGTCCATGTATGTAGCTTAAAAATTATCACGTTCCATCCAAACAGGAATAAATAGATAGAGTGCATACGCGATTACCATCCAAATTGTGAAAGTTAAAATTTGCTGTGATGAAAGTGTTGGAAAAATGCTAGAAGAATAATAGAGAAGGAAAGTATCTAAAAACAATCCGATTCCGGTGCCGAAAATCCCTAATTTTATGAGAGCATATCGCGATGAATCTATTTTTCGATACAACCACATTACGATGTATAAAGATAATGCCGTACCGATTTCTAGAAGAAGGAGCCTATTCATAAATGAAGGTGCGGATATTTCTACTAAAACAGTCGCTCCAAATACGTAAAAAAAGGTTGACGCTGCAAACCATATACCTATAGACAACAAAATAGTAATCCACAATTTATTTTTCATTATTTGCTGTCCCTCCCTGCAAGGGTACTACCTTTTCCATAAACAGCACCAAGTCACTGTACATTTCTGCTGCACTAAACGCGGAATTAAATAATGCTTGCAATGCTAATCCGTCTATTAATGCATTACACATAACACTCCAAGTTTCATTTGAGATTTCTTCAATTGGCGATGTCTCTCCCCATACTTGCACTAGCCCCTTTTGTAATTCTTGATTTTCGTAATGGAGCAATTCACCAAGTCTTTCTTTTATCACTTCGTTTTGCAATCCGCTTGCTACTAATTGAAAAAACAAATGATGGTACATAGAATCTTGCGTGCATCTACTTTTAGCAGAATGTAACGCTTTTTCCACCGAAAAATCCGTTTCAACTTGTGACCAAGATGACTTACAAAATGACTCCGTTACTTCAAGTAGCAATTGTTCTTTCGTTTTAAAATGATAATATACAGTCCCTTGTGTAACATTAGCTCTTTCTGCAACTGCCTTTAACGTTAGTTTTTCCATACCTTGCTCAGCAATCATCTCTTTTGCAGCTCGCAATAATTGTTGCTTATTTACAACATTCGGTTTTGCCATTTTACTCTCCTCCTACTTATGAGTTAGTTAGATAACTAACTCAATTATACAGAAAAATCAAATAAATAAAAAAAGAAAGAAAAGCCTACAATCAACTTCTCTTTCCTCTCGCTTTTTTACGGGATTGCATTGTTATAGAATCACAAGGTGTATAATAAATTTGCGGAGTTGCTTTATTCACAAGCATTGTAAAAGTAAGTAGACCAACGAGGAAGAAGATAAACAACGTAAATAGAATAACACCTATTGTTAAAATGATCATAACACCACCCCTTTTCAAATCACGATACTACATTTTTCGATAGACGATAGGCTGAATCCTTGTTATAAAAACAAACGTAACAAAATAATCACAATCACTCCAGTTAGCACCGTTCCTAATAAGCTACGTGTATAGATAGCAACAAGAAATGTCGGAATTGCTGCGATTATATAATCCCATTGCATCGTTTTCTTCATAAAGAGCACTTCAGCAAGAAGGGCTGCGAGTATTGCAATTGGTATATAACTTAACCATTTTAAACCCCAATCTGGAATCTGTATTTTACTAAATACAATGAGCGGTAATAGGCGCGGAATTAACGTAACGATCCCTGCTCCAATTAGGAGTAATAACACATCTATTCTTACTTCCACTTTTCAATCACCACCCCTATTGTCGCTGCTGTAAGTGTCGCAAATATTACTGCGATGCTTGCTGGAACGAAGAAATGTATGCTATATGCGATTACCATTGCCACAATCCCAACACTAAGATGAATTGCTAATTTTGGATGACTACTCATTAACTGCAGCACAAATAATCCAATAAACATAGCTGGTAATGCATAATCCATACCATACGTATGAGGATTTGGTATCCACTCACCAAAAATACCTCCTAAGACATTTGCAATAATCCAATTTAAATATGCGGTCACATTTAAACCGAGCATCCAGCTTTCACTTAAATATTTCTTTTTTGAAGCTTGCTGAACTGCAAGACCAAATGTTTCATCTGTAATTTGCGAACCAATGATCATATTTTTCACAAAAGGGACTTTCGTTAAATACGGAGCAAGTGCAGCACTCATTAACAGATGACGTAAATTAACAAAAAATACAGTGAAAATAATTGCAGAAGCAGGTGCTCCCGCCGCAAACATACCAGCAAGTATAAATTGTGAGGAACCAGCATAAATCAAAGTAGACATTAACGCGATTTCTGCTAATGAAAACCCCGCTGTTTTTTCAATTACACCCGCTGCGATACCAATACTTAAATACCCTAATACAGTCGGTAAACAGTCTTTCACTCCTTGCTGAAATGTTTCATTCTCATTGATTGTCATCTGTACTTCAGCCCTTACCATCACACTTCCCCCTTCGTTTCGTGCATCAAGCGTGTACCTGTTACAACGTGAACTAAATGTTGTTACCTATAAACTCCCCTCTTCATATGTAACATCGCATTATCATTTAACAAAAGAAATCAAAAGCTGCTTCCTATCAGCTTCTTACAATCCAATAGAAAGTAGCCTCTCATTGTTTCATAGATATTACTTGTCCTCTTGTATCTA
Source organism: Bacillus sp. C1 (assembly GCF_054570475.1). NCBI lineage: Bacteria > Bacillati > Bacillota > Bacilli > Caryophanales > Bacillaceae > Bacillus > Bacillus sp. C1. The sequence continues at coordinate 369,679 of NZ_JBTMZT010000003.1, forward strand.
TTTTTTTATGATGAATTTTATTTTTCTCCAGATATTGTTTACATACATTCACAAAAGACGGTAAAGTTCGAATTTGATCAATATCAGAACTCTCAATAAAATGGTTCATTTCATTTGTCATTTTTCTCATACTAGAAATAAGTTCCTCTTTTTCATACCTTAATTTCTCATTTTCAGCACGAAGATTTTGAAGTTCTTGGTGTAAACCTTGTTCATGATCTTCTTTCACACGTCCGGCTGCCATGCTAGAGAGCTTATAAATCCCTTCCATAAATTGATATAGTTCTTGTTTTCCCCCTTGTGCACCAATTGTTTCAAAATTATCGACAATCCCTGATAATATCGTAACTAAGTTATTTTCTGTCTTTTCAAAATGAGCCACCATACCCTTTGTGTCATCCCTGTTCTCATCAACATCCTTTCCTAATCCAGTTCTTCTTTTACGCCCAGGTTTTCCTTTTTTTATATTTTCAAGTGGTATTTCTTGTTTTTTTAGTTTATAGTACGTATTCTGCAGTTGACTTTCTGTTTTCGGAAACAACTGTAAACCCTCTTTACTAATCGCCTTTGAAGTATCTGCAATATTTAAATCGTAACGCTGACAAAACTGATACGTAGCATATAATAAGTCCAGCTCCGATTTTAACCACATAATTGGTGAATGCTCATATACTAATATGCCGCCTATTTTTTCAATATCTCTTTGAAAGGCGGCCATTTTAGTATATAAATTCATTAACTCATCATATGTTACATGGAATTGCTTCTCTATTTTCCTACACTCTTCTTGAACTTCCTGCATGTTTCTTCTTTCATTTTCTATATTTTTCAAAAGGCTCAGTACATGAATTGCTGTTTTTTGATACATGATACCCCCACCCTTCTCATCATTTACAATTTTTATATTCTACTTATTTTTTATTAAAATAAAGAATATTATAAAAATATTTTACAATATTTCTAAATTATCCGTCAAATTCACATAAAATTGACACATTCTATTTTTATATTAAGATTAATTTATAGTAATGTGAGGGGGATTTAGATGGAACATAACATTTTAAAAGTCATTGCACTAGCAGAAAAACTGAAATATGAAATGAGACACAGTTGGCTGTCGAACGGTCGCCAAGAAAGTGTTGCCGAACATACGTGGCGTATGTCGCTTATGGCTGTTTTAGTTCAGCCTTATTTAGATGAAAAAGTAAACATGGAAAAACTATTAAAAATGGTGATTATCCATGACCTAGTGGAAGCAGAAGCTGGAGATATTCCTGCTTTTGATACAATGAATAGTGAACAACTACAATTGCAAAAACAAGAAAATGAACAAAAAGCTATTTTAAATATTAAACATACGTTAGCAGGGCCTCTTGGGGATGAACTATATGATTTATGGATGGAGTTTGAAGCAAAAGAAACGTACGAAGCGAAAGTTGCAAATGCGCTGGATAAACTAGAAGTGAAAATTCAGCATAACGAAGCCGACATCGATACGTGGCTTCCTATCGAACATAAAATGACATTCCAAGTGGCAAAACATACAGACTTTGACTCCTTCTTATCAAAATTACAAAAAATAATTGAACAAGAAGGCGAAAAAAAATTAATCGCTGCCGGCATTGATGTCGAGGCGTGTAAACAGTAACAGCTCATCTATGATGAGCTGTTTTTTCATACTTTCGTATGAGCTATCCCCCGCCCTTTTTATCGATTCATTGTAGGAATATATACATTACAATAAAATACAAAACAGAAGAAAGAAGGTATTATTTTATGATTAAAGGATTATACGAAGCTCACTTACCCGTTCGTAATCTAGACATATCTATACCATTTTATGAATCATTAGGTTTAAAATTATATAAAAGATATGAGACTACCGCTTTCCTTTGGATTGTAGAAGAACAAAGTTGGCTCGGTCTTTGGGAAGGAGAAGAATATAAAACTCCGTATCATCCTTCTCTTCGCCATATTGCGTTTCAAGTAGATTTTGAGTTTCTTCATGCATCCATTCAATGGCTTCAAGACAGAAACATCGATCCTGTTCCATTTGGTAATCGAAATACTATTGAACCTTTTGTTCGCCCCGGCCAAGGCAATGCTTCTGTATATTTTAAAGATCCAGACGATAATAGTATTGAGTTTATTAGTTTCGTTAAAGTTCCCAATGGATTAAAGCATATTACAGAGAAACTTTCTTTAGCAGAATGGGCTACACTGTCACGATCCTATTTATGAAAGGAAAGTTGATTTCAAATGCAATCCGTATTAAAATTCTTCACCTTTTAAAATATGAAGCAAAGCGGCTTTACACAAATCCGCTTTGCTTACAAAATATATTTCATCAACAGAAGTCCTTGCGTTACTACAATAAAAATTGTCAAACCAATCAAAAACTTTTTTTCAAAATCATTATATTTCCCTTTATTGATTCCCATTTCTTTCAATAGCAACATCATTTCGTGTAACTCTTCCCACTTTTCCTTACTACCTAATCTGATATATGTTTTTTCCACCTTAATTCCGTATACATTTGGCTCTTCTTCCTTCTGTGATATCTCATCAATCGTATCTAACGGAATCTCATGCTCATTAACCTGTTTATAATAACAATCTAATCCTTTTAATAATAACCTTTTATTTGTTAACACCACATAATAATAGAAGACAGCTCCAGCAGTCATAATATTCGGTATCACTTTATAATTTACAATTCCACCTTCTTCAACGAGCAACTCTTTTTCTATTTCTTCACCTTTTTTTAATTCATCCCGAATCGTTTTTTCTAACGTTTGAAGTATTAATTTTCTTAACAATGCTCCATTTCTTACATAATACTTATCTATCTCTATAGTACGCTTTGCTTCTTTTTCAAGTTGCGCAATCTCTTCTTCTGAATATTGCAGTTCATTTAACATCGATAACATTCTTTTATCCATGTTATATTCCACCTTTCCATAACTTTTGAATTTTCTTCTTCCCTCTAGAAATGCGATTATATATATAGCTTGCTGTAACTTGTAACTCCTTTGATATTTCTTCAATCGAATAACCATCTATATACCTCTTTAAAAAGATATATCGATCTTTTTCATTTAAATCTTTTACAATCGTCATAATTTCCTCTTCTGCTTCCGTTTCATAAGAATCACGAATTCCCTGTTCCCATTCAAACTCTTTTGCAGTCACACTTTCCTTCAAGGCCCTTTTCCTATATTCAAGTGCCTTTAACTTCGTAATACCGATCATCCACGATTTTAAATTTCCTTTTTCTAGATCAAATTGATCAATATTAAACCAAACAATTGTAAACACATCGTTATAACAATCGTCTATATATCGTTTTTCATGAGGTGTACAAAGTGTTTTGTGAATAATATAAAAAATCAGCTTTCCATATTGATCAATTACTTCTTTTAAAACATCTTGATTTCTGCTTTTCATACCTATAATTAAATCTGTTTCAGATTTAAACATCATATGCGCCTTCCTCTCTTACTTACTTCAACAGCTGCGTTTACTTACTATTGGTATTTCATTCTCTTTTTCTATCACTTTTGTAAATTTTTTTAATTCATGTTAAAAATTCCATATACAGCGTAACAAAAAATACCCCAAACATAAAAAGAACTGATACATTCTTTTTTATTTGGGGCATTTCTTATTCTCTTTAATCGAATTAAAATTGATACTCATATACAATGTAATTAAAAATGTTTATAAAACCTAAGCTCTCTGCTACAGCAATTGAAGGTTTATTCACTTCCATACAGTCCCAATAGGGTACACAACCTTGTTTGAAACATTCCCTGACAAATGCATGTGCAACTTTCTTTGCTAGATTTTTCCCTCGATGTTCCAAAACTGTCTCAATATTTGCCGTATGCGTATTTTCACTTACAAATCCTGAAAAACAAAGACTCACTACTTGATTTTCATGCAAAATCACATACCCAATTCCTTTTCCCAAAAATGATTCCACCGAATTCCAAAACGATATAATTTGTGAAACAAAAAATGATTGCTCAAGCATAGCGTATGCTGCTATATTCTCCTTCGTTATTTTTAATACTGTATATGCCTCATCAATGATTGGTTCATTGTATCTTTTGTATGTATCTTCATATAACTTGTATACTTTTTGATTGGATTCTTCGTATGCTTGTTCACACAATATTTCTCCAATTGTACGATCCCATCCTACTTGATAACCAAAACCTTCAAACCACTTCAAATCCAGCCGGGCTGCTTCTTGTGCAATTTGTTCACTTAAAACCTTTTTTATATCAAGGTTAAACATTTTATTATTTGCGTCACCAATAAATACAAAACCGTCTAAATTTCCAAGCCATACTAGACCAGAACGTGGTTTAGTCACATTGTCAACAAATACTCGGCCCGAATTATTTCCTTCAATAATAGCTTGCACTTCAATTTGCCTTTCCTTTTGTAGAAGGTGGTTACAATTCATAAACTGGTCTTTCTGCAATTCGTATATCATCTTTTTTTCTTTCCTTTCCTATTTATCAGAGCTTACGTTTCATCACCTACTGTACAATCTATGAATCCCAGCAATAACTTTCTATCTTCTGGAAAAGAAAGGGTAATACCTTCTATTTCTTCACTGTTTTTCCAAGACACATCCTTAAGTAAAAAAACAAACCTGCTAATGCAGATTTGTTTATCCTTTATCTTTTATTAAACCCTTTTTCACTCAAAAATCCCTTCATATGCATCCGTTTCTCTTTTGACATGAAAACACTCATTGATTCGGTCCATGTCACATCTTTTTGATTCGTAGATCGTGCCTTGTAATATTCATTCGTTGTTTGATCATATTCTTCTAGTAATTCATCATATTTCTTCTCATCATATACATTTTCATGTAAGATCGCTGCGACTGGTAAACGTGGTTTTACTGCATGGCTTTCATCCGGTACTCCAACTGTCATTCCAAACACTGGATACACTTTATCTGGTAGATGAAGCAAGTTACTCACTTCTTCTGGATTGTTACGAATTCCTCCAATATAACAAATGCCATATCCAAGTGATTCTGCAGCAAGTGCTAAGTTTTGCGCAAATAGCGATGCATCTACTGTGGATACAATAAAGTCCTCGGTGCTATCATGCTTGATCTCTGTTCCATGTTTCTCACACGCTTTTTCCAAGCGCTTGAAATCTGCACAACAAACAAAAAATGCTGCGCACTCTTTCACATGACGATTACCTGACAACTCTGCTAATTGCGCTTTTAACTTTTCATCTGTCACATACATAACGGAATATGCCTGAACAAAATGTGATGATGCGGCATGCTGTGCTGCTTGTACCATTCTTTCAACTACACTTTTCGAAATTGGTTCCTGCTTATATTTACGGACTGATGTGTGTTGCTCCATTCTATGTATCATTTCATTCATATTTTTCCCCACCTTTATAATCTGAATACTCAATAAGTAACACATTCTTTTTCTACATACAAAAGATATGCTCACCGGGAGATGATATGTAAAAAGGACCAATCTTTGCGATTGATCCTTTTATATTAAGCTGTTTTCAACACTTTAACACCTTTGACAATATTCCAAATGAAGTAATAAATTGCTACAACTGCAAAAGTTACATACGTCACAATTACTCCAATTCCAACGCTTGTTGATTGTCCAAAACTTAAACCGAATCCACCTGCAATTGCTAATCCACCAAACAAAATCGCATATGGGAATATATGTGTCCATAATGCTTTTTTCGCATGATATTTCACATCATCTTCCGCAATAAAGTAGACGATAATTGGTAATAAGAATGGTGCAAAGAAAATACTAAAGTAACAAAGAGAAGATAAAATATTATTGCCTTTCATACGATTCACCTCTAAAGTTTCGTTGTTTTTGTTACCTTTATTATGTCATGTAACTACTTTAGAAACTATCGCTTTACCTTTCACACATATTACATTTTTGTAAGATTCATCACTATATTCGATTCGTTAACCAATACTGTGTAATCGCAAAATATTCCCTTATATTTGACTGAACGATAATCGGTTTAGGTGTTTTTGCAGAAAGACCCTCTATCTTTAACCCTTGTTTCTCAGCAATTTTTTTAGCCCGAAACATATGAAAATCATTTGTGACAATCAGCCCTTTTTTCTTATTTTCTGGAATAAGTGCCTTTGAAAATTCAATATTCTCATCGGTATTTGTTGAACGATCTTCCATAATAATTCTTTGCTTTGCAATATTTTGTTTCATTAATCCTTGTTTCATAGCTAGCGCTTCCGAAATATTTTCACCTTTTCCTTTACCACCAGATACAATAACGATTGTTTGTTCATGTGTTTTTAAATATTCCGCTGCTTTATCTATTCGATATTGTAAAGAATATGAAGGCTTGCTCCCTTTCACCTTTGCCCCTAAAAGGATCATGTAGTCTGCATCATCTGGTGCTTTCATATGACCATGCTTATATATGTTATATTGTAAAATACTCATATAACCTACTACGATCATAATTAACATTAAGCTATACTTAATCATTTTTTTCTTCTTTAACATCTACACATACTCCTATTTTTCTCTATATTCTCATCATATTATTCAATTATTTATTTGTACATCTCAACTTTCCAAATTACCTTTATTTATCCTTAAAAGGTAATATTTATAATAGTTATGGGAATATTGAGTAACGTATACACGATTTACAGCACAATTTTTATATAAGAGGTGCGACCATTGATTGCTTTTTTATGTAATGTAACATTCTTTTTTTTACTATTTATTATAGCGATTAAGCTATTAGGAAAATCAGCATTGGCACAGCTTACACCACATGATTTTGGCGCCATTATTTTTTTATCTTACTTAGCATTTCAAGCGATACCAGTCGATGGGAGTGGGCAAAGTATTGTTGGCATGATCGTTATTACATGTCTTCACCTGTTCATTACAAAACTTAGTCTACTAAATAAACTCAATCGTTTTATCCTTGGTCAGCCTACGATTTTAATTAAACATGGAAATATTCTATTCGAAAACTTAAAACAAAGCAGATATCCAATAGCTGAATTGCTTTCTAATCTTAGAGTAGCGGGATATCCTAGCGTACATGAAATCGAATATGCGATTTTAGAGGCAAATGGTGCAATTAGCATTTTACCTAAAAGAGAACTTATTCCTCTCACTCCTAAAGATATGAATATGGATGTTACATATGCTGGTCTACCAATCGCCCTTATCGTTGATTCACAGATTCAATATGATAATTTAAAACTAATTCATAAAAATGAAAAATGGCTCCGTAAAGAGCTATTAGAAAAAGGACTTGCAGACATAAAAAATATTGCATTGGCTTCTGTTCAAGAAACTGACGGTTCTTTTGCAATTAGCCTAAAACATAAGAAATCCCCTTAATTTACTAAGGGGATTTCTATCATACTACATGTTCTCTGTTTATATTCCGTACAGATACAGGATGAACAATACGATTCATTCCAAATACAATAATCGCTGTTAATAATTCTGCAGCCGGCATTACAAGCCAAATTCCATTCACTCCAAACAGTTTCGGCATCATCCAAAGTAGTGGAATAATAAATAATAATCCACGACTTAAAATAATAAAAACTGATTTTGTTGTTTGTCTTACTGACTGAAAATATTCTCCGTACACGATGTTATATCCTAAAAATACATATTGAATAAAGAAAAGACTGATTCCCGTTACTGTTAGCTTGAGTAATTCTTTCGACTGAACATCAAATAAACCGATAATATATTTCCCAAAGAATAGTCCTATTACAATGGCTACACATCCAAGTGCAATAGCTGTCTTTACTGCAATTTGTAGTCCTTCTTTCAACCGTTCAGGTAAATTCGCCCCGTAATGGAAGCTTGCAATAGGTTGCAGGGCTGCTCCAACCCCAAAGAACAGCAAAAGCGTCATAGAGTGAATACTGTTTACCATCGCGTATGAGGCAACACCTAATTCCCCTGCATATTGAATAAAGGCTATATTAAATCCAATTGTTACAATTGCTACCGTTATTTCGGTAGTGAAACTTGGAAAACCAATCACCATGATTTGTTTCACTGTCTCCCATTCAAAATGAAATTTCGTCCATTTTAAAATACTACTTTTTCTAAAGAAATGACTTAACAAAACAAGAAAACCAATTGCAGCTGAAAGAATCGTCGCTGCTGCTGCTCCTGTTACACCCCAGCCAAATATAAAGATAAAAATATAGTCAAAGACGATATTTAATAACGCCGTTACAATAAGACCCGCCATCGCTAAATTGGGATTTCCATCGTTACGGATAAATGTACTTAAAATATTTTCTAACACATATATCATTCCAAATGTTAATAATACCGTTAAATAGTCTAATGCGTACGGCAAAATTACTTCATTCGCTCCAAATAAATACGCTAAATCTTCTATTCTCCATAAACAAATAGCCATTAATATACCTACAATTACAACGGCTACTATCATTGATTGTGTAAAAATAGATCGCGCTCGCTCGATTTTATTTTCTCCTAACGCAATGGAGTATAATGTAGCCCCGCCCATTCCAATCCACAATGATATAGAGAAGAAGATGGAAAAAGCCGGTACAGCAACATTCACTCCTGCTAATCCATTTGCTCCAACACCGCGGCTAATCATCACGGCATCAATTACAATATTCACAGACATTAATACCATTCCGAGAACCGCTGGTATTAAATACGATATAAATAAACTTTTTATTGGTGTTTCTCTTAATTTCTCCGTTGTTTCCATAACAAAATGCTCCTTTACAATTCTCTTTCCACAGTGTAAACCTTCAAGTAACTTGAAGGTCAAGAAAGAATTATAAAGTGAAACTTTAATCAATGAGGGTTTTCTTCCTCCTCCACTGATTATTAGCCTTCACGAATCGGGATAAATTGGATTTCATTATGCATTTTACCTTCTCTTTACTACTGGAATTTGAATCTCTGTTACTTGTTCTTTTGGATTTTCCGTGACAGACCAGTCAATTAAAGCAAGTTCTATCGCATCCCCTATTATTTCGTATCCTTTTTCTTCAATATTCCATAGTAGTTTTTTATAAGTTCCATCTGTTTCTTCATACGGTCCGTGGTGATAGGAGCAAGCAAACATCCCTTCTTTAATTTCATCTGAAGTAGTAATTTGAAACGGCATGTAATCAAGAAGAATAAAAACACTGTTATATGCTTGAAATTCATTTCGAAGCAATCCTTCTTTTGACACTGTCACCCCAATATCCCCCGAAAATAAGCTATCATCTATTTGTTTCATATTTTTTTGAAGTGAATGGATATAATACTCAAACATATCATCTGTTATATTGGGCACAATAGATAGCGCTGTAATTGTTCTCTTTTGTATGTGTTTAAATGTCACATCATTCGCTTTTGAAGCAGTAGCTTCTTTCAGCATTTCAGTTTTATGATTTATTTTCGCCAATGCATATTCAATTTCTCTTTGCTTCTTCAACATCAGTTCTTGTTGCTTTTCCAGTAGATTCAACGCATAAGATGGATTTCTCTCATCAATATAGACTTTAATTTCTTTTAAAGAAATATTTAATTGCCGTAAAAATTTAATAGTATCTAACAGGGAAAATTGATCAATTGTATAGTATCTATAGTTCGTTTGCGGATCAACAATTGCTGGGTGAAAAATGCCTTTTTCATCGTAATAACGTAACGTTGATTCCGCAATATTATGCATTTTTGCCATTTCGCCAATTGTAAAACGTTGATTCAATAACATATTTCTTACTCCGTTTCTTTCAAATCATTTTTTCTTTTCTATCTCTTCATTATATAGACATATATTCCTTATTCAAAATGAATCTTCCGCAATGAAAATCTGCTATTTAACGTTGATTTTTCTTGAACTTTATTATATATTTATTACAAGTTCAAATTACAAGTTCAAAAGAACCTGTATAAAGACCTCTTGTTTAATGTGTATTACATATTTTACATTAAGCAAATCCCGAGAAATCGTATGATAAAGACAAACACGAAAAAGGAGAAATGAGATGGAATTTTTCTTTCAAATTGCATTAATTTTATTAAGTACAAAAATTGCCGGTGACATTAGCGTCAGACTAGGTCAACCTTCCGTACTTGGAAAATTAATTGTCGGTATTATTGTCGGTCCTGCTGTATTAGGATTGATCGACAATTCAGATTTACTCACACAGTTAAGCCAAGTAGGTGTTATTCTCCTTATGTTCATGGCCGGTCTAGAAACAGATTTAAAAGAACTAAATGAAAATCGTAATTCCTCTTTAGCTGTTGCTGTTGGTGGTATCGTTCTTCCATTTGTAGGTGGTTACGTTGCAGGTATTGTAATGGGAATGGAACAAGCTAATGCGGTCTTTTTAGGATTACTTCTCTGCGCAACAAGTGTTAGTATTTCTGTACAAACACTTCGTGATTTAGGAAAAATGAAGACGCGTGAAAGTACAACGATGTTAGGCGCCGCTGTATTTGATGATATTCTTGTTGTGATTCTACTAGCATTTGCCATGAGTTTCTTAGGTTCAGGTGATGTGAGCTTAACGATGATTATTTTGAAAAAGATCGTCTTTTTTGTTGCTATCATCCTAATCGGCTGGAAAGGTGTTCCCATGATTATGCGTTGGTTATCACCACTGCGCGTATCAGAGTCTATTATTAGTGCGGCTCTTATTATTTGTTTCGCTTTTGCATATTTTGGTGAACTATTAGGAATCGCTGGTATTATCGGGGCATTTGCAGCAGGTATTGCGATTTCACAAACGGATTATAAACATGAAGTAGAAAAGAAAGTAGAACCGATTGCTTATGCAATGTTCGTCCCAATTTTCTTTGTAAGTATCGGTATGAACATTACCTTTTCAGGTATTGGAGATAAAATGTGGTTTATCGTAGCTTTAACGGTAATTGCTGTATTAACAAAGCTAATTGGTTGCGGATTTGGAGCACGAATGACAGGCTTTGATTTTCAATCATCTACAATTATCGGATCTGGTATGATTTCCCGAGGTGAAGTTGCTCTTATCATCGCAGGACAGGGGCTTACTTCTGGGTTACTAGCACAAGATTACTTTACAGCAATTGTAATCGTCGTTATTTTAACAACAATGATTACACCGCCAATGTTGAAATATTCTTTCGGTGTTAAAGATAAACAATTAAAGCAAAGTGCATGAATCATCAATCACAGCACGAATAAAAAGCAAGCCAAATAACGGCTTGCTTTTTATTATGAAATATATTCCATCGCTGTCTTCAATGTTCCAACAACAAAAGCAATTTCCTCACTTGAAATAACAAGAGGCGGTGCTAATGTTAAGACATTGTTATAACCTGCTGTTGTCATTCCATTCCGTCCAATGATTAATCCCTTTTCTTTACAAGCATTCACTACACTTGTAATTTTATCATTATCAATTGGTTCTTTTGTCTCTTTATCATGTACTAGCTCAATCCCAACTAGTAACCCTTTTCCTCTAATATCTCCAACAAGTGGATGCTCTCCTATTTCTTCTTTTAATTGCTCTAGTAATAGCGATCCCATTTGTGCAGAACGCTCAATTAAATTTTCCTTTTCCATAATTTCTAAGTTTTTAAGCGCTAACGCACAAGCGGCTGGATTCCCACCAAACGTATTAATATGCCGGAAAAATTCATATTCTCCCTTACCTTTAAAAGCTTCATAAATTTCTTTCTTCACCGCTGTTGCAGATAACGGTAAATATGCACTTGTAATCCCTTTTGCCATTGTAATAATATCAGGTTTCACATCGTAATTCATAAATCCAAACGCGTTTCCAGTGCGACCAAATCCGCAAATTACTTCATCACTAATTAATAAAGTACCGTGCTTTTGACAGATTTCATGGACAGCCTTCATATAATCTTGCGGTGGCATCAAAATACCACCACCTGTAATAATTGGTTCCATAATAAATCCAGCGATTGTTTCACTTAACTCCCACGTCATAACACGGTCAATCTCTTTCACACACTCTACATCATAAATGTTTTGTGATAGAATCCCAGGCATTCGGTAACAATCTGGCGGTGTAACATGTAAAAATCCTGACGCAAATGGTTCATATTGATACTTGCGCTGTGCTTGCCCTGTTGCTGCCATCGTCGCCATTGTATTTCCATGATATCCACGGTACCGTGACATAAATTTATAACGATGTGATTCACCTTTATGTGCATAATATTGACGAGCAATTTTAAATGCAGTTTCATTCGCTTCTGATCCACTATTAGAGAAGAAAATGACATATTCCCCTCCAAGCCATTCATTTAACTTTTCAGCAAGTTTAATTGCAGGTTCATGGGATTGCGACATCGGAAAATATGACAATGTTTGTAATTGTTCATATGCAGCTTCAGCAAGCTCTTTTCTTCCATACCCACTATTTACACACCAAAGACCACTCATTCCATCTAAATAACGCTTTCCTTCTATGTCTTCCACCCAGCAGCCTTCTGCTTTTGCTCCAATCATCGTACTATTTGGACTAAAGGGCCGCATACCATGCCATACATACTGCTCATCCTTTACTAGTAATCCATCTAATTGTTTCGCTTTCATCATACATTCCACCTTCCCAAACAACTTATATTCTCCCAAGCTGCATTGGTGCCATGATGAGATAAAACTTTTCTCTATTTATTTTCATTCCACATGAACGGAACAAATCCTACCAACTGCTGCCTAATATTTTCCCCCAAAACCAAAGAGCTCTCCAAACAATTGGAAAGCTCTGTTTCTACTTAATGCGCCGATACGTCACTAACCCCATGACCTGTATTAGATTTAACAAGAATTTCATCGAATTTCGCTACATCTTCTTTCTTACTTGAGAAGATTGTCCCCAAGTATGCCGCTAAAAATCCAAGTGGAATAGAAATAATTCCAGGTGTTGTATAAGGGAATAATGCTTCCCCAACAAAGATTGCTTTCCCAGCTTCCGGATTCCAAACATTCGGGCTTATTGCTACTAATGCGATAGCTGAGACTAAGCCAACAACCATTCCGCAAATTGCTCCTGTTGTATTAAAGCGTTTCCAATAAATCGTAAACAAAATAACTGGTAAGTTCGCACTCGCAGCAACGGCAAACGCTAACGACACGAGGAATGCAACGTTTAACGTTTGAGCAAATAGCGCTAAAATAATAGATACTACCGCCACACCAATTGATGCATAACGCGCCATAGATACTTGTTCTTTTTCTGTCGATTTCCCTCGGCGAATAATTTCATTATAGAAGTCGTGAGCAAAAGCTGAAGCGGCTGTTAACACTAAACCAGCTACAACGGCCAAAATCGTTGCAAATGCAATAGCAGAAACGAATGCAAATAAGAAATCTCCTCCGAGCGCTTTTGCTAATAAAGGTGCTGCCATATTACCAGCTGGGTTTGCCTGAATAATTGCAGCATTCCCTACAAATGCAGCCGCACCAAAACCTAGGAAAATCGTCATAATATAAAACGCACCAATTAACCATGTTGCATATACAACGGACTGACGTGCTGTTTTCGCATCACGAACAGTGAAAAAACGAACAAGAATATGAGGTAAACCAGCTGTTCCTAAAACAAGACCTAAATTTAAAGAAAGCGTATCTAATCCATCCTTATACTTTACTCCTGGATTTAAAAAAGCTTCTTTCAATGGTGTTGCTGTTTTCATCTGTACAAACATTTCTGTCACGCTAAAATTAAACTTTGCAAATACAATGACTGAAATAATAAATGTCCCTGCCATTAATAAGACAGCTTTTACAATTTGTACCCAACTCGTCGCTGTCATTCCTCCAAAAATTACATACACGGTCATTAACGTTCCCACTATTAAAACAGATGTCGTATATTCAATTCCTAATAATAATTTAATAAGTGCTCCTGCTCCCACAAGCTGTGCGATCATATAAAAAATTGAAATTGTCATCGTATTTAAAGCTGCTACTCCCCGCACCTTTCTTGCATCAAAACGCGCTGCAATCATATCAGCTAATGTATACTTCCCTAAATTTCTAAGTGGTTCAGCAACAAGATATAATACAACTAAATAGGCAACAAGAAAGCCAATACTATAAAAGAAGCCATCAAACCCAGTTAATGCAATCGCCCCTGCAATCCCTAGAAAAGAAGCAGCTGACATATAATCTCCCGCAATGGCCAGACCGTTTTGCCATCCAGTTAAACCCCCTCCTGCCGTATAAAATTCGCTCGCATTTTTCGTCTTTTTCGATGCGAAATATGTAATGACGAGCGTACCAAGAACAATAATTAAAAAAAGTGAAAAAGCTGTTATATTCAAGGCTATCCCCTCCCTTTTTGTATATTTTGCAAGATTTTTTGCGACATCTTATCAAATGATTCCGCTTTTTTGCTATATATCATGCATAACGACCACGTCATAACAAATTGTGCGAAAGCAAAGATCCACGCCCATGTAACATCTCCAAACGCTGGTGTATTCAATACTTTCGAATACGAAGTTAAAAGCGGCAAAGTAATAAAAAAGCTTAAAAAGAAAATACTCATTGGAACAATAAATTTTCGCTTCTTCTCCAACAGCGCTTGAAATTCCGCCGACTGAACGACTTCTGTATAATTCACTTCATCTTGTAACTTATGTGCTGAACTATCTTGTTTCATTTGTCCTCTCTCCCTTCTCCCTCTCAAACAAAGACTAAATTTTATAAATATTCAGAAACTTAAGTTCATTTTAGACAATCGCTAGTTCTTCTGCATAGTTTTTTCAATAGACAAATTTCGTCATATCTCCCTAGTTTTTCAATATATTTTTTCAAAATAGAAATACCACTTATCGCACCTCTTCGGTTTCTATATCCTTTTCTAGATTACGTGCCGTTTTACTTAGTTCAACATCTTTTCCATCTCTATACGTTCCAAATATAAAATCATATAATGGGTTCGACACACCGAACCAATAATTTTCATTTTTATAATGATGCAAAACATGTTGTTTTTTTAACCATCTACCAAAACGAGTCAACGGACGAATTGGTCTATGCGCTATATAATGTTTCCATTCATATACAAGCAGCATAACAATCATTCCTATTCCAAATGAAAGTGTAATCGTCACATGATTTGTTGCTCCGTACAAAAGAAGCAAATAAATTGCAAACCCTGGCATGCTATACCACACTGGTAAAAATAATAACTTTAAATCATCAGGATATACATGGTGATCATAATGTAATCTCTTTAACATTTTCAGTAAGAATGGATTTTTAGGAGGTTTCATATGAAATAAAAATCGATGTGTCACATATTCATTAACTGTATAAAAAATGATACCAGCAAGACACGATATAGCTGCTATCCCTGTAAATAATTGCATTTTTAAAATAATGATAAAAAGAAGCAATACTCCAAACATAATAATAATATCATGTTGTAAAAAAAACTCTTTCAATACTCTTTTCATTCACCCTATCCCCTTTCTTCGAAAAAACAGCCGTAACTATATCGTTACGACCGTTTCTTTTTTATCTATGTTATTCTCGTTACATTACAAATTTGCCCGTTGTTCGATTGTAGAGAAAAAATTTTGCGAACCAAATATATTTTGTTTTGGTATAATGTGTTCAACTGCAAAGACAGTTACTTCTCCTCTCTGTACCTCTCCGATAATAAGTCCCAGTATCGCATGATTTACAGCAAATGTTGGTTGCTTTGTTTGAAGTAATCTTTCAGCAGTTTGAAACACGGCCTCATATAAAGGATCCCTATCCGTTATTTCTTTTCGAATTTTGGGTGCTAGTGTAATAATAATTTCTTTTCCATTCACTGTGGTTCGATACATAAAAATCTCCCCTTTAATCTTATATGAACAACTGTAAAGCTTTATACGCAAAATGAATTGAGTATCCAACTAAGATGAAACCAGCTCCTGCTGTAATATAACCGAGTGCCTTCGGCTTAAGCAATGTACGTCCAAAATGAACAGAGAAGGCAATATTTAAATTCCATAAAATAATGCCACCAATTATGCAAAGACTATATAAAAAGGCCTCTTGTTTTGTTACTTTTGTAAGCAGTGAACTCAGTGTACTCCCATATACTCCAAACCAAAAGACAAGATTTAATGGGTTAGATACTGCTATTAAAAACCCCGCCATAAAGGATTGGCGAAGTCCACCTACCTCTTCTTGTTTATATTCCATATTAGAATGTAAAATTCCTTGTTTTACACTTTGAAACCCTAAATAAAACAATAAGAAGAAACCTATGCAATACATAAACGCTTGTACATATGTATACATAAATACAGAAGATAATCCAAAGTAAATAAGAAGCATAAATAAAATATCTGCACTCATTCCCCCGATCCCAACAAGCCAAGCATGCCAAAACCCACGTTCGATTCCTCTTTTTAACATTTCAATATTAATTGGTCCTACTGGGGCAGCTAATGAAATACCTAGTATAAATTGCTGTATAATCGCTCCAAACATCGCTCTATCCTTTCCTATTCCCTTTATATTAACTAATGAAAACACTAAAAAAAATAGACTAGCTTTTTTAAAATATGTATCATTAAAATGCCCTTTTTTATCCAAAACATGCAAAAAAGCCGTCTATAAACGGCTTTCATTTCTCTACTTTATGATGAAATGGGCATTTACTGGTAATCGGTTCAATATCGTCTCCAATAAAATATTGCTTCCATTCACGATGATTCGGATCACCATAATGGCTAATATTAGGATGTTTCGGCAACTGGTCCCATTGTTCCACTCTTTCTCTAACCATTTGCCTAGAATACGCTCCTTTTGGTCGATCTCCCTCTAATCCATCAAATATGATTCTTGGCTGAAAACCTATAATGAGTGAATTTCCTAAATACCTCGTTTTTCTTTGTTTATAAGCAGGAGCATTCCCAAACGCAAACATGGGTTCTCCACCAAATGAAAATTCCCATAAATGATGATCTGGATTTTCAGGGATTTTTTCTGGCCATGGTTGTTCATCTTTCTTATGTAAATATTGTAATACACTCCAAAAATATGCCCGATAATGTTCGATTGACTGTTCTTCCCGTTCTGGTTCTACAAAAAGAAAAAAGCCGCGTCTTACAACCGGACGCTCTTTCATTAATTCTAAAAAAGAAAGCAGGGTATATGGTAAATGACTCCAATCAGCATGGGAAAGAAACGAGTAACGAAGCTCATTTTTCTTTAGAGCTGTTAAACCAAAATAACATGGAAAGCTTGGATCCAGTACAACATTGGAGAAATTCTTAAACTCCTCAGAAACCCATCTTGGTATATCTAACCTATTTTTCATTCCTTCATTATCCAATAAATAAGAGTGACTCATTTCCTCACCTCATTATGTACAGTATTCACTTAAACATATTAAAAAGAGAACTTGTCCTATACCATCAAAAACTCGTATAAGAAATTATTTAAAAATACAAAAACTTAAAACCGCTTACTTGACTAAAATCTGCCATTTCATGTATATTTAAATTATCATTTAGCAGAATATTCGAGAATATAGCATTTTCAGTTTTATAAATTCGCACATATTTAAAACGAAATCCACTAAATGAAAAAGTAACTGTTTTTTAGGAGGAATTGTAACATGCAAGGGAAAGTAAAATGGTTTAACAATGAAAAAGGTTTTGGATTTATCGAAATTGAAGGCGCTGACGATGTATTCGTACATTTCACAGCTATTCAAAGCGAAGGCTACAAAGCTTTAGAAGAAGGTCAAGAAGTATCTTTCGATATCGTTGAAGGAAACCGTGGACCTCAAGCAGCTAATGTAGTAAAACTTTAATTCCATATATAACAGGAGGTTACCTTATTTGGTAACCTCCTTTATCGTTCCTTTGTATATTTCCCTTTTGCAGAGCAAAAGCTATGTGAAATGTGACAAAATACAAAGGAGGAATGGACAATGAGTTCACATGTAAATGATTTTGAAGAAGTAAAATTCCGCGTAGAAACAGCACAAAAAATGGTAGGTTCTGCAACAATTACCATGGATCCTGAATCATTACAACATGCAACAACTGCAGTCGAGTCTGCACGTTCTCAACTTGAAGTAATGAAATCTGTTGCAACAGATTTAGACGAACCTTTTTTAATGAACGAAGAAAAAAAATTAAGTCTATGCGAGCATCAATTGCAAGAAGCTAAGCATTAAAAAACATCCAGAGTCACCTCTCTGGATGTTTTTTTATGATAATTGATCCCCATATTCTTTTAATTTTTCTCCGACAGTACATCTGCGAATACAAAACGAATGAGCATAATATTTACTATGTGTCTTTCGATAATGTTCCTTCAAAAAACAGCCTTCACAGTATGTTTCTAATAAATCATTGACTTCTATAATAAGCTGCTTCTTATTCAACGCCAGCACCTCTCTATTCCGTTATTTCTTTATGGCTATCGATTACTGTTCCCTCTAATGCTTGCGTAGCCAATTGATGTGCTTCTTTATTTTGTTTTCTTGTTACTGGCTCACAGACAAGCTTCAATTTCATTTGCTTTGCCTTTTGTTCAATCTGATCTAAATAGTGATTTAAATGTTCATCATAGCAAGGCCATTCCCCAGCTAGTTGCTGAAGTACAACTTGAGAATCACCATGAAGCGTAACCGATTCATATTTGATTCCTAATTCTTCTAGTAGGTTCATTCCATATAATAACGCTGCATATTCCGCTTCATTATTATCATATATGCCTTCTATATAAGCATTCTGACGGATACGGTACATCTTCTGACCTTTTTTATAATACATACAAATACCAATTCCAGCCTCTTTCGTTTGCAGATCATATCCCCCATCAAAGTAAATACGAATATCTTGTGGTTCCTCTTCTATTTGTTTACCGAGCTTCTTCACCTCTTTTAACGTCCATTCCGCTCCCATCTCGTCATAAAATAATAGTTCTTTTACTCTTCCAGTTTTCTCAAAATCAATTGCAAATTGAAGTGCTTCTTCTATGTTCATATAATCTGTTGTTAACTCTGTTTGCAGACTCGACTTTGTTTTATATATCCAATGTATTTTATATTTCATACTAATTTCCCCTTATATAAGACTTCATATTTTTATTTTATTATATTTTACCAAGAGTCACAGTATTATATTCGAATTGAAATTCACAAGTGAAAATACAAAAAGAGCTGCTCTATATTACAAGCAGCTCTTTCTATACAATTTACATAAATCTCTGAAATTGCACTCGTTTATTAATCCAATACATAACAGGCATACCAATCGCCATTACGACAAATTCACCAGCTGCACATGTAAGCCATGTAAATAAAAATGGTAGATCAAATGCAAGATGAAGTTCAATCGCGATCATAAACATTGTAATTGTAAAAATAACTGTATTAAAAATCATCCGAGCCCAAACACCTTTAATAAAACGCATGGAAACAATAGTAGCAAGAAGTGCAAGAATAGATTGCCCTACTCCGAATACTAAATCATACGCAATCATAGGTGAGAAAAAGAGATTTGTTAAAAATACACCTAAGACAATTCCGTAAATTGATTTCTTATTAAATACAACGAGATGATTAAACATCTCTGAAATCCGAAATTGTACATTCGTAAAGCCAAATGGCTGAATAAGTGCAGAAACAGCAATATATAATGCTGCTAAAATACCATTACCAACTAATGTTTTTATATTCATGACAAAATCTCCTTAGTTTTTTTACGTGGGATGGTTTCGAACCACGTGATTCGTTTTTAAACAACAATTTTATATTGTACGCAATAGATAACCATTCGTCAATAGATCTTTCTTATCCACTACCTTTTTTTTAATGGACAACGTATAATAAAGAATATGAAAGATTTAGGAGGTTTCACTTCATGACAGCAACAATTCAAAATGAAAAAGTAATCGTTTCCATCTCTGAAAAAGGCGCAGAATTAGAGAGCCTTCGCTTAAAAGAAGACAACACAGAATATTTATGGCAAGGAGATCCTACATATTGGGGACGCCGCGCACCTATTTTATTCCCAATTGTCGGTAGATTAGTGGATAATACATATTATGTGGATGATAAACCATATTCATTAACACAACACGGTTTCGCGCGCGACCTTATATTTTCGGTAAAAGAACAAAGTGATACAAAAATTACATACGCTGTAACTAGTAATCACGAAACTTTACAAAAATATCCGTATGAATTTGAATTACTCGTTTCTTATGAGCTAGACGAGCAAAATATCCATGTTACTTATGAAGTTATCAATCCTACTTCAAAAGAAATGTTCTTCTCTATCGGAGCGCACCCAGGCTTCAATTGTCCTTTAATAGAAGGTGAATCATTTACAGACTACTATTTATCATTTAATGGCCCTGAACATTTAGAAACAAGCGTTTTACAAGGACCATTTCTTTCTAAAGAAAAACAACTAATTGTTGAAAATAAAGCAGAATTACCACTTACATATGATTTATTCAAAAATGATGCCCTTATTTTTGACAAAATGAATACAAACGAACTTTCCATTCGCTCTCATAAACATAATAAATTTGTAAAAGTAGCATTTGAAGGGTTCCCATTCGTTGGTGTTTGGACACCAGGAAACGATGCTCCTTTCTTATGTATCGAACCTTGGTATGGAATCGCTGATGAAGTTGAACCAGCAAAAGATTTCAAAGAGAAAAAGGGCGTGCAATCCTTACAAGCAAACGAAACATTCACATGCCGCTACACTATTACAATTGGATAAAGTATATTTTCATATTTCATCCCTCACCTTTACACTTTGGTGAGGGATTACTATCAGCTAGCGCTATAAAATAATGGAGGTTTTCAATTTTGATTGAAGTATATATTGATGGTGCATCAAAGGGGAATCCAGGCCCTTCTGGTGCTGGAGTTTTTATTAAAGGTGTAGAACCACCTGTACGATTATCACTACCACTCGGAATTATGTCTAATCATGAAGCTGAATACCATGCGTTACTCGCCGCCTTAAAGTATTGCACAGAACACAACTATAGCATTGTGTCTTTTCGTACAGATTCACAGCTTGTTGAACGCGCTGTAGAAAAAGAATATGCAAAAAACAAAACGTATGCACCACTTTTAGAAGAAGCAATCGCATACATAAAAAGATTTGACCTTTTCTTTATAAAGTGGATTCCAAGTAGTCAAAACAAAGTTGCTGATGAATTAGCAAGAAAAGCCATTTTACAAAATTAATGGGGGTTTTAGTTTGAAAAAAGGTTGGATTGCTCCTCTCGCTTTACTATTTGTCTCCTTTATTTGGGGAGCCACGTTTGTTGTCGTTCAAAATGCAATGGCATTTGTTGGACCATTTACATTCAATAGTGTTCGTTTTTTATTTGCTGGAATCATTTTATTATTTGTCCAGCTTCTATTCTCGAAAAAAACTGCAAAACAAGAAATTCAGCATAGTAGTATTGCCGGTTTAATCGTCGGATTTTTCTTATTTATCGGTTATCTATTACAAACATTCGGATTACTCTATACCACTTCTTCTAAAGCAGGATTTTTAACTGGACTTAGCATTGTTATGGTTCCCGTTCTTTCATTTATTTTTTTAAAACAAAGAGCTACACCTTTTATCATACTTGGCATTACTACTGCAACAGCAGGCCTTTATTTACTAACCGCTGGTGATTCTTTTCGATTAAATACTGGCGACCTACTTGTTCTCGGCTGTGCGATTGCCTTTGCGGCCCATATCCTCGTTAACGGCGTTTTTTCTAAAAAAATATCACCTTTATTATTAAGTACAACTCAAGTATTGTCTGTTGGCATTTTCTCTTCTATCTGTTCTTTTTTATTCGAGGATTGGGAGAAGTTGTTTTCAATCTCTTTATGGACGAATTCTGCTTTTTTATTTGCTTTACTTGCCACATCCGTATTCGCAACAGCAATCGCTTTTTTTATTCAAACAGCCGCGCAAAAACATACATCTCCAACGAGAGTTGCTATTATTTTTGCAATGGAACCTGTCTTTGCCGCATTAACAGGCGTTCTTATCGCAAACGAACAGCTTTCTATTTCCGCAGTACTTGGCTGCCTTTGTATTTTCTTAGGCATGATCTTCGTTGAGCTTCCTTCAAAAACAAAAAAAGAAGCGCAGGCTGCGTGATGTTACGCTTGTAACGTCCGCATAAAAGCCTTTGCGCTTTTTTTATCAGTAATTTTCTCTTCCTTCAACCGCTCTAATAAAGCGATAAAATAACTACCATCAAATTGTAATTGATGTTTAATCGTTGCCTCAATCGCTGCATTCACAAGCCCATCAGATGCACCGGTATACCCTTGTCCAAACATAATAAATCCTTGTGCATCCTCTGGTAATCTAAAACCTTTTGTGTGTAAAAATGAAAGATATTCTTGCACAGTTTGCATGTTGTTCCCACCTACTAAAAATTTTTCCACTTCCTATCATACATGTTTTTATGCTTTATGAGAATGAATTTTCTTTGACAGTCTCTCTTAGATTTCTTAATTTCCTAATAGATAAAAACAACATTAGATCATTCGCTAACTTTCGCTCCCCTAGGCTATATGTTAAGGTGTTATATGATGTGAAGGTCAATAAAGAAAAAGTAATTATTCTCTCATAATAAAAAGGATTCATCTACAATATCAAGAATTAAATAAAGGGTAACTTGAATCAACAAGAATTTTCTTCATGCCACACCTATCTCTCTTGAAATATTCCGAACGCTAAAAAATTACCATCCACAAATAACGAAACAAGAAGGAGAAATGCAATGAAGCAAGCTCTACTAATTATTGATGCGCAACAAGAACTGATTGAAGGTAACGAACAAGAATCTGCAGTATTTCAAAAAGACCAATTGTTAACAATCATAAATATAGCGATTCAAAAAGCAATTCAAGCAAATACCCTTACTATTTTCGTGAGAGATACTGATGTTGCTTCCGGTGTAGGACAAGGATTTCAAATACATAAGGAAATTAAAGTTCCTCGTGAAGCAATTGTTGTAGATAAACAAGCAACCAATTCATTTTATAACACGCCTTTACATGCCATTTTAAAAGAAAACGAGATTGGCCATCTTGTTATAGGGGGCTGCAAAACCAAGCATTGTATTGACACAGCTGTTAGAACAGCAACTGTACAGGGATTTGATGTCACCTTAATCAAAAATGGTCATTCTACAAATGATTCTACAGTTTTATCCGCTCAGCAAATTATTGAGCATCACAATCAAACACTACATGGACATTATAATGTCGATCATTTTTCTATTGTTAGGGATGTCGAGGAAGATCTATTTTCCCCTATTCATGATCAATATCGTGAGTAGAAAAACCAGTTGCTTGAGAGCAACTGGTTCAATAAAGGTTTTATATTGGATATTCATTCAACCAAATTAATGCTTGTTCATAATCATCAAAAAATTTTATAGATTCTTTTGTATTGGATTGTTGTAAATAATTCATTATCTCCCCTTCTTCAAGGAGAAACGCAATTGCCTTACTGTGATTCAAAATGGTTTCATTGAAGAACTTATCTTTCCATGCTTTTTGAACAGAAAAATGATCTGGCGTGTATCCTTTTCTATCCACCAACAATTTGTATTTCCGACCCTCGGAAATGAATTGCTGACAAACCTGCTCGAAGCCATTAAACCATTCATAAACATCATCTGTTTTAATCTTGCCAATTAGATGGGTAACAATTAAATCTCCTGAAACTGTTGTGCTGATATTCTGTTTACTCAACTTGGAATCATCTCCCTTAATTACAATTATGCGTAAAAATCTCATAAAATCAATAAGGATAAAATTCTTACGCAATAAAGCAACATGATTTACGAAAAGAGCCTTTCTTTTTGTTCTTCCCATTCCACTTGGAATTCTCTTTTTTCTTTTCCATAATGAAAACCCATGTCTTTCCTCCTCTGAATTTGTTTAAATTCAAACAAATTCAAGGTGAGGTGAAGACTCATTTTTTCCCCACAACTAATACATATTACTTATTAAATGCACATACAAAACGCTTAAATTTTTATATCCTTTACAATAGAAAAAACTTTTTTCGTTGGATCAAACAGAACTTACATGTTCCTATTTTATTTGGGACAATAAAAAACACCGTCTTTAATCAGCTGTTCGCTGCATTAATCGCTTATGTGTTATTATGATGGCTTTATACCAAAACAGCAGGAAGGTGTGTTTTCTAAACACTATCCTTTATCTCTTTTCAAAGAATATTCCTTGAAAGAAACTTACCCATCGATTGGTTTTCTGAAATGGTTTCTTTTTTGAAAAGCTATGAATCTATTCACGAGACTAAACTTCCAATTTTCGGTTAATAGACACACATGGTTTAAATCGTCCTTTTTCTTGCCATAGACCAGTCATGGATTTGAGTCAATATTTTGGACACAAAAAAGTTAAATCTAAGCTGCTTTTTTAGCCAGATCTTCTATTGCTTGAGGAGTTTTATAACCAATACTACCATGGATTCGCTTACGATTGTAAAATCCATCAATGTATTGAAATAGCGCTAGATTTGCTTGTTCAAACGAGATATATTTTGTACGATATACTTCTTCTTTCTTTAAAATGGCGTGAAACGACTCGATACAAGCGTTGTCATAGGGACACCCTTTCTTACTGAAAGAGGACTTTATTTTATAATTCGCGAGTAAGGTTTGGAATTCTTGACTTGTATATTGCGTTCCTAAGTCAGTATGTAGAATGAGACCTTCTGATGGCGTTTGCGTATAGTAAGCGTTTTCTAGCGCTTTTACTACAAGATTCGTTGTCATATTTCGTGAAAATGAATACCCAATAATTTTCTTGGAATATAAATCCATCACAGATGCTAGGTAACACCAGCCATCTTTTTGCGTGTGAATATAGGTCATATCCGCTACCCATTTTTCATTTATTGTCGTTGTAGAGAAGTCCTGTTCTAATAGATTTGTGCGTTCCTCTACAGTTGTTTTTGATGAATGTGGTTTGTATTTTTTTAAGATAATGGAACGAATATTTTCTTTTTTCATGAGCCGTTGCACACGCTTTACGCTTACTTGTAATCCTTGTTCCAACAATATTTGATGAATCTTTGGCGCACCATAACGATCTCCACTATCCCGATGAATTTGTATAATCTTTTGGGTTAATTCTTTATTTTCATGACCACGCTTTGACTCTGTTTTGTGCTGAGATTGGTAGTAAGAACTTCTTGCTACTCCAAGAGCTTGGCACATCATATGGATAGAGTGCGTTTCTTTTTGACAATCAATAAATTGGTGTAATTCTGTATCTTTTATTTTCTCGCGAATATGGCCATAGCCCTTTTTAAAATTTCATTCTCTTCTTTTAGACGAAGCATTTCTTTTTTCATTTGTTTTAGATCTTCTAGCATCATTTCGTCCTCATCAACTGATGTGATAGGAGAGTATGTTTTAATCCATTTATAAACTGTTACTTCTGATACGCCATACTCGCTGCTTAATTCTTTTACAGGTCGTCCCGAACGATATAATTCAACCACCATTTTTTTAAACTCCTCATTAAATTTTTTGTTTGTCATGCGGACACTTCCTCCTTGAAACCCATTGTAAGGACTTAATTAAGTTGTGTCCATATGACTATACTAGCTCCACTACTTACAATGATGCGTTATGTTAATTAGGTTTGCATATCGTATACATCGTCTTATCTTTAACTAATGGTGCGGATTTATACAGCAAGAATTATTTTTTCAATTATTAAATAAGAAAAAATGGATCCATATTACAACTGACAGAGGTATGTTATAATCAGAATAAGGGTTTTACCCTTATTCGCTTTTTATAGGAGAGTGTTTAACATGATTATCAAGTTCATTCGTTTACGTTAAATTTAAACACAATTCGTTATGCCCAACTATTTTTTTCAAAACGTGTGGGTTTATTTGAATGTGTCTTTTTATATTAACTAAATATGAATGAAATGAGGAGTTAATCATGAATGAAAAGATTAATAAAATTAATGAAATTGATATATGTACAGAGAGCTTTGGCAATTCAGCAGATCCAGCAGTCCTACTGATTATGGGAGCCATGTGTTCAATGGTTTATTGGGATGAAGAATTTTGTCAACAATTAGCTGATACGGGCCGATATGTTATTCGTTATGATAATAGAGATGTCGGACGGTCAACTACTTATGAACCGGGGAGTTCCCACTATACTGTGGTAGATATGGCTGATGATGCAATTGGGGTACTCGATGCATATCATATTGACGAAGCACATATTGTTGGAATGTCATTGGGTGGAATGATTGCTCAAATTTTAGCCTTAAGGAACCCTCAGAGAGTTCTAAGTATAACTTTGATTGCATCAGGTATTTTTGGTTCTGAAGACAACAACCGAAATTTGCCTCCGATCGATGAGAAGATACTCGCTTACCATGCTAATGCGACCACACTAAATTGGTCGGATGAAGAATCTGTTGCAAATTATTTGGTTGCAGGATCAGCTTTACTCTGTGGTTCAAAGCATAAATTCAATGAGAAAAAGGTTTATAAGCAGGTAGAAAAAGAAATACAACGAGCAAACAATCTACTCAGTATGTTTAATCACTCCCTTCTTAAAGGCGATGATTTTTATGAGGGGAAGCTAACAGGAATCAATATACCTACTTTGGTTATCCATGGTACAGAAGATACAGTGCTTCCCTACGAGCATGCTCTTGCTCTTGTTAATGAAATTCCGCATGCTTTGTTACTAACCCTAGAAGGATCGGGTCACGAGATTCACTACGACGATTGGGATCATATAATCAACGCTATTTCGAACCATACTTCAGTCCTATAGTCATTATAAGACTCGTATAAAATAAAAAACACTTCGAAAAAGAGTTATAATCGAATTTGCAACCATTTTTTCTATTAAAAATCAGTTTTGGAACTGTTACTCATTTAAAGAATATTAATGCTCAGTGATTGATATTTCCTTCCTATAACTGTGATTATGTGAATGAGATATATAATATAAAAATAACGATTAACTGAAGTGAGAGTATGGAAAATACACATGAAATCCCAAAATTAGAAACAAAGCGTCTTTTTTTAAAGTACTAGTATCAGTATATCCAAGTTTAGGAGATTACTTGCAAGAGAAGAGGCTTCGTTTTTTGTACCAGAACCCTATTTATTGTACAGTCAAACATTTGAATAATCTTATCGAACAAGATTATAGACATGTAAAAAAGCGTTTTGCCAAATTCGCAGGATTTTAAAGTATTCGTCATGCTTCACGTACCTTGAAAGACATTGAAACTGTTCATGCTCTATATAAACGAAAACTAAGTTTGCACCTACCAAACTTAGTTTTTAGACGTATAATGAATTATAACAATTACAAAGGATTACATAAAATCCATCTGCAATCATACCAACTTTTTATCTTTTAAAAAACCTTGCAATAGAACGTTCTGAATCATCTTTTTCACTTAACTTAGTGTACCGTCTCCAATTGCTGCGTAATTTTTCTATCTAACTTTTCGGGTTCAGTTCATTATATTCTCTACTTTGTCTTTATATACAACATATTCTTTCCCATCCACTATTGCTACCACTGCAAATTCATCTTTTGGATTGAATGAAAGCCAGTCAGCCCACATGTTTGTATTTGGTCCTCCACTCCACATATTATGAACAGTGTTTTTAGTTAAATTCATAACTTTATAAGACGCATTTGGTGCATGTGTTCCAGTCTTTATTTCAAATGTGTATGCATTTTGAATTTTTTTATAAAAGTAGAAAACATTTGATGGACGAAGCTGATTCATAAGATCCTGTTCTTTTTTCTCTGCAATTTTTATCCCTTCTTGTAATGTGACAACATCTGTTCTTAATGTATTCCAACTGTCTTTAGCTGCATTCAAGTTAGGGGTTAAGAATTTATATCTATTTTGATCAACTTTTTGATCAGCTTTATCAATATGTCCCAGTACGCCCGAATATTGAGAGTCTAAATCATCCCATTGCGTGGACATATAAGTAAGAGCAGTAATAGCATTATCAATCATACTATGCATATCACTAATATTATGAAACGCAACTCCAACTACACGATTTAATGTTATTTTATAATCTACAGTCTTACGTAATTCTGATAATGTAGGCTCTAATCGGCCTAAATTATCTCTTGCTGTACCTATCATTATACCACCAGAAATTAACGTGGGAATAAAAGGGATTTTCACCATTGTTAATCCATCAGATTCTAATTGTTTATAATAGTTTACTTGTCCTAAAACTTCATCTAAACGCTTTTGGTCAGCCTCCACATCAGCACCTTGGTTTTTTAAAATCGATTGTAAGGTCTCTTTATGGCTTCCAAATGCTCTAACATCTTCTCCAATAGTGTTTTTTAATTTAGTTAATTCTTCTATTAATGCCTTTGCAAACTTTTGGTTTTGTTGAATTTCCCCCCGCAAATCTGTAATTCCTTTTTTTAAAGTGTCTCCATTCCCAGTATTGATTGCCTCTACTAATGTTTCATAATGATTTTCAAACTTTGTATCGTATTCAATAATGCCTGTCAATGTATCTAAAAGCTGTTTTTTTACTTTCGTATTCCATGTAACAGCATGTGCTCTTGCATTCTTTTGATCTTGTACAATTTTACTAGGTAAATCTGCATACCCATTTATAGTAATTCCTTCAAAACTCACATCTGGATTATTAATTAACAAATAAGAATATTCATTCATAGATTTTGCAAACAACCCAGCATCTTGTAAAGTTTTTTTCATCTTTTCTTCATTTGCTGAAAGAGACATATCTCCACTTTTAGTTTGTTCAATTTCACTTGCAAAAGCTACTACTGGTGTAACTGCATAAGTAGTTGTCATAGTTAAAAACGTTGATACAGCAAGTATTTTGTAAGGGATTTTTTTCATCATTTCATATTCCTCCTATATAGGGTTTGATTTCAAGTTCTATTCTTCTTTAAAAGCGATGTCTTTCAAAATGAGTTTTACATCTATTATGCATATCATTCTAACGTTCTTTAGCAGCCTTTAAATCATCAAATATTAAAGAGAATCTATGTTGTTGCATAGAGTCGATATTATCAAGCAAATCTTTATAATCTGTCCCCAATTAATCGGTTCTGTTGCAAAGTTTTAAAAGCAAGTAAAACTGCACGGTTATCTTTTTATTTGGGTGAAACTTATATAAGTGAAAGGCGAAGTCTTTAATGAGACTCCGCCTTTCTGGGGTGTTGCATTACTATTTAACAACGTAATAATAGGTTCTCTATGTTTTAGGTGACTTTGCAACAGAATTAATATTTCTCTATTTTTGTGGAGTAACAGGTTCCACTTTTAATTCTTTTATCCCTTCTTTTAATGTGACTGCATCTGTTCGTAATGTTTTCCAACTGTCTTTAGCTGCATTCAAGTTAGGTTTTAAGAATTTAAATTTATTTTGATCCGCTTTTTGAGCTGCATTCTCAATATGTCCCAGTACTCCCGAATATTGAGAATCTAAATCATGCCACTGCGTGGACATATAAGTAAGAGCATTAATAGCATCATCTAGCGCCTTATGCATCTCACTAATATTAATATACGCAACCCCAACTACACGATTTAATGTTACTTTATAATCTACGGTCTGACGTAATTCTGCTAATAAAGGCTCTAACTTTCCTAAATTATCTCTTGCTACTCCCACTATGATACCGCCAATTATCGGTAGGCCCAAAATGGCACCCTTCATTACATTGAATCCATCAGATTCTAATTGTTTATAATAGTTTACTGAGTCTAAAACTTCTTTTAGACGCTTTTCATCAGCCTCCACATCAGCACCTTGATTTTTTAAAATCGACTGCAAGAGATCTTTATTACTTCCAAATGCTCTAACATCTTGTCCAATAGCGTCTCTTAATTTAGTTAATTCTTGTATTAATTGTTGTGCAGACTTTTGGTTTTTTTGAATCTCACCTCGTAAATCTGTAATGCCTTCTTTTAAAGTTTCTCCATCACCTGTATTAATCGCATCTACTATTGTTTCAAAATAATTGTCAAATGTTGTGTCGTATTCAACAATGCCTGTCAATGTATCTAAAAGCTGTTTTTTTACTTGTGTATCCCATGTAAGAGCATGTGCTCTTGCATTCTTTTGATCTTGTACAATTCTACCAGGTAAATCTACATATCCATTAATAGTAATTCCTTCAAAGTTCACATCTGGATTTTTAATTAACATATAAGAATAGGCATTCATAGATTTTGCAAATAATCCAGCCTTTTGCAAAGTTTCTTTCATCTTCGCTTCATTTGCTGAAAGAGACGTATCTCCATTGTTAGTTTGTTCAATTCCACTTGCAAAAGTTGCTACTGGTGAAACTACATTAGCGGTTGTAATAGTTAGCAACGTCGATACAGCGAGTAGTTTGTAAGGGATTTTATTGATCATTTCATTTTCCTCCTATATAGGTTTTAATTTTAATTTCTATTCTTGTTTAAAAGCGATGTCTTTCGAAATGAATTCTGCATCTTTATGAATATCATTCCAACTTTGTTTAGCAGCTTTTAAATCATCTGGTATTAAAGAGAATTTATGTTCTTGCATAGAGTCAATATTATCAAGTAAATCTGTATAGTTAGCCCCCATTGTATTCCATTGCTTTTGAATATTTGTTAGAGACAGTATCGCTTGATCCACTGTCTGATACAGATATGCCAATGTGTCTTTCGCGTTAGTAAGCGAAATAACTGCTTGGTTAGCACGATCAGCTTTCGTACTTAATTCTCCGATTTTCTTAGAGATTTCGTTATAGGAGTTCATATGATTAGACGCCGTGACACCAGCTGCTGTTCCTAAACCAATTCCAGCTCCAGCAAGAGCCGAAAGGCCACCAATAACAGCCGGTGTTGCTGTACCGCCAGTTACAACAATTACTACCGCTCCCCCAATAGCTGCAATAACTAAAATAGCTGCTCCCAATCCACCACCAATAGACCAGGCTAATACATCGTCAAAATGTTTTTTCTGAGTAGAACGGAGTTGCTCAATTTCAGCTTGAAGTTGTGGAATCGTTGCCTGTTGACCTGCTAATATTGCCGTTAATCCACCTTTCCCATCTGGGCCACCAACATTATTTTTAAAATCTGTAGAATTTTGATATAGTTTCCCTTTGAAGTCTTGTAACATCTTAATTACATCTGTAACTTCTTTTGAATTTGTATTAATTGTAGTGATTAAATCATTTATGCCCTCTTTTAGGCCTGCCTTATCTTTCTTTTGTACAGTATCTACTAATGTGTCGTAATAATTTTGAAATTGTTCATCGTAATTTACAATATTACGTGCTGTTTTTTGAATCTGCGGTTTTGCTGTATCTAGCCAATAATTCGCATTGATTCGAGACAGTTCCTGATTAAGGTGAATATTTTTGATTAATTCTCCCCCTTCTGAACCTAAATCAATATTGGATAAATTTACATTCGGTTGCTTAATCATTGTTTTGGCGTACAAATCCATTACAAGAATATGAGATCCTGTTTCAGCCAATGCTTTCTTCAGTCCTTCAGGCCCCAATGCATAATTCCCTATTTTCTGTTCTTGAGCGGTCTGTTCTTGTGCAAATGCATGAATAGTGTTACCGGTAGTAGAAGTTATAACTGTTGCCAGCGTGGCTAAAGTTAACACTTTAAATGGAAATTTCTTCATATCTATTTTCCTCCCTATTTTTCGATAGATTTTTATAATCTCTGTATTTTTATAAATTCCTAATATTAAAATTTATAAACCTGTTCTTCAAGATAGCTTGTCATATTTTTTAATCTTCTTAATGTATCTTTTTGAGACTCCTGGTTAGTAGTATCAACATTAGTAGATAAATTTGTAACACTATTTTTTATTAGATTCAAATCTTCTTTATAGCGTTTCATTAGATCAAGTTCTACATCTACTTGATTTGCAAACGTATGCAAATCATTTTGCATAAGAAGAAGCATTGATTTTTGTAAATCTGCTATTGATAGTTTCGTTGTTAAATCATATAACTTTTGGTTTTGTTTCTCTAAATCATCTAAATGTGCTCGCTGTTCTGCTGTTAGTTTATTCATTTCAGCGAAGGCACCAAATGTTTTCTTAATTTTTTCAGTGTCAATAGCTTTCATCAAGTCATACTCTTGCGTTTTTGCGGCTGCAGCTGCAGCTATTTCACCTTGTTTGCTTTTCTCAATTGCTTCACGAGCTGCTTTTTTTGCCGATTCAATCTCTAAAGCAGTTTTACCCTTTTCTTTCGCTTCTTGCGCTGCTTTTGTCTC
Organism: Bacillus sp. C1; assembly: GCF_054570475.1. NCBI lineage: Bacteria > Bacillati > Bacillota > Bacilli > Caryophanales > Bacillaceae > Bacillus > Bacillus sp. C1. Next base: position 402,053 of record NZ_JBTMZT010000003.1, read on the forward strand.
TGCTTCTAAAATAGAGTTATTAATTTCTTTTCCTTTGTTATACGCTGCCAACCCTGCTTGAGCAACCGGTTCAATGATTTCCTTTGAAAGACTATAGACTTCTTTGAATATAACAAATCCTTGTTCATTTAAAGCTCCTGGTACTAATGCTATTTGTTGTAAATCATTTTGAATTGCTTTTTTTGTATTTAGTAATTCATTTTTTAGCTGGTCTATTTTCCCTGTCCCATCTGAACTTAGTACGCCCTGCGCTTGTGTCACGTCAGTGTCGAGATCTTTAAGTTTTTTATCGAGCTGTAATTTAAGATCTGTTAATTCATTAATCTGACGTTGTACATTGTCTTGGTTCGTCATAGCCATTTCTTGAAGAACTTCAAGTCTATCTACAAAACCTTCTTTATCTTCTTTATTGTCTACAAATGTTTTTAATGTTGGATAATAGCTATTAAATTTAGTTACAAACCCTTTACTTTTTGAATTTAATAGAATTAAATGTGGATAAAGTTCTGATGACCATTCCTTCATATCTTGCTTGATTAGGAATTGATTTGTATTTAAAGCTGGGACTTCCTCAAGCTGTACATTAGGACTCATCAAAGCTTGATCAATATATGTTTGGATTAATTTAGATTGTGCACCTAATTTTCGTAAGGATGAGGAAATATCCGCATTCTCTTGTTGCGTTTCTACCTGAACGATTGGCATTGCGAGAGTATTGATAGGAATAGTCGCTCCAGTTACTATTGATGTTATAAAAAAACCTTTAATTATTTTATTTTTCATTCCGTACACCTCTTCACTATTGTCTGTTAATAATCTTATACATACATCTTGAACGACCTAACGCTAGGCTCTTTTCTTGCACATACTTGAGGAAGGAGAATTCTTTCGGATAGAGAGTGTTAAACCCTCGTTATTATTTACTTCTTATAGAATGTAAGAACCTTACTTCCCCCTCATTTAAATACTATGTTTTTCACAAGTAAACAATAAAAGTTCATCACCTATATTTGAATTAGCTGCCAAATGAATAGTATAATATTGATTTTTCTCTGGAGTTGCTGCTTGACTTACAGGAGCTCAGATAGATAAATCCATTGCTCTTACAGCTAACCCTGCCATGACTTTTTTCATAATAATTTCATAATATCTCTCCTAGCTTTGTCGGCAAGAGCCCTACAAAATTACAAAAGATGAAATTATAATGTACATTGCTTATAATTTTATTGCGAAATAAAATCACTTTTGCTATGTAGAAACTTAAACACTTTTTTACAAATGTGATACTTTTGGGATTCTAAACCCTTTTAAAATTAATTGATTATTAAGATAATTAATCTCGACATAATGTTACTTGCAACTTTACTAAACTCCTATTAGCCTAATCTTCTCCTTTCTGTGTGGTCATACCAGTTATGTTGTTCATTAAAACATTAAATTTCCGATGCGTAAATAGCAAAATTTTGTCGATTGTACTCGATAATTTAATTGTTAAGTACTAATATGAGTGAAAAATATTATACTAATAAAATTAATGTTGGATTTTATCTTTGTAATTGTAATGTTTACAAATTAATATATATATGGTTAAAAAATAACTATTTTATTTTAACCGAGCTAGTTTTATTTTAGAATAAATATTTATAGAATAATTTAATAGGATTACTTATACTTTTTTACCTTTATTTGGTTATGTATAATTACATAAAATATAGATATATCAAGTAATATATGTTATATTGCTAAGTTTTATGGAATAATTCCCAATATTACTATTAATAAATACTTAATTTACCATATTATTCACAAATATCTTTATATAGTCATAAAAAAACCTCTGAAATACAATTCATTCCAACCACTTCAATACTTAACATGAAGAAAATAAACTGGATTCTTATCGATCGTTATAACAAGAAGTTTTGAAACATGAAAAGGCCGCAAAGCTTTCTTGAAAAAGCGCTTTGCAGCCTTCTGGTTTCTTGTTTCGCTTAGGCAAAAATCGATTGTGTTTCCTTTCGAATTAACACCTTGATATTTATATCCATTGCCCTTTTACTTTGATATATGTTTCATGGACTCTTCAAGAGTCATTGGTTTGAGGTGAAATCAGATTCATTTGTCCAATTCAGAACCATACTGATGAACTCAACGCATAATAGTTGTATGAGAAATGGATAATCCCCGTTTCTCCATCATTTTCACCAAATCACGACAACTGAGGTCATACCGTTAACAAAATAATATCAGGCTGATAATGTATCTATTTGAATACATATTCCTTTTCCAGATCAATCATGTACCCTTTCTAGAGTAATAGAAACGGTATACCCAAGTTTTAGAGATTACTTACACGTATATTAAAGTTTTTGCACCAGAAAAAGACATGAAGCTTATATTACGGTATATTTTTCACGATACTGTCTAGGAGTCATGTTAGTTGATTTTTTGAAAACCCTTGTAAAATAACTTTGGTCGTTAAAGTTAAGCCAAGCACAAATATCTGATAATGGATATGTAGTGAGTGTTAATAATTTTTTTGCTTCTTCCACTCGTTCCCTTTGAATATATTCACTTAAAGGAATCCCCACTTCTTTTTTAAATAATTTAGATAAATAAGTAGGAGTAATATCCAAATGATTAGCGAGTTCATTGAGAGATATTCCATCGTAAACATTTTTACTAATATGATTCATACATGTAGTAACCGCATTTGAAAATTTTTGCGCATTGAATTCTTTCACTCGATCTGCAAAAGTACGTAAAGCATCTCCTGACAATCGCCTTACAGAGTCCACGTTATCTAGTTGTTCCATGGTTTGGATATACAAAATACTAAGAGCAAAAGCAATGTCTGGTGGGAGGTTACCTTCTATCGCATATCGAGTAGCTAAAGTAATCGCAATAATCCCATGATTTTTTTGGTTTCTGAGTGGATCCGCTGTTAAAATTAATTCAACATCCTCTTGCGAAACTGCATACATATATTGCAATAACTTCTTTTTATCTCCTTCTTTGATTGCTGAAAAATAATTATGTACTAATGTCATGTTGTGAGTTTTAGGTTTATTTTGTTGGCGTTTTAAAATATATAGATCAGGTTTCACAATTTTATAGGGGACTTCCTCTAGCACTTTATTTTTTTCTAAAACAATATCTACATCTAACTTTTCATTGAAAATCATGTAATGTAATAGAACTCCCATATCAATTAAAGTAGTTTTTTTAATCTCAGGTAGGCACTGATAATAGGCTAGTCTTTCTTGAATATTATTATTTGAGTTAAATTCTTTCCGAAGTTTAAAAGTTATATCATCTGGGCCCTTTGGATGTATAGTGGGACCGATTATAATAGTCCCTTTTATATAATCATGATTTGCTATATGAATTAGGACGAAATTCTCAAGATAACTGTTACATCTGAAAAGTGGCAAGTTATTGGGATCATTTTCTTGATAAATGTCACTAAGATGTTCTTCTTTAGAAGAATAAAAAGGGCTACAAACATCATCAGAAGTAGAATGATATAAGATTTTTTTGTCTGTAGATAAAATGTGAACAGGTACATTAAAGGCTTTATGTGCAAGATCACACAAGTGTTGTATATCGATGGAATTATTCATTAAATTCTCCTTTTAATTGGATTAAATGATAAATTTTTACGTTATCCCTTTGTAGATTCATAAATTATTTTCCGTCAGGTATAACTCACGACAAATAATACTATAAAATATCAAAATAGTACAATTCACGACAAAATATTACTATATTTTTTTTATGAAAATCATATATTATTTATTTGTAATTAACATTTAAATATCGAAGCAGATAGAAAAAGGGTGAAAGACACTTTATCTTAGTGGAAAGAAATATATCTTTTTCTTGTAATTTTCTAAACGACACTGAAATGAGCGAAGGTAGTTTCTTGATTCTACAAGATCCAATTATAGAATACGAGAAAACAGTGAAGAACCTACAAAATACAAATACAGAGCGGCATACAGTGATATTCCATGCGAGGGCCAAGCTGGTAAGGAGATTCAAAATACAGCGAGGGTCACAGGAGATACTGTACCACCGCAAGAACAAACAGCCAAAATTTCAATTCAATCACTTGAACAAAATAAGATTGAAAAAGTGGATGCTGCTAATTCAAATGTAAAAATGCTGTGTTCCAAATTTCAGACAAAAATGGTAAAGAGGTTGAGAAATTAACAACAGATAAAAATGGTAAGGCCACTTCTAAACCACTACGCTTCGGAAAGTATACAGTGAAAGAAATTCAAGCACCAAATAGATATATGTTATTTAGAGGTCCAATTGAGGTAGAGGTCTCATCATCAGTACAAAACATAAAAATAGAAAACACAAAAGACGAATGGAATATTCAAAATACTGGCGGTATATTGCCAACTATTTTTATCTAATTGGCAATATATTAATGATCGCAACATTAGTTTAATTTTTCCGCAAAAGAGGAAGAACTGAATATATTTCAACATTAATAGAAATAGCAAAGGAGACAAAACATATGAAAAAGATTTTTAATATGTTGTTAATCTTTGTATTAACAGTCTCTATTCTACTTAGCTTTATTACCGCATCGCATAACATATTATTAATTTTCTGGGTACAATGATTGTTAATTAACAAAAATAGCACCTCTAATTAAGAGGTGCTGCAATATAAAGCCCATTAGACACTTAGTGCACAGTAAATTGACCTCAAAACAGTAGTTACTGCAATACCTAGCTTTGTTTATTCTATAACAAAAGAAATGTCACTTAGGAATTATTGCTTTAAATCCATTTTGTATTAGGCATTCTTTGTATGTCACTTTTTATTTGTAAATATATAGATACTCGAATTTTCCACTTCATTTTTTATTAATAATCAAATTACCTATAAATGAAATTGTATTATATAAAATTGGCTTAAGTATAATGCACTTAAAATTATGAACGAAAACAAATAAACGTTTAACCACCCTCTTATCTCTCGTATGGGATTTATTTTCAATCAATATCTATGGTATTACCTTAACCAATCAAAAAGATTACAAAGAAATCTGAGAGGTCGATTTTTGGATTCATAATCATTTTTTTGAATTTAATGTAAATAAAAGGTAAAATTAACCCGTTTTTATGTAATATTTTTTATTACCTCTTTAACTTAGTGTAATCTACATTGACCGTGGCTTCCACCAATTAGTGTTTCCAATGTTTTTAAACGGTGTTCTAAAGGTCCTTCGGATTGATAAGCTGTGACAGTATCACGTAAAATAGTAACCAAATGATCCGTTTGTTTTTCTCTTCTTTCTTTTAAATCAATAAGTGATTTTTCGGCTTTGTGATCAGATATGGCTATTCTTTTAGTATACATTTCACCAATATCATCAATGGTTTTAGCAAATTGATTGTGTAATAATGCAATTGCAAGTGTATACCGTTTATGTGGTTCTACTTTTTTCATTCCAGCTGAATCTAATGTCATTGCTTCATTTGCTAATCTTGTAATTTTCGCTGGTGGAATACGAAGATTCTAAAAAAAGTCTGTTCTCACATGTCGGTCATGAATCCATTTCTTACGAGAAATCCATTCTTTTAATTGACTTAATGTTGGACGGCCAGGATCCTGTTTACTCATATTCCAATCAGAATAAGTAGAACCGTCTTTACTTTGAAACAAAGCATCTAATTCTCCCTTTTCCTTTGGATTCAAAGTGTTTGATACATATTAATATAAAGCCCGATAAGCCATAGCATGAACATGATTTACTGTTTTTATCAAAGTATGAAAAGCTGGCAACTCATAACTATTTTTTACTAATTCAGCAATTGCAACATTGATAATATCGCTTTTTTCATCTTTTTCTAATACAGAATTTTGCATGGATTGTAACAGCAATTGGTGGGCTTGTTCATCAAATGGTTTTACTTCTCGATATTGACGAATCATTGCAATTTGACGAATACCAGGATGCTGAATATTTTCGACTAGATATAATTTCTGACAATATTGAGAGTAGGCGACAATAGAACTAAACTTAGGATGTATTGTTGTTGCTTTATTTCCTTTATCTTGTACATATTTAATATATTGTTGTACATCATAACGAGTTAGTTTTTTTAAACTACTTCCTTCAGATCTTAGCCATTTTTCAAAATTAGTCATATGTCTTATATAATCTTTAATAGTCGTTTCACGTTTACCTTTTTCTAAAAGGAACAAACACACCAATAGAATGTTTGTCCCTTTTTTAATAATTACGTACATGTTACTTCTCCTACAATATTTCAAGAACTTTATTTCTTCATTCCTACTTGTTCAGCTGCATGAAATATTCAATTCTTACCACTCACCCAACGGATCAGGAAGAGCTCTATTGTCCTTGCTTATTCATCATTTGTGCTAAATCAACGAAAAAACTTAATGATTCTGGATTTGCCATGGCTCCTTGGTTGACTACCTTTTCTGGTGGAAATCCTAATAAGATTTTACGAATTGGGACCTCTAGTTTCTTTCCACTCAATGTTTTCGGAATTTGCTCTACTACGTAAATTTCATCAGGGACAAAACGCGGTGAAACCTTTTGCTTTATTTCAGCCTTTATTGTTTCTTTTAAGCCATCACTCATATCTATTTCAGGCTTTAACACGACAAATAGCGGCATACATGCTTTACGCTCAAGGAGCTCTAAATCCACTACTAAACTCTCAACAATAGCATCCAGCGACTCAACTATACGATAGATTTCACTCGTTCCTAGACGTACTCCTAACCGATTAATCGTAGAGTCGGATCGTCCGAAAATAACACAACTTCCTTTATCATCAAACTTGATCCAATCACCATGTCGCCAAATCCCTGAATACATCTCAAAATAACTTTCAAAATAACGTTTATTATTGTGATCCCCCCAGAAATAGATGGGCATAGATGGCATTGGTGCCGTTATAACCAATTCTCCAACTTCATTAATAACCGAATTCCCTTCATCATCAAAAGATTGTACGTGTGCTCCTAACGAGCGTGCTTGTATTTCTCCTGCATAAACAGGCAATATAGGAGAGCCACCAACAAATGCCGTACATACATCAGTCCCTCCACTAGTTGAAACAAGCCACACATCTTTTTTCACATTCTCATATACCCATAAAAAGCCTTCTATTGATAAGGGTGAACCAGTTGAACAAATCGCTTTTAACTTAGAAAAACGATGTCTTTCTTTTGGCTTAACTCCAAATTTCATACATGCACTTAGGAACGCAGCACTTGTACCAAAGAAAGTAATCCCAACTTCTTCCGCAAAATCCCATAGTATATGTATACCAGGATAAGACGGGCTACCGTCATATAAAACAATTGTGCCTCCAGTTAAAAGTCCTCCTACTAAAAGGTTCCACATCATCCAGCCTGTCGTTGTAAACCAAAAGAACACATCATCTTGGTTCACACCTTGTTCAACTAATAATGTCTTAAGTTGCTCTAATAGTATCCCTCCTTGACTTTGCACAATCGGTTTTGGCAACCCTGTTGTTCCGGAAGAAAATAAAATCCAAAGAGGGTGATCAAATGGCAATTTTTCGAAAACAAGATCACAATCTCCTCGCAATAAATCATTCCAATACATTGGACGATTATGTAGTTCAAAATCATTACTTCCAACATAAGGGACTAAAACGGTCTGCTTTAAGGTAGGTAGATTCGATTGAATTTCCGAAACATTTGCTAATCTATTCTGAATTTTACCGTTATAGGAATAGCCATCAACTGCAAATAAAATGGTCGGTTCAATTTGTTTAAATCGATCAATAACAGTATTTGTCCCGAAATCAGGAGAACAACTGGACCAAATCGCCCCTATGCTAGCACACGCTAAAAAAGCAATTACAGTCTCAGGAATATTTGGCATATAAGCAACAACACGATCCCCTGCTTTAACCCCTAATTCTTTTAGTGAATTTGCCACCATAGCTGTCTTTTGCTGAAGTTCTTTCCAGCTTATTTCCGTTCTCGAAGTGGTTTCTGATTGAAAAATTATTGCTGGCTTATTTCCTCTTTCATTTCGAAAAACATGTTCCGCATAATTTAAAGTAGCACCTGTGAACCATTTTGCTCCAGGCATCTTTCTTGATTCCAAAACTTGATTATACGGTGTGTTAGATTTAACTCGGCAATAATTCCAAATGCTTTCCCAAAATGATTCAAGTTCTTCAACAGACCATTTCCATAATTCTCTTTGATTTACAAAAGATAAACCTTTCTCTTGACTAAGCCACTTCATAAAAAGGCTAATACCAGCATTTTCTATTTGCTGTTGTGATGGCTTCCATAGAAGCACACTCGCAGTAATCGCTTTCATTATTATTCCTCCTCATCTTACAATTTTTTAAAAGTAAATAATAACTATATACAGCAACTACTCTTAAAAAACCTTTTTTTAGAAGAGGAAGTTCATACCGAATAAACAAAAGGAGATGCGTATCAACCACGTCATCTCCTGCTTATTCCTATTATTTATTTCAGAAATGTTATCTTATTTAATTGCTGGCTACACGATACGAAGCATGTCTTTTCTCAATCTTTTCTTCTATTTCCCTTATATTCTCTTTATCGTTCAATAATAATTGTTTATTCTCTATCAATAATTGTTTAAAGGATTTTCTTATTTTTTTTCGCATGTCTTTTCCTCCTTCACGATTACAAATAACTTATCAAAGGATCATTTATATAAAAGATAAGCAATTATCTGTGTAGTATTATGATAAAAGATTCGTGTGAAATCTATTTGAATTCCAGATGAAAACTATGTATTTTTTCTGATAACTTTACCAATAAAAAAATAACGCTTAATCAAAATACATTTGATCAGACGTTATCTATAGTCATAAGCAATCTCTCTAGCATTGCTTTTACAGCATATTTATAAATATTTCAGGTCTTCCCCAGTTCATTTCACCGCAGACAGATCTTACTTTCTCTTCATCAATTGTATGCAGACCTTCTTCTAGCGAACAAGAGATTGGAACTTCACAATGAATTTGTGCTAGTTGTAATGATATATTTAAGTTCTCTAAATCACTTTCAATTTTTGTACGCTGCGCTTTTGTTAATGTCGATATATTTTCTAGCACTGTCGCTACCGTCCCGTGTTCTTGAATTAGTTTATATGCCGTCTTTTCACCAATCCCTTTTACACCTGGGTAATTATCACTCGTATCTCCCATAAATGCTTTCGCATGAACGATTTGCCACGGCTCTACGCCTTTTTCTTCCATAATCTTCTCTGGCGTATAATATTCATAGTTCCCAATACCCTTGCGAAGAAGCATCACAGTAACCTTAGTATCCACAAGTTGTAGTAAATCTGTGTCACCTGTTAAAATATATACTTCTGCCTCATTACAGTATTCCTTTGCTAACGTCCCAATGCAATCATCTGCTTCATAGCCTTTCATACCAATTACAGGAACAGATAACTGCGAAGTCATTTCTTGTACAAGATCAAATTGCGGAATTAACTCTTCTGGTGGTGCTGCACGGTTTGCTTTATAGTTTGAGAACGATTCCGTTCTGAAAGTTGTACTCCCCATATCCCAACACGTTACAATATGCGTCGGTTCAACTTCTTGCGCTGCTGTTAATAAATGTTTCATATAACCATGAATCCCATTTGTTGGGGTACCATCTTGTCTCTTCATGAATTGCCCATAAACACTTGTTGCGTAAAAAGCACGAAATAATAATGCCATCCCATCAACTAACAATACTTTTTTCATAATTCCTCTCCTACTAACAAAAAATAATAACCTCACGTTATCACGTAAGGTTATATAAATAGATTACATTCTACGTTACTGTTCAACTTTATCTATTATACAATGTTTTCATATATTTAGCATCATTAACAGTTCAAAGTGTTTTGTTACAGTACATGTGAAGCAATCCAGAATACGTATTTTTACCTGTTGAAACGACCACAGCCTTCGCAGTTCCATTTACAATATGTGTGCCTTTAAAACATACATTTTCAAGTTGAAGTGGATTATAGTCTTTCATACGCTTTAATGGAATAAAACGCTTGCGTTCAAGATGATAACAGCTTTCAAATTTTTCTATGTTTATTTCTTTACCTGTTAGCATCGATTCATTCACTAATAAATCATCTGCATAAATAATACGTACATCAGCTGGAACTGTATCACCTGCCGAAAGAAAAACTACATCCCCTGGAACTAGCTCTTCAACTGGTAGTTTTATTATTTTGGATTCACTATTCATCCCTACAGTCGTACATCCTTCTACTCTAGAAACAGTTACTGTTACAATCTCACATCGATTTTCGTTATCGACACGTTGCTTTGCAAATCCAGGGATCATTTCTCCTAATTTCATCATTACATCAGAAAAAATTGCCCGTTTTGAAGATAATTCATTTTTCCCGTACACATGAATGCGTTTCTGTGCCTCTTTCATCGAAAGGCCATCTCTTGTTGTTTTAAAATAAGCAAATACGGACTTCACATCTCTTGTGGCAATTTCAATCAACAAATCTTTATTTTGTTTTAGTATAGATTGTTCTTTCACCATTCTTTTACTTTGTTTCTGAGACATGTTACCCACAATTTTATTTACATATAACATATTATCGTCTCCTCCTTTACAACATAGGAAGAAACGCTTTGTTTCTCAATTTATCTCACTTTAACAATTCTTGTATTGATACACTCTGTTAAAGTGTTTCACGTTTAGCTTACAACAATAAAGCTGTACGTTACCTTATGATAAATATAGAGGGAGGAACAAGTCGTTTCCTGCCTACATCATATATTTTTATTTCGAAGTATATGGGTAACGGAACCGAGTCAGAATTTGACATGCTCCTCACCTCCTCTTTCGCTTTTTTAGTCAATATTTATACTATGATAAATTTCATAGCTTGTTAATAAAAAGACCTCTACTCATAAACGAGTAAAGGTCATCGCATACATAAATAAGCGATTCCTATTAAGTATAGAAATCTGCGAACCTCTCCCTCGCCGAGTTTTAGCACTGTATAGCATAGGTATGTTACCAGCTACGTTAAGAAAAACCTTAATTCGATCATTCCTGTTGACCCATTGGCGTCTCTCGACATTTTTGGGCAGTAGCATTTCTCTATACAGGAGCCTCACCTAACAGAGACTTATTTTTTTATTATGTAGAAAATGTTACTCCTATTTAAAATAGATGTCAACTCTTTGAATTCAAGGTTTTTCAATATGTTAAGCATCCCGCAATTACCACACCAATGGAAATAGATAAAAACATAAGAAAAAGTCCAACAGCCTGGTTATCTTCTTCAATGCTTTGATTAATATTAAAACGCGGTGTACACCATTCGGCTAAATAAAAGACAATAATTTGCGCGACTACTCCAATTGCTCCCCATAAAACCATATCCATTACTGAAACAGAATGGGCAGCAGTCGAGTATAAGACAATAGCAAGGCCAAGCAGTCTTCCCCCAAGCGCGTAGCTTGCTGCTTTATTCCCTTTCGCCATTAATGAAAATTCTTTCACTTTTGTTGTCACTTCCATAAGAAAGAGACCGACACATAAAAGACCAATTGAAACCGCTAAATAAAGCAAGAAATTTATCATTTCTAATCCTCCTTTTTCATTCCGACAGGTAAATAATAAGATTCATTCCCCGTAATTTTTTCACCAGCACGTATTCCAATACTACTTGGCTTCCCAGCAATTAAAAATGATCCAAACACATATGACAATTCCTCGTTCCCCCTTTCAGTCCTAAGGGAAACAACTGGCAGCTTTACATATTTTTGAAATACAGGAAGCTCTTTTTTATACGTTTGATATACATTTTGATTCATAATATTAGTATCTTTGTCACGAATTGTAACCGTGTCACCTTCTCTACCAAAGGAAGGTTTTTGAACAAAAGAGCTTTTTCCTAAAAACGAATCTGCTTCTAAGTATGTAGGAAGCATGTATTCTTTAATCCACCTTCGCTCCTCATTTGTATAAAAGGCACCTTCCTCTGCTAATCCCCAAATGAGACATTGAACCGATTTCGGCTGCATTAGAAAAGATGAAATTGGATTTATAATCCAAAGCTTTCCTTCTTCTACAAGTTGTAATAATTCGATACCTACAAGATCTCCCGTGTTAGGATCCCGGTCCTCAACTAAATCTTCAATAGGATATGTCTGACGATATAAAACATCAATTGGCACACCATCTGCGTCAAGTAAAGCATCTTTTGTAATTCTAAGCTCTGACATCGGCAGCATTTTATTGGTAACTTGACATAACTGACTTAAATACCGGGTCGTATTCCAATCTTCTATATGCCCGTGGTGAGCTGTAAACACAACGTTTGGTGTTTCTACCCCTTTCGCAGCCTCCATCACAGATTTTGTGATTCCAGAGGAAAGAAGCCGTTCCTGATTTTTATTTGGATCACAATAATCCAATTCTGTACAAACTTCACCATTCATTTGGAAACATTCCACGATAAAGGTAGGGGTATCACTATTAAACTCCAACATTTTCATACCATCCTCCGTCACCGCAAAATCAAATCTTGAAATAATAGATTCAGGAAATAAAGATTCCATTCTAATAAAAGGCAGACTTGCAGAAGGAAAACCAAGTTCAAGAAGCTGTGTATCCGACAAGGTCCGAAGAAGCCTAGCAGTCTTAAAAAATACTTTCCCCATCCGTTCTGTTGCTAGCTGCAAATCTTGGAGCGTTTGTTCCTTTATTTCAAAAATATGAAAAAGGCTATATTCACTCCCGTATAAGTTAGACCAAAAATGGGGGAACCTTGAGTAAAATTGATTTCGTTTCTTTATGTAAAGCGACATAATCTAACCTCCAAATCCCCCCTTTGAACCGCTTCCAATTCCCCCTTTAAAATTAGACGAAGCTTGATAGGACTTAAATTCAGAAGAACTTTTGAAGGTTGATTTATTTTGATAGTATCTACCACCATAATAATAACTACCATGATAACTTGAATGGCTGTCATCACATCGCCATACACCAAGTTCATCATCCCAATCCCAATCAGAACAACTCTTATCTTTTGGTTTTGGAGGAAGATCTTCTGTACAGCCAGATAAAGTACCAGCCACTAAAGATGTTAGAACACCTGTTACTAACCATTTTGTTTTTGTCAACGGCTAACTCTCCTTTGTAAATTATATTTTTATTATAATAGAATTCATGATAAAATAGAAGAAAAAGGAAGAGGGATTACAATTGCGGTTAGAATATCGACTCTATGATGAAATGAAACAATATCCTGCTTTGTGGAATTATACAAACATTTCTGTTTCCGAAATCGTTGCAAGGATGACTTGTGAATATTTCGTTAAAGAAGGAAACACATATGTCATAACAGCAACTGCGATGGATCCTGACGGAACAGCAGTATTATATATTCAAAAAGACGATTTCCTCAATGATTCACTAGAACCCACATACTCTCATATCGGTTTTGAAATTAGGGAACTGCAGGGAACGGAATCGACTATAATAGAAAGTAAAGAAGTATGGCATCACGAAGAAATTTTAACGCCTCTTCATTCTGATATTTTATATATCAAAAAAGACGGAGTGTTCTTGGAATTCTCTTTAGATTCAAGAGAAATTGACGAAGATCGAAAATGCTATATTTATTATGGAAACTTTACAGGGGCGTGCAGATAATATTTCAAATCCTATGCTTTACAGTAAACAAATATTCTTTATATTTACTACATAAAAAATCTTTAATCCAAAAATAAAAACCTTACGTATAAAACGTAAGGTTTCTTATATAGCCCCACACATGCCGTTCTCTCTAGATGTCCATAAACCTGCTCTCACAGGTGGATGTTCTCATAAATGCTTTCAGTTTCCTTCTTAAAAAGATGGCATGCTGTTTACATTTAGATATTGAACTTCCATATTATACTTATTGGTTTAAGACATACATAAGCTACGTACACCGTAGGAATTTTATATAACGTTAGTTAAAATAAGACCCCCGCACGTGCCGTTCCTCGTAAATGTCCAAAAACCCGCTACTCGCAGGTGGATGCCCTCACAGCTACCGTATATCTTCCTTCACAAAGAAGGCGTGATAATGATCGCTAAATGTTGAGCTTCCGTATAACTAACATCGGTTTTAGACATAAATAAGTTACGTACACCGCAGGATGTTTTATTTACTTGTCGTTATCTTATCACATTGTATGCAATGTGTAAAATGTAACGCTTTGAAGTCATTTCTTGCTTGTGATCTTATTTTAATACAAAATATTTTTGCATGCAAGAGGTTACTGTTCTTCTTTTGCAATTTGGTTTTCTGGATAAGAAATCCAATCACTCCAGCTCCCCGCATATAACTTCACGTTACGAAAACCAGCTATTTGTAACGCCAATATATTAGGACATGCTGTCACACCAGATCCGCAGTAGACGATTGTTTCTTTTTCTTTAGTAAGATGATGGAAACGCTCCTCTTGCTCTTCTTTATTTTTAAATCGCCCTTCCGTCGTGATCCCATCTTTCCAAAAATAGTTTTCTGCTGTTGGAATATGACCAGCTTTAGGATCAACCAGCTCTTCAACACCTGCATACCGTTTTGGCTCTCTCGAATCAATTAACGTAACGTCTGCATTTGTACGGATGTTTTCTTTCACATCTTCAATCGTTACAAGCATGTTGTCTTGTACATTCGGGATGAATTGTTTCCGTTCAGTGATTGGAGCTTCTGTTGTGGTAGATAAGTTTTGTTCTTTCCAAGCAGGAAATCCACCATTTAACACATATGCTTTTTGATGTCCTACATATGTTAATAACCACCATAGACGTGAAGCCATTGCACCACCTTGACTGTCATACGCAACCACCGTCGTATATTCATCAATACCAGCTTGAGATAGCTTTTCAGCAAAATCCCGAATAGCTGGAAGTGGATGACGACCACCGTGCCCCATAATAGGACTAGATAAATCATTATTCAAATCAAAATAGAGCGCATGAGGAATATGTTCTTTTTCATACTGCTTTCTTCCCCAATTTAGATTAGCTAAGTCAAAACGACAATCGATTATGCGGACATGTTCATCTTCTATATGATCACGTAACCATTCGACTGTAACAATCATACTTAACGACCTTCTTTCTCTTGCAGACGACCTACATACTCCATAACCATATCTTCTGTTACCATTTTACGTACAGGTGCAACACCTCTTTTAGCAAGATCATTGATTTGCTTCGTTACCATATTAATTGCATCCACTGAGAAATGTTTTCCATTTGATGCAAGTGCTACGGCCCCCTCAATAGCTGCTTCACGCTGAGCATCTAATTGTAAAAATGCGTTTACAATTTCATTTTGTTTACGCGAATGTGCTGTAATTGCTTTATGTACTTCCATCTTCTCTTCCCCCTAAATAATTTATACTTTCTTGCTAAGTAACTGCATAAGAAAATAGCTACAATTCCATTGTAAGTCGAATCATATCGCGACAAACAATTCCATTTTCAATAATCTCTTCTTCATAATGCTTTGAAAAGTAATCAAAATCAATAGAAAAAATACGAAAACCACATTTTTGATACAATGCGAGCTGTGAAACACTGGAATTCCCTGTTCCTATCTCAAGTGTATGCATATAATATTCTTTCGCTGTTATAATCGCATGCTGTAACAATTGCCGGCCAATCCCCCGTCCTTGTAACTCTTCTAAAACAGCAATATTC
The DNA here is from genome assembly GCF_054570475.1 of Bacillus sp. C1. Taxonomy (NCBI): domain Bacteria; kingdom Bacillati; phylum Bacillota; class Bacilli; order Caryophanales; family Bacillaceae; genus Bacillus; species Bacillus sp. C1. The sequence goes on from NZ_JBTMZT010000003.1 coordinate 417,821, forward strand.
ATAATTTCCATTGTTTGCGGTCTTGTTTCAAGCAATACATATACCCCTATAACATTTTCTTCATGTTTGGCAATATATAAAAGGCCTCTTTTCAAATACGAAGTAATTTGCCTCTCACTGGGATCAGCAAGTAACAACAATGACATCGGCGCCTTATCTTGTGAAATACGTTCCATTACAATTCCCATAAAAATTCCCCTCCCTCTCTTGTTCTAAACCCTCCTTGTCTACCATAAGTAATACAAAGGAGGGATTCACCATGGACAACAATGAGAAAAAGTGCAACGTCATCTCGATTGATGGAAAGAAAAAGAAAAACGGAACATATTCCCACCCAAAATTAGTTGTAGATGGAAAAACATACGAGTTTTCCTCGTTCGTCTTATGCGGTGAAACACCAGATGGCAGACGCTTAGTTCTTACTCACATGATTTCGACAGATGAATTTGCAGGATTCGTAAAATCACTAGATGCTGTACTACAAAAGAAAATTGAACGAATCTTTTTTTCATAAAGCTTATTAAATATGAAGTTCCTTTTCAATTGCTGTTAACTGTTTCTGTAATTGCTCCTTACTTTGCTCATATAACGACACATCGATTGTTTCTGCTAAAGCGAATAATATACTTGCATAGTATTGTGTAACGTCTTCTTGCATCACTGTGCTGAATACATCCCATTTCAATTCCCATTCTTGTTTATAGTGCTGGATAAATAGCTCTTCCTCTTCAGCTACATAACGGGATACGACTGGCTCAAGTAATTCCTTTGTATCTTCCTGCATTACTGCTTTATCATTTTTTTCAAAGAAGCTTTTCTCATTTTTGAAATGAGATAACGCCTTTTTAAAATAAGTTGTTTCTATAGAAGGAAATGGCTCTTTATGTGTAATTATTTTGTATTCATAATCTGCTGTGCCATTCATAGAAATCGATTCATTTTCTAATTTACATTTTACCGCAATTTCTTCTCTTACACGTTGCATCGCTTCATCGATCCATTTTTCAAGACGTAGTGACGTTGCACGCATTTCCTGCATTAAATCATGCTGGATAAACGCTACAAGTTCCATCAGACACTCTTGCAACTTAACCTTCACATTCCCATCTGTTCGAAGCGATGCTGGATTAATAAATTCAGTAAACACATCGTTATAACGTAAAAATAGACGTTGTTGCACATAATACAGCAGCTCTTTCACTTCATTTTGCATTGCTTGCTCTTCTGCCAGAACACTATACGATGAAATAATATGAAGTAGTTTTTCACGCTCTGCTTCATATTTTTTTGTTTGCTGTTCTTTCTCATCGTTTCCTTGCTTTGCTCCTTGTATCATATTTGCGAGAAGCTGATCTGCACTTTGTAAGGCACTATATAAAGAGTGGACAGATACAAGCATTAAGTCCCGCATCATAAAGGAGGTAAATGCTTCTTCAAACTTTGTAATCCCTGAATTTTTTAAGATACCATATTTTTCTTTCGCAATACTCTTCCCTTGTTTCTCCTCAAGTGCACATAAACTTGAAATTGCAAAGAGACGTGGATTACGGATACCATACTGGAGAAGTTGATCGGCAATATATCCTTTTACCATATCAAGCTCATCTTGAGATTGAGCTAAGTCCGCTGCGTTAATTAAGAAGAACATTTTATCAAGCGCAAATGTATCTTTGACGCGGCCAAGTTGAATTAAAAATTCACGATCTGCCCTTGAAAACACATGATTATAATATGTCACAAATAAAATGGCATCCGCATTTTTAATATATTGGAATGCAACGTCTGTATGGCGAGCATTAATAGAATCTGCGCCCGGTGTATCAACAAGTGCAACTCCTTGTCTCGTTAAAGCACAGTCGTAGTAAAGTTCCATATATTCAACAAAACATGATTTCTCTTCATTTGCTACATAATCAGAGAATGCTTCTAACGTAACTTGCACTTGCTCTCCCAAATGATTCGCAACTTCGTGATATCCCCTCTGCACTGCTCGTAAAAAACTAAATGTTGTTTTCTGTTTTCCACTTGGTGATGAATATTGCAAAATTGTATCTATTTGTGATAGCGCCTGATCTAATGTTGTTATTTCATAGTGAAACAATTTATAAACAGCTTTCATATCTTCTAGCAGTGCTTCTTTTGATTTAAATTGAACCACAACTGTGCCATGCGTTTTCTCTTCTGTGACGGGCAAAATTTGGTTAATGGTTGCTGTTGTAGGATTCGGCGATACAGGTAATACGTTCTCACCAAGCAATGCATTTGCAAATGATGATTTCCCTGCACTAAAAGCCCCAAATAGCGCCACTGTAAATTGCTTTTTTTCAACACGTTTTCTTTTCCCTACAACTTCTTGATGTAAGTGTTTAAGTGTCGGAAGAGATTCCAATATCGTTTCCGCGCCCTTAACTTGTTCTAATATACGTTGCATATTTAAAGCCGCTGTTTTTGTTACATTTTCTTCATGATAAGAAACGCTATCACCTTGTATGTCTTGTTCTTGTACTGTGAATTTTTCATTTACAATCTGTTTCTTACCTTGCAACACTTTTTCTATTTGCAATCCATCTGGTACAGGTATGTCCCCGCCCCAAATATCTTGTAAGTAGCGTTCGTATTTATCATACATCTCGATATAGTGTAAACTTGTTTCTTTCGCTGTTTGCAGAACCGTATATTGCTCAATTTCTTGTTCAATTTGAGCAACCTCTTTCTCCATTCTTTGCTGTAAAACATCTGTACTGTTTTCAAAGATTTGCTGCGCTTTCATAAAATAACGTTTCTTTAGCTCATTCGCAACATCCGCTGTATAAAGAAGCAAGTAATCTCCTGTAAAACCTGCACCTTGTTTAATGATTTTTGCTAACAATTCAGGATCAAAAGAAATTTGCAGTGCATATACTTCTTTTCCAACTTCTTCAGTAAACATCCCTTCATCTTTTAAGAAAGCAACTATAAACTCTTTCACATGAAAATCAATTTGCGTTTCAACAGTTTTTCCTAACGCTGAATAAAATACATCTAAACGGCGTTGTTTTTCTTGCTCTGTTTTTCCTTTTGCAAACAGTAAACCAACTTTAAATTTCGTTAATTTCGTTTCTAAATATTGATTTGCAAGTTCTCTCATTTCAAATGGCATTAAGTATGCATTGTCTAATATTGCTTGTAATCCTTTTATAAATTCATTTTTTACGTCAGATATTTTATTAGCTACACGCTTTTTATTTTCAAGAAGCTCTTCTTTCTTTTTCGTTACTTCTGAAAGTGATAACGGCGATGCTAATTCTTTTTCATATGGCAAAAGCTGTTTCTCATTTTCTGAAAGAATGAATGCAAAATGCTCTTGTAATAAATACTCCGTCTCTCTTTCCATGCCATTTTGCACATGCTGGTCACGTTCTCGCATAATATCAGCAAGTAAATTTTCTAATTTTAAAATTTCATTATACGGATGGTTCATCATTCGTAAAGAAGTATAAAAAATACCATCTACTTCGATATCCCAGTTAGAAAACGATTGACTCACACTTTGTCTATATGCTTCAAATGACAACTCATTTTCCTTATGTTTATCGATTTGATTAATAACAAGGTAAACTGTTTTATTACGCTGCTTTAATTCTTTCACAAACTGTAAATTCACTTCTGACTGAACATGGTTATAATCCATCATGTAAAAAATAACATCTGCCAGATGGAGCGTTGATTCTGTTGCCAATTGATGTGCATCATCTGTTGAATCAATTCCAGGCGTATCAACGAGCATAACACCATCAGGAATCGGTGCATCATTTCGATAAATATGGACACCAATTACTTCATCACCATTTTTACAAAGCTGTTTCAATTCTTCCGCCGAGTATGCACCGTCGTATTCATACTGTTTTCCGGATTTCACTGTCACAACAACACGGTCCGGTCCCTTTTCAATTTTAACAACGTTCGCACTTGTCGGAATCGGGCTCGTTGGTAATAGTTGTGCTTTATATAAATGATTCATCATCGTCGATTTTCCAGCAGAAAAATGACCGCAAAAAGCAATCATAAGCTGTTCTTTCTTATATTTTTGAATCATTTCAAATAACTTCAAACTATTTTCCGTATCACCATACTTCTGCCATTCTTCATAAAAACAAACAAGTTTTTTCATACTGTTTGTCTGTACTATGTTTGTCATCCCCTTGTTCCCCTTTATTCCAAGATGTATATACCATACTATCATACTAAATTTTCAGGATATTCTCATTAAAAATAAAAAATCCCTTTCATTCTTTTTACAGATAAAAGGGATTCTATGTAAGTTTGTTCATTTTGTTGCTCCGATTCCATTTAATACATATTTTGTAACGATAGCATACACAGCAACCGTTCCAGCAACTAATGCATATACCATATTCCATACACCAACCTTTTTGATAATGATTATCACTTTTGCATATATTTTATCATTAAAGAGAATCATTATCAATATGATTTTAAAAAAAGAAGCTCTTATAAATAAAGAGCTTCTTTACTACCTGTTTTAAAGGAGTGAAAAACTTGCTGTGCACCTTTATTATATCTCATAACAAACATCTTAACAGTTCCAAAAATCGGAAATAACGCTATCTCCTTTTCTTCACATTACTGTATACTAAAAGAGAGCAAAGGAGGGAAATCATGACCCAAAACATTTCACAAGGCGAGAGGATTCATTCTATTGATATGATTAGAGGGATTGCTGTATTTGGTATTTTTCTTGTTAACTGGCCTGTTATTACTGGTGTTGACACTAGTGAAATCACAGGAAGTTATACAGGGATTAACAGTTATATTCGCCTATTTTACGACATGTTTATTCAAACAAAGTTTTATACGATTTTTTCATTTTTATTTGGATTAGGTTTTTATATTTTTATGCAACGTGCTGAGGCGAAAACAAAACATCCAAAAACATTATTTGTTCGTCGCTTACTTATTTTATTGTTATTTGGTTTCTTACATTACGTCCTTTTATGGGACGGAGACATTTTACATAGTTATGCAATTGCAGGTTTTTTCTTATTGTTATTTTACAAAAGACACCCCCACACTATTTTAGTATGCTCACTCATCCTACTAACTCTCTTTCAACTCTTCATATTATTAACGAGTGTCATCATTGCTTTTGTACCGATAGAAGAATTACAATCTTCCCTACCAATTATGCCTTTAGAAAATTGGGGATTACAAGTGCAGGATCGCTTTCACGCTCTTTATTCCGAATCAATCTCGTTCAATATTTTAATGCTTCCAGAAACCGTTGGATTATTCTTACTTGGCTTGTATGCTGGTAAAAAAGACATTTTCCGCCGCACAACAGAGTTAGATGCAAAACTTAAAAAATGGCAAATCATTATGTTCGTTTTAACATTACCTATGTGGTTCTTTATGATCCGCTACTTCGTTACAAAACAACCGTATGAGCCAATCTACATGAGTGGCCTTACAATGTTTAGCGGAAAAACATTATTTATCTTTTATATCTTTACACTGATGCGTTTATTACAGAAAGAAAGATGGCAAAAGCTATTACGTTCTTTCCAATATGTAGGACGTATGGCACTAACAAATTACATTTCACATACAATTGTTACACTGATCGTATTTGGTCTATTTTTCAAAAATTATTTACCAGTTCCATTATGGATAGGCCCACTATTTTGCATTGGTTTTTATACACTCCAAATCTTTATTAGCAAATGGTGGCTCTCCCATTATCAATATGGTCCGCTCGAATACATTTGGCGCTTAGGTACATACGGAAAAATGATGCCTCTCAAAAAGAAAAGCAAGGTCTCTCAATGAGAACCTTGCTTTTTACTTATGCTTCTGTTATAGCACTTTGCACCCGAGTTACTTAATTAGTTGTTATTATTTGAGATTGAGTTGTTTGCTTCGGGTGTTCTTGTTGTAACATTTGGAGTGGCACTGAGCTGTAAAGGCTGGTGGACTTGTTGTGTTAGTAACATGTTCTTCAGTCTTTTTTCATACGTTTCTACTCTTCCAACTCCGCAGCCATCTCGTCCAATACGTTTTCCTTCAAATACAAAAACGCTAACTCCTCTTCCCTCGTCATTCCCTCTTTGCGAATACATGCCTTCCACTAATAACCACTCTGCATCCCCTACGATATTCCAATAACACTTCTGTTCCCTTCGTACAATAACCTCGCGACCATTTCTTTTGAGCTAGCTATCAGTTGTTATCTGCCAGATTTGTCTACGTAAAACACTAAGATAGTATTGCTATTGAATAAAATTTAGATTTTATCTAAGATTCTTTTCTTGATAATGATAGATTTGTGGTAAATTATTATTAATAAAAGAACCTTATTGTCTTTACTCTTATTTCCCTAATACTTCCCTGTATTAATATGTAAAGAAGGGATGATATGGTATTAATAAAAGTAACGCCTGAAATGTTAGAACAGGCTGCAAAGACAGTAAGGAATACTAGACACTTCTTAGAGTATTTACATAAAGATTCATACAATCAAATTGAAAGTATCGCTTCTCAGTGGAATGGAGTGAGTAGCGAACGGTTTTATCAGAGGATTAACGAAGCAAAACCAAAAATGTTTACCGTTCTAATGGAATTAGATAAAGTTTCTAATGAACTAATGAAAGCTGCTGAAAAATTTCGTAATGCAGATGAAAGTTATGAGGGCAACTCAACTAATAAAGACTTAACAGCCAAGAAGACATCTGAGTCAGATGATTCTAGTAATATATTGGATGATATTGCCGATGCGTGGGGTGGTTTCAAGGCTTTAGGTGACGGTGAAACATGGTCAAATATGTGGGATGCTGTAGTAAATTATGATGAAACTTTTCCTGCTATGTGGAACACTTTCTCTGATTCTTTCATGAATGATGTTTGGAATGGAGATGTTGAGAGTGGATTTCGTTGGGGTTCTTACTTTCTAACCTCAATTGCGACAGGATTTATCGGAGGAAAAGGTCTTGATAAGGTTTCTAAGCTCGCTAGAGGAACAAGTATATATAAAGTAACCGAAGCTTTTCCACCACGTTTACAACCTGCTTTTGCAGGTGGTGGCCTAATTGGTGAAGGAATACTTAGTACGCTTCCACCATCAGGACATTGGGGTAATTATTTAAGTGGCTATTTGATGTTTGCTAGACCTTCATGGCGTGCTTCTGAAGATTATGCAGGAGACTTGTATCCTGAGCCAAAATACAGTGACCAAGTATCATTTAAAGATAGGAAGCAAGTACCTTATGGGACAAAGGGAAGCACAAGACCTGATCGCTATAGTCTTGGAGAAGATCACATTATAGAAGTAAAAAACTATAATGTTATGACTCCAAGCGGTAAACGATCGTTAATAAATGTTGTGATAAAACAATTTGAAGATAGATTAAACCATTTACCCGAAGGCGCAAATCAAACTGTTTTGATAGATGTAAGAGGACAAAAGGTGACAAGGGACATACTGAAAGAAATAACAGATGAAATAACTCAAAGAACATTCGGACGTATGGAGATAATTATTCAAAAAGATGCTACAAAGTAGGTGGCTAATATGGCAACAGGTTTTAAAGTTGATTTTTACTGGTATCAACTAGGCACATCAGATTTTGTACATTCATTTTTTTCGACTATCAGCTTTCATTTAGAAAAGGATGGGTGGGGAACAAAATATCCTTTTCTAATGAAAGAGCTATATAACGGAATACTTAAAGCAGAAAATGTTTCTAAAGCAATCGAGGAAGCAAAAGAAGTACATGAAAAATTAAAAATGTTTTTATCATCAGAGGTAGTATGGGATATTGAGGATTTATCTAAGCAACCACCATGGGGAGATAATATTTCCTCTGATATCACAGACCTTTCAAATTATTTTGTAACAAGTGATGGTAAAGATATGTTTGAAGTATTGTTCTATGCGCTTAATGAAGCTATGGAGGAGAATGTTGATTTAGAGATAAAAACATTATAAAGCAATATTTTCAATAAAAATCACTTCAAAAGAGGTGATTTTTATTTTTGTCTAAAAACGAAGGGTTCAATTTGATAGAAGTTTTAAAAATAAGTTATAATAAAAGTATAAGAAATCGGATTCAATATCCACGTTAATGGCAAAAAATTAAAAACCCATCTCACATGAGATAGGCTTAATTACATACTATAATTTATAGTTAACAACTCTCCAGCTTCTTCATAGTCAGCTAACAATCCTTCTAATGTTTGTTCTAACCCTTCTAATCAATCATCAACAACTCCATCCCCCATCATGAACGTAGTATCCCAAACCACCTGAATCATTGAAGTAGTTAATAGAACCAGAACTCCATATACGCCACCAGCTACATCGATTCCATTTATTTCAACCTGGTTTGAAAATTCTCGTATTAGGACGCCAGGAAACCTTCCAAATAATATCCAAATTCGCTAACTAAGGCTTTCATTTTCGCTAAATCACTGATTTGTCCGTTCTTGCACATGAGAAACGCCTTACTCGCTAGGACTTGATATGCAGAGAATTTGTACTTTCTTATCTCTTCTACCATTTCATTTGTCGGTAGATCAAAAATTCTTTCAACCTTCTCTGGCTTAATAAAGATAGAGTCGTCGCCACATACATATAGACCATGTACTCACGTATCAAATGCGTAGTTACTTCCGACACTTTTTTTAATTCTGGATGATACGCAGATACCCACTTTAGAAAAAAACGAAAGTGTTCTTCGTGGCTAGTAATTGTTTTTTCACGTAACCCTTCCGACTTTTTCGCTGACAAAAAATAATCATACGCTTGTTGAAAGTCAAATTCGTACGTTTTAGTTTCTTTTAACGTTTCTACATTACGTGTACTTATACGTCGTTTTTTCATGTTAAGTTTCTCCTCCCAATTTCGAAATAAAATAGGAGAATATATAGGCAACATTACGACTTATTATTAGAGGTAATACGTCGGATATTAACGTTTCACACCCTGTATATTAATTTTTGTATACTTTCTACTTATGCTTCTCTTACAGCACTTTGTACTGGAACTTGTTCTTGTTCTTCTTTTACTTTCACTTTCTCTTTACGCTGCGGCACCATATTAAATACGATATTCAGGAGCACTGCTGACGCACTTCCAAGCACAATTCCGTTATCTGTTAAAATACGAACACTTTCTGGAAGCTGCGAGAATAATGTAGGAACGACTGTTACGCCAAGTCCAATACCTACAGAGCATGCTACAATTAATAAATTTTCTTGTTTTGCAAAATCAACGCTACTTAACATTTTAATACCATATGCCATAACCATACCAAACATCGCTAGCATGGCACCACCAAGTACTGATTTTGGAATGATCGTTGTGATAGCTGCAATTTTAGGAATAAAACCAAGAGCAATTAACATTCCACCGCACGTATAAATAATCACGCGATTTCGCACACCTGTTAATTGTACTAGACCTACGTTTTGAGAATAAGTTGTATACGGAAATGCATTAAAAATACCGCCTAAAATCATGGCTAATCCTTCGGCACGATATCCTTTCGTCAACTCTTTTTCACCAATCTTCTTATTACAAATATCCGATAAGGCAAAATACACACCAGTCGCTTCCACAATACCAACACAAGCAACAAGAATCATCGTAATAACCGGCGTTACTTCAAACGTTGGTGTACCGAAGTAAAATGGCTGAATCCCGTGAAACCAATCTGCTTCTCCAACAGCTTTCAAGCTCACTTTCCCCATAAATGTTGCAACAATTGTACCAAATAAAAGACCAAGTAATATAGAAATAGAACGAATAAAGCCATCAAAGAAACGATACATAATTATAATAAATAATAATACGCCAAATGCTAATGCTAAGTTTTCAAGACTACCAAAATCTTTACTACCTACGCCCCCAGCCATATCATTAATCGCTGCCGGAACTAATGTAACTCCAATAACTGTAACAACAGAACCTGTTACAACAGGCGGGAATAATTTCACAAGTTTTCCAAATAACTTTGCAAAAATAACAACGAACAATCCTGCTGCAATAATTGCCCCGTATATGGAAGATACACCGTACTGTTTCCCAATGGCGATCATCGGACCAACTGCCGTAAACGTACAACCGAGTACAACAGGGAGACCAATTCCGAAAAAGCGATTTGATAAAGCTTGTAAAATTGTTGCGACACCACACATTAATAAATCGATGGATACTAAGTATGTTAATTCTCGTTGATTTAAGCCAAGTCCCCCGCCAACGATAAGCGGAACAATGATTGCTCCAGCATACATCGCAAGCATATGTTGCACACCTAGGGATGCGATTTTAAATGGGTGTTGCTTCATAATTATTTCACCTCCGCAGTTTCATGCTGCACAAATGTAACCGTACCGTTATCAAGTGACGCAATTTCTGCAAGTGACTCTACACGAACACCGCTCTCACGCAGTTTCTTTCCTCCATCTTGAAATGATTTTTCAATTACGATTCCAATTCCTGCAATACTCGCTCCAGCTTGCTCTACTAAACTCATTAACCCTAGAGCTGCTTGGCCGTTTGCTAAAAAGTCATCAATGATTAATACACGATCATTTTCATCAATATGATTTCTAGATAATGAAATCTCATTCGTTTCTTGTTTTGTAAATGAGTATACTTTCGCAACATACATATTATCTTGTAACGTTAACGATTTACGCTTTCTTGCAAAAATCACTTTAACACCAAGCTCTAAAGCAGCCATAACTGCTGGTGCAATCCCTGAAGATTCAATCGTCACGATTTTTGTAATATTCTCTTCTTTAAAACGCTGTGCAAATTCTTTTCCGATTTCTTGCATAAGTACTGGATCAATTTGATGATTTAAAAAAGCATCTACCTTTAATACATCACCAGATAAAACCGTTCCTTCATTTAAAATCTTTTCTTGTAATACTTTCATGTTTGTTCCTCCTCTTATGCAATAAAAAAACTCCAAAAGCCGCCACCACTCGTTACAAGTGAGAGACGTGCTTTTGGAGCTTCGCAAAAAAAGAATGCTAAACTAGCAATATATTCGTCCTCACTCATAGTCAAAGTATTTACGGTACTTCGGTAGAAACTTGCAGGCCATATCCCCGCGATTATATGAGTGTAGCTAACTTATTTATTTTATAGAAGGATTATAACGCACTTTTTTTACTTTGAAAAGCATTTCTAGAAAAAACACGTACAAATTTTATAAAAATCTCTTTTTTGTTCGATTTTTGAAAACCCTTTCTCTCATCATTCATCAAATAAATTTATCCTGCAATATGAGCCGAATTAAGAGTCCCATTACTATTTCCATCTACTATAATACAATGACCCCAGAACATATCCCCATCCGCAAAATATATTGTAAAATCACCGTCTGAATAAACACTTACGCTCTCTAATTCCATACAATCAATGAACATTTTCTCTGTAATCTCATCTACCTCTGCCTCATCATCATCCTGTAACCATTCATTTGCTAATCCTACTAATTCTGTTGCTGCAAACCGTTTAATTTTTCTGTTCCATTCATTTTTCTCTTCGAAAAGTGCATATGCTGTTTCTAAAGCCGCCGTCATCATACACTCATCTTTATTCCAATCAAAAGACAAACTGCATTTTTCACCAGCCCAAGAAATTTGCTTTTCAAATAACTCCACACTTTTGTCAAGTACAAATTCACCTAATACCTTATCTTGATAATAGACTGGTTTCATTGCATCTTGTAATATCTTTTCTAATTCATTATCTCTATATGTTACATCCAAAACTTGAACAAGCATCATCGCATTTTCGGCCCTACGTATCAGCAACCTTACAACAGTATTTTCTTGTAAGACTTCTCTTGATCGTCTCAATTCTGCATCATTGATTAACCATTCAAGTCTTAGTTTTTCTTCTATAATCAATTTATCATTACACAAATCTTTCCATGCAATCAAAGGGATTGACGCACTCCACAAAATAGCATCACCTGCTCTTCCCGCACCTACGCCCGATGCCCCTGTAACAGCTGCTATCTCAATAATCTCTTCTGTAAATCTATTTTCAAATCTATTTGTTTCACCTAATTCTCTCATTTTCATTTCGCTCCCCTTTATATTACTTCATTACAAGTAGGATAAAAAAAATCTTTTATTCCCCTTTACAAATCATACTTTCACAGTTAGCCAGTGTCATCTAACTTCTTTCCTTTTACCAAATTTCAAGTTAGGTGTTCTATTGCCTACAAGCATTGTCATAAACCATTTTCAAAAATTCAAAATGACCTCCATTTGTCTTTTGAATAAAAGTACCAATCGCTTCAAAACCTACTTTCCTATAAACCTTTATCGCCCTTTCATTAAATGTTGCTACTAATAGTGTTATATATTTTGGTTGATATTTTCTTTCACAAAAAGCTAAACCTTCCTTTATAAATGCCAAGCCTAAACCATTTCCAGTCATATTCGGTTTCATGCCAAGCCCAATATCCACTGTATGAATATCTATTTTATGAAAACTAAAAAATCCAACAAACTGACCATTCTCACTAACAGCAAAGGTTGTTTCTCCGCGTATTTTAAAATCTAAAAACGCAGCTAAATCTTCCTGATCAGCTTCCATATCATAAAAAGAATACTTCCCCTCATAGTGCCAATGATACGCAATTTCTTCCGCTTGCTTTTGTGTCATCACTTCAAAAGTATAATTCACTCCCATTCTCCCTTAAATAAAGCACCTATACAGTAAAATATTCACTCATAAAAAAGGACCGCATATATGCAGCCCCTTTTCTTTTTTATAACTCGTAAATCTCTTTATATTTTTCTTCTAAATAATCTGCTAGGTAACTTGCATTTAACCCTTCACCTGTTACGTCCTCTAAAATTTCTAGCGGTTTTTTTGTTTTCCCATATTGGTGAATATTTTTCGTTAACCATTCACGAATTGGCGTCACATTTCCTTCTTCTAACAGTGCATCGAAGTTAGGAATTTCTTCTAGCATCTTATGTTTAAATTGCGCTGCATACATATAGCCAAGTGCATAAGATGGGAAATATCCAAACGAGCCATCTGCCCAATGTATATCTTGCAACACGCCTTTAGCATCTGTTTCTGGAAGGATACCTAAATAATTCTCCATCTTGTCATTCCATGCTGCCGGTAAGTCTTTTACTTCCAATGTGCCATCAAATAATTCTTTCTCCAGTTCATAACGGACCATAACATGAAGAGGATATGTAAGTTCGTCTGCCTCAATCCGTATAAAAGAAGGCTTTGATTCATTAATAGCATCATAAAATTCATCTACAGACACATTTTCAAACTGCCCATCACTAAATTGTTTCAATACATCATAATTTTTCTTCCAAAATGATTTATTACGTCCAATAAAGTTTTCAAAGAATAGTGATTGCGATTCGTGAATTCCCATTGATGTACCTTTGCAAAGTGGTGTTCCTTCTAATTCCTCTGAAATATTTTGTTCATAGACAGCATGCCCACATTCATGAATCGTTCCGAAAACTGCCATACGGAAATCATTCTCATCATAGCGAGTCGTAATACGAACATCCCCTCTATTTAATGTAATTTCAAAAGGATGTATCGTTTCATCTAGACGGCCAGCCTCGAAATTATAATTTAATTGTTTTAATAACTCTAACGTAAAATTCTTTTGTTGTTCTTTTGAAAAATGTTCAAATAAAGCATTTGTTTTTAACTCTTTATTTGACTCCGCAATTTCTTTTACAAGCGGAACGATGCGCTCACGTAGTTGTCCAAACACATGGTCTAATACTTCTACTGTAAGACCTGGCTCATACATATCTAAAAGCGTATTATATTTATAAGTTTCATAACCCCAATATGTAACAAATTTCTTCTTATATTCGACAATTTTTTCTAAATACGGCCTAAACATTTCAAAATCAGATTTTTCACGCGCTTCTCCCCAAACACTTTCCGATTTCGCTTGTAATTTAACAAACTCTTCATACTCAGCTTGTGGAATTTTTTTATTTCGATCATATTCTTTTCGGCACTCTTCTACAATTTTCTTTGTTGTTTCAGAAATTTTTTTCTCAGAAATTAAAACTTCTAATTCATTTAAATACTTTTCCATTTCTTGAGAAGTTGATAATGCAAACACTTCTGAAGAAAGCATTCCAATTACTTCTGAACGCTGATCCACTCCATTTTTAGGTGCCCCTGTGCGTAAATCCCAAAATATTAAACTTAATGCTTCTCCGTAATTTTCTATCTTCTTTACATATGCTAAAAATTCTTTTTCTACTTCAAGTGTAGCGATTGTCATATTATTTTGCCTCCTTTTCTATCTCACCTATATTTCGACATAAAGATATAAAGTCCTTTTCCGTTAGAAAGAAAAAAAGCTCAGCATACGCTAAGCTTTTACAATACTTTACCTTCTACTGGGAGAACTTTTTTAACAGCCTCTATAACTTTTTCGTTTTCATTTTCTGACAAGAATAACGAAATGGCACCTTTATCTTCACTTGTACGAATCAAGCGTCCTATCCCTTGGCGCAGACGTAAAATCATATACGGTACATCCACATTCCAAAACGGGTCATTCACGTGCTTACGTTTCGCTTCAAACACAGGATCGTTTGGAGGGAATGGAAGTGACCAAATAATAACATGTGATAGAGAAGAACCTGGAATATCTAAACCTTCCCATAAATGGACAGCACAGAGCACATTCTCTTCTTCGTTTTGGAAACGTGAAACAAGCTGACTAATCTCTTGGTCTCCTTCATATAGGAACGGAATAGACATTTGTTCTTTATTTACATATTCTTTAAATGCTGCAAGTTCTTGTGTTGTTCGGAATAACACAAGCGTGCGTCCATTTGTTTTTTGAATATTTTCAAGTGTATATTGGCATTTTCTTTCCCATTCATTTTCTTCGTTATATGATGGTAAATATACTTTCATTTGTTCTTCGTAATCAAACGGAGAAGCTACTGAGAATGATAAATAATCTTTTACCCCTAAGCTATTTGCTGTAAAGGCAAATGAATCATTTTCAGATAATGTAGCAGAAGAGAAAATATACGGGATTTTTTTCGAGAACACTTTCTCCTGTAATACTTCTTCTACTGCACGTGGCATAATAACTAGTGTAAAGGCACCATCACCTTCTTCTCCCCATGTAATTACATTTTTCTCATGCATGAAGAGACGAAGTGAATGTTCTAATACATCTAAGTGCTCGTCAACAATATTTAAGTCGTACGTGTTTACTGTATGCATTTCACTTTCAAATACTAACGCATCACCAACTTCTGCAATTTTCGCATAGAGTCGTTTCGCCTCAGCAGTTACTTTTTCTGTCACAGTTATTTCTAAACGATCTGAACCAGCAATTTCTTTTTTACTTTCTTGCAATATATCAAAGAAGCGCTCTGTTTGCCAAATTGTTTCTTCTACTAAATGAGCAAACTCTTCACGAATATCATTTTGTAGTAATCTTGTTAATAATTGTTCCATCATCGTTTGCTTCAATCGATACGTTAGTGCTTTTTGCGCTGCATATTCAACAAGATGACCTTCATCAAAAACAACACAACTACTCTCTGGTAAAAGCGGCATCTGTCCTTCACGCTTACGAGCATCATATGTCCAAATATGGTCCATATAGAAGTCTTGAGAGCAAACAATTAAATCCGCTGCTTTACGATAATGTTCACGAGAAAGTGTTTGACCACAACGGTGACGCGAATCACATGTGAAGCAGTCTTGGAAATAATCCCAAGATACCTTTGACCATTCTTTATCATTTAATAACGGAAACTCTTTTCGATCACCATAATGCGTAAAGTTTTGCATTGTTCCATGATCAAATACAAATTGAGGTAATTCGTAATACAAATCTTCGATTACTTCTGGAGCTCGTCCACTCATTACATCTTCAAGTTTACGCAAACATAAATAATTATCCATTGATTTTGCTAGACGTACATCAACAGACAATCCTAATGCTTCTGATAATTTCGCAATGTCCCCTTCTTCTTTCACAAGCTGCTCGATTAGCGTTTCATCTGCACAAGCAATAATAGCCGGTTTCCCTGTATAACGCGCATAACAAATTGCATATAAAAGATATACAATTGTTTTCCCCGTTCCTACCCCCGCCTCTGCGAACATTACTTTCTTTTCTTGAAACGCGCGTTCTAATTGAAATGCCATAAAAATTTGTTCATCGCGTTCTTCAAAACCTTTTTCCGGGAGGATATCGTAAAATACATCTCCAATCCACTCGTTCAACTTGTCATAAAAATTATCTTGTTTCCCTACTTCAAATGGTAATCTCTTCTCAGTAAACATCCTTAGCCTCCAACCAAAAAGTTTTTCTATAAAAAGATATAGCAACTGCTATTTAAAAATAGACAGTTGCTCTCCCCTGTTGCAATACATAGAAATGAGCGAAAAAAATTTTCCTTTACATAAAGGAAAACTTTTTTACTCTATTAATGACTTTAAGTAACGCTTATCGATTAACATTTCATGTGATAGCGCAGATAAATATTCTTCCTGTGCCCTTTGAATCTCATCTGCCGCTACACCTTGAAAATCGATTTCTTTTCCGAGCTCATCATACGTACGGTGAATGGCCTTTTGAATCATTGAAAATTGAAAACCATCCATATCTCTTCCCCCTTTTGCACATTACATACTAGCCAGTATATGCGGGGGAAAGAAGTTTTATACTATGAATTACGAGGTGGGCGTTTACCAAAGTATTGGTAGTAATCTGTACGAATAAAACCGTTAAATAGTTTACGCTTTTTCGATGCATCTTTTCCGTAACATTTTTCAAACGCTTCATAGCTCGTTAATAAATACATAGACCACGTATCTAATGGGCGGAATACTTCTCCCATTTCTTTATATAATTTTTCAACAAGCGCTTTTTCACTTAAACGTTCTCCGTATGGAGGATTCGTTACAACGTAGCCGTATTCCTCTTTTGTTGTAAAATCTTTTACTTGCATTTGCTTAAATGAAATTAAATCACCAAGTCCAACTTCATCTGCATTATCTTGCGCAATTCTTATCATGCGGTGGTCAATATCTGATCCAATAATTTGTAACGGTTGATCATAATTCGCTAAATCTTCTACTTCTTGACGAGCCTGACGCCAATTTCCCTTGCCAATCCAGCCCCAAGCGTCCGATGCAAACTCACGGTTAAAACCAGGAGCAATATTTTGACCAATTAAAGCTGCCTCAATTGGAATTGTTCCGGATCCACAAAATGGATCTACAAATGGACGATCTGGTTTCCAATTTGTAAGTTTAATTAAAGCTGCCGCTAACGTTTCTTTCAACGGTGCTTCCCCTTGTTCAAGGCGATATCCTCTTTTATGTAGACCAACACCACTCGCATCGATTGTCAATGTCGCAATATCTTTTAACATCGCAATCTCAATACGGAATAAAGGACCATCTTCTTCAAACCAAGTTGTACGTCTATACGTTGTCTTTAACTTCTCAACAACAGCCTTTTTCACAATACGCTGACAATCTGGAACACTAAATAACGTTGATTTTAACGATTTCCCAATTACAGGAAATTCGCCATTTTCTGGGATGTAATCACCCCAATTTAACGCTTTTGTCTTTTCGAACAACTCATCAAATGTTGTCGCTTTAAATTCACCGACTTTAATTTTCACACGATCAGCTGTACGAAGCCATAAGTTGGTACGACAAATTGCATTTATATCTGCTTCAAACGTTACTTTTCCGTTTTCTACTTCGCACTCATACCCAAGATCGCGAACTTCTCGTGCAACTAAAGCCTCAATACCCATTGCTGCTGTTGCGATTAAAGTAACTTTTTCCATTTGCACTCACCTCTTATGTATAATCAAACAATAATTAATAGCTTTTCCTTCTATTAATTATTCAATATCACAAAGAATTTTCTTATTTACCATTGTAACTCACAAGTTATCACTTCATACAAATAAAAAGCCCTCCTCTTACAAAGGAGAGCTGAGTCATTCCATAATTGGTTCATAACGTTCTGTAAGCCATGTTCTGTTCCTTTGTACTGCAAACGGCTCACGCCTCGTACTCCGGTGGCAATCATCTATCTACAGATTAATCAAACCTGTCCTTTTCCGCCGTTCATTTCCTTGGAAAAGATTCCCCTACCATTATTTGGGTTTCTCGCTCGTGGGGTTTACCTCGTTCCACTCCTATCATTTCTTCAAGGACTTCGTCACTGTGGCACTTTAAAGGTAGTCAAACCATATCCAAATGGACTTAGGTTTTTTCCCTGCCGTTAAACCAGCCTCGCGGCCAGAATACCCTAGCTTATGAATTGGCTAGGCACGAACACTACAACCATCTCAGGTCGTGCGAGCATGGACTTTCCTCTACAACACTAATGTTGCAGCGATCACCCAAACGTTATGACAAACATTAGTATAGTGGAAACAAAAAGATTTTGCAATGTTTTTTTATATGTAAAATGCTTCAATCTTTTTCTAACCTTAGATTACTCGTATAACTTACTTCCAAATACAGCTTTTTCTAGATTAGATAGACGTTTTAAAATATCCGTATTCGTATTGTTGTATACAGGCTGTGCGACCTGTGTTGGAGCTGGTTGTTGCGGCACTTGTGCTGCAGCTACTTTTTGCTCTTCTAATTCACGTTTCAAACGAACATTTTGTTGTTGTAATTGCTCAAGTTCCTTATGAAAGGCTTCATAATCCTTAATAATCATATCAAGAAACTTATCTACTTCTTCTTGTTGATAACCTCTCATACCTGTTTTAAATTCTTTTTCCAAAATATCTTTCGCTGTTAGTTTAATTTTATCCGAAATCATTTTCTTCACCTCAAATTTTCGCCAAAGCTTTCATACCTAAATTTTTTCAGAAACAGGGTCTTTTGTCAATCATATATACATGAGCTATATTACATATTACTCTGCATTATTCCACTGTTCCTCTTCTATTATATCTTGTAAATCAGAAAAAAGAATGAAATAACTATGATAATTTTCTATTTCTCCTTTTTTCTTTGCTGCCTCTACAATATATTTTGGACTTCCCGGCTTTTCTTCATCATATACAGCAAGCAAAGCATCACTTTTTTCAATAAAAAATTGATTCTTTAACCGAAATTGTTCAGGGCTTTCATATTTTCTCTTCGTAATACTATCAACATGGTCTGCTTGCGCAAGAATAGACTCATAATATTCTCGATTCTCTTCTTTCCAACTCTCTTCCTGTTCTAAAAAAGGAGTAAACACAGCAAGTTTTAAATCTGGATATTCTAACTGCATTTCAAAAACAACTTCAGCAGCCCATAGTTCTACACCTAATTGCCCACTTATTATAACCCATTCCAACCCTTCTTCGACAAAAGCTAACAATTTACGACGTACTGCTTTTTTTATACAAGAAACGCCTGGATGATCATTTTTAAAAATTCCAAGTTCAAATGGTTTATATCCTGTTACAGCAACAACTTTCATATTCACACTCCATTAAAAAGAAAAGAACTAGCATTTCGCTAGTTCTAACATAACATTTACTTTTTAAATGTTCCACCAACATTTGGACCTGCATTAGGACCGAATGGTGATACATTTGGGCCTGCATTAGGACCAAACGGTGATACATTTGGGCCTCCAAATGGCGCTCCACCTGCTCCTCCAAATGGTGATCCTCCAAACGGCGCTCCACCTGCTCCTCCAAATGGTGATCCTCCAAACGGCGCTCCACCTGCTCCTCCAAATGGTGATACGCCTGCCCCTCCAAACGGTGATCCTCCAAATGGCGATCCTCCAAACGATCCACATCCTGAATCAGCAAATCCTGGATCAATAGGATCTACCACGTTTACATTGGACTGTGTTTGCGGGAAGTAGTGCTGGCTTTTCAGTTGTTGATGATGAACATGTGTTGTATGCACTGGATGAATGTGTGGCACCACCGTTGTGGAAAAAGTATGTGTTACACATTGTTTCGTTGGATGAACGACAGGAGGCGCTGTACAAATAGGTCCTGTGGGTTTAGGCCCTCCAAAACAAGGATGACAATGATGCATAGTTTTTTCTCCTCTCTCATAAAAGATCTGACTACACTTTACAATATGAGAAAGGGGTAAAAGTCGCTTGTTATATATACCTATTTATTGGAAATTTGTCTACATAACCGGCATTTGCATATAACAAACCACACACCTATCATCCTTTAGCAAAGAAGCCTCCAACTTGTTTTACAATCCCAGTGACTTGATTCATTGCATTCATCATTTGACCTGCTGTATTCATCATTTTATTCACATCATAGTTACCATCTGATGTCTTAAATTGAGATACGAAGCTAGAAAATTGGCTTGGCTGCTGTTGCTTTTGTTTATTCATCATCGGGTATGGTTGAAAAGGCTGTTTCGGTGGGTAAAACATAGATGGCTGATTCATAAAGGGTTGCTGTTGTGTTACATAAGGTTGTTGATTCATAAAGGATACTTCAAATGGCTGATAATAATTCATTTGATTTCCATAATAAGGTGTGAACGGGTACATATTATATCGTAAGTATGGATTTTCATTATATTGATATGCATTTGGCTCTGTATATGAATTCATCTGCTGATATGCATTTGGTTCTGTATATGAATTATTCATCTGCTGATATGCATTTGGTTCTGTATATGAATTATTCATCTGCTGATATGCATTTGGTTCTGTATATGAATTATTCATCTGCTGATATGCATTAGCTTGCTGAAACATGCATTCTCCCCCCTCTAACTAAGTTTCTACATATAGAATATGTACCTATAAAATAAAATGTGTAACGTTATAAATGTCTATTTTTGTCGGAAGTTTAAATTTTTAAAAAAATAAGAAAGTAACCACTTTCATGTTACGATAACAAAGAAGAAGATTCTCATGGGGGAGGAATCAACATGATATTAGGGGATTTAAAACAAGCTTTCACTCAAAAGAAGGGGTACTCTACAGAGGATATGAATGAGTTGCTTGATTTTGCT
The DNA here is from genome assembly GCF_054570475.1 of Bacillus sp. C1. Lineage (NCBI taxonomy): Bacteria > Bacillati > Bacillota > Bacilli > Caryophanales > Bacillaceae > Bacillus > Bacillus sp. C1. The sequence goes on from NZ_JBTMZT010000003.1 coordinate 438,861, forward strand.
AGACATCACTATTTAGAAGGAAAAATCTGCATCTCAGAATATCGATCATTAATACGCGAATTAGAAATAAACGGGGCAAAGCCCACACATACAACTATCGAATCATAAAAAACAAGAGGGCTTCCCCTCTTGTCACTTACATTGTTCCACTATATTTTGCAACGTATATAAAATTGCTTGATGTGTTTCATAAAACCGCTTACCTTTTCCTTGATTTACAAAACATTGCAGTGCATTATTTTGTAAATTCTCATAAACTTGATCAATTTGTTGTACATGTATATACTTAGGATTTTCATGTTTTATCCATTGATAAGCTAATTCTTTCCACACTTCTAACTCCTGATCAACCATATCTACAAAAGGCTTCATATCTTGATAAAAATCAAACTCTTTCTCTTCTCGCTTTTTTATAATTGTTTCATCATTATACTGTATTAATTTTGTTGAAGACTGCATTAATGTTCTATAATCCAATTTATTCCCACCCTCTTATGCACTTGCTATGACGTTTTGAAACGTTTGGAGCCAACTTCCTTTTTCTTCGTGATGTAATAATTTATCTTCCATATGTTGAATATACATTTCTGTTATTTCCCCTCTATTACATATATCTTCACGTTTATCCTTTAAAGAATGACTAACTCTAAGTGAAACATTCATTTCCAGCAAATCAAGAGCATTTAACATTTGATCCATTTTTTTCATTACATTTTCCTTCTGAACCATCGCCATTATAAAACGCCTCCTTCTTTGCTTTTCCTTATGAGGTGTTATTTCGACGATTCATTTATCACTCCTTCACAACTGACAAAACTAGTTGATATTCGGCAAAGAAATCGGTTTGTATGAGTTTTATAGAAATGGTAACAATACAAAAAGGAGGTGTTTACCATGGCTAAAAATAAACCTGAGAAAAAGAAAAAACAAAACAAACAACAAAATAAACCTGAAACTGGAAATCCAAAGTTAGATGGCCCAAACTTTCCTGCTACATAAAGTGAAACAATAATCAATCTAAAGGGTTCCTACCCTATTGATTGTTAGTTTTTATCTTCCACTTGACTTTTTCGTTCACTCAATTTTAAGATAAGAATGAATGCCCACAAATAGTAGGATCAAGTAAGTTTGAATCGACCGGTGGCTCCTTTTACCTAGCCATCTTAATTTTTCCTATGTCCGTATAAAAAAGTCGATTCATTATATGTAATCAATCCGTCCCGCTTTCCTATACGAGAGCGGGACTTTTTCTATTATATCATGAAGTCATTATTTCTTTTAAAAAAGCGATTCACTGTAGAAAGAATACGCATTTGATGTTGTTTTTGTAGAAACCATTCTGTAATATCAATTTTTTCTTTCGGCTTCTGAAACAAGAACAACGCCTCAGTATTGCTTTTACTGTGAAACCAATCTTGTTCTAAGCTATTTTGATGCGGAACAATTGAAAAAGCGTCTCTTAACCGAGGTGTATCTTTCTCTGTTACAGTTGTAAAATACTGCTCATAGTCCATTCTCGATCCTGTAGGAACTGTTTGCAAAGAAAAATTATAAAATAAAGCTTCGTATTTAGGATGAAATAATAACCAAGCCATTTTTTTCCCCAATTCTATACGTTTTTGTAACTGTTCAAATTGATAAACTGAAAAACCATATAGTTTTCCTTTTGTCGTTGGAAAAATAACAGCACTAAAATGAAAAAGCTCTTGAAATTTAAAAAATAAAGTTTGAAATACATGTTTTTGAAAATACGGATGTTCAATAATGGGCTTTTGAATTTTATTTTGTTCATTAATAATAAGTGCTATCATGAGACGTGTACCATCACGTTTATCCCAAAAATTTTTCCATTCCTTCTCCATAAAAATAGATACATTAAGAAACTTTAATAAATGAAAAAGTGGTCTATTTATTTTTTTACTATATTCGTACAGCAACAACTGTGGATATGCATCTGAAAAAATAAGCCAATTTGCACTTTCATATGTAAGAAACAGACGTTTTCTTACTCTTTCAGATAAAATATTCTGATAGTATTCTCCTGCTAAATCTGTCATATTCCATCCAGAATTTCTCGAAACCATACTCGCCAAAAATGACCAACGGATTTCTTTATTTCTCACATAATATTCTTGATAAGTATATGTACGTGAAATATTATCAATATTCGCTAAAGCTGTCTGTTGTTTAATATGCGCTATTAAATGTGTTTCCTCTATTGAGCAAAAAATCCCACTACGTTCTTTCTTTATTTTTTCGTACTCATTTTCTATAAGCATACGTGAATCAACACCTCTCTCTTGAAAAAAATCGCATCTTCTTTGTTTTTTTTGATATAATCACCTTTGTAAGTGATTCTAGGCAAGTTGGAGTGGACAAACTATGACCATTCGTTATCCAAACGGAAAAAAGTATAACCAAGCATTACAGCCACAAAAAACACAATTAAAAAAACATACTTATAGCAATCGAGGTATGTCGCTTGAAGAGGAATTAAATGAAACAAATCAATATTATTTAACTCATAATATTGCCTGTATACATAAAAAACCCACCCCTCTTCAAATTGTAAAAGTGGATTATCCTGCTCGAAGTGCTGCAGTTGTGAAAGAAGCTTATTTTAAACAACCTTCCACAACAGACTATAACGGTGTATATAAAGGAAAATATATCGATTTCGAAGCAAAAGAGACAAAAAACAAAACAAGTTTCCCGCTGCAAAATTTTCATCTTCATCAAATTAAGCATATGGAACAAGTAATGACTCATAACGGAATTGCATTCGTTATTATTAAATTTACACTTTATGATGAATTTTATTTACTGGATGCAAAACATGTCATTTCATTTTGGAATCGCCAAAATGCTGGTGGACGTAAATCAATTACAAAACAGGAAATCGAAGAACAAGGATACTTGTTATCATGCGGTTATCATCCTCGAATTGATTATATTCGTGTACTAGACATGGTTTATTTTTCGTGATAAAGTCAACAATAAGGCTCTTTTTTCGACTTTTGGGGAGAAAATGAAAGGTAGGAGAAAGTATAATGTCAGAAAAGTATCGTTCTCGTACAGAACGAAAACATGCACAACATCAAAATGAAACAAATAACACAGAAAAACCAAAGAAAAAAGGTTCCTTTTTCAAGAAATTTTTAATTGGTTGCCTACTTCTTGGCATTGTTGGTCTTATAGCTGGAGTTTCTGCTTTTTTTGTAATGGTAAAGGATGCTCCAAAACTAGACAAAGCAAAACTTGTCAACCCACTATCAACTAAATTTTATGATAAAGACAAGAACTTCTTTTATGAATATGGGGCCGAAAAACGAACAAACATCACTTACGATCAAGTTCCAAAAGTAGTAGAAAGTGCTTTCCTAGCGACAGAAGACGCTCGCTTCTATGAGCATAATGGAATCGACGTTAAACGTACGGGAAAAGCAATTTTTGAAAATGTCACAGGTGGTTTTGGTTCTCAAGGTGGTAGTACAATTACCCAACAGGTAATTAAAAACTATTTTCTAACAATGGAAAAAACATCTAAACGTAAAGTACAAGAATGGTATTTAGCTTATAAATTAGAGCAACAATATTCCAAACATGAAATTTTAGAAATGTACTTAAACAAAATCAACCTTGGTAATCGCTCTTATGGGGTTGCTACAGCAGCAAGCAATTATTATGGAAAAGAGTTAAAGGACCTAAAATTACACGAAGCAGCAATGCTTGCTGGCTTACCACAAGGCCCAAATATTTATGATCCGACAAAAAAAGAAAATATTGACCGCGCAACAAAACGTCGTAATACAGTCTTATCATTAATGAATCGACACGGCTTTATTTCAAAACAAGAAATGGATGAAGCGATGAAAATCCCAGTAACAGAAGGGATTCTGCCATCTAAGGAAGTAACTGAAATGCCTCATCAAGCCTTTTTAGACGCGGTTGTAAAAGAAATCGAAAAAGAAATGCCTGATGTAAATATTGGATCTGACGGATTACAAATTTATACGACAATTGATACAAAAGCACAAGAATACGCTGATCAGTTGCTAGATGGAGATATTATTAACTACCCAAATGATCGTTTCCAAGGTGCTTTCGTCTTTATGGATACAAAAAATGGTGAGGTTCGTGCAATTGGTGCTGGTCGTAAAGAAAAGAAAACGACATTTAAAGGACATAATTGGGTTGTTGATATGCAGCGCCAAGTAGGTTCGACAATGAAACCCATCTTTGACTACGGCCCTGCTATCGAGTACATGCAATGGTCTACATACCATCAATTAAATGACTCAGAATATACGTATTCTAACGGCAAGAAAATCCGAAATGCTACAAACAGCTATAAAGGCGATGTCTCTTTACGTGAAGCATTGAAGAAATCATTAAACATCCCTGCTTTAAAAACAGCTCAAGCAGTTGGATTAGACAAAGCAAAAGGGTTTTCCGAAGGACTTGGAATGACTTTCCCTAAAGGGGCAGTCGAATCCAGTGCGATTGGTAGTAACGACGCTTCCCCATTACAAGTTGCTGGGGCATATGCGGCCTATGGTAATGACGGAAATTATAACAAGCCACATTTCGTAACAAAAGTTGTCTTTCCTGACGGAAAAGAAAAAAGCTTTAAATCGAAAGAAAAACGCGCAATGAATGACTACACAGCATATATGATTACAGATGTTCTTCGTGATGTTGTAAAACCAGGTTCTGGTGGTACAGGTCCAACAGCTTACGTATCAGGGATTGATGTTGCTGGTAAAACAGGAACACAAAACTTTGATCCAGATACATTAAAAAAATATAATATTCCAGAAAGCGCGAGCAGAGATAGTTGGTTTGCAGGTTATTCGCCGCAATACACGATGTCAGTATGGACAGGGTATGAAAAAGATTCTGAAGAAAACTATATTGCAGATAAATCACCTTCCGTCCGAATTGCACAGCAAATATTCCAAGAAATGATGAGTAAATTTGCTACCGATACATCTCGATTTGAACAACCTGCTTCTGTACAGCGTTTAAATGACGAACTGTATGTAAAAGGTGCGAAAAAGGATGCTGTCAAGGAAATCAAAGTAGATCCACCAACTGGAGTAACGCCATCTTATGATGCAGCTTCTAATACAATCTCGCTAAGCTGGTCTGGTCCTTCAGATGCTGAATCTTTCGCTGCAAGCTATAAAGCAAGCGATGGTTCTAGTGGCAGCCTCTCTGTAAGTGGCACAACCGCTTCACTTGGCGGCGTAAAACCAGGTGTAACATATAGCTTCTCAGTTGTCGCGAAAAAAGGAACAGGCACAAGTAATGCAGCTGGTGTATCCTTTACTGTTCCTGGTGAGAATGTAGATGCACAGAAGAAAGCTGAAGACGAAGCTAAAAAACAACAAGATGCACAGAAAAAAGCTGAAGACGAAGCTAAAAAGCAACAAGATGCACAGAAAAAAGCTGAAGACGAGCTAAAGAAAAAACAACAAGATGAACAAAAAAAATTAGAAGAAGCCAATAAAAAAGCTGAGGAAGAAGCTAAAAAGCAACAAGATGCACAGAAAAAAGCTGAAGACGAGGCTAAGAAAAAGGCTGAAGAAGAAGCTAAGAAAAAGGCCGAAGAAGAAGCTAAGAAAAAAGCTGAAGAAGAAGCCAAGAAAAAGGCTGAAGAAGAAGCCAACAAGCAAAAACCAGATCAACCAACAGGTGGAAATGTTCCTCCAACAGAAAACGTTAATCCAACACCATAATAAAAAAGAAGTCCCTATCTCTACCGAGATAGGGACTTCTTTTTTATTATCATTTTTTTTGCATATAGTTTTTCTATTTCTACATACATCTGTGTTAATTGAATATAGGAATGATAGTGATCTGGTTGCTCTATCATATATGAATATCGTTCCATAAAATTAACAGGTTTTATATTTAACTCCTCACTCTCTCTTAGCATGTCCTTTAGTCCTGGTACTGGCTTTTCATTTAACCAGTGTACAGCTGATAATATATGCGCGATAAACTGAACCATAGGCGCTTTCGCTTCTTTTCGCTTTCTATTTCGAAATAATCGAGCTATATCCTCTTGCTGACTTTTCCATATATTTAATACAATAGGGATACTCTTATCAAATTCATTCCAAGGTTCGTATTGTTTTTCAATATCAATTAAAAAGTAAGTACTTTGTAACACTTCTTCAAAAGTTTGCTCTAAACCATATACAATCTTTCCTCTACTCCCTTCAAAAAATGGAGCACACAAAAACGCATCTGGAATTTCTATAACCCGTTCCATCCTTTACTTCCCCTTCGTTCTCTTCTTACCTTCGCGGCAAATTTCTAATAGCCGACATTCTTCACATTGCGGTCGTTGCGCTTTGCAATGATAACGTCCAAAGAAAATCAGGCGGTGATGCGTAACTCCCCACTCTTCTATCGGAACTTTCTTCATTAATGTTTTCTCTACTTCTAGAACAGAATCTTTCCAGCGGCAAATAGCTAAACGTTTACTTACCCGTTCCACATGCGTATCAACAGCGATAGCTGGAATGCCAAATGCTACAGAGACAACTACATTTGCAGTTTTTCTACCGACCCCTGGTAGCTTTGTTAGTTCATCACGATCTTGTGGTACCTCACCATTATAGTCTTCAAGCAACATTCGGCATAACTTTTGAATATTTTTCGCTTTATTTCGATACAATCCGATTGAACGAATATCTTGTTGTAATTCTTCTAAAGACACCGCTAAATAATCTTCAGGTGTCTTATATTTTTGAAATAAGCTTCTCGTTACTTTATTTACAAGGACATCTGTACATTGTGCAGATAATGCAACCGCAATTACAAGTTCGAATGGATTATCATGATTTAATTCACAATGTGCTTCTGGATACATTTCTGCCATTGTATCTAAACAATAACGAATTTGTGTCTTGTTTAACATACTGTTCCTCCTATATCACTGCTCAAGCCAATTATAAAAGGGCACTTTCCCTGTATATTTTGTCTCTTGTTTCGTTACTTGCTGCGAGCGTTGTTGATTCGCTCTAAACTTTCGGCCTTGATCTTGTGCTTGATCAACCGTCTTAATTCCGTTCTTTCTCCACTCAAAGAGAATACGGTCAATATATCGAAAATTAAGTTTCCCACTCATTACAGATTCTCGAAGTGCTGCTTGAATTAAATTCGGATGATGTTGATCCTGATCTTCCCACATCGCTAATGTTTCACATTCAAAAGGCGATAGTGGTCTACCGAATTCTCGTTCAAAAATTGTATATAAATTCACTTGGAGTTTCTTTTGTTCTTCCTTTTCTCCTTCTATCGTCTCGTTCATTAAAAAATGCAAGATTTTTTCCCAAAGCGGTTGTAATGAATAACTTTCACACATCATCGCCTCAGATTTTTGGCTACCTTCTAAGGCTAAAAAACCTTTTTGAATTAACACTTGAATAATTTCCATACATTTCATTTCTGTTATTGTCATTCTTTCTGCAATCTCTGAAGGAGTTGGAAAAGAATTACCCGACTCTAAAAAGGTATGTACATGAAGTACAACCATAAACTCCATCTCATTTAAGCCTAATTTTTTATAATGCATCATAAGTAATTTAGGAATTGCAATGCTACCTTGTTCAAACCATTGTAACATCATTTTTTTCTTCATAACCATACACCTCACTTTCTAGTATAACACACCTATTACGATTTCCTTTTACCACAATCCGTCAAAAAACCTCCCTATAGATAGGGAGGTCATCTTCATTTGTTCAAAATAACTTATGTGGTAAAAATGAAAATACGTAGCCTTTTAAGCCTGTACTTTACTTCTCATAAACGTATTAATTCGCTCTAACGCCTTTTCCAATTGCTCAAGAGATGTTGCATAGGACAAACGCACATTGTTTGGTGCGCCAAATCCTGTTCCTGGAACAAGAGCTACTTTCTCTTCTTCTAACAATGCTTTTGCCCATTCATCAACTGTTTCATATCCAGCTAACGCTACAGCCTCTTTTACATTTGGGAATAAATAAAATGCACCTTGCGGTTTAATACAAGTGAAACCAGGAATTTGAATTAATTTATTATAAATAATGTTTAAGCGTTCTTCGAATGCTTGACGCATCATTTCTACAGGTTCTTGCGATCCAGCATACGCAGCAATTGCACCGTATTGAGCAATTGAAGTAGGGTTTGACGTACTATGACTCGCTAAGTTCGTCATCGCTTTAATAAGCTGCTTATTTCCTGCTGCATAGCCAATACGCCATCCTGTCATAGAATGTGATTTTGATACACCATTAATAATAAGTGTTTGTTCCTTTAATGCATTAGAAAGCTGAGCAATAGATGTATACTCGACTCCACCATAAACCAATTTCTCATAAATTTCATCAGAAACGATTAAGATATCGTGTTCTAAACATACTTCTCCAAGCTGCTGTAATTCTTCTTTGCTATAAATCATCCCTGTTGGGTTGCTCGGTGAATTAATAATAACAGCTTTCGTTTTCTCTGTAATTGCCCCGCGCAGCTGCTCTGGCGTAATTTTGTACTGATTGTCCTCGAAGCCTTCTACATAAATAGGCTGACCACCAGCAAGCTTTACTTGCTCTGGATAGCTTACCCAATAAGGAGTCGGAATGATAACTTCGTCTCCTTCATCAAGTAACACTTGGAATAATGTATAAAGTGCATGTTTTGCTCCATTACATACGATAATCTCAGCTGGCTCATAAGATAATCCTTGATCACGGATAAATTTTTGCACAATTTCTTGTTTTAATATCCCTAATCCGCCAGTCGGTGTATATTTTGTATGCCCTTCTAACATTGCTTGATGTGCCGCATTCATAATATGTTCTGGCGTATTAAAGTCAGGTTCTCCTGCACCTAATCCAATTACATCATGTCCCTGTGCTTTTAATGCTTGTGCCTTTGCTGTAATTTCTAAAGTTGAAGACGGTGTTAAAGCAGCTACTCGCTTTGCTAATTTCATTTGTGGTTTCCCCCTGCATCTATTTTTCAATGCTGTAATATCCAGCATATTTCCCATCTTGAAATTCTAGATAATAATACGTATAACGACCTTCTTGATCAATATATGTAATTTCCCACAACGGAACATCGTTCTCAGCACCTAATTTTGCTTTGACAAATTCTTTTGGCTTGCGTTCATTAGCCACAATCTGCAAAGCTTTCTTTTCAGAAATGCCTTCATTCTTTTTTCGCACTAGAACATTCCCTTTTTTCTCAGGTACCCAAACAATGATCTGTTCTCCTTTTTCATCTAAACCTTGTACGACTGCATATGAAGATTTTCCATTATAATAATCAACAGTTTTTACCTCGGAAAGTTTCGCTTTTTCTTTCGCAAGACTTACAACTTTTGACTCTTTCGGAATTTTCTTTTCCATTGTCGCATTATAAACATGCACCCCATATAGCCCAATGGCAACGATAACGATAATGATGGCAAAGATCCACTTTTTCATTGTATCACTACGTTCTGTATATCGTAAATACGGCTGTTTCTTTTTCGTTCTCGTCTAGTGCCAATCCAAACATGAGGTCTTGCTCTTTTAAAGTGCGGTTTAAACTATCAACAATTTTATATAGGTCAGACGAATATTTAATACGCGTCGTTGATAGCACTTCAATTTTCTTTTCCATGAAAACTCCTCCGTTACACAAAAATTTCTAATTATAGAAGAACGCAATGCGGTTACAATAAGAGTACAGTCTTTACAACCCCTGCTTCATCACCCATCTATTATAGCAGGACATGTTCTGCAAAAAAAGGTTTCAAATCGAAAACCGGAACATTTGTATGCAAGAAGTAAAAAAATAAATTTCCTCCTACCCACATTTTATGCCTGAAGTACATCGTACTTCAGGCATATTTTTCACACACGCTTTTACTGACTGCGCTACTTACTTCACCTTTAGTTATCTAACAAGAGATACAACTCAGATAAAAGGGGAGTGCCCGTCTAAAACCAATTTGTAAAAGTTCATAAGCAGTAAAAGCAACATTCTTCTATAACCTTCTTATCTTCTTTATTCTTCTAAATGCTCTAATAGTTCTTCTAACGGTCCTTCATAAAGGGGAACATTCGGAATAGATTGCATAAACTTTTCTCCGTAGAAAGAATTGGTTAAACGACGATCTAACACAAACACCGTTCCAGTATCCGTCATTGTACGAATTAATCGACCAAATCCTTGCTTAAAACGAAGAATTGCTTGTGGAAGTGCCAACTTCATAAATACATCTTCTCCTCTATTCTTCAACCATTCACTTTTGGCTTCCATCATTGGCTGATGGGGCGGTGTAAATGGTAACCTTACAATAACAAGACAGCTTAATGCATCTCCAGGAATATCAATACCTTCCCAAAAACTACTCGTTCCGAGCAAGATTGCTTTGTCAAACTCTTGAAACTTTCGAACTAAACGACTCCGGCTACGATTATGAACGCTTTGGGTTAGTAGTACAAAATCTTCTAATTCATCCGCCTGTTTTAAATGTATATATGTTTCCTTGAGCATTTCATAGGATGTAAATAAAACGAGCATTCTTCCCTTTGTCGCTTTAGCAATCTTCGTAATATGACGGGATACCTCCCTTATATACGTCTCCTCACTCACTTGCTTAATAAGAGGAACATCAGTAGAAACCATTAATTTCACTTGTTCCTCATAATGAAACGGTGATGGAACCGTTAATGTGTCTGGTACAAAGTCATATAGACCAAGTTGTTCCTGCATATAATCAAATGTATGATTCACAGTTAAAGTTGCCGAAGTAAAAATAACGCTTTGCTTTTTTGTTAAGAATTCATCCGCAAACTTTTCTCCTATATGGACAGGTTGTGCATATAACACAGTGGAATGAATTGTACCTTTCGTTTCCGTTTCCATCCATGTCACATACTCCGTTGTTTCTAATATAAGTAGCTGTAATGCTTCTGCCATTGTGCGCAACAATTCAATTAGATGTATAAATTCACCGGTAACAACATGCATCTCCCATTCCATTTTACTTTGTAATATGTCCGCTTGTTGCTCTAGTACAGTAAGTATCTTTCTTAATTCATATACAAACCGGTTTGTTAACTCAACTATGCTCCTCCATAGTTTTCCATCCTCTTTGTCCGCATGATATCGGTAAATAAGCGGTATATTATTTGTCCCTTGCTCTTGCTTTGTTTGCTGAAATATAAATGTGCGTAACATTTGAAACAATTCATCCGCATCAAATTTAATTTCTTTCAGTCTATGACTTACCGTTCGCAAGCTTGAGCGCAACGAATTTTTTTCTTTCTTCAACAATTCATACACTTTGGATAGAACATCGTTCGTTTCTAACGTACCAAAACGCGATAAGATTAATTGAAAATACATACATGAAAACTGCTCTCCAAGTGCCCTAGTCGCTGTTTCTTCGATATGGTGAGCTTCATCAAAAATAATATACTCACAAGATGCCAAAAGTGAATCTTCACTAACAAAGTCTTGAAATAGTAACGCATGGTTTGTAATAACAATATCTGCAAATAAAGCTTTATTTTTTGCCCGCTGATAAAAGCAGCGACTAAACCAATTACTTTGCATTCCGCCCGGACTGTGCATATCACTACAAATACGATCCCATAATAACTTCCCGCCTGCTGGAATATTAAGCTCGTCACGATCACCAGTCTCCGTTTGCAATAACCATACTAAAATTTTGGCTTTCGTAAGCCCGGCATCATAGTTCTTCTCCTCTTCTTGCAATACATGTTCAAATTTATGTAAGCAAAGATAGTGTTTTCTTCCTTTTAAGAGTGCCACCTCGAATGGAAATGGTACTATACTTTGCAATAAAGGAATTTCATTTTCAATCATTTGTTGTTGTAATTGTACCGTTTGCGTACTTATAACAACTGGCGTTTCTTTTTTCTTTGCAAAATAAATACTTGGAAGCAAATAAGCTAGTGTCTTTCCTGTACCTGTTCCTGCTTCAATTAATGAAAAACGCGAATCTCTTAACGCATTATATATTTCCTTCATCATTCGCTGTTGACTTTCTCTTTTCTCAAAATTTGGCATCTTAAGCTCAAGTTGTTCCATTGACTTGTGCAAAAATGCATCAAATTTAGATGAACAATCCGCCCCAATTTCTAATGCATAATTTCGTCTTCGAAGCGCAATGTTTCTGTATATTTCATATTCCATTGCCACTTCTGTACTAAGCATCACCTTATTTAAAATATTTTCTGAAATAATATTCCCTATATCACTTTGGAATACATCACTTAATTCATATAGAGATTGTAATGTGACAAGCGGTAGTTTTTCTAATTGGTCCAAAAATTGTAAAAATAATTCTGCTGTCACAAGTGCATCGCTATCTGCACGATGCGGTTGATCATGTTCCAAGTCGTGTTGTTTTGCTAAATCACGCAATTTATAGCTATCAGCTGTTGGCAATAAAATTTGCGCCAATTCAACCGTATCAATTCTCGGACAATTCACTTCTCCATATCCAGCCTGTTTTAATTCTTCTTTCAAAAAATTCCAATCAAAGTGAACGTTATGCGCAACAAAATAAGCACCTTGTAATAGTTCAGCTACCATCGGCGCTATATCGCAAAATAGCGGGGCTTGTTTCACGAGATTTTCATCAATCCCTGTTAATTCTGTAATAAATGGGGGAATCTCTCTCTTTGGGTTAATAAAAGAGGAGAAAATCTCCAATATTTCTCCATCTTCTACTACAACAGCTGCAATTTGTGTGACTCTGTCCTTCCCATCTTTCCAGGAGTTCCCTGTTGTCTCTAAATCGACAACGACATAACGCTTACTCATATGTAACACCTCAGTTTCTTACCCTTTCAAACAACAAAAATTCATATATTGTTACTATACCACGTTTTATATCATCTTAATGAAAAGATGTACAAAATGAAATGATTTCATTTTCAAACTAAAAGGCTATCCCCCTAAGGAATAGCCTTTTAGTTTATAAAATTGTACCTGCTTTTTCAGCACCTAACATTTCAACAATTTGATTGTCATCGCCTAACACTGCAATTTTTGGCACTTGTTTATTTACTTCTTCTGCTGCTACAAGGCCATAGCAGATAATAATAACTTTATCTCCAGGTTGTACGAGCCTTGCAGCTGCACCGTTTAAACAAACAACACCGCTCCCGCGCTCCCCTTTAATCACATACGTCTCTAATCGAGCTCCATTATTATTATTTACAATTTGTACTTTTTCATTTTCTGCAATCTCTACTGCGTCCATTAAATTTTCATCAATTGTAATGCTTCCTACATAATTTAAATTTGCTTCTGTTACAGTCGCTCGATGTAACTTCGCCCTCATCATTGTGCGAAACATAGATGACTCCCCCTTATTCAACCGTTAATGTAATATTATCAATTAAACGTGCATTATCAAATTTCACTGCAATTGCAAGAATGACTCTTCCTTGAATTGTTTCTAATTCTGTTAAAGTTGGATACGCATATACATCCACATAATCAACAATCCCTTGTGTATGTTGTTCAATATATTCCTTCACAATCCTTGTAACTACATTAGGATCACGTTCCCCCTCTGCAATTTGTTCTTTCGCCCTACATAGGCTGAGATATAAATGCGGTGCTTCCTCACGTTCTCTTTGTGATAAATATACATTACGCGAACTTCTTGCTAATCCATCCTCTTCCCTAACAATATCGACAGGTACAATTGTAATCGGTATATTGAAGTCACTTACAAACCCTTCTATAACAGCGACTTGTTGTGCATCTTTCATACCGAAGTAAGCACGATTTGGCATTGTAATATTAAATAGCTTCATCAATACAGTCACAACACCTGCAAAATGCACTGGTCGTTGTTTGCCGCATAATACGTTTGTACGCTTTATAACTTCAACTTTTGTTGTCTGTTCTGCAGGATACATTTCTTCTACGCCTGGATAGAATAAATAATCAACACCATTTTCTCTTGCTACTTTTTCATCCCTTTCAATGTCCCTGGGATAGCGATCTAAATCCTCATTTGGTCCAAATTGTAGTGGGTTTACAAATACACTTAAAATAACGACTTCATTTTCTCTTCTTGCTTGGCGTAATAATGTAGCGTGCCCCTCATGTAAAAATCCCATCGTTGGAACAAAACCAATTTCTTTCCCACTTGCCCGAATTCTACTCGCAATTTGCTGCATCTCTTGCACTGTTGTTACAATTTTCATCACTGTTTCCCTCCGTACAATGCGGTACACTCTTCCTCTTTCATTGTGAATGAATGTTGTTCTTCCGGAAATTGTCCTGCTTTTACTTCAGCAACATATTGCGCGATTCCCCGTACAATTTCTTCTTGAACTGACGTATATTGTTTCACAAACTTTGGGACACGCGTCACCCCATACGAAATGAGATCATGATAAACAAGTACTTGACCATCTACTTTACTACCTGCACCAATACCTATTGTAGGAATTGTCAGCTGCTGTGATACAAGTTCTGCTAGTTGCATTGGTACGCATTCTAAAACGATTGCCATCGCACCAGCTTCTTCACATTTCTTCGCGTCTTCTAACAATTTCTTTGCGCTTTCAGCATCTTTCCCTTGTACTTTATAACCACCTAACACACCTACAGATTGAGGCGTTAAACCAAGGTGTGCCACAACAGGAATTCCTGCATTCGTTAAATAGTGAATAATTGATACAACTTCGCCTGCGCCTTCTACCTTTACTGCATGTGCCCCGCTCTCTTGCACGATACGACGTGCATTATGCATCGTTTCTTGCAATGATACGTGGTAAGACATAAACGGCATATCCGTTACAATAAAAGTTTCCTTCGCTCCGCGGCGCACGGCTTTCGTATGATGAATCATATCATCTACCGTGACCGGAATAGTTGAATCATATCCAAGCACAACCATTCCAAGAGAATCCCCTACTAATATCATATCGACCCCAGCTTCTTCTGAGAGCTTTGCAGATGGATAGTCATACGCAGTAAGCATCGTAATCGGCTCACCTTTCTCTTTCATTTTTAAAAAATCTGTTGTCGTTTTCAAAAACTACTCCTCCTTTATTCAGGAGAGAGGAGATGGCCGAAATCATATAAAAAACCCCTCTAGCCACAAAAGGGCAGAAGGGTTGTGTTAGTCGGCAAAATTCATCCCTCTGTCCCAGTCCGTTGTTGGATCAAGGCAGAATCCAAATTATTTTTCTTCATCGCTTCAAATAAGGGTGCAGTTCAATTAGATACTGCCCATATTCGAACTAATTATAGCAAACTAAGAAATATAATTGCTACATTTTTTTGAAAAAATAATTTTCTACTCTATTCCAGTATGTGAAATTTTAAAAATAACAGTAACTGTAACTTTTGAATACAGTTTAATCAAAAATATGCGAGAAGCTCTGATTCTTCGTCATATATCGACTTTGTCTTTATAAAAAAGATTGTTCAAAATGATTTCTTCTTCAGCTAGTTTTAGTTTGTTTTGTATAAAAAGTGTAACCATTTTCTATCTGTGTTGTTCAACAATTGCGCACGATTACCGACAAAAAAATTCTGCATTTCAAAGCTACAGTAACGTATCATTAGCCAGTTTATTCTTACTCCCGTCAAACATGTAAATAAAAGAAGCTCCTAAATAGGAACTTCTCTTCACTTAATTTCTATATCAGCAGAATGAATATGATGCAGTTGACCTTTATCATCTTCTAACATGAGTACGCCATCTGATGTAATTCCTTTTGCTACACCTGTAATTGTATCTTTCATCGTTCGAGCTGTGATTTCTTTTCCTATGCTTATTGCATAACTTTCCCAAAGAAGTTTTATAACCGAAAAACCATTCTTTATATATTCTTGATATAGCTTCTCCATTTGTAAAAAGATTTGTTGCATAAGCTCTGCTCGCACAATTGGTTTACCGAATTCAATTGCTAAAGATGTTGCGATTTGCTTAATTTCATCAGCAAAGTGTTCTTTTCCTTGGTTAGCATTAATGCCTATTCCCATAATAACAGCGTTAATTTTATCAGGATCAGCTTGCATCTCTGTTAAAATACCGACAGCCTTTTTCCCTTGAATTAAAATATCATTAGGCCATTTAATTCCAACATTTACACCTGTACTTTTTTCAATTGCTTGCGCTACACTAACAGCTGCTAATAATGTAAGTTGAGGTGCATGATGAACTGGAATTGCCGGACGTAGAATAATACTCATCCAAATTCCAGTCCCTTTTGGCGAATGCCATTTTCTACTCAAACGACCACGTCCTGCCGTTTGTTCTTCTGCTACAACAATCGTTCCTTCTGCAGCTCCTTCATAAGCCAGTTTTGCAGCAATATGCTGCGTAGATTCTACAGATTCTTCAAAATAAATCGTTCTCCCTATAAATTCTGTCTGTAAACCTAATTGAATTTCATTTGCTGTTACCTTATCTGGTTTACTTGCAATTCGATACCCCAGGCGGCGCACCGCTTCAAGTTCATATCCTTCACTACGAAGATCCTCCATATGTTTCCACACAGCGGTTCTGGAGCAGCCCAGCTTGTCACTAATTGTTTGACCAGATACAAATTCACCATCTGCTTCAGAAAAAACTTGTAATAATTGTTTTCTTATAGTAGATTGCATCCGTGTAGCCACTCCTTTATTTTTTCTTTCTCATTGTCTAATTGCTTTTGTAAAATTGCTTCTTCAATGCTTTGCAACGCGGATGCTACCCATGGTCCCGGCGTTTTTTCTGTCCATTCTAATAGATCATTACCACTTACCTTCATTTCTTGACGATTATGAATCGGTAATGAATCAAATAATAACTGCACCTTATTGACAGAAAGCGAATCATATTTTTCTATACTTGCTTGATAGACTCTTTCAGCCATTAAAGCAACCTGTAAGCCGGTTTTATATAAGGCAACTGCATCCCAAGACTTTGTTTTTCTAAAGCGGATTGCTAATATAACAGCTACTATATCTTTTATTTTTTTATTGGAAAACTTCCATTGACGTAAGAACACAGATGGATGTTCTTCTCCAACACAATATAGGAAAAATGCCCATGCCTCGATATCCGTTTCAAAAGAATCCCAGTTATATTGCGCAGCACTTAAAATTTTCTCTTCTGACATTTGTAAATATGGCAAATGCGTAAATAGCTTCGTCTCTACTAATTGCTCAAGCCCTTGTACACAATATGTACCTGTCAACAACTTTTCAAACTCAACTGTAATTCTTTCAATTGCTATATGTTCTAGTAAATGTCCATACATTTCGATTGCCTGCTTTGTTTCCTCTTTTAAAGAAAATCCGAGCGTACTAACAAATCGGATACCACGCATCATGCGTAATGCATCTTCTTGAAAACGGGAAGCGGCATCTCCTACTGTTGCAATTTCTTTCTTTTCAATCGCCTCTTGTCCACCAAACAAATCAATGATTTCCCCATGTTCAGTCATCGCAATTGCATTCATTGTAAAATCACGTCGCTGCAAGTCTTCTTCTAACGAACGAACAAATTGAACGCTGCTCGGCCGGCGAAAATCTTCATATTCACTTTCTGTCCGGAAAGTCGTCACTTCATAAGGGATTCCTTCTTGTAAAACAATAACAGTGCCATGTTCAATACCAACAGGAACATGTCGCGGAAATAGATTCATTACTTCTTCTGGTAGAGCAGATGTTGCAATATCGATATCACCAATTGGTCTATCAATAATGAAATCTCGAACACTCCCTCCAACAAAATATGCTTCATGTCCATGTTGTTTTAATATCTCAATAATTGCACCAGCTTGTTTAAATCGTTTCATATTTGTCATCCCTTAGTATGTCATAATAAATCGCCTCATATTGTGAAACGATTTTTTCCGAACGGAATTGCTCATATACAGCTGCCATTGCTTGCTCTGCCATATTCCGGTGGATATCGTCATTTTTCAACAATTGTATCGCTTGCTCAGCTATACCTTCGATATCCCCAACTTCACATATATATCCTGTTTCGCCATGTTGAATCACTTCTGGAATACCTCCAACACGCGTACCAATACATGGTACACCACATGCCATTGCTTCTAGCAAAACAAGGCCAAAGCTTTCTTTCTCTGATAAAAGCAACATTAAATCGCTCAGTGCAAGAAGCTCTGCAACATTATCTTGTTTTCCTAAAAACAAAACATTTTCTTCAATATGTAAGCTTTTCACTAACTGTAAAATAGTACAAAATTCTGGTCCATCACCAACAAGTAGTAATTTCGCATCCACTTCCTTTACAATTTTAGCAAATGACTGAATAACATCTTGTACACGCTTTACCTTGCGAAAGTTCGAAATATGAATTAATACTTTTTCATCTTCACGTATGCCATACTCTTTCTTTAGTTGGGACATATCTCTTTTAAAATAAATACGCTCATCAATAAAATTGTATACAGTCTGAATCTCTTTGTTCGGTTTCACAAGTTCATCTGTTTCTTGAATTAAGGAGTGAGATACAGCAGTAACGACATCAGACTGTTCGATACCAAAACGTATTAAATTATTTAAAGAAGGATCTGATCCAAGTACAGTAATATCTGTTCCATGTAACGTTGTAACAATTTTAATATGATCTCCAATCATTTGCTTCGCTAGATATGCACAAATCGCATGTGGTATTGCATAATGCACATGTAAAATATCAAGCTTTTCTCGCTGAGCAACCTCTGCCATTTTACTTGCCAATGCTAAATCATACGGTGGATACTGAAAGACCGAATACTGATTTACCGTTACTTCATGAAAATAAATATTCGGATATACTTTATTTAAGCGAAACGGAACCCCAGATGTAATGAAATGAATTTCATGACCGCGTTCAGCTAGTTGCTTTCCAAGTTCCGTTCCAACAACTCCCGAACCACCTACAGAAGGATAACATGTAATACCTATTTTCAATTTCATTTACATCCCCCTATTAAATCAGCATGTAATAAAACTGGCTTCTTACTCATAAATCCTTCAGCATACATAACTCCAACTTCTTTTCCAAACATTTTCTCACGAGCGATTACTGTTTCCACATACCCTTCTGTTAAAGGTGTCTTCACACCATCACTTCCAGTTGCAAATTGACTTTCATACGCTTCTAATGCTGCTACCTTTTCAGAAAGTTGTTCACTAATATCTATACAGAAATTTGGTTTATGAAAACCATTAATCATATAATAATAAAAAGATTGCACGCGGTGCGGTGGAAATTCCGGCATATATTTACGAACAGCCGCTGAAAATACCGCTTCTTCCACAAGCTTTGCACAATTCGCATGATCTGGATGACGATCTTCATAATATGGTGCAAAAATTAGCGCAGGCTTATATGTACGAATAACCTTTACGATTTCACGAATATATTCTTCTTTCATATACAAACCACGGTCCGGCATCGCTAAATTCATTCGCGTTTCTACTCCCATAATACGTGCAGCTGCCTGTGCCTCTTTTTTTCTTATCTCAATCGTTCCGTTGGAAGATAAATTAGCCTCTGTTAAATCACAGATACCAACTTCATATCCTTGTTTCGTATATTTTGCAATCGTGCCTGCCATGCCGATTTCAACATCATCAGCATGGGCACCAAACGCTAATATATGTAATCCACTCATAATTGTTCCCCTCATTTTCTTAACTTTCGGTAGTCTAAATCTCCCCGGTTTAAAGCATGCATTAACATTTCAGCACTTGCCATATTTGTTGCAAGCGGAATCGCATATACATCACATAAACGAAGCAACGCATTTACATCTGGTTCATGCGGTTGTGCTGTTAACGGATCTCGGAAGAAAATCACCATATCTAAATCATTTTTTGCAATCATTGCACCAATCTCTTGATCACCACCAAGAGGCCCTGATTGATACCTTGTAACAACTAAACCTGTCGCCTCCATAATACGAAGCCCTGTCGTCCCAGTTGCAAAAAGTTCATGTTGTTCAAAGATTGGTTTATATGCGTATGCAAACGAAACCATATCATCCTTCTTTTTGTCATGTGCGATTAAGGCAATCTTCATCCGTTTTCTCCCCCTTTAGTCGATGATATTCTCTAATCCATATACAAGATGATCAAGATTCATTACTGTTTCAATAGATAATTTTACTCCAGACATAAATGATGCCCGGTTGAATGAATCATGACGAACCGTTAACATCTGTCCATCTCCGCCAAACAACACTTCTTGATGTGCAATGAGCCCCGGTAAGCGCACACTATGTATATGAATGCCGTCCACATTTGCACCACGTGCTCCTTTTAATTGCTCAGTTTCATTTGGATGCCCTTGTTGTTTTGGCTCACGGTTTTGACGAATTAAATCTACTGTTTTCACAGCAGTTCCTGATGGAGCATCTAGTTTTTGATCGTGATGTAATTCAATTACCTCAACGTCTTGGAAATATTTCGCTGCCATTTGAGAAAACTTCATCATAAGTACTGCACCAATTGCAAAGTTGGGGGCAATAATTGTACCTACCTGTTTCTCTTTCGCAGCGTCTGTTAAATGTTGAAGTTCTTCTTCTGTAAATCCTGTTGTACCAATCACAGAACGAAGACCATGTTCAACTGCAAGTGTAACATGTTCCTTTCCAACTTCTGGTGTCGTTAAATCTAGCAATACATCGGCTTCTACTTCATTTAAACAAGTACGTAAATCAGCATAGATTGGTGCATGAAGTGCAGGCATTCCCGGAAGATCGGAAATTTTTTCACCACCATGTTTATAATCAACTGCCGCTACTAATTGAAAATGCGGCGTTCTCTCCATAAGAAGCACTGCTTCATATCCCATACGTCCTCTTGGCCCAGCAATAATTACTTTAATATCTTTCATTACTCTTTCTCTCCCTCTTCAATACGTGTCCAGCGATCTTTATCACGTGTATTAAATTTATTCATTACAATGTTATGTGCTGTTTCTAAATCAATATGTAAGCTATTTGCCATACAAATCATAACAAATAATACATCTCCAAGTTCTTCTTCAATTGTTCGAGTTTTTTCAGTCATTTTCTTCGGCTTCTCACCATAATAATGATTCACTTCTCGTGCAAGCTCACCCATTTCTTCTGTCAAACGAGCCATCATTGCAAGCGGACTGAAATATCCTTCTTTAAATTGACTAATATATGCATCCACTTCTTGTTGCATAGCTTTCATCGTTTTTTGTTCCATACTATTCACCTCAAATCCTTCCTCTTTCATGTTAGCCAATTCATGGCGATTTGACAAATATTATTCCTCTTTCAGCCCTATTTGCCACGTATTTTGGGATAGACTATAATAAAGTGAAACTTTCCTTTGCAAATGCTCTTCTTGCAAAAGGTGAATTGAACCAATCTGGCTCCTACTGATGGTTTCCTTTCCATTGCTATATTCCACTATTACAGTGGAACAAAATAACAATTACATATTAGGAGGATTTCGATATGAAAACCAACTTAAAAATTCAAAACATTGCATTTATTTTGATTGGTTCTGCTATTTTCTCGTTTGGTATCGTAAACATTAATATTGAAAATCACTTAGCAGAGGGTGGCTTTACAGGCATTACATTATTACTTTATTTTCTATTTTCACTTGATCCATCTTATACAAACTTACTCTTAAACATCCCTCTCTTTTTTGTTGGTTGGAAATTACTAGGGCGAACCACTTTCTTATACACGTTAATTGGGACATTTAGTGTTTCTTTATTTCTTTGGATCTTCCAGCGCTACGAAGCATTAAATTTACATTTAAACTTACAGAATGATATGACGTTAGCTGCCTTGTTTGCAGGTGCCTTTATCGGAATTGGCCTCGGAATTATATTTAAATATGGCGGGACAACTGGTGGTGTTGATATTATTGCACGATTAGCACATAAATATATCGGCTGGAGCATGGGAAAAACAATGTTTATGTTTGACGCTGTTGTCATTGTCATTTCAATTCTCACATACTTATCCTACCGCGAAGGTATGTATACGTTAGTTGCTGTCTTTATCGGAGCGAAAGTAATTGATTTTATGCAAGAGGGGGCATATGCAGCGAAAGGGGCAACTATTATTTCTGACAAAAATGACGAAATTGCAGCTAAAATTTTATCTGAAATGGACCGTGGAGCAACTTTTTTGAAAGCGGTTGGTTCCTATACAAAAATCGAGCGAAAGGTACTGTATTGTGTCGTTGCGAAAAATGAAATCGTAAAATTGAAAAATATTATTACCTCGATAGACCCTCATGCATTTGTTGCAGTGAGCGATGTACATGATGTCGTTGGTGAAGGGTTTACATTAGATGAGAACAAAAACCCGTTACATCATTAACGATTTGAATTCTTTGTCTTTAACATATTTGTTTGCTAAAAACAGCTAGAAAAGCTCTCAATCCTTGATAAGCTTTTCTAGCTGCTTTACCATGCTACTCTATATAACTCCTCAACTTTTCTAAATCATCATAAATTAATGCCAATAAACTTCTATTATAAAAAATGGAAGCTGGATGAAATGTCGGAAAAACGTTATACACTTTCTCACTCCATACAAAATCGGTACTTTGATTATGTTTCAATTTTCGAATGGGTTGCTTTAATAATTCCCCATGGATATCCATGATCTTTTTATTCGATCCCACTAACCGTTTTAATGCTATATTTCCCAGCGTTACAATAATGGGTACTTCAATTTGCTCTATCTCATAATCTAATAAAGGGGCATGTGCAAGTATCTCTCTCTGAGTGGGGGTTCTATTATATTTCTTCTGAATTACCTGTCCGCTTCGCTCTCTTTTCTCTTTCCATGTATAAGGCCGACTTCGAACAACACTCGTAATATATACCTCTTCTCTTG
The DNA here is from genome assembly GCF_054570475.1 of Bacillus sp. C1. Taxonomy (NCBI): domain Bacteria; kingdom Bacillati; phylum Bacillota; class Bacilli; order Caryophanales; family Bacillaceae; genus Bacillus; species Bacillus sp. C1. The sequence goes on from NZ_JBTMZT010000003.1 coordinate 461,750, forward strand.
TAAGGGCGATACGTTCTAAAAATCTCATCAATTCCTTCCCCGCTCGTCCACTAAAAGGAATCCCATTATGAATCTCCGTTTCACCAGGCGCTTCTCCAACTAACATTAACTTCGGGTTTTCAGGGCTTTGTCCACTTAAAAAACCTTCTAATTGGTATGAATCACTCCGCTCTTTCACAGATTTCACCAAATGGTCTGGATATTCTATTTTCTTCACCTTCCTTCATCATTACTCAACTTATATTTACTCGCTTTCTCATGACCGTTCTTCAATTTTATCTTTTCCATTTATTGCAGATAATAAAAAAGACTATCAAAATTGATAGTCTTTAGTCATCACTACGTTGCATACCTGTATAAATTAATACGAGACGAAGCAGTTCAAATATCGCTACAGCTGCAGCTGCCACATATGTTAACGCCGCTGCATTCAATACTTTACGCGCTTGCCCATATTCATCTGTCGATACAATTCCAAGTGCTTCAATTTGCTGCATCGCACGTTTTGAAGCATCAAACTCAACTGGTAATGTAACAAGTTGAAAAACTACACCTGCTGCCATTAAAACAATTCCAAGCAACAATAAACCAGACATTTGTGCAAACATACCAATTAAGATAAAAATCCATGATATATTTGAACCAAAATTCGCCACAGGAACTAAAGAATGACGAACACGCATAAAGTTATAATCTTTCGCATCTTGAATCGCATGTCCTACTTCATGAGCTGCTACAGCTGTTCCCGCAACAGAATGCCCATAATAGTTATCCGTTGACAATCGAACTGTCTTTGCTGTTGGATCATAATGATCTGATAAATGCCCTGGTGTTTCTTCTACAGCTACGTTATACAATCCGTTTTCATCTAAAATTTTTCGAGCCACTTCCGCTCCTGTCATACCTGATGTTGAATACACTTGAGAATACTTACTATAAGCACTACGTACTTTAGACTGTGCATACAGCGGTATGATCATAATGATCGCGAAGTAAATTAAGTAAAACATCATGAACCTCCAGTGAAGTCGTAATTATTAGTACTTTTCATTTTATTTTTTTCTTTACACATTGTCAACAAAGAAACCTTACAATCCTTGTCTATATTATTAATATTATCGATCTTTAGAATGTATCCCACTCGTGCGTTTCGCTTTCTCCCCCTTATATTTTCTCCAACCAACGTATGTTAATGTGAACAAAATAAGCCCACCTGTAATTGTCATAAACCATATGAGAGAAGAATCTACTTCATCTTTCTTTGCTATTTGAAATATCTTTTGTAAATCTCCTTTTATGATTCCTAGTTGCGTTTGTCCACTTTTATTTTTTAACATCGCATTACGAAATTCATCCAAATAGGACAAATGCGCATTTACACGTTGTGATTGACTTTCTGGCAACGCAATCAGTAAGCTTGGATAAATCACATCAAATTCATGTAAAAATGTATTTAACGATTGCTGGAAACTCTCATCATCTTCTGTTTGAAGTGCTTTTTCAACTTTAGCAAAAGCTCCCATAACCTGTCCTTCCCGTTCTATCCAAAGCGGTTGATACTTAGATACCTCTGCATCTACCGCCAGTTGTAATGCCATGACATCGTCTACTTTTATTTGCCTGTCTACACTTTCTTCTCCAAGCGATTGTTGTGCTTTATCATAAGCTAAAGAAATTACCCGGAAATGCATAGGTGCTAGTTTATTTTCCTTTTCATTCTCATGTAAGACAAATTGCTCTGAGAAATGTTGCAATACTTGTGTTGCTTTCTCATACTCTTCTTGTTTTACAAGTTGCACAGAATCGTCTAACAACGCTGTTAATGCATTCCATTTTTCAGCATATATACGTACTGGAAACAATATAATCAGAAACGTTATCATTCCAATTACGGCTCTCTTCATTCCGGTCCCCCCTATAACTACTAGTACAAAATATGTTACGGTGGACAAGAATAGAACAGAACGATGCTGAAAAATATTTCATTCTAATTTATTACAAGATGAAAGTTCCACTTTATGAATACGTATTTTTCAATAAAGCTCTTCTCTTTCTTCGTAAATAGCGATACATAAAATAGCAAATCGCACTCCCACATAAAATGAATACTAAAATGCCACATGCTGCATGCATAAAAAATTGTTCTGGTAACATTAAAATAACAGGATCCGTCTCACTATCAAATTGCCAATAATCATTACTAAAAAGAAGTTTGTGAAAGAGTACAAAACTCTTTTCGAAATTAATGGCGATGGGTAAAGTAAGTGCAATCGGAAATAGAATAGTCAAAATTGCTCCATGTAATAAAAACTTCACTTTTCTTTTACGTAACAAATACCATCCACCTAATAAAGCAATACAAAGCGCTACAAACATCCCGTATTGAATGTTAACTAAAATATTTTTCACATCAACGAAATGAATTCGTCCGCTTGTTGACATATCCAGTGTCGGAAACTGTAATGATCCCTGATAAAAGGGGGAAAGATATGTAATCAGTACATCATAATTTTTCTTAATTTCTGACTCTGTCATATTCGCTAAATCTGGTATATTTAAAAACTGTATATCTGCATAATATAACCATTTTCCATATACAACAATTGTAATTGCAATAGCAAAAATAAAAAATGCAATGCAGTATGAGACAATAGAATTTATACAGCTATCTAGCACTTTTATTCCTATCTTATTTTCACTCATTCACTTTCCTCAATTCCTCTAATGTCATAATAAAAACTGCTTTCGATTCCTTCTCAAACAATAATAATATGTAATAGCTAATACAACAATACTTAACCAAAATGTAAAATAACCAATCTGTTCAACAAACAAATGCATAATACCATATCTCGGCATTTGCCAAAATAAATAATCGATTACATCATTATGTAATGTCCATATGCCCGCTACAATAAAATGCCACTTTTTAATCCGGTAAAACGGAGCATACAATAAACCTTGCACGACCATTGCAAAATGCGAAAATACCAACATATATCCTATAAACCCAAGATCGCCCTGAACCATAAACATAATACCATTTACAACAACAGCCCAAATACCATATTTCATTAACGAAACGATCGCTAAAGCTTCTAGTAGTCCCCAATTTTTATTAAGCAAAAAGGCCAATAATACAAAAACAAAAAAGAAACTGGCAATCGGACTATCAGGAACAAATGGCCAAAATATTAATGAAGTTTCCATTAGTTGATCTCCATACCACATAAAACCATATATTGTCCCTAAAATATTAATGATAAGTAAAAATAATAAAACTGAACGCTGTCTTAATAACGCATACAAATAAGCCAAACTATATGTACAACACCTTTCAAATATAGTAATTCTTTATTAAGCATAAAACCATTCCTTTTAAGCTTGAGAGATCATCCGCTCATGAGTAAGTGCTTTTTAGCCCATGCCGTGTGAAAACAGAAAGCCAAAATGAGTAGAGAAATTCTTTTGTTTTCATAACCACAACTTATCTGTCAAAAAACAGAATATATTTATATATTATAACAAACTTCCTCTTCCAAATAGAAAAGCCGACTACAAAAAATTGCAGTCAGCCTTCGCTTATTTTTTATTATATTTCGCAATAAATTCCGAAAGTTTCTTCAACTCTTCATCCGTACCTTTAAAGATCCCTTTAGGCATTGCACCTTTTCCATCTTTCGCAATCTTTGCGATTTCTTCTGGTTTTAACGTTAAGTTTTGTAATGCTGGTGCTGCTGCACCTCCTTGTAAGTTATCACCATGGCATGTTAAACATGTATTTTTTTGCATTAATTTATAACCTTCATCATTTTTATCCACTGGTGTCGTTTTAACAATTGCACCTTGTTTTTTTGCAGCTTCCCAGTCATGATGTGCCACAGACTCCCATGTTAAAAAGATGATAGAAGCTATTGCTAAAAGCATAAATCCAGTTGCCACTGGACGTTTCAATGGACGTCTTTCAGGACCTCGATCGAGAAATGGAGCCAATAGCAATGCTCCAAATGCAATCCCTGGCATAATAAACGCACCGATTACAGTAAATGAGCCTGATGCATATGAGTATTTTAACAATTGATATAAAAATAAGAAGTACCAGTCTGGAAGTGGTATATATCCTGCATCAGTAGGATCCGCCATTCTTTCAAGTGGTGACGGATGCGCCACCGTTAAACATAAATAACCGATTAAAAAAACCGCACCTACCATCCATTCTTTTAACAAAAAGTTCGGCCAAAACGCTTCTGTTTTCCCTGGATATTCAGAATAATCTTTTGGGATATTTGGTTTACGTGCTACAGGTACTCGTGAATCTCCCACAAACTTCATCCCTTTGCCGCGATGCATAATCTCCCTCCTTTAATTCAGTTTCCCCCTACTCTTTCAAACTAACAATCTCTTATAGTGGACCAGAAATACCTTGTTTGCGAATCATGATGAAGTGGAAGGCCATTAAGCCTAGAAGTGCTGCTGGTAAGAAGAAGACGTGAATAGCAAAGAAGCGAGTTAATGTTTGAGCCCCGACAATTTCGGAATGACCAGCAAGTAATGTTTTAATATAAGGACCGATAAGTGGTGTTTGCTCTGCAATTTGAATCCCTACTTTTGTTGCAAATAGTGCTTTCATATCCCATGGTAATAAATATCCTGTAAAACCAAGACCTAACATAACAAAGAAAATAAGAACACCAACAATCCAGTTTAATTCACGAGGTTTCTTATATGCACCTTGGAAGAAAACTCTAAGTGTATGTAAAAACATCATTACAATAACTAGACTTGCGCCCCAATGGTGCATACCGCGCACAATTTGTCCATATGCAACTTCATTTTGCAAATAATAAACAGATTCCCAAGCATTTTTAATATCTGGTACATAATACATTGTTAAAAACATTCCTGATAAAATTTGAATCACAGTAACAAAAAACGTAAGCCCCCCAAAGCAGTAGACGAATGCAGAAAAATGATGCGCCGGATTTACATGTTCAGGTACTTCATGGTCTGCAATATCACGCCATATCGGTGTAATATCTAGCCGTTCGTCCACCCAATCATAAATTTTATTTAACATCTATTTCGCACCCCCTCTTGGCTTTGCTTTCCCTAAATAAAGCGTTCCATCCTTCACTCTAGATTCATACACATCGAGTGGAGCAAGAGGCGGCGTTCCTTTTATGTTTATACCATCTTTTGTATAGCGCCCCCCGTGACATGGACAAAAAAATTGATTAGGATGAGTCTTATCCGAATTCCAGTTAACCGTACACCCTAAATGTTTACACACTGGAGAAAACGCTACAATGTCTCCGCTTTCATCTTTGTGTACCCAAGCTGATTTAGGTTCTTCAGATTTGTACCACCCATCAACCTGCTTTACCTTAAAGTCAAAGCGTTTTGGTTCTGTTGTAATCTCTTTAACTTGCGCAACAGCAACCATCTCTCCTCCCGCCTCTTTCCTTAAAACCGGATCAAGGGCAAAACGCGTCATCGGCATTAAAATACCAGCTGCCATAAATCCCCCTACACCTGTAAGCGTGTAATTTAAAAACTGTCTTCTTGACACACGATGTTCCTTCTCGTTCACGAAAATTCCCCCCCTCTATCAGAAATTGTCCCCTCGTGACAAACTAATATAAAAAATAAAAAATAGGACACTTTCATGATATAATACCCGCATGCGCAGGTCAATATCATACTAATCACAATCGAAAGAACTATCTGTATATTTATTATTTTCCCATTTTTCAGTTAATAGAGGCATTATATTTTTTATATGCGCCCCAATTACTTCTCTCTTGGCTTGATCACTAAATTGTTCTAGCGACAACGCTGGTAACCAAAATAAATGACCTGGTAGGAGTCCTTCAACTTCTTTCCATGTAAAATCACTTGTAATATAAGCAATATGTTTTAATCCTTGACCTTGTAAGTGACTTGTCCACTCCTCTAAACGCTCTAACTCTAGCTTTTGTTTCCCTACTAGATACGTAAATGAAGGTAATAAAAAGACCCTTCCTTTATACTCTCTTTCCAACTCCATACTTAACGTTTCAATGAACTCGCCTTGGGCTACAATACTCTTCATTTCTTTTGCTACCGAAATAGAAAGAAGGGGTATAATACCAGTATCCACATACTCTCTAGCTTGTTCAAATTGCTCTACATCTTTTACAGCCCACTTCAATATCCATCCCTCCTTTACTTGTTATTTCATCAGAAATGACAGAACTTTCACTTTATATCTATTAAACCATACTGAAACAGGTAAAAAAAGAAAAACTACCTATATTAAGTAGTTTTTCTTTTAACAGTCGAAAATTTGTCAAAATTAAGTAAAATAGAGGTTTCTTACAATTTTTTCAATTCCTCTGTTAACTTACAAAAAGCTTCCTTGTCCTGATTGTCGAGCGCTTCATCAATTTGCTTTAAAAGTCGATCTCTTTGAAATGAAAATACACTCTCTTCTAAAAATCGTTCCGCAAGTAAACGATCTTTTTCATTTACTTCGATATGCTTTGGTAAGTACGGATTCTCTTCTAATACTGCGACATAATTTGCATTTTGAAACGATGATTTAAAATTAAGTTGAATATAAATATCCTCATCTCGGTTTAAACGAATGTCATGAAACGATTTTTCTGCATCCGTCGTCATAACATTTTGTTTAAAAAAGTGAAACGGTGTATCTTTTACACAATTTGCTGACATTACTAAACCACGAGGACAATATTTTGCATGTTCTACGAAGTGGACTTTGTGCATTAATTGATCATGACTCATTAAATAATTTAAAATCCATACACATTCACGCTGTTTCAGTTGATAATTGTTTAGAAACCACTTTACAAAATCCTTCTTCTCGTTTACAGAAACAGGGGTATTCATAGCGCTTAGTCCCTCCTCTGTCTTTCTTTTTCTTATTTTTTAGATTCAAGAAGCAGCATGCACTTTCCTTCCAACTTATGAAAAATCCTCTAAATTATATAGTAATTCTTCGATGTGAATTTGTGTCGGATCCAGTTGTAGTAAGCGTGTGAATACTTCTTTTGCCTCTTTTCGTAAACCTTCTTCTAATAGAAAATAACCGTACTCTTCCAAGAAGTCTGGATGATTCTTAAAAGAAGTATATGCACTTTCATAGTGTTTTAGTGCATCAGAATACATTTCTAATTGTTTTTTCGCAAATGCCAGATCCCAAAGTAATTGTGTATCTTGCTCTCCACCATCCATTGCGCGCTCCACAACAACAATTAGTTCTTCATATTTTTCTTGTTCTTTTAAGATATATACATATTTTAATATCGCACCTAAATGCCCTGGATCAAGTTGTAGTGCTTTTTGAAGTAATTCTTCTGCTTCTGCTACTTTCCCTATCTTCACTGCAATATTTGCAAGTTCTACATAAAGAGGCACAGATAATTCATCAATTTTAATCCCTTCATGAAGGGTTTCATAGCTTTCTTGAAGCATTCCTTCTTTTTCATAGCATTTAGCTAAATACATATATAATGATGCATATTCTGGATCTAACTCTTTTAATTCTTGCCAAGCCCCAATTGCTCTTTGATACTCTTCACCTTGGTAAAGGGTAAATGCATAACCGAATAAAGAATGAATATCTTTCTGCTCTTCTAATCCTTCTTCATAGTACACAATTGCTTCTTCCCAGTTTCCAATTGCGCTTAACGTTTCCGCTAAACGAAGAGCAATCACAACGCCCCCCATTACTTTTTGCTCAGCAAGTAATGACTGATAATATACAATCGCTTTTTGCTCTTCACCTTTGCTGCTATAGAGTTCCGCTAATCCAAAGGTAATAACAGGCTCTTCTGGCATCATTTCTTTTGCTTTTAATAGTTTTTGTTCTGCAACATCATCGAAGCCCTGCATTTGAAATAAATCTGCAACAAGTAATAGCGATTGAACATACAGTTCATCATCTTCAGGAATATCATGAAGTACTTCGATGGCCTCATCTTCTTTATCTAAATCAATATATAGTTCTGCTAAAAATATTGTAAACTCACTTTCCTCGGGATATAACAAGCGCAAGTCTTCTGTAATAGCTAGCGCTTCATCAATAAATCCAAGCGTATGATAGTAACGGGCAATATCATATTTTTCTTCGTCCGTTCCTTGTTTTACTAATTCTTTTAATTGTTCTAATCCTTTTTCCGCTTCACCATTTTCAATGTAAGAAACAGCTTGTTCAAACTTTTGCATAAATGTCTCCTTTAATTCTTATAATATTCTCTTCTGTTCATTAATCATAAACAACAGTTGCCTTGTAAGCAACTAAAAGGAAGCAGAAAAGAATCTTCCCAAACTGAAAAGATTCTTTTGCTTCACAGAGATTCTAACTGATCAAAAAAATTCGGATAGGATACAGTGACTGCATCACCATTTTCAATTCGATTTTCTAACATATACATTGCTACAAGGAACAAAAAAGATCCCCACTCATTTTCTCGCTTTGTTTTTACTTGGCATGAGGTTAAGGTTGTCACTGACCGCTTCTATGCGTGACTCGATCCTTTCTTCCACCTAAAAAGAAGTTTTCTCTATGACGTTTTTCATTTTATATGTATATATCTTTATTGTACCGCTTTCCTTCTTCATCATGCAAATATGCATCCTCTAAAAGAAAACGACTCCTATCTATTCGGAGCCGTGACTTTTCTTAAGAATATGTTTCCTCTTTCTTTTTCTGTTCTTTCACAAGTTCCTTAAGTACTTCAATAATCTCATCATTCTCTTCTTTTAACCCAACAGTAATACGAATACCATCCGGTAATCCAAATGCAGCGCCAGAACGAACTATATATCCTTTTTGCATTAATCTTTCAAAAGCCTCATTACCAGGAATTCCAAGATGCAAGAAGATGAAATTCGTTTGTGATGGATAGTAAAAAACGTCATACTCCTCACAGAACGTATAATATTGATTTAATCCTTCAGCATTTTGTTTCACACATTCTTGTAAAAATGCTTGGTCTTCTAGCGCCACCAAACCAACAGCTTGCGCAACAGCTGATGTATTAAACGGTAATCTCGCTATTTCCAATTGCTGGATAAGTTTTTCGTTCCCTACCGCATAACCGATTCGAAAAGCAGCTAAGCCATACGCTTTTGAAAATGTACGTAGCACCATAAGATTCTCATACTTTTCAAGAAGCGGCAATGTTTGTGGATATTCTCTCGCTCCTGCATATTCATAGTATGCCTCATCCATAATGACAAGTGTTGACTTCGGAATTTCATCTAAAAATGAAAGTAATTTTTGCTTTTCTACATATGTTCCTGTTGGATTATTCGGATTACAAATCCACACGATTTGCGTTTTTTCATCAATCTTCTTTAGCATCGCATCTAAGTCATGAATACCATCCTTAAGCGGCACTTCACGAACTTCTGCCCCTTCTATCACAGCATGATGATGATATTGTGAAAAGGTCGGATTTGCCATTACAACATTTGTATCTTTTTGTAATAAAGCGCGACTAACCATTTGAATTACCTCATCTAAACCACTACCAAATAAAAGTTGTCCTGGTTTCACATGAAGGTGAGCAGCTACTTTTTCACGAAGTTCAAACGCTGCTCCATCTGGATATAAAGCATACTGTGTACTTAATGCAGCTAAAGCTTCCGTTACACGTTTTGAACAACCAAATGGATTTTCATTAGATGCTAATTTCACAATTTTGGATAATCCGTATTCTCTTTTTACTTCTTCAATGTTTTTACCAGGTACATATGCTTTCAAAGTTAATAATTGTTCTTTTACTCTCATCTCGATTCCCCCTGTCATTTTACTAGATCAGGACGTAATACACGTACCCTTTCTATGCTCTACTTCATTTTTGTTGTGACTGCCATCATCACACGAATACATGTCTGCAATGCGGTATATTTATTTCTTTTACACACATCAATAGTGCATAAGTAAAACCTTCCAATTGTCCGCTGGAAAACAGGCATTTATGTCAGCTATCGTAGAAATGAATACCGGTGCAGTATCAGCGGGATCGAACTCCATTGTCATTTGCTATTCTGTTCACGAAACACTTCGCCTGCGGTCAATCACTTCTCAGCTACATTATGAATCAAATGGATTCTTCTCCTCTTTGAAATGCTTCTAATGCAGAATGAACAGTCTCATCAGAAATAGATACGACATCCACTACCCCATATTCCTGCATAAGTACCATACGAATTATTCCTGCATTCGCTTTTTTATCCTGCTTCATTACTTGCACAAGGCGCTCTACATTTAGATTCTTCGGCATAGATGGGTAACCATACAGAGAAAACCAGCGCTTAATTTCTTTAAACTTAAGGTCTACCTTATAAATTTGTTCACTTAAAAATATAGCGAATAACATGCCAATCGCCACGCCGTCACCATGTGTAATCTTTCCATATCCCATCTCTTTTTCAAGAGCATGTCCTAATGTATGTCCAAAATTCAAGTGAGCACGTACACCTTTTTCAGTTTCATCTTCTGCTACAATATTCGCTTTTACAGGAATTGCTCGCTTTAGTATATAAATTAATTTTTCATCCCGTATATCTTCTAATGTTTTCACTTCTTGCTTTAACCAATGATATAATTCAACATCACCGATAAAAGCATGTTTAATTACTTCCGCAAATCCTGAGCGCCACTCTTTTTCCGGTAATGAATTTAAAAATGGTGTATGATATAAAACTGCCTCCGGTTGATGAAACGCTCCAATCATATTTTTTCCTAACGGGTGATTAATGGCAACCTTCCCACCAACTGCGCTGTCATGCGCCAATAGCGTTGTTGGAACTTGAATAAAACGAATACCACGCATAAAGGTTGCTGCAACAAAACCGGCTAAATCACCAATCATTCCGCCTCCCAGTGCAACAATTAAAGAGTTTCGATCCATCACATTTTCAAGCGCTGACGTATGAGCCGCATAAAAATTTTCAAATGATTTTTCTTTCTCTCCACTTGGAACAACAAATGAAAATACCTGTTTTTCTACTTTTAATGCATTCATCACTTCTTCTAAATGAAATGATGCGACAGATTCATCAGAAATGACCATTATATTAGAAACAGTTGGGTTCATATTTTGAACAAGCGTTATCAAGTTTGACAACGCATCTTTTCCGACATATACATCATACTCTTTAGACTGCGTCTGAATATGTATTTTTTCCATTAAAATCCCCTCGCATATTTATTATGTTTCTTAATGTTTTCACGAATACACTCTACACGATCTGCTCCGAATTGGTCTACTAAAGCCACCGCTAGTTCCCACGCAACCACCGCTTCTGCCACAACACTAGCTGCGGGTACAGCACAACTATCAGAACGTTCAATGCTAGCTGAAAAGGATTCTTTTGTATCAATATCAACACTTTGAAGGGGTTTATATAGCGTTGGAATTGGTTTCATGACGCCGCGTACAACAACAGGCATTCCCGTTGTCATGCCACCTTCTAATCCTCCTGCATGATTCGTTCGTCTTGTATAGCCTGTGTCTTTATCCCAAAGAATTTCATCGTGTACTTGACTCCCTGGCTTATGTGCTGCTTCAAATCCAATACCAATTTCCACACCTTTAAAAGCATTTATACTCATGACTGCTGCTGCTAATTTTGCATCGAGTTTCCGATCATAATGTACATAGCTTCCTACTCCAATTGGCATCCCTTCTACAATTACTTCCACAATCCCACCAATTGAATCTCCACTTGTTTTTGCATCATCAATTGCCTGCATCATCTTTCTAGAAGCTTCCTCATCTAAACAGCGAACAGGAGATGTTTCTGTAATTTCTCTTAATTGTTGTATTGATTCGTATGTAAGACTTCCCGCCTTCACACCACCAATTTCAATTACATGCCCAGCAACTTTTACGCCTAACTCTGCTAAAAGTTTTTTTGCAACAGCTCCTGCTGCAACTCGGACCGTTGTTTCACGCGCTGAAGAGCGTTCAAGTACATTTCTCATATCACGGTGTCCGTATTTAATTGCACCATTTAAATCAGCATGACCAGGTCTCGGTCTTGTTAGTTGTCGTTTCATTTCTTTTGCTTCTTGTTCGGTTAACGGATCTACTCCCATAATCTTTGTCCAATGAGTAAAATCTCGATTTTCTACAACAAGTGCAATAGGAGAACCAAGCGTATGACCATGTCTGACACCACTGACAATTTGCGCTTGATCTTTTTCAATTTGCATCCGTCTCCCACGCCCGTATCCTTTCTGTCTTCTCGCTAATTCTTCATTAATATCATCTACTACTAAAGATAGCCCTGCTGGAACACCTTCCAAAATTGTCGTAAGCTGCGGACCGTGAGATTCACCAGCTGTAATATATCGCATTGGTTATTCCTCTCTTCTTGTCATCATTTTATCCCGCATTAATGGGTAGGAAAAGATTTTATATCATTTTTTCAGTTTATTTGTATATAAATCCATGGTGATTTTCCGGTATAAAAATCACGACTATAAAATAAAAAAGATATCCCTACTCGTTTTATCCCTTTATTTTTACTTAGCACGTGATAGAAAAAAGCACTGTCCACTTCTACACTCTCCCGCCTAAAAATAAAGGTTTTATATCATCTCTTTCAATTTATATACTTATTCAAAAGTTGCTCCTCCTTCAGAGAAGTTTAACTTTATGTATCAATATATCATACCAAGTCTTACTTCGTAACTATTTGAAACTAAAAAAGTGCAAGAAGAGTATTCGCACTCTCCTCGCACTTTTCACTATTACCACAGTAATTAAAGCGTTTACAAATTATTTCAAAATAATTAGTAAATCCATTGATTCATTAATTTTGAGTAGTCTACTAATTCCTCTTCTTTAAAGAAAATACCAATCTCACGTTCTGCACTTTCTAGAGAGTCAGAACCATGGATAATATTTTTCGCAACAGTTACACCAAAATCACCCCGAATTGTACCTGGTGCCGCTTCATGAGGTCTTGTTTTACCCATCATATTACGAGCAGTATCTACTACACCTTCACCTTGCCATACCATTGCAAAAACAGGACCAGATGTAATGAAATCTACTAATTCACCAAAGAAAGGTTTTTCTGTGTGTTCAGCGTAATGTTTTCCTGCAATTTCTGGAGTAACTTGCATTAATTTCGCACCAACTAATTGAAAGCCCTTTTTCTCAAAGCGAGCTACAATTTCCCCAATGAAAGCACGTTGTACACCGTCTGGTTTTACCATTAGAAATGTTTTTTCCATAAAAAATCTCTCCACTTCTGAATTATGTATGTAATTGTATATCCCCACACACATATTAACACCCTTATCACAATTGTGCAATAGTTTTGAAATAGAGAGATTATTTTATTTGTAAAAGAAAATCATTAAAATTTTCGTTTCCCAATGTACTTTGCAACATTTTGCAGCGCATATTTTGCTTGTCCACGCGGCAAAGGTTTTATTACTTCTAATGCTTTATGTAAATAACGTTCACTAAATGCAAATGCCTGGTCAATTGCTGCACTTGTTTTAATATCTTGAATGATTTCTTTCATTTCATTTGCAGTTGTATTTTCATGCACAGATACAATTTTTGCACGAAGCTTTGGATCTTCCATTGCATACAAAGCCGGAAGCGTGACATTTCCTTGCAATAAATCTCCACCAGCAGGTTTCCCTAATTTTTCTTCTGTTGAAACGAAATCTAAAATATCATCGATAATTTGATACGACATCCCAACAAAATAACCATACCAAAACAAGCGATTTACCGTATCACGGCTTGCACCAGAAGCAATAGCCCCTAACTGACAACTAGCCGCAATTAACAATGCTGTTTTTCTCTTAATTCGTCGCAAATACGTTCTTAAATTTTGATTATAATTATACTTATCCTTAATTTGTTCAATTTCGCCTTTACATACTTCCAAAATTGTATACGACAGTGCTTGATGAGCTTCTGGAATTTCTAAATTTGTAATGCATTCAAGAGATTTTGCAAACAAGTAATCTCCTGTATACATTGCAATACGATCTCCCCATTTCGCATTGACCGTTGCACTACTGCGCCGGAGAAGCGCTGCGTCAATAACATCATCATGAACAAGAGAAGCCATATGAATAAGTTCTAACGCAACTGCCACATGCTTAATTGCATCTAGCTTATAGTCTCCAAATTTCCCTGCAAGGAGTACAAAAACAGGACGAATTCGCTTTCCACCAGCCTCAATGAGTTGTAGTGCCGCTTCTTCTACTAACTGTTGCTCTGAAGCAACAGTCTTTTTTAATTCTTCCTCTATTACATGAATATCCGATCGTAAAAAAGAGTACATAAGTTGTAACTTCATATTGTTCACCTTAACCTAAAACGTCTTTTTTCTATTTTGATTCGGGTTTAAACCCTAGGTGCATAGCTGCTACACCAAAAGTAAATGGTTTCACTTGTACACGCTCAAGTCCAGCAGCTTCAAACATGTTAGCCAGTTCCTTCATCCCTGGGAATGTGCTAGCAGATTCTTGCAGCCATGAATATTCCTTATAACTTTTGGCAAATAGTTTTCCAAACAGTGGCATAATATATTTGAAATATAAAACGTACATTTGTCGGAAACCAAGCATCGTTGGTTGTGATGTTTCTAAACAAATCACTTTTCCACCTGGTTTTACCACACGAGTCATTTCTTTTAATACATGCATATAATCAGGAACATTACGTAGACCAAAACCAATTGTTACATAATCAAATGTATTATCTTCAAATGGAAGTTCCATCGCATTTCCATGTATAAGCCCTACATGTTGTAAATTCAAAGCTTCTACTTTCTCTTTCCCAACAGATAACATATTTTCACTAAAATCTAGTCCATGTACTTGCCCAGTCGTTCCAACAGCATTAGCAAGTGCAATTGTCCAATCAGCAGTTCCACAACACACATCTAACGCCTTTTCTCCTGGCTGTACATCCATAATTCGCATCGTTTCTTTTCGCCACGCTTTATGCCTTTGAAAACTTATAACTGAATTCATCACATCATATTTATCAGAGATTTTTTCAAATACATCATGTACTCTTTCTTCTTTTGATTGTTGCATGCGCTTACCCTTCTTCCAATATAAAATTGCTTATGTTCTCAATTTATCTTTTAAAGTAGAAACTATCTTATCAATTTCTTTATGTTTTTTTAGAAATGAATTTTCTTTTTTGTTCATTTCTTCCAGCCACTCTGTAAAGACCGTTTCCACATTTTCATCATCATTTGATAGCACCGCTTGAACAGCTTGGAAAACAGGTGCAGTTTTTCTTTCAGCATGCAATTGATACTCTTTTTGAAGACGATTCTTCCCTAGTATATACGCTATAAATGATTTCCAATGCGATAAATGAAAATGATCACATGTTTTTTGTAAAAGTGCCGATTCAATGATCATAACACCTTTAACTACTTCATCAACTGTGTCATATGCTCTCTGATATAACATAATTTTATGTTCATTAATTTCCTTAATTCCTTCAGCAAGTGCACGAACTAATACAATATCACAATTCATTGAAAGTAAATAATAATACAATCCACTATAGTAATCCCCTGCAAGCACTGTAAGCTGACGACGCTTATGAAATCCACTCGTTTCTTCATCTGCTTTATTTGATACTTTTTCATGTGTATCAAGAGCGATTTGTACAAGCATAATCGTTACAACATAGTGCTCGATTTGTTCTTTATGTAAATTGGCACTTTTTAAAGCAGCGTATAAAAGTACTACCTTTTCTTCATCAATAAATGGTTCTTCAATATAGTTTATAAAATAAGGATGGCGCAGCTTTAATAGCAACTGCTCCTTTATATCCGCATACCCTCCATAGATGTCACACACAAAAAATCACCCTTGTTTTCTAATTCATAAAACCTATTATAACACATACATTCTATTTTCTATAACCAAAACTTAGGGAATCAAAACAAACTACAATTTAGAAATATTATTCATACAATACGTAAAAAACAACACTTCACTTATCTATAAGTTCTTTTTTTAAACACATGTATTCCTTCGTACAAATAGAATGCATCAACAAAAAGTACTTCATAAAACTATATAAATAAAAAAGAAAAGCAGTTTCCCGCTTTCCTTTATTTTGCCTGAATAAAAGACAAAATTTCGCTACGTGCCGCAGCATCATTTTCTAACACACCGCGCACTGCTGTAGTTACTGTTTTTGCACCAGGCTTTTTCACACCGCGCATTGTCATACACATATGCTCCGCTTCAACAATTACCATAACACCATGTGGTTCTAACACTTTCATAATAGAATCAGCCACTGTTGACGTAATACGTTCTTGAAGCTGTGGACGACGTGCAATTGTATCTACAGTACGAGCTAATTTACTTAACCCTGTTACTTTTCCACCTTGCGGAATGTATGCAACATGAGCAACTCCGTAAAACGGAACAAGATGATGCTCACACATCGAATAAAATGGAATATCTTTTACTAACACAAGCTCTTCATGATCTTCTCCAAACACTTTATGCAAATGTTCCTGTGGATCCTCATGCATACCTGAAAATACTTCTGCATACATTTTTGCAACACGTTTTGGCGTATCAAGTACTCCCTCGCGATTTGGATCATCTCCAATCGCTTCTAGAATAAGACGCACTGCGTGCTCAATTTGTTCTAAATTAACTTTTGCCATCCGCTTAACCCTCCCGAAAAACCTAAAAGTGATACGAACACATTCTAGCATATTTATGATTTTAAAAGCAAAAAGAAGAGTTCCCAAAAAGGAAACTCTTCTTCCCTGTTAATATGTAAGGATTATTTAACCGCATCTTTTAACGCTTTACCAGGTTTGAATGCAGGTACTTTACTTGCAGCGATTTCAATTTCCTCACCAGTTTGTGGGTTGCGTCCTTTACGAGCCGCACGCTCACGAACTTCGAAGTTACCGAATCCGATCAATTGTACTTTATCACCTTGTTTTAAAGCTTCTAAGATAGAATCAAAAACAGCGTCAACTGCTTTTGTTGCATCCTTTTTAGAAAGGGAACTTGCTTCTGCAACAGCATTGATTAAATCTGTCTTGTTCATGCCATTCACCTCCTCCCAAAGATAAGACTGTATAATGATAATAAAATGAGTCTTACTTTCATTTGTAGGCAATTTTTACAAATTCTATACCACAAAGATGTAGATAAATCATTATCAACGCCTATATTATACGATTCTCCTGTATAATTCAATGTTTTTAAAGAAATTGTTGCCCCGAAAATGTGAAAAAACGATGAAACTTGACAATATACTACAAAGTATTAGATAATGACTGTTTATTTTCTAACTATTTTTCTATAAAATAAAGCTTCCGCCACAAACCGAGCATTTTCATATCGTTATTTCTTCCTCTTTTTCTTTGAAACTTACTGCTGGAACCTAGTTGTCCGTAATTAGCAAAATAAAGTGAAACCTTAATCAGTGGGTTTTCTTCACCCCCACTAATTATTAGCCCTCACGAATCGAGCTTTTGCGGGCTAAAAAACAAAAGCCCCCTGACAGCAGGGAGCTTTTGTTTATAAAATAATAGCAATTAATCCGCCAGATCCTTCGTTAATAATTCTTTCTAGCGTTTCTTTTAATTTATAACGTGCATTTTCAGGCATTAAAGATAACTTAGCTTGAATTCCTTCTCGAACAATTGAACTAAGTGAGCGTCCAAAAATATCAGAATTCCATATAGAAAGTGGGTCATCCTCAAAATCTTGCATTAAGTAGCGGACGAGTTCTTCACTTTGTTTTTCAGTTCCAATAATTGGTTCAAATGTAGATTCAACATCTACTTTAATCATATGAATAGACGGTGCAACTGCTTTTAATTTCACACCAAATCGCGATCCATGCCGGATAATTTCCGGCTCATCTAGACTCATATCAGCTAAGGCAGGCGCAGCCACACCATATCCTGTTTGTTTGACCATTCTTAAGGCATCCGAAACTTGATCATACTCCGTTTTCGCATGAGAAAAATCAAGCATAAGCTTTAATAAATGATCTTTCCCTCTAATTTCTACACCTACAACTTCTTTTAATATTTGATCGTACAATTCATCTGGTGCGTATAAATCGATCTCTGCAACACCTTGCCCCATATCTATCCCAGCTAGACTCGCCCGATCGATAAATTCATATTGACTAAACTGCCAAACAACGCGGTCTACATCACGTAACCGCTTTATATCTTTAACCGTTTCTTGAACAGCTTCTTGATAACTTTGACGTAACCAATGCCCTTCATTTAAAACCATAACCCAACTTGGAAGATTCACATTCACTTCCAAAACAGGGAATTCAAATAAAGCTTCTCGAAGTACATTGTAAACATCTGTTTCTCGTAAACCCTCCACACTCATTGCTAGTACTGGAATATCATGCTCTTCTGATAAACTCTGGCGTAACTGTTCCGTATCTGGATGATACGGCTGTACAGTATTAATAATCATGATAAAAGGTTTTCCAACTTCTTTTAACTCATTTATAACACGTTCTTCTGCTTCTATATAATCCCGTCTTGGAATTTCTCCAATGGTTCCATCAGTTGTAATGACTACTCCAATAGTAGAATGTTCTTGAATTACTTTACGCGTTCCAATTTCAGCAGCCTCATGAAACGGGATAGGCTCTTCATACCAAGGTGTATTAATCATGCGTGGGCCATTCTCATCTTCATACCCTTTCGCTCCAGGAACCGTATAACCAACACAATCTACTAAACGAATATTTACTTCAAGACCGTCATCAACCTGGATGGAAACCGCTTGGTTTGGAACAAATTTAGGCTCTGTTGTCATAATCGTACGTCCAGCAGCACTTTGTGGCAATTCATCTTGCGCTCGCTGACGATCCGAGTCATTTTCAATATTCGGAATAACAACAAGCTCCATAAATTTTTTAATAAACGTCGATTTTCCTGTTCGAACAGCTCCTACAACCCCTAAATAAATATCACCGCCTGTGCGCTCAGCAATATCTTTAAAAATATCGACCTTTTCCAAGTGATTCCCTCCCTCAAAATTTTTGGGAATAGTCCAATTTGTATTCACATCCAATTACCTTTTCTGATGTTTCCTATCATATGAAATAACATAAAGATATTCTAGAAGTGCTGATAATATATAAATCCAATTTGATTTTCTAACAGATACATTACAGTTATGAAAAACAGACAGAGACCTTCACTCATTTTCTCCTTCTGTTTTCACATGGCATGGGGCTAAAAAAGGCACTGACCGCTTCTATCCATGGCCGGATCCTCTCATCCATCTGAAAAGAATGGTTTTATGTTCGTTTTTTAATTTGGATTTATATATATCATATGATTTTGTCCTAAATTCATATGACTATTTAAAAAGAACTTTTTGTTTTCATCATAAGTTGGATTACATAAAAAACCTTTCTTCTAGAACTTATTCGCTAGAAGAAAGGTTCATGACTTATCATTTAAAAAAAATTGGTTCTCCGTTTCTTACTGTATACGGTAAAGAGTATGCAGGTACAAATGGCGCATCTTTTACAAGTAAATTACGAATATCTTCCCCCTCTTTCAATTCCCCTTCATTTTTTGGTAACAACTCATATAAGTCCATCCGATAATCAACAAAAAGCTCTCCCTTTTCATCGATTACAAGCGGCAATCCTTTTCCAGAATACGGACTTGTCACTTGAGGTACATCTTTATATCCAATTTTTTTAAAATCTAGCTCATAAACACCATCTGTAATAACTTTTTTAAAAGGGGGATATTGATGATCATCACGATACATTTGCAATTTCAAGCTAACCTCTTGAATTTGTTCTGCCATTCTGACATCGATTAACTTTACAGTTGGATTTGTTTCTACATCTATTAATACGTATTGATATACACCACCACTTTCATATGCATTTCCAGGTGCTTCTTGTATATAGCGTGGTGCTATCTTTTGAAAATCAATGGGATATTTTTGATAAATTGGTGTGTCCATATCCCGCGTTTTAATTGGTAATAAACCACTATTTTGTTCCTTATATGTATTGACCGCTTTTTGAACAGCTTGTAATTGATCTTCATAAGGGACCGCATTTTGTTTCAGATTTTCTTTCGGATACATACATCCTGATAAAAGGCTTGTACAACAAAATATTAGAATAATATATGTTCTTTTCAAAAACAATCCATCTTGTATTTTTTCACTCACATCTATTAAACGTTTACTCATCTACACCTATCCCCTCACAAGCTATTTGAAAACAACGGGTATTGATTTGTTTTATTGTTCAACTGGCCCACTAAACACAACGAGAAAAATAACAATTCCAGCCACAATCATAAGTGTATAAGCAACAATCGCTGTAATCCCTTTCAAAATTTTATTATTCATTTTATGTCTACTTAATAAAATAAAAGCTACTGCAATAAACATAAACCCCATAGCCCCTAAAGAAAACCACATTTTTATAAGTCCTTCAGACATGTGTACACCCCTTAATTATCCATTTGTTTTTATACTATTTTAACAAATTTAAAATTTTAAACAAATAGAAAAAATGATATACGACCATTCTTTTTAAATACGAGAGCGAATCCACTTCTATATAGACACGAACATACAAAAAAAAACGAAAATACCCCCCCTTTATTTTCCATAGTAAAGCCTATACATTAAAAGAGGATATAACGTAAAACCCTGATGAGCGATAAAAATTTCAGTTTCTATACATATAAACTGAAAAACCGAAGCGGAATCTCCCCCGCTTCGGTTGACCAAATATGCCCATAAACAGCTCTAATCTCAATTCTTCATAGTCATACTATGCAATCTTCCAACTCTTTGTTTCTTACACTTTATTTTTTAAACATTTTACTTAACGAGCTAAAGTCTGCTGGCATATTATTATTAATAATCGCTTTAACAATTTGATCTTCTTGCTCTTTTTGTACCTCGCGTCCCGCCATCGCGGCCACCTGATGGATAAGTTGACGTAGTACTTTCTCATCGCGTAAATTTGCATTTTGTACAGATGACGCTAATTTAAAAATATCGTCTTTATTCACTTTCGCTTCTTTCTCAATATTATTGAAAATGTTATTATCCATTCCATTCACCCTCTCTTCAAGTTACACTCCATCGTATGCAAAAAGAAACAATTGGTGAAAAGACCTAGAAAAACAAAAAGCTGTATACGTGCTTTTTTACACGCATACAGCTTTTACTTATAATAAATCAGGTATTGCTTCAACTTCATGTTTACGAACGCGCCCCATCAATGAACCTACTGCATCTTTCACATTATTCCCATTGAATAGTACATCATATAAAGCTGCCGTAATTGGCATTTCAACTTCCATTTTCTCAGCCATTTCGTATGCAGCTTTCGTTGTTCGTACACCTTCAACAACCATTCCCATACTATCTAATACTTCTTCTAACGAATATCCTTTACCAAGCATATTCCCCGCACGCCAATTTCGGCTATGGACACTTGTACAAGTTACAATCAAGTCACCCATCCCTGTTAAACCAGCAAATGTTAATGGATTCCCGCCCATCTTTCTTCCTAAGCGAGCGATTTCCGTTAAGCCACGCGTCATCAGGGCCGCTTTTGCATTATCACCTAATCCAAGGCCGTCTGTTATACCAGCAGCTAGCGCAATGATATTTTTTAATGCACCACCAAGCTCCACACCGACGATATCAGGATTTGTATATACGCGGAAATAACTATTCATAAATAAATCTTGTACTTCTTCAGCCGCTTGCATTCGTTTAGCAGCAGCTGTAACAGTTGTTGCTTGACGCAGCCCTACTTCTTCCGCATGACTCGGTCCCGATAGGACAACAACATCACGAATAAGATGCGTTGGAATTTCTTCTTCAATCATCTCTGAAATACGTTTTGAAGTACCCGGCTCAATTCCTTTACTTGCATGAACCCAAGTAATTGGCTGTGAAACAATATCTTTCATATTTCGCAATACTTCTCGATATGCTTTCGTTGGCACGACTAAAAGTACTGTATCTGCATCTACTAACGCTTCCTCTAAAGAAGAGTAGGCCACAATTGTGCTTGGCAATGTAATCCCTGGAAGGTATCGACTGTTCTCATGTTTCATATTGATTTCATTCATGAGTTCTGAGCGATTCCCCCAAATCCGTACATCATGACCATTGTCAGCTAATACCATCGCTAACGCCGTTCCCCAGCTACCTGCTCCTACTACTGTGATTTTTTCCATAAAATCACACCCTCTCTCCATTAGTCTCTTGCTCTAGAAATAATTCGAATTGGCGTTCCTACAAAGCCAAACGACTCACGTAAACGATTCTTTAAGAAACGTTCATATGAAAAGTGCATTAATTCTGGATCATTTACAAAGACAACAAATGTCGGTGGTTTCACTGCAACTTGTGTTGCATAGAAGATTTTCAGACGACTACCATTATGTGTTGGTGTTGGATTCATTGCCACCGCATCCATAATTACGTCATTTAGTACATTCGTTTGTACGCGAATACTATGACTTTCATTCACTTCATTTATAACTGGTAACAATGTCTGTGTACGTTTTTTCGTTTTCGCAGATAAGAATACAATCGGTGCATAGTCTAAAAATTGGAAATGCGCGCGAATATTTTCTTCAAATGCTTTCATTGTTTTTTCGTCTTTTTTCACTGCATCCCATTTATTCACAACGATAATAACAGCTCGTCCTGAATCATGTGCATAGCCAGCGATTTTTTTATCTTGCTCAATAATTCCTTCTTCACCGTCTAAAACAACTAAGACAACGTCAGAACGTTCAATCGCTCTTAGTGCACGAAGTACACTATATTTTTCTGTACTCTCGTATACTTTTCCTTTTTTACGCATACCAGCTGTATCAATGATAACGTAATCTTGACCGTCTTTACTATACGGTGTATCGACAGCATCACGTGTTGTTCCTGCTACGTTACTTACAATTACACGCTCTTGACCAAGAAGTGCGTTAACAAGAGAAGATTTCCCTACATTCGGGCGTCCAATTAATGAGAAACGAATTGTCTCATCATCATATTCTTCCTCTTCGATCTTTGGAAAATGCTTTGCTGCTTCGTCTAGTAAATCACCTAAACCTAATCCATGCGTACCAGAAATTGGGAATGGCTCACCAAATCCTAATGCATAGAAATCATAAATTTCATTGCGCATCTCCGGATTATCAACCTTATTCACCGCTAGTACAACTGGCTTTTTAGAACGATATAAAATCTTCGCCACTTCTTCATCGGCAGCTGTTACACCATCGCGTCCATTTGTCATAAAAATGATAACATCCGCTTCATCGATTGCAACTTCCGCTTGTTGACGGATTTGTGTCAAAAACGGCTCATCTCCAATATCAATTCCACCTGTATCAATAATGTTAAATTCATGATTTAACCATTCTCCCGCACTATAAATACGATCTCGTGTTACACCCGGGATATCTTCTACAATTGAAACTCTCTCTCCAACAATTCTATTAAAAATAGTAGATTTCCCTACGTTCGGGCGTCCTACTATTGCCACTACTGGTTTCGGCATATCATTTCATCCTTTCAGCTTGCTTCTGTTTATTATGTAAAAAACCCTTCTTTGTGCAAGAAGGGATTTGCATTCCAGAATATTTCTCAACGTATCAAAACACCTCATATTATAGCACACGTTACTAATGTTTCACAATAATATATACATTCTCTTGTAAGCGATGTGCAATACCATCTAAAATTGCCTCTAAATTATTTGCAACAAATTCCATTTCTTCGTCCGATTCACAAATAAATAAAGGTGCTCCGCCCGCAAATTTTTCTCGCGTTGTTGTAATGACAGCAAGAATATAACTTTCTAACATCATCTTCTATTTCCCCTTCCTTTTGGGGCCTCTGATGACATATGTACCGCACTTTCTAACGTCGGTACATTCCCTATTACCGCAATCGCCTTTTTTACATCTTGATCTTGCGGAAGTACAAATACCCCAACTCTTCCATCTTCTAAATCCCGTTTAGCTAACGGAACTAACGCAGGGGTTCCAGAATCTCTAAATATGCCCAATGCAACCGAAACATCATGTAAAATGGCTTGCCGTTGTCCAAGGTTGGAAATTGTCACCCTTGCGTCAATAGACTTAGGCTTTAAAACAAATCCCATTCCATACTTCATAATTTCTTCTTGTCTTGCTGGCAATCCAATATTCATAATATAAATATTATCAATATATAATCCCGCTCCTTCAAATCGAAGAGGAACGTACTCAATATCTACAAGATCGCGCAGTCTTTTTCCAGACATTAACATTTTTGCAATAAAAAAACCTACTATACCAGCGGCAACACCAGCTATCCACGAATGAAAACCTATATATGTAAATGTTGTTGCAAATGATGTTAACATCGCTAAATAATTGCGACTTTCAAACACAAGAGCTATTCCCTCAATATACGTGTTTCCACGCGGTACGAGCTCATATCCATCTAATTGCTGCAGTGTATTCCTTTCCATATTTCGAACATCCCGAAATTGAGACGCAGCTAAAGTCAAGAAGGTAATCGCTGAAAAATCTTTCTTCAAAATAGACGGAATAGCAATCGCCCCTAACGCTGCTGCGATTAGTCCCATAGCAATGTGAATGATTTTCCCATGTAAACGTGTCGGATACTGCCTCGTATCTGTACGAAGCATCAAAATTCGCGTTATTGTTCCAGCAATGACGCCACATAAAATGGCTGATGTATATTCAGTCATGTATTATCCTTGCCTTTCTTTTACATGTTTTTTCCTAAATAATCCTCTGTACGCTGACATTTTTACGAGATAAAGCATCATCATAACAAGTAGTGTAGAAACAGCAATGATATCAAAAAATGTCAAACTACCAAATTCATATGGAAAATGAAGCCTACGAAAAATAAATGTTACCAATATTTCCCCTTGTAATGCGCCGGCATATAAAGAACATAAACGCAATAAACGATCTCGTTGTAATAAAATCGATGCATATACAAGAGCTCCGCTTAGCATAAAGGTTCGATCCATAACAATCCAAATCGGATCATATACCTCCAATAAATGAAAACTTGTATATAGCATAGCAATGATAAGTGCAGACAATAAGGCATATATTTTTTTCCAAATCGTATATAGCGTAATCCCCAAAAACGAAATCACGCCAAGTATAAGAGCATTTATTGATACAGTGAAAGAAGCAATCGATACAGTTAGCTGCGAACAAATAATAAACATTAATATAACAGCACTGCCTTTCCAACGAATTTCATCTTTTTTCAACAAAAACGTTGTAACAATCCACCCTATCCACGCTACGAAATAAAAATAACTTCCCTCCATATTTTCCCCTCCTATCATTTCCATTATGGGAACTTTTTATGAAAACTAATCCTGTTTGTCTTTTTGTATAGTTTTTCTTATAACAGCAACACTTTCTATATAAGGAGGTGTACATAACGATGGGAAAAGACCGCCAAGAAAAGAAGTTAAAACAATCACGCCGCGTTGAATCAGATCGTGATCAATCATTGCAATATCCTGGTGCAACGAGTCTTGATACACCAGAACAAGCTCGCAAGCAAAACCAACATTAAACAAAATGAAAAAACAGCCGCTGTCGGCTGTTTTTTTCATTTCCTCACAATTCATTATGTTATGAATCCATTCTCTAATGCTTTCTTTATTGCTTCTACACGATTAGAAACTTGGAGCTTCGTATATATATTAATAATATGTGTTTTAACCGTTGAAATTGAAATAAAGAGTTTCTCACCAATCTCTTTATTCGTCGCTCCAGTAGCTAGAACAATTAACACCTCTAATTCTCTCTGACTCAAAACCATATCAATTTTCTCTTGCTCTTTTCCTCCCAATAAACCAAATAAAAAATCCTGTTCTGCCTTATTTAAATCTTGTAATCGTTCTTTTTTCAAATATATTAGTAACGGTTTCAATTGTTTTTCCATTAGTTTATACGGCAACATAATACGATTTTCATAGCTATAATAGACAGCTTCTCTTAATAAATTCAGCTGTTCTCGCTCGCCTTTTTTATTACTTTCTAGTATATGGATTTTTAATAGTAATGAATCAACGAGTGCAATTCGCATCTTGTTCCTTCTTGTAAATTCTCCAACTTCATCAACTAATTTTAGTGATTCCTGTATATTTCCTTTCCGGGATAGAATCTTCGCATATAATAGCCGATCTTCCATCCGCAATCGATTTCTTGCCCTTTTTTGATGATACATAGAAACAAACAGATCAATTTGTTCTATATCATCTTCCCCAAATTCTATCGCATATTTCAATAAAGAAGCTACATACTGTTCATCTTCTCCTCCCTTCTTCATTGTACGGAACGAAAACATAAAAAAAATCAACCGTTCAGTTGATTTTTGGGGTTGAGTTCTTTTTGATTTTATTTTCACCTTGTAATAAACAAATTTCCTACAGAAAAAGGAAAATATGAGAATACATTATCTCTGACTATAGCATGTAGTATCAATTCCACGCTGTGATAACCAATGATATGTATCGCCTTTCACAATAAGCGGTACTCGCTGCAGCTCAGAAAGTGTTCTCGCTCCAAGAGCCGTCATAATAAATTGTAAATCTGTATGTAAAAGTTCTATTTCATCAATTAAATTTTGAGTACCATCATTCATCAATATACGTAAAAAATATCCAGCAAAAGCTGTCGCACTTGCTCCTAAGGCAATCGCTTTTGCTACATCAAGAGCGGTTTGTATACCACCAGATGCAATGAGAGAGAGGTTATTATTTGTAGAGGACGCTTCTATTATCGAGGACGCCGCCTGAATGCCCCAATCGTTAAAATAAGAAAGCATTCGCTGCCTTCGTTCATTTTCAACTGCCGCAAAATTTGTGCCTCCATAGCCACCAATGTCTACAGCTGTAACGCCAACATTCACTAATTGCTGTACTGTTTCTTTACTCATGCCAAACCCTACTTCTTTCACTATAACTGGAACTTCAGAACTGAGAACAATCTTTTCAATTCGGTCTAATACACCTGTAAAATCTCGATCACCTTCTGGCATTGTTAGTTCTTGAATGACATTCAAATGTATTTGCAAAGCATTTGCTTCAATCATATCAACTGCCCATTTCGCTTGTTCAACGCTTGCTTCACTACCTAAATTTGCAAAAATGATTCCATTTGGATTCACTTTTCGAACAATTCGATAAGAAGATGCTTCTCTTTCATCTTTTAATGCTGCCATTTGAGAACCAACAGCCATCGCAAGATTGTGATACTTCGCCACATGTGCTAATTCCTCATTAATATGTAATGTGTGATCTCCACCACCACCAGTCATCGCATTGATAAAAATCGGCGAACTTAAAGAAAGTTCGCCGATTTTCGTTTCAAATGTAATGCTTTCATAACTTGAATTTGGCAAGCTTTGATGGACAAATGCAATATCATGAAAACCATGTGTACGAGACTGTCCGGTAGAAAGAGCGTATTCAATGTGATCTAATTTTCGTTTTGCCCTTACCACTTGTATCCCTCTTTATTTTTTTAATTTTTTCAGTTGTTCACCAATAATATCGCTAAATTGGAAAGTCGCAGACTCAGAATTCGGCTCATATTGACTATAATCTTCTGTCTCATTATTTTCTTCAACAGCTTCTTTTATACTTAAAGAAATACGTTTTTCTGCTTCGTGAACTTCAAGTACTTTCACTTTCACTTCTTGTCCCATTTCTAATACTTCATTTGGATTTTTCACATGACGATTTGCAATTTGTGATACATGCACAAGTCCTTCTACACCTGGTAAAATTTCAACGAAAGCACCGAAAGTAACAATTCTCTTCACTACACCTTCTCTAATGTCACCCGCTTTAACTTCAGCAGACACATTTTCCCAAGGCCCTGGCTGAGCAGCTTTAATCGATAAGGAAATGCGCTGCGTATCTGCATCAACTGATAACACCTTAACTTTTACACTTTGTCCTTGTGTCAGCACATCAGAAGGCTGGGCAACACGATCATGAGAAATTTGGGAAATGTGTACTAAACCATCTACACCACCAACATTCACAAAAGCACCAAAGTCAGTTAATCGTTGAACTGTACCTTCCACAACGTCTCCTTCTTTTAAAGAAGAAATTGCTGCTTTTTTCTTCGAATCTAATTCTTGTTCTACAACTGCTTTATGTGAAAGAATCACACGATTCTTTTCACGATCTAATTCAACGATTTTCACCGCTAATGTTGTTCCTTTATAATCAGTAAAATCTTCTACATAGTGCACTTCTACAAGTGAAGCTGGAATAAATCCACGGACTCCTAAGTCCACAACTAAACCACCATTCACAATATCTTTTACAGTAACGTCAAATACTTCACCTGAAGTAAATTTCCCTTGTAATTCTATCCATGCTTTTTCTGCATCAACAGCTCGTTTCGATAATACGAGATCATCATCTTCTAATTTAATAACTTTCAATTCAAGAGTTTGCTCTAATTCTACAACATCGCTCGCCTTTTCAATATGAACGTTAGCTAATTCACTAATTGGAATAACGCCGTCTGTTTTGTATCCAACATTTACAAGAACTTGTTTTTCTTCAACCTTTGTTACAGAACCCGTAACAACATCACCCACTTGTAATACTTTTGAATCCACAACTTCTTCATTCATTTTCTCTACCATGGAAATACCTCCCTACAGAATTGACAAAGCTTTTTTATGTATATACGAAATGAAAACAAATGCTTTCATTTGCATGTTATAAGAATGTTTTAGCATATACTCACTTCTAATGCAGACAACAACCCTATTATTTACTCTATACTGCATAGAAGATATAGCAACCTATATAAATAGTATACAGCAAAATCACCTTGAATAAAGTATGTTTTAAAATATAATAGCGAATATATTCTGACACTTTCTTTTACTAACTTCTTATAAATTGACTCATTTGTCAAGAAAAGTGTCTTATCCTTCTCCATTACACTGATGTTTTTCAATTGAACTATCCTTACCTACCTTTACACGGGCTTAAAGCGGGTGATTCTCGGTTAAAATAATAAAAAAAAGAAAGAGGATTCCCCTTTCTTTACTTTACAAATTCTCCAGAAACAATATCCATAATTTTTCGGACAACTTCTTCAATCGATAAGGACGTTGTATCTAATTCCAACGCATCATCCGCTTTTTTTAATGGAGAAACTTCTCGCTCTGAATCAAGCTTATCTCGCTGAGCAATCTCTTTTTTCAATTGCTCTAAACTAGAAGCGAAACCTTTTTTCTCATTTTCAAGATGTCTACGCTCCGCTCTCTCTTGAACAGAAGCAAGCATAAAAATTTTAACTTCTGCATTAGGTAACACATGCGTACCAATATCACGACCATCCATTACCACTCCGCCCTTTTCTGCTAGAGCTTGTTGACGTCGTACCATCTCTTCACGAACAAGACGATGCTTAGCAACAATTGATACGCGATTTGTTACATCCGGTGTACGAATCGCTTCAGATACATCTTGGTCGTTTAAGAAAACAAGTTGTGTATTTTCACCGTGTTGAAACTCGATATTTACATTTTTTAAAACTGCCATTAAATTTTCTTCATTTTCAATATCTACACTTTGCTGAAGAGCAGCATATGTAAGCGTACGATACATCGCCCCTGTGTCAATATACACATAAGAAAGTTTTTTCGCAACAATCTTTGCCACTGTACTTTTTCCAGCTGCCGCTGGACCATCTATCGCAATTGAAATTCGTTTATCCATTGTAGCACCTCATTTTTTCACTTATAAAACAAAATGAAAAGCAGGTACAATCCCCCTGCTTCTTCTCGCTTGTTTCCTGCCGATTAAATCCTCAATTATTGTAGCACAATCCTTACTAGAAGAAAATGAAAACTACTTATTCACTTGTAAAAATTCAGTTGTACTTTTACTTATAACACCTTCATAATAAACAATTTTCGACAAGTATTTCACTGTAGATTCTTGCATAAAAAGTAATTGAATTATACAGAGACAAATAAATTGAATGCATACTATACGAATTAAAACTCTCTCAATTTTTCTCAAAAAATATCCTCTTTTCTTTTTTTCTCACTCCAACAACTTAACGATAGAAAACATAAAAAATACCGTCTTCCATTATCCCAATATACAGTAGTTAACTTTATTTTAATTTCTTATATAAACTTTTATACATTTTCATTGTCCAATCTAGCGAAAACATGGTATGTTCTAAATGTATTTTTCGACTGGAAAGGGGTATAAGCATTGAAAAAAATCCTAGTTTTACACACAGGTGGAACAATCGCAATGGAGGAAGATAAAGAAACTGGGGTTGTACAGCCAGGGGAACAAAATCCTCTTTTAACATTCATTCCTGATTTAGAGGATACGATTGATTTAATTGTTGAAGATGTGTTTCATCTTCCATCTCCTCACATGACTCCTAGTGAGATGTTGCAATTACAAGTCATCATCGACGAAAGAATAAAAAACGAAGACATCCATGGTGTTGTCATTACACATGGTACAGATACATTAGAAGAGACGGCATATTTTTTAGATTTAACTGTACAAGTAAACATCCCAATCGTTGTAACGGGGGCAATGCGCTCTAGTAACGAATTAGGTGCTGACGGTTTATATAACTTTTTATCTGCTGTAAAAGTAGCAAGTAGCAATGAAGCAATCGGAAAAGGTGTTCTTGTCGTATTAAACGACGAAATTCACTGTGCAACAAATGTAACAAAAACACATACGAGTAACGTCGCAACTTTCCAAAGCCCTCAATACGGCCCAATCGGTATGGTAACAAAGCGCGGTGTTGTCTTCCATCACGCTCTCGTACATCATGAAACATATAAAGTTGGACAAATTTCTAAAAATGTTGTTGTGTTAAAAGCTTACGCTGGTATGGATGATACATTATTAACTGCTATTGAAAACCTACCGGTAGACGGTATTGTAATCGAAGCACTGGGTCAAGGTAATTTACCACCACGAACACTCCCAAGTTTGCAACGCTTAATCAATAAAGGAATTCCAATTGTTCTTGTTTCCCGTTGTTTTAACGGCATTGTTCAAGACGTATATTCCTATGAGGGCGGGGGAAAACAATTAAAGGATATGGGTATTGTTTTCACGTACGGTTTAAACGCCCAAAAGGCTCGTATCAAACTACTTGTTGCCTTAGAATGTGCTCACTCTCAAGACAAGATCCAACAAATGTTTATGCACGATTAAAAAATAAGCTGTCGAAATTCGACAGCTTATTTTTGTTCTCTTAATATAATTGTTTTTGTAATTGCTCCCCCATGAAATCTTCCGTTTTCAATAAAGATTTCATTCGCATTATTTCCAGCTGCAATAACACCCGCAATAAAGATATTGTCAACATTCGTTTCCATTGTTTCTTCTGTATACATTGGGCGTCCTGTTTCCTTATCAATTTCTACTCCCATTTTTGTTAAAAAGCTATGATCAGGATGATACCCTGTCATCGCAAACACAAAATCATTCTGAATCGTAAAAGATTCTTCTTCACTTGTATACGTAAGTGTATGTTCAGTAATTTCTTTTACATGAGCATGAAACTGCATCTGAATTGTACCATTACGAACTAACGCTTCAAATTCAGGTAAAATCCATGGCTTAATACTCTGTGAATATTCTCCACCGCGATACAACACCGTTACACGCGCTCCAGCTTTCACAAGTTCTAGCGCTGCATCTATACTTGAATTTTTCCCTCCTATTACAACTACGTCTCGATCAAAATAAGGATGTGCCTCTTTAAAATAATGAGATACTTTCTTTAAATCTTCTCCTGGAACATTCATATAGTTTGGATTGTCATAATACCCGGTTGCCACTACAATATACTTTGCTATATATGTCTCCTTGTTTCCATCACGCTTCGTCGTATTTACTTGAAAGAAATCTCCGTCTTTTCGAACTTGTTCTACACGTTCAAATGCATTTACACGTACCCCTTTACGTTTTACCACTTCACGATAATACGCTAAAGCTTGATTACGAACTGGTTTACGATTTTCTGTAATAAAAGCCACTTCACCAATCTCCAACTTTTCGCTTGAGGAAAAAAACGTTTGGTGAGTTGGATAGTGATAAATTGCATTGACAATATTTCCTTTTTCAATTACTAGTGGATCAATTCCCTCTTGCTGCAATGAAATCGCCGCTGCTAATCCACACGGTCCGCCCCCGATTATAATAGCTGTTTCTTTTTGCATACTCGGTTCACTCCTAGTCTTTTGCTTCAATTCCTACTTATTATCAAACAAGAAAAAACCTACTTTCAGCAGTAGGTATCTATCTTTATTGTATTCATTTTTTATACATTTGTCATCTAAACGATACGTACATTCGATAGACATCCGCTAAAAATTGTTTGAATCTTATTCCTTGTTGACTAAATACATTTTCCGGATCAATCTTCCTTGTAGGGTCGAGCATTTTATGAGATACAATATCTGTTTTGGGATTTAAATTAAATGTATGACATAAATAAGCATGATACCATGTGAATCGCGTATATGAATTCCAAAAGTTAACGTTACCCCCATAACACATTTCAACACCAATTGCCGCTTTATTTGCATCATAACCAAATAATTCATTATCTATCGGTACATTATATCTTACATGGTACGCTACCTCATCAATTGGGATAATTTCTAAAATGGTCGTATCATCTACAAAAGTGTGCGCAGACGCTTTCGGTTGTATTTCATTAAAATAATCTCGATTCCCAATTGCATTGCTCCCTGGGTTTCCCGTATCATGGCTTACAATAAACCTCACCTTTGAAAGACGAATCCCTGGCCGTGAGCTTCCATATCCAATATAATTCCGCTCTATAGGGAACATCACCATGTCTATCAACTCCGCTCTAGAAAATTACCTTTCTTCCTTATATATGTATTCAATTTTCATACCTATATAAATACAAATTAAAAAAACGATACAAAACCGAATCTGTATGTATAAGAGAACGTCTCGCTATGCATAGCGGTAGTTAGCCCATTTTCCTATCCTCGTCAAATAAAAACAAAGGGCAAAAACAAATACAGATCTACCTTTTATTTTTTAAAGTAACAACTTATATGTTACAGAATCAAGATAGTTTTATATAATACATTTCTTATACAAAGAGAAAATCAAAAATATTTGAAGTAAATATCATAAATAATAAAATACTTACAGCCGTTCCATAAAAGCCATAAAACCAAACACAGTCTTCCTTTGTATGTAGACCGAAAAAATTATTCACGGATTGTAAAAAAGATGAACGTTTCACATGATTCCCCCGCAAAACTTCTACTCGTTCCATAACATCTGTTGGCATCATAAATCTTTGGTCTGCTGTCATTTTCATTATTAATCTCTCCTTATTTTGTTTCCGAATTGTTTATCTAAGAAGAGTATAGCACAAACGTTCGTTAGGAACAAGTGTTCTTTTTTGTTTTTTATAATTAGACATCTATTTTTAAATAGTAACAATATAATTCCCTAAGTCCAATCATACATTTTCCAATTATAGAGCATTCATGGCCATGCAAAGTGAAACAGCACGAAAAATGCATACGGTTTATGTTTTAATCAGTGGGGATTTCCTTCATCCCCCACTGATTATTAGCCCTCACCAATCGGGATAAAACTCCCTTCGCATAATCCCTATTATTTTCCTCCACAAAAAACGTGGTTTCCTTAAAGGAAACCACGCTCTCTCTAAACATTCTGTTCTATTATACCCAGCCTCTAAAGCGGCTAGCTTCTGCCATTTTACGTACTCCAACCATATAAGCTGCTAGACGCATGTTTACTTTACGAACTTGTGACGTTTCATAAATGGAATCAAATGATCTTACCATTACTTTTTCTAAACGTTGTTCTACTTCTTCTTCTGACCAGTAGTACCCTTGGTTATTTTGTACCCATTCAAAGTAAGATACAGTAACACCACCAGCACTTGCTAATACATCCGGAACAAGTAAAATACCACGATCTGTTAAAATCTTTGTTGCCTCTAATGTAGTTGGGCCGTTCGCTGCTTCTACAACGATTTTAGCTTTAATATTAGCAGCATTTTCTTCTGTAATTTGGTTCTCAATTGCAGCTGGAACTAAAATATCACAGTCAAGCTCTAATAGCTCTTTATTTGAAATTGTATTGTTAAACAATTTCGTTACTGTTCCGAAGCTGTCACGGCGATCTAATAGGTAATCGATATCAAGTCCATTTGGATCATGCAATGCACCGTAAGCGTCAGAAATCGCAATTACTTTTGCACCAGCATCATGCATAAATTTAGCTAAGAAACTACCAGCATTTCCAAACCCTTGAACAACAACGCGAGCGCCTTTAATATCGATACCGCGTTTTTTAGCAGCTTCGCGAATACAGATTGTTACACCTTTCGCAGTCGCTGTTTCGCGACCGTGAGATCCACCTAATACAAGTGGTTTACCTGTAATAAATCCAGGTGAATTAAATTCATCGATGCGGCTATATTCATCCATCATCCATGCCATGATTTGCGAGTTTGTAAATACATCTGGAGCAGGAATATCTTTTGTTGGACCAACAATTTGGCTAATTGCTCGTACATATCCACGGCTTAGTCTTTCTAATTCACGAAAAGACATTTCTCGTGGATCACAAATGATACCACCTTTACCTCCACCATATGGTAAATCAACAATACCACATTTCAAACTCATCCAAATAGAAAGTGCTTTCACTTCGTTTTCTGTTACGTTTGGATGGAAGCGAATTCCACCTTTCGTTGGACCAACAGCATCATTGTGCTGCGCGCGATATCCTGTAAATATTTTAACAGTCCCGTCATCCATACGAACTGGAATTTTCACTGTCATCATTCTAATTGGTTCTTTAAGTAATTCATATACCTCGTTTGGATAACCCAACTTTTCTAAGGCTTCATTAATAACAATTTGTGTTGAATTTAACAATTCAAAGTGCTGCTCCCTTTGTTGTGTTTGTGTTTGAGCTCCCTTTTCGGCTACCATAGTAAGTAAACCCCCTGTAATTTCACTTGTTTAGTAAACCTTCATTGCCTAGTATACACCGTTAAATTTGGAATGCAATAGAAAACGCTAACAAATATATACAAATTATTCAACTTTGCAAGCGTTTTCACTATTATTATAGTCCTTTTATCACTTTTAGAAAAGTAAAATACTTAAATATTTAAATGTTTTTTATACCATCCTATATTTTAGCCTCTCCAATAGCACAATATATATAAATCCATCTTGATTTTAGGGCACATAACCCGCTGTTATGAAGAACAAAAATTGAACCACACTCATTTTCTCTCTTTGTTTTAACTTGGCATGGGGCAGGAAGATGGGCTGACCGCTTCTATGCATGGCCGGATGCTCTCTCCCGCCTAAAAAGAATGGTTTTATGTCATTTTTTCAATTTGTATTTATATACGAACAAAACCTCAAACTATTTATATTAGCTGAGGTTTTGTTTCAAGATAAAATACTTGTATATTTGTTGAATAGCTTCAGAAGCCATTAATTCTTTTCCATATTCCATAACACGATAAATCGTCACTGTAGAAGAATTACCATATTCCGCTAAAATCGCAATAATATCCGCCTTTAGTAAAGGTGTTTCTTCTTCCACCCAAAGATAAAAACGTCCATCCCATGTGTAAAGTTTACCTCCTGTTACACCGAGATTATACAATCGATTCGCCAAAGTAATCACATCTTCAAATGTTGCAAATTCATATAATATATGCTCACTCTCATCTAGAGTTACTTGCATCTCAATAAAATCATCACGAAACTCATCTTCTGTATCCGTTTCGTGATTTTCTTTTGTGACAATCACAACCATTCCTTGTGCCTGTAAAGAAAATACTTCGACTGCAATTGGACCATCCGCTTCAAATCCAAGTTCTTTATTTGCTTCT
Source organism: Bacillus sp. C1 (assembly GCF_054570475.1). NCBI lineage: Bacteria > Bacillati > Bacillota > Bacilli > Caryophanales > Bacillaceae > Bacillus > Bacillus sp. C1. Next base: position 497,807 of record NZ_JBTMZT010000003.1, read on the forward strand.
TGCATCATATCACGAAATAACTGCTGTACTTTTGGAGCATTTTTCCATAAATCTTCCTTCGTCAATCCTCTCTCAGATAGATCGTCAAACGTTAGGAAAATTTTGATTTTATTATAATTCAAACGTTCCAGCCTCATCTTGTAACCTCCCTACGTAACCGCTGTATCTAATTGTTATTATATGAAATAGAAAATAGATGGTTCTTTTCGAACGACCATTCGGACATTTTTAATCATTTATCCTATTTTTTTGTATATAAAGTGAAACTTTAATCAGTGAGGATTTTCTTCATCCATCACTGATTATCAGCCCCTCACCAATCGAGATTTTACGGGCAGCCCGCAAGTAGCGGGATAAATAACAAATGCCTCATTTCATAATTCACAGACATGTATTTTAACAAACAATACAAGGTATCGTCTACTAAAAATACTTCCTTGCTATACGTTATCTCAACGAATTTTGATTTTGCAATCGATTACTCTCTCATAAGCTTGGACTTTTTGACTGCTCACTTCAATCATGAACCTTTTTAAGATTCTCACTTTGCAACGTAATTAAGTGCGTTTGAGCTGGTGCTCGAAAACGCAGTGGAATGAAAGTCGTGCCATATCCGTTACTTACAAACAAAGTTGTATTCGGATACTTATACACACCGCCTTTTAAATATCGTTTAGAATGAAATAAACGAATTTGTCCTCCATGCGTATGACCACTTAATACGAGTGGAATTTGTTCTTGCCCAGACATTTTGTTTACAATATCCGGATTGTGACTAATAAGAATTCGAAAGCCATTTTCTTGACAATCTGCTAACGCCAAGTCTAAGCGATCTCGCTCTAATCCAACATCATCCACCCCTAATAAACAAAGCTTGTCACCACACTCCGATTCAAACAGCACCCTTGTATTATCTAGGATTTTCACATCATGTTCTAGTAATAACGCATCTAATTCATGATAGTCAATTTCATAATCATTATTTCCCCATACGAAATATGTAGGACCAATTTCACTTAATATTTGTACATTAGCAGCAACTTGTGATAACGATACACCTTCCTCAGCTAAATCGCCACCAATAACAACAAGATCAGCTTTCCCTTTTACCTTTTCAATTAAAGAAGGAGAAACCACTCTTCTATGAATATCTGAAATAAAAAAAATCCTAACCTTTCCAAAACTTATCGGAAAATCCTCAAATGATAAAGTATGTTCTAGCAATGTATCACGCAACGCTTCTCGATGCATTATAAAAAGACAAATAAAGCCTATACATATGAACGTACCGCCTAAAATCCATACCATATACTTCCCTCTCAATAAAATATAATATAATTCCCTCAAATCATATTGCTATAAAATTGAATGCTTCACTTATTTTTTCAGTTCACGCATATAAAGTAAAATTTTAATCAGCGGCCCTAACTGTAGCTCCACCGATTACTAGATCTCACCAATCAATCTTTTATGAAAAGTTATATTTTCATTCTAATACATTTTGAAGCAAAGAACTTATTACTTACAAATAGCCAAATCCAAACTATTTCATCTCTATTCTTTCCCGTTTTTTCCTGTAATAGGAATTTTCAATTCCTTTCCCACTTCTAACTGATTATCTTGTAAATTATTATAATTTTTAATAATTGTAGCCCCATCTTCATCGGGAAAATACTGTTTCCCAATACTTTCGAACGTCTCACCTTCCTTGACAATATGCGTTTCAAATTTCCCCTTCTTTTCTCCTTCTCCCTGTTTATTGGAATCGAAAAAAATCACTTCAAACGCATTTTTTCCAGGGGCATCCTTCTCTTTTACGCTTTTCACTTCAATATACTTATCCGTATACCATAGAATACTAAGTGGCAACAAAATAAACAAAAAAGTTAAAACTCGAACAAAAAAGTGATTAATCTTAAATTTAGATTTTTTCTTTTCTTTATCTTTATGAATCTCACTTCGCGGCGGTAAACCTTCTTCTGTTTGTTCTTCTTCCAACTCTTCTTCAAAGTCTTCTTCAAAATCGGGAATTTGCTTTCTCATGTTGTTCACCACCACCTTCCATTTATTTTCTCAATTGAAGCCCCATTATAAAATCAACAAGAAAATGTGCAAAGATTGTTATAAATAAATTTCCTGTCCATTGAAACACATAACCAAATACAAAACTAATCATACATACAAAACAAAATAAAAATGGCTTCATCACGTATCGAATATGTAAAACAGCAAAAATCAAACTTGCAATGATAAGTCCAAAATGAGTCTGTAATACCCCCCGGAATAAAAACTCTTCGGCAAATCCAATAACAAGCGTAATAACGCATAATTGGAGTACTGAAATCCCTTGGAACATTCGCTCATTAATTCCACCATCATCAAACCACGACTCTGGAAACACTTGCATTGCGATATAATCAAATACAACAACACCACTCGCGACCATGCCGCCTATTATAAATATAGAAACGGGTTCCCATTTCCATAAATCATAAAATTCATTCCTATTTGGAAATAACATATAGGCTAAGATGCAACCAATACCTATAATTATTAACTGTGTTATGTAGAGATTAAGCCGTATTTCTTTCGGACCTATGTCTTCCATATTACGCCTTTGAATATTCATCATTCCTCCGTTCTCTCATACCAAAGAGCAATTGTAACTCTGTTTCCCAATTATAGTCGAAAATTGATTGTCTTGCTTGTCTTTTTTTGTAATCTTCTTTTGAAATACCACAATAGTCACAGCAATTTTCCATCTCACTTTCCTTCTGATAACCAAATTGCTGTAACATTTTTTCTCGTCTACATCCTTTAAATTGCAGCCACGATTTCATATTTTCTAATTGACTATACTTATTTCGAAGACGCTCGTTCACTTCTAACATTAATTTTTTCACTATCTCATCTGACAAGGATTCCATGATGAGCTCATTTTGTTGTATGATTTTCATCTTTTCTAAATGATAGCGGACAAAACGCCAATGTTGTTCACTAAACCTTGCCGCATTATAACAAATTTCTTTCACATCTTCTATTGGTAATACTTGTGTTTGAAACACCTTTTCTTTTAGTAAAGAAAACAAAAATTGAATCTGTTGTTCATTTGGTAATTCATCCTCAATAATAGAAACTGGTAGATCGTGATCCAACGGGCTACAAAGTAAAATTGCAATACTTTCATCTCCATCTCTTCCCGCCCTACCAATCTCTTGCAAATAAGAAGCAATATTCGCTGGATAATGAAAATGAATAATATATCTTGTATTCGGTTTGTTTACCCCCATGCCAAATGCACTTGTACATATAACAAGTTGTAATTGATCATTCATAAATTGCTGTTGAATTAACATCCTCTCTTCATGTTCCATTCCGCCATGATAAAATGCAACATCTGTTATACCTTTACCTCTTAAATATTCTGTCAGACGCTCCGTCCAGGCCCTGCTAGAGCAATAAATGATTCCTGGTCCTTGTAAATACATAACTTGCGTGAGAAGTGCTTCCTTTTTTTCTTCTATTGTTTGTACAAATTGCACTTCCATTGCAATATTCGGACGATCAATCGAATACAAATGCTCTGCTACATTTGTAAGTTTCAAACTTTTCGCAATATCTTGTAACACTTCTTTTGTTGCAGTAGCTGTTAATGCTAATACCGGAGGATGCCCAATATCCGCAATAACTTGATCTAATTTTTTATAGTCCGGCCGAAAATCATAGCCCCATTGTGAAATACAATGCGCTTCATCTACAACAAATAACGAAATATGAATCCTCTTTAGTTCTCTTATTATTACTTCAGATTGCAGCATTTCAGGTGAGACAAAGACAAATTTATAAGAAGATAATTTCCTTATTGCTTTCTTTTTTTCAATTACTGTCCGAAAACTATTAAACGCAATTACACGGTCCTTCACTATATATTTAAGCTGAGCTACTTGGTCTTCCATTAAAGATAATAACGGCGAAACAATAAGTACTGTTCCAGTTTGCATCAAACCAGGTAGCTGATAACACATGGATTTTCCTCTTCCAGTGGGAAGCATCGCTACAACATCTTTTCCTTGTAATAAATCTACAATAACTTCTTTCTGCCCTTGCCGAAATTCGTTATAACCGAACCACTTATACAAATCAGCCTCAAGACTCATTTACAACCTCCATTTGCGCTAATACAAGGCGGATTTCAAAATAAGAAACCCCTTCTCCTACAGCTTGCTTTAATACACGTAACTTACGTGTTTGTAATGTCTCAATAATGCGCTGCACCTGCTTGATTTTATTTTTTTTCATAAACATTTCAATAGAAAAATCTCTTTCTCTTAATGCGATTTCTACAAAATGGTCTTCGATTGTTGCAACTTTTAAATTTCTAATTGTTGCAATTTCCTCTAAAGAACGCCCTTGTCTCCAAAGCTGATATGTTTTCTGAGTAGATAAACTAAACAAATCCGCCCTTTCATTTGGATAAGAAATAATCTTTGTTAATAACGGAAAATCTTTTTCATTCTCTCGAACAGATTGAATGATGAAATGAATGGTACCCCAAAATAACAAGTATACGCGAAATACATCTTGATTTGTAATTTCTGCAAGCTGTTTTAATGTGTATCCAATCCGTTCATACCCTGTTAGTCGATATGTAAAAATCATTGCTTCTACCGGCAAGGTATCCTGCAGTAACATATGTACCTCTTTCCATAAGCTTTCTGAAAGTTTGCCTCTTGCATACGGTATTCCGATGAGAAATCGCTTGACCCACATCATGATTTCTGGATCTTGTTGAATCGGAAGGAATTTGCTATTTTTATGTTGCAAGTTTGACACAGTTTGAACAATTAATGAAAGTCGTTTCCAAAAGAGTTCACCAACATCTCCATAGTGTAAACCGTGTAAATACTGTGGAAAATAAAATGTTTTCTCCAAGTTTTTTACTTGTTCTTTTCCAGCATACGTTAACATGTACGTATTTTCGTTTACACTTTGAACCCAGCCTTTATGTAATATATCTTCAATTTCCTGATCATAATCTACACGTTGTAATGACTTATATATTCCAAATAAAAAAGAAATGTGAAATATATTTCCGTCTTGTAACGTTTGTGAAGAACGTTTTCCTTTTAAAAGGTGATAAATGGAAGAAACAGTTCGTTCACCATCTAATTGTTTTATACAATACAATAACGTATATTGTAATTGCATCACAGCCTCCACCTTTCCCTTACATGTATAACGCTATTCACTAATAGTAATAGCTCAATTAACCAATACTTACTATCAACGGGGATGAAAAGCCCTAACTGATAAAATTTCTATTCTATATTGTCTATTGTATCAAACTGTACAGCATTTAGGCATTTTGAAAATCTTGTGAAATAACTTAAAAATAAGTTGACACTCTAATTGATAAGCATTATCATTATAATTTTATGTTGAAAAGTTTGAAAAACCGTTTTACAATAAGGTTATAATTTTTATAACGACTATTTTCACATACGTATTATCAGGAGGGAAAAGATATGGCAAAATATACAATTGTTGATAAAGACACTTGCATCGCATGTGGAGCATGCGGAGCTGCTGCACCAGATATTTATGACTACGATGATGAAGGAATTGCATTTGTAACATTAGATGATAACCAAGGTATCGTTGAAATTCCAGATGTATTAATCGATGACATGATGGATGCATTTGAAGGTTGTCCAACTGACTCAATTAAAGTTGCTGACGAAACATTCGATGGTGACGCTTTAAAATTCGAATAGTCTTTTTATTAACTTCAAAAAATCCCCCTCATTTTTATGAGGGGGATTTTTTGTTTATTCATCTAACTAACCATTTAAACCGTCGTCAGCAGGATGCTCCTAGCTGACGACCAAAATTTCTACGCATTTTTCATTTTTGCAAATAACCATACCTTTAAACGTGAAAACAACGCTACAAATACAATTGTTACAACAATTCCTTTAATTAAATTAAATGGCAGAATCGCCGCTACAACCGTTTGTCGCATACTACTACTAGACATAGCAGGCTGATCTAAAAACCAAGTGTACGCTGGTAAAATAATGAAATAATTTAACACACCCATAATGATAGACATCATAACCGTTCCTAACATTAACCCCGTTGTTAAACTTTTCACTGTGCGATGCTTACGAAATAAAAATGCTGCTGGACCAATAAATAAACATCCCGCTACAAAATTAGCTACCTCTCCAATTGGGACCCCTGTTAAACTACCTTGAATTCCATAGTGAAGGATATTTTTTATCCCTTCTACCACTACTCCTGCAATCGGACTAAAAAGAATTGCTGCGATTAAAGCTGGCACATCACTAAAGTCGATTTTTAAAAACGGCGGAAGTCCTGGAAACGGAAAATCCAACATCATAAGCAAATACGCAATACTACTAAGCATCGCTACACTCACCATTTGTACTACACTGTTTTTTTGTTTCATCTTTCTCTCTCCTTTTCCATCGATCATCTCATGGAAAGTGGAAAGGTTCTGCTATGCCCATTTTTCATAATATGAAAAAACCCTTTGCGATTTACACAAAGGGAGAATTTTTAGGCACATCAAACAGACGTTCAAAGAACTATCTTTTTTGAACGCTTGAACCTCCATCTTCTCCCATCCAGACTGTACTGTCGGCTTTGGAATCTCACCAAATCCTGCCTTAACGGCTCGCGGGCTTAGAACGAAAAACTTCTGTTCATCACCGCCGGTCGGGATTTTCACCCTGCCCCGAAGATAGACCGATATTCTATTTTCCTCACCATTATACAACATCCTCATTCAGTTGTGAATAAAAATGTTTATAACTTATGAATAGTAAGTGGTATTTCGGTAGGAATCTATACGTTTAAAACAAATCTTACAATATTTTAAGCTTACTACCAGCGAATTATTTGACCATATAATCCATATTTTTTACAATCTGGATTTTTCCTATGTAATTCCCTAGTCATCCATACAGAAAAGTGATAAGATATTGAATTGTTAAGATAAGAGCATTTTCTTAATACGGAGGAAATGTCATGAAGAAGGAAAAAAGACAATCGATTCAAGAAACGATGAAAAAAAACTTAAGAAAAGAATACTTTTATTTAAAAAAGGAATTACTTTTCTACTGTCCAATTGATTTAGGCGCATTTTCTAGAGAAACATACTATGCTACTTTTGACAAAGAAGGAATTAGTATTTATCAGTATGATAAAACAACAGAAAGTAAACTAAAGCTATGCGAACGTCATCCTTGGAAAAGTTGGGACAGAGTGAAAGTTGATCACTATTTAACAACATCACAATTTGTTTTCCAAGGAAAACGGAATTGGATTCTCTCTCTCTTTCATAAAGGGAAAGAAGCCCAAAAAATAATTGAAGAACATACTTCTTTACAAACAGAAGTTGTTTCCCGATCCTTTTTGAAAAAGCTTCCTGGTTTTCGTTCTAATACAACTTTAAACAAATATATTGGCAGCATATGTTATACTGCACTTATTGCATTTTTATTAAAATGGATGATTCCATTCCAACAAATACAAGTTGCCTTGTATTCTTTTTCAATCGGTTGCATGCTTCTTGGTCTACTTTGCTTTACAATTGGACTAATCGAGCCAACCATTGTATTATTTCGAACGAGGGAAAAGACGAGAGCAAAGGTCTTTTATTATTATAGCTATTTAGCGATTTCTGGGTTTATATGCGTCTTTATTTTTTGGTAAAAAAGGCTAGTGATACTAGCCCTTTTTTAATTTATGTATAACTTTTGATTTGGATAAATTTGATTTTGTTGTAATGTATTTTTCATTTTTATATCCTGAACAGTTATACCAAACTTCCGGGCAATACTAACCAGTGTATCCCCTTTTTGTACAATATATATTGATACCGAGGCCACTTGATCTCTTTCTTCATTTAAGACAAGCAACGGATTCATTGCATTTCTTTTTCCAAATGTCCAGGCGCCTTTATGGACTTCCAAGTGCAGATGTGCACCTCGTGATTCACCCGTGTTTCCTACTTCACCAATTATCTCGCCGCTTTCAATTCGGTCTCCTTGAAATACATATCTCTTATTTAAATGAGCGTAAACAGCCTCATATTCTCCATGTTTAATAAACACTACATGTCCATAACTATTTGAAAAATAGGATTTTGTTACCATTCCCTTTCGAATTGCCGCAACCGGCGTTCCAACTGAAGCAGCTATATCAATACCATAGTGTTTTCCATTTCTCGTTCCAAAATAGTCACTAATTCTTCCATCTACAGGCCACGTCCATCTCCCGTCTTCAGCATAAGCATATATTTGAGAACTAAACAACAATCCAAAGACAAGCACCCCGATTTTTAAGCCTTTCATATACATCCTCCATTTTTTGATAACCGTCACGCTTTCTCTATTGTGGTATATTACGGAAAAAAGTATACAAAAAAGAAGTGAATTACTCCACTTCCTTCTCTTCCTTTTTTCGAAAAACAATTGCACTTCGTTTATATTCGACATCGTTCACATGAAGACGAGCATTTATCACTCTAGCAATTGCAAATAAATAATCAGATAATCGATTCACATATCGTAATACCACGTCGTTTATTTCTTCTTTCCTTCTTAAGGATACAATCTGCCGCTCAGCTCTTCTCGTCACCGTACGAGCAACATGAATCATCGCAGACGCTGAGCTCCCACCAGGTAAAATAAAACGCTCTAACGGCGGAGCTTCTTCTATGTAACGATCGATCTGTTTTTCTAAATATATAACCATTTCGTCCTTTACTGTATACCGCATTTTTTGTTGCATAATTGCTAAATCCCCACCACAATCAAACAACTCATGCTGAATCTTTTCAAGCTCACCATGTATATCTTGAAATTGTTCTTCTTGAATCATAGTCATCGCATATCCAATATAAGAGTTCGCCTCATCAATGGTTCCATATGCTTCTACACGGATATCGTCTTTAGCAACTCGTCCACCAATAACACTCGTTTGCCCTTTATCTCCTGTTTTCGTATATAGTTTCAAATTTTCTACACCTCTCTTTTTAATTTTTATTCCTTACACTAGCTATTACTAATGTAAGTGTGGATTTTAGAAATAAATTAAAACCTTCTTTTGTTTTCATAACTGCAATTTATACGCTAACAAATCAACATGGATTTCTTCTTTCCCCAATCTTATCTTTTTGTCTCTCAATCCAATTTCACAAAGAGACCACCATCTACAAATAGCATAATAAAACAAAAAGCTCTAATATTCTTCATTCCATTGAGAAAATATTATAAACTCAAAAAGAATAAAAAATACTAGAACTTCAGTACTCACTCACAACAATATCACTTATATTGATTGTTCTGGTAAATATACGGAGAATGTTGTTCCTTCTCCAACGATACTCGCTATAGAGATTTTCCCATCATGACCTTGAACAATATTTTTAGCAATTGCAAGTCCTAAACCAGTCCCGCCTGTTTTCCCGCGTGTCCTTGCTTTATCAGCTTTATAGAAACGATCAAACAAGAATGGAATATCTTCTTCAGGAATACCAGCACCTGAATCTTGGACTTCAAAGACTAAACCATTATTTTTCGTATCAATAACAAGTTTTACATGACCACCTGCATTTGTATGCCTAATCGCATTATCAATTAAATTCGTTAATACTTGTTCCATACGATCTGGATCAAATTGATGTTCTGCAATTTGGTTACGGAAATCCACAGTTAACTGTACTTCTTTATCCTGTGCAATCCCTTGAAATTTACGGGCAATTTTCTCAACAAATGGATGAATATCCACTTCACATATATGAAGCTCTACATGACCACTCTCCATACGTGCTAGATCTAAAAGTTCATTTACAAGACGCCCTAAACGTACAGACTCATCGTAAATAATTTGTACAAATTCATTTATGTCTTCTTTCGATTGAACAACATCATCTAAGATTGCCTCACTATACCCTTGAAGCATAACCATCGGGGTACGCAATTCATGAGACACATTTGCAATAAAATCTTTACGCATTTTTTCAAGACGACGTTCTTCTGTCATATCTCGAAGTACCGCCACAGCACCACGAATCTTCGTTTGATTATATAACGGTGTCATTAGGACCACGTAGTTACCCTTTTGTAAATTAATTTCAATACCTTGCTGTTGCTCACTTTCTACTACAAGATGGAATAATTCCACAAGTTCCGGTGGTAAATTCCTACTTAATTCTAACTCTTTTTCTTCTTGCCAAACTTGTAAGAAATGTTCGGCGGGCGGATTGATAACAACAACCTCACCCTCTTGATTCAGCGTTACAACTCCATCCGCCATACTACTTAAAATACTAGAGAGTTGTTCTTTTTCTTGTTGCAATGCATTAATATTAAACTTTAATTGTTTTCCCATCTGATTTAAAGCTGTTGCTAGTTCTCCTATTTCATCCTGTGAAACCATAGGAGCTTTCGTATCAAATTTTCCACGCGCTACTTCAAAAGCCACTTCACGCATTTTTCGAAGTGGAGCTGTAATCCGTGTCGATAAGAAAAATGCAAAAAACGTGGTTAAAATAATTGCAATTCCCGCTGATAGAAAAATAAAATCTGTCGCTTTTTCCATACCTTGTTTTGGGACTTGCAATGATTGATACACAAACACCGCGCTATGATTTGATGATTGCAGCGGCTTACCAACAATCATAATGTCATTTTCAGAATTTTTGTTCGATTTATCATCAGACACTTTTTTTATTGTTTCTTTATTTTCTTTTTTATCAATAAAAACAGCTGCTAACTCTTTATCCTTTTTCAAATCGTCTATCGTAAGATGTATCAATCCTTCTTGTTTCGGCGAAGAAGAAACTTCCTGATCCTCTTTCACAATAATAATTCGTGAGAGCGGATCAGTAAATTTATATGCAATACCCTCTATCGTCTTTTCGTCTGCCCCTTCTTCAATTAATTCTGCAACACTTGTAGCTACTTTTGTAAGCCGTGTTTCACTCATTTCAATATAGTAATTATCAAAAAACTGCGAAAGCAAAATGGCAACAAAGCCAAGAACAAATGAAACAAGAAGCAATATTGTCATCCACAGCTTTCCTACTACACTTCTCCAAAGCATCAGTCGTTCACAACCTCAAACTTATAACCAACACCCCATACAGTTACAATCATTTTCGCTGCATCAGATGATTTTTTACTTAATTTTTCTCGCAAACGCTTTACATGCGTATCTACTGTACGTAAATCTCCAAAGAATTCATATTGCCATACTTCTTTTAACAATTGCTCACGATCAAATACTTTATCAGGAGCCTTTGCTAAAAATAGTAACAATTCGTATTCCTTTGGCGTTAAATTGACTTCATCGCCATCAGCTGTAACACGATGCGCATCGTTATCAATTGTTAAATGAGGGAATACAATCACATCTTTTGTAGTTGTATCTTGTGTAAAGAATGTTGTTGTGACCGAACGTCGTAGTACCGCTTTTACACGAAGAACTACTTCGCGTGGACTAAATGGCTTTACGATATAATCATCCGAGCCAACTTCAAATCCTTGCACTCTGTTTACTTCTTCACCTTTAGCTGTCAGCATAATAATTGGTGTTGCTTTTTTCTCACGAATCCCTTTACACACTTCAATTCCATCTTTTCCAGGCATCATAATATCTAATAAGATTAAATCGTAATCATTTTGCAACGCTTTTTCTAAAGCAGTATCGCCATTGTCAGCCTCATCGATTATATATTGTTCTCTTTCTAAATACATTTTCAATAAACGACGAATACGATCTTCATCATCTACAATTAAAATTCTTGGTTCGTTTCCCATTGCTTCCCGCTGCCTGAAAAAAACATAACAACGGTTCACACCTACCTTTCTATAATATACTACTGTTCTTACTCTTATCTCATAAATAGACAATTCTAAAGTGTTATACTGCCACTTTAGTAATTCTGCTTCACAAGAATACTAAAATTCGTTCATTTCTTTTCCAAAAATATGTATTTTTTTTGACCAAGGCATTTAGGCCTCGACATCATTTTACAAAATCACCCTTTATATTGCCATGGTTTTCTCAAAAAAGAAAAGAAATTGACAAAAATAAAATAGGAAAGTGACAACCACCTTCCTATTTTATCACGTTCAACTGTATAGGGATAACATCCTATGCGTACGAATGTAAGCCAGCAATAATTAAATTTACAACGATGAAATTAAACATAATTATCGCAAATCCAATTACTGCAAGCCATGCAGATTTTTCTCCATGCCAACCTTTAGATAAGCGTAAATGTAAAACAGCAGCATAAAAGAGCCATGTAATAAGTGCCCACACCTCTTTTGGATCCCATCCCCAAAAGCGTGTCCATGCAATTTGCGCCCAAATCATTGCAAAAATTAAAGCTCCTAACGTAAAGACGGGGAATCCAATCGCAATAGATCGATATCCAATTTCATCAAGCAAATCACTGTTAACATTTTTCACTACTGGCTGAAGGGCCGCTGATACTCTTTTTCGTAAAATGAATCGTAATACAATATATAGTCCCGTTCCAATAAGCACTGACCAAATCACTGTATTTAATTTCTTTGCATTTATGATAGCAGGCATTTCTGCAATAGGTTCGAATTTTCCGGTTGTTATTAACTTCCCTTCATGAGGTCCAACTAGCGCAGGGAGATTATATTTCATCTCTACTTTTTGTTCATTTTTATCCACCCATTCAAACTTCGCTTCATATTTCGCTGCCGAATAAACCGTTGTTATCGCTATAAATCCGACTGTGCAAACGAGTGTAAATACGACTGTCTCAAGCCAAAATGTTCGTTTCGTTCTTGTTGATTGATCTACATTTTTAAGTAAATACATGACACCTGTAATAAAACTAATCGCTAAAATAGCCTGTCCAGCCGCTGCCGTTGTTACATGTATATGTAGCCAATTACTTTTCAACGATGGAATAAGAGGTGAAATTTCTCTAGGAAACATACTTGCATATGCAATTAATAAAAGCGCTACTGGTAATGCAAATAGTCCAATTATGCTTACACGATACATAAAGTACATAACAATAAAAGCACCAACAAGCATCATGCCGAAAAATGTACCAAACTCAAAGAAATTACTTACCGGCGCATGTCCTGAAGCGATCCATCTCGTTATAAAATATACAGTTTGAGCGGCAAATCCTAAAATTGTTATGGTTATGCCTATATTTGCCCACTTCCGTCCTTTTTCTTTAATCGCTCCGCCGAAGAATAGTGTTGCAATTAAATATAAGATAAACGCGGCAAATAGAAAGTTACTGCTTATTTGCACCATATATTCTCCCCACCTTAACTAATTTTTTGATCATTTACTTTGTCGAATGGTTGTGGAATTGTTGTTCCTTCAAGGACTTTCTCGATATCTTTCCGCAAGCCAAACCAATTTTTATTTGTATGCCCGGCAATCCACCATTCATCTTTAACACGTTGTATCCAGATGCGACGATGGTTCCAGTACATCCCTTGAATTACACCAACCATGAAAATAAATCCTCCGACCCCTAAAATCCACAGTGTCAAATCTTTTCTTACAATAAGCCCCGTTGCATTTCGCATTTCTACCCCAGCAAAGGTCATTTTATATTGATTGTTTCCTTCTGGTTCTATATTTTGTTGTATACCTACAAAACTTACTTCTCCTTTTGGCGTCTCTGGTGTAAACATTTTAAAAACGAAAGCTGGGTTGTTTGGAATCTTTGTTTTTGTATTCGGTTGACCATTCTCATCAAAATAAAAATCAGGAAAATAACTTAATAACTTTATAGAATACCCATCTCCTAAATCGTATGTTTCTTTTGGATTTTCTAAGTTAACAGTAATAGGTCCCCACTTTTGATTATTATCTTTTTTCTGCAAAGTAAACGACATACTACTAAACTCGTTCTCTTTAAAATCAAGTTGATATATGGCAAACTGATCAAACTTGAGCGGTTCATTTACTCTAATTGCACTTTCCTTTACCTTTTCTAACTTCGGTTTTTGCCCTGCAATATTTTCCCCTACAGTTTTATACAATACAGCATTTGTTTGATAGTTTTTAGCAATCATTTTATCGCCTACACGATCAATCGCATCATTAAATACTTTAGCATCTTTATCTTTATCATAAACTTCTTTTATAAACTTTTCGTTCTTCAAATAATATTTCCCATCTGTTCCTGGTATCTCTCTCGTTTCCCCATCGCGTAGCCATAGCGATTCATCCACATACATACTCGGAAGGAATCGTAACATTGCTCCGAATAGAAAAATAATAAGACCGATATGATTCACATACGGACCCCAGCGCGAAAATCTTCCTTTTTCCGCTAAAATATTTTCGCCTTCAGCCCTTACATTATAGTTTCTCTTCATTAAATTCGTTTGAATCTGTTCTAAATCCCCCTCTTTCGCGGAGCCTGTCCCATACAATCTTTGTCTTTTTAAAAAACTTGGGTGTCTTTTTACTCCCTGTTTTTTTAAAGCTTTATAAAGCGGAATTACACGATCTAAACTACAAATCACAAGCGATACGCCAATGGAAGCAATTAAAATCATATACCACCATGAGCTATATAACTTGTTAAATCCTAATTGATAATACAATTGTCCTAAAAAACCATATTCCTGTTCATAATATTCACTCGGCGTAACACCCGGAGGTATATACATTTCTTGTGGAAATATCGTTCCAACAGCTGATGCTAATAGAGTGATAACAATAAGCCATATCCCTACTTTTACAGATGAAAAAAAACGCCAAACTTTATCCACTATCGTTTTTGTATGAGTAATAGAGCGCCTAGCACTCCCCTCATATCGCATATCTAATAATCTTGTATTTTCCTTGTTTTCAAAAGGTTTTCCACAAGCTTCACAAAAAATTGTGCCTATTGGATTTACATGCCCACATTCACACTTTATCTGTTCCAACGTCCTCACCGCCTTTTGTTTCTATTGTACCCCCTAAGCACAAGTTACCTCAATAATCAGAATTTTCAAAACGGGAACCAAGACGAAGCAAAGCACCCTCATCTCTCAAACTTACTGCCACATTATGTATATATAAATCCAATTTGATTTTCTAACAGATACATGATGGTTATGAAGAACAGACAGAGACCTTCACTCATTTTCTCCTTCTGTTTTCACATGGAATGGGACTAAAAAAGGCACTGACCGCTTCTATCCATGGCCGGATCCTCTCATCCACCTGAAAAGAATGGTTTGATGTGCGTTTTTTAATTTGGATTCATATATCTTTATTAAGGAGTAATTTTCTTTAAATATTCCTCCATTTGTTCCTTCGTTTGTGTACCAGTAATTTTCTCCATTACCTTTCCTTCTTTATCAATTAGAAATGTTGTTGGGAGTGGACCAACGCCATATGTACCAATTATTTCTTGCCCTTTATCAATTGCAACAGGGAACTTTAGTCCATATTGATTCACAAAGTTTTTCACTGCAATATTCGTTTCATCTGCATCTAACGCAATGATTTCAACGCCTTTTTCTTTATATTTAGGATATAATTCATTCATATAAGGCATTTCTTTTTCACACGGTTTGCACCACGTTCCCCAAAAGTTTAAAAACACACCTTTTCCTTTCAGGTCATTTAACTCCATTTTCTTTCCTTCTAAATCTGTAACAACAAAGTTAGGTGCTTTTTTCCCGATTTGCATTTTTTCCTTATCAACAAAAAAACCTTGATAAAGTGTAAACCCTACTGCCACGCTTAAAATAAGCAAAATCAGAATGCGAAATAGTAAGCGATTTTTCTTCATACTCGCTCCCCTCTCTTTGATGAATTTGCATGTAAACAATTTCTGTAACTACTAACTTGTCTCTTACTTCGAGCATTCATTTCTTTTTGTATATATGTCTTCATAACGACTTGCAAAAAGATTGGTTTAACTAACCATCCGTGCGGAGATGAAACTCCTCCACGGACGGAAGTTTCACTTTACCACTTATCTCGGTTTTGTAGAAGCAAGCGCACGTAGTTGTTTTACTTCGTGAGGTGACAATTCTCTCGCATCACCTGGGCGCAGGCTTCCTGCTTCTAGGAAAGCATAGCGTTCACGTTTTAATTTCATTACTTTACATCCAAGCGCTTCGAACATGCGGCGAACTTGACGATTACGTCCTTCATGGATCGTTAATTGTACAATTGCCATCTCTTTGCGTTTATCCCAAGAAAGAATTTTCACACGTGCTGGCGCTGTCTTTCCATCTTCTAATACAACACCTTTTTCTAACATTCGAATTTTCTCTCCTGTTAATGGCCCTTTTACTTTTGCAACATATGTTTTCTCAACTTTATATTTTGGATGCATTAATATGTTGGCAAAGTCACCATCGTTTGTCATAAGGAGTACACCAGACGTATCATAATCTAAACGACCGATTGGGAATAGACGCTGTTTGATTTCAGGGAAAAAGTCTGTAACAACTTTTCTTCCTTTGTCATCTGATACACTCGAAATAACACCAGTTGGTTTATATAGTAAGAAATACACAGGTTCTTCTTTTTCAAGAGGAACATTATTTACTTCTACTTTATCTTGAGGAGTTACCTTTGTTCCTAACTCAGTCACTACTTTACCGTTAACTTTCACTTTTCCTTGCTGAATAAGCTCTTCAGCTTTTCTTCTTGACGCAATTCCAGCTTGCGCAATCACTTTTTGTAATCGTTCCATTTCCTTAATTCACCTCAAATTTATCTTACCTTCATTAGAAAGACTTGGCAACCGCCTAAGGTTTACTGCGATTCTCCTCGTCTATCATAAACAACATGCCTATAGTGCAAACCGCTAAAGGTTGAATGCTACTTTTACCCTTTATTATTGTTTACATTCATACAGTTGTTCACAACAAAAGTTCATTATTTTGTCAAAAATATCCCACAAAAAAACCACTATTAAGCTACGCCTTAATAGTGGTCGTATACGTATTATAAGCGAATAGACGTAAAAAATGAATAGCTTTAATGAAACAATAAAGAAACAAATACGATTGAACAAACGATACCTATTAAATCAGCAAATAATCCAACCTTTAATGCGTCCCCCATTTTACGAATTCCAACAGCGCCAAAATACACTGTTAAAATATAAAACGTTGTATCTGTGCTACCTTGCATCGTAGACGCTAATCTTCCAATAAATGAATCCGGTCCATATGTAGCGATTAAATCTGTCGTAATACTTAAACCCGCCGATCCAGAAATCGGTCGTATAAGTGCAAGGGGGACAATTTCCGCTGGTACATGAATCATATCTAACATCGGTTTCATTACCGATATCATCGCATCTAACGCACCTGATGCTCTAAAAATAGAAATAGATACAAGCATACCTACCATAAATGGCAGAATAGAGATGGCAATTTGAATCCCTTCTTTTCCACCTTCTACAAATGATTCGTACGTTGGAACTTTTTTGATCGTGCCGTACAATAAAATAAAACCAATTACACACGGAATCACCCACAATGAAATTGTATTCACAATACTCACTTTTTCCGCCCCTTTCTACTCCGTCTTCGGTAAAAATAGCGGTCAATCCAAATGGCTCCAATCATGGAAAGTACTTGCGCTACAAATGTAACCCCTACAATTTCAGTCGGGTTCGCCGATTCATATGTCATTCGAATAGAAATCACTGTAGTTGGAATCAGCGTAATAGCTGATGTATTCAAAGCTAAAAATGTCACCATAGAACGACTTGCAGAATCCTTTCCCCCATTCAGTTCCTTAAGCTGTTCCATAGCCTTAATACCAAGTGGTGTTGCTGCGTTTCCTAATCCAAAAAAGTTTGCCATCATATTTGACAAGATAAATCCCATCGAAGGGTGGTCTTTTGGTACTTCTGGAAACAATTTTTTTACAACGGGCATAAAAAATGAGACTAACTTCTTTAATAAGCCTGCTTCTTCAGCAATTTTCATTAAACCGAGCCAAAAGACTAAAACACTAATTAGCCCAATACAAATTGTTACTGCATCTTTTGACCCTTCAAAGACTGCTTTATTCACTTCTTCCATCGTTCCATTTATCATGGCATACACAATCCCAATGACCGCCATCGCTACCCATACGAGATTAACCATCTGTTCCAACACCTAACATATGAGAAAAGATTTCTCTTACGTCGTTCCAATATACTCCAGTTGTGGCAACTAGCTTTCGTTTGCTATAAAATAAATTGCGCTCGCCTACTTTCTCGTTACCTACATAAATACTTGTTTTCCCTACTTTCTCTCCATTTTTTAACTTTGCATTTTTATCAAGTTCAACCTTTACCAAAACTTGTGTTTTCTCCTCTTTCGTTAGTGGTACAGAGAAAGCATTTTTTGTATAAACATGATTTGTATATTTTTTTTCCTGCAGTCCAGGGAGGGCTCCTTGCCCTAAAACTTTCGTTAACTCATATTGTTTAAATCCTTGATCAAATAAAGACATATGGTCGTCCCAATCATTAGACGCATTAAGCGTCACTACAATTAAATCCAATCCATCTTTCGAAGCCGTTGTAACAAGTGTACGCCCAGCCTTTTTTGTAAACCCCGTCTTTCCTCCTGTTGCAAATTCATAATAAGAAGTTACAAGTTTATGCTTGTTTTTCCAAGGATAATCCCAGGTTTTTGATTGATATTTTTTTGTTCCAAAAATTTTTCGAAACGTCTCATTTCCCATTGCATAACGTGTTAAAAGTGCCATATCATATGCAGACGAATAGTGCGTGCCATCCCCATCTAAACCATGCGGATTGGAAAAATGCGTATCTTTCATTCCGATTTGTTTCGCCTTTTCGTTCATCAAATACACAAATCCCTCTATACTTCCCCCAACATTTTCAGCAATTGCTTGTGCTGCATCATTACCTGAGCGAAGCATTAAACCATAAACTAAATCCTCTAGTAGTACTTTTTGTCCAGGTTTTAAATAAATGGCCGAACCCTCTACTCGAACAGCTTTATCACTAATTGGCACTGCTTCTTTCATTCTCCCTGATTCAGCAGCGAGCAAGGCGGTCATAATTTTCGTGATGCTAGCAATCTTTTGTGATTCGTGTTCTAATTTCCCATATAGCACACGGCCTGAATGTTCTTCCATCAATATGGCATTATGAGCACTTACACCATTCATTTGTGCATATGTATGAATCGGTATAATACTTATCCACATTATAATGCATGCAATTACAATCCAAATTCGCCTCATATTCCCCACGTCCTTTTGGCACTTTTTGTACAAGTGTATGCTTGGCCCTTTAAAATATGAACGAAATATTCTTTTCTATACCCGCAAAAAAGACGCACAAATATGCGTCTAATACGGTGTCCATTCCAACTGTTTCGCACTTTCAAATCGCTTTTCAACATCCGACCAATTTACAACATTCCACCAATTTTTAATGTACTCATCTTTTCGATTTTGGTACTGCAAATAATATGCATGTTCCCATACATCAAGCACAAGTAACGGTATTGTATCCCACTGTGTGAATAATTGATGAAGGGTACTTTGTAAAATTTCTAATCTTCCTGAACGAGGTACCCACACAAGAATCGCCCATCCAGATCCTTCTACTTTCGATGCAGCTTCTGTAAAATGCTTTTGAAAGCGTAAAAAGCTTCCAAAATCTTTCTCAATTTGTCGAGATAATGTACCTCTTGGACTTCCACCCCCATCTTTTTTCATATTATTCCAAAATATCGTGTGTAAATAATGACCTGAACCGTGAAAAGCCGCTTCCCTTTCCCAATGCTTTATCAAGTCAAATTTGTTTGTTTTTCTTGCTTCTTCCATCATTTTTTCTGCTTTATTCAGTCCTTCTACATAACTACGATGATGCTTATCATGATGCAATATCATAATGTCTCGAGAAATATATGGTTCTAGCGCATTGTATGGATAGGGTAGTGGAGGAAGCGTGTGGCCCCCAATTGGAACAGATCGCTCCGTATATGCTCTTTCATACAACTCATATTGTTCATTTTCTTGCATGAATACCTCTTGTAAATGACTCTGAATATGTTCCACATCATCACTTATCTCATACAATAATTCAGCGTCTGTTTCATCCTTATTTTCTTTCATACGGTCTAATAGCATTTGAATTTTATAGGCAAGCATATGGACGTCATACACTTCAGTTGCACGACTATCTAATACATGAAGAACACTTTCACACCAACTTTCTACTTCATGAAAGTAATCTGTTAATACACTTTGTTGGTTCATATAGCGCGACACCTCCTTGATGCTATCCACTTTAACTATATTCAGCGTCCGCATCGTATATACCGTTCAAAACAGCAAAAGAAGCTAGCCCTTCGCTAGCTTCTTTACATATTTTCTATTTCCCTATTCATCCTTACAATGCAGGACAGTCGATTCTCCATCGCCTTATTGTATATATCCAATTTAAATTCCCAACATATAAATCACAGCTATGAAATAGACTGCTTTCCACTCACATTCTATTTTGATTCTTACTTTGCATGAGACTACAAAAGAACCTAAACACTTCTCTTCTTGCCCCCTCAATAGTCTTATTAATACTTGTGTAACATCTTCGTTTGATAATCGGTTTCATAATACTCCAGCTCCTCACGCATCGTTTGGAACTTACCTTCTAATTTCTGCATTACTTTTTCAACTGAGGCAGGTGGAATTTGTTGAAAAACAATAGAATTTTTCCCTGTATATGCCGAGCGACTATTTTCATACCACTGATCACTTTTTGGTGAAAAAAACTCAGCAATTACTTGATGATAAATTTTATATAATGTCTTCTCGGCAGCCGTTTTTCGAAATGGTTGACTATTCAGCAAAACAAGGCACGCATCCAATCCTTCTTCACAAAACACAAGGAGTCGTCTTAGTGATGATAATAGTCCTTCATAATAATGTTTATTCCCATCTGGTGATTCTTCTAATAAAGAAGGCAGTGTATGATAATTAACAAAATCCTTCATTAAACCAATAGCTTCTTCTAAAAATTCAGATATTTGATGCGTTTGATTTTCAACCATTGAATTAGACATATCCTTTTCTCCCCTTTGTGATTTTACGCTATTTCTACTTTTTTATTTTTATGTAACGTAGCCATTATGTCTTGTACTTTTATCACTGTTTTATCATCGAAATATTTTTGAAAATCTTCTATTGTATTAATATATACTCGCTTTTGCCCACGAAGTTCTTTATTTTTAATAAAACAAGCTAGAGCAACAATATCACGTAAATATATGTCTTGTTCTTCTATTTTAAAAACTGGATTTCCTTCAAACGGAGTAATTTCTTGTGAAATTTCTTCAAAATAACGCAAGTATAATACAGAAAACGTTTTTTCTTGTTCTCCCAAAATATAAGTTACTTCAGATCGATTAAAGAAATCCTCTGATGTATTAGGCTGTGCCTTTTCTAGCTCATAGCCTTTGTAACCTATTATCATCATACGCTTTCCCTCTCTTCCTTATTTCGCTCTATTTTAACTTAATTTTCTAAATAAACAAAACACAAATCTATTATACATTCTTTATGAAAATGTATAATAGATTCACATCTATATGAAAAATAGTCTTCATATCCTGCAATTTACCTTTTTATTTTTCATGAAGTTTGTCATAATAAGAATATTGTCTCAGTTTTCTTATGCAAGGAGAGTTGTATTTATGTCGTTTTCGTGGAAGCGTTTCTTACAAATTGGAAAAATCATTTTCCCATTTGTTATCTTGGCAATTGTATTTGTCCAAGCTCGGAAAGAATTGTCTGGCATTTCATTTCGAGAAGCAATTGAAACAATTAAAAACATACCAACTGGAGGAGTCTTTTTAGCAATTACACTCGGTGCATTTGCTGTTTCAACAATGTTCTTTTATGACTTTGTGATGCTCCGCTATTTAAAAGCAGATATACCTATTCAAAAAATCTTCCGTGTTTCTTGGATTGCTAACACCTTAAATGGATTTATCGGTTTTGGTGGACTTGTTGGAGCAGGTATACGGACAATGTTATATCGGCCTCATGTAAAAGAGAACGGTGATCTTATCAAAAGCATCGCTTGGATGACAACTGCTTTTATAAATGGGTTATCCCTTCTCTCATTCCTCGGTCTAATAGGAATACTAGATACAAGTTTTATTTTACATGAAAAACCTTGGCTATGGCCTGTCCTCATCTTTTTTGCCCTTTTTGTACCACTTTATATTGGATTCTCCAAGATTAAAAATCGAAAAAGGCAACATATAGAAGGGCAAGAAGAAAAAAAGGAGAAAAATCCCACTGTTCTATATTCACTTGTTTCTTTAATGGAATGGGTTTCTGCTGGAATCGTTATGTATGTCATTTTACTTTTATTTGGAATTCATATTGATTTCCAAAAGTTTTTAGGTGTCTATGTTATTGCTGCATTAGCAGGTGTTGTTAGTCTTGTACCAGGTGGTCTCGGTTCATTTGATCTTGTCTTTTTAACTGGCATGGGACAATACGGTATTGATACGGGTGTGCTATTACCTGCCATGTTGTTATACCGACTTGTATACTACATTTTACCATTTTGCCTTGGTTTAATCTTCGCAGCTTTTGAAATGACTGGAGCTGCTCTAAAAAAGATTGAAGATAAACCATTTATTGCACCTGCCTTAGAAACAACAGGTGTCATTTGGACATTACAACGTGATTTTTTAGGCAAACTAGGTTCATGGGCATCAGCAGCTTTAACGGTCTTTGCCGGCCTAATGGTCATTTTATCAACTATTTTACCGACAAGTATAAATCGTGCTCATGCATTACATATTTTAGCTCCAAAACATCTCATTCAATTTTCGTTTAGCTTATCATTAACATTTGGAATTCTACTCCTTATTCTATCAAAAGGTATTTATCATGGAACAAAACGTTCCTACTATATGACGATTGTTTCTTTAATTGGAGCAGCCATTTTTAATACGTTAAAAGGAATTGATATTGAAGAGACTTTTATTTTGCTAATCGTACTTGCGGTATTATATATGCTGCGCAAGCGATTTGTACGTGAGAAAATAGAAATTTCATTTTCAGATGTAGTGAAATTTTTTATCTTTTTACTACTAACATTATATTTGTATAAAAACTTAGGTATTCTATTTGCTGGAGCAAAAGAAGTTTTTAAGCCAGATTTTGTTGTTCGTAATATTACACAAGTGAAGCGAAGTGCACTTGCAGCCGCTTTCTTTGTTCCAACCTTTTTACTCATTGGTTCTCTTATTGCCAATCGCTATCGTAGTGTATTTCCTGGGCAACCCGCAAACGATAAACGTCTGCAAAACTTCTTAGATGAATACGGCGGAAATGTGCTAAGTCATTTAGGATTTCTTGGAGATAAACAATTCTTTTTTAGTAGTGATGGTAAAGCACTTCTTTTATTTTCACCAGCTGGAAAACGCCTCGTTGTACTAGGCGATCCAATCGGAGATCCTTCTTCCTTCCGTAAGGTGCTGGAAGAATTTTTAGCCGAGGCAGATCGATTTGGATGTATTTGTGTCTTCTATCAAATTGAAAGTAAATGGATGAGCTTATATCATGATTTTGGCTATAATTTCTTTAAACTTGGTGAAGAGGCTGTTGTTGATTTAAATACATTTACTATATCAGGTAAAAAACGTGCTGGGTTACGTGCAACTTTTAACCGTTTCGAACGAGAAGGCTATACTTTCTCTATCCATCAACCACCTTTTTCAGATGAACTGTATGCGGAATTAAAAACAGTCTCAGACGCTTGGCTTGGTGGAAAAAAAGAAAAAAGCTTTTCTCTTGGATACTTTGATCGTGCCTATATAAATCGTGCGCCTGTTGCAACCTTATCTGATTCTCAAGGGAAAATTATTGCCTTTACAACATTTATGCCTGTTTACCAAAGTGGTACAATTTCTGTTGATTTAATGCGCTATTATCCAGATGCACCTGGCGGAATTATGGATGCAATTTTCATTCATTTATTCCAATGGTCAAAAGAAAACAATTATCATTCCTTTAATATCGGTATGGCTCCGCTCTCTAATGTAGGTCTATCAGCACAATCTTTTTGGTCTGAACGAGTTGCTGCAGCAATTTTCAACAATGTTCGTTACACGTATAGTTTTAGTGGATTACGACATTTTAAAGAAAAATATAAACCAACTTGGGGCGGAAAATATTTAGCATTCCGAAAAAATCATTCCTTACCAATTACAATGCTTGCCGTAACAAAGTTAATAGGAAAACGAAAAAGCAACTAGCATCACTAGTTGCTTTTTCGTTTCTGAACTTGGAGAATAAATTCCTTTTCATACTTTTTTCCGTTTATATAAAATGTGCCCCACATTTTATAAGTTCCTTCCTCCGGGAATGTAATACGATATTGCAATTGTTCTTCTTCATTTACAGGGACTGCATATAAAAAATGTTCTCGTTTCTCATCTACAATATAAAGTGTGGCATGTTCTTTAGTCCTTGAGCTAAATTGCACCCGTTCTCCTTTTTTCATTTGCAACTGAAATGTCAATGTAGCCGCTTCATTAGGGTATAACGTTTCAAATAAAAGTGACATTTCATACTCACCTATTTTTTTTGTCAACACTGTATCTTTTGTTAATCCCTTTTGTTTCTGCGCTTTTCCCTCTCCTCCAAAGTCTTTCTTAGAAAAGAACTGTTCTGTTTTATCATAATCCTCATATAAGAAAATCGTATAACCTTTCCCTTCCTTCATTCCGCTTGCCGATAACTGATACGAACCACTTCCAGCAAACGCAGGAGTGATTTGTTGAATCCCCTTTAACTGTTCGTCCACAATAATAGCCCGAATATGATCGTTCACTCCACGAATTTCATTGTTATCTTTATTAAACAATTGAAATGTAATAGCTACTTTTTCATTTCCCTTTCTATTTTCCATATCCCACTTTACTTCTTGAATGTCCCCGGCTGTTTCTTTCGTTCCTTTATACTTTTGCATGTAGATTCCACCGGCTACAATAAGTAATAAAGCGATTAACCCCATGACAAGATTTTTCAAACCATCACCTGCCATACTATTTTATAAGTTACAAAATCATCCAGATAATTACAACAACGCTCGGGATATTGTTTAAAAATTCATTCTATTTTTTTTATAAAAATCCTCTAAAAAATAAAGTGAAATCCTCCAACTAAAAGAAAATAACGCCAAATTATTAAAAAAAGTTTGTCTTATATATATTACAAAACTAAAAGGCATCCCTCGAAACTTATCTGCAAGTGTAACGCATCAACAAATAGACCTCGATATGTATCAACTTTTCGTGCAACGAAACGTACGTTTCATTGTTATACTCTAATTATGTTTTTTAACAAGTGATTAGTTGAGCGGACAAATAAAATGCGAAAACAAAGCACTTCCCTTCCACTCATAAAATTAACAAGCTACCTGAAAGCATTCCTATTTGCAAGTCATCTATCGCAAGGGATTACGAAAAATAATGCTTGTGAAGGTGAAAGGTTATTTTCGTTATGAGAACTGAGAAATTCTCTGTTTTACGCATTATTATGGCAAGCAGTTCACTTGATAGAATTCCTAGTGTATAATGCAAATGATGTCGATTTATATCCATACATAACAAGGAGGATTTTTATGAGCGTTCATATTGAAGCAAAACAAGGTGAAATTGCTGAATCTATTTTACTACCTGGTGACCCACTACGTGCAAAATATATTGCAGAAACATTTTTAGAGGATGTAACTTGCTATAACAACGTACGCGGTATGTTAGGGTTTACTGGAACTTATAAAGGAAAACGTGTCTCTGTTCAAGGTACAGGTATGGGTGTTCCATCTATCTCTATTTACGTTAACGAACTTATCCAAAGCTATGGAGTGAAAAATTTAATTCGTGTTGGAACATGTGGCGCGATTCAAAAAGATGTAAAAGTACGTGACGTAATTATTGCAATGACAGCTTGTACAGACTCTAACATGAACCGTTTAACATTCCCTGGATTTGATTTTGCACCAGCTGCAAACTTCGATCTTTTAAAGAAAGCATATGATGCAGGAACAGAAAAAGGGCTGCACGTTCGCGTTGGTAATGTTTTAACTGCAGATGTATTCTATCGTGAAAGCATGGATATGGTGAAAAAACTGGGTGAATACGGTGTATTAGCTGTAGAAATGGAAACAACTGCTCTTTATACATTAGCAGCTAAATACGGTGTAAATGCATTATCTGTATTAACAGTAAGTGATCATATTTTCACTGGAGAAGAAACAACATCTGAAGAGCGTCAAACTACATTTAACGAAATGATTGAAATTGCTTTAGACGCGGCAATTCAATAATCATGCAAAAAAAGAACTTGTCCTACGTCTGACGAGTTCTTTTTTATTGCTTTTCTAAAGTGAATTGTTGACTTTATATGACTTTTTATAAAAAACTGCTCTACATAGAGACAAATTTTCAACTCCTACTTTCTATTATCGTTTGTTATAATAAGAAAATATTTACGCAATTATTTTTGTGAGGTGAAGAAGTGAAAAAAAGAAGTATTGTCTTTAAACTATTTTTATTAACATCAACATTATTTACTGTTACCTTCCTCCTTTTTTTCCTTGGACAATCATTATTTTTAGAAAAATTTTATATCAATAAAAAAATCCAAACCGTCCAGACTGCTTTTGAAAAATTTTTATCAAGTTATGAAAAGAGCGATGGAACATTTGAGGACATCAGAAAACTCAAACAAGAATTTCATGAAAAAACAAATGCTGACGTTGTTTTATTAGATCCAAATGGAATTATAAAAGATGAAAATAATTACTATATTGAAATTGTGGATAAATCTAATAAAACATATTCGATTCCACTCAACAATATTTTAACCATCGATGAATATACTAAATTTACAAATTTACAGTTGAAAGCTAACGATGTCATTCTTGTCGATGGAATTTTAAAACAAGATGTGATTATACCTGTTACTATTACAACTCGCTATAATTCATGGAAAAATGATAATATCATTTCTGACTTTAAATTATTCGATATCGATTGGACAAACGCTAAGAAAAATAAATACGCAAAGGATACAAGGTTGGGCATTCATACTTTTGAAGGGACTGTATCTAAAATACACCTTCCTTCCAAAAATGACCTTCGCCTCGCAAATAATTTGGAGACGTTACAAGGAATTCAGCATTGGGAATTATCTGTAGTATTAGGGAAAACAAATTCAAACGAATTAACAACATTCACAATTGGAGAAGAAGAGAATGGAAAAAGCCAGATTTTTGTCAAACCGGTCCTAGAAAACGGGAAAATTAAAGAGTTTGCTTTTGCAATGACTTCTTTACAGCCTGTTAATGAGGCTATGCTCGTTTTAAAAGATTATTACGTCTATGCCTTAATTATCGTATTTCTCGTTATTATTTTATTATCTTTTTATTATTCAAAAATTATTGTTAAACCGCTTATTAAAATGAATCGAGTGACAAAAAAAATGGCTAATTTTGATTTCACTGAAAAATTACCAATTTCAGCAGATGATGAAATTGGTGGTTTATCTAGTAGTATTAATACACTATCCGTAAACTTAAAAGATCGAATAGATCGATTAAACGTTGCGAATACAAAATTACAACAAGATATCGAACGTGAACGTCAATTGGAGAAAACTAGGAAAGAATTTATTTCTGGCGTATCTCATGAATTAAAAACACCACTAAGTGTTATTAGAAGCTTTGCCGAAGGGATTAAAGATGGCGTCAGCAAAGATACCACTTACTATACAGACGTTATTTTGGACGAAACCGAAAATATGAATCGACTCATCGTCGAAATGCTAGAATTAGCAAAATTAGAATCTGGCACGTATAAACTCGAAATGAACCCTTTTTCACTTGGGGAACTAGTCCACCAAGTCTATACAAAATTATTATTTAGTATGGAAGAAAAAAAATTACAAGTAGAAATTGATGCAAATCCCGCTATATACGTTGAAGCGAATCGTAACCGCATTGAGCAAGTTGTTGTCAATTTACTCAGCAATGCAATTCGTTACACACCTGATGGGAAAGAAATTTATATTCGCGTCATAGAAAATGAGGAAAAAGTAAAAGTAGAAATTGAGAACACCGGTAATCCAATTCCAGATGAAAGTTTACAGAAAATATGGGACCGCTTCTATCGTCTAGATGCTTCACGTAGCCGTCATACCGGAGGAACTGGACTTGGTCTATCAATTGTAAAAAATATTTTGGAACTTCATCATGCCGAATACGGTGTATATAACACCAACGATAGCGTCGTTTTTTATTTTGATTTACAAAAAGTAAAAGAAGTCAAATAATTTGTCTTAATTTCACTAGGAGTTCACATGAATTTCACACTCCCCCTTTATAGTAGGAACTAAGTTAATCCTTTCCTTTACAAACACAAAAGAGGAGAGTGCGTGAAATGAAACAAGCAGGACAACCTATTCAAAATGAAAACCAATTAGAAAAAATCAAAAATATACTTTTACAATCTTCCAAACGTGATGGTTTATTATTCGTACTAGCTGTAAATTCCGGTCTCAAAGTAAGCGAAATTTTACAACTAAAAGTCGGTGATGTCATCGATGAAGATGAAAATGTTCGTCACTCCATTTTATTTTACAATGAAAAAGTAAAAAAACATAAATGGTTTGCTGTAAACGAAGACTTACAGCATGCAATCGAAGATTACATGAAAGAACGTAAAACATGGAAACGAAATGAACCATTATTAAAGTCACAAAAAGGAACAAAATCTATTACAAGGCAGCATGCATGGTATATTTTAAACAAAGCTGCAAAAGAAGTTGGTTTAGAAGGGATTAGCTCACATACACTTCGAAAAACTTGGGGATACTGTGCATACAAATCCGGTGTTGATATTGCATTTTTACAACACTTCTTTGATCATAGCACCCCATCAAAAACTTTAAAATATATCGGGATCGCATAACAAAAACATAAGCTTATACATAAAAAAGGTTACCAAGTTTAAACTTGGCAACCTTTTTTATATTTCATATTCTCTTTTCTTGTTTCTCCTATTTTGTAGTGGTACTCTAGTAATAAGGGGGAGAAATTATGAACACATTAACAATTGAATTACCAAAAGAAACGGCAGAAAAGCTTGAATTATTACAACAAGCCTATCAAAAGAAAACAGGTACTATAATTTCAGAAAGTACACTCGTTCAATCTCTTATCTCAAGAGAGTTTATTCAAGAAATAACTCCATTTGATTTACAACAATATGTAACTGAGAAAGAACAGCGCTAACAGCTGTTCTTTTTCAATTGTCCCCTTCCCTAGCTTCTTATTTTATTTATCCCACAAAAGCCCGATTAGTGAGGGCTAATAATCAGCGGGGATGAAGCCCCCTATTGACTAAAGTTTCATTTTATATTTCGTAGAATTAAGGAAATTTTTTATTTTATTTCTAAAAAACTATTGACAATGATAATGATAACCATTATCATTTAATACGAAGCCAACAATTGATGAATCAACCAAACGCTCAGTAACATTGTTACCCCTCTTTTTCATAAAGAAAAACACTGTACATTCCCCCTGTTTGTACAGTGTTTTTCGTTTCTATATTTATTCAAATAAATTGAGTTGTTCTGGTTTAGGTTCGCCGTATGTAATATGCATCATCGTCATAAGTTGCTTTGCATTATCAGCAGCATCTCCGCCTGAATTATTATTAAATAATACGTATATGTTCTTTGTCTTTTTCTGCAATACTTGTAGCCTTTCTACCCATTCCTCAAGCTCTTTCCTATTATAACGATACAAGCATCGTACAGCCCGCCAATTTTCGCCTTTATCAAGCCATCCGTGAATATTGCGACCATGAAAACGGACGAGCGTCATTTCAGAATGCGTTGCCTCTAATACAAGTGGGACAGAACCAATTCCAGCTTGTGGTTCATCGCAAATCGTATGAATCCATTTTTCCTGTTCTAAAAATTGTAATGTCTTATCATGCATATTTGGATTAAACCACGTTTGATTCCGAAACTCTATGGCACACGGTAATCCTTTCATTTTCTCTTTTGTATAACGAAGTAAATCGACATTTTTCTTTTGACAATCAAACCAAGGTGGGTATTGAAATAATATCGCCTTTAATTTATGTTCCTCTTGAAGCGGAATAATCGATTGTTTAAAGATTTCAAACATCTCATCGGAATTGGAAAATGGAATCTCTCCCTGCATATGTCCCGTCATTCCTTGATAGGCTTTAACAACAAATGAAAAATCTTTTGGTGTTTCTCCAGCCCACTTCCTATAATTCCGAACTGGTTGCATCGCATAAAACGAACTGTCTACTTCAACGATAGGAAAATACTCACTATATGTTCGCAATTTGTTTCTATTTTCATAGGAATCTGTATATAAAGAATCATGATCTCCCCATCCTGTTAATCCAATAGAAATCAACCTTATACCCCCTTATCTCATTTCTATCAATTCATACGTACCTAATCCACAAAACCAAATACTTCAACCTTCTTTAAGAGCGATCTTAGAAAAGTATGATGCATTAGATGGAATAATTTTCAAATTGAGGAGTTATTTATTTATGATTCAAGAGAATACTACTTTATCTCACGAAAATCAAATAAAAAAATTAGAAAAGAAAATGCAACTTTATAACTGTAAACATATGTTTCAATTTTTTCATTACTCTGATCCTTTAGTCAACATCTATTTCGCCTTCCTTTTCCTCTTTCTCCATTCCAAATTCAACACACTTAGTAAGGAATAACTAGAGACTCTCCTTCTTTACGTTTCTTTACTTCAAATTTACCCTAGCTTAATGCTTTTTTTGTATGATAGATAACGAAGACGTCAATATGAAAGAGGGATAAAAATGAAAGTCTTACTGTCAATACGCTTTTGGGTCACCCTTATATCGTGTGTAATTTTATGCTCAGGACTCTTTTTGACTTTAGAATACACTACTGCATCAAAAGCAGCAGAAAACAGTAACACAGCTCCCTATGAACTTCTATATACAAAACAAAATACAATACCTCTCTCATCTTCCTTAGCTAAAGAAAAAAAAGTTATCAAAGGAATGCTCATCACAGAAGCTTCTTCACGTAATGAGTTGAATCAAATTGCAAAAAAAATTAAAGAACAATATAACAACAAAAAAATCGATGAAATTACACTATCCATTCATAGTAAAAATACTGGTAAATACGAAGAAGACTTACCTTATGAGCCAATTAGTAAAGGAACAATTTCGATTATTTATCATTCACCATCCCACTCGAACGCAATCATTCGTCTCACCCTACAATAATACACCAGCTGAAAAAAATTTTACTTTATATAAAAAAGAGACGAATATAAATTCGCCTCTTTTGGTTTTTAAAAGAATGGAATCCATTCCTTTACTTTATCCATCCACTCTTTTTGTTGTTCTTTTCTCTGTTTCTCTTCTTCTTTTCTCCTTTTTTCTTCTTCAATTGTCTTTAATTGTTTTGTATAGTCAGCCTCTGATATAAGTGATAACTGAAATGCTTTTTGAGCTGGATTCCCAGCAGCCGTCGTCATAATCTCTCGAAACATTGTTGTTGTAATTTGACTACCACCTAAAACATAATGCTCACTATCCGTTTTATCATACCCTACCCAAATGGCACCAACAAGATCAGGCGTATACCCAACAAACCATGAATCTTTCGCTCCGCTACTCGGACCACCTACAAGCTGAGTAGTTCCTGTTTTACCAGCCGTATCAATATTGTTCACCTTTGCTTTTTCACCCGTACCTTTTTCAACAACCCCCTTTAATAAATACGTCATTTTTTGAGCAATCTCTTCACTTATTACCCGTGTTTCTTTTTTATACCATTTCCCTACGATTTCTCCTTCTGCATTCTGTATTTCACGAATTGCATGTCCTTCAATTTGCACCCCATCATTTGCGAGTGTTGCATAAGCTTGAGCCATTACAAATGGAGACGTTCCGGTATGCATCCCTCCTAAAGCAATAGGAAGCGTACGATCTTCCTCTTGTAATGGAATACCAAAACGCTCTAATGACTTCACACCTTTTTCTACTCCAATTTGTTCTAACAACCAAACTGCTGAAACATTATAAGACCTAGCGATTGCCTCATACATTGTAACATCGCCATGAAAAGTATGATCACTGTTTTGAGGCTTATATTCTTTTATCTGAAGTGGCTCATCCTTTAAAACATCATATACTTCATACCCTTGTTCCAGTGCAGGGACATATACTGCAAAAGGCTTTAATGTCGAACCAGGCTGTCTTTTTAATTGTGTTGCATGATTAAATTGCAAAAATTGGTACGTGCCCCTCCCACCAACTAACGCCGGAACACCACCAGTTTTCGGATCCATCAAAACAATACCCGTTTGCATCAATTGATCCGAACTACTCCCTTTAAAATAATTCTCATTATTTGCAACATCTTCTACTGCTTGTTGCTTCTTAGGATCGAGCTCCGTATAAATGCGATATCCACCAGCTAAAATTTCATTTTGTGTTAGCTCATATTTCTCCATTGCTTCTCGTACAATATAATCCACATATTGTGAATATTGCCCTTTGTAGTTATCCTCTACACCTCGGCGTAATACAAGACCTGCTTCTTTCTCTTGCTTGTACTGTTGTTCTGTAATATACCCTTGTTCTTTCATTAAGGCTAAAACAACATTTCGCCTTTCAATTGATTTATTAAAATTTTTATATGGTGAATACGTTGACGGTGCCTTAATTAAGCCTGCTATCGTTGCAGCTTCTGCTATTGTTACATTCTTTACTTCTTTATCGAAATATGTTTTAGCAGCTTTTTTTACACCCCAAGCTCCTTCACCAAAATAAATTTGATTCATATACATTTCAATAATTTCATCTTTTGTATACGTACGCTCTATTTTTTTTGTTAAAAAATATTCTTTAAACTTCCGTGAAAATGTGCGTTCTTGCGTTAAAAATACATTTTTGGCCAATTGTTGTGTAATCGTACTACCACCCGCGACCACCTTTCCCGCAGTAATATTCTTTAATAGTGCACTTATAATCCCACTATAGTCGATACCATGATGGCTAAAAAACTCTTTATCCTCAACTGCCACAACCGCTTGAATCATACTATCAGGGATATCTTTTCTTTTAATACCTTCTGCTTTAGAAGAAGATAACTTTGCTGCTACTTCTTTATTCGCATCATAAATAAGTGTTGGTTGCGGAACGGCCTGTTTTAATGCTGATATGTCTTGAATGGAAATCATTATATTTATGGCAATAAATAGAGTAATGAAAAAACCACCTAAAACAACTAATATATTCCGTAGTTTCTTCCTCTTGTTGAACCACTCAAGCATTTTCTTAAAATGAGTGTTGTTCAATTTCATTTATTCACTTCCTCCATTAGTTTACACTTTTGATAAAAAAAAATAAAAACATCCTCCTTTTAAATTTACTATGATAACGTAACAGTTCCTTAGGTGTAAAGTATTACTTTTACATTCATACTTTTTACAAGAAAAGGACATTCTACAAGTAAGATATTCATTATTGTTTATTAATATTATTAATACATCAACGCGAGTTATGTTAAGTTTTTGTAAACTTTTCGATAAAATGTTTTAAAAAACGACAGTTTTTTGTTAGAATTGACTAGCCAATATATTTGTACATATATTACTTTTTGTGGGGGTAACAAGAATGGTTTTTAAATCTAAAAAAGATAAATTTTCTGAAATGTTAATGAATGTTTCCGAAAATTTAAAAGAAGGCGCGCAGTTTTTCGTGGAGTATAAAATTAAAAATGCTAGCGATTTAAAAGAATTTTCTATGCGCATGAAAGAATACGAGTCAAAAGGTGACTCATTTATTCACGAAATCATTATGGAGCTAAATAAAGCGTTTATTACTCCTATTGAACGTGAAGACATCCTGCAACTTGCAATGAGCATGGATGATGTACTTGACGGATTAGATCACAGTGCAGGTTTATTCGAAATGTATTCTATTACAGAGGCAGATGAATACATGATTAAATTTGTAGAAGCAATCAATCAATGTGCAATTGAAATTGCACATTCCGTTGAACTGATGTCGAATAAAAAATTAGTAGACATTCGTACAAACGCAATTAAAATTAAGGATTACGAGTCACAATGTGATGATATTCGCCGTCATGCGATTAAGCACTTATTCTCTCGTGAGAAAGATCCAATTAAGATTATTCAATTTAAAGAGATTTACGAAGAGCTTGAAGAAGTAGCTGATAGCTGTCAAAGCGTTGCAAATGTATTAGAAACAATTATTATGAAGAACGCGTAAGGAGTTTGATCATGGATACACTCTTGATACTGACCGTTTTAGTAGTCATTTGCGCTTTAGCTTTTGACTTTATCAATGGATTTCACGACACAGCAAACGCTATTGCAACGGCTGTTTCAACGAAAGCTCTAAAGCCTAGACATGCAATTATTATGGCAGCTATTATGAACTTTTTAGGTGCAATGACATTTACAGGTGTAGCAAAAACGATTACAAAAGATATTGTTGACCCATTTGCTTTGCAAAATGGTTCCCTTGTAATTTTAGCTGCTTTACTTGCGGCAATAGTTTGGAATTTAATCACTTGGTACTACGGTATTCCAAGTAGTTCTTCGCATGCAATCATTGGTGCAATCGCAGGTGCGGCAATTGCTGCTGCTGGTTTTAGCTCATTAAACTTTAAAGGGTTCATAAAAATTATTGAAGCTTTAATCATTTCACCGATTATCGCTTTTGTTGTTGGTTATATCGTATACAGTATTTTTAAAGTGGTCTTTAAAAACTTTAACTTAACGAAAACGAACAAAAACTTCCGTATATTCCAGATCTTCACTGCAGCATTACAAGCTTATACACACGGTACGAATGATGCACAAAAAGCAATGGGAATCATTACGATGGCTCTTATGGCCAATAACTATCATACTTCTGACGACATCCCGTTCTGGGTACAATTATCTTGTGCAGTTGCAATGGGGCTTGGTACTTCTATCGGTGGATGGAAAATTATCAAAACTGTCGGTGGACAAATTATGAAGATTCGTCCTGTAAATGGTGTAGCTGCCGATTTATCATCATCACTTGTTATTTTCGGTGCAACATTCATTCACTTACCAGTTAGTACGACGCACGTTATTTCTTCTTCTATTTTAGGGGTTGGTGCTTCTCATCGTGTGAAAGGTGTAAAATGGGGAACTGCAAAACGCATGTTAATTACATGGGTTATTACACTTCCTATTTCAGCTTCTTTAGCTGCATTATTTTACTACTTATTACACTTAATCTTTTAATCAAAAGTCGTCTTCCTTATTTTTCTAGGAAGACGACTTTTTTGTGAACAATCCAATATCTTTTCAAAAAGTGTGTATAATGGATGTTGGATTAGTTATATAGAGGAGTTGGCAATTTTGGAATACATCATGTTACTTTTCATTGGGTTAATTGCAGGAACAATTGGAAGTCTAGTCGGGCTTGGAGGAGGAATTATCATTGTTCCTTTGCTAATTGGGCTGCATAGTTTATCACCACAATTAGCAGTTGGGACATCAATTGTAACTGTGGTTTTCACTGGTCTCTCCTCTACTCTTACTTATATGAAACATAAGCGAGTAGATTATAAAAGTGGACTTATTTTATTTATCGGAAGCGGTCCTGGAGGCATTGTCGGATCGTGGGCAAACAAATTTCTGAATCAGGATACTTTCTCTTTATACTTTGGTGTTTTCCTTATTTTTGTATCTCTTCTTCTCATGTTACGCGATAAATTAAAACCTCTTTCCCTATCAAATTTAGCTGTTATTAAACGTTCTTTTACAGATGCTGAAGGGAAAACCGTTCATTATCAATTCCCACCGTTGCTTTCAATTATGATTGCATTTGTAGTTGGTTTTATATCGGGGTTATTTGGAATTGGTGGTGGTGCCTTACTCGTTCCAGCGATGATGCTCCTTTTTGCATTCCCTGCACAGATTGCGGTCGCAACTTCAATGTTTATTGTCTTTTTATCGGCAATTGTAAGTTCTGTAACTCATATTTCTCTTGGTAATGTCGGCTGGATTTATGCATTAATTCTTATTCCAGGTGCTTGGATTGGCGGAAGAATCGGAGCTTATATTAATACAAAATTAAGCGGTAATGCCATCATTCATTTATTACGTATTACACTAATTATACTTGGAACTAGACTCATTATCAGTTCTTTCCTATAACGCGTTCTTTTTAGAATGCGTTTTTTTATACGCAGGAATACAAAAACACCCCTAAAATAAAAAATAATACCGTACACACACACAACAACATCAAGTTTGAAATATGTAATTTTTTCAAGTTGTTCACCCCTATCGCTGTGACTATTACCTTTATGATAGCGAAAAAATAGAAGATATGCTGTTACAAAGCGCTAACAATGTAAAAGCAATTATTACAAATTTTATCTCTTTATTGCATCACATTGTATAATAGATCGATTCAACAAAAAAAGATGTCATATTTGACATCTTTTTAGTGAAGGAGTGACCACCCCATAAAATCTTCATGTACTTGACATGCTCGTTTATCATTTCTATCATACAGTTCCGCATAGCTGTCCGTTTCTTCATCATAAGCCATTGTATAGATAATTTGTCCATCTATTTCAACTGATAGAACAACTCCGCCTTTCATCTCTTCCACATGTATCACAGCATTAGCTGGAATTTTCATATCAGTCATTTTCGCATCTAACAATATACTAAACCCCCTACAGCATATTTATTGCTAGTACTATTACACACTAAATAGTATACTACTGTAATAGCATATATTTCGTCAATTAAATTGCTATATAGATACAAAATAAAAAAACGACATACAGCCTTTCTTTTTAGGCGGAAAAGAGCATCCGGACATGTATAGAAACAGTCAGTGCTTTTTAGTCCTATGTGCTATGTGAAGCAAAAAGAGAAAACAAATGCCAGCCGTGACTTATATGTTAGAAAAGTAACAGAGATATATGTTTGATAATCTTAATTTCTTTTATCTGCCTATTTTTAATCCAAACACACTATAAATCAGGTACAATGAATAAACAGGAATGCTTAAATGAGGTGCTAACATTGATTCTACATAAAGGGGATATATTATTTCGTCAAGGTGAAGAAGGATCCTTATACTTTATTAAAACGGGACTATTAAAAGTTATTCGACTACAAGAAGACGGGACACCATTTTTATTTAATATTATTGTTCCAGGTGAGACAATCCCTCATCATTCTTTAATTTCTCCAAAAGAGTATCATGGTACAGCAATTGCTTTAATTAAAACAGAAGTTCAGCCCGTTGCATGTCATACATGGTACGAAAAACTACAGGAAAACCCCGAATTATATGCTGATATCGCCATGCAGCTACAAACAAAATTACGAATGATGCAGCAGCGAATCGATCAATTAACAACCGTTTCTCCCAAAGAACGCCTCCACCGTTTACAAGAGTGGTTCTCACTATATTTAGGCGGAATTCCCATCTATGAAATATTAACACAAACAGAGATTGGACAACTGATCGGTATACGTCGTGAAACAGTAAATCGCTTGTTACGAGAATAAACAAAAAACGAGGTGAACTAACACCTCGTTTTTGTTTATCTTATGATAAACTTGCTGCTGGACCGAAAAATTCATAATGAATATGTTCAGGTGAAACGCCCCATTCTACTAAAGCCGTATTAATATGCTTCATAAATGGTACCGGGCCGCAGAAATAAAATTCTGCTTCAGCTGTAGGAATGATCGATTGTAACCACTCTAAATCAACAAAACCTTCTTTATCAAAGTTTTTTGCTTGTAAATCTTGTGCTGTTGGTGAAGAATAGCAAGTGTACACTTCTACTTGTTCATAGTTGCTCTTTACTTGCTGCACATGCTCTTTCATCGCATGCACGTTGCTATTTAGTGCTGCGTGAATAAAGTATACTTTACGATTTGAATCTTGTTCAATTAATGTATTTAACATACTCATCATCGGCGTAATACCAACACCGCCACTAATTAACACAACCGGTACGTTTGAATCCATATTTAATACGAAATCTCCTGCTGGTGCGCTTAATGGTAAAGTATCTCCCTCTTGGATGTGATCATGTAAATAATTAGATACCTTTCCATCCGGTGTCTCTATAGCCATTTCTCGTTTTACACTAATACGATAATAATCTTTTCCAGAAGCGTCTGATAAGCTATATTGACGATTATGTGTATATGTTTCACCTTCTATATTTAATTGAACTGTTACATATTGACCAGGTAAAAATGCGGATAGTTCTCCACCATCTTCTGGTTTTAAATAAAACGATGTAATTACGTCGCTCTCTTTCTCTTTTTTCACAACAACAAAGTTGCGGAAATCTTTCCATCCACCTTCTTTTTTCGCTGCCTCTTCATACATTCCTGCTTCTACACTAATAAATACATCAGCAATTACACCATATGCTTCTCCCCATGCATTTAATACTTCGTCTGGCGCTCCTGCCACCTCTTTAATTGCTTGTAATAAACATGTTCCTACGATTGGATAATGTTCAGCTTTAATCCCTAAACTTCTATGCTTATGCGCAATTTGTTTTACTACAGGAACAATAACTTCTAAATTATCAATATACGTTGCAGCTGCATACACTGCACTTGCTAACGCCTGTTGCTGTCTTCCTTTTTTCTGATTTGTATGATTAAAAATATTTAATAACTCTGGATGCTCAGAGAACATAATTTGATAAAATCGTGTCGTAATTTCAACGCCTTTTTCTTGTAATAATGGTACTGTTGATTTTACAATTTCAATTGTTTTTTCACTTAACATTGTATTCCACTCCTCTATTTCCTTATCTATTGTTATTGTAAACGAAGCTAAAACGAAAAGGTGTGATTTTAATCACTATAAACATGGTGTTTTTGTGAAAAATGTATGAACACTTTATATTTATCCCGATTCGTGAGAGCTACTAGTCAGCGGGAGATAGAGCAACCCTCCACTGATTAAGGTTTCACTTTATCTTGTTCGTTGCTACTAAACAAACCAACCATAGTTTCCCTATTCTAGCATATCTTTCCTAAAAGAAAATAAGCTAACCAAAATAGGCTAGCTTAGTGCTGAGCTTGTAGAGCTTGTTCGATTACTTGTACATCTTTTCCATCTCCAAACTCTGTGTATCCCCATATATTTGTTTCACCTGTATATTTATTTACAAGAATGTCTAAATCATGATAAACACGATGAGCATAAATTACATATTCAATCTTCTGAACCTCTATGCCCTTTTTTAATATTTCATAACTCCGCCTTACATCCCGCTTTATCTTCTCATCTTTTACTTCTTTATGTAT
This sequence comes from Bacillus sp. C1, assembly GCF_054570475.1. Taxonomy (NCBI): domain Bacteria; kingdom Bacillati; phylum Bacillota; class Bacilli; order Caryophanales; family Bacillaceae; genus Bacillus; species Bacillus sp. C1. The sequence goes on from NZ_JBTMZT010000003.1 coordinate 537,306, forward strand.
ATCTTTTAAAGACGGTTCTTGTTCTTGAAACCACTGCATTAGATGTTGCCAATCCCCTTCTGTATATCTCTCAGCTTTACCATAATTTAAGAGATTGTTATACTCTTCATGCTTCGAGCGGATGAATTGTAATACTTTTTTCTGTTCTCTTACTTCTTCTACTTGAGGCAGTGTCGATACTCCAACGGGTTTACTTGCATAATGTAACAATACTCTCATTAAACTATAACTTGTAATTCCTATTACAATAACCATTCCCAGTATCATCCACACTCTCTTCATACACCAAACTCCTTTTCTACTATGAATATTACATTTATGTCTATATAAATCCATTTTGACTTTTCAACATATCATGCAAAAGATAACCTTCTTCCTTGTTTTCACTTGGCATAGAAAAAAGATCTAACTGCTTCTGTGCCTGGCAGGATACTCTCTCACCTGAACTTAGATTTTTATGTTGTTTTTTCAATTTATACTTATATACACTGTTATATTTGTAACATTCTCTTGTAGAAACAGAATTCCTGTATACATTCTTCTAATCATTTCGACACTGTTTTTCTATACATTTCGCTGCGGCAAATGCTCTTGTAAAATTGCATACCCTTCATAAGCAGTGTAACCAAGTATTACCAGCAAGCCAATATAACAAGCAAACACTGCCCATTTTGTTTTTGTATCAATTTTATAATAGTCTTCTTCTTGTTGCTTCTGTTTTTCCCATGCACTCATCTTTCTTTCTGACACTTCTAAAGCTTCTCTTATTCGAATGAAATGATCTTCTTTTTCTTCTTCATATGGTACATAATCAAGCGGTTCAAATTTTGGTAGTAAGTACTCCAATGCTTCAATCTTTTGACGTTCTCCCTTTTCTAACTGATTCTCTTTTTCCTTTTGTCTTAATACATTCATTTCATGATGAATCATATAAATTGCTCGATGAACCGCTGCTGTTTCCTGAAATTCCTCTTGAAATTTAGTAAGATATGTTTTCATGACATCTACTTTATAACCAAGTTCTTCTATTGGTTTATTTCTCTTTATTACTCTATATAGCTCCATACAACCAATTATAAAGATAAATCCACCCATAATGCTCTTAAAGAAAATAGAATATCCTAGTAATATAGCAAGACCTACTCCCCAAATCTTTGTACTAACAGCTGAAATGATTCGTCCTCCGTCTAGCGGAGAAACGGGAATTAAGTTAAAAAAATTCAACATACTTCCAAGCAAAATAACAAGAGCCCAAAACGGTTCTTTTGTTATCATATAAAGCGGAATCGCCGGTAGAAATGACAACAGTCCAAAAAGAGGCCCCATATAAGCAAGATAAGCTTCATCCTTTGCGTTTTTTGGCATCTCTTTCATTCCAATGAGTGCACCCATAAATGGGATAAAAATCGCTGGAGAAGTCGGTATACCTTTTCGTTTCGCTGCCCACAAATGCCCCATTTCATGAACAAAAAGTAAATAAATTAGTGCCACACCAAATTTCCACCCATATATAACGGCATATGCACCGAGCGACAATAACATGCTAAATACCGTTGAAAATTTGGCTAATTTTAAAATTGCAAATACCCATTTCAACTTAGAAAGTAAAAATATCCCTACAGCAGCTACAATTCCCCATAATCCCTTTGTATTATTTTTCATACCCTTCTCCTCCCTCATTCATTTTCTCTAGTATGCTATATTTTTTTATTTTATTGAAAATGACGTTTATATCATCCATAATTAGCCAAAAATAAGAAAGGAGCACTTTCATCATACTTTTCCTATCAATGAAAAGTATGATGAATCACTTAAGAATAGTAAAATACCGAAAGGAGGTAAACAAGAAATGTCCTTACAATTTTTCATGATTGGTACTTTATCCTTTTTAGCTTCAACATTGATTTTTTATACAATTGGCTACTTATTATTAGATTGGTTACCAAATCATTTATTTATTACTCTTATTATCCTTTCTGCCCTTATGATTTCCTTTCTTATTACAAGAAAAGCAATGAACGAACCATCTGCAAAAACAAAATAACAGAGTGAGCTTTTCAGTTCACTCTATTTTTCATTTCCTAGGAAAGAATCTTTCTATCTTTGCAAATTCATTTTTTCACCGTAATCTTTTACAATTTGAATAATATTCTGAAATGCTCCCACTTTTTCTTTTTTATGATTTAATACTTGTAAATCATAATGATCATAATACGTTTCTAACGCTTTTATTTGAGAAGCTGATACATGCTCTATTGGTACAACAATGCTCACTTCATATTGTTTATACCCCTCTCTTACTTTCTCACCTTCCACTATTTCACTTGTTTTCTTTCCAATTACTTGTTGGACTTTAGACGGAAAGGTCAATTGAAAGTAGTATCCTTCTTCTTTTTCTAATAGTTTATATAAAGAATCCGAAATCGTATAAAATACTGTATAATTTATGGCCTTTTCATTTTTTTTAATGTGAAAAGCGGTAATTTGTAAATCCTTTTTGGTCACCTCTGTTAATGCATTCACTTTCGTATCATCACTCGTTGATTCAGAAACAATTGGAAGGATAGATAAAAGTTGTTCTGTATCAGATTTTGTGAGCATATATGTTCCCTCCTCATCTTGTAACCACCCTTGGCGATCTTCTCCTCTTAACCATGCACGATATGCTTTTACCTTTCCATTCTTCTCAATTTTAATTTCATACTCTGGTTCTCCAAAACTTCCTGTTATTTGTTGCTTCTCTGCCTTATTCATAATATCTACTACTTTATTTGCTTCTTCTTTCTTTAAAACCTTTTCAGGTTTTCCTTTTTGTATAATTGTTACTTTCATACTTTCTTGCATAGGATTCACCGTCTCTTCTACTTGTTTTCCCTCTTTTTTTTGCTCAACTTGGCTACAAGATGCTAATAAAAGAATGAATATAATTAACAAGGATTTTCTATTCACACCTAATCCTCCTATCTACAAACAATAAGAAAAGCTTATTGTCCTTGAAAATGAAACAAAAACGTTATGTATGATGAAATGAGATATACTATACAAGAAGGGGGTTTTTCATATGTCTATTAATTTTCATGATGCTAATAATAAATACACCTATGCCTCACGAAAAGCAGATTCTTCTTGGCGAGAAATGATCCAAAATATAATTGATGTGAACGGTAAAAACATAATTGATATTGGCTGTGGTGGTGGTATTTATACGAAAGAATTGGCTCTTATGGGAGCTAACAAAGTCGTGGGCTTTGATTTCTCAAAAAAAATGCTACAAGCAGCTGCAGAAAATTGTACTTCCATCCAAAATATTTCATTCATTCACGGTGATGCCCACAAAACCCCATTTGCTAATGAAACTTTTGATATTGTAATTTCTCGTGCTGTTATCCATCATTTACACGACATCCCAAAGTTTTTATGCGAAGCCTCACGTATCTTAAAGAAAGATGGGATACTTATTCTTCAAGATCGCACCATTGAAGATTGTACAATTCCAGGAAGCATAGAACATGTTCGGGGATATTTCTTTTCGGTCTATCCTAAACTCATTCAAATAGAGGAAAAACGTAGACCAAAAGCAATGCACATACAACAATTAATAGAACAAACCGGTATGCATTCACTTCCCCTTCAAACAATGTGGGAAGTTCGAAAAATCCATGATTCCATTGAAACATTACTACAAGATTTATCACCACGAACAGGCCGATCTATTTTATACGAATTAACAGACATTGAACTTTCTCAATTACTCCACTATATTCACTCTCAACTACATAATATAGCTCCAATCGTCGAACAAGATCGTTGGACCATTTGGAGTGCTACAAAATAGTAAGAAAGCCTCACGTAATTTTGTGAGGCTTTCTTACTTCATAACCTAATTTTGCAACACTCTTGATATCCTCCACTTCGGGCTTGTGCACTTCCACACTTCGAACATACTAAATATCTAGATTGACTTGTTAACAAACTACCTTTTTGAAAGAGTAACACTTCTGCTTGTTTAAACGAACGCGAATAATATATCCATATGAAACCACAAATTACTATAATTCCAAACACTACACCGATCGCAAGCATTTCCGTCACCTCTTTTTGGTTTGTTTTTTCCGCAAGTGGATTGTAGTAATATTCTCTATTACTAAAAAAGATTCCTGCCTTTCTTGTTAAATTGTCATATTTATCAAAAAATTCATTTGTACTATACTTTTACGTAATTTTTACAAAATATTCTCTTTCACTTCTCATACAATAAAGTGAAACTTCCACACCTTAAAATACGTTTTATAGAGGAGTGTCATTATGAACTATTTCTTATTATTTTTTCTTATCAAACTGATTTTCCCCACACTATTCTCTCCTTCTCCACCTACCAATATATCGGTGCAAATTCTTGGTCTCAATGATTTTCATGGCCAATTAAATACCACTTCAACATTGCACGGTAAAGCTGTAGGACGCGCCGATTATATATCCGCTTACATTCAATCCTACCGCGATAAAAACCCTAACACCTTACTTGTTCATACCGGAGATATGATTGGCGGAAGTCCCCCGATTTCAGCACTGTTTCATGATGAACCAACGATGGAATTTTTAAATCATCTTCAATTTGATGTTGGCACAGTAGGAAACCATGAATTTGATAAAGGACCTATTGCGCTGCAACAACTAATTAGCGGCGAACTTACTACTCAAACAAATTCGTTTTCAGGCAGTTCATTTCCCTATGTATGTGCAAACGTTTTAGATAGTAAAACGAAGAAACCACTCTTCCCTCCGTATACAATTAAATGGATTGATAATATTCCCATTGCCTTCATTGGCGTTGTCACAAAAAACACTCCATTTCTAACGATGCATACTAATATGTCCTCTGTCCTCTTTTTGGATGAAGCTGCTTCTATTAATTCTTATGTACATCAACTACAAAAAAAAGGTATTCATGCATTTGTGATTCTTGCTCACCTTGGTGGTAATACAAACGGGAGTACTACAACTGGTGCTCTAACTGATTTAGCAAATGAACTAGATCCTGATGTCGATATCCTCTTTGGTGGTCATACCCATTCTTATATAAATGGAAACGTAAATGGAATGCTCCTTGTGCAAGCTTACTCATACGGAAAGGCTTTTTCAAACGTCACTGTTACATTAAATCATAGAACCAAAGATATTATAAAAAAAGATGCAAGCATTATCCCAGTCTATCAACATGCAATTTCTCCTAATTCTCATACACGAAAATGGATAGATTCTTATACATCAAAAATTCATTCTCAAACAGAAGAACAATTAGGAATAACAAAATATGAATTAACCCGTAATCGAAACGAACACGGTGAATCGAAATTAGGAACACTTCTCGCTATGGCTCAGCGGCAAACTATGCAAGCTGATATCGCCTTTGTAAATCCCGGAAGCATAAGGCACGATTTACAGAAAGGAATCATTACGTGGGCAGATACTTTTCTCATACAGCCATTCGGTAATCCATTAATCAAAATGGAGCTGTCAGGAAAAGAAATTCGAAACGTTTTGCAAGAACAATGGAAAGAAGAAACCCGCATGCTACAAGTTTCTGGAATTCGTTATAGCTGGAAGAATAATTTAATCCAGTCTATTTCATTAGAAAATGGAACGCCCGTGCAAGATAATCAAACATACTCTGTTGTGGCTAACTCTTTTTTAGCAAACGGAGGAGATAATTTTATAACTTTCAAAACAGGAAGAAATCGTATAGAAGGCCCAACAGATCAAGAAGCTTTTGCAAATTATATTCGTTCCATTTCTCATATAAATACACTTCCTCAAAATTTCATTCAAAAAATCTATTGACTTTATAAATAAAACATGCAAAAATAATTTCAGAATACTTGAACAAAATTCATTGACGAGAACGAGTACGTTATATAAAGCTGTTCCTCAGAGAGTTGGCATCTTGCTGAAAGCCAACGTTCAGCTCATAACCGAAAATCATCTCCGAGAAGTAGAACCGAATGATGTAGTAAGTTCTTACCGGCCGTCCCCCGTTACAAGGAACGCGTATTATGTTGTACGTTGTAAAGCCGCATACATATAGATTTTCTGCATGTATGAACTAGGGTGGTATCGCGGGTAAATATAACTCGTCCCTTTTTAGGGGCGAGTTTTTTGTGTTCTTACTAATGAAATTTGATAAAAAGGAGGAAAAACAATGAACACTGTATCAAAAAAACATATTTTTTCCACAGGTCTTATGCTATTTTCTTTATTTTTCGGAGCAGGTAATTTAATTTTCCCTCCAATTCTTGGACAAAATGCTGGTGAACATTTTTGGCCAGCAATGTTCGGATTTTTACTAACAGGGGTTGGTTTACCCTTATTAACTGTTATTGCAATTTCTCTTTCAGGTAATGGAATGCAACAACTGGCAAGTCATGTACATCCAATATTCGGGGTTTTCTTTACAGTAGTTGTTTACATCGCAATTGGCCCGTCTATGGGAATTCCGCGTGTTGCAAACGTTGCTTATGAAATGGGAGTTAGTTCCTTTTTACCTGCAGATGTTCGTACGAATGGGTTAACATTATTTGTTTACACTTTCATTTTCTTTGCTATCGTATATTGGCTCAGCTTAAACCCTTCTAAATTAGTAGACCGAATTGGAAATGTGCTAACACCTATTTTATTGTTTTCTATTTTCATATTATTCGCAAAAAGCATTTTTACACCCCTTGGACAATCAGGCCCAGCAATGCAAGAGTATCAAGTTTCCCCAATTTTCAAAGGATTTATGGAAGGGTATTTAACAATGGATACGATCTCCGCCCTTGCATTTGGAATTATCGTTGTAAATGCAATCCGTTCAAAAGGTGTGGAAGATCGTAAGACCGTTGCAATTGCAACAACAAAAGCAGGATTTATCGCAGCTACGGGACTAGTACTTGTATATGGCGCACTTGGCTGGCTAGGTGTAACTAGCGTTTCACTTGGATATGCTGAAAATGGTGGTCAATTATTGACCGTGATCGTTCAACAATTATTTGGCTCATCTGGACTTGTCTTATTAGCAGCTATTGTTACACTTGCTTGTTTAACTACATGCGTTGGACTTGTTGCAGCATGTAGCCAGTATTTTTCGACATTATTAACGAAATTTTCATACAAAACTTCGGCCCGTATTATTTGTGGATTAGGACTACTAATTGCAAACCTAGGCTTAACAAAGATCATCGCTATCTCTGTTCCTATTCTACTAGTTGTATATCCAATCGCTATCGTACTCGTACTATTATCACTACTTCATAAATACTTCGGTGGTTATCGTTCTGTTTATGTGGGCGCTTTAATCGGGGCAGCGATAATAAGCGTGTTTGATGGATTAAAACAAGGAGATATGCCGGTAACATTCATTACTTCTTACTTTAAATCGATTCCATTATATAACGAAGGAATTGGTTGGGCCTTACCCGCACTAACTGGCGCAGTCATTGGACTTGTCATCTCAAAGTTAAAAGGTGCAAAACCAGTGTCACTAATGAAAACTCCTTCTCAATCTAAAGTATCCTAATAAAAAACTCCCTTGATGGGAGTTTTTTAGATTTAGTAAGTGACTTCTTTGCTTTTTGTGAATTTTTCTCTTCATAAATAGCACAATATAGAAGGCTTTCTCCTATTTGGTTAATTGATGTCTAAATGCATAAATAACCGCCTGTGTACGATCACTTACATTCAATTTATTTAATATATTACTCACATGTGTCTTTACAGTTTTTAATGCAATAAATAGCTCATCTGCAATTTCTTGATTGCTTTTTCCTTCTGCAATTAATAATAAGATTTCAAACTCTCGTTCTGTTAAATCTTCATGAAGTGGCTGTTTTTTCTTTTGACGCATACGAGTCATCATTTTCCCAGTCACTTTCGGCTCAAGTACTGTTTCTCCATCATAAGTCGCTCGTACCGCATCCGCGATATCGCTCGCTCTTGATGTTTTTAATAAATAACTCGTTGCACCTGCTTCAATGACAGGATATAGTTTTTCATCATCTAAAAAGCTCGTCACGACAACTATCTTTGCTTCAGGCCACTCTTGAATAATTGCACGTGTCGCCTCAACACCATCCATTTCATCCATAACAAGGTCCATTAAAATAATATCTGGTTTTAACGCCAATGCTAATTCTGAACCTCTTCTTCCATTTTCAGCTTCCCCAACTACTTCAATATCCGGCTGAGTTGATAAATATGCTGATACACCCATCCGCACCATTTCATGATCATCAACAAGCAACACTTTAATCATGCTCCTCCCCCTCTCTCTCTATCATAATTGGTACTTTCACTTCAATTTGCGTACCTTTATTTGGAAAACTTAACACCTTTAATGTTCCACCAATTTCATGAACACGCTCTTGAATAGACCTTAGACCATATGATCCCGCTTTATTGATACCTACTTCGAACCCAATACCATCATCAATGATTTTTAAAATTGCATATTGATCAATTTGACGAAGACGAACTTCTGTTTTCTTTGCTTTTGCATGTCGTAGCGTGTTAGACAATGCTTCTTGCACAATACGAAACAAATGATCTTCCACACCTTTTTTTAATTGGATAGGCTCAATTAACCATTCAATTTTCATATGTTGTTTTCTAGAAAGCTCTGTTAATAGTTCTTCTATACCCTCTGTTAATTTTTTACCTTCAAGTTGTACAGGACGTAAATGAAGAAGCAGTGCCCTCATTTCTGATTGTGCATTGACGACCATATTTTCGACAAGCTGCAATTGTTTTGTTGTTGTTTCTGGAATTTGGTCTATCTGTTCATTAATTGCTGACATCATCATCGACATAGCAAACAGCTGTTGACTCACTGAATCATGCAATTCCCTTGCTAGTCGATGTCTTTCTTGAGAAATCGCTTCCTGTCTCATCTCTTCATTCCAATGAGCTCGTTCATTCGTTACTTTTTGAAATAATCCAGCTTGTTGCTCTAATCGCTTAGCAAGTGCAATAACTTTTCGCTCTACTTCATGAAATTCATCTTCAGCAGTAAACGAAACATCCTTTGGAAAATTTCCTCGCTCTACTTCAAACAAAAAAGTGTGTAAGCCTTGGATACGCTGCTGCATATAGTAACCAATTGCATACCCTACAATCCCTCCAATAAGAAGACTTGTACTCATAATGAACAAGCCAATTGGAACAGAAGCAATGGATTCTTTCCACAACAAATCATATACATGTTGCTCACTTTTCCATACATATACAATCGTACAAATAAGCGCAATACTAACAGAAGATAGCATAGAATAGCGAATGTACATCCATGAAATATTGTTTTGCTTTTTCATTATACTTTCCTCACTTCCGTATCGCCTACGACAAGCGAAGAAATAATTTTAATACGACGAGGAGCTTCTTTATACTGTTCTGTCTTAAACGTAACATTTCGATTAAAGCCTGTTTCTTCATGCCCTGGAAGCAAAACTCTTCCAATGATAACAGAATGGTTTAAAGATAGTTCAATATCGTATGGAACATATAAACGAATGTTACCAATAACCCCACGAATAACAATGACCGTTTCCCCTTCAGGAATCATCGCTGTCGTTAAATCAATTTCAACATCACAGACTCCGTACTGAACATTAATATCCTCTAATTCATAAATATGATCCATCATTCTTACATTGCCTACCATCATATTTTTAAGATATGGTTCTGTACGATAGATTTGTTTTTCTTCATCTATATACCCTTTTTCCTTAATTTCTACCTGTACAGCTTTTAGCTTCTGCTGCCCTTGAATAAGTTGATAACCGATGAAGGCAAAACAAGCAACTACTACAAGTACGAAAGCTGCTGATGAAAAGAGGAAAAATAAAAAAATAATGCCTCCGACAAATAAAAACACATTTCCTCTCACATAACGATTCTTTTTCCGATAATGCCTTCCAAACATAATCATAATAAATGCAAAAATAAGAGCACCCGGTTCAAAATGTCCAAGAACCATATCAAGAAAAAGACCAAATCCAAATATGATGAGGAGCATCCCCACTAGTTGTGATTTCGAAAATTGCTTCTTCATTTCAGCTCCCCTCCTTCTTGTCACATATAAAATAGAAGAAAAAGGTATTGCTGACCAACACCTTTTCTTCTACTACTATATTATAAGCTCGTTCTATAATGTACTACAATTATTTTGTTAAAGATACTTCATTCTTTTCTTTCTTTTCACGCTCAAGCTTTGCAATTTTCATATCAAATGTATCACGTTCGTACTCTCCATTCATGCGCAGTTCTAAGTCACGAATATGATCTTCAATTTCTTCAAATCGTAAGAACGGATTATTCTCATCCATTTTATGAAGAGCTGTATTCATACGACGGTTCGCATGGGCCATATTTTCGCGTGCCATTAATTCCATACGCTTTGCATTCATTTCTTTTAGTTTATTTTTCATTTCAGAAAGACGACGTTCTAACTCATCAATTTGCTCCACTACACCTGCATACATCTCTTCTAAACGTGATACTTGCCCTTCATAGTATGCTACTTCTTCTAATGCGCGTTCATGCAATTGCATTTCGCCTGCTTCTTGTGCAATGATCGCCTGCTTTGATCGCTTATTTACGAAATAACGAGCCTGCTCAAGTTCACGGGCAAAGTTAGATTTTAACGTTTTATGACGCTCGATTAACTTTTCAATTTTTGTTACTTCCCGCTCACTATCGCGTAAATATTGGTTTAACATAGCGATTGGATTTTTTCTTTCTTTCTCATCTAAAACATTATGAAAATCTGCTAAAATCGCATCACGTACACGTCCGAATAAAGATTGTTTCATTATAATCTTCCTCTCTTCCACTTTGTCATTTCCGTTATTTTATCTTAGTTTTTCATTAACTTGTTCCATTCATCTTCAAAGTTGCTATATGCTGTAGAGTGTTCAGAAGAACCTACTACATCTTTCTCCTTTTTCCATTCACGGTATCCATAGTATAAAACAACTAATGCTGCGATACCGATTAAGGCTGGAGAATGGGAAAGAGCGATGGATAAGCCAACTAAACCAACAATACCCCAAGCTAACTTTCCAAAAAATGATTGTGCTCGCACAAATGATTTATAGCTCCAATACACAATTCCCGCTCCAATCGCTAATCCTACAATACCAGCAAGACTACCAAGAGCAATTAAAGCCAAAATACCGGCTGCGATAAACGCTATAAATTGTTTCATCTTGTGCTTGCCTCCCTTCGATTTGATACTCTTATCTTACCTATTTTTTTTATTTTCCATAACGAGCTTAAGAACCGTTTTCGACTCAGACTTAAGACTGAGTTTCCTTAAGACTTTTTAGCATCATTGAGTAAATCATACAAAATACTTAGACACACTGACATTTAACGAAAAAATACATAAAAAAATTCTAAAAACTTATTTATTTAATACGGTGATAATAAAGTAAAACTTCCATCAAGGGAGATTCTTCATCCCCTGCGAATAGAGGAAAAAAAAAGAGATGTATATAGAATCCTTTTTCAATATAATTAAGGATTCCACTATACATCTCATCAAAATATAACTCTTGAAAAAACTACAATACATGTAGTTTTTTCAAGAGTTTGTTGTATTCACCTGACTAAATTAGAAAAATTCAAATTCCTCCTGGCCTTTTTAACAATTTATACTCTTTCTAAAGAAGCAACCATATAGAGGTTCAAATTCTCTTTAAACTGCTCAGTTAATTTTTGAATTGTATCTCTAGTATACAAATATTTGTTATAACCAAAGCTTACCTGTAACCTTCCATCTAAAATAATGGCACTGATATAAAGAGAAAAAGGAACCTGGACTTTAGAACTAAAAGAGCTTCCAGTCTGTTGAATAGACTGTGTAAATCCTTCTTTTAATTCTTGGTTAACATACCCATGGTAATTAAAACTAACTTCTGGACGCAGCTGAAAACTTATTGAATCTTTCTTTTCAGGAGCAGTCAAATATTTCAAAATACCGTAACCAACTCCTTTATTTGGCATATAATTCAAGACTTTTTGCACAGAGTGAATCGCTGATTTCCATTCTTTTGATTGCATTGGAAGAATAACTGGGGCATGTGCATTAAACCATCCGATAGTTCGAGTAACATCTACCCCGTCTAAAATTTCTTCACGCCCATGTCGTTCCAAATTGATCAATACTTTATCCTCGTTATTCCACTCACTAATTGTCATCCCTAAAGCCGTCAGTAAAACTTCAAAAGGTTTTGCTTGTCTCTTTTGACTATTTATACCGAACCCATTCTTCGTTTCTTCTTCCGTCCAGATCAACGAAATCACATCTAACTCTTCTACTGTGCATGTATCTGGTCCTTCCATATCTTTTGGAAGCTGCTTTACACTTCCGCTTTCCATTGCTATCCAATAAGGTAATTCTTTTAAGAAACTCTCACTATTAGCATATTCCTGCAGCTTTTTACTCCATGTTTGATAAGAAGTCGTACTTGGTGGAAGAATGATTGGCTCTTTCTGTACAATTTGCTTATAGGATGTAATAAAATCATCTATTAAAATGTTAGCTGACATATCATCCATCAATAAATGGTGGATCGAGATCACAAGATAATTTTGATCAGCTGCTTGGAATATAGATAATTTAACTAGAGGGCCTTCAATTAAATCCCCTCTTTTATTTAGCTGATGAACTTCCTGCTCAATTCGTTGTAATTCATTTTGTTCCTTAGTCAGATCAAATACATGGAGAGAAAAAATATCTTCTGCTGAGCCACGATTGATTTGAACGATTTCTTCTGTTTTCATATAAACCATCCGTAAAGCATCATGGTGTTCTGCTAATTTTTTGAAAACCGTTTTTACTGACTCAATATGCCACCCTTCTTTATTTTCCAGCATAATATTAATATATATATCTGGTAATTGGTCAGGTGTATGTTCAAAAATCCATTTTTGAATTGGCGTAAAAGGTACTTCTCCTTCAATTATTTCTTCTTTACTCTCATGAATCATTTCAATATACGGAATAATTTCAGCAATGGTTGGATATACATATAAGTTTTTCAGTTCTAATTTCCAACGATGCTTATACAACCTAGCAATGAGTTGCATCCCTTTAATCGAATCTCCACCTAATTCAAAGAAATTATCATAAATCCCCACTCGATTTAAATTGAATATTTCTTTCCAAATTTCTGCTATTGTTTCTTCTACTTGCGATGTTGGTGCAACATAATCCACTTTAGTTTGAATATAGTCTTTCAGTTCTAGTAACGCTTTTCGATCTACTTTTCCATTTGAAGTAAGCGGAATCTCATCCATCGTAATAAATGCTATCGGAATCATATATTCTGGCAATTTCCCACTTAAATATTGACGCCATTGATCCGTCTGATCTTCTACATCCGGTTCAGGTACAACGTACGTAACTAATTGCTTCTCATCTGTTACATTTACTATCGCTGTTTTCACAGATGGATGTTGACTTAATACCGATTCGATTTCACCAAGTTCAATACGATAACCTCTTATTTTCACTTGATGATCTATCCGTCCCATAAATGCTATATTTCCATCCGATAACCATTTTGCCAAATCTCCTGTTTTGTACATCTTCGTTCCTGGTTCGAATGGATTATCAACAAACTTCTCTGCCGTTAATTCCGGCTGGTTCAAATATCCTCTTGCTAAGCTTTCTCCCGCAATACATAATTCGCCAGCAACACCGATTGGAGCAAGGTTCCCCAAACGATCAACAATGTATATTTTTGAATTTGCGATCGGTTTCCCAATCGGAATATTTCCTACTTGCCCCTCAATTCTATATGCTGTTGCTACAACTGTATTTTCAGTCGGACCATAGTTATTTACTAATGTATACCGAGCTAGCGGGTGCTTAACCGATTGAGTTAATTTATCACCAGCTGTTTGTAACGTACGTAATGATTGATTTGCTAAAGGTAAGAATTGTTCACATATTTGCGTTGGTAAAAAGCTAACTGTAATTTGATTCTTTTCAAAATATGCATTTAACTTTTCAACATCAAGGCGCATCTCTTCCGGAATAATATACAACGTACTTCCTGCTATAAGAGAAGGGAATATTTCCCATACAGATGCGTCGAATCCAAAACCTGCATACTTTGTTACATGGTCTTTTTCCGTTAATTGATAATAATCTATATTCCAATAACACATATTTAAGAATGATCCTTGTTCCAATTGAACCCCTTTCGGTTTCCCAGTAGAACCCGATGTATAAATAACATATGCTAAGTCATGAAGATCAGTCGGATATGTAAGGTTCGTTCCTTCCCCTTGATATAATTCCTCTTGATCTAGTAGAATCGTTTCACCTGTATAATTAGCAGGTGTTTCTAGTTTTTCTTGCGTTAACAACCATTCAGCTTGGCTATCTGTCAACATATATTGAATCCGGTCTGATGGATAAGTTGGATCAATTGGAAGGTATCCTCCACCCGCCTTTAAAACGCCTAACACTCCAATAAGCATTTCTAAAGAAGGTTTTACTAAAATCCCGACAATTTTTTCTTTCGTTACTCCCTTTTCTCTAAGCACATGTGCCAATTGATTCGCTCGCTCATTTAACTCGTGATAAGTGAGTTTCTTCTCATTATATACAACTGCAATATGATTTGGTGTTTTCTCTACTTGTTCTTCAAATAACTCGTGAACCACCTTGTCTCGTGGGTACTCTACTTTTGTATTATTAAATTCAACTAACAATTGTTCTTTTTCTTTTTCTGTTATCAACTTTAATTCACCTAAATAAATATTAGGGTTCTTAATGATTTGTTCTAATACAGAAACAAAATGTTTCACCATTCGTTGAATTGTTTCTGGTTTAAATAATTGAGTACTGTATTCTAATAAAATATGAATTTTTTCACTTTCTTCAATTGTCCAACTCATATCCATCTTCGTATTTTCCCACTCAAACTTTTCTGGTTCAATTGTAAGTCCAGAAAATTGCAGCTCTGATTTTTCCATATTTTGCATGATAAACATTGTATCAAACAATGGATTTCTACTTAAATCCCGACGAATTTCTAGCTTATCAATCAATCCCTCCAATGGATAATCCGCATGTTCATATGCAGCAAGTACATTACTTTTCACATTAGCTAAAAATTGTTGAAAAGTTTGAGTCTCTTTTGGATTATTCCTAATAGCAATTGTATTAACAAACATCCCCACAATAGATTCTAAATCAGATTGAGTGCGACCTGCGACAGGGGATCCTACAATGATATCCTCTTGTCCTGAATACTTATATAAAACAACATTATAAATAGCGAATAAGGTCATGAACAACGTTGTTCCTTGATCAAAATTAAACTCTTTCACTTTCTTAGTTAATTCTTCACTTAATTCATAAGAAAATAGACGCCCATCGAATTTTTGTATAGGAGGTCGCGGGTAATCAGTTGGTAACTCTAATACAGGTATATCCCCTTTTAATTCGTTGACCCAATACTCTTCTTGCTTTTGGTAAAACTTTGTTTCTTTGAAACTTTGTTGCCAAACAGCATAATCTTTATATTGTAAATGTAGAGCAGGAAGTACTTTTCCTTGATATAACTCTGTCAATTCTCGAATTATAACTCCCATAGATATTCCATCAGAAATGATATGATGCATATCTATTAATAGAATATATCGTTCTTTAGCAAGTGTAATTAATCTAACTCGACATAAAGGAGCTTCTTTTAAATCAAATGGTCTAATAAACGCTTGAACTAAATCTTTAACTTGATCTCCCTGTTCAGCAATACATTGCTCAATTTGGAAAGGAACCTTCGAATGAATTTTTTGAACAAGTTCTCCATCAATCAGTTCAAATGTTGTGCGAAAAGACTCGTGTCTTTGGATGAGCAATCGGAAAGCTTTTGTTAATTGATCAATATCTAACGCCCCTTCAATTTTTAAAACGAGTGGCATATTATAAGTTGTATGAATTCCATCTAATAACTGAATTGTGTACAATCGCTTTTGCATAGAAGATACTGGATAATATTCCTGTTTCTTTACTGGTGCAATAGTTGGATAAGAACTGCCTTCAGCTTCTTTAATATATGCTGCCATTTCTTTTACAGTAGGTCGTGAAAATACTTCTTTTATCGGAACCTGAACTTGTAAATTCTTCAAAATTCGTGACACAAGCATCATCGCTTTTAAAGAATGTCCACCTATTTCAAAAAAGTGATCATAAATCCCCACTCGTTTTACTTGTAACACTTCTTGCCAAATTTGAACTAAGGCGTCTTCAGTTGGATTAGTTGGAGGTGCATATTCCATTCCAGTTTGAGTACCTTCATCTAATTTTGGCAATGCTTTCTTATCTATTTTTCCATTTGGCGTAAGTGGAATAGCTTCCATAATAATAAATGCCGATGGAATCATATAATCTGGTAATTTCCCTTTCAAATATTCGCGCCACTGATCTTCCAGTCCTATCACTTGATGCTCCGGTACAATATATGCAACCAATTGCTTTTCGCCCGTTACACTCATTACAATATCCTTCACGGATGGATGCTGACTGAGAACTGCTTCAATTTCACCTAACTCAATACGAAAACCTCGAATTTTCACTTGATTATCCATACGTTCGATAAACTCGATATGACCATCCGATAAATAACGAACAAGATCCCCTGTTTTGTAAAGGCGTTCGTTTGAATCATTACTGAAAAGATTTGGGATAAATCGTTCTTGTGTTAAATCCGGACGATTTAAATACTCTCGAGCTAAACCATCTCCACCAATATATAACTCACCAGGCACCCCTACAGGGACAGGTTTCAGACGCGAATCTAAAATGTATACTTCTGTGTTTTTGATTGGACGTCCAATTGGAAGTGCCTTTCCATTCCAATCTGCTGGAACCGGATAGCAACAAGTGAATGTTGTATTTTCTGTTGGACCGTAACCATTAATCACTTGAACGCCGCCTAATTGTAATACTTTTTGTACATGCGGGACAGAGACCACATCTCCACCTACTAACAATTGATGCACTCCTTTTAGTGCCTCTAATTGATGATCTACAACTAATTTAAATAATCCTGCCGTCAACCATAAGGTCGTCACTTGATTTCTTTCTATTTCTTTAGCAATTTGTTCCATCGTTGATATTCCTGGTGGCATAATAGCTAAACGACCACCGTTTAAAAAACTGCCCCAAATTTCAAATGTAGAAGCATCGAAAGCCGTTGGAGCCAATTGTAATAACGTTTTACTTTCATCTAATTGCGCATAATCATTCTCTTTTACTAATCGAACAACTCCACGGTGAACAATGCTTACACCTTTCGGTTTACCTGTAGATCCTGATGTATACATCACATAAGCAAGGTCATCTCCAGATCCAGATAATAAAAGATTTGTTTTTTCTTCTTCCCTAATTTGTTCTCTTTCTTGATCTAGACAGATGATTTGTCCACTGTAATCAGGAAGCATTGATAGTAATTTCTCATGCGTCAAAAGCAGGGGAATTTGAGAATCTGTAAACAAGTAAGCTAACCGCTCTTTTGGATAATTAGGATCTAATGGTACATAAGCTCCTCCAGATTTCAAAATTGCCAGCATTCCTACATATAAATCAATCGAGCGTTCCATCGCTATCCCAACTAATGCACCAGGTTTGATTCCATTTTTACAAAGATAATGTGCAAGTTGATTCGCACGTTGGTTAAGTTCTCGATATGTTACAGAATCATTTCCTAATACTAATGCCGTATGTTCTGGCGTATTCTCCACTTGCTGTTCGAATAGCTCATGAATTGTTTTGTCTCGTGGATAATCTATTTTTTTACGACCGAATTCCATTAATTGTTTCATTGCTTTTTCTGAAACAACCTCTATTTCTTCTATTTGAATTTCCGGCTGAGCTATGACTTGTCTCATAATCACTTCTAAATCTTCAAACATATTTCCAACAAGGTTCACATCATAAACTTCTTGATTAAAATTTACCCTTATCTCCCATTCACTACCTGGTAATACCAACAAATTCAAGTCATAATTTGTTTGTTCAAAGGTGTGAGCATCCTTAATTGTAAAACCAAGCTCTTCACCTTTCTTATCCACCGATTCTGTATCTAAAGGGAAATTTTCAAATGCAACTAAATGCTTAAATAATTCTCCGGTTAATTCTGTATTCCCTTGAATATCAGCTAAAGACATGTAATTATATCGCTCTGATTCCGAAGCTGCTTGCTGTATTCTCTTAATTAAATCAACAAACGTATCATGAGGTTTACTTTGTACACGAACCGGAATAGTATTAATAAATAAACCGACAATTTTCTCTACATTCGGAATTTCCGCAGGTCTTCCAGATATAACCGTACCAAATACTACATCATTCGTGTTGTTGTATCTTTGTAATAGGATGCCCCAAATAGCTCGAAAAATCGTATTTTGTGTAACTTGATAGCTTTTAGCCAATTTTTCTAGTTGACTCGTTACATGACTATCTATCTTCAAAGAAAGCTCTTTTTTCGCATAATCATAAGTCATTTCCTTCGATTGACTAAATGGGATTTCTGTTACCTGGTTAAAGCCTTGTAAATACTCTTTCCAATAACTTTGTGCTGTAACCTTATTTTGTTTTGCTAACCAACGGATATATTGACTATATGGAGTCACTCTCTCTAAGACAATTTCTTCATTCTTTAAATATCGTTGGTACATTTGAAATAAATCACCAAGAACCAGTCCAAGGCACCAACCATCCATCAAAATATGGTGAAAACTCCAAATCAAGTGGTATTTTTGGGAATCTGTTTGAATTAACGAGAGCCGAATTAGAATATCACTTGAAAGGTCAAATCCCTTTCTTCGTTCCTCCTCTTTAAACTCCTCAATATATTTATCTTTATCTCTATCTAAATAGGAAATATTTTCAAAATGAATCTTCGCTTTTCTTTCTTTTAACACTACTTGAATTGGTTGATTTACTTTTTCATATAAAAAGACAGTCCGAAAGATATCATATTTTTTTATCAATTGGTTAAAACTTTCCTCTAAACTAGAGAGATTAATAGTTCCTTCAATCGTAAAGTCTATTTGTTCAAAGTAAGCCTGATTCCCCTTATCATGTAAATAATGAAATAGCATCCCTTTTTGCAGGGGAGATAATTCATATAAATCTTTTATATCACTTTTATTAAACATCTTAATCACCTCAAATGTATACAGTTTAGTTGGTTGAAAACCAATGTGATAACTCACATTGGTTTTATAATTTCTCTTTTAAAGCATCAAATACATCATCTAATTCCTCAAAAGACAGCTCTTCAATAGAAAAATCACTTGGTGTTAGCTCGACTTCTTCTTGTTGCAAACAAAGTGTAATAATTTTCAGTAGATTTCCTTTATATTGCTTCGCTAACATTTCTATAGTATCAGGGCAATAAAGGTGTTGATTGTAATAAAAGATAAGCTTTAACTCACCATCTACAACCATTCCATTTATAAGTAAGGCATAAGAATTTGTTGTATCTGAGCTAACTGATTCTCCAGTTGGCATAGTAGATTGACCAAGTCCTTGTCCTTTATCAAACTGTCCCAAATAGTTAAAGCTGATTTCTGGTTTCAAGTTGAACTGGATATCATCTTTGTTCTCAGGCTCTGTTATATATTTAAGGACACCATACCCTACCCCTTTATTTGGAATTCGACGTAACATTTCTTTAACTGATTTAATCATATTTGATAATTCACTAGACTCTATATGAAAGATGACCGGATACATGGATGTGAACCAGCCAACAGTACGAGATAAATCAACCCCATCGATGATTTCTTCTCGACCGTGCCCCTCTAAATCAATAGCTACTTGATTTTCTTTCGTCCACTCTCCTATTGTCAGCGCAAGAGCTGTTAGTAAGAGATCATTCATTTCTGTTTGATATGCTTGGTGACTATTCGTTAATAAGTTTTTTGTTTCCTCTTCATTTAAAGTAGTTATAACCATGCCACTATCTTTAACACTGTAAGTAGTCGGACCATCCATGTCCTTCGTTAAAGCAGGAATTTTAGATTCCTCTATTTCTTTCCAATACTGTAATTCACGTAGTAGCTCCTCACCATTTGCATACTGACGTAATTGTTGTGCCCATGATTGGAAAGCTGTCGTTTTTAACGGCAATTTAATTTCTTGTTTTTGAACGGCTTGTTGATAAGCTGTTTCAAAATCTTCTAGTAAAATTCGCCAAGAGATCCCGTCTACCACTAAATGATGGATGATAATTAACAAATAATCGCCTTCTATTGTATGGAATAAACCTAATTTCACTAATGGCCCTCTACTTAGGTCAATACCTCGTTGCAACTTGTTCGCTTCTTCTTTCATACATGCCTTGACATCTGTTTTTTCTATTAAATCAATGCGATGAAGAGCAAAGTATTCCCCTTCCAAGCCAAGATTGGTTTGAAGCGAGTTATCTTTCTCTAATGTATATGTCATCCGTAGTACATCATGGTGTTCTACTAGTTTTTTGAACACTCGCTCTACTATTTCCTGTTCAAAACCTTCTTTTCTAAATAACATCATTTCTTGATTCCAATGATGCGGTTCAGCAAATTCTTGTTCAATAAACCATTTTTGAATTGGGGTGAATTCCACTTCACCTTCTATAGTCCCTTGTTCAATCGTCATTCTAGATTTTAGATAAGGCGCTACTTCATAAATCGTTGGATTTTGGAACAAATCATTTACTTCTAATTTCAAATTATATTTGTGTAATCGAGCAGCTACTTGAATTGCTTTAATCGAATCTCCACCTAATCCAAAGAAATTATCATGGATTCCAATTCGATCTACCCGAAGCACTTCTTGCCATACATGTGTGAGAATTTCTTCCTTTTCATTTGTAAATGCTTCATACTCTACCGCGTTTTGTACTTTTGGCTTCGGTAATGCTTTCTTATCTATCTTTCCATTTGAAGTAAGTGGAATCTCATCCATCGTAATAAATGCTGCCGGGATCATATATTCTGGTAATTTCCCACTTAAATATTGACGCCATTGTTCCGTCTGATCTTCTACATCCGGTTCAGGTACGATATACGCAACTAATTGATCTTCATCCGTTACATTTACTACCGCTGCTTTCACAGATGGATGTTGACTTAATACCGATTCAATTTCACCAAGTTCAATACGATAACCTCTTATTTTTACTTGATGATCTATCCGTCCCATAAATGCTATATTCCCATCCGGTAGCCATTTCGCCAAGTCTCCCGTTTTGTACATCTTCGTTCCTGGTTCGAATGGATTATCAGCAAATTTTTCCGCTGTTAATTCCGGCTGGTTCAAATATCCCCTCGCTAAGCTTTCTCCCGCAATACATAATTCACCAGCGACACCGATTGGAGCAAGGTTCCCAAAACGATCAACGATATAAATTTGTGAATTTGCTATCGGTTTACCAATTGGAATATTCGCTACTTGTTTCTCAATTTCATATGCTGTTGTTACAACTGTATTTTCTGTTGGCCCATAGTTATTAATAATTCGGTAACTTCTTTCTTGTGTAAGCTTCGCTCGATCTCCACCAATTAACAGTATTCGAAGGGATTTATTATCTTTTTCCATAAATTGCTCGGCAAATTGAGTTGGCAAGAAACTAATAGTAATGCCTTGTTCTTCAAAGTACTGGTTTAACAAGTCTACATCGTAACGGATTGCTTCTTGAATCATGTATAACGATGCACCTGCAACAAGATAAGGGAATATTTCCCACACAGATGCATCAAAACCAAATCCAGCAAATTTCGTACTCCGATCCCGTTCGGTTACTTCAAACATTTCGTTATGCCAGCAAGCTAGATTGATCAATGACTGATGTTCTACCATGACGCCTTTTGGACGACCTGTCGAACCAGATGTATAAATCACATACGCTAAGTCATGTTCCTGATTGATATGTGTGAGATTTGTCCCATCTCCCTGATACAATTCTTCTTGATCTAATACAATTACTTCACCTGTATAACCGGCAGGAATTTCTAGTTCTTCTTGCATGAGCAACCAACGAGCTTGGCTGTCTGTCAACATGTATTGAATTCGCTCCTGCGGATAGGTAGGATCTATTGGCAGATAGCCGCCTCCTGCCTTCAGAACGCCTAAAACCCCGATAATCATTTCAAGAGAAGGCTGTACTAAAATGCCGACAATTTTCTCTTTCGTTACGCCTTTTCCTCTTAATACACGTGCTAATTGATTCGCATACTCATTTAGTTCTTGATACGTGATTTGTTTTTCACCACATACAACCGCAACATGATTTGGTGTTTTCTTTACCTGTTCTTCAAATAACTCGTGAACCACTTTGTCTCGTGGATAATCAACTTTTGTATCATTAAATTCAACTAACAATTGTTGTTTTTCTTCACTTGGCACAATTTCAATCTCTTTTAATTGTGTTTCAGGTTGCGCCACAACTTGTTTTACAGTTTGTTCTAGATGTTTAAAAATATTTTCTACGAAGTCTTCCTCGTATACTTCCTGATTAAAGCTCAGCTTCACGGTTAACTCATCATCCGGTAGAACTAGTACATTAAAGTCAAAGTTTGTTTGTCCGAACGTATGTGCATCTTTAATGGTAAATCCAAGTGCCTCACTCTTCTTTTCTATCACTCCAGTATCCAAAGGATAGTTTTCAAACGCCACAATATGATCAAACAGTCCACTGGATAATTCAGTATTGGATTGAATATCACTTAAGGACAGATAGGTATACTGTTCGGATGCTGAAGACGTATGTTGTACCTTTTTGAGTAGGTTTACAAATGTTTCTTCTGGTTCACTTTGTATCCGAACTGGAATCGTATTTATAAATAGGCCGACAATATTTTCAACATCTCGAATATCCGATGGTCTTCCTGATACTACAGCTCCAAATATTACATCATTCGTATTGTTATACCTTTGTAATAAAAGACCCCAAATGGTACGGAAAACTGTGTTCTGTGTTACTTGACATTTCTTAGCTAAGTTAGCCAGTTGATCCGTTAAATAGCGATCTAGCTTAAAGAAAAGAGATTTTTCTACATAATCAGAGTGTTTCCCCTTCCGTTCTTTACGTGGAATACCTACTAATTGATTGTAATCTTGTAAATAGCCCTTCCAATGTTCATGAGCCCGTTCCTGATTTTGTTTTTCTAACCACTTCATAAATTTACCATAAGGTGTTACTTTTTCTACTAATATCTCTTCTTTCTGTAAACGAGACTGGTACATTTCTAGTAATATATCCAGAACTAAACCAAGGCACCATCCATCTATTAAAATATGATGGAAGCTCCAAATCAGATGATACTTTTCCGAGTCTGTTTGAATTAAAGAAAAACGAATCAGAATATCTCTTGATAAGTCAAATCCACGTTCGCGATCTTTTTGTTTAAATGCTTCAAGATATTTTTCCTGTTCTTCTTCCTCTATGTGCGAAATATCTTCAAAGTGGATTGTTGTTTTTCTGTCCTTCAATACGACCTGAATTGGCTGATTTAATTTTTCATAGAGAAAGACCGTCCGGAAGATATCATACTTCTGAAGCAATCCATTAATACTTTCTTCTAAATTAACGGCATCTATTGACCCTTCGATGTGAAAATCTATCTGTTCAAAATACGCAGGACTATTTTTATCTTTTAACTGATGAAAAAACATTCCTTTTTGCATCGGAGCTAAATAATACATATCAGCAATCTCGTTTGGCTTCCATTCTTCAAAAACAGAATCCAATTCTTCGAAAGTAAGCTGCTTCATACTAAAATCACTCGGTGTCCATGCTTCCTCTGCCATTAAACAATGTTCAATGCACATGCTTAAGTAATGCTTATAACGATTAACAATGTTCTGAATGGTCTCTGGGTGATATAGATGTGGGTTATAACCAAAAGCAAGTTTTAATTGCCCTCCCATTACAGCTCCATTAATTTCCAGACTAGTCGAATTTGACGTTAACGGACTAATTGTCTCTCCCATTGGCATAGAAGAATGAACAAATCCTTCTGCTTGTTCTTCATCAAATTTTCCTAAATAGTTAAAGCTAATTTCAGGTTTCAGATTGACATCCATAAGTTTTTTACTTTCTACCTGTGTTACATATTTTAGAATTCCAAATCCAATTCCCTTATTTGGAATACAACGCATTGTTTCTTTTACAGATTTAATTATTTTAGACAATTCATTAGTAGGCATATCAAAAACTACTGGATAGATCGATGTAAACCAGCCAACCGTCCGTGTCAAATCAATTCCGTTTATAATCTCTTCTCGCCCATGTCCTTCTAAATTTAAGGCGATTTTATTATCTTTTGTCCATTCTTTAATAGTAAGTACAAGCGCAGCCAATAACATATCATTTACTTCAGTATGATAGGTCCGGTGAACATCAGTTAACAAAGATTTTGTTTCTTTCTCATCAAGGGTTAAAGTAACTTCACTGTAGTCCTTAAAGAAATAGGTACTTGATCCCTCCTTATCAATCGGAAGAACCGGAACATTGGTTTCCAACGTGTCCTTCCAATAAGAGAGCTCTTGAAATAATTCTTCACTGTTTGCATACTCTTGCAATTTTTTTGCCCAAGTTTGATAAGAAGTCGTTTTCGGTGGCAATTCAATCTTTTTATGAATCATCACTTGCTCATACGCTGTTTCAAAATCTTCTAGTAAAATTCGCCAAGATACGCCATCTACCACTAAATGGTGGATAAGTATTAACAAATACTCTCCCTCTATCGTTTGAAATAGACCGGCTTTCATTATCGGTCCTTCACTTAAATGGAGACTCCGTTGCAGTTGATTTGCTGTTTTCTCCATACTTGCTTTCACATCTATTTCTTTCGTTAAATCAAAAACTTGTAGTGCAAAGTTTTTCCTTTCTAATCCATGATTCGTCTGAGTAATGCTCTCCTCTCCTTGAACAAACGCCATCCTTAATACATCATGGTGTGCTATTAATGTTTGAAAAACTTGTTCAACTTTTTGAATCTCCCATCCTTCTTTTTTAAACAGCATCATTGATTGGTTCCAATGATGTGGCTCCTGTAAATTCTTTTTAAAGAACCATTTCTGAATTGGAGTCAGCTGAACTTCTCCTTTCACTATTTCTTGACTTATTTTACTCTCTATCACTCCAATATAAGGAGCAAGGTTAGCAATCGTAGGGTATTCAAATAAATCTTTTAATTCTAATTTTAACTTTTGACGATTTAATCGCGCCGCTACCTGTATCGCATTAATCGAGTCGCCACCTAATTCAAAGAAATTATCATGAATCCCTACCTGTTTCAATTTCAATACTTCTTTCCAAATTTCAACCAATATTTCTTCCACTTGCGACGTTGGTGCAACAAATTCGGTCTCAGTTCTTATATGCTCTGTCGGTTCTGGTAAGGCCTTGCGATCAATCTTTCCGTTTGGATTAAGTGGAAAAGCTTCCATAACGATAAATGCCGATGGAATCATATACTCTGGTAATTTCCCACTTAAATATTGACGCCATTGATTTGTCTGATTTTCAATATCTTGTTCAGGTATAATGTATGCAACCAATTGTTTTTCGCTCGTTACACTCATTACTACATCTTTCACGGACTGATGTTGACTTAACACTGCTTCAATTTCGCCTAATTCAATCCGGAAACCTCGAATTTTCACTTGATTGTCCATGCGTTCAATGAATTCAATTTGACCATCCGGCAAATAGCGAACGAGATCCCCAGTTTTATAAAGACGCTCTTTTGAATCAGTGCAAAAAGGATTTGGAATAAACCGTTCTTGTGTTAAATCCGGACGATTTAAGTACTCACGCGCTAAGCCATCTCCCCCAATATATAATTCACCTGGAACTCCTAACGGTACAGGTTTCAAACGTGAATCTAAAATATAGACTTCTGTATTCTTAATTGGACGTCCAATCGGAAGTGTTTTTCCAGTCCAATCTGCTGGAACTGAATAACAACAAGTGAATGTAGTACTTTCTGTTGGACCATACCCATTGATTACTTGAACACTGCCTAATTGCAATACTTTTTGCACATGAGGAACAGAGACTACATCTCCACCTACTAACAATTGCTGTACCCCTTCTAATGCTTCCAATTGATGAGCTACAACTAACTTAAACAATCCCGCCGTTAACCATAATGTCGTTACTTGATGTTTGGTCAATGCGTCAGCGATTTGTTCTACCGTCGGTGTTCCTGGTGGCATAATAGCTAAGCAGCCACCATTCAACAAACTACCCCAAATTTCAAATGTAGAAGCATCAAAAGCAGTTGGAGCCAATTGTAATAACGTTTTACTTTCATCTAATTGTACATAATCATTCTCTTTTACTAATCGAACAACCCCTCGGTGAACAATGCTAACACCTTTCGGTTTTCCTGTAGATCCTGATGTATACATCACATAAGCAAGGTCATCCCCAGATCCATTTAATAAAAGATTTGAGTTTTTTTCTGCTTTCATTTTTTCTCTTTCCTGCTCTACACAGATAACTTGTCCATTATAATTCGGAAGGTTTGATACAAATTTTTCATGTGTGAGCAGTACAGTAATTTGAGAATCTGTAAGTAGGTAAGTGAGTCGCTCTTCTGGATAGTTCGGATCCAATGGTACATAAGCCCCACCAGATTTCAAAATTGCCAGTATTCCTACATACAAGTCAATTGAACGTTCCATTGCTATTCCAACTAACGCACCATGATCGATTCCTTTTTTACAAAGATAGTGCGCAAGTTGATTGGCACGGTGATTTAGTTCCCGATAGGTTACAGTATCATTCCCTAGTATCAATGCTGTATGATTTGGTGTTTTTTCTACTTGATACTCAAACAGTTCATGAATTGTTCTATCTCGCGGATAATCTCCTTTTCTATGCCCAAACTCAAGCAATTGATTCATCGTATCTTTTGAAACAATCTCAATTTCATCTATTTTCATTTCTGGTCGCTCTACTATTTGTTTCATAATCTGTTCTAACTGTTCAAAAATAGATTTTATAAACACCTGATCAAATACTTTTTCATTAAAACTAAACGTTATTTCCAACTCTTTATTAGGAATAACCAAAACATTCAAATCATAGTTTGTCTGTTCAAAAACGGTTACATCTGAGATTTTGAAACCAATTTCATCACTTTTATCTAACATATCTTGGTCTAATGGATAATTTTCAAATACAACAATATGATCGAATAAGGAAGATAATGTTGTATCTTTTTGAATTTGAGATAGTGACATATAATCAAATGTTTTACTTTCCAGCGCATTGTTGTGCATAGCCGTGAGTAAATCTTTGAAAGTACCCGTTGTACTTTTTACTCTAACTGGAATCGTATTAATAAATAAACCTACAATACTTTCAACATTCCGAATATTCGAAGGTCTCCCTGATACGACTGTACCGAATACTACATCCTTTGTATCATTATATCTTTGCAATAAAATTCCCCATGCAGCTTGAAAAACATTATTTAAAGTTACTTGATATTTCTTAGCTAAATTTGACAATCGATCTGTTAGCTCTTTATTTAAAGAAAAAGTCAATTCCTCTTTCTTATATACTCCATTTTTTTCTTGACACTCTTTATATAAAAAACTAGTTAATTCGTCATATCCTTCTAGATACTCCATCCAGTATCTAGAAGCATCCTCTTTATCTTGCTCTCCTACCCATCTAATATAATCACTATAAGGAGTTACTGTTTCTATCTTGATTGGTTGATGATACAATCTTGCTTTATACATGTCTAAAAGATCTTTAAACAAAATTCCAAAACACCAACCATCCATTAAAATATGATGATGACTCCAAACTAATAGAAAACTTTTAGGGCCTGTTTTGAATAGAGAGAAACGAATTAAGCAATCGCGAGAAAGATCAAAACCCCTCTCACGATCTTTTTCTTTAAACTCCTCAATATAAGTATGCCTTTGATTTTCACTTAAAAATGTAATATCTTCAAAGTGAACGGTTGTTTTTTTCTCTTTCCATACAACTTGCATAGGCTCACGTGTATTTTTATAAAGAAAGTTAGTTCGTAAAATATCATATTTTTGAATTAATCCATTTACGCTCTCCTCTAGAAAAGACAAGTTCAATGACCCTTCTATCGAAAGAGTCATTTGTTCAAAATAAGCCAAACTACTTCCATCTTTTATATGATGAAAGAGCATCCCTTTTTGCAACGGTGAGAGCTCATACATATCTTTCACATTTTTTCTATCAAACATCTCTTTTCCTCCTAATAATTCTAGTTACTACAATTCTTCTAATTCCATAAAAATATCATCTAACTCTTCAATTGATAATTTTTTGGCGCTAAAATCACTAGGTGTCAATTCATTCTCTTCACGTTCTAAGCAATGATTCATAATTGCTAACAAGTAATGTTTATAACGTGATACCAATTTCTCTATTATCTCAACGTCATATACGTATTTATTATAAATAAAGCTAATTTGCAATTTTCCATTCATCACCACACCATTAATTTCTAAAGCATGTTGCATACGCGTCTTTGGACTAAAGAAGTCTCCTAATGGCAAAGAAGATTGCCCAAACCCTTGTGCGTCTTTCTGGTCAAACGTTCCTAAATAATTAAAGCTGATTTGTGGACGGAGCTTAAATGTTGTAAATTCTTTTTTCTCTGGAGCAGTTAAATAGTTGAGAATTCCGAATCCAACCCCTTTATTAGGGATTTGACGCAAGGTTTCTTTTACTAGCTTAATTGCATAAGAAAGTTCATCTGATTGTAAACGAAATACTGCAGGATAGATAGAAGTAAACCATCCTATCGTTTGTGATAGATTAACACCTTCTATTATCTCTTCACGTCCATGTCCTTCCAAACTTACTGCAATCTGTTCCTCATTTGTCCATTCGCGAATGGTAAGTGCTAGAGCTGTAATTAATAGTTGATTTCCTTCCGTATGATAGGCACGATGAACATCTGTTAACAGTTTTGTTGTTTGTTCTTCTGTTAAAGAAAAAGCAATTTGATGATTATCTTTTAAAAAATAGGTGCTATTCGAATCATTCATGTATTTAGGTAGATTCGGTATAACTGTATGATCTATTTCTTTCCAATAAGATAATTCCTTCAATAGTTCCTTACTATTCGCATACTCTTGTAACTTTTGACTCCAAGCTTGATAAGAATGTGTTTTTAGTGGAAGATTGATCTCCTCTTTACGTTTTAGTTGCCCATACACTGTATCAAAATCTTGAAGAAGAATACGCCACGATACGCCATCTATTATTAAATGGTGTACAATGATTAAAAGATAATCTCCTTTATTGGTTTGAAAAAGTCCTAATCGTACTAACGGTCCTTTCTCTAAATCAATACTTCTCTGTAATTTATTCGCTTCTTCTTCCACACGCTGTTGGATATCTATATGTTGCTTGAAATTGAAACCTTGAAGTGTAAAACAGTCTTTTCCTACACCTTGGATAGTCTGAATAATTTCTTCTCCATTTTGTAAATACTGTGCTCGCAAAATATCATGATGTTCAGTCAACTTCCTAAAGGCTTGTTTAATTCCTTCCGGCTCCCAACCTTCTTTGTTATATAGCATCATTGCTTGATTCCAATGATGAGGTTCCTGTAATTTCTGTTCAAAAAACCATTCTTGAATAGGGGTACATGAAACAGTTCCTTCCACATCTCCTTGCTCAACAACAACGTGCACAGTGTGAATATAAGGAGTAAGTTCAGAGATGGTCGGATGTTTAAATAAATCATTTACCTCTAGTTTGAAATTCCGCTGAAAAAGTCTAGCTGAAATTTGAATTGCATTAATTGAATCTCCACCTAGTTCAACATAATTATCATGAATTCCGATTTGCTTCACATTCAACACTTCTTGCCAAATCTCAACCAATACTTCTTCGATTTGGTTCGTTGGAGGTGCATATTCCACTCCTGTTTGAATATTTCCATCTGGCTTCGGAAGTGCCTTTTTATCTATTTTTCCATTTGGTGTAAGCGGAATGTGATCTAGTTCTATAAAATAAGATGGCACCATATATTCGGGTAATTCCTCTAACACATATTGTCTCAGTTCTTGAATAGACCATTCTTGATTAGCTACAAAATACGCACATAAATCCGTCCGTCCCTTTTCATCTGTATGCGCCAGAACTACTACTTCTTCCAATGCCCCATTCTCTAAGAGGCGACGTGTCACTTCCCCCGGTTCAATACGATGTCCACGAATTTTTACTTGATCATCTATTCTTCCTATGTAATCAATTGATCCATCTGGAAGCCAACGTGCTAGGTCGCCTGTTTTATACATCCGTTCTCCTCGTACAAATGGATTCGGTACAAATTTTTCTTCCGTTAAATCTGCACGATTCCAGTACCCTCTAGCTAAACCTTCTCCTCCAATACATAACTCACCCGGCACTCCGATCGGTTGAAGCTGGTGATTACGATTGACAATATATATCTTTTTATTATGATTT
>NZ_JBTMZT010000030.1:0-1849 GCF_054570475.1 Bacillus sp. C1
GCCAGATGGAAATATTCAAACAGGAGTGGAATATGCACCTCCAACGAACCAAATCGAAGAAGTATTGGTTGAGATTTGGCAAGAAGTGTTGAATGTGAAGCAAATCGGAATTCATGACAATTTTGTTGATTTAGGTGGACATTCATTAAAGGCAGCCATGCTTAAATCAAGAATTTTAAAAGAACTAGAGGTAGAAGTCTCTTTGGAAGCAGTATTTGATTATCCAAGAGTGACGGAACTAGCTGGATTTATTAGCGAATTAGAAAAGAAATCATTTGTAGCGATTGAAAAAATTGAGGAAGAAGAATTTTATCCGGTTTCTTCAGCTCAAAAACGATTGTATGCCATTCAACAGTTAGAGAGTGTGGGGTGTGCATATAATCTACCAGTAGTATTAGAGGTGGAAGGACCTTTAGATGTTCAACGCCTTCAGAAAGCTATTGAGGCATTGGTGCAAAGACATGAGGCTTTACGTACATCATTTCATTTGATAGAGGGAGAATTGGTACAGAAGGTTCATTCCCAAATGCAAGCTCAGTTTACGCACATGGAAGCCGTTGATGAAAACGAAGGAGAGGTTTTGATAGCTGGTTTTATTAGACCATTTCATTTAAGTAATGCTCCATTATTTCGCGCTGGTTTAATTCGCTTAAAGAAAGAGAGACATATTCTTGTAATCGATATGCATCATATTATTGCGGATGGTATATCTAAGGATATTTTTAACAGAGAGTTAGTCCAATTATATCGAGATGATAATCTGTCAAAATTATCGATACAGTATAAGGATTATGCAACTTGGCACAACAATATGAAACAAACTTCGAAATGGAAGGAACAGGAGGAATATTGGTTAAATCAGTTCTCGGGAGAATTGCCAATATTGGAATTACCTACAGATTATCCAAGACCCTCTGTACAACAATTTGATGGAAGAAAACTGTTATTTGAATTAACTCCTGAAATGACAAAGCAATTAAAGCAAATTGCTACAAATCAAGGTGCTACATTGTATATGTTATTGTTGGCTTCTTATCAAGTACTCTTATCAAAGTATGGAAATCAAGAAGATATTATTGTTGGTACTCCAGTGGCGGGTCGATTCCATCCAGATTTAGAATCTATTTTCGGCATGTTTGTTAATACTTTAGCTATCCGTAGTTATCCACAGGCTGAGCAAACGTTTGAGCAATTTTTATCTCAAGTTAAAGAACGGGTGTTCAAGGCATATCAGCATGGGGATTACTCGCTTGATGAATTGGTAGATAAATTATCAATTCGCCGGGATTTAAGTAGAAATTCCTTATTTGATACAATGTTTGTATTGCAAAATATGGATATGAATGAAATTGAAATCCCAGGGCTTACCTTTAAAACATTTGAAATAGAATGGAAAAAATCCGTATTTGACATGACTTGGGAAGCGGTTGAAAAAAATGGCTTACAATTTACAATTGAGTATAATACAAGCTTATTTACACAATTGAGTATAGAGCGGATGTTTGGACGTTTTAAACAAATTTTGCAACAGGTTGTGACAAATCCAACTATCCAGTTAGCAAATATTGAATGGGTAACGGAAGAAGAACAACAGGTTCTTTTAGAAGAATTCAATCAAACAGAAACAGAGTATACGCGGGAGAAAACAATTCATGAACAGTTTGAGGAACAAGTAGAGAAACATCCAGATCGATTAGCTGTTGTGTTTGAAGAAGCGACGGCAACTTATAGGGAGTTGAATGAACGGGCAAATCAAGTTGCTCGTGTGTTACGAGAGAAAGGTGTGGAGCGAGAAGCGTTTGTTGGGATTATGGTAGACCGCTCTATTGAAGCAATTGTCGGTGTGCTA
>NZ_JBTMZT010000031.1:0-1750 GCF_054570475.1 Bacillus sp. C1
TTGTTTGTCGCTCATTTGCGACTCCCTTATGTTAACACTTTTGTTTTTCAATGTCAACTAAGTTTTTTATTTCGTTTGTCGCGTTTTGCGTTGTTGCTATCGGCGACTCGTATAATAATACACGCTTATCATTATAAAAGCAATACCTTTTTCAAATAAAATTCAAATTCTCTCTTAAAAATAAAAAAGAAACTTTAATGCCCTAGATTGCTTGCTCCTCACTTGAATTTGACAGCTTATACACATATATTAAACTCCTATCAATACATCCTCCATATATTAAAGAAAGAACCTTTCGCTTTTTCATAGCGAAAGGTTCTTTCTAAATCTATAATTATGCTGGAATATATTTCTCAACAAATCCCCATAAAGTATTCCAATATTTCTCGGAAGCTATTTTTTCAGCTTCTCCATGACCTGCACCTGGCACAATCAGTTTTTCTTTTTCTACCTTTGCAGCATTATACACTTCATTAAGCATTTCGAAAGGAACAAATGTATCCGCATCTCCATGAATAAACAACATTGGCGTTTTGCTTTTCGCAACTTGTTTAACCGCTGATCCATCCTCTAGATTATAACCAGCTCGTAGTTGAGTAATTGTATTAGCGGCATTCATAACAGGGAATTTCGGCAAATGGAATAGATCCTTTAATTGATACGTAAATTCATCTATAACAGATGAATAACCACAATCTTCAATAATGACCTTAACATTGGCGGGTAACGCTTCTCCAGAAGTCATCATAACAGTTGCGCCTCCCATCGAAACACCAAAAAGGGCGATTTCCGCTTTTGGATCTTCCTTTAATATATGCTGAATCCACTCCATAATATCCTTACGGTCATGCCAGCCCATACCAACATAATCTCCTTGACTATTTCCATGACCGCGGAGATCAGGCGCTACTACACTATAGCCCTTTTCATAGAAATGACGAATATATGTTGTCATTTCCGAAGCTCTTCCATTATACCCATGAACTACAATTGACCATTTATGATTTGATGCTTGATTACGATATTCATAGCCAGCTAGTTTTAAACCATCAAAAGAACGTACAGTTTTTGTACTCGGTGGATATTTTGATAAAAATCCAGCATTTTTCGTTTCTTCACTAACTGCTCCATCACTTAAAACATTTACTGTTTTCTCCAAGTGAGGATTTCCATCTAGAAATTCCTTTTCTTGTTTCGCATTTAATGCATAGTTATAAAAATAATTCCCAACTAACATATACGAGATGACTAGAAATAACAAAACTACTATAGTAACAACACTTATTTTCTTCATTCTATATGCCCTTTCTCTAAAACATTATCTTTTTACAGCTTCACTTTACATTACATTCAAATTAACCATATATTACTTATCATAGATTTGAATGATACAGGAAAACATTCAATCCTTCTACTTCGAAAGAATCTATGTATTGTACTCTATCCGACGATATATTAGATATCTATATAGACCTTAAAGAAATTATTTTACTATAACAGAAAAACAACTTCAATAAGGCTAATATGGTTCACATACCATTAACGTAATATACATATTACAATCTACTGAAATTCATCTCGCATGAAAGAACAGTATCCCACCACTCATTAAACTTTCACTTTATACAAACACAAAAAGACGAGTCATTCTGACTCGTCTTAAGCTTGCTTGGCGACGTCCTACTCTCACAGGGACAAGGTCCCAACTACCATCGGCGCTAGAGAGCTTAACTTCCGTGTTCGGTATGGG
>NZ_JBTMZT010000034.1:0-947 GCF_054570475.1 Bacillus sp. C1
GCACGATTCCAGTACCCTCTAGCTAAACCTTCTCCTCCAATACATAACTCACCCGGCACTCCGATCGGTTGAAGCTGGTGATTACGATTGACAATATATATCTTTTTATTATGATTTGGTTTTCCAATTGGTGGCTTTTCCATATCCTCTGTACATAGTCCGACTGTACTACCTACTGTCGCTTCTGTTGGTCCGTATGCATTGATAAATTTCCGCCCTTTTCCCCATACTTTCACTAAATCCGCTGAACATGCTTCTCCCGCTGTAATAATTGTCGTTAAATCGGGTAAATCCTCATACGGAAGTGCTCGTAAAACTGATGGCGGGAACACAACAGATGCAATTTTATTTTCTTTCAACCACGCAACAAACTCCGCACCAGAAAGCAATAGCTCTTTTCGTGCCATATATAGCGTCGCCCCTGTTAGTAAAGTAGGGAAGATTTCACCTACGGAGGAATCAAAACTAAAAGAGGCAAATTGTAATACATGGCTATTCGGAACAATGCCATATGTTTCAGCGATTAAACAGAAATTGCTTACACCTTGATGTTCGAGCATAACCCCTTTTGGTTTCCCGGTAGAACCTGACGTATAAATCATATAAGCCAAATCGTTCGGCTCGTTTATTTGTTCAAGATTCGCCGCTTCTCCTTGATATAAGGTTGAATCATCAATTTCTATCACTTCTCCAGCATATCCTTTTGGAACATATAACCGCTTTTGTTTCAATAAATACTTCGCACCACTATCTTCTAACATATATTGAATTCGTTCACTTGGATATGTTGGATCAATCGGAACATAAGCTGCCCCTGCTTTTAAAACACCTAGCACACCGACAATTGCTTCAATAGAGCGGTCTACCATAATCCCAACAAACGCTTCTCGCTCCACACCTTTCTCTCGTAACACACGAGCAACTTGATTTGCCCGTTCATTCAACTC